>NZ_BAVS01000019.1 GCF_000521485.1 Gracilibacillus boraciitolerans JCM 21714 | reverse complement strand
ACATTATAAGTTATAAATATTGCAATCATCGCGATAAACGTCATGATCGCCATCACCTGATACATTGTTTGTGAACCGAAATGATCAAAAATAGCTCCACCAGTAGTTCCGCCAACTGCACCACCTAAACCAAAGCAAGTGGACATTAACAAGGCCTGTCCTGTACTTCTCAAGTGATTAGGTACATATTTTACAGCCGTTTGCAATGCTACTAACCAAAATAAACCAAAAGTAAGACCTTGAGAGATTTGGAAGAACACAATCCATTCAGCGGATTCAATAAATCCATATAAAAACCAGCGAATGGTGAAAAATAGCGCTACAATACCTAAGACAAATAAATGGTGAAATTGCATGATTCGCTGGCTCAAATAATAAAAAACAGGGACTTCACTAAATGCTGCCAATGCCCAGGCAGCACCGACCATAAAAGTGGTAGCACCTAAATTATCTAAATGTAGAACAAGCATGGTGTCATTCATTCTGTGAGGTATAATCACAAGCAAACATAAGAAAAGAAATACCATGAAGTTTTTGTTGGTTAGGACTTCTTTTACCCCGTTTATTGTGACTGGATCTGCTGAATGGTTATTATCTTTTAAAAATAATGTTAAGAAAATTAATGATAGAATTAATATCCAAAAGACGATATAAATGCGGTCAATTCCTATAATATCAAGTACAGGTCCAGATACCAACGCAGTGATCGCAAAACCTATAGACGCCCACAGACGAATTTTTCCGTATTCTCCTCTTCTTTTTACACCGAGGCTTTTAATCGCCATGCTATCAAGCAATGGTCCAGAAGGTGACATGACAAAATGGAATAATACAAAAGAGCTAAAGACAACAACAAATGAGGTGCTAAAAAAAATACTGACACTAACTGAAATGACCGCAAAGTATAGTAGAATTAATAAACCTTTTATTGTTTTATATTTATCACTGATATATCCAAAAAAAGGCTGTGCAATGATACTTACCATTGGTGCAATCCCTAGGATCGTTCCAATTTCAATGGAAGAAAAGCCTCGAAAGCTTAAAAATAAAGGTAAAAAAGGTAGTATAAGTCCTTTGTTACTAGCGTTAAAAAAAGTTAACGCTTTCAAAAACCTGATTTGTCGAGAGTTTGCCATAGAAGTTCATCCTTTTTTAATTTTTCATTATATTAATGTATCATAGAAAAAGAGGCTATACATTTTTTTTGCTTCAGACGACCTTGATTAACAAGTTAGAATAGGCTATGATAAATACGAACATACGATTGTGAAAAATAGAAATTGGTTGAAAGAGGAGAACATGATATGATTGCATATATAGAAGGTGAAATAAGGGAAATCACAGCACAAACGATGATCATTGATGTGCATGGAATAGGTTATGAAGTCATTTGTCCCAATCCATATCGTTTCCAGGCACAAATCGGTCAAAAACAAAAGGTGTTTACCTATCATTATGTGAGGGAAGATGCCCAAATTTTATATGGGTTTCAAGATCAAGAAGAAAAATCGCTTTTTTCTAAAATTTTAAATGTATCTGGTATCGGACCTAAGGGTGCCTTAGCGGTTTTAGCGACGTCTTCCGTTCAAGATTTTGTCGTAGCAATTGAACAAGAGGATGAAGAATTCTTAACAACTTTTCCAGGAGTTGGTAAGAAAACAGCCAGACAAATGATCTTAGATTTAAAAGGAAAATTACCTTTCGAATATCGAGAAGACCATTTAACCTCAAAAAATAACGCTGCAGGAAAAGATAATCACGCCTTACTGGAAGCAATTGAAGCTTTAAAATCACTTGGTTATTCGGAAAGGGAAATCTATCAAATTAAATTACAATTAGCACAAGAACAAAGTGATACAGCGGATACGTACATAAGAAAAGGTTTAGCCTTATTAATGAAATAAGGGTGAAAGGAGCTTGCTGATGGAAGAGCGAATTATTTCAGGAGAATTACAAGACGAAGAGATATCAGAAGAGCTCACTCTCCGTCCTCAGTTATTAAAACAATATATTGGACAACATAAGGCAAAAGAAAACTTATCGATTTTTATTGAGGCAGCAAAAATGCGTAACGAAGCGTTGGATCATGTGCTATTATACGGACCACCCGGATTAGGAAAAACCACAATGGCGCAAATCATTGCAAATGAAATGGGAGTTCAATTTAAACAAACCTCTGGACCGGCAATAGAACGTTCTGGTGATCTAGCTGCTATTTTATCGTCATTAGAGATTGGTGATGTGCTTTTCATCGATGAGATTCACCGTCTACCTCGAGCAGTTGAAGAAATTTTGTATCCGGCAATGGAGGATTTCTGTTTAGATATCGTAATTGGTCAAGGACCTAGTGCCCGATCTGTCCAGTTAGATCTGCCTCCTTTTACATTAGTAGGTGCCACGACAAGAGCAGGATTATTATCTGCACCTTTACGCGACCGCTTTGGTGTGTTAAGCCGGTTGGAATTTTATGAGGTAGTGGATTTATGTGCAATTGTTGAGCGTACGGCAGATATTTTTCAAGTGGAAATTGATAAATCTGCCGCCTTAGAAGTGGCAAGAAGATCAAGGGGGGGAACGCCTCGTATCGCAAATCGTCTTTTGAAAAGGGTTCGTGATATTTCACAAGTGAAGGGTGAATCCACCATTTCAATTGAAACGACGCAAAAAGCGTTAGAAATGCTGCAAGTTGACCAGGCAGGGTTAGATCATATCGATCATAAATTGCTGTTAGCTATGATGGATGGTTTTAGGGGTGGTCCAGTTGGTTTGGACACAATCGCTGCATCAATTGGTGAGGAATCCCAAACGATTGAGGATGTTTACGAGCCATATTTGCTTCAACAAGGGTTTATCCAACGAACACCGCGTGGTAGACTGGTGACACCAAAAGCATATGCTCATTTTGATCGGGAGGTGCCTCAGACTTGACGGAATTTGGCAAAATCTTTATTGTAATAGGGGTTGTCTTTATTATCGTTGGTCTGTTATGGGGGGTTTATCGGAAAGTTACCGGGGGGGGATATTAGCTTTAAAAAAGGCAATTTTTCCTTCCACTTTCCAATAATGACTTCAATAATTATAAGTATTATTTTAACCTTAATTTTTACCATAATCGGACGCTTAAAATAACTCCCGTTTTCATTAAAAAGATCGTTTTAAAACTAAACTGCGAAGTAACTGATTATTGTGAAAGTGTGTTAAGTGGAACCATTAGCTTCGTCCATTTACTTCGCTTTCCGCAGCACTGATTTTAATGTCATCTCAATGTTTTAAAACGAAGTATATAATAAGTTTTCACTAGTCCGCAGTTTGTGGCTACAATGATGTAGTATATTTTAATTGAAGACGTGTGAATAGAAGGAGTAGTAAAATGGAAATTGAAGATTTTGATTTTGAATTACCGGAAGAATTAATAGCACAAACACCCTTAAAAGATCGAGCAAGTTCACGGCTAATGAAATTAAATCGCGACAAACGGACGATTACCCATCATCATTTTTATGATATTGTGGATCTTCTGCATGCAGGTGATTGTCTCGTATTAAACGATACAAAAGTACTGCCAGCCAGATTATATGGCATTAAAGAAGATACAGACGCAAAAGTTGAAATCCTTTTACTAAAGCAGATCGAAAACGATGACTGGGAAGTATTAGCAAAACCGGCCAAAAAAATTCAGGAAGGTACACAAATTAGTTTCGGAAATGGAAAGCTAACAGCTACGTGTATCGAAATTAAAGAACATGGCGGACGAATATTACGCTTTAATTATCAAGGTATATTTTATGAGGTACTTGATCAATTAGGTGAAATGCCCTTACCACCATATATTAAAGAGCAACTTAAAGAAAAAGACCGTTATCAAACCGTCTATGCAAAAGAACAAGGGTCAGCCGCTGCCCCCCCAACAGCAGGTTTGCATTTTACCGAAGAGTTACTAGAGAAGCTTAAACAAAAGGGGGGGATAGAAATAGCTTTTATTACATTACATGTAGGTATAGGTACATTTCGTCCAGTGAGAGTCGATAATATTCAGGAACATGAAATGCATGCTGAATTTTATCAAATGACACAAAAAACTGCAGACCAGCTGAATGCAGTTAAAAACCGGGGGGAGATCGTATTATATCCGTAGGGACAACATCTATTCGTACATTAGAGACCATTGCAAGTGATACAGGTGGGACTTTTGAGGAACGAAATGGCTGGACAGATATATTTATTTATCCACCATATCAGTTTAAAGCAATTGATGGATTAATCACTAATTTTCATTTGCCTAAATCCACATTAATTATGCTTGTCAGTGCGCTAGCAGATCGAGATTTTATTTTGGAAGCCTATCATAAAGCAGTTGAGGAACGTTATCGATTTTTTAGTTTTGGTGACGCAATGCTGATTATATAAAGAAGGGAATACCATTATGACAGCAATTAGATACGAACATATAAAAACGTGCAAACAAACCGGCGCACGCTTAGGAAAAGTTCATACGCCACACGGATCCTTTGATACCCCCTGCATTTATGCCGGTTGGAACGCTGGCAACCGTAAAAACGATGAGCCAGAGGAATTAAAGGAAATGGGTGCGAATATAATTTTATCGAACACCTATCATTTATGGCTTCGACCTGGCGAAGAAATTGTCAAGGAAGCTGGAGGATTGCATCCATTTATGAATTGGGATGGTGCGATTCTTACTGATTCAGGTGGTTATCAAGTATTTAGTTTAAGTGACTTACGTAAAATAGAAGAAGAAGGTGTACATTTTCGTAACCACTTAAATGGTGAAAAACTATTTTTATCACCCGAAAAGGCAATTTATATTCAAAACGCACTTGGATCTGATATTATGATGGCATTAGATGAATGTCCCCCATTTCCAGCAGAACATGATTATATGAAAAAATCAGTTGAAAGAACAAGTCGTTGGGCAGAACGTTGTTTAAATGCACATCGTCAAACAGATACACAAGGATTGTTCGGAATTATTCAAGGTGGGGGGGAATATGAGGATTTACGCCGATTAAGTGCACAAGATTTAACCTCAATGGATTTTCCTGGCTATGCTATTGGTGGACTTTCTGTAGGAGAATCAAAAGATATCATGAATCGTGTGTTAGAATTTACTACGCCATTATTACCAGCTAACAAACCACGATATTTAATGGGAGTAGGTTCACCTGATTCATTGATAGATGGCGCTATACGTGGAATAGATATGTTTGACTGCGTATTACCTACAAGAATTGCTAGAAACGGGACATGTATGACATCTGAAGGTCGTTTAGTTGTTAGAAATGCAAAATTTGCTCGGGATTTTTCACCAATTGATCCAAATTGTGATTGTCATACATGTAAAAATTATTCTCGTGCCTATATTCGTCATCTCGTAAAAGCAAATGAAACATTTGGATTTAGACTTACTACTTATCATAATCTATATTTTCTGTTAAACTTAATGAAGCAAGTGCGTGAGGCGATTATGCAAGACCGACTTGGTGATTTTAAAGAAGTATTCTTTGAACAATATGGTTTTAATAAGCCGAATGCGAAGAACTTTTAAGAAAGGGGGAGAGTTTGATGGAAGCTTTAGCTACTTTTGCACCATTAATTTTGATGGTTGTGATTTTTTATTTTCTTTTAATTAGACCACAACAAAAGAAACAAAAGCAAGTACGTCAGATGCAATCAGATCTGAAAAAAGGTGATAAGATTGTGACAATTGGCGGTCTTCATGCTACTGTTCATGCAATTGATGAAGATAAAATCGTTTTAGCAACTGGTGAGGGTTCCAAACTTACATATGACCGTTCCGCGGTACGTGAAGTGACAGAACAACTTTAATAGGTAAAAAAACCATGGCATATCTATAAGTCATGGTTTTTTGTGTAAATAATTTGTGTAAATAAGATGTAATCAGGTTCCTGGTTTATCTTTATTAATTTGTGCTTTCTTTCTTAGAAGATAAATTTACGCCAATAATTCCTCCAATGATGGCAAGAAATAGGTATGCAAGATGATTAACTAATTCAATCACTGTAAACTCTATATGAAGTCCAAGAAATCGATAACAAAATAAGATAAAAGTGAATAGCAGGCTGGTAATACTCCCAACCAAGATTCCCTTATGTTTCGCCTTCAATCCAGCGATTAGTCCTCCAGTAAACAATGCTATGAAACTAATAAACAAGGTTGCCATTTCCAACGTAGACTCCCCAAGCGAAGTAAAGCGAAGTAAAATTGTCAAAATAATACTTGCAAGAAACAACACCACTACTATACCAATCCAACCGTACAAAACACTAATGAATGTTTTCAAAAGATCCACCCCCCAATTTGATATAAACACCTCTTTCATTATCTATGCATGTCCGAAAAGAAATAGAAGAATTGCTTTTCGAATAGTTATAAAAAAATTGAATATAGATGGTAATATAGCTTGTCAATCTATCTGTTAGTTAGAGAGGAGACCATCCATGTCTGTGATCATCTCAATTTCTGTGTTTGTTATTAGCTACATTTTTATTATTACTGAAAAAGTTAATCGAGCATTAGTTGCTCTTGCGGGAGGAGTGTTGCTATTACTAACAGGGGGGGTCTATGGCTGGGGAGGATGCTGTCACTTCTTATATAGATTGGAATACAGTAGCACTTTTGTTTGCCATGATGGTATTAGTTTCTATAACTAAAAAAACCGGTGTATTCAGTTATATAGCGCTTGGCTTAGCAAAATTAGTAAAAGGACAGCCTATTCCCTTATTGATTGGTATCGGGTTTTTAACAGCTTTAGGTTCTGCCTTACTCGACAATGTGACGACAGTTTTGCTATTTGTTCCTGTTATTCTGACACTGACAAGTTTATTACAATTACCCTCTTTTCCATATCTAGTTACTATTATTGTGATGGCAAATATAGGTGGTACTGCGACATTAATTGGTGATCCACCTAATATTATGATCGGGCAAGCTGTTCCACATTTAAACTTTCTATCTTTTTTACAACATACTGCCCCCCCAATTGCTCTCACACTATTTATTGTAGTTATCATTTTGCTGTGTATGGTATTTAGAAAACAATTGAAAAAAATTGATGAAGCTAATATCAAGGAATTAATGAAAATGAATGAATCAAGTTATTTAATAAAATCGCCTTTATTATTTCAATCTCTTTCGATTCTCCTATTAACGATTGTCGGCTTTTTATTACATCCTGTCTTTCATGTTGATTTAACCATCATTGCGCTTTCTGGAGCAATTTTATTGTTAATTATTAGTGAGAAAGAAGTGGAAGCAGAAAAAGTATTCGAGCAAGTAGAATGGGTGACATTATTTTTCTTTGTTGGACTATTCATGTTAGTTGGCGGCTTAGAAGAGGTAGGTGTCATTGATGAACTTGCTCGGTCGATCATGTGGTTAACGGAAGGTGACATGACGTACACAGCATTACTATTACTCTGGGTATCAGGTATTTTCTCGGGAATTATAGATAATATTCCATTTGTAGCAGCGATGATTCCTATAATTAAAGAATTTGAATCCTATGGCATGGCTAATCTGGATCCATTATGGTGGTCATTGGCTCTTGGAGCATGTTTAGGGGGGGAAATGGTACATTAATTGGAGCGTCCGCAAATGTAGTAGTGGCAGGATTGGCAGATGCTCAAAATAAACCGATTGGTTTCCTGAAGTTTATGCTATATGGAATCCCAATTGTGATTTTATCATTGATTATTACAACGATTTATATTTATTTTCGTTATTTATTACCGTTTCAACAACCGTTATAGGCATATTCCACTCGTCCTTGGGAAAACTAACTGTATCGTTTGTTTGAGGATGTGGCTGAGATGGAAATAGAGGAAATATATACGCTTATTTTTCGAACCGTATTTTATTATGGTGTCGTCGTCCTGATCTTTCGGTTAATGGGCAAACGAGAAGTTGGGGAGCTAAGCTTATTAGATATTGTCGTTTACATAATGATTGCAGAAATTGCTGTATTGACGATTGATGATTTAGATTTATTTTTTGGCTATGGGCTCATTCCTATGGTCTTATTATTGCTTATTCAGCGTTTAACGGCATGGATTTCGTTAAAAAGTCCCTTGTTCCGCACCTGGTTTGAAGGGAAACCTTCGATCATTATTGCACAAGGAAAAATAGATGAATATCAAATGAAAAAGAATCGATTTAATTTTGACGACCTTTTGCAGCAACTTCGAGAAAATGGTACTGAAAGTATTAAGGATGTGTCATATGCCATTTTAGAACCATCTGGTAAATTATCAATTATTGAAAAAGTAAATCAAAATAAAGTACAAGCAAAAATAAATGGACTTGTTTTGCCATTAATAGTAGATGGCAGAATACAATCAAAAGCTTTAGCAGAGTTAGGCAAAGATGAACAATGGTTAATAGCACAATTAGCAGAACGAGGCTATCATGATACCAAACAAGTCTCCTTCTGTTCGATAGACGTCAATGATGAATGGTACATCGATAAGAAAAATGAAAAATAACACACCAATTTGATGAGTTATTTTCTACGTAGTTGTTGAAGTTCATCTTTACTGATAAATTGAAGGCTGAATAGTAAAATGATATATCCGACAAATAGAAGGATAACCATAATAAAGAAGGAAATTATATTGGATATTTCAAAAGAGAAAATCTTAATTAATAGAATACCCAGCCAAAACGTTGAGAAAATTAATACCAGCATTTTTAAGAGCATTTTTAATGGAATGTAAAAATGAATCGCGCGATATAAAGTGATTAAGTGAAAAACAGTTCCAATAATTACACCGACACACATGGAAATGGCTGCACCATATATACCAATCTCAGGATTCGTAGTTAGAATAACCAAGAAGGCGAACTTAATCAAAGTGGCAATAATATTATTCCACATCGCTTGTTTAGCTAAATCTAGAGCCTGAAGCGACGCGTTTAAAGGAAATTGAATATACATGAAAAGAAAGCAAGGCGCCATAATTTTTAAAAACAGACTAGCACTCGTAGTTCCGTACATGTATTGTAAGATACTGTCCGCAAAAAGGGTGAGTAACACAGTTGCAATAGCGCCTGAAGCAAAGGAAAGACGAATGGCCTGATGCATTCGATAATGGATTAATTTCTTATGCTGATTAGCTTCTGCTTCACTAATATTGGGAACTAGTGCAATGGCAAGCGAATGTGTAATGAAGGTAGGTAAAAATAATAGTGGTAGAGCATATCCTGTTAATGCACCATATTGTTTCGTAGCCACGGTAGCTTGAAATCCTGCCAGTGCAAGACTTTGGGCAACTAAAATGGGCTCTAAAAAATTCGATATGGAATTGACCAGTCGGCTTGCTGTGCTGGGAATCGCAATGGAGAATAGTTGATGTAATGTTTCTTTTCCATTTGCAAGATATTGCCAAGCATTTTTTCTTAATTTGATCCGTTTTTTTAATTGGAACATTTTTAACATAAATAGTAAAGAGACAGCTTCTCCTAAGATAACAGCAACCATCGCACCTGCTGCAGCATATTCAATTCCGTATGGTATCAGCCAACTGACAAGTACAAAAATAAAGCCAATTCTGACTACCTGTTCAATTACCTGAGCGTAACTTTGAGGCTTCATATTCTGGCGTCCCTGAAAATAACCACGTATTACGGAGCCAACAGCACTTATAGGAATAATTGGTATAATTGCCATCATCGGATAAAAAACCCGCTTATCTGTTAATAAATGATTAGCAATATAGGGTATGATTAAATACATTAAAAAAGAAGATAGTATACTTAGACTAATCGTGATAGATAAAGAGATAATCAAAATTTGTTTGATTTTCTTCATATCTTTTTTTGCATCAGCTTCTGCCACACGTTTAGCAATGGCGATGGGAAGTCCAATTTGAGAAATAGTATACATTAAAAATAATGTTGCAAAGCCATATTATAGAGACCAATTCCTTCTTCCCCCCCCATTAATCTTGCCACAACAATTCTATTAATAAAACCTAAGAAGCGAGTAATCATTCCTGCGATAATTAATATAATGGTTCCTTTTAAAAAATTTTGTTTGGTCACTTTACTCGACCTACCTTCTCAAATGGAAAATTTTCATATACAATGAAGTATATGCATGATATGAGGACAAGCATGACAAATTGGGATAGATTTTTAGCAGCGGATGGAGGAAAGCATTATGACATATAAAAAAGTCGTTTCATTATGGAAGCAAGAGTTACAAAGTGTTTTGGATAGTAAAGTTAGCGAATTTAAACTACTAGAATATTCAAAAGCAACATCAGAGGATATTTGGGAATGCTTAATTAAAAAAGTATGGAAGGGAGATCCTGAAAAAGCGTTACATGAAGTAGTGCAGGATATTTTTCATTTGCCATCGAATATATATATGATGTATTTAACGCAACAGTCTTGGCAGGATAATAATTTGCAGGATTCACTAGATGCGTTGTTAGGGAAAAAATAAAAAGTTTCTTTCTTTGCTTGTCTATGTAATTATTTTTATAGTATGATATGTTTGTTGTGAAATTCTAGGGAGGCTTTACAGATGGTTAAAAGAGGAAGACTTGTTGCTTTTTTTCTAATTGTTTTGGTATTAGGAGCAACGATAGGAACAACCTATTCAGATATAGCGAATAAAATTAAACTTGGATTAGATTTACAAGGTGGCTTTGAAGTCTTGTATGATGTCGAACCTTTAGATGAAAGTCAAGAGGTTACCACAAACGTTCTAGAGGCGACAGTCGAGAATCTGGAGCGTCGTGTAAATGCGATCGGTATTAGTGAGCCAAATTTTAATATCGAAGAGCCGAATCGTATTCGCGTTCAGCTTGCTGGTGTTAAAGATCAAGAACAAGCACGTGAAATGCTTTCGACAACTGCTGAATTATCGTTTAGGGATGTAAACGGAAAAAAATATTTAGATGGCTCAGATATTAAAGAAGGTAGTGCAAGGCAAGACTTTCATCCTGATACAAACCAACCTATTGTCAGCGTGAAATTTAAAGATGCAGATGTCTTTGGTAACGCTACTGAAACTATATTAAATGATCCTGATTTACCAAATCAAATTGTGATCTGGCTGGATTACGAAGAAGGCGATACATACCGAGAAGAAATCAAAAAAGGGGAAGAATCAAAAGTAGTTTCTGCTCCAAATTTTGACAGTGTATTACGAACAACCGATATTATGATCGAAGGTAGTTTTGCAATCGAGGAAGCACAGCAGCTTGCTGCATTATTAAATGCAGGTTCTTTACCGGTAGATTTGCAGGAAGAGTATTCGAATTCTGTTGGCGCCCAGTTCGGTGCGCAGGCATTAGATAAAACGGTTTTTGCTGGTATGCTTGGTGTATTATTAATCTTTGCTTATATGATTTTTTATTACCGATTTCCAGGTGTAATTGCTGTAATAACATTAAGTATTTATGTTTATTTAGTATTATTAGTCTTCCAGCTGATGAACGGTGTGTTAACCTGCCGGGAATTGCTGCCCTTGTGCTAGGGGTTGGGATGGCTGTTGATGCCAACATTATAACTTATGAGCGAATAAAAGAGGAACTAAAAGAGGGTAAATCAGTGAAGGCAGCATTCAAAGCTGGTAATAAACATTCCTTATCTACCATTTTCGATGCGAATATTACTACTATGATAGCTGCAGGCGTATTATTTATTTTTGGTACAAGTTCTGTTAAAGGTTTTGCGACATTATTATTAGTTAGTATTATTTTAAGCTTTGTTACAGCTGTGTTTGGTTCCAGATTATTTTTAGGCCTATGGGTCAACAGTAATTTCTTGAATAAACGACAAGGCTGGTTTGGCGTCAAGCAAGAGCAAATTCTAGATATTAATAGTAAAGAAGAAATAGAGCCGACTATTTTTGGTCGTCAGTTTGACTTTGTTACACATCGCAAGAAATTTTTTCGGGTATCTATTGCTTTGGTCGTCATAGGTATTGCCTGTTTAGCTATTTTTAGATTGAACTTAGGAATTGATTTTACGGCTGGTTCAAGAGTTGAAATATTAGCGGATCAAGCCTTAACAACCGAAGAAATTGAAGATGGATTAGCTGATCTTGAATTAGAAGCAAGTGCTCCTATCGTTCTGTCTGGTGACAATCAAAATATTGCAGTAGCACGTTTTTCCAAGGAATTATCCCAAGAAAAGGTTGCTGAGGTACGAAATTATTTTGAAGATAAATATGGTAGTGCGCCGACTGTAAATACGGTGTCATCTGTCGTCGGGAAAGAGTTAGCCGAAAATGCGGTTTTAGCTGTTTTATATGCTTCGATTGGGATTATAATTTATGTTACGATCCGATTTGAATTCTACTCAGCTGTAACAGCCATTCTCGCTTTATTACACGATGCTTTCTTTATTCTTGCGTTGTTTAGTATTACAAGGCTGGAATTTGATATTACCATCATTGCTGCGATTTTAACGATTGTAGGTTATTCGATTAATGATACGATTGTAACCTTTGACCGAATTAGGGAAAATCTCAAGAAGAAGAAACAGGTACGTTCGTTTACTGAGTTAGCTAAAATTATTAATCATAGTTTGATGCAGACACTCTCAAGAAGTATTAATACCGTATTAACAGTTGTATTTGCTGCTGTTATGTTACTAATATTTGGTGCTTCTGCGATTACAAACTTTTCCTTTGCGCTAGTGGTTGGTTTAATTGCAGGTACGTATTCTTCCTTATTTATTGCTACACAGTTATGGTTAGTTTGGCGCAGTAAAACAATTAAAGAAAAAACCAATTGTCTATACCGAAAAAAAATATAACGACGGTCCTCAAGTATAATTTGTAAAACAGAGCATTAAGAATACCTTAATGCTCTGTTTTTATATTGGAAATATGATAATCGACATGGTTTATTGCATTCGCTATAATAGGTATAAGTATATAGAAGTTATCGAAGGAGGTATGCATATGAAAGGACAAACGTACATCATTTTAGCTGTGGTATTTGCGGTTATTATTGCCATTTTTGCTGTGATCAATGTTGATCCCGTGAAGGTAGATTATCTTTTTGGAAGTGGTCAGGCACCACTTATCCTTGTTATTTTATTTTCTGTGTTAATGGGTGTCATTATTACCGCTTCTGTAGGAGTTTTACGGGTAATTCGCTTGCAAAAACAATTAAAATCAGCAAATTCACAAATCAATACATTAAAAGCACAAGAAAAGACTGCAGTAGATGAAGAGATAGTATCTTCCGAAACAACTGATTTAGATGAAAATGACGAAACAGTAAAATAATACTGTTTGCTACCCTTGATACACTTTTGTATAATAAGTGAGTCAGGGGTGAATTTATGTTAGAAAGTCAATCAAAATGGATTTTTACATATAACGAATCAAATGCTGGAAATTTACAAGAGTTAGCAGATCTAAATGTTTCTCCGATAATCAAACAGATATTATTGAAAAGAGGAATGGATACTGCAGAAAAGGCTGATCAATTTTTACAACCTGAATTAAATCAATTACATGCAACCACAGCATTCTCAGATATCGATAAAGGCGTTAACAGAGTTAAAAAGGCGATTGAAGATGGCGAAAGTATTCTTGTTTATGGTGACTATGATGCAGATGGTGTTACATCCACCACGCTTATGGTGGAAGCATTACGAGAAAGTGGAGCAATGTGTGACTATTATATCCCTAATCGTTTTACAGAGGGATATGGACCAAATAAAGAGGCTTTTCGAGAAGCGCATCGTCAAGGTTCCAAGTGATTATTACGGTTGATAATGGAGTAGCAGGAGTAGAGGAAGTAGCAGTTGCGAATGAATTAGGAATCGATGTGATCATTACCGATCACCACGAAATGCAAGAAACCCTGCCTGATGCATATGCGATCATTCATCCAAAATGTTCTGATCAATATCCTTTTAAAGAATTAGCTGGAGTTGGTGTAGCGTTTAAATTTGCAGAGCATCTGTTAGGTTATTTCCCTAAACAATTTCTTGATTTGGTTGTCATTGGAACAATAGCCGATTTAGTGCCATTAATAGATGAAAATCGTATATTGGTGCACTATGGTTTGCAAGCATTGACCCGTTCAGAACGAAAAGGATTAAAAGCATTAAAGAAACTCTGCCAAATGGAAGGGAATGCAACTGAAGAGGATATTGGCTTTCGGATCGGTCCACGATTAAATGCCGTAGGACGCTTACAAGATGCAAATATAGCAGTCGATTTACTGTTAACAGATGACCCTCATGAAGCAGAGAAATTTGCCAACTATATCCAGGAATTGAATACAGAAAGGCAAAAGATTGTTGCGGATATTACCAAAGATGCGATTGAAATGTTCGAACAAACAGAAATAAATCAGAACGTAATTATTGTAGCAAAAGAAGGGTGGAACCAAGGTGTATTAGGTATTGTGGCATCTAAGTTAGTACAAACCTATTATCGACCTGCCATCGTCTTAACGATTGATCCTGATACGAATCAGGCAAAAGGATCAGCTAGAAGTATTGATGCCTTCGATATGTTTCATAATTGTATGCAGTATAAAGATTTATTTACTCACTTTGGTGGACATGCACAAGCAGCTGGAATGACGTTACCTAGCGAGAACATCGATTTATTACAACAAAAATTAGATGAAATTGCAAATGAGCAATTGACCAATGATGATTACCGTCCAGTGCTTCAAGTGAATGGTGAAATTATGATTTCGGATATCGATATGAAACTTTTAGAAACAATTGACCAGCTAGCACCATTTGGAATGGGAAATCCCAAACCACTCTTTCACTTAGAAGCAACACCATCTGATATAATACAAATTGGGGGGGCTACGAAAAATCACTTAAAAATGAAATTTGCTGAGGATGGTGTTCAGATTGACAGTATAGGATTTAATCTTGGTAGTAAATTTCCTTTACTGGCAAAACAGACACCGATCGAAGTGATAGGAGAACTTCAAGTCAATGAGTGGAATGGTATACGCAAACCACAAATAATGATAAAAGATGTTGCAGTGACCAGCTGGCAATTGTTTGATTTTAGAGGCTCAAATAATTGGAACAAGCAGATAGACAGTAATCAATCAAATCAATTTTTTGTTAGCTTTAACGGCATGGAGAGCAAAGATATTCCTATTTCTGATCTTGATACAATTTTATCAAATGAAAAATCGGTTGATAATTTATATTTATTAGACTTGCCTCGTTCAATAGGGGGGAAATCAGAAAATTGCTACAGGGAGTTGACTTCAAGCGGTTATTAGTTTGCTTTAAAACCAGTAGCAGTAATTATTTTCGCTCTTTACCGAACAGAGAAGAGTTTAAGTGGTTATATCAATCTCTGCTAACAAGGAAATATTTTGATTATAAAGTTGATGCTCCAAAACTGGCACAACATAAAGGCTGGAAATTAGAAAAAATTAAATTTATGTTCCAAGTATTTCATGAGCTTCATTTTGTGACACGTCAAAATGGTGTGATCATTCCCACAGATAATCCCTCGAAAAAGGATTTAACAGAAGCAGAAGTATATCAGGAACGAAAACAATCGATGGAATTAGAAGAATTGTTAATATATTCATCATATACACAATTAAAAGCATGGATATCTGAGCAAATGAAAGCTGAGATACCTGAGGAGGAAAAGATTTATGGATTATAAAAAGTACATTACAGTTGTTGAAGATTGGCCGAAAGAAGGAGTAAGATTTAAAGATATTACGACCTTAATGGATAATGGTCCCGCATATAAATCAGCAGTAGATGAAATTGTTACGTATGCAGAAACAAAGGAAATTGATTTGGTTGTTGGTCCGGAAGCGAGGGGTTTTATTGTTGGATGTCCTGTTTCATATGCATTAGAAATAGGATTTGCTCCGGTGCGTAAAGAAGGTAAACTTCCTCGAGAAGTTATCAAAGTAGACTACGGACTGGAATATGGTAAAAATGTTTTAACCATTCATAAGGATGCCATCAAACCTGGTCAACGAGTGCTTATAACAGATGATTTGTTAGCAACTGGTGGAACGATTGAAGCAACAATCAACCTTGTAGAACAATTGGGTGGAATCGTGGTAGGCTGTGCGTTCCTGATTGAATTAACTTACTTAAGTGGTCGTGATAAATTAGACGGCTACGATGTGTTGACATTAATGAAATACTAGGACAACACAGAGTGCTCAACTGAGTGCTCTGTTTTTTCATAATTGGAATCAAGTAAAAGTTTGAGACGTGCGTAGTGATTAGACTCCTTTATTTTGTCTAGATGTGTAAATTGTCGAGAAATGTAACTTAAAATAAGGAAATGTTAGAAGTTATTTGATATGATAGATAAAACACTTACTGTACAGTAAAGTGGGAAAGTCTAATGATAAAAGGTGATTACATGCCAAAAGATAAAATATTAACGCCTGAAGAGGTATTTGAAAAAGCAAAAAGCTACCTTAACGATGACGATATATCCTTTATTAAATATGCTTATCAATACGCCGAAGAGGCACATGAGGGGGGGCAATATCGTAAATCTGGTGAACCATACATTATACATCCAGTACAGGTTGCTGGAATACTGCTGGATTTAAGATTAGATCCTGAGACAATTGCCAGTGGATTTTTACATGATGTTGTGGAAGATACATCGGTAACCTTTAAAGATATAGAAACAGAATTTAGTGAAGAAGTCGCCATGCTGGTTGATGGGGGGGTAACCAAACTAGGTAAAATAAAATATATGTCAAAAGAAGAACAACAGGCAGAGAATCATCGGAAAATGTTTATAGCTATGGCGAAAGATATTCGTGTAATTTTGATTAAGTTAGCAGATCGCTTACACAATATGCGTACGTTAACACATTTACCCGCTGAGAAACAACGACGTATTTCTAATGAAACTTTAGAGATTTTCGCTCCATTAGCCAATCGATTAGGGATTTCTGCTATCAAGTGGGAATTAGAGGATACTGCACTGCGTTATTTAAACCCACAGCAGTATTATCGTATTGTGCATTTAATGAAACAGAAGCGTGAAGAACGGGTCCATTATATTGAAGAAGTAATGAATGAAGTGAAAAAACAACTGAAAGAAGTCCATATCGATGCGGAATTTGCAGGTAGACCAAAACATCTGTATAGTATTTACCGGAAAATGATGCTTCAGAAAAAGCAATTCAATGAAATATATGACCTTTTAGCAGTTAGGATTATTGTCTCAAGTATAAAGGATTGTTATGCTGTTTTAGGAATTATTCACACGTGCTGGAAGCCAATGCCAGGCCGTTTTAAAGATTATATTGCGATGCCAAAGCCGAACTTCTATCAATCTCTTCATACCACAGTGATAGGTCCAAAAGGCGCTCCATTAGAGGTGCAGATTCGTACGAAAGAAATGCATGAAATTGCTGAATATGGAATTGCTGCCCATTGGCTTATAAAGAAGGAAAATCAGTTAATCCATCCCAGCAATCCAATGAGGACCGGCTTGCATGGTTTCGTGAGATATTGGAATGGCAAAAAGAAGCAAATGATGCCGAAGAGTTTATGGAATCACTAAAAGTAGATCTATTTTCAGATATGGTTTATGTATTTACACCAAAAGGCGATGTTATTGAACTACCGAGAGGTTCGGTTCCCATTGATTTTGCCTATAAAATTCATACAGAAGTTGGAAATCATTCAATTGGAGCTAAAATAAATGGCAAAATGGAGCCACTTGATTACCAATTGAAAAATGGTGATATCGTTGAAATGATGACATCGAAACACTCTTATGGTCCTTCACAAGATTGGTTAAAGATGACACAGACCTCTCAAGCTAAAAATAAAATAAAACAATTCTTCAAAAAGCAACGTCGTGATGAAAATGTAATAAAAGGACGCGAAATGGTTGAGGCAGAGATCAGACAAGCAGGATTCACACCAAAAGATGTGTTAACAGAAGAGAATGTTGTGATCGTTTTAGAGAAATTTAACTTCAGTTCAGAAGAAGATATGTTTGCGGCAGTCGGTTATCATGGGATTACTCCTGCACAAATTGTTACCCGTTTAACAGAAAAGATTCGGGCACAACAAGAAAAGAATAAAAATATTGCAGAAAAAATAGAAGAAGTAAATGCAAGTGGTCAGTCGATCAGGAAGAAGTCCAAGCGAGATTCTGGCGTTCGTGTTGAAGGTGTTGACAACATGTTAATACGATTGTCAAAGTGTTGCAATCCAGTTCCTGGAGATGAAATTATAGGATATATCACGAAAGGGCGAGGGGTTTCTGTTCATCGTAAGGATTGTCCAAATGTGCAACCAAAAGATGCTGAAAACCGTTTAATTTTTGTGGAATGGGAAAACGATGTATCTGAATCAAAGTCATACCATGTTGATCTTGAGATTTCAGGTTTCGATCGCCGTGGGTTATTAAATGATGTATTACAAGTGATCAATGAATCAAAGACAAATATAATTGCTGTAAGTGGCAAGTCGGATCGTAATAAGATTGCACTTATTCATGTCTCAATTTTAATCCATAATATTAACCATTTGCGACGTATCGTAGAACGACTGAAGCAGATTCAGGATGTCTATACCGTTGAACGAACAATTCAGTAAGGGTAAGGAGCAAATCAATGAAAGTAGTATTACAGCGAGCACATAAAGCTTCTGTATCGGTAGGGGAAAATATTGTAGGAAAAATCGATTATGGTTATGTAGCGATGATCGGTATCACCCATGGAGATACAGAGGAAGATATCGAATATCTCGTAAACAAAATTGTGAATTTGCGTGTATTTGAAGATGAAACAGGTAAGATGAATTTGTCTTTAAAAGATGTTGAAGGAAGTATCTTATCCATTTCGCAGTTTACGTTATATGGGGGGGATACCCGCAAAGGGAGAAGACCTAATTTTATGCAAGCTGCAAAACCAGATATCGCAACTAGACTCTACGAAAGCTTTAATGACAAACTTCGATTAGAAGGAATTCATGTGGAAACTGGTGCATTTGGTGAAATGATGGATGTCTCTTTTACCAACAAAGGACCAGTAACCATCATTCTCGACTCTATAGATCGCAAAACAAAGAAATAGACAATAATGTCATGCCATGCTTAAAAAAGTATGGCTTTTTATTGTCTAGTAAATTAAAAAATTTAGTCGTGTGGATAAGGAAGATGATGCGACATAATGCCTGTTTCAATTTTGAAAGCTTTTTACTGCTAAACAGCCGCTCCGGCTTGTTACAACTAATATAAATTTCAAAATGACTACTTAGTAAATTGAAGTTATATCGCATAATCTGTCCTATGTGTAATAAGATATTCTTTGGCTAATAATATTTCATTCGTTTTTCATAGGTGAATATTTAATGGTTTTAGCTTATTTGAAGTATTGCTGTAAACCATTAACAACTCCTCGGCTCATGGCTTCCAGATATACTCTGGATTGGATGCGATTTTCTTCTGTTTCATTTGAGAGAAATCCCAACTCCAATAATAAAGAGGGTCGATGATTCGTACGTAAAACTTGCAGATCACGTTGTGTCACTCCACGGTCACGTGCATCCGTTGATGCAATTAAACCTTCGTGAATATACGAGGCAAGCTGCTGATCACGTTCAGAGAAGTAAAAGGTATCCATTCCCTGAGCACTCGGATATTCAGGCGTGCTATTATAATGAACACTTAAAAATACATCCGCTTGGTATAAATTAGCAAAAGTTACTCTGCTAGTCAATGGATTATACCGGTCCTGATTACGAGTCAGGTATACCTCAGCACCGTAATCTTCTAAAACCTGTTTCATCACTAATGCCGTATCAAGTGTATAATAGCTCTCAAAGCCTTCAGAAGCTCCGATAGCTCCTACGTCTCTTCCTCCATGACCAGGATCAATGACAATTCGTTTTCCGCTAATTCCATTAGTTTGAACAGTAATTTCTGTAGCGTTTGTCTCGGCATCTTTCATTTCAGTCGTCTTAGGCTCAGATAGGGATTCTTCTTCAGTTAACTCATCTGAATCTGATGCTGATTGATCTTCTATAATTGCAAAATAATCCTGATGTATCCATCCCACATTATTAGCAAGTTGGATTTTTACCCACTCTTCTGATTCTTCCAGTATGGTATAGATCTCTGGAGGGTTAACTTGCGTGATCACTTCATATTCAGTTCCAGGTCCCGTTCTTACATTTAAATTTCCCCCCTGTTATTTCCACTTCTTTCGCATAAATATACAAAGACATAGACAAAATAAGAACGATACTTGAGATCGTTATAAAAACCACTTTTTTCTTCACAATAAGAAACGCTCCTTCTACAAATGATCACTTCTATCATAGCGGAAATAACATAAAAAGTAAAAAAGGAATGATAAAGAAAATGCGTACAGACTATAAACAAAACAGAAATGCTGCAACCAATCATTTCAACACGCAAAAAATACATCAATTTAATGAATTTCAATCAAGAGAGTACCAGACAGAAATTGCAGCATCGTTTGATATTGCCTTACATTCCACCCAAAAAGTGACGAAAAATAAGAAACAAACTTGACAACCATATAATGAAACGATTATGATATAAACAATTCGAAAAAATTGTATAAATAATAGCCATTGAAGGAAAGAGTAACGGAGTATGCGATAGGAAAGAGAAAGAATTCCCAGGCTGAAAGAATTCTTGCTATTTGTCTCATGTGAAAGACATTCCAGAGGCTTTGTACTGAAATAGAGTAAGTATGAACGTAAGCAGGCGTTAACTGTTTGAGTGGAAGTAATCTTACTTCAACTAGGGTGGCAACACGGGTAAACTCTCGTCCCTTTTTTGGGTGGGGTTTTTTTGTGCTTAAAATAACATCGAATAAGAGGGGGAAATCATATGAAAGCACCTAGAGGTACGCAAGATTTATTGCCTGGTGTCACAGAAAAATGGCAATATGTCGAAGAAAAATTAAAGGATTTAAGCCGTCGCTTTCACTACCAGGAAATTCGCACACCGATATTTGAACATACCGAATTATTTCAGCGGGGGGGTGTTGGCGATACGACAGATATCGTCCAAAAAGAAATGTACACCTTTTTAGATAAAGGAGACCGAAGCATTACATTAAGACCAGAGGGGGGGACTGCCTCTGTTGTTCGTTCATTTGTTGAACACAAATTATTTGGTGCTCCCAATCAGCCAACGAAATTATTTTATATTGGGCCAATGTTTCGTTATGAACGACCACAACAAGGAAGAATGCGACAATTTGTCCAATATGGAGTCGAAGCACTAGGCAGTGCTGACCCTGCGATTGATGCGGAAGTGATTTCCTTAGCAATGAGTGTCTACCAAACACTTGGTTTAAGATCATTAAAGCTAGTAATCAATAGTCTGGGGGGGATCAGGAAAGTCGCGCGAGCCATCGACAAGCACTTATAGATCATTTTACACCTGTGAAAGAAGAACTATGTGGAGATTGTCAGAACCGTCTGGAACACAATCCATTACGGATACTGGATTGTAAAAAAGACCGTGATCATCCGAAAATGCAAGATGCTCCATCTATATTGGAATATTTAAATGAAGATTCAGCAGCCTATTTTGAAAAGGTAAAAGCTTATTTAGATGAAATGGGTATCAATTACCAAGTTGATCCTAAATTAGTTCGTGGTTTGGATTATTATAACCATACTGCATTTGAAATTATGAGTGATGCAGATGGATTTGGTGCTATTACCACATTATCCGGTGGCGGCCGATATAATGGATTAGTTCAGGATCTTGGTGGGCCAGAGACTCCTGGTATTGGTTTTGCCTTAAGTATTGAGCGTCTTTTGATGGCGTTAGAAGCAGAGAATGTGTCATTACCAATTGATCAGCAATTAGATTGTTACGTTGTGGCACTTGGTGAGACGGCAAATTTAAAGGCTGCTGCCATTACAAATGATTTGCGACAGGCAGGGATTCAAGTCGATAAAGATTATCAAGGAAAAAAATTCAAAGCACAATTTAAAGCTGCTGACCGTTTACAGGCTAAATTTGTTATCGTACTTGGTGATGACGAATTAGCTCATAATCAAATTGCTGTTAAGAACATGGAAACCGGCGAACAAGAAGCAATAGCAATTGATCAGCTTATTACACATATGCAAGGGATTTTATAAGGGGGGGGACAAGGAAAATATGCGAACGCTGGCAGGAACATTACGAAAAGAAAATGTAGATCAGGAAGTCATATTAAAAGGATGGGTTCAGAAACGACGCGATTTAGGTGAAATTATTTTTATCGACTTACGTGATCGTTCTGGTGTGGTCCAAATCGTATGTAATGCAGAAGAGAATAAAGAAACACATGCAATCGGCGACAGCATTCGAAGTGAGTACGTCATCGAAGTCAAAGGAAAAGTAGTTAAAAGGGATCGAGATACAATTAATCCTAAAATTGCTACAGGTGAGATTGATGTAGTTGTTTCAGATATAAAGGTACTAAATGAAGCGAAAACACCTCCATTCTCATTAACGGATGAGATGGACGTTTCAGAAGACGTTCGCTTAAAATACCGCTACTTAGATTTACGTCGTGAGGTAATGCAGGAAACATTTAAATTACGTCATAAAGCAACACAATCGGTTCGTGAATTTTTAAATGAAGAAGCTTTTCTGGAAATGGAAACACCGATGTTAACGAAGAGTACGCCAGAAGGTGCTCGTGACTATTTAGTACCTAGTCGCGTTCATGAAGGTTACTTTTATGCATTACCGCAGTCACCTCAATTATTTAAGCAGTTGTTAATGGTAGCAGGTTTTGAAAAATATTATCAGTTTGCCCGTTGTTTCCGTGACGAAGATCTTCGTGCTGATCGTCAGCCTGAATTTACTCAAATTGATATTGAAACATCATTTATGTCGATGGATGATATTTTGGAAATGACAGAACGCATGATGAAAAAGGTAATGAAAGAGGTGAAGGAATTAGATATTACTACGCCTTTTCCTCGTATGCCTTATGATGAAGCAATGGAACGTTATGGTTCTGATAAACCTGATGTTCGCTTTGCAATGGAGTTAGTTACGCTTTCCGAAGTGGTAAAAGAGTCGGGTTTTAAGGTATTCCGTCAAGCAATGGAAGATGGTGGAAAAGTAAGTGGTTTAAACTTAAAAGGTAAAGCAGATCATTACTCACGTAAAGATTTAGATAATATGACAGACTTCGCAAAAATTTATGGTGCGAAAGGGTTGGCTTGGTTGAAAGTAGAAGAAGCTGAACTGATAGGTCCTATCGCAAAATTCTTCTCTGAACAGGAACAAGCACAATTCCGTCAGTTATTAGATGCAAATGCAGGAGATATCTTATTTTTTGTAGCAGACAAAAAACAAGTAGTTTATGATACATTAGGTGCACTGCGACTTAAATTAGCAAAAGATCATAACCTTATTGATGAAAGTAAATTTGAATTTTTATGGATTACTGATTGGCCATTATTAGAATTTGATGAAGAAGCTGGTCGTTATCATGCTGCACACCATCCCTTCACTATGCCGTTTGAATCTGATTTTGATAAATTAGAAACAAATCCGGGTGAAGTTCGTGCCCAAGCCTATGACATCGTATTAAACGGTTATGAACTGGGTGGAGGATCACTGCGTATTTACCAGCGCGAAATGCAGAATCAGATGTTTGAGAAACTTGGATTTACGAAAGCGGAAGCTGAGGCACAATTTGGATTCTTACTTGATGCCTTAGAATTTGGTGCTCCGCCACATGGTGGTATCGCCCTGGGCTTCGACCGTTTTATCATGTTACTGGCAGGACGTACAAATTTACGAGATACGATTTTATTTCCAAAAACCGCATCAGCATCAGATCCAATGACAGATGCTCCAAATGCTGTTGATATTAAACAATTAAATGAGTTACATTTAAGATTAAAATGATTGTAAAGAATTGGTTCAGAAATTGTAAAGAGAACCGCTTGAATTAGCGTTGGAAATATGCTATTATTTAATTACAAACAAACAGCAAATAATCCTGATGTGCTCGTCGGATTAACGATGTTTTGACCGAACACTATTAACATCGGGAGCCCGGTGTTCTTATATGGTGTGCATGCCGCTTACTTACGAAAGTATTGATTGCGGAAGCATGAAGTATCAGACAGGGCACCCACCTGCCTTGAGCGGGATCAAAACCTCACCAGTGCGACGGCACAATTGGGATTATTACATACAAAAGCTAAGGCACATAAACCATTAAAAGGTTTATGTGCCTTTTTAAGTGGGCCAATGGGACAGGCTCTTTGTCTCATTCTTACTTAGCTACTTGTTCTAAGTTACCGTTTTTGTCCATTCTGAACTTTGGTATAGGACGGGATTCTTCCTCGTCGAAAACCACCATTTTTCTTGCGCGTTCAACTATTTGCATAAAAGCTTGATAATCGTCTTTCATTGTTATAAGCTCTTTTTCAAGACTTCTTGCTCTTGCTTGTTCTGTTTCTAGTTGCTTTTGCAGTATATCATTCTCTTTTACTAAATTCTGATGATTTACTTGTGAAGATTGTACTAATTTCTGTTCTTTTTTCAAATATTGCAGATAGCGAATCACCTGGTCGAGGTTGATATTGTATTCCTCCTGAACAGGTTCAGCGGAAGGTCGCGGCAGTTCGCGATTAGAACTCCAATTTAAAAGAGAATAAACTTCTTCTTCCATTGATCTAGTTTTCTCTGTATCTTGCTGTTCAGATTCGATCATTGGCGGGTGATATACTTCCGTTTGATTAGCAATTGCTCGTTTTCTATCTTTTCGTTGTTTTTTCGCAATTTGCACTGCCTGTTCATAGTTTTGCCGTACTTCTGCATTCCAACGGAAACCACATGCAGCCGAGGTTCGATTTAATTTATCCCCCAACTTCATCAAATGCTTTTAATTGCGTACTTCCTTCTCGAATGTGTCGTAAAACTGTTTCGGCTAATAACAGGTCATCTTCGTGTGACCAAGCATCCTGACGTACTTTCGCCATATATGTCCACTCCTTGCTTGATTCTGGCACTTTTATTTACTAGATTGATATCGTCCAAATATATGAGCTTATTTGCTATTTTGGCCAGAAAAGGAGTGTATTAAACCTATTTTTTTAACTTTTGATATATTTGTTGCAAATTTTTCTCGAACTTACCAGTATCTTTAGGATGATAGTACTGTTTGTGTTTGATTTTATCGGGTAAATATTGTTGTTTGACCCAGCCACCATCATACGCATGTGGATACTTATAATCAACACCACGACCAAGAGCAGATGCTCCTTTATAATGTGCATCTTTTAAATGGGCAGGGATTTCACCTGTATTACCGCTTCGAATATCCATCAGTGCTGCATCTAATGCTGTATAAGCTGTGTTGGATTTTGGTGATAAACAAAGCTCCACAATGGCTACAGACAAGGGAATTCTAGCCTCGGGAAAGCCGATACGTTCAGCGGTTTCCACCGCTGCAAGTGCTCTTGATCCTGCTTGTGGATTGGCAAGCCCAATGTCTTCATAGGCACAAACTAGCATGCGACGAGCAATACTTTCCAGATCACCAGCTTCAATCAGTCTACCCAAATAATGAAGTGCAGCGTCTACATCACTACCCCTGATTGACTTTTGAAAAGCGGATAACACATCGTAATGTGCGTCCCCGCCTTTATCATGGGAGAAGCTTTTCTTCTGCATACATGCTTCCGCATTTGCTAAATCGATGACAATTTTATCATCCACTCGAGGAGTTGAGTAGGCAGCTAACTCTAATCCATTTAAGGCAGCACGTAAATCACCATTACATGCATTCGCGAAATGCTCTTTTGCTTCCTGCTCTACTACAAGCGGTAATTGACCTAATCCTTTGTCGGTATCAGTAATAGCCCGGTCCATCGCTTCGATAATATCTGATGGTTCTAAGCGAAATAACTCAAAAATGTGCGATCTGCTTCTAATTGCTGGGTTTATTGAATGGTAAGGATTAGCTGTCGTACATCCGATTAAAGTAATCAGGTTCGATTCGACGTGTGGTAAAAGAAAGTCCTGTTTTGCCTTATCAAGCCGGTGAACCTCATCCAATACAACAATAAGTTGACCAGACATTTTTGCTTCTTCTACAGCTATCTCCATATCTTTTTTCTTATCAATCGCAGCATTCAGTAATTTGAAACGGAGACCCAAACTGTTGGCAATTCCAATTGCCATGGACGTCTTGCCGGTACCGGGTGGACCATAGAGAATCATCGAATGCAGTCGATTTGCTTCCACCATTCTTCTAATCATATTACCTTTTCCTATGAGATGCTGTTGTCCAATTACTTCATCTATATTTTTTGGTCTCATTCGAAATGCAAGTGGTTGATTTGCCATGGAAGACATCCTTCTTTATTTACCGTTCAAAGCACGCAACTTGACTTTTATTTGCGGCTTTTTTAATATAGGCAAGTATGTAATGACTTGTAGCATACTTTCAATTGTTCTGCAAATAGTATACCATTCATGCTATAATAACAACTAATGACTAATATTGTGTATAGATATTTTTAAAGGGAAAAATGAGGTGTAACCATGAAGATTTCGACAAAAGGTAGATATGGGCTAACAATTATGATTGAATTAGCAAAAAATAATGGTAATGGTCCAATGTCGTTAAAAAGTATCGCACAGGAAAATGACTTATCGGAGCACTATTTGGAGCAATTAGTTGCACCGCTAAGAAACGCAAGCCTAGTGAGAAGTATTCGCGGGGGGGCATATGGCGGATATATTCTGGCAAAAGAACCAGCAGATATAACAGCAGGTGATATCATTCGTATTCTGGAAGGACCGATTACGCCAGTCGAAGGTATCGAAGATGAAGAGCCGGCGAAACAGGAGCTGTGGATTCGTATTCGCGATGCCGTCAAAGATGTATTGGATACCACAACATTAGAGGACTTGTCAACATATGGAGAAAAGGGTACCCAAGATCCCTATATGTTTTATATTTAAAGAAAAGGGTGGAACAGGATGAAAGCTATCTACCTAGATCATGCTGCAACAACACCGGTACATCCAGCTGTTGTTGAAGTAATGACTGCAAGCTTACAAGAAACTTTTGGAAATCCTTCTAGTATTCATTCCTTTGGAAGAAAGGCTAGACAGGAATTAGATAGAGCACGAACCATTGCGGCACAATCTATTCATGCACATGAAAAAGATATTGTGTTTACAAGTGGTGGAACAGAAGCGGATAATCTAGCGATAATGGGTGTGGCATATCATAACCAAGATAAAGGGAAGCACATTATTACCACTAAAATTGAGCATCATGCCACACTTCATACTGTAGAAAATTTAGAGAAACAAGGATTTGAAGTAACCTATTTAGATGTAAATGAACAGGGGTATCTGAATATAGATGATCTAAAAGCAGCCTTGCGCGAGGATACCATTCTAATCACAGTGATGATGGTAAATAATGAAACAGGGGTGATCCAGCCTATTAAGGAAATAGGAGAACTTCTACAGGACCATCCAGCCTATTTTCATACAGATGCAGTCCAGGCTTTCGGGATGTTAGAGATTGATGTTAACGAATTAAACGTGGATTTATTAACGGTTTCCTCTCATAAGATAAATGGTCCAAAAGGGGGGGTAGGCTTTCTCTATGTCCAGCCTAAAATAACATTAACAGCACTCCAACACGGCGGGGGGGAACAGGAACGCAAACGTCGTCCTGGCACAGAGAATCTGACAGCTGTTATCGGGTTTGCCGAAGCAATTGAACTAGCACAAGCAGAAAGAGCCACCCGTTATCAAGCCTATCAGGAATATCGGGATACCTTTTTACAAATTATGCGTGATCATGAGCTTGATTTTTCAATAAATGGCGAATATAGTCAGCGAGTGCCAACGATTGTTAATCTTAGTTTTCCAGGTGCTAATGTCGAATCATTATTAACCAACTTTGATTTAAGTGGAGTGGCTGCTTCCAGTGGAAGTGCCTGCACAGCTGGTCTGTGGAGCCTTCACATGTATTAAGTGCCATGTTTACTGAAAATAGTGCCTGTACAACCAATTCCATTCGATTTAGTTTCGGACTTGCGAATAATCAGGAAAATGTAACAGAGGCAGCTGATCGAGTAGTAAAAATAGTCAAAAAACTTATAAAGTAAGGTGGTGACAATATGAAGAAAAAAGAAGATACCAGAATAATCGTAGGAATGAGCGGTGGAGTAGATTCGTCAGTAACTGCGCTATTATTAAAAGAACAAGGCTATGACGTTGTCGGTATCTTTATGAAAAACTGGGATGATACGGATGCATCTGGAGTCTGTACTGCGACTGAGGATTTTGACGATGTAGCAAGAGTATGCAATCAATTAGATATACCGTATTATGCTGTTAATTTTGAGAAACAATATTGGGATAAAGTGTTTATCTATTTTTTAGATGAATATAAAGCTGGAAGAACACCAAATCCTGATGTGATGTGTAATAAAGAAATAAAATTCAAAGCATTTCTCGATCATGCATTATCACTTGGCGCAGATTATGTTGCAACAGGCCACTATGCTCAAATAACACGTGATCGAGGCCATGTTGAAATGTTGCGTGGTGTTGATGATAACAAAGACCAAACGTATTTCCTTAATCAATTGTCTGCAGATGTCTTACAGAAGGTGATGTTCCCACTCGGACATTTACCAAAATCAGAAGTACGCCGGATTGCTAAAGAACATCAACTAGCTACCGCAGCAAAAAAAGATAGTACGGGCATCTGTTTTATAGGAGAACGAAATTTCAAAGACTTTCTTAGCGAATACCTCCCGGCACAACCTGGTAAAATGGTGACATTAAATGGAGAAGTAAAAGGAAATCATGATGGCCTTATGTATTACACCATCGGTCAACGACAAGGATTAGGAATAGGCGGACCGGGTGGCCCATGGTTTGTGGTCGGTAAAAACCTGGAGGATAATATCCTGTATGTTGGTGCTGATTATCATAATGATGCCCTCTATTCTGACGCATTGATTGCAACAGATATCAATTGGATTAACGAGCAGCCAACGGAACCGTTTCATTGCACAGCAAAATTCCGTTACCGTCAGAATGATAACGGCGTAACTGTCTATCCCAATCAAGATAGTACAGCAAAAGTTATCTTCGACCAACCTGAACGTGCCATTACTCCTGGACAAGCTGTTGTCTTTTATCAGGATACGGTCTGTCTCGGTGGAGGAACAATTAATGAAGTTATTAAGGATAATAAAGTATTAGAATATGTTGGATAAATAGTTGGGACAGCATCGTTTTCATGCTGTCCCATTTATTTGTGAAATTCTAATGGACAAATTAATTGAAAAAAGAATATTATTGTCCATCTAACGGACAGAAAATAGTTAACATGGTAAAAGTTGTCCATAAGAATGGATCTAATGGACAAAACTACGACGAAAGCATAAAATTTGTCCATAATAATCATTGTTACGGACAAATTTATTCAGATCAGCGTCACTTTGTCCATAATCGATATTATTATAGACACTAGTTGCACGTAAGTTCCCATTTAAGCTAAAATGAGAGCAGGAGGTTTTAGCATGACAGAAATGGATCAGGGAATTCAGTATATGACAGAAGGAAAGCTGGAAGAAGCCGTACAGTATTTTACGAATGCGATCGAAAAAAATCCAAGTGAGCCTGTTCATTATATTAATTTTGGTAATCTACTTTTACATATGAAAGACTATGATAGAGCATTAAATTTTTACAATAAAGCAATTGAATTAGATCCCAAAGCAGCGACCGCTTATTATGGATTAGGCAATGTATACTTCGAGCAAGATGATTTTGATCCGGCAAAAATCAATTTTCAACAAGCGATCAGTTTAGGCTTGGAAGAAGCAGATCCTTATTTTATGTTAGGGATGACATTTCTATATGATGAACAGTATAAATTATCTTTGCCATATTTACAGCGTGCAAGTGAATTAAGTCCAGAAGATGTGGATGTTCAATTTCAGTATGGACTTGCGTTGGCACAAACGCAGCAATTGGATCATGCGAAGAATATTTTTCATCAGGTTCTTGAGTTAAAAGAACAACACAGTGATGCTTACTATAATTTAGGGGGGGTGGTCGCTCTTTTCGAGGAAAATGTTGACCAGGCACTCGACTATTTTAACCATGCTCTAAAGATTCAACCAGAACATCTGCTAGCAGGAAATGGAAAGAAACAAATTGAAAAAATGTTGGAAGAGAACGAATAAAGAGAGGAGGACTTTGCAGTGGAAACAGAACAAATAACAGATGAAAGAAACTTTATCAAAGGCGAAATGATTCATACGATTTTTGAAAATAAGCAAGAGCATTTTTCCATTGCAAAGATTAAAATCCTCGAAACCAATCAGAAATTTGAGGAAGATGAAGTGGTTATAAAAGGCTATTTCCGTCGATTAGATCCCGGTGAAACCTATGAATTCTATGGAAGAGTTGTCGACCATAAGCGCTTTGGACGCCAATTTCAAGTCGAAAGCTATCAGCGCTTTTTGCCTGAATCAAAAGAGGGCGTGATTGCATATTTATCGAGCGATCTCTTTCCTGGTGTAGGTAAGAAAACAGCCGAACGGATTGTACATATGTTAGGGGGATACGCTTTATCGAAAATACTAAATGATCAATCGGTTTTAGCACAAGTGAAGGGAATACCAAAAGATAAACAGGAGAAAATATATCAAATCCTTCAGGAAAATCAAGGTTTTGAGCATATCGTCATTCAATTATCGAAATATGGCTTTGGTTTAAAAATGGCCCAAAAAATGTATGCTGCCTTTAAAGATGAGACATTGGATACTTTGCAGACAAATCCCTATGCATTTGTATTTGAAGTGGAGGGATTTGGTTTTTTGCGTGCAGATCAAATGGCTCGAGAACATGATATAACAAGCGATCATCCGACAAGGTTGCAAGCAGCCTGTATTTACCTTTTGCAGAACAGTCTTCAGGATGGACATGTCTATCTGCCTTTAGATCATTTACTTCATGAAATGGATCGATTACTCGATGGAGAAGCGAATAACATTGATATCGATAAAATGACAAAAGAAATAATTGAATTGAACAAAGATAAGCAAATTATTGTTATAGAAAAAAAGTATATCTCCCATCACTTTATTATTCTGAAACAGGCTTCTGTACCCAAATTAAACGAATATCTGAGAAAAAAGTGGAACGGATTTTTACAGATGCTGAATTATTAAAAATAGTAGGGGCAGTTGAAGAAGAGGAAGCACTAAGCTATGGCAAAGAGCAATATGATGCGATTGAAACGGCTTTATCAGAGAAAATTTTCATCTTAACTGGTGGTCCTGGCACAGGAAAAACAACGGTTATTAAGGGCATCATTAATGCTTATGCAGAAATCCATGATCATTCACTAGACAAGGACGATTATAAAGATGATGAGGACTATCCATTTGTGTTAACAGCTCCAACAGGTCGAGCTGCAAAACGGATGAAAGAGTCAACAGGAATTGATAGTGTCACCATTCACCGTTTATTAGGCTGGGACGGACATGAGACATTTGATAAAGATGAAGATAATCCTTTAAAAGGTAAAATTCTTGTCATAGATGAATTTTCGATGGTTGATATTTGGTTAGCTTATCAACTGTTCCGTGCGATTCCAAATAATATGCAAGTATTAATCGTTGGGGGGGATGAAGATCAGTTGCCATCTGTCGGACCAGGGCAAGTACTGGCAGATTTATTAAAAAGTAATGTCGTACAATCGATACCATTGAAAGAAGTATATCGACAAAAAGAAGGATCAAAAATCATCCAGTTAGCTCATGAAATCAAAAATAATCAGGTGCATGCAGATTCCTTAATCAAAGCAACAGATTTTAACTTTTTTAGTTGTCCTGATTATCAAGTTGTTGATATTGTGAAGCAAGTAGTTAAAAAGGCACATGAAAAAGGCGTGGACCAACGTCAAATTCAGGTGCTTGCACCGATGTATCGGTCGAAAGCCGGTATTCATAAATTGAATGAAGAATTACAAGCTGTGATAAATCCCCCCCAGCAAGGTAGAAGAGAGATGCGGTTTGGTGATATTGTTTATCGTAAAGGGGGGGATAAAGTGATTCAACTGGTGAACCAACCAGAAGATGGTGTGTTTAATGGAGATATAGGTGAAGTGGTGGCTATTTTTGAAAAGGATGAAAATACGGAACAGGAAGAGCAGGTCGTCGTATCATTTGATGAGAAAGAAGTTGCTTATGGAAAAGCAGATTTGATGAATCTCATGCATGCTTACTGTACCTCCATCCATAAATCACAAGGAAGTGAATTCTCGATTGTAGTTATCCCGATTATCCACGGTTATAACCGTATGCTTCGAAAAAACCTGATCTATACCGCAATAACACGAGCGAAGCAATCCCTTGTTATGTGTGGGGATAAGCAAGCCTTTCTACGTGGGGGGGTAAGAACGGAAGATACGAATCAGCGATACACCTCGCTTGTTAGTTATTTACATGAGCTGTTTGATATTAATCAGAAGAAGAAACAAGACAGCCAGTTAAGTGCTGATGAGCGATTATTAGCGGTTAACGTCGGACAAGAAGACTTTTCTCCATATGATTTTATGGAATAATATCCTGAACGTTTCAAGCAAGCTATTTTAGGAGTTATCACAGTGGTAAAAACCGAAAGGGAAGTGGGCAGCCGGAGCGGGAGTGGTATTGTATAAATATTTCAAAATTACTACATAAAGACGAGGGTTTGATTATTACTTTTTCTCCTGCATATGTATAATTATTAAAAAATAGGAAAGGATGAATAATAAAACGATAAAGTGAGGGAATGCCTTGTGATTTGTCCGAATTGTCGCAGCAAGAATATCGGAATCATAGGTCCTCAGCAATACTATTGTTGGGATTGTTACATTGAATTATCTGTTCAAAACGATATGTTGCATTTGCACGAAGTTGAAGCAGATGGTTCATTAAGTTCATTGGATGATTTATTTTCAGATGATGAAAGACGTATTGAAAGTTAACAATGTCTAATCAATCGAAAATTCAAATGGCACTTAGATTAGTTATTCTGTGTTTAGCTGTTTTCTTCCTTTATCTGATGTATATACTTTTTCCATTTTACAAAAACGTGTTGCATATGTTTCTGCAAATTGTAGCTCCATTTTTAATAGCGGGTTTAATTGCTTATTTATTACATCCAATTGTGGAAAAAATCCATATATATCATATACCTCGACCAGTAGCGATTATTTTAATCTATCTTTTGTTTTTTGTACTTGGAGGATATGGTATCTATGTTTCTTTGCCGGTATGGATTAAACAGATCAATGAATTACAAGAAAATCTCCCGCAATTCTTTGATGCTTATCGTGATTTTATCTATGGTTTCTATGAACAGACCTCATTTTTACCTGAGGGATTTCATGATAAATTAGATCAATTTTTTGCAAATATAGAAGATAAGCTGGGAAATCTACTGGCAGGTATTATTCAAAATATCCCGATGCTATTTGATTTATTTGTTATGATCGCAGTGATTCCGATATTAGCCTTTTACTTCCTGAAGGATTATAAGCTATTGCAACAAGGTATCCTAAAAATAATCCCGAAACAATATAAATCTTTCACAAAACGATTAGCACATGACATGGAGGATAGTCTGGGACAGTATATTAGAGGACAGATTCTTGTTTGTTTTCTTGTTGGTCTAATAAGTTACTTTTTATTAAAATGGATTGATATGCGCTATGCAATAGTACTTTCAACTATTATTGGCTTAACAAATTTCATTCCTTACTTTGGGCCGATTATAGGAGCGATTCCAGCCATTTTAATTTCACTGACGATCTCATCTGAAATGGTCATATATGTGATCATAGTAGTTTTAGTTGTGCAGCTTCTAGAAGGAAATTTACTTTCTCCATTTATTGTTGGGAAAAGTATCCATGTCCATCCCGTATATTTGATTCTCACATTATTCATTGCAGCCAAACTAGCAGGAATCGTAGGTATGATCTTTGCGATGCCATTATTAGCGGTTGGAAGAGTTGCGATACCGCTTATTTATCATAATATAAAGCTTCATTCCATTAAAAGAAGCGAAGTTAAGGAAAACCGCCACTAATTTCCTTAAATAGCAGATAACTTTACTAGGAAAGGATCAAAACTACATAATAATCTTAATCATACTTTCTAGTTAATGAAAGCAATTGACAGATAGCCAAAACTTTTCTATAATATGCTAGCAAAGTCAATAATAAAAACGATGAAAAACACGAGTACTAGATTAACGTTTCCAAGAGAGGAATTTCCGTTTGGCTGGAAGGAATTCTAATCGCTCTGATCTAGGAAGCTAGTTTGAAGTGCAGCTAATTCCTGCCGTATGATCCACGTTAAGGGTGCAAAGGTGACAGCCTGTTTTGGCTGTAATTAGGGTGGTACCGCGGAAAAATAACTCTCGTCCCTGCTATACTTGGCAGCGATGGGAGTTTTTTATTTATATATTAACTAGAAAGAAGCAAAGTACAGCAAGTCACAAATAGTATACAATCAAATAAAGTATGGAGGCGATAACCAATGAAAAATCTAACATCTGCTCAAGTTCGACAAATGTTCCTGGATTTTTTTAAAGAAAAAAATCATGGTGTGGAACCTAGTGCATCATTAGTACCAAAAGATGATCCGACATTATTATGGATTAATAGTGGTGTTGCGACATTAAAAAAATATTTTGATGGTCGAGTGGTACCTGAAAATCCACGTATTACCAATGCACAAAAATCAATTCGCACAAATGATATTACCAATGTAGGTTATACTGCAAGACATCACACTTTCTTTGAAATGCTAGGTAACTTCTCCATAGGCGATTATTTCAAAGAAGAAGCGATTGACTTTGCCTGGGAATTTTTAACTGGCAAGCAATGGATAGGCCTGAATCAGGAAAAATTATCCGTAACCGTCCATCCAGAAGATGAAGAAGCATATGTATTATGGCGTGACAAAATCGGATTGCCTGAAGAACGTATCATTAGATTAGAAGAAAATTTTTGGGATATTGGCGAAGGACCAAGTGGACCAAATACAGAAATTTTCTATGATCGTGGTGCAGCATATGGGGGGGAGGATGCAACAGATCCAGAGCTCTACCCAGGTGGAGAAAATGAACGTTATTTAGAAATCTGGAACCTTGTATTCTCACAATTCAATCATAATCCGGATGATACGTATACTCCACTTCCTAAGAAAAACATTGATACAGGTATGGGATTAGAACGACTTGTTAGTGTGATTCAAAATACAAAAACAAACTTTGAAACAGACTTATTTTTGCCAATCATTAGAGAAACAGAGAAATTAGCCAATACGACCTACAACGCTAGTGAAGCAACAGATGTGGCGTTCAAGGTAATAGCAGACCATATTCGTACCGTTACTTTTGCAGTTAGTGATGGAGCATTGCCTTCGAATGAAGGTCGTGGGTATGTATTGCGCCGTTTATTGCGCCGTGCGGTACGATATGCTAAACAGATTGGTATTGAGAAGCCTTTTATGTATCAGCTTGTCCCAACGGTTGGAGCGATTATGGAAGCATTCTATCCAGAGGTACATGACAAAAAAGACTTTATTCAAAATGTTATGAAAACAGAAGAAGAACGCTTCCATGAGACCTTACAAGAAGGTTTGCAAATACTCCATACCATTATCGACAACGAGAAAGCGAAAGGACATAGACTATTTCCGGGTAAAGAAGTATTTCGTCTTTATGATACATATGGGTTTCCAAAAGAATTAACGGAGGAATATGTTGAGGAAGCAGGATTCAAGATGGATGAAGCTGGTTTTGAAAAGGAAATGGCTAAACAACGTGAGCGAGCTCGTAATGCACGACAGAAAGTAGATTCCATGCAGATTCAGGATAGTGTACTAAGTGATATCAAGGTGGACAGTACGTTTGTTGGATATGATTACTTAAGAACAGATACTACTGTAGCAGAGCTTGTAGCAGATAAACAACTGGTCGATAAAGTAGAAGCTGGAAATGAAGCCTATCTAATTTTAGCGGAAACACCTTTCTATGCTGAAAGTGGCGGACAAATTGCAGATAAAGGGAGAATTTTATTTGAGAATGGTACTGCCGAGGTTCAAAATGTACAAAAAGCTCCTAACGGACAAAATTTACATCGTATCCTTGTTCAGGAAGGGACACTTTCAAAAGGACAAGCAGTATTTGCCGAAGTGGACCAGTTATCTCGTCAATACATTATTAAAAATCATACGGCCACACATCTTTTGCATCAAGCATTAAAAGACGAATTAGGAGAGCACGTGAATCAAGCTGGTTCATTAGTAGCAACTGAACGTTTACGTTCGATTTTTCACACTTCGGTGCAGTAACAGAGCAAGAAATAGCGGAAATCGAACAAAAAGTAAATGAAAAAATCTGGGCATCAATTCCAGTGACGATTACGAATAAGACGATAGACGAAGCAAAAGAAATGGGTGCAATGGCTCTATTTGGTGAGAAATATGGTGATATTGTACGAGTAGTAGAGATAGGCGATTATAGCATTGAATTATGTGGTGGCTGTCATGTTCGCAATTCAGCGGAAATAGGGCTGTTTAAAATTGTTTCTGAGTCAGGAATTGGTGCTGGCACCCGCAGAATAGAAGCAGTAACAGCAAAAGGAGCCTATCAATATGTTAATGGCAAGCACCAGTTGCTACAAACAGCTGCAAGCCAGTTAAAAACAATGGAAGAACAAGTGCCAGAGCGATTGGAACATGTATTCCAGGAAATTAAAGAACAACAACGACAAATACAGTCTTTACAAGCAAAACTTTCACAACAGGAAGCATCTTCTATATTAGCTGATGTAAAAGAAGTGAATGGGAAGCATATATTAGCGAAAAAAGTAGATGTTTCAGATATGAATCAACTGCGTCAAATGGTAGATGAAATGAAACAAAAGCTAGAATCAGGTATTATTTTGTTGGCTGCAGTTAATAATGACAAAGTACAGTTAGCTGCAGGGGTTACCAAAGATCTAGTGAGCGAAGGCTATCATGCAGGAAATTTAATTAAAGAAACAGCCAAGATTTGTGGCGGAGGCGGTGGTGGCCGTCCTGATATGGCACAAGCTGGCGGAAAAGATGCAAGCAAACTATCAGAAGCATTTAACTATGTAGAAAAATATGCTCAAAATCCACAATAATTTTGGTAATTTTGAATAACTAACGTTATAATAGAACGATACACACTCTATCGTTACAACTTGTAATATAATTTTGGGGGGTGCTTCCGTGGACGGAATGGACAAGACAATGAAATTTGATTTTTCAGAAGAGCCCATAGAACAAAATGTCGAAGAAGTATTGCTCTTAGTGTATAAAGCACTAGAGGAAAAAGGGTATCATCCCATAAATCAAATTGTAGGCTATTTATTATCTGGGGACCCTGCATATATTCCAAGGCATAAGGATGCACGTAATTTAATGAGGAGAATTGAGCGTGATGAAATTATTGAAGAGCTAGTGAAATATTACATCAGCGCCAATCATAAGAAATGACAAAAGTATTAGGATTAGATGTAGGATCGAAAACAATTGGTGTTGCAATAAGTGATGACTTTGGCTGGACAGCACAGGGCTTAACTACGATTCATTGGAAGGAACCGGAATATAAATCTGTCGAAGATACGTTTAAACAATTAATAGATGAATATACTATAGAAAAAGTTGTTATAGGCTTACCAAAGAATATGAATGGTTCAATCGGTTTTAGAGGGGAAGCTTCTCAGGACTTTGCTAAATTTTTAGTGGATACCTTCTCTGTTGATGTCGTCATGTGGGATGAGCGACTTACGACAATGGCTGCTGAAAAAGTTTTATTAGAGGCGGATATGAGTCGAGCAAAGCGCAAGAAAGTGATCGATAAAATGGCAGCTGTGATGATATTACAAGGCTATTTAGATAGTCAATCCTAAGGAGGTAATATAATGGCACTAGAAGAAAAAGAACGAATTGTTATTCCTGACGAAAACGGTGAAGAGCATTTATTTGAAGTACTCTTTACATTTGATGTGGATGATACGGAACAATCCTATGTAGCAGTAGTTCCTGCTGAACAACAAGAGGATGAAGAAGTTGAAGTTTTCGCATTTCGTTACGAAGAAAAAGAAAATGATGACGACTTGGCTTTATTCCAAATAGAATCAGATGAAGAATGGGATATGGTGGAAGAAGTATTAAATACAGTAGCAGAAGAAGAAGATCTATCAGAATAGTATAGGGCAAACCGGGCAGAAATTGCCCGGTTTGTCTTATTATTTATCATATATTTACAACCATTGCTGATTTATACTTGTAATTGGAACACATAGTATGTTTCCCTTTTTTATTTTTTATAGTATAATATACCGGGTGAGAGGGGGGTCCTTATGAGTAATGATAAAAATAACGAACAGAAAAATAATCAGACTAACAAAAAAAAACTTACATATAAAGAAATTTCACAAGAGAGAGCAAAGGATACAAGTATTGCTCGGAAAATTATTATAATTGTTCTAGTCTTATTAACACTGCTTATTATCTTCGGTGGTTACAGCGGATATAAGTACGTAAAAAAAGGAATATCACCAGTTGATCCGAATAACGAAGAAATAGTTGAAGTAACGATACCACTAGGTTCAAGCAGTACCGATATTGCCCATATTCTTAAAGATAATGGCGTAATAAATAACAGTTTACTTTATCGTTTTTATGTAAAATTTAACAATGCCACAGACTTTCAGGCAGGGGGAGTATTCGTTATCACCATCGATGACCTTAGCGGAAATTACAGCAGAGCTTGAGACAGGCTCTATACAACAAGATCCACAATTAAGGGTAACGATCCCGGAAGGACGTAATATAGAGGAAATTGCCAGCTTATATGAAGAACATGCAGGCATCGCTAAAGCTGATTTTATAGAAAAAATGCAAGATAAAGCCTATATAAAAGAGTTAATCAGTCTTTATCCTAATATATTAACAGAAGATATATTACATGAAGATATAATATATCCATTAGAAGGATATTTATTCCCGGCAACCTATGAGTCTATCAAAAAAAACCAACTGTTGATCAGGCAGTTACAAAAATGCTCGATAAAACGAATGATGTAATTACAGTCTACTATGATCAAATAGAAGCATTAGAGTTCTCGATTCATGAAATCATGACATTTGCCTCTTTAGTCGAAGAAGAAGCACCTACTGAGGAAGACCGAAAATTAATCGCAGGGGTGTTTTATAATCGAATGGATCAGGAGATGATGCTGCAAACAGATCCAACCGTTATTTATGCACATGGCGAACATATCCCAAGATTGACATATGACCATTATGAAATTGATTCACCATACAATACGTATCAGGTGCAAGGATTACCAGTTGGTCCGATTTCTAACTTTGGGGGGGAAAGCTCTTTAAATGCTGTATTAGCACCAGCCGATTCAAGTTACTTATATTTTCTAGCCGATTCAGAAGGTAAAGTTCATTATTCTCGTACCTATGAAGAACATCAGAATTTAGAAAATAAATATATCCATAACCAATAGCGGAATAGTAAAGCAGGGGGGGAGAAGTATCCCTGCTTTTGCCCTGTTTAGAAAGGATTGAATACTATGATCAACGAGGCCATTTTGCAATATCTTGATAATATAAGACCTAGCCAATCTGAGTGGATCATTCAATTGCGTAGAGAAGCAGAAGAACATCATGTGCCAATTATGGATGAACATGGAATAGGATTATTACAACAACTTATTCGAATACATCAACCGGCCAAAATACTTGAAATTGGAACAGCGATCGGGTATTCTGCTTTAAGGATGTTAGAAGCAAAACCAGATACACAAATTACTACTGTTGAACGTAATCCTGAGATGGTTGAAAGAGCAATATACAATATTACTTCCTTAAACAAGCAAAACCATATTGATGTCATTTTAGGGGGGGATGCTTTAGAAGCAGCAGATCGTATAACTGAAAAAGGCCCCTTTGATTTTATTTTTATCGATGCAGCCAAAGGACAATATCGTCATTTTTTTGACACATATCAGCAGTCCTTAACGGATGATGGTTGTATAGTAACAGATAATGTACTATTCCGCGGGATGGTTGCTAATCCCAGTGATGCTTCAAAAAGATTACAAAAATTAGCCGAAAAAATTGATCAATATAATCAATGGCTTTTGCAGCATCCTGAATATCACACAACCATTTTACCAGTTGGTGATGGAGTAGCGCTAAGTGTGAAAAAGACAAAGTAGAGGTGTACTAAGATGAGAAAGAAAAAACCTGTTATAATAGGTGTTGCGGGTGGATCAGGTTCGGGAAAAACATCTGTAACAAAGGCAATTCAAAATCGCTTCGTTAATCAATCCGTTCTTGTCATTGAACAAGATTATTATTATAAGGATCAGTCAGATATACCAATGGAAGAAAGATTACAAACAAATTATGATCATCCACTTGCTTTTGACAATGATTTGTTAGTCCATCATATTAAACAATTACTGGAAGATAAGATCGTTGACAAACCAGTTTATGATTATACGATGCATACTAGGTCTGAACAAGTAATTCCTATGGAACCAAGGGATGTAATTATTATTGAAGGTATTTTAATTCTTGATGAGCCTCAATTAATGGAACTTATGGATATTAAAGTTTTTGTGGATACAGACGCAGATTTACGAATTATTCGTCGTTTATTAAGAGATATTAATGAGCGTGGACGTTCCATTGATTCTGTTATTAATCAATATATTCAAACGGTTCGACCAGCTCATTTGCAATTTATCGAGCCCTCCAAACGGTATGCAGATGTAATTATTCCGGAAGGTGGCCAAAATGTGGTAGCGATCGACTTATTAGCCACAAAAATCGAAAAAGTTTTAGAAGGAGAAAAGACTAATTGAATTTCGTTAGATTAACAAAAAGAAAACTATTGAAAAATAGGTAAAAATCTGAGATAGTAGGGTTTAGTATTTAAGTAATGCATTTACATAGAAATAAAAGTTAATAAACAGTGCTATTTATCATTGTTCATCATAAAATGAAAATGACATTTTATATTCTGTTATTAGCATTAGAAGGAGTGTAGACATATGCCAGAAGAAAAAGAATTTTATATGACCGAAGAAGGTTTAAAGAAATTACAAGACGAGTTAGAATATTTAAAAACCGAAAGAAGACAAGAAATTGTTGAAAGAATTAAAATTGCCAGAGATTTTGGTGATCTTTCAGAAAACTCTGAGTATGATGCAGCGAAAGATGAACAGGCTTTTGTAGAATCAAGAATCTTACAAGTTGAGAATATGATTCGTAACGCTGTTATTATACAAGATGATGACGTTAGTCAGATATAGTGTCATTAGGAAGAACGGTTACATTTTCTGAATTACCGGACGGTGACGAAGAAAGCTATACGATCGTTGGTAGTGCTGAAGCAGATCCATTCGAAGGGAAAATCTCGAATGATTCTCCAATTGCAAAAAGCTTATTGGGGCATTCGATTGGAGAAGAAGTAATCGTGCCAACACCTGCTGGAGATATGAATGTAAAGATTATTAATGTACAATAAATACAAAATGGATGTCTTGATAGTAGACATCCATTTTGCTAATTATGTTGAATTAAGAAAGGTCTTAACGTGTTTTTAATAAAAAAATCTTTGTTCTTATCCAAAATGAACTGAAAGATGAGGGCTTCTGAAACTTCATTGAATTCCAGCGTTGTGTTATCGAGAAAGTGAATAAATAAGATCTTTTTTTCCTTATCATAGCTAATGGATTCAAAAGTAGTCAGTTGCCATAATTTACGATCAAACGTAGTCGTTCTCAACATATTACACGCTCCTTACATTTTCTTTCTATTAGATATTATATTCCATATATATGTACAAACTCCTGCATCAATGACAAAAAAAGAACAAATTCGATTAATTTTCCTAAAATCACGACTGTTTGTAGTGAAAAATTATATTTTTTAGTATAATGACGAATGGGAGGGTGGATAATGGCAGGTCAATTTGGCAATGTTTCAAGAAGAGACAGATTTGAGAAAAAAAGATCAAATACCAAAGCAATTACATGGTTTAGTATCATTGGTGGGATCCTGGTAATTGTTATTATCGCATTGATTATTTTTGGTGGGAAGGATCAAGAGACACCTGCAGTAATGGATGATCAGGAAAAAAATGAGACTGAAGACTTTGGACAAGATAATAAAGTAGAAATAGAAGAAAATGAAGATGCTGCAACAGAAGATAACTCCAGCCAGCCTGATGAGCCTGATGAGCTTGAGTTAACAGAGGAATCAGAAGAAAAAAACGAAGAGCAAGAATCCCAATCAAACGAAAATATAGAAAAATTTGAAGTAGAATCAGAAGATAATAACGTAAGTAAAGCTTATAAAGGTGATTGGCTTCCGATTGGTACGGAGCAGCAAGGATCACATGTTACTAAATTCGATAAGAATAGTCAAGATTGGCAAGAAATGATGCAGGCTGTAGAAGTAGTAACTGGCATTCCTACAGAAGATCAAATTACATGGTGGTTTGGTAACGGAGGAAACCAGACTGTAGAAGCGACGGTTTCTGCAACAGAAACTCCTGATAAGTCCTATAGAGTGACTCTTGTTTGGGTTGAGAATAAGTTGGCAACCTACATTAGTGGAAGAACTAATTGAAAATAAATATAGATAGAGATAATACGGCTGATGATAAGAACGTGTTAGAACAGGAGGATTAACAAGTGATTGGTATTATTGGTGCAATGGATGAAGAAGTAGAATTATTAAAGAAAAAAATGGAAATAAGTGAAACATCAAGAATTGCAAATGGTGATTTTTTTGTAGGGAAATTAGCAGGACAGGAAGTTGTTGTTTTAAAATCAGGTATTGGTAAAGTAAATGCTGCAATAGCAACAACCATTCTTTTTGAAAGATATCAGCCAGATTATGTAATTAATACAGGATCTGCTGGAGGTTTTCATCCTGATTTAGAAGTAGGGGATTTAGTTATCTCTACAGAAGTAGTACATCATGATGTCGATGTAACTGCATTTGATTATAAATATGGACAAATTCCTGGTTTGCCACCAACTTTTCAAGCAGATCCAATTTTAATTGAAAAAGCGATGCTTGCCGCAAAAGAATTAGATGGTATCGCTGCGATGAAGGGTCTTATTAGTACAGGAGATACCTTTATGCAAGAGGAAACGAAAGTCACTTTTGTTCGTAATATGTTTCCAGATATGATTGCTGCTGAGATGGAAGCTGCAGCGATTGCTCAAGTTTGTTATCAATATGATCGACCATTTGTTATTATTCGCGCACTATCTGATATTGCCGGAAAGGATTCATCCGTATCATTTGAAGCTTTCTTAGCGAAAGCAGCAGAAAACGCTGCTAACTTAATTGTTAGTGTAGTTAAAAATTCGCAATAAAAGATAAAATAGCTGTCGATAATTTCGACAGCTATTTTAATTCATTTCGATAATATTCATGAAATACCTTCATTAATGCTCTTTTCTCAATTCGTGAGACATAACTACGAGAAATTTTCAATTTCGTTGCTATTTCACGTTGGGTCAATTCATCTGTATTTCCTAATCCGAATCGAGCTATAATTACCTCCTTTTCGCGTTTATCAAGAATTTTTAAGTATTTTTCAATCTTTCTTAATTCCATATGCAATTGAATAACTTCTGTTATATCCTCGTTTTCAGCTTCCAAAATATCAATTAAACTAATCTCATTCCCTTCTTTGTCCTGTCCGATTGGATCCTGCAGGGAGACATCTTTTTTTGTTTTTTTCATCGCGCGTAAATGCATTAATATTTCGTTTTCAATACATCTTGCAGCATAGGTGGCTAGTTTTGTCCCTTTATCACTTGAAAAGCTCTCTATGCCTTTTATAAGACCGATAGTACCAATTGAAATGAGATCTTCTGCGTCTTCACCTGTGTTTTCAAATTTCTTAACAATATGTGCGACAAGTCGAAGATTGTGTTCAATTAGTTTATTTCGTGCCTCCTCATTCCCTTCTTGCATTCTTTTAATCATGACTGCTTCTTCTTTGGCTGGCAGGGGGGGTTGAGGGAATGTATTATTTTTAACGTAACCAACAAAAAATAAAGCTTCTTTAATAATGGAAAGAATTCCGACCAAGATTGACAAAATGACACCTCCTAAACACTAGGTATTTGCCCATATTTCATCATATGTTAGTCGTGTGTCCATTGTGTCATCGGCCAAGCTAATATTTCTGAAGATTGTATAATGGGTTAATAACAATCAAAAAAGGGGGGGGAGAGCACATCAGTTACTGCGTCTTACTTCTAAATTAATGCAACTAAAAAACCAAACGAAACAAATTCATCGCAGAATTTGTATTATCGTTCGGTTTTTATATTTCACAAATTATTTTCGTAATAAACTCTTTAACGTTATTATTTATTCTTTTCAATTGAATCGGCGTAAGCGTCTCTTGTTTTACCATCGGCTGCCCAGGGTTTAATACCTGATGAATGTGCTGCACGTCCAATCATATGCGCAGAAAGAGGGGGGGCAGTAAGCAGGATGAAAATAATCCCCAAAATCAACTTGCCACTAATAATCCCTTTCTCGGCATATAAAAAGATAAAAGCACCGATCATAATACCTGAGATTCCCAGTGTGGATGCTTTTGTAGCGGCATGTAATCGAGTGTATACATCCGGAAAACGAATGACACCAATAGAGGCAGAAAGGATAAAAAAAGTTCCAGACAACAGAAGCAAAATAATAATAATATCCCTAACTAAATCAATCGTTTCGCTCAATAATAACACCCTTTTCTATGTATTTTGCTAAAGCAATCGTTCCAATAAATAACAAAATTCCAATTAACAAGATTACATCATTCAATTTCGAGGTGGCAAGCATGATAGCAACTAAACCTACCATAGCCATCAGGTTAATGCCAATCAAATCCAATGCAACTGCGCGATCAGGATTAGTTGGTCCATTAACCACTCGAAAGACTAGCAGAGCAATTGAGATAGTAATGACTACCATACAAATAATTGTAACTACTTCTATAATTCCGTTCATCTTGTCACCTCCATGATCGCTTTCTCAAAGCTCATTTTGATGGATTCAATTGCTGTTTCTGTATCATCAATATTCATCGCATGGATATAAATGACTTCATTATTTTCGGATACAGCAACAGATAAAGTACCGGGTGTAAGGGAAATAAGCGATGTTAACATGGTAATCTCCCAATTACTTTTTAGTTCAATAGGTAAAGCGAAGATACCTGGTTGAAAATCTTTACGTGGTTTATATACCCACATCACAATATCAATATTTGAAAGAAAGAGTTCTTTAATAAAAAGAAACATTAACTTTATCATTTTCCAGAGACGATTAAGATAAAATGCATCTGGTATAAATCTTCTTAACAGAAATAATAACAATGCCCCAATAATAAAACCTTTGAGAAATGAGACAACGGAATAAGTCTCAGCTAAAAACATCCACATGATCGCGACAACTAAATTTATGATTATTTGAAGAGACATAATGATTTACTCCTTTAATACAGATTCAATGTATTCTTGTGGATTCATTAAATATTCACCTATTGCTTCAATGCTAGGATAGAACCATTCTGCACCAACTCCTAGTAGTACCGAGAAAAATAATAGAAAAGCAACAGGGAAAGCAAATCCTCTTGCAGCTTTTTTATCAGGAATAATGGATTCGTCTTTTTCTCCCCAGAATCCTCTGATAAAGATTCGGATTACGGATAATAAAATCAATAGACTTGAAGCCAGGCCGATAATCGCTACTACAATATAATCAGCTTCAATAGCACCCTGGAGTAAGACTAATTTTCCAATAAATCCACTAAATGGCGGTATACCTGCTAAAACAAAAGCAGAAATGAAAAATAACCAGCCGAGTAATGGATAATGATGAATTAACCCACGCATTTTTCTAAGATCACTAGTCCCGACAAGATACGCGATAGCCCCCCACTAATAGAAATAAAGCTGCTTTAATGATCATGTCATTAATTAAGTAGTAAATGGCACCACTAAAACCAGTACTATTATAGACACCAATTCCAAGTAGCATAAATCCAACAGCTGGAATGATATTATAAGCTACAACCAATTTTATATTATTAGTAGACAAAGCACCAATTGCACCGAAGATTAACGTTAAGGCTGCAATCCATATAAAGAATTCATGTGTCACATTTGGCTCATGAACGAAAATGAGAGAGAAGACTCTTAGCAGGGAATAGATTCCTACTTTCGTTAATAAAGCCCCCGAATAACGCAGATATAACAGGATCAGGCGTAATATATGGTCTGGGCAGCCAATAATATAATGGGAATAACGCTGCTTTTGTACCGAATACAAAAAACAATAAGATCCCAATGGTGGTAAGTATTCCTGTTTGCTCAGATTCACGAACCCGCTCAGCTATTTGTGCCATATTAACCGTTCCGACTACAGAATAGAGAAAGGCAATCGTTGTAACAAAGAGCATTGATGAAAATAAGTTGATTAATACGTATTTCAAGGATTCACGCAGCTGTACTTTCTCACCACCTAATACAATCAATCCGTATGATGCCATTAATAAGACTTCAAAGAACACGAATAAGTTGAATAAGTCTCCGGTAATAAAAGCTCCTGATACTCCAGTAATTAATAAAAAGTAAAATGTATAAAAATAAAATTCTTCTTTTTTTTGACTTAAAGATTGTGGCGCATAAAAAACACAAGCTATTGCTACTATATTTGTAGTTAATACCAGTGACATCGATAGCATATCTCCAACTAAAACAATACCAAATGGAGCTACCCAGTCACCTGCTTCTAATATGACAGACCCATTTTGATGAACATAGTATAAAATATATGTTACAACCGCAGTATTAATCAAAGTTACAACTTGTGCATAAATGCGCACAAATTTTAACCTTTTATGGAATAATACTGCAAGTACACCAGCAATTAATGGTATGAGAATTGGTAATACTGCTAAATTACTAATCATTTTCGCTACCCCCCCTTAATTTATCCATATTATCTGTTCCATTCTCTTTTGAAGCTCTATATGCCAGCACTAATAATAAACTGGTTACTCCGAAACTTATAACTATTGAAGTCAAGATTAGAGCTTGCGGCAATGGATCTGTATATGTATCAGTACCGTCAATTAAAACGGGAGGAGCTCCTCGTTTTAATTCCCCCCATTGTTAATATAAATAGGTGGGCACCATGTGAAATAAGCGCCGTACCAATAATAATTCGAAGCATTTGTTTCTGTAGGAGATTATAAACGCCAGTGGTAAACAATATACCTGCAAGAATCGACATGATTATTTCCATCTATTCTGCCTCCTTCTTGTTGCGAAGTTTGATAAGACCATAGATAGCAAGAGCAGCAATACCTAATACTACAATTTCAAATATGGTATCAAGTCCACGCATGTCAACTAGGATGACGTTAACAACATTATGTCCGCCACCTAATTTATAAGATGTTTCTAAGAAATAGTCTGAAATCTTATCAAATAATTTAGTACTGTGAGCGGAAATCGCAACCATCGTCATCAATGTGCCAAACGCAACTGCAATAATCAGGTTGATTGCTCTTTGTACGCCTGACTCTGTTCGTTCACGAAGATTTGGCAAATGATAAAAACATAATAAGAATAAAGCTACTGTAATGGTTTCTACGGAAAGTTGAGTCAAAGCTAAGTCAGGTGCACTGTAGATAACAAATAATAGTGCAAGCCCATACCCGACGACGCCAGAATTAAGATAGCTCCAATTTTATTTCTTGTGAAGATGGTACTAACGGCTGCTATTGCCATTGCTATAGCAATAAGAACTTCCTGAATAGTAATCGGTGCAAGATTAGTAGTATCCCATGCAAATCCATCTGTGATGATCATTACCGTAAAAGTACAGCCTAATATTGCTACTAATATTAATGCCATATAGCGCCCGATTGAGCCATTCATATAAGAGTTTGTTATTTTTGCTGAAGTCTTTTCTGATTGATCCACTAAAAAATCGTATACTTTGTTAAAGCTTAATTTTCCAGGCAAGAAACTGTAGATACTGGACCAATTTCTTCTAAATAATGCAAGGACTGCTCCACCACCTACTACAACCAAAGACATGTACAGTGGTGTGATCCAACCGTGCCAGTATTGAATCTTTTTATCAAATGGTTCCCCATATATAGCCTCTGCAGTATGAGCGAGGAAGCTACTATTAACGATGTTAGGAAACAACCCAATCACGATTACTCCAATCACTAAGATAATAGGAGATAGTAAGAGTCCGATTGGTGCTTCATGAGGCTTCACCGGTAGTTGATCCAATTTCTTTTCTCCCATAAAGGTTCCAAATACAAGATACATTGAATAAACGAATGTGAAGATACTGCCGAATACCGCTAAATATGGGATAGCTTGACTTAATACTTGTGAAATCCACATCGAATGATGTTGTAACTCCAAGCTCGCATCAAAAAACATTTCTTTACTATAAAATCCATTTAAAAATGGAAGAGGCAAGCCCGCCATTGAAAATGTTGCAAAAAATGCGAGCGTTGCAGAAATCGGCATTAATGTAACTAAACCACCTAGCTTGCGAATATCACGTGTGCCTGTTTCATGATCCACAATACCTGCAATCATAAATAGACTACCTTTAAATGTGGCATGGTTTAAGATGTGAAAAACAGCCGCAAATATCGCAAGCTTTGTTCCAAATCCTAACATTGCCATAATCATGCCAAGTTGACTGATCGTTGAAAATGCCAAGATCCCTTTTAAATCGGTTTGTCTTATAGCCATGTAGGATCCCCCCCAAATCAACGTGATAATTCCTATTCCACTGACAATAACAAAAAACCATTCATTTCCTGAGAAAATAGGCGTAAATCTTGCGACAAGAAAAATACCTGCTTTTACCATGGTAGCTGAGTGCAGATAAGCACTAACAGGTGTTGGTGCTTCCATTGCATCTGGTAACCAAATATGGAATGGGAACTGAGCTGATTTCGTAAAAGCACCAAGCAGGATTAACGCTAAAATCAAGCCGAAATATTCACTGGAAAGAATTATATCAGTTTGTAAGATCATTTCCTGTATACTGGTTGTCTCAGTAATACTGGTAAGTAAGATAAACCCGCCAAGCATACTTAATCCACCAAACACGGTAATCAGCATCGACTTTAATGCACCGTATCTTGAGCGTTCTTTAAAATTCCAATAACCAATTAACAGGAATGACGAAATGGAGGTTAATTCCCAGAATCCATAAAGTACAAAGACATTATCAGAAAGGACGACCCCAAACATAGCGGTCATAAACAATAGTAAATAGACGTAAAATTGGCCTAATCTTTCAGAAGTATGTAAATAAAAAATGGAATAGAGTGTTACTAATGTTCCAATCCCGCTTATCAATAACACAAATAATAAACTTAACCCATCTAAATAGAAATCTAATGCGATATTCAGAGATGGTATCCAGCTGTATGATTGAATAATAGGTGTGAAATCATTACCAACGTTTGGAATGAAATAAATAAAAACAGCTAATGGTGCTAATAAGACAAAATAGCCTGTATGTATTTTTTCTTTCCATTTACTTAAGTATGGAATAAAAATAGCCAGCAATACTGGCAAAAATACAGCAAATAACATCTAATGATGATCCCCCCCCTTATGTTTGATTTGTATAATTTATTTTAAATTCATTCAGCTTCTACTATATTCTAATCTAAAAATAACAAAGAATACAAGAGAGGAGTTTATTCGATATGGAATCTTCTCTAATTTTTGACGAGAAATATCCTATTTATAATAATAAGTTTAAAATTCTTTTGTAACTTGCGATAGAAAGACATAATTAATTAGTTACAGCCATTACTCATGACACAAAAGTTAGGTGTTAGTTAGCAGAAATTTCTATTTTTGATAACGGCATATTTTAGAACTATTTGTATAAAACTATGCAAAAAGGGGGGTGTTGATAATATGGTTGATTTTCAGTCATATAATAAAAGCTTTATTAATGGTGAATGGGTGAAAGGGGGGGCAAGTAAGCGAACGTATCAAAACATAAATCCATATGATCAAACTATACTGCAGGAGATTTCGATAGCTACTGCAGACCAGTTAGCTGAGTCTTTCCGTATTGCCAAAGAATCGCAAAAGCAATGGGCAATGTCAACTGCAGACGAAAGAAAAGAAGTATTAAGAAAAGTATCAGGTTTTTTAAAAGACCATCGGGAAGAAATTATAGAAATTATTATAAGAGAAACCGGTGGAAGCTATATTAAAGCAAACGTAGAGATTGACTTAACGGTAGATCTTGTTGAAGAAGCGGTTCATATGGCAGATCAATTAGGGGAGTCTAAGGAAGTTGATGCGCTTATTGAAGGGAAAAGGAATAAAGTGTTCCGTCTGCCACTAGGTGTAATTACGTCCATTTCACCATTTAATTTCCCAATGAACTTATCGATGCGAACGATAGCACCTGCAATTGCATTAGGGAATAGTGTGGTACATAAACCAGACATTCAAACAGCAATGACCGGTGGAGTGATTATAGCTAAAGCTTTTGAAGATGCAGGTTTACCTAAAGGTATATTTAATTGTATCTTAACCGACTTAGAGGAAATAGGGATGATATGTTAACAACACCGCATTCTCAATTAATAAGTTTCACAGGCTCTACAAAAGTAGGTAAACATATTGGTGAAGTTGCTGGAAGTATGCTAAAAAGAGTTGCTTTAGAGTTAGGTGGCAACAATCCGTTTGTTGTATTAGAGGATGCTAACATTGAACGAGCAGTAGATGCAGCTGTCTTTGGCAAGTTTATTCATCAAGGACAAATATGTATGATAATTAATCGTATTATTGTCCATCAGGCTTGTTATAAGGCTTTTATCGAAAAGTTTGTCGAGAAAGTGAAACAGTTACCATATGGTGATCCTACTAATTCTGATACGATCATTGGCCCACTAATTAATGAAAAGCAAGTAGATAAAATTATGGTCATTATTGAAAATGCAAAGAAGTCCAATGCAAAAGTTGCTTTAGAGGGAAAAAGAGAAGGCAATATTTTGACTCCGACGATCTTTATCGATGTCGATAATCAAAGTGAATTAGCACAAACCGAATTATTTTCACCGATTGCAACCATAATTAAGGCGGATTCAAATGAACATGCCATACAGTTAGCAAATGATACACCATTTGGATTAAGCTCAGCTATTTTTACAGAAGATCTAAGTTATGGTGAGCAATTAGCACTACAAATTAACAGTGGTATGACACACATTAATGATCAAACCGTTAACGATAATCCAATGGTTCCGTTTGGCGGAAGCAAAGCAAGTGGAATAGGACGTTTGGTAATCCTTGGATAGTGGAGGAATTCACTACAACAAAGTGGGTTTCCGTTCAGGAAGAATATCGTGATTTTCCTTTTTAATAATGGAGAGTGCGAATAACGTTATAAAATACAATTAAAAATATGCAAAATAAAGACGTCACTATTATGGGATGTCTTTATTTTTGCTTAAAGCAATATAATACTGGAGATAAAAATACACAGAATTCTATACTTCAAAATATTTTTGTAGTAATAAAAAACACTTAGACGGATTGTTAACCGACTAAGTGGGAATCCATTTGAGTTAGTTGGGGGGGTAGGCGAGATATTCTACCAAAGAGCGACGTTTCATCTCTTGTTCCATTAAATGTATAAATTCGTAACTAAGTCTAAGTTCTGTGGCTTTTTTATAGGATTCGATTAGCAAATCATCTGATAAGTTTTCCACTGCTTGTCCCTCCCATAGATAGGATGTCTGCAACGTGTTATAGTAAATGTAGCATGAAATGAAAAAACCGACAACTGGTAACTTATCTACAGCTATCTGTATATAACTTGTGAATAAGTATATAGAAAGGCCTCTGAGACTCGATAGTATAAGTGTGGATAATGTGTATAACGTTATACACAGAAATATTTATGTCGAAAAATGTCATACGATTATAGTAATATCGTTTGTATTACCTGTTTAATCAGGAACATTTGTCATAATATGTGATATAATAATGTTTTGCTAATAGATTTCTTTGAACAAATTTAAAAAATTGTTTATGATAAGTAAAGATATATATATAAACAGAAATAATAGTTGAGGTGGAAACAAATTGCTGAAAAAATTTTTACCAAATGAACATGTGCAGCGCGTTCTGGACATAACACCAGCCAGGCTAAGTGATATGGGGATAAAAGGAATAATTACCGATTTGGATAATACCTTAGTTGCCTGGGACGTAAAAGACGCAACACCTGAAATTATTCAGTGGTTTAAAGAGATGAAAGAACACAATATAAAAGTAACGATCATTTCTAATAATGATAAAGAACGTGTCAGTATATTCTCTGAACCATTAGAGGCATCGTTTATATATAGCGCCAGGAAGCCGCTTATTCGTGCTTTTACTCGTGCTGCGAAACAAATGAATCTAAAAAAAGAAGAAATCGTAGTAATTGGGGGGACCAGTTGATGACAGATGTACTCGGTGGTAATTTTGCTGGTTTTCATACGATTTTAGTAGTGCCAATCGTAGAGACTGATGGCAAAATCACTAGATTTAACCGCATGATAGAACGAAGGATTTTAAATTGGATGCGAAGAAAAGGTATGATCACATGGGAGGAAAAATGATGGAAGAGCTAATGTATTGTGAAGGCTGTGGAGCTGAGATACAAACAAAAGAAAAAACGAAATCTGGTTTTGTGCCGAGAAGTGCTCTTGACAGTGAACATATTATATGTCAACGATGTTTTCGACTAAAGCATTATAATGAAGTGCAGGACGTTGAATATAGTGATGATGATTACTTGCGGATGATTAATAAAATTAGTGATACAAACAGTTTAGTTGTAAAAATTGTTGATATATTTGATTTTAACGGCAGTTTTATTTCTGGATTTCAACGATTGACTGGTAACAATCCCATAATTCTAATTGGAAATAAAGTAGATTTACTACCAAAGTCGACAAATAAAAGCAAATTAATTCATTGGATGAAAAAAACAGCAAGTGAGTTTGGTTTGACTGTTCAGGACGTCTTTTTAGCTTCAGCTGAGAAAGGTCTGGGATTTGATATCATCGAGAAAGAGATTGAGGAAAGAAGAAACGGGAAAGATGTGTATGTGGTAGGCTGTACAAATGTTGGTAAGTCAACGTTTATTAATCAATTGATCAATCGCTCAAGTGGAGTGAAAAATGCGATTACGACATCCTATTTCCCTGGAACAACATTAGGATTTATCCAAATTCCTTTGGATAGAAAATCTAACATGTACGATACACCAGGTGTTGTTAATCGCAGGCAACTTGTTCATTATGTTTCTGATAAGGATTTGAAAGTTATTACACCTAAGAAGGAAATTAAACCAAAGGTGTATCAATTACAAGATAAACAGACATTATTTTTCGGTGGTTTCGCTCGTTTTGATTTTGAAAAAGGGATGAAACAATCGTTCGTCTGTTATCTTTCCAATGACTGATGATTCATCGAACAAAATTAGATCAGGCAGATGAATTCTATCAAAAACATGTTGGAGAATTACTGCAGCCACCGACACAAGAAACGCTAGAACAACTACCTTCACTGGTAAAACAGACGATCAAAATACCACGAGAGAAGACAGATATCGTTGTACCAGGTTTAGGCTGGATCACGGTTCCAGATGGTGGTGTTACCATTTCGATTCATGTGCCAAAAGGGGGGGTCAATATTTCATTACGGCCTGCATTAATTTAGGGAAGGAGAACGAGCATGGTATATAAATTTGGATTGATTGGTCATCCAATTGAACATTCCCTATCTCCATGGATTCACTCTGAATTTTTGAAATTAGCTGGATTAGACGGGGAATATATTTTATATGAGGGGGAATCAGCAAGTTCTTCCAAGTGTAATAAAGCAGTTAAAAGAACAAGCAATTGATGGCTTTAATGTGACAGTGCCATACAAACAAGTGATTGTTGATTATTTAGACGAACTGGATCCTGATGCAGAAATTCTTGGAGCTGTTAATACAGTTGTAAATCAAAATGGTAAGTGGAAAGGCTACAGTACAGATGGGGAAGGATATGTGCGTTCAATAGTAGATCGGTATCCTGCTCTTTTGAATCGTGAGACTTCTGTGCTCTTACTAGGTGCTGGTGGGGGGGCAGCACGCGGTATTTACCGGGCGTTGGGACAGCAGCAAGTGAAAAGAATTGATATTGCGAATCGTTCCAAGGAAAAAGCAGAAGACCTTCTGCCATTAAGGTTTGGAAATGTACAAACCTCTGTATTAAGTTATCCTGAAGCCGAGTTGAAGCTTGCGGAATATGACTTGGTAGTACAAACAACCTCAGTGGGAATGAAACCAAATGTGGATAAACAAATTATTTCATTAACAAATCTGCGTACTCAGACAGTGGTAAGTGACATTGTCTATCAGCCGATTATGACCAAATTGTTAGCAGATGCCAGTAAGTGTGGGGGGGCAAGCATCCATCATGGTCATGCCATGTTGCTTTATCAAGGTCAATTAGCTTTTGAGAAGTGGACTGGCAAGAACTTAGATGTTACTCATCTAGTTGATAAATTAGAAAACAAATTAAGAGGTGTATAAGTTGAAGTTAACAGGCAAACAAAAGCGTTTTTTACGGGCAAAAGCGAATCTTTTAAAGCCGATATTTCAAGTCGGTAAAGATGGTGTCAATGACAACATGGTGAAACAAGTTGCAGAAGCACTGGAAAAGCGTGAGTTAATTAAGATCTCCATTTTGCAAAATTGTATGGAAGATAAAGATGAAGTAGCAGAATCCCTTGCACAAGGTACCGCTGCTTATATCGTTCAAATTATTGGAAACACAATCGTTTTGTATAAAGAGTCAGAAGAAAATAAACAAATAAGCTTGCCATAAAGAAGGTAGATGTTATGAAACGAATCGGAATATTAGGTGGAACCTTTGATCCACCACATTACGCCCACTTACTGATGGCAGAACAAGCATATAACCAATTAGAATTAGACGAGATTTGGTTCCTTTTATCTTATCAGCCAACACATAAAGCGGAGGCCAAAACCACGGCAAAGGATCGCGTGGAAATGACCAAAGCGGCGATCGAAGGAAATCCTGCATTTCATATTAGTACAGTGGAAGTGGAACGTAAAGAAAAGTCATATACGCTGCAAACGATGAAGATGATAAAAGAAGACTTTCCAAATCATCAATTTTATTTTATTATTGGTGGGGGGGATATGTTGAATATTTACCGAAATGGTACAATATAGAAGAACTGCTGAAGTTGATTACTTTTGTAGGAATTAACCGACCAGGCTATACGTTAAAATCACCTTATCCGGTCGAAGAGGTCCAAATGCCTTTAATGGATATTTCTTCTACCATGATCCGAGAGAGACTAAAAGAAGGAAAAACTATCCGTTATTTGACGCCTCCAGCCGTGATCGATATTATTAATAAATACAAGTTATATTCATAATATGTAATAATGGTTTTCTTTTTAGTCAGGAGTGTGAAAAAGTGGAAAGAACAAAAGCTTTAGAAATAGTTGAAAAACAATTAACGAAAGCAAGATTTGAACATACCATTCGGGTAATGGAAACAGCTTTAGACTTAGCAAAACATTATGGAGTGAATGAGAGAAAGGTGGAGATGGCTGCCATTCTGCATGATTATGCGAAATATCGTGACCCAGCTGAAATGAAGCGATGGATCATAGAAGAAAAACTGCCTCAAGACTTGCTCGACTACCATCCGGAACTATGGCATGCGCCGGTTGGTGCGAAGATGGTCGCACGTGAAGTCGGAATAGATGATTCTGAAATACTAAGTGCGATTACCTGGCATACTACTGGAAAACAAAAGATGTCTTTACTGGATCAGATCATATTTATTGCAGATTATATTGAGCCGGGACGTGACTTTCCTGGAGTTGAAGAAGTACGAGCAATCGTTAAGGACGATATCGATCAGGCTTGTTGGCTAGCAGCACGTAATACGATTACCTATTTGATGAGCAAAAATCAACCAATTTATCCAGATACATTTCAATTATATAATGAGAAATTAGGGAGGAACATGAATGCAAAATAAAGAATTAGTAGATCTAGTAGCAAAAGCGTGTGATGATAAACGTGCAGAGGATATTGTGATTATGGATATGAAAAATGTATCTTTAATTGCAGATTACTTTCTAATCTGTGAAGGAACAAATGAACGTCAGGTCCAGGCGATCGCACGTGGAGTAAAAGATATAGCAAACGAGCAGGATATCGATGTGAAGCGTATGGAAGGTTTTGATCAGGCAAGGTGGATACTGGTAGACCTAGGGGGGGATATTGTCTGCCATATTTTCCATCGTGAGGAACGCAATTATTATAATTTGGAGAAATTATGGGGGGGAGACGCTCCTCAGCTAGAAGTGAAACTATAAAATGGCTTATTCAAAACTAGCATATGTTTATGATATATTGATGGAAGATGCCCCCATATAATGAGTGGCAAGCATTTGTCGAGCATTTCGTCAGCAGTGGGAATATGCTTGACCTTGGTTGTGGCACTGGAAGATTGTCAGACAGGTTTGCAAGTGCCGGATTTTCGGTTACAGGTGTAGACTTTTCTGAAGATATGCTGGCATTTGCCCAGGCTCATACATCAGGCGTTCAGTATATCCAGCAAGATATTCGTGAACTAGAAGGAATGGCTGATTTTGATGTCGTGGTCAGCCTCTGTGATGTAATAAATTATATTACGACGGAGGGCGATCTTGAAAAAGTTTTTAAAAACGTTTGGGATAGTTTAAAAGACGGAGGACAATTCATTTTTGACGTCCATAGTCTCAGGCATTTCACGGAAGACTTAATCGGTGAAACGTTTGCCGAAATTTATGAAGATATCTCCTATGTCTGGTTATGCGAACAAGGAGAAGAAGAAGGAAGTGTCGTGCATGATTTAACTTTTTTTCTGCTGGATGAATCATCTGGAAAATATGACCGCTTTGACGAGCAACATAGCCAACGGACTTTTTCGGTTGAAATTTATAAAGAATTACTTTCAAAAGTAGGCTTTAAAAATATTCAACTCTATGGAGATTTCTCTATTAAGCAATTAAATGATAATAAAAGTACAGAACGCTTCTTTTTTACCTGCCAGAAATAATCGAGATAAACCTTTTTAAAGGTTTATCTTGTTTTTTTATAGAAAGTCTTCATACTCAGCAGAAATAAAAGCTGGAATGCATATAAATACTAGAAACTCTGCATATTATCTCGGAATAGCAGACACTAAGTATAGAAGGCGGATTATTTATGTGTTAGTTAAAGGACTATAGGATTGATACAAGCAGGAAACATATGAGTCTCTAGTGCTATATAAAGAAAGCTTGATTATTAAACATATTAACATGGTTAAATTATTACCATATAAACGGAAGGGAAGAGACTGCATGAGTAAATTAAGCAATTGTCTGCAAATGATACAGCTTCTTATGGCACGACCTAGAATGAAAATAGAAGACTTAGCAGAGGAACTAGAAGTAAAGCCTCGCATGATAAGGGTTTATCGCGATGATCTAGAAAAGGCAGGGATCTATATTGAAAGTGAAAGAGGCACAAATGGAGGGTATTCATTAGATCGCCGTTCGATTTTACCTATTCGTAATTTCAACCCGTCAGAGGTGCAAGAACTCCAAATTGCTATTAAATCCTATTTATCGAAACTGCCTGATCATGAAAGTACCTTAAGTAATGCATTGGAAAAAATTAAAGCAGCCCAACGTGATCAATCGTTAAGCAGCAAACATTTTTATTTTGCCAATGATTATTTAATCAATTCTGAAGTTGGTAATGAATCAGCGCATTACAAAAGATTGTATCATGCTTTTAACCACCGAAAAAAAGTCGTGATTACATACGAAGCAGCTTCAACAAACGAAGTCACAATCAGGACTATTCATCCTTATGCTTTTGTTGTATACGATGAAAATATTTACTGTGTCAGCTATTGTGAAGAGAAAGAAGCAATGCGTACATTCAAAATAATTCGTATCCATGAAATCAAGGACACGGATCAGAACTATTATCTTCCAGAAGATTTTGATATTAGAGCACAGTTTCCACATTTAGGATTTATTCGTGAACCACAAGAAGTCGAGTTAATCATTGAAACTCCTTTTTCGAACCAGGTAAAAGAATCGATTTATAGTGATGATCAGGTTATAGAAGAATTGCCACATAATGCAATTCGTTTTAAAGCGACTTTAAACGGAGAACAATCAATAAAAAAGTGGATATTAGGTATGGGTTCGAAAGTAATAGTTATCGCTCCAGTTCGATTAAAAGACGAAATACATTTAGAAGTTGACCGAATGTTGCAACTTTATACGGAAGCAAAAAGCTAACTCGAAAATGAGTTAGCTTTTTATTTACTTATCTAGAATGAAAAATTTCCATAAAGAGATGTAAAAACTTAACTATTCTCTACATTGTACTTTGGTTCATATTAAATCCAACTGAAAGTCCTTATGCTTTATAAACGAATATTGCGTTTTCTATTTGATTTTATAATAACACAAAAAAATTTCTTAACTGACATTAATAGTTCCACATGGGGTTCTATAATACTATCTATAGCCATAAACAAGGCCGTTAAAAAAGGGGGGTTAATAGATGTTCGAGAAAATTATTTTATCAAGGTCCATTTGTTATGGAGATTGTCCTGAATTTGAAGTAATAGTGAAAAAAGATGGCACCGCAAAGTGGTTTGGAGGCATGTTTGTGCATCGTGCTGGAGAAGTAGAGTTTCAATTAGATAATAGAAAATTACAACAGTTGGGAGAGTTGTTACAATCATTTGATTTCCGTCATTTCACATATCCTGCTGCTACGATATTTGCTACAGATTTACCATATTGCACGATTAAGGTGAGCTATCAAGATGGAGTTGAAAAAGAAGTGGAGCACTATTTAGGGGGGGATTTTGCCGAAGAGGGTTCCGAGGATAATCAATCATTTCAAGAATTAGAACAATTTGAAAAAAGAATTGAAAAAGTTATTGGGTTACAAAAATTTATCGGTGCTTCGACATACAACGAAGCTACTGAATAAAACCAAGGAGGAAATTAATATGAAAATTTGGGTGGCAGTTTTATCTGTTTTAGGAGGTTTATCTGGTTTAGTTAGTGGGTTTATGGTCACGGCTGGAGGTGAAATGTTTGGTGATGCAACAATGTCGAATGATGGAGCTGCGGTATTTTGGTTATCAGCATTAGCTATTTTTCTTGGATTCTTGTCATGGAAATGGAATAAGCCAAGTGGTGCAGGATTGATCATTATCGCATTATATGGCATCTACGCAAATGGTTTATTTTTTACAATAGCATTTATTTTCTTATTAATAGCAGGTATTTTAGCGTTTAGAATTCAGCCAAAAGAAAAACAAAGAGCAAAATAAAGGGAGGAAATCGACATGAAAAGTTTTTTTAAATGGGCAGGTATTATTGTTGTTGGTTTAATCGTAGTAAGTGTAATATTCGGCGACGACGAGAAGAGTGAATCGGGAGAAGTAACAGAAAATAAAGCAACAGAAGCAGCTGAAGGAGATAACCAGGAATCAGATGATGTAGCGGAAAAAACCGATGAAACTGAAGATGAAGTGACTACTGCTGGAGTTGGAGATACTGCAACGATTGCTGATGTAGCCTTTACAGTTAATAACGTAGAAACTACCACAGAAATCAGTACCGGCAATGAATTTATCGAACCTGCGACAACGAGTGGACAATTTGTCATGATCGATGTGACAATTAAGAATGATAAAAAGGAAAGTATAACAATAGATTCTTCCTTTTTTAAACTGATTGGAGCAGAAGGAACAGAATATGATCCTTCTACAGATGGTAATGTTATGATGAATACTAATCCAGAATCTGATTTTTTCTTAACACAAATCAATCCAGGACTTGAAAAAACGGGTACTGTTGTGTTCGAAGTGGGAGCTGACTTTAATGTTGCCGACTCGATATTACAAGCACAAACAGGATTTTGGGGGGGAACGGAGAGAATCGAAATAAATCTTAAATAAAAGAAAAAAGGTCGTCTTAAGAGACGGCCTTTTTGAAATTCTAGATACGGAACATGATCTAAGTTCTTCCTTGACTCATTTAAGTTAACAAATGGAATGTAAATATATGTTAAAAATTTAAATATGAAACTTTAGCTAAATGTATATTGTGGTTATCATCCAAGCATAAGGGAGAACATCAACATACCATAAGGTAAATACTGATTGAGGTGATTATTTATGGTGAAAAAATATAGTGGTTGTTGTCCAATATATCCGGTACCAAAACCAAAAAAACAAAATTGCATATGTCCTCCCGGTCCAAGAGGAGCTACAGGCCCAGCCGGACCACAGGGACCACAGGGAATAGCAGGCCCAGCCGGACCACAAGGAGAACAGGGAGTAGCCGGCCCAGCCGGACCACAGGGAGAACAGGGAATAGCAGGCCCAGCCGGACCACAGGGAGAAACAGGGGGGGTACAGGCCCAGCAGGACCACAGGGAGAAACAGGAGCGACAGGCCCAGCAGGTCCAGCAGGAGGATTAATAGCATTTGCTGACTTTTTTGCTTTAATGCCGCCAGACAATGCTGCCACAGTAGCACCGGGTACAGACGTAAGTTTTCCTCAAGATGGCCCAACAAGTCTCACTGATATTCTTCGTGTTAATGATACTACATTTAACTTAACTGAAATAGGTGTGTATCAAGTGCTTTTCCAAGTAAGTGTTTCGGAAGCGGGACAACTAATACTAACTTTAAACGGGGGGGCTGATTTAGCTTACACAGTGGTTGGGCGTGCAACAGGTACATCTCAAATTGTAGGTATGGCTCTAGTAGAGACTTCTGTCATCAACTCTTTACTAACTGTGCGCAATCCTGCCGGGAATGCAACAGCACTAACTATCACTCCTCTCGCTGGAGGAACAAGGCCAGTTTCAGCACATCTTGTTATCACACGAATTCAATAGATATGAAAAATAGAAGAACTTATTATATGTTGAAGTTCTATAAATAGATGAAAATTTACATTTAACGAAAATTCATAATAAAAGTGTAAGTATTAAAATCGATCCAATCGATTATACAACTGTAAAGCGGAATAAAGTATAGAGCATTTGAGAAGATAATAATAAAAAATATAAAAACCACTGATTCCATAAACGAAATCAGTGGTTTTTAAAAAAAGAATATAGAGGATTAAAAAGGAAATGTTTCAACTAAACCCGAAGCAACTCCAGTTCCAATTTAAGTGTATCGGTTCTTTCTAATGAACTTGTTGCAATTTCAAAAGTAATTCTTCTACTTGTTCTTCCGCTTCTTTTATATCATTAGCATAGATTTCTGTTGTTTGACTCTTTGGATAGTTCGTTGAATAGTCATAAAGAGAATCATAATAGTAAGTTAGTAACAATTCAACCGCCTGGGAAAAATCTTGTTCCTCTAAATGTTGAGCAATTTCTTTTGCAACAGGTGTTGGCAACCTTCTTCTAATTAACTGAAAGGCTTCCATAAATTGATCAGGTGTTAACCATGGCTGATAATCATCGAGAATATTTCTAATCCGTTCCTCTATAGGTAAATGAATAAATATTTGCTGGCTTTGTTCTTTAATCTGATCCAGCCAGTCCGGCATCATGACCTTCCCGATCCGCTTACTTTCACCTTCAATTAGTATGTAGCTGGTGCTCCAAATCAAGTAGTTTTTCGAGTAAATTATAATCAAACGATCGTTGATTAGCAGGGTCATCCCAATATGGCCAAAAATCGAGCCGCGATGACCCGCTATTTTCTCTAAATCTATAACCGGATATCCTTTTGCTGCAAGACGTTCCAATAAAATTGTTTTTCCGTTGCCGGTATATCCATTTAAAACAAGTAATTTCGGTTTCAAATCAAAATGATTCAGAAGATCGACCGTCCATTCACGATAAGCTCGTATTCCTCCGCTTAAGCGATTGGCTTCAAT
>NZ_BAVS01000020.1 GCF_000521485.1 Gracilibacillus boraciitolerans JCM 21714 | reverse complement strand
GCATATCATCCTCAGCAGTTAATGTCAATAACTTTTTAAAAGTTATTTTAATTCCTGTTGTTCTTTCGAAGATAATAATTTTGTTTTGTCGTTTTCAGCGACGGTTAATAATATACCATATTTTAAATTATTGTGTCAACAACAAATTGAATTTTTGTGTAGAAAACTTTAATCCAGCTAAAAATAAGACTGGAACATATCAATTGCACTCTGTCACATAGCCAAATCATGAAACATTCAAACTTTCAAAATGGCTACTGGAGCTAATACACATTATGTTCCTATTATGCAACTAAAAAATCCGAACGATAATAAATTCTCATAGAATTCACATCAACGTTCGGATTTTACTTTTATCATTTGACTTTTATCTAACTTAGTTTCAAGCCTATTTATTACGCATTTGTGGGAATAATAGCACATCTCTAATAGATGGAGAATTAGTTAACAGCATCACTAATCTATCAATTCCTATACCTAAGCCACCAGTTGGCGGCATACCATACTCTAGAGCTTCTAAGAAATCCTCATCCATTTCATGAGCTTCGTCATTACCTTGCTCTTTCTCCTTGACTTGTGCTTCAAACCTTTCCCTTTGATCAATAGGATCATTTAACTCAGAGAATGCATTTGCATGTTCACGCCCAACTATAAATAGTTCAAATCGATCAGTAAAACGTTCATCGTCTTTATTTTTCTTAGCTAAAGGTGAAATTTCAAGAGGATGACCGTATATAAAGGTTGGCTGTATCAATGTCTCCTCCACCTTTTGTTCAAAGAATTCATTAACAATATGGCCGTAAGTCATTCCTTCTTTAATTTCAACACCGTGTTCATTGGCTAAAGCTATCGCATCTTGGTCAGACATTTTCTTCCAAAAGTCTACACCAGTCTCTTCTTTAATAGCATCCACCATATGAAGTCTTGTCCATCGAGGTTCTAAATCGACTTCATACTCCCCCCCATACATTATTTTAGTAGATCCCATGACATCTTTAGCAAGATGCGCTACAAGATTCTCTACAAGCTCCATAATATCGTGATAATCTGCATATGCTTCGTATAATTCAATCATCGTAAACTCTGGGTTATGTCTGGTCGATACACCTTCATTCCGAAATACTCTTCCTATTTCATATACTTTTTCCATACCACCAATTACTAAACGCTTTAAGTGTAGTTCAATTGCAATTCGCATATACAATGGAATGTCTAATGCATTGTGGTGTGTTTTAAATGGCCGTGCTGATGCTCCACCTGCAATCCCATGCATCATAGGCGTCTCCACCTCAAGAAAACCTCTCTCATCCAAGTAACGACGCATTGACTGAATAATCTTACTGCGAAGGACAAATGTATTTTTGCTGTCCATGTTTGTTATTAGATCCAGATATCTTTGACGATAACGTTGCTCCACATCTTTTAAACCGTGAAATTTCTCTGGCAACGGACGTAATGCCTTCGTTAACATCGTAAACTTATCCGCCTTAACTGAAAGTTCCCCAACATTCGTTTTAAAAACCGTACCTGTAACTCCTACAATATCACCAAGATCAGCAGATTTAAAAATTTCATAAGCGTCATCTCCAATTTTATCTTTACGCACATATAATTGAATTTGACCACTTAGGTCCTGAATATGAGAAAAGCCCGCTTTACCTTTGCCTCGCTTCGTCATAATTCTCCCTGCAACTGTTGTTTTAATTGCTTTCTCCTCTAGCTCTTCTTTTGAGAACTGCTGATAGCTCTCTAACAGATCCTCCGCAAAATGAGTACGCACAAATTTATCTCCAAATGGATCGATACCTTGTTCGCGGTAATTTTGCATTTTTTCCAGTCTCACTCGCATCTGTTCATTAAGTTCTTCGCTCATTCTGTTCACCTCTTATATAGTTAAATAGTTATACCGTCTGTCTCTTATATCAAAAAACTGCCAGCATCGTACTGGCAGCAATACATTCATAAATAGTATAGAAAAGGAATGCTTACATGTCAATAAGTTCAAGCTTAAAGGCACGTTTGCTGATTGTTCTTATTCTTGCAAATGATAAGACAGCGCACCTTCTGTGAAATCAGTTAAAGCCGGCCATCGCATATAGATATTGGCGGGATACACATTATTAGCATCTGCAAATTGCACAGTCATTACCAATAATCGTGTGAAACACCAAAAATTTATTTTTCCCTCGGTTGTAATTCTTCAATCGATATTTGAAGACAGGCAGCTATTTCCTCCAGGTTTTTTGCTGATGGCTGTCGCTTATCTCTTTCCACCTCCCCCCCCAGATAAGAAACAGATAGCCCTAATTTATCTGCAAATTCAATCTGTGTATATCCCTTTAGCTTCCGAAAGGCTTTGATTCGTTTACCCCCCCAATTGTTTGCTTCCATCTGTTGACCCCCCCTTTTTTATCCTGTGCAGGTATATGTTTTAATAATTCTGAGACATTACATTGTTGATCCGTTATATATAATTGTTCACTTAGTTCCGCTAAAGGAATTAATACAAATGCCCTTTCATGTAATCGAGGATGTGGTAACCTCAATCTTTCTGTTTCTATATTTTCCTGATTATAATCTAAAACGTCAAGATCGATTGTCCTTGGGCCCCATCTTATATCACGCTTTCGTCCTAACTTTCTTTCAATTGCTTGGCACACATCTAATAAAAGATGAGGCTCTAAATCAGTTATAATTTCCAAAACCATATTTAAAAATTGTCCTTGCTCCGTATATCCTACTGGCTCCGTTTCATAAATGGACGATTGTTTCAAGACTTCAACATTTGGATGATCGGATAATATATCAATTGCCTGATGCAAATAATGGAGTCTCGGTTGAATATTAGATCCTAATGCTATATACGCTTTGTTCATAATGACTGCTCCCGGTAAATTTCCACTGCAACTGATTGATAATGTCCTGGAATTGGTGGATCAGGCTTAATCACTTTTACAGTGCACGCCTTTAGCAAATTAAAACGGGAAAGTAATACCGTTGAGAGCTCCTCCGCAACCGCTTCTAATAGATTTTTAGACGGACCTTCCAAGACCTCCCTGGTTAATTGATAAACATATCCATAATCTATAGACTGATCAATATCATCTGATTCTCCCGCCTTTTTTAGATCCACCTCTAACATTAGATTGACAAGAAATCGTTGTCCCAATTTCTTTTCTTCGGGGAAGACTCCATGAAAACCATAAAAAACCATCTCATTTAAATAAATCTTATCCATTTCGCTCACCACCCTTACCTAATAACTTATCCATCATTTTTACCATTCGTACATTCATCTCTACATTATGAACGCGAACAATTTCACAACCCTTCATCATTCCATAACATACGGTTGCTCCTGTTCCTTCGTCACGTTCATCAACAGGTAAATTCAACGTTTTCGCTATAATAGATTTTCTCGAAGTTCCTAATAATACAGGGTAATCTAACTCTCTCAGCCTGTCTAATTGTTGCAAAGTCTTTATATTCTCTTCATAGGTTTTGGCAAATCCTATACCGGGGTCAACGATAATCTGTTCTGCTTTAACTCCTGCATCTAGCGCTATTTGAATACTTTCCTTCAGATCTGTTAAGATATCATCTATCAAAGAATAATACATAGGTTTTTCCCGGTTATGCATCAAAATAATTGGTGCTTCAAACTCTGCAGCCACCTTTGCAATTGCTGGCTCCCTTTTGGCTCCCCCATATATCATTAATAATAGATGCACCAGCTTCAAGAGATAATCTCGCTACTTTCGATTTAAAGGTATCAATAGATATCGGGACCGTTACTTCCTTAACAATCGCTTCTATAACTGGAATAACCCGCTCTAATTCCTCTTGTTCGGTTACAGGTGTATGTCCAGGCCTGGTGGATTCCCCACCAATATCAATAATATCTGCCCCCCCATCAGTTTCCAACTTTTTTGCCTGTCGAATGGCATGATCGATCTCGTTATATTTCCCACCATCAGAAAAAGAATCTGGTGTAACATTAAGAATTCCCATCACCAAAGTTTTATTTGGATAGTAATAGTTCTTTAATTTTGTGCACAACCATTTTTCCATGATATCCGTCCTCGTATACATAAAAATTAAATAATGTTCATAACAAAAGATTATAACACATATAAAGATAAAAAACGACCACCTTTTCAGATGGTCGTTGAGTTTACCGCTACGTTAACTGTCTCGCGAGAGTCCCATCGCAGGGAAAATCCCACTTCTTTTAAAAATAAAAGTTTTACAACCGTCGCCAGTTCCTCTTTTTATTCCTCATCAAATTGATAAAGAGGAGTAGATAGATAACGCTCCCCCCCGTTACTAGGCAAAATGGCAAGCACTTTTTTTCCTTTGCCAAGTTTTTGAGCTACCTGCTTCGCCGCATAAATGGCAGCACCTGAGGATACTCCGCCTAAAACGCCGTCTTTTTTTGCGGCTTCTCTAGCTGTTTCATATGCCTGATCATTTGTTACCGTGATAACTTCATCATAAACATCTGTGTCTAATACTTCTGGCACAAATCCTGCTCCAATCCCCCTGGATCTTATGAGGACCAGGTTTACCACCAGATAATACGGCTGAATCTGCTGGTTCCACCGCAAAGATTTTAATATCTTTATACTGATTTTTCAATACTTTACCTGCACCCGTAATTGTTCCACCTGTTCCGATTCCAGAAACAAACGCATCTAGTTGATCACCCATTTGTTCCACAATTTCTTTACCTGTTGTACGAGCATGTGCAGCTGGATTTGCAGGATTATTAAACTGTTGTGGCATAAAATAGCCGTGCTCTTTCTGTAATTCAGTTGCTTTTGCAATTGCACCTTTCATGCCTTCCGCACCTGGTGTAAGAATTAGTTCTGCACCATATGCCCGCAATAGGTTACGCCTTTCCATACTCATTGTATCAGGCATTACCAGAATCGCCTTATACCCTTTAATTGCAGCAATCAACGCTAAACCAATTCCAGTATTCCCACTAGTAGGTTCAATGATAGTATCCCCATCTTTTAGAGTACCATCCTCTTCTGCAGCTTCCACCATCGCTAATGCAATCCTGTCTTTTACCGAACTACCAGGATTTGCATATTCCAGTTTTACATAAATCTCAGCACTTTCCGGATCTGCTGTCCGATTCAACTTTACAATCGGAGTGTTTCCAATAAGTTCCGCAATATTTTGAGCTACTTTCATTTCAGTTCCTCCTCAATTCCAAGTAATATAATTGGTTTTATATACAATGTACATGAAACTGCCTACATTTGTCAACTTGTAAATCTATGACTTATTACTCTTTATACAAGAAATCAACTTCTAATTGATTCCATAATTGAGATCCATCTACTTCTTCAGTCGTTTCAGGCAATGCTATATCCTGTTTCACTTCTTGAAATGCTTCATCATAATTTAAATTGATGGCAGGAAGATGTTGATGATGGAAAATTATTGCATACTCATTCCCTACCTGAATCGGACTACTATATGTCCCTTCTTCCATGGAAGAAGCTGTTTCATAATACACCTCAGGAATAAAACTGCTCGTCTCAGAATAATACCCTAAATAGCCCCCCCCTTGATCAGCCGTTTCTGCGTCAATTGAAAACTCCTTAGCTACTTTCGAGAAAGACTCTTCTTCTAGCTTTGCTATCGCATACTCCGCTTCCTCTTGGCCGGACACTAAAATATGGGACAACTGGACTGTATCATCAAATTGATATTGGTTTTGATAGTTATTGTAATACTCTTGTATTTCAGATGCAGAAACAGAAATATCTTTCGTTAATAAATATTGCAAAAAATAACGATACTTAATTTGTTCGGTCCATTCTGTTATTTTTTGCTCGCGCTTCTCTTTAGATAATAATCCTTGCATCACCATCATTCTTGCTATCTCGCGTTCTACTATCTTAGGCTCTATTTCGATATCTTCCCGTTGGCTAATTGGAAGATAACTTCCTTGTCAATCATTTCATTTAAGACTTGTTCTCCATGCTTATTAATCAGCTTTGCCATCCAATCCTGATACATAATCTCTTCTTTTTCAATTTCTGCCAACGGTTTATTACGATCTATTTTATTATTGTTACTTAGTATATATGCATCTTCGTTATTTTTTCCTGATAACAGAAGAATTGTCGTTAGATTTGTTATGAGTAATAGCAAAATAATAGACCATAATACAAGACGTGATATCTTCAACTATTACTCCCCCCTAATGCGTCTTTAAAGCTTTTAATTCATTAATAGTAAATGAATATGTTTCATTACAAAAATGACAAGATGCCGTAGCGCCATGATCTTCGCGAATCATCGCGTCGATCTCCTCATTTCCTAAACCCTGAATGGCAGTTTCTAATCTCTCTTTGGAGCAAGGGCAGGAAAATTCCACTGGAGACTTTTCATGAATTTTTAAATGGTCTGCACCTATAATAGCATCTAATATCTCTTCAGGTGTCTTTCCGTGTTGAATCATAGTTGAGATTGGAGGAATCTCCGCAATACTCGCTTCTATTTTAGTAATCGTATCTTCAGAAGCATCAGGCATCATTTGCACAATAAATCCGCCAGCAGCTAAAATGCTGTGATCAGGATTGACTAATACACCAGCACCAACAGCTGACGGAACCTGCTCTGAATTTGCTAAATAATATGTGAAATCCTCACTTATCTCTCCCGAAATAATTGGTACTTGTCCTGTAAAATTTGTTTTCAAGCCTAGATCCTTTACGATACTAAGTGTGCCTTCTGTTCCTACTGCTCTTTTCACATCTAACTTACCTTGTTCATTTGTCTCAAAATCAACGTGGGAATTGATGCAATAGCCTCTTACTTGTCCTTTTGCATTCGCATCAGCAATGATCGCTCCCATCGGGCCATTACCTTCCACCTTTACCGTTAATTTATCTTCGCCTTTGAGCATAGCTCCTAGCATGGTGGTTATTGTAATCGTCCGTCCAAGGGCAGCAGATGCGGTCGCCCACGTATCCTGTCTTTTTCTTGCCTCTTCCACCGTATTTGTTGTACGTATTGCGTAAGCTCTCACGTCCCCCCCGTTGTACCCGGTTGCCTTTAGTAAATAATCATCCACTCTATATCTTCCTTTCTCTTAAAAAAAATCTTGCTCGTTCTGTTTATATATCTCATACAACCCTTTTAAAGTTAAATAAGGATCGACAATATCGATCACAGAAGAATCCTTAGCTATCAATGTTGCTAAGCCTCCAGTAGCAATAACTTGGGGCTGTCCACCTGTTTCCTGTTTTATACGATTCACTACAGCATCTACTTGTCCCACATATCCAAAATATACACCCGATTGCATTGCTTCAATCGTAGAATTACCTAATACTGCTGCCGGTTTCTTTAATTCAATCTTAGGAAGCTTTGCAGCATTTTGATAGAGTGCTTCTAATGAAATATTAATACCAGGTGTAATAACACCACTTACATATTCGTCCTGATTATTAATATAGCAATAGGTGGTGGCTGTACCAAAATCAATAATAATACTTGGCGAACCATATTCTTTAATGACGCCCACTGCATTGACGACTCTGTCAGCACCTAATTCTTTAGGATTAGGGTATTTCATTTTTAAATAAGGGTTCACCTTATCGTCCCCAATTATCATCGGACTGCTATAGAAGTATTTATCTGCCATTCGTTGAAGGGCGAATAGAATTGGTGGTACTACAGATGAAATGATTATTCCGTTAATGTCAGAAAAGGTTAACCCTTCATGCTCCAACAACGATTTAATAAACATGGCATATTCATCTTCGGTTTTGTTCTTATCTGTTTGCATTCGCCATTGATAGGTTAACTGTCCATCGCGAAATACGCCTAAAACTGTATTGGTATTTCCTACATCTAATACAAAAATCATAGTATCCTCCGCTATATTTAATAATAGTCATTGCTTATTTTCATATTGTATAGCTTGCAACCCTCTGCTCGCAAGTTAATTGATTAAACTCTAAAGTCTCCCCCCCATTTACCCATGATATCAAATCCGTATTCATAGGACTAATTAAGTAAATATATATTCTATATAATAAGGAATGATATGCGTAAAAACCACTCCAGCTTGTCCACTTTCCTTTCCACGGGTTTCTCCTCAGCTAACTTCGGCAAGCCAAAGTGGATCTTCGGAGAAAAACATCCCGTAGGAGTGAAAGCGAACGCCTGCGCTGTTGATTTGCTCCTGCGCATTATCTTCCTACTATCCAATTAAAAAAGCCGAACAATAATAAATTCTCATTAGAATTCGCATTATCGTTCGGCTTTTACTTATTTCAAGTCACTTTTGTCTAAGTCTCTTGGGTGTTATTGTTTGTCTTTATCTTCAGAACTATCTGTTGGTGTATCTTTGTCTTTATCAAAATAGCTGTCAGAGTCCTTATCAAAGTAACTTTCCTCAGACTTTGACTGGATGTTTACTTTTAGATCAGAAGATTTATCATCTTCCGTATCATCAGCATCGTCATTTTCTTTGTTTTCAGGAGCTTTATCTTCTCCTTCTTGTTTAAAAACAACAGGCTCTGGTAATACTCCATCATCAAATAATGACTTAATCTGTTTCGCATCTAACGTTTCTATTTCTAATAAAGTCTTCGCCACAAGTCTTAGCTTATCTTGATTTTCTGTTAGAATTTGTCTAGCTCGCTCATAAGATATATTGATAAGGTTTTGTACTTCTTTGTCAATTTCAAATGCAATCGCATCACTATAGTTCTGCTCATTTTGCATATCTCTTCCTAAGAATACCTGGCTATTGGTATTACCGAATTGTATTGGACCAATTTTATCACTCATACCATATTCCATTACCATCTTACGAGCAATTCCGGTGGCACGCTGGAAGTCATTATGTGCACCTGTACTTACCTCACCAAAAATAATTTCCTCTGATACACGACCACCTAATAGACCTGTGATTTTATCAAGCAATTCTGGTTTTGTCATAAAGTACCGATCCTCACGTGGTAACATCACAGCATATCCGCCTGCTTGCCCACGAGGTACAATTGTTACTTTATGAACCATATCTGCATCATCTAATACCATACCAATAATGGTATGTCCACTTTCATGATATGCTACAATATTTCTTTCTTTTTTAGAAATAACTCGGCTTTTCTTAGCTGGACCTGCAATAACACGATCAATTGCCTCATCAACATCTTCCATGTCAATTTGCTTTTTGTCATGTCTTGCTGCGACAAGTGCCGATTCATTTAAAAGATTTTCTAAGTCTGCACCAGAGAACCCTGGAGTACGCATTGCAATTGTCTTTAACTCCACATCGTCTGCAAATGGTTTGTTACGTGCATGTACTTTTAACACATCTTCTCGCCCTCTTAAGTCTGGACGATCTACTGTAATTTGACGGTCGAAACGGCCTGGACGTAATAAGGCTGGATCCAGGATATCAGGTCTGTTTGTTGCAGCGATAATGATAATTCCCTCATTTTCACCGAAACCATCCATCTCTACTAGCAATTGGTTAAGGGTTTGTTCACGTTCATCATGTCCCCCACCAACACCAGCGCCACGTTGACGGCCAACTGCATCTATTTCATCAATGAAGATGATACAAGGTGCATTTTTTTTCGCATTTTCAAATAAGTCACGAACACGTGATGCACCAACACCAACGAACATCTCAACGAAGTCAGAACCACTGATAGAGAAGAACGGAACTCCAGCTTCACCTGCAACAGCTCTTGCAAGTAATGTCTTACCTGTACCAGGAGGACCTACTAATAAAACCCCCCTTTAGGAATTTTAGCTCCAATAGCAGTGAACTTACGAGGATCTTTTAGGAAGTCTACTACTTCCACTAATTCCTGTTTCTCTTCATCCGCACCTGCTACATCACGGAAACCAACCTTTTTCTTTTCTTCATTATACATTTTTGCTTTACTTTTGCCAAAGTTCATTACTCGGCTTCCGCCACCCTGAGCTTGGTTTAGTAAAAAGAAAAACAGAATGAATATAATAACAAATGGAATCATGGTTGTCAGGAATGTAACCCATCCACTTGGTTGTTCCTCTTCTTTCACATTTAATATCCCTTGGTCTTCGGCAGTTTGTTCTACACTTTCCACAATACCTGGACTATTAAGAATATTAGTAACAAAGCTTTTGTCCTCAGCTTCTAATTCCCCCAACAATGCGTATTACACCATTAGCAGGGCGCATTACCATTTCCTTAATTTCGTTATTTTCTAATGCTTGCATGAACTCACTTACTTTTAATTCCTCAGCCTGATTATTTTGGCTGCTGAATACTGATATGATCCCTATTACCACTAAAAATATTAAAAAATAAAGGATCACATTACGAATAATCCGATTCATTGCCTACCTCCTCCCAAAACGAGAAAACTATAGTAAATAGTACCATATAAAAACACACTATGACAACTAATTACAATCGACTAACCATAAATTTTTTATTATTCTTCTCCACCATATACTTCTGGTTTTAAAATTCCGATATATGGAAGATTACGAAATTTCTCTTGATAGTCTAATCCATAACCAACTACAAATTCATTTGGCACATTAAAACCTGCAATGTCAGCCTTAACATTGGCAGTTCTTCCCTCTGGTTTATCTAATAGAGTAACAAGTTTAATGGATTTTGCCTTCCTGTATTTAAACAAGTCCACCAGATAGCTTAAGGTAAGTCCACTATCAATGATATCCTCTATTATTAAAATATCGCGACCTTCTACTTGTGTATCAAGATCTTTTACAATTTTTACTTCACCAGAAGAACGCATTTCATTGCCGTAACTAGACACATCCATAAAGTCCATTTCTAAATGGGTATCAACGGAACGCAACACATCAGACATAAAAGGTAAGGCTCCTTTTAATACTCCTATTGCCAAGGGATATTTACCCTGATACTCCTCTGTTAACTGCTTGCCTATTTCTTGACACTTTTCTTTGATCTGTTCTTCAGATATAAGCACTTCTTTGATTTCGTCATGCATCATGCTGCCTCCTATTCCTTCCTATCCGTTGATGTCAGAATAATATACTTTCCTATTGCACTTTTTCCTTTGATTTCAGCCTTCTTCAGACCAACCAACCACAATAGTGTGCCATCAGCACCAAACACTAGTGGCCAACTGTCTCTTTTATAAGCGGGTATTTTCTCATCAATAAAAATATCCTTTACTTTCTTGTGCCCCCCCTTTAAACCTTTTACATACATTCGATCACCTGGCTGTCGTACCCTGATACTTAGCGGCAGCAATGACTCGCATTCTGCTGGAATATGTAAAGTATGATGGTCTTCATCGGTATTCTCCAAAGTATAATTTATAGTTAACTTAGAACCGTCTGTTAGAGTTATTATACTTGGAATCTTTAGTAACTGGTGATTTTTCCACTCTTCCTTTACAGGTACCGGGAAATAGAATCGCACCTCGTCGTAATTTTTGGTTACCTTTAATGATCCCGGGAAATCCAACGACACATTACTTTTCTCTTGCCTTAATAATGAAAAAAAATCTGCTTCATGTTGATAGGTGATATCCTGCGAAAATTCATGATACAGACAGTTTAATATTAGATGAAAGGCTCGTCTTTGTAAAGTAATCGGGTATGTGACAAAACCGTTTATATCAAAAAAGGCGACTTCTCCTGTAAAGTTGACAGTTTCCTTCACCATTTCATACGCCTTGGTTTCGAGATAGACCTGATCTTCTGCAACACGTTCCGTTAACATTTGTACATGCTGGTGGACATGATGATCTTGTTCCTTCAATAAAGGTAATATCTTCAAACGAAAATAATTACGAGTATATACAGTGGATTGGTTAGAAGGATCTTCTCTTGGAATAATCTGATAGTCTTGACAGAAATGATAGATTTCATCTTTAGTCAAGCATAAAAAAGGTCTAATAATGTATCCATTTGACATCTTTCTTTTTACTGGTATCCCTTTTAGTAATGAAGGATTAGATTGTCTGACTATGCGCATTAGTATGGTCTCAATCTGATCATCTCCATGATGTGCTAACGCCAATAGGTCTGCCTTCACTTCATTCATTGTTTCTTCAAATGCCTGATAACGCAAAGATCGTGCTGCAACTTGGGTGCCTTCCTTTAGTGCTGCTTTACGTTGGTTTACATCCACTTTCTTCGAGGTAAAAGGCACGTTCCATTCCTGACAAACACTCTCCACGTATTTTACATCACTCGCTGATTCTGCACCACGCAAGCTATGGTCAATCGACACAACCATGATTTTTAATTGCCAGGATTGTTGGATAGATAATAAATAACGTAGCAGCAATAAAGAGTCTGCACCACCCGACACCCCCCCAACTAAGACGGTTGCACCATTATGTAATAATTGATGTTTTTGAATAAATGGTAAAACTTTATCATCAAGAATCGTTTTTTTCAAGGACCACCCCCCCCCATCCATTTTCTTACCCACTATTTAACATACTATGTACAAAAAACCTTTTATCACATAAATAATGTAACATAGAGATAGCAAACTCCTCCAATAGTTAATATACTCCCAATTTCGATAAAAGGATAATATCCCTCATGCTGCTTTTTGGGTTTAGCCAAAAGAACTCTTCGGTCCATTTTGTCTTTCTGCTGAACAAAATAGGTTAATATAAAGTCCTTTACCTGATTAGCATCTTTGATAGAACCGTCAATGAGCATTAGTAATAATGGTTTTAATGGTGCTATATCAATAGCCTGATTTATTTTGGTTTGTAAGGTTTTCTTCGGATTACTTCCCCTTGTAAAGCCATTAGGATAATAGACTCGTAAAATGATCATAGCTAATGCGAACAAGTCGTAGCCAGGTTCCGCTTTTCTTGATCCATACTGCCAATACGCTCGATCATAAAATTCTGTATATTCCTTGATTGCCCTTCCACGTAATGTGGTACCACCTACATCCACCCACCTTAATCGTGCGGGTTTTCTTGTTACGATTAAATTCTCTATTTTTAAATCTCCAAAAACATAGCCTTCATTATGCAATACCTGTAAGTCTTTCGCAAAGCTAATCAATAAGGATACTAACCACTCATGCCATTGCGCCTAATAAAATCATGGAGCGTTTCACCGGAAATATATTCCATTACATAAAAGGAATATTGATAGCCATCAGATGTTTCATAATCATCGACATCTATCAAAGAAGGTCCAAGGTGATAACCTTGAACCGATTGAAATGCCTTTAAGACATTCACTTCTGAACTGATCGACGTACTTTGTTTACTCATCTTCAGGCAACTTGTCTATTTGCATATACACACAAATAAACAGAGCCTATTGCACCATGACCTAACTCTTTAACTACCTGATAGTTACGATGATGCCATTTACCAGCAATGATTTGCCCTTTTTTTAACAGGATATCAGGCTTCTTCGATGTCTGTGTAATCATCTTTAATAAATCTCCTTCGCAGCGTCTTTTTACCGAATTGATACATCGCTTCCTTTAGAGCCGGACCTGTCGGTGTAATGCCACCACTAGTGATTTTGGCAAAAATGGTGGAAATCGATTCAAGCTTGGATGTCCAGTCTACCAAAAGGTGAATCGATTTTTCCGGCCTGGAAATTGGTAGACAGCAAAACGACTCCGTCCAATTCGCGCATTCATACTAATCGAAAGATCGATTAAAGCTTCTTGTACGGTCGGTAATTTATTCGTCATACTGGCACTGGTATCAACCAACACTAACACTTCCAGATCACACGTCTCACCTAGTTCATCTACTACCTCCATTACTTCTCCACGTTGATCTGGGGGGTAATTCCTCCATCGTCTTTTCGTTACCAAATATTTGTTTTAATTCTTTGTTTACAACCCCCCCCTGTAAAGTTTCATTCATGGCTTGCTTGGTAACGGTCTGAACAGTCTGTGCAAGCATTTCCCGATAAACAATCTGACTAACTCCCTGTCCGCAACTCGCAATTTCTTCCACTTCTTCTAATCCTTCCGGCTGCTCCGATTGCTCATCTTCCAATATTCCAATAACATTTACAGTAATCCCTTGTTCGGCAACGATACTAGCTATATGTGCTGGATTTTCCCCCCTGATTAGAACAACCATCTGTAATTAAAAGTATTTGTTTAAGAGTCCCTGTATGCACGTTACAATTCCCTCCTGCTATTGGTCCTGATTTTGTTAGTAAGGATCGCCAATAATCAGAGAGTTTATACCTGTTTTCCCAATTTCATTAACTGATATCTTCCCTTTCAAAATGACGAAATGATCGAATTGGTGCCCACTGTGGCTGGTTTTCATTTATTTGAGCAACCAATACCGTCATATCATCTTCTATTTCCCCCCCTTTTTGTGTACGAATCACTTCTTCTAATAGAAGATCTGCCATCGCTTGTGGCTCTTTGGTTTCCATTTCTAACAGTTTTCGTTTTATCCACATATCCACATTTTCAATTTCCTTTGGTCCTTCAAAAATTCCATCACTCATCATAATTAAATAATCCCCCAGCCTTTAATTGTGCACTGACAACATCTACCTCTACTTCTTTTAAAATCCCTATCGGCAGATTGCTAGCTTCTATTTTCTCAACTGAATCATGGCGCAAAATAAAACTCGGTGTAGAACCAACCTTTAGAAACCGAACGGCTGCATGATGTAAATCAATCATCGCCAAATCCAAGGTTGCATAGATCTCTTCGTTAGTTCGTAGAGCTAATATAGAATTTATCGACTTAATGGCAACTTGTTCATGTAATCCAGATTCAAGAATTTGTTGTAACAATCGTAGTGTTTCTGTACTTTCCTCATGCGCTCGGTCCCCGTTCCCCCCCATTCCATCACTAATCGCTAAAGCGTACTTTCCCCGCCCCCCCTAAATCCATCGATTTGAAGCAGTCACCTGAAACAAGGCCACCTCCTTTTGCTGCATGGGCAACCCCCCCGGTATCAATGACAAATTTTCGAGCAGAACCAAACGTAAAAAAGCTATGTCCCTTCGCTAAAGGAGATAAATCTTCTGTTACTACAATCACGGTTTCATCAAGGATATCAGATAAAATTGGTGCGATGAGCTTTGCTGCTTCTCCATGGTAATGCTGAAATAAAATGACCATTTCTATATCGATGTTGCCTTTCTCCAGACGATAAATATCTAACTTCTCTAATTCGATACCCACATGCTTCAAAGCGGCCACTATTTCAATTTCTTGTTGTTCATGATTTTCCTTCTCCTTTAATATTTCCATCGCGAAGTTTTCCATTACTTCTGATACACCTTCCAATTGATCAGCTACAAAGCGCCTGCTTTCAAGAACTTGCTTTTTTAATTGCTGGTTAGCCTGAAAGAAGGATAATTCCTGTTGCATCGTATCCATCACCTTCTTTGATTTAATGCAGTGATTTTCAAATTGCCTGTTCGTAATATTATTTAATTGATTATCGACTTCCAATTGATCTTTCACATCTCGCATAAGCTGATAAGTTTTATCAAACTGCTGCACCCAGCACGATTCTTTCTTAAAGCATGTTTGACATGTTTTTTCTGTAACGTTGCTCAAATAATAATCTATTTCTAATTCCTCTTCCTTTAGTTGAGAGGACTCGGTCTTAAAGCTGAGAGAGAGTGCTTTAAAGACATTGGAAAATCGCTCCACGCGATGGGCAGTTACATTGCGAACCTTTTGCAAATATTGTTCTTGTTCATTGGTATGCTCAATGGTTCCAGGAATATATTTGGCAACCTGCTTAATCCATTTGCTTGGTGTAATAAAAAACAGCAAAATTGCAAAGACAGATTCCAATAAAGCTACTGCTAAAGTTGATACAGTATCACCATATAAACTTACTAATAAAGTACTAATTAAAAGTCCTACGCCTACTGCTAATTTTTTGCCTTCTTTTAATAAACCACCTAGCAAACCAGCAAAGGCTAACAAACTCATTTGATACATATTCGCTATATTCGCAAGACTTAGTATTAGTCCCGCCACTACACCAACCGTTGATCCAATAGCGGCCCCGCCAATTAATGAAAGCACCAAAACAAGGTATCTGGCTAGAACTTGCTCCATTTGAGCCTGATAAATTTCAACACCAATTAGTCCGGTAAGAATCGATGCTAACAAAATAATGAAACAGACAATTTCTTCATTTTTTAATAATGGTTTATATCGTTTTGGTGATAATAGTGGAATGCTTTGCATAAAAATAAGTAGTAATAGAGCTGCTAGCACCCCCCCTTCTACTAATGCGATAATCCATTCCAGATAAGTTAACTTTGTTGTCATAGCATATAAACTGATGCGGGAAACTGAAGCAGCAACAAACACGAAAATGGGCAGAACCTTTTCCGCTGCCTTAGATTGATAGATAAAAAGAGACAACACCATTAATACAGAAATAGATAGGAAAATATAGAAGCTGTGAGAAACACTGTATGTAAATGCTCCTAATAGAGAGAAGGTAATGAGAGGTAATAATTTATCTCTACGCAAAAACCATACAGCTGCAACAAACGCTATCACAAACGGCGATAGAGTTGATAAAATCACAGCTCGTCCTAATAGAAATCCAATAAGACATAGCAGCAAACCCTTCTCAACCAACAGTTTTGTCCCTGTTCGGTAAACTTTCTTCTGTAAATTCATTAAGCTAGAAGCATTACTAGCAAGAAAAGATTTTGGTTTATTTTCTGTATATGTGTTCATTTATATCACTCCTCTATCAAATTAAATCACACTTTCTTTTTATTTTTTGTCAAACTAAGGAAGCTTTCGTTCTAAAAAGTTCGACGCTATTCTTCTAAATATAAGTAATATCACTTTCTTACATTTATGACGCTTTTCAGGTACAGGCTTAATAGATCTCATTAATAAGCCAAATCACCATTTATTTTTTGTGTTTTTAATGTCGATTGTCATTCCATATTTTTTTGAATTAAAAGAGAAGGGTGTTTAAATTTGGAGAATATTTAAATTTGATAATATAGTTATATTTACTGTTGACAGATAAAGCTAGCTGGTGTATTATTTCATTTGTGTCTTTCAGGAAAGATAGATTTCAATTTAATATGGTGGCGGTGTAGCTCAGCTGGCTAGAGCGTACGGTTCATACCCGTAAGGTCGTGGGTTCGATTCCCTCCGCCGCTATACCCAAAAAGCTATCGATTATATAATCGATAGCTTTTTTATATATAATTACGAGTCACATCCGTCTTATCTCTACAACATAGACAGCAAGTGTTTAGCCTTTTCTCGCCCCCCCGCCTCCACCGCCACGTTTTGATTCTGTATGCTTTTTAAGTGTAGCTAAGCGGTCTTCAGAATCCTTTAAGAAACGGTTCATTTTCTGTTCAAATGATTCGCCTCGATCGCGGTTATTGTTTTTTGGACTTCCTTGATTTTTACGACGATTGGACGGCGGTGGGTTATCCTTTGCCTTTTTAATAGATAAACCAATTTTTCCATCGTCTCCTACATTAAGAACTTTAACGGTTACTTCATCTCCAACAGTCAAATGTTCATTAATGTCCTTTACATAATTATCGGCAACCTCACTAATGTGGACAAGACCTGTTTTTCCCCCCAGGCAACTCAATAAATGCCCCAAAATTAGTGATACCTGTTACCTTACCCTGCACCTTGCTGCCTACTTCGATTGACATAAAAACATTGCTCCTCCTTAGAATTTAAAAAAAATATGCTACACTTATATTATAGCCAGGCATTTTAAACGGTGTCAATAAGAGGGATCTTCTTCAGAAAATTTAAAGACGATTTCTCCTTCTTCCGTAAAGAAATAATTCGTTTTTGCTATTTGCAATAAATATTCTTCATCGTTTAACAGCTCAATTTCCTCTGTTAACATTTTCTCTTCTTTTTGAAGGGTTGTTAACTCATTTGAAAGCTCTCCATACTCTTGCTGCATACCCTGATATTTAGCTCGTTGATCCAAATGAAAGGTAACGAGGCTTATCATGGTGATTGCCACAATGATACCAAATAGCATTAACCTGCGATGTAGTTTCTTTTTTTTGCGTTGTTGACGCTCCATTTGTGCATCATATTGCTTTATAAATGAGTCATTTATTCGTGAAATATTATTCCGTTTCGGCATCTTCACCATGTCCTCCTTCGCAAATATTATTCATTTCTTCTTATTTTACTATAAATCCGTTTAAAAAGATGTATATATTTATGCATTTTTCCGGAAATAACTTAGATACTAACAAAACGACCGGCTTGAATGGCCAACTTATTATTCTCAGCAAGAGAATTATGAGCTGTAAAACCAGTGTGAAAACCTTTGTAATACTAACGATAAGCACTGTGATAAGAAATAGAACCGGCTTCACAATTAATAGTTCGATTGTTTTGTAAAAAAAACGATAAACCCGGTAAATAGCTCGAAAAACCATGTCGTTAACGCGACTATAGCTTGTTCAAATAAACCTTTAAACATCGCATAACCGCATATGATCGCTAAAAACACATAAAACCTTAAAACACCTTCATTTATTAGAAATAGAATAACATAAAGGATTACAGCCTGTAATAGCCAGAATAAAAATTCGAATATATACTTCCATATTATGCTAGATAACCACAACCGTTCCAGTCGCTTAAAAGTAAAGTAACTCGCTCCCAGATAAATACCTGATAATATCATAGATATCATGGTGATGAACTGCGTGCTTAATGTCATTTAAAAAGCTTGCTAAACAGCCCTTTAGCTTTCTCCCATGTTGCTCGTCCAAATAGGAAAGTTCAAAAATCTTACCTTTAATAGATACATGTCCCGCTTCGACATCTAAATTCTTCATCTGTAAATTATCACCACGGATAACAAGGTATCCCATAACTGTTTGCAGGAGAAATTCTTCACTATCAAAGCTATCGACTTCTTTTACGCCATCTATCTCCAGCAGTCGACGGTTTGTCATTTTTACATGGTGTTCCATTTGCGGTGCTGGTATTGTTTTTTTATCATAGTAATCCATCTTATTTCCCTCCCTTTTATCCACCACTAATATATGAATAAAGGGACAAGTTTAGAACTTTGATGAAAACTATTGCTTGATATATTCTTCATGCTTTATCGTATATAACTCACTTGCTTCATCTTTTTTGACGGTTTCCTTTAAACGGTCAATCTGTATGGTTAACAGCTTTTGGCCAAATTGGATCTTTAATTCATCCCCCCCTACCGCTATAGTTGTAGCAGCTTTGGCTACATTATTATTCACAAGAATTCTACCTTGATCTGCGATTTCCTTTGCCAAGGTTCTGCGCTTTATTAAACGCGAGACTTTCAAAAATTTATCTAGACGCATAGATAATTCCCTTCCTTTTATATAATAATTACCTGTCAAATTGCTTTGCCTGTTCCCAGAAACGATCTAGCTCCGCTAACGAGAAGGTTCCCCCCCATTCTCTGTTTGATTCTTTTACTTGTTGCTCTACAAATTGAAAACGTTGTACAAATTTATGATTCGTTCGTATCAAAGCAGTTTCTGGGTTAATCTCATAATATCTCCCTATGTTAATCATTGCAAACAGAATATCTCCGAATTCTTTTTCCTGATCGGATATATTCCCTTGTTGAACGGCCTCTTTAAATTCTTCTAACTCCTCATAGACCTTTGCCCATATTGGTTCTATCTCAATCCAGTCAAATCCTGCTTTCGCAGCTTTTTTTGGATTTCTTCAGCTAGAAGCAGAGCCGGAAGACCCTTCGTTAAACTGCCCATTACTTTTTCCTCTGTTTTTCCCTTTTCTTCTTTTTTAATGAGCTCCCAATTTTTTATTACATCCGACTCATCTACAACTTCAAGGTCTCCAAATACATGTGGGTGGCGCCTAATCATTTTTTCAGTAATACTATATATTACGTCATCGATTGTAAAAAATCCTTCTTCTTCACCAATTTGACTATGTAAAAGAACTTGTAATAATACATCACCTAGTTCTTCTGCTAGTGCATCATCATCTTCTGCATCTATTGCTTCTATTACTTCATAGCTCTCTTCTATCAAATATTTCTTTAAAGATTCATGTGTTTGTTTTTGATCCCACGGACATCCTCCCGGCCCTCTTAGTCTCGTAATCACTTCCTTCAAACGAAAAAACTGATGATTTAATTTTTCCTTTTCTATCGGTGGGATATACAGACTAGTTAAATTACTTAGTGTTATTTGTTGATCTAATTCCACTAAAGAGATCTTATTAATCTTTTCCTGTACACTGCCTGCCGCCTCTACAATATAAACGGGATACTCAGGAGGCAAATCCTCTAATAATGTCAGCTTTATTTCTGATGCAATGAAACGATCATATACTTGGCAAAACACGAGATGCTGTTGATATTGTACTTGTTGTCTTTCAAAGGAAGTAGCATCTAAAAATTGGAAACCTTCTATCGGATCAATTTTTAGGGCGGAGAATAAATCATCCAGAAAGCTTTGACCCCCCAATAATCTCAACTTTCACTTCCGTGTTTTTCAATAACAATTGTACGGTTTGCTCTGCTAACATCGGATGGCCTGGTACAGCATAGACGATATTGCCATTCGTTTTTGCCTTTGCTACTAAAATTTTTGCGATTTCCTGATAAACCGCTTCAAACTGATCATGTTTTTCGTAAATATCATCAAAGGATTCAAACAATATAGCTTCTTTTTGTAAGGTATTAATAACAGGATGATCCATTGTTCGAACATAACATGTGATGCTTTCATTCATTAATTTACGATAAATTCCAAGGGGTAATTGATTAATATCACCTGCCCCCCCAAGTCCAATAATTTCTATCTTTGGTTCCATATTATCTCTTTCCTTTCTTCCATTTATTAAACATCGAAAATGACTCTATCTCCTTTTGTGATAGTACTTTACCATATAGAATGAGCATCGCATAGACGATCAAGCCTAATGTCACACAACTGGTAACGAAAAAGAATAATATTATGCGATTATCGATTTGAAATAACAAGGGCTGAACTAACTTTAAACCACTTAACAGGATAGCCATCCAGAATCCCGCTGTTATTATTTTTAACCAAGAAACCATAAATACAGGCGCATATTTTAATGTGTAGCGCAGCAAAAGAAAGTTACTTATAAAAATAAAAAATACTGTTATGACAGTAGCCAGCGCTCCACCGCGAATTCCAAACCACGGTATTAACCATTGATTAAGGACAATTTTTATTAACAGACCTAGGAACAAAGTAAATGCTGTCCACTTCATATAACCGAATCCTTGCAAGTAGATGCCATTGTAACGGATAGTGAAGTGAATAATAGTGATATCGCAAGTATTCTTAGACTCATGGTCCCCCCCTGCTGATTCTCAAAAAACAGTTGATTGATTTCAGGTAAAAGTACAATCAGTCCAATTGTAGCTCCTAATGAAATAATCAGACAATACTTTGTAGATAAACGAATTTTTTCAAGAGTCTCCTCCTCATTCATTTGCCAGTTCATTTTTGTCACTTGGGGCACAAGGGCTAAAGCAATGGATGATCCCACGATAGTTACTAATTGCAAAAGAGGCTGGCCTCTATCAAAAATACCTTTCCAGACTGCCGCTTCGGTTAAAGAGTTGCCATATGTAAGCAAGCCTGGCACTACCGTAAATGCATCTGCTAATTGCATGAGCAGCAATAACATATGATTCAGACTAATAACAACTCCAGTTATTATAATAGAATAGAACAGATCGGAAATACGAATTTCCTCCAGCGGTTTTACAGAGAAACTTTTGAAGTGTCTTTTACCAAATACATATAAAAAGACAAAAGAAGCACTTAACGCTAAGACACTTGAAATTACAGCACCATCAGCAATTTGATAGACCGAAATCTTGCCTTTATAGATTAAGATTGCGATCAGAATAATAATTGCCGCTCTTACTATTTGTTCGATTATCTGTGAATATGCACTAGGTTGCATCGACTGCTGGGATTGGAATCCGCCTCTTAATAATGCAACAAAAGGTACAAATAAAAACACCCATGCTGTATGTCTGATTGGACTAATTAAATAGGTGTCTCCCATCATTTTGGCAATAGATGGACTAAACAAAAAAACGACCAGAAATAGCAAGAGAGAAAAACTCATTAAAGTAAAAAAGATAGGATTATAAATTGCTTTGTTATATCTATGTAATTTGTGCTCTGCTATATATTTCGAAATGGCTGCAGGAAACCCATATAAAGCAAGCATAAACGCTATCCCTAAGATAGGATAGACTTGTTGATAAATATAGAATCCAATATCACCAGTTAAGTTTTGTAAAGGCACTCGATAAAATGCACTAATAACTTTGCTGAATAGGCCTGCGAGCATCAGCGCAAAAGCACCTTTATAAAGTTTTCCGGTCTGTCTCGAATCTTCCATCATATACTTCCTTCGTCATCTCAATTCCTTGTCATTATACCATAGCTACTTAAAATAGGTATTGCTATAAACCGGTTATAACTGTTTCCTTTGATTGAATAAATATTCACCTACTAAACATCTGAAAGATAATGTGCAGTAACTCCAGTGGCAATTTTGAAATGGTACTAAATGCTGAAAAGCCGCAGCGGTTGTTATACCTATTATAAATTTCAAAATTATGATTTTGTTTTCTTTACTTATTAAAAAACCTCTAGCTGTTTAGAGCTAGAGGTTTGGATTACTTTATTGATTGATCTGTAAAATATCTCTGTCTTCTTTGTTCACATTACCTGATGCGTTTAGTTGAATGGACTGGCCTTCTCCTAAATTAGTAAAGATAACAGGAGTTATTGAAGATGGAGCATTTTCATTAATATAATCGAGATCAACTTCCATCAAGACTTGCCCTTGCTTAATTTGATCACCTTCTGCAACTTTGGCAGTAAATCCTTCCCCCCCTTTTAAGTTAACCGTATCAATACCGATATGAATCAGTATTTCAGTACCACTATCTGCTTCTATGCCAATCGCATGCTTCGTAGGGAAGATATTAACAATTTTACCATTCACAGGAGACACAATTTCTCCATTTGTCGGTTTAATAGCAAAACCATCACCCATCATTTTTTGTGAGAATACTTGGTCTGGAACTTCTGATAATGAGACAATTTCGCCTTGCATTGGACTAACGAAATTAAGGTCACCAACTATTACATTTTCGCTTGATGAATTTAATTGATCTTCATTCTTTGTTTCAGTTTTTTTAATCGCTGTTTTCCCATCCATAATATCCTGCATTTGGCCACGAATTGTATCGGATACTGGCCCATAAATGGCTTGAATATTATTACCTACTTCCATTACACCTGAAGCACCTAATTGTTTTAATCGTTTTTTATCTACTTTGTTTTTATCGCCTACACTTACACGTAAACGAGTAATACATGCATCTAGACTCGTAATGTTTTCTTTTCCACCCATAGCAGACAAGATTTCATACGGACGATCGTCTACTTCTCCTATACCTATATCGTCACTATCCTCTGCTTCATCTTCACGTCCTGGTGTAGCTAAATTGAATTTTGTAATTGCAAAACGGAAGCCGAAATAATAAATAACCGCAAAGATTAGACCAATGATAATCACCCACCACCAGTCTGTGCGATTAGGCATCACACCAAATAGCATAAAGTCAATCAGACCACCAGAGAACGTCATACCAATTTTAACATCTAATAAGTACATCGTCATAAAGGATAGACCTGCGAACACTGTATGAATTGCAAATAGTAATGGTGCTACGAATAAAAATGAGAATTCCATCGGTTCCGTTATACCTGTTAAGAAGGAGGTAAGTGCTGCAGAGAACATAATTCCTCCAACAATTTTCTTTTTTTCCGGTTTAGCTGTATGATAGATAGCCAATGCAGCTGCAGGTAAACCAAACATCATAAATGGAAATTTACCTGTCATGAAATTACCAGCAGTAAAGTCAACACCATCTTTTAATTGTTCAAAGAAGATTCGCTGATCGCCACGAATAATTTCACCGGCTGCATTTGTATAAGAACCAAATTCAAACCAAAATGGTGAATAAAAAATGTGATGCAGACCAAACGGAATGAGTGCTCGTTCCACTACACCAAACACAAAAGTTGCAAGAGTTCGATTTGTTTCTAACATAAAGTGTGATATAGCATTAAGTCCATCCTGAGCAAATGGCCATACCAGATACATAACAATACCTAAGATTAGAGAAGTAAACGCCGTAATAATCGGAACGAATCGTTTACCTGCAAAGAACCCTAAGAACTGCGGCAACTCAATATCAAAAAACTTATTATACATATAGGCCGCTAAGATACCGACTATAATCCCCCCCCGAAGACACCTGTGCCCAAAGTGGGAATACCGAGAACATTTTGATAGGCGGCTTGTTCTGTCATTTCAGGTGTGATATTACCAAATACACTCATCGTGACATTCATGATTAAATACCCTATAATTGCTGCTAGACCTGCAACACCATCACCTTTTGCCAAACCGATTGCAACACCGACGGCGAAGAGTAATGGTAAATTATCAAAGACAACCCCACCTGCCTCTGACATGACTTCTAATATTTTTTGCACGATTTCATTACCAAACCATGGGAATCGTTCCACCCACTGATCTTGTGCAAAGCTTGTACCAAATGCTAATAATATACCGGCAGCAGGTAATAAGGCTACAGGTGTCATTAACGCTTTCCCAACTTTTTGTAGCGTTCCAAATACATTGGACATTGGAAATCCTCCTTTAGTTTTTTTGTTAGATTCATGCCTCAACTATCCACAAACGATAAGGCAATAAAAAAAGACATGAGTAAAGGGACACTTGTTTCGGAAAAGGATGGAGAGATATATCTTCCCCCCCACTATCTTTTCCCAAAACAACCTTTTTACTCATGCCTGATCGTATCAGTAACACGTTTATGATTGCATTAATCGTTGTAAATGAATCGTTAAATATAATACTTCTGATTCATCCACATGAATATGTAATTGTTGTTGCATGACCTTAACTAATTTCCAAGCTAGATTATAGCATAGTGGATATGTTACTTTCAACATATTTGCTAAATTTGTTTGTTGACCCAGCTGTTCTCCTTGATACACTCTTTCAATTGCGCGATGTAGATGTTGAATAAGTCTATTATAATTTATATTATTTCGTTCCAGCTTCACTTTTAAATTTTCTTCAATAATCTCCACTAATTTTGCAATTAATTGATGATGACGATTTATATCATGGATCGTTTTATCAGTAACGGCGCTATGGATGTGCAAAGCTATAAACCCTATTTCACCAGCCGGGAAGCTAACGCCTACCTTATCCTTAATCATCGACACCACTTCATGGGCTACCTGGAACTCCTTTGGATATAGCGATTCAATCTCAAACAAGAATGGGTTTGAAAATTGAACATTTTGATTCGCACGATTGATCGCGAATGATAAGTGGTCTGTTAATGCTACGTGTATATGTTCGTGAAGTGTTTGGCCCATACGAGTCTCAATTAACACAATAATGTCGTTTAATATTTCCATTAATTGTGGATCGATATACGCCATCAATTGCTTATATTGTGTTTGTTCCTGTTCACTTTTTAATAGAAAAGTTTTCTCTGCCTGATCTTGTGGCACAATATCACCATTTTTCTTGGCAAATCCGATACCTTTTCCGATTAAAATAACTTCCTGATAGAGGGGGATGTGTGGCAATAATCACATTATTATTTAGCGCTTTCTTAACCTTCATCTGCTCTTCCATATCACTCCACCTCCATTCGTATTCAACAACTATTATCTTTATTGTACTAAAAAGTAACGAGGATATCATCAGCTAAAGCTTAATGAATTAAAATGGAGAATGGACAAATCAATTATTTTCCACCATAAAGTCGAATGATGTAAGAAATTAAGATGCACATAAGAAAGATTATGTGACATAACTCCTGTGGCAATTTTGAAAGATTTTTACTGCTAAACAGCCGCTCCGGCTGCACACTGTTGATTGCTATACAAAGATAACTACCGATATCCTTTTGACTTTCCATACGATGATACCTATAAATTGGGATAGGAAAGTCAAAATTTTACCGCTTGCATCTATTGTAGAATAGTATCTAGCGCATGCGTCCGCTTCGACTCCTGGGGGGGATCAGCGTGATCTGAAAATCCACTTTGTAAAGTGTCTTTCTTTACAAAGTTAGCTGAAGACACGCCCCCCCGGAAAGCGAAGTGGGCAAGCCGCAGCGGTTGTTACACCTAATATAAATTTCAAGATTACTACTCAGTAAATTAAAGTTATGTCGCATCATCTTCCTGTTATGTAATAAAAAATCCGAACGATAACAAATTCCACCCATCGCAGAATTCGCATGTTTGTTCGGATTTTACTTATATCAAATAACTTTTGATCAAGCCTCTTCTATCATTCACTATTAATCCATTTGTTTGGCTAAAAATATTGCAGCGGTTTGGGCTGCTTTTTTTTCAGCATCTCCGAATTCTTTCTTTTCTTTTGTGAACAACACGATACAACCAATCGGATCTCCCCCTGTTATGATTGGTTGTAACAAGTATGCCTCAAGCTCTTCCTCTTTATTTTCAATTACTTCTATAGCACTTTTGTCAGTTACCATAACTGACTCACGACTTTCTAATAACTGATCAATTTTCTTCGAAATACTTTTCCCTAAATAATTCTTTTTGGAATCACCTGCAACAGCGATATATTCATCGCGATCACTGATCAGTACTGATAAATTCAATGAATCAAATAATGCCTCTGCATACTCTGTTGCAAAATCGCCTAATTCACTGATCGGAGAATATTTCTTTAATATGACTTCCCCCCCATCACGATCCACAAAAATTTCAAGTGGATCACCTTCTCTGATTCGCAGCGTACGGCGAATTTCCTTTGGTATAACTACTCTTCCTAAATCATCAATACGACGTACAATTCCTGTAGCCTTCATATTAATCATTTACCTCGCTTTCTGTAATAGAACATTACATACCATTATTTCTTAAACTGAAATAATTATGTTGTAAGGTTAGTATGATTAATTAAATTGGAAACTATACCTTTTTTTCGGATGATTAATTTAGACTGTTATCCAACCAGAGTTTGATTCATTTCCTGAAGAACTTGAATAAACTCTTCCAGGACCTCATAACGCTTCATATATTGCTGATTATCAAATTTAAATTCCACTTTTAATTTTCGTTCTTCTGTCCCTAACTGAATCAATCTGCCATGTTGGTTGGCAAATTCAAATAATTTAGCACCATCTATTTCCTGACTTCTCTCTTCCGCTACAATCACTTCTATTTTTTGTTTTCTTTCTGAGATGGATTCAATCCGCTCTTTCTTTGACATCATTTTAAGTGTTGAAACATGGAATAGATTTTCTACCTCTGTTGGGTAGTTACCAAAGCGATCGATTAACTCATCACGCAAATCATGAATATCTTCTTGTGAATAGATCGATTGAAATCTTTTATACATATCAATCTTCTGTTTCTCGTCTGGAATATAGTCATCAGGAATATAAGCATCCACCTTCAAATCCAATTCCACTTCGAATGGTTTTATCTCTTCCACAGCTTTTCCTTGTTTTTTCGCCTCTACTGCTTCATTTAGCATCTGAGAATACATGTCAAACCCTACAGAATCTATAAACCCATGTTGTTGAGACCCCCCCAGAATATTCCCTGCCCCCCCTCGAATCGATAAATCGCGCATCGCAATTTTAAAACCTGAACCTAGTTCTGTAAATTCCTTTATCGCCTGCAACCTTTTTTCAGACACTTCGGTCAAGACTTTATCTTTTTGATAGGTGAAATAAGCATATGCGACACGATTAGATCGCCCGACTCTCCCCCCCGCAGTTGATAAAGTTGACTTAATCCCATACGGTCAGCACCATATACAATTAACGTGTTCACATTGGGAATATCTACACCCGTTTCAATAATTGTCGTACTCACTAATACATCTGATTCCCCGTCTAAGAAAGAGAACATGACATTTTCTAATTCAGATTCATTCATTTGACCATGTGCAACAGAAACACGAGCCTCTTCTACTAGAGCTTGAATTTCCTGTGCCATTCTGTCAATGGAATCCACTCGATTATATAAGAAAAAGACTTGGCCACCTCGTGCTAACTCCCGCTCAATTGCCTCGCGCACTAATGGTATATTATATTCCATTACATACGTTTGAATAGGAAAGCGATTTTCCGGTGGTGTTTCAATGACAGACAGATCTCTCACGCCTAGCATCGACATATGCAAAGTTCTTGGTATCGGTGTTGCGGTTAACGTAAGAACATCAACATTTGTTTTTAATTGCTTTATTTTCTCTTTATGCCTAACCCCCCCAAAACGTTGTTCTTCATCTACTACTAATAATCCTAAATCTTTATAAATGACATCCTTTGATAATAACCGGTGGGTACCAATCGCAAGATCGATAGTCCCTGTTTTAAGTCCCTTTAACGTCTCTGTTTGTTGTTTTCTCGTACGAAAACGACTCATTAAACCGATGTTAATCGGGTAATCCTGAAATCTTTCCATTATTGTTTCATAATGTTGTTGGGCCAAAATAGTTGTAGGTACTAGAATTGCCACTTGTTTGCCCTCAGTAATTGCTTTGAAGGCTGCTCGAATAGCCACTTCTGTTTTACCATATCCGACATCACCACAAAGCAGTCTATCCATCGGCCGTTCCTTCTCCATATCCTGTTTAATTTCTTCCACACAACGCAATTGATCCTCTGTTTCCTGATAAGCAAATGACGCTTCAAAATCATGCTGCAACTCTGTATCAGGCGAGAAGGCAAAGCCCTTTGCTGCTTCCCTTTCTGCATACAGTTTTATTAAGTCGTCTGCAATATCCTCTACTTTAGACTGTACTTTACTTTTTACTTTCTTCCAATCACTACCGCCTAATCGATATAATTTCGGCTCTTTTCCTTCTGAACCTACATATTTCTGCACAAGCTCAATTTGATCGATCGGTACAAATAGTTTGTCGTCCCCCGAATAACGAAGTAACATAAAATCTTTATGAAGACCATTCACCTCAAGCGTCTCAATCCCAATATATCGTCCAATCCCGTGATTAGAATGGACAACATAATCTCCAATTTGAAGCTCCTGGTAACTTTTAATTCGCTCAGCATTGGATATCTTTTGTTTTCGTTTTTTTCTGGGTAGTTTCTGTTTGAATAATTCATTTTCCGTAATAACAGCAATCTTATGCATGGGAAGTTCAAATCCACTGCTAATATTACCAAGGGTAATGACTGTCTGGGAAAGCGGTAACTCTGGTAATGTCTCACTAATAGTCGCTTTCATCTGATAATCTTCTAGAATCGCCTGAATCTTTTCCATTCGTTTTTGATTAGGCCCTAGTATAATTACAGAGAAATCTCCTTTATGCCAACGATCCATTTCATTTTGAAATAGATTCATCTGTCCATGAAATTGTTGCATAGTGCGACAGGACAAATTGACAATATTAACTGGATTTGTATTCGGGATATGTCTTAAAAATACGGATAAATAAATTTTTTGCTGGTTCATGTTCTGCCAAACATCATGCCAGTCAAATGACAGTCTTGTATCTCTAACCGTTTTACCACGTTGCAAATTATCCTTTAGCCACTCTTTTTCCTCATTATCCAGATGATTTGCTGTCTCTTGAATTCGGCTCATTTCATCAAGCACGATTAAGCCATCCTTAGACAGATAATCTAGCAAGCTATAGTTATGTTCATAGAAAAAGGATATATACTTTTTCATTTCTTGAAAACGTTCACAATGTTGTAAACGATCTATGTCAGCTGTAATAGACTCATTCAGATTTTGCTGATCTAATTTATTTTTTATTTTTTTTAACATATCTGCCAAAGATTGCTCTAACTTTTGAGCGGATGCGACTATATCGTGGTCCTTTAACAGCAATTCAGTTGCAGGTAGCACAGTTATCTCGCTTATTTTTTCTAAAGTTCTTTGCGATTCAGCATCATAATACCGTATGGAGTCAATTTCATCATCGAATAACTCAATACGAATTGGCTGAACCTCTGTAATTGGATATACATCTAAGATACCACCACGCAAACTAAACTCTCCAGGACTTGCTGCCATCTCTTGCCTTGCGTAGCCCATATCTACTAACTTCTGTATGGTATCCTCAATATCAATTACTTGAGTTAATTTAAAATGAAGCTGATATTCTTCCCAATATTCGATCGGTGGCAACATTCTTTTCAGGGCTGCGACAGGGGGGGCAATTAAAATACCTGTTTTATTATGTAACCAGTTGGATAAAGACGCAATTCGCTGACTCTGCAACTCAGGACTTTGAACCGCTAGTTCAGATGCCAGTAATTCGTTCACAGGATATAAATATACATGTTGTTCATTAGAAAACTCCAACATGTCGTCATATAGTTGTTGTGCTTGTGTTAATTGATGTGTGACTATAATCGTTTTTTTATTAGAAGCTTCCTGCAACATAGAGGTAAACATACTTCTGGCAGATCCAGACAGGCCCGAAACCAATTGCTCCTTTAAGCCTGATTCAATACCATTAATAATGGAATACACATCATCGCGGTTTTGTAGATATTGTTTTATTTCATACATAATGCTCCCCCCCCTAATTTCCTTAAAACTAATATATGATCATTTTTTCAATTATTGCTAAAACGCGCAAAAATGCTTTGGTTTCAACCAAAGCTAATTTTTGCCTATTGTTTATTGAATAAAATAATCCAGTTCGTGGTATTGTGGATGTTGATCTAATAGTTGCTGGCAATTTTCACAAATTGAAAAGAGAGTAATAGTCTCATCATGCCGATACTGTAACAGCTTCGCCTTTTCCTCCATCGATAAAACATTCCACCCAATCTTGTCCAGATCCAGCATGTCAGGCTGTAATCTGCCTACTTCACTTCCACAATGTTTGCAAGTATATAATAACGTCATACGTCACGCCTCCTTAAGGGGGGGAATTCTAAAGAGATTGATCAGTTATTATTCTAACCGGTAAAGTATTCTCCTATACGCGACAATATACTTTTATTTGTTATAGTCGTTCATAACTTTCTGAAACGGCTGACTTATCCATGCTTCCATTGCATCTGCAGCATGGTTGATGGATTGTTCTAACGTATCATGATCTGATTCATTAAATTTACCTAATACGTAATCAATGACTGACATTGGTGTCTCAGGTCTACCTATACCGAATCGTAACCGGTTAAACTCTTTGGTACCTAATTGGTCAATTACAGAACGAATTCCATTATGTCCCCCCCCGGGTCCACCTTTTTGTCGCAACCGGATTTTTCCTAATGGCAAATCTAAATCGTCATAAATAACTGTAACATCCTCTGGCACTATATCATAAAAATCAATTAAGGGACGAATAGATTCTCCTGATAAGTTCATAAAGGTTTGAGGTTGTAATAATATGACTTTTTCGCTATGTAATGATTCTAATGTGAAATGGCCTTTAAATTTGCTTTTATCTAATGTCCATTGGTGTCGTTTTAGTAATTCCTCAATTACCATAAAGCCGACGTTGTGACGGGTCTGTTGATATTTAATTCCTGGATTACCTAATCCTACTATACATTTCATTTTTGAAGTCTTCCTTTAACATTTATTTCTTCTCTATAGTTTAACATAAACTAGTAAAAAAAAACGAGCAGACACATAATCCGGACTAGTGACAACTTTGAAAGTATGAGGAGTGGAAAGCAAAAGCTCCCTCCATTTACTTTGCGGTTTAGATATTTCATATATTATTTTTCGTTTAGATTTCAATTGGTAAGTGCTGGGTTAGGTTTATACTTCTTAGCATAAATGAAAAGACGCAACTTTTATGGTTGCGTCTTTTCTGTTTATTTTTCCTCTTCTTCGCCTTTTTCATCAGTAGCTTCTGGTTCTGTTTCTTCTTCGTCTTCTGCTGGTTCATCAGCAGGTACTTCATCCGGAACAAGAATCGATACAATGGTTGTGTTCTCATCCTCAAGGATTTCGTAATTTTTCCCCCCCTCTTTTAGATCAGAAACCAGAATGCTGTCACCGACTGCTAAGTCAGAAACGTCAATTGTAATCTGTTCTGGAATATCTTTTGGTTTTGCTCTAAGCGCAAGTTCATACAGTGGTTGTTGAAGCACTCCACCTTCTTTTACCCCCCCAATCGCTTCACCGTCTACTGCGATTGATACGTGTACGTCCAATTCTTCTTGTAAGTTGACAGCATAAAAGTCTGCATGTATTAATTGATCTTTGATAGGGTCTACCTGATATTCGTGAAGCATCACATCTACAGATTTACCATCTATTTGTAAGGAGATAATCGCATTTTTCCCTTCATCTCTTACCGTTTTTAATAATTCAATACTATTCACTGATACAGTTTGTGGTTCTACCTTGTATCCATAAATAATACCTGGTACATCACCTGCTAATCTTAAAGCTTTTGTATTTGAAGTTTTTAAGTCTTCTCTCTTTTTTGCTTCCAAAGTTACTGCCACAATAATCATCCTCCATATAAAAATATTAATATTTACATTTTTCCCTTAAGTGTCATAGGCTAAACCTCTTTTTTAAAAATCCACTTGGTTTATACTTATTCCAACGAGCTGCTAAGTATCTTATTAATCAAATAAAATACTCACTGATAGCCGTTCATGCACGCGGATAATCGCTTCACTTATAAGTGGTGCTACCGATAATTGTGTAATTTTATCAATATGCTTCTTATCCTGTAAGGGAATACTATTTGTCACTACAAGTTCTTTAATCGATGATTCCTCTATTCTTTCTATAGCCGGGCCGGACAGGACGGGATGGGTACAACACGCATAAACTTCTGTTGCACCATTTTCGATTAAAGCATTAGCACCAAGAGTTATCGTACCAGCAGTATCGATAATATCATCTATTAAGATTGCCGTTTTTCCTTCAATTCTACCAACAATGTTCATAACTTCTGCTACATTTGGTCTCGGTCTGCGTTTATCTATAATCGCAATTGGTGCTTTCAATCTATCTGCCAGTTGGCGAGCACGTGTTACGCCACCATGGTCAGGAGACACTACCACTATATCCTCAAGTCCCTTCTTACTCCAATAACTAGAAAGAATGGGTACACCAACTAGTTGATCAACTGGGATGTTAAAGAAGCCTTGAATTTGTGGTGCATGTAAATCTAAGGTAATCACTCGTGTTGCGCCAGCTGTTTGCAGTAAATCAGCTACTAACTTTGCTGTAATTGGTTCCCGAGCACGCGCCTTCCGATCCTGTCTTGCATACCCATAATACGGCATGACAATATTTATGGATTGTGCAGATGCTCTTTTTAAGGCGTCAATCATAATCAATAATTCCATAATGTGCTGATTACCAGGCTCGCACGTAGATTGAACGACATATACGTCGCAACCACGAATACTTTCCTCAATATTAATTTGAATTTCACCATCACTAAACTTTGTTACCGAGCATCTCCCTAATTCCACCCCAATATTCGCTGCAATTTCTTCGGCAAGTCTTGGATTCGAATTTAATGTAAATACTTTTAAGGATGAATCCTTATAGGACATTTGTATACCTCCATGTGATCTTAATTAATTGTTGTATTTTCTCGCATACCCTTCTTTATTTACTTGTTTAGCCCGGCCAATCGATAATGATTCACCCGGCACGTCCTGGTGAATCGTTGAACCTGCTGCGATTAATGCACCTTTACCAATACGACTGGTGCGATTAAATTGGCGTTACATCCGATAAAAGCATCATCTTCTATCGTTGTCTTAAATTTGTTCTTGCCATCATAATTAACAGTAATAGCCCCCCCACACCCAATATTGACCCCCCCACTGCCTATTTCTGCATCACCGATATAACTTAAATGTGGAACCTTACTTCCATTATCTATTTTTGATTTCTTAATTTCAACAAAATTACCCACTTTTACATCATTGCCGATCGCTGCCTCAGGTCGAATATGCGCAAATGGTCCAACTTGAACTCTTTTTCCAATATAACTTGACGTGGCCACACTATGTCGCATCACAGTGCTTTCTCCAATATGACAATCTGTTATTTCTGAATTTGGACCAATAACTGCGTCGTTTTCAATAATCGTTTTACCTTTAAGTACAGATCCCGGTTCAATTGTTACATCAGTACCTATTTGTACATCTACTCCAATATAAGTGTTTTCTGGATCGATGATACTTACACCATTTCTCATATGTTGCTCATTAATTCTTTTTTTCATTAGTTTTTCAGCTTGAGATAATGCAATTCGGTCATTTACACCAATTGTTTCTTCAAATTGTTCTGTTTCATATGCCACAACCTTTTGCTGCTCTTGTTGCGCGATCTGAATAACATCTGGTAAATAATATTCTCCCTGCGCATTATCATTTGATACTTTCTTCAGCGCCTCAAATAATAATACATTATCAAAACAATATGTACCTGTATTAATTTCCTGAATTAACTGCTCTTCTTTTGTTGCATCTTTTTGTTCTACAATTTTGCTAACCTGACTTTCTGCATTTCTGACAATTCTTCCATAACCTGTTGGATCATCTGCTTGTGCAGTTAAAATGGTTACAGCTGCTTTTTCTTTCTCATGATGCTCTAATACTGCTTGCAAGGTTTCTTTAGTTAATAATGGGGTATCCCCCCACAAACTACAATGGTTGTGCCTTGCTTGTTTGCCAAAAAACTTTCTGCCTGCTGTACAGCATGTCCCGTTCCTAACTGCTCTTGCTGGATCACGAATTCAGAATCATCTCCAAGCTGTTCCTGTACTTTTTCAGCACCAAAACCAACTACAGTTGTAATACTGGCTAAATCTAGCGTCTTTAACTGATCTACCACATGTTGTACCATCGGCTTACCTAAGACAGGATGTAGAACTTTATATAAATTCGACTTCATTCTTGTCCCTTTCCCTGCTGCTAAAACAATTGCATAGCGATTTAACAAATGATTCCCTCCGTTCCTAACATTAAATGTATATATGATTGAATTATGCTCATTTCGCACAATAGTATCCCAATTATGAATATATATGAAAACCATGACATTTTCAATAAAGAAGAACAAAAAATAAAAGTCTAATCAAAAATGATTAGACTTTTTACTCTTTTTTAGGAAGCACCTGCTTCTTCATATTCTACTTCAGTTTCACCAGCACGTTGGTATTCTTCCAGAACAGCATCCTGAATTTTCCCTCTTGTGCCTGAATTAATAGGATGTGCAATATCTCTAAATTCACCATCCGGTGTACGCTTAGAAGGCATTGCTACAAACATTCCATTGTTTCCATCAATAACACGAATATCATGCACAACAAATTCATGATCTAATGTAATGGATGCGATAGCTCGCATTCTTCCATCGGTATTCACGCGGCGTAATCTCACGTCAGTTACTTCCATTTATGTTTCACCACCTTTTCCCTTATTAAGAACTTATTATTTTAATTCAACAAATTTGTGATAATTCCTGCTAAATTTTAAAAATAATTTATCTTTTTAAGAGATACTTCTTAATTAGAGTGATGAACGACATATTTCGATAAGTTTCGACTACTTTTGCATGTTTTTCTTCTCCACAGTCTGTAAATGATACTGTTGACTTTTTTCTTCTCTATTCTCTATTTTTATATTCAAAATAATTACCTTTTATAACTTCGATATGCCTTTTCGTAGAATCCACATTTTTAATTTGAACCAAGGACATGTAATCCTCCACTACACGATCCTCTTCTTCATCCTCTGCTTCCGCTAAAACACCAATTGCTTTCACGTTAGCATCAAATTCCTGCAGTAAGTTTTTAATTCCGTTAATCGTTCCGCCTGCTTTCATAAAATCATCGATAATACACACATTTTCTCTGGAACTTAAGCTTCGTTTTGACAATACCATCGTTTGGATTTTTTTGATGAACCCGATACATAATTAATACTCACTGTTGAACCTTCTGTCACCTTAGGATCGCGGCGCACTATGATTACTGGCACATGCAAGAATTCAGCTGCCGCATACGCAATGGGTATTCCCTTGGTAGCTACGGTTACTACGGAATCAATATTTAATCCCGTGAAACGCGAGGCAAAAAGGCGTCCAATATTTCTTACAGTACTTGGATTCCCCAAAATATCACTCATAAATAAATAGCCACCAGGCAAAATACGACTTGGATCTTCTAATTCCAAGCATAACTTTTCGATTATTTTTCCGGCCCTCTCCTTCGATACATCCGGAATATACTTCACACCACCAGCAGCTCCAGAAACAGACTCTAAATAGCCTATACCATCTTCTTTAAATACTTTATTTATAATAGCCAAATCTTCACTTATCGATGATTTAGCTGCACCATACATATCTGAAAAAAATGGTAGAGAAATTAATTCCATTGGATGCTCTACTAAATAATTGGTCATCGCAACCAGGCGATCGCTTCTTTTCATCACTACACCCCAAAATCCGAATATTTTGTGGTAAATATAACATTTTATACGTGTTTAATCAAGTGTTTGATGACTCCCCAGTAATCTTACGACGTACACTTCTTCACAGAATCCTCTCAAACTGTTATAAATGTGATCTGCCCTGCTTTCCTGCTGAACTAAGCCAAAGACGGTTGGACCACTGCCGCTCATTAATACCGCATCCGCTCCAAATCGTTTCATTTGGGCTTTAATTAATTCTACCTCCGGATTCTTAGGTAACGTTACTGTTTCCAGTACATTTTTCAGTCTCTTACAAACTCCTTGATAATCAGATTGTTTAATTGCCTGAATCATCCCTTGAGTATCTGGATGATCTAAGTTATCCAAATGCAGGGATTGATATACAGACTGTGTAGAGACTCCTTGTACCGGCTTTGCCAGAACAACCCAACAATGTGGTGGAGCTGGCAATTCCAAGATGTTTTCACCTCTGCCTTTAGCAAGTGCAGTGGAATCATAAACACAAAAAGATACATCTGATCCTACTTCTGACCCAGTGTTGCTAATTCACTCAAAGACAATCCCAGTTTCCATAACTTGTTCAACCTCTTAATGCCGCTGCAGCATCACTACTGCCACCAGCAAGACCTGCAGCAACCGGTATTTGCTTATCTATTTTAATTTTAACTCCAATCTTTATTTGAAACCTTTCCTTTAAAAGCATTGCTGCCCGATATGCTAAATTGCGCTCATCATTTGGTACAAAGCGGTTTTCTGAAACAACTTCTATTCTGTCTTCTTTTAATAAAAAGAATTCTAAACGATCCGCTAGATCTACTGTAGTCATTATCATTTCTACTTCATGATAATGATCTGGTCTTTTATATAAGACATCCAAAGTTAGATTTATTTTCGCTGGCGCTTTCTCCAATATATACACTGTTTGCTCACCCACTGCCTTTTTATTCAGAAATTGACTTTATGTAAAGATACCATAAAACTGATTCATAGCGCAAAAAGGACAAAGCCATGATTAGGCTTTGTCCTTATTTAAACTTTCTTCCGCTATCTGTACTGCTCTTTTCACCATATTTCCAGCATCTCTTGCCGTTATTCCGCCCCAACCATCTTGCTGTACCTTGTCGTAAAACCCTAACTCTTTAGCAAGCTCTTCCTTAAAACGATCAGACATCATCCCTCGTTTTCTAGCCATAGAAGATACTCCCTTTCTGTCGTTCTTTACGACAAGCATAGTTTATGTGTTATTTAAAGTTTGATGCCAGGAAATATAAGGATAACATTCCTGCTGTCATTAAAAAAAAATTCATTATTCAGCCCATAAAAAAAGCAGTAAGCATGGTTTACTGCTCGCCTGCTACTGCTTTTAGTTCTTCTGTAAAGTTTAATTCAACCGTCTCCGTGAGAATATCTGCATAACTATATGAAACACGTTCAAATGCATTCTCATCTTGATCCAATTCAACAATGAATACAGAAGGATATGTTTCAGATAAAGTTCCATAACGTTCAATGGTTTTCTTTCTACCACCATTCGCTTTAATTCTTAAACGCTTGCCGACATTTCCATCTAAACCTTGTTTAATTTCAATCAACGTTTTAGCCAATACACTCCACCTCACTAAAATTTATTATACTACATTCTTGTCCAACCGTCAATTAAAATTATTCTATTATATCAATACCAATTGAGAGCTGTCAATAAAAAAATTGGAATTCCTGGTTATAGCTTGCCTTAATTTCTTTAAATTATGTATAGAAAACAGAAATAGAGCGGTTTTCGGCCTGTTAAATAACTATAAAAAAAAAGAAAACCCTTTCTTTATGAGTTTTCTTTGATTCGTTGATAGAAGTAATTAGCTAGTGAACCAAATTCATGAATGGTCAGGGATTCCCCCCCTCGTCTTGTCCCATCTATCCCTACATGCTCCAAACCATTTTCTATTTCCAATTTTGCAAAGACTTCATTAAAATGTCGAGATAGATTATTACGCAGCGTTTTTCGCCTTTGTTGAAAACTGGCTTTAACGAGATTAAAAAAGAACGTTTCGTCCATTACTTTTACTGGTGCAACTTCACGCATTTTTAAATGTAATACAGCAGAGTCTACACGTGGTTGAGGCATAAATACCGTTTTGGGAACAATCGTCTCTACACGTGCCTCTGTATAGTATTGAACCGCTATAGATAATGACCCATATTCTTTTGTGTTTTCTTTTGCTGCCATTCTTTCAGCTACTTCCTTTTGAATCATAACTGTAATACTGGCAATTGGAAGGTTTGCCATTAATAATTGCATTAAAATTGGTGTGGTAATGTAATACGGAAGATTTGCTACAACCTTCACAGGTTTACTATCCTGAAAATACTTATCACATATTTCTATAATATCCGCCTTTAATATATCCTGATTTATGATTGTTACATTATTGTATCCTTCTAATGTATCTTCAAGAATAGGCAGAAGACGCCCATCTATTTCAAACGCCACCACCTTATTAGCAGCAAGTGCTAATTGTTCGGTTAGTGCCCCGATTCCCGGTCCAATCTCAATAATATTCATATCTTTTGTTATTTCTGCTTTTGTAATAATATTTCGGAGTATATTTACATCAATTATAAAATTTTGCCCTAAGCTTTTTTTAAAGAAAAATTCATATTTATTTAAAATTTCCTTTGTTCGCTTTGGTGTTGCTATCGCCTTTTGATCGCTCATGCATGCTCCTCCTGATTAATGGATTCCATAACGTTCTCAAATTCCTCTTTTGTGATCTCAAACATTTGGAGTCTTTTTAATAATTGCTTACCATTTATATGCCCAATTCTTAATTTCATTCCTAATTTATTCCTTTTGTCCTTCGCACCCATACCACCTATCAGGCCGTGATTCATCAAGTCTGATTGGGTTATATCTGATTTCTGTGTTTCTGATAATTGATACACCTGGCTGAGCGCATTTCTTAATACCTGTAAAGAAGCATGTTCAATTCCGAGACTTCTATGTTGGGTTCCCTTCGCTTTAGCTTCTTCTTTAGATAAGAAAGCGTGTTTACACCCTGGTACATGTTGATCAATAATTTGTCTTATCCGTTGTCCTGGATAATCTGGGTCTGTAAAGACAATTACACCTCTTTTATCTTTAGCGTGTACTATTTGTTCTAATGTGTCTTTATTTATTGCTGATCCGTTGGTTTCGATGGTATCCACATCCATAGCCTGCTTTAACTTTGCGGTATCATCTTTTCCTTCTACGATAATAATTTCTTTTACCTTCAAAAAAGGTGCCCCCATTCTTACTTGTAATAGCTTTGTTTATTTTACCATCTAGCCCACCACTTTTCACTAAACAAACTAATGAATAAATAGACATACTGCCCCCCGGAAAGCGAAGTGGGCAAGTCGCAGCGGTTGTTACACCTAATATAAATTTCAAGATTACTACTCAATAAATTAAAGTTATGTCGCATCATCTTCCTTATGTTCATAAATGAATTTTTGCAACCTAAGAAACATTATTCACTTATCACACTATACTGTATGATTTTTAGCTTTATTCGCTTAAAAAAGCTTACCAAATTAGATTAGGTAAGCTTTCATAAATTATTCAATAATCTTGACTTGTACCGTTCTTACACCAAAACTAGATGCTTGCTGTGTCGTTGCCATATGGAGGTCAATTTTATTCCCCTTTATATTTCCACCTGTGTCACGTGCGATTGCATATCCATAACCTTCTACCATACTTTCGTTCCTAATGGGATTACGCTAGGATCTACAGCAATTACACCGTTAGGATTTGCCTTTAAGTTATAACCAGTTGCCGTAAGACCACGTCCGTCACACGAAGAACAATCCCAATTGTAAGCAGTTGCTTTCATGTATAATGTTTTCCCCTTTGGTTCGTTGCCTCCACCACTACGTGAAACTACTTCAGAACTGCCTGAAGATTTTGGTGAACTGCTTGCAGATTTTGGCGAACTGTTTGTAGAAGTGATGTTATTAGTTGAGATAGTTTGATTAACTTTAGTTCCAATTGCTACTATCTTTTCTTTACCTTCCTGCTTAACTTCTTCTTTTACCAGCTCTCTTGATACTTCCTCACCATTTTCTAATACTACTTCATAGTGCTTTTCAATTACACCTGGTTCACCTTGAGCTACAATTTCCTCTTTTCCTTTTTCCAAGGAACTATCCTGACGTTTGACAACCGGAAAGTCTTGTTCTTCTTCAACTACATCTGTTACCTTTTCTACTCTGGTTATTACAATATCAGTGTCACCATTTAATTCAGCCGTAGTTTTTGGTTTGATTTTATCTAATTCATGGAGTGTAATGTTATTTTCGTTTAATAATTCCTCTACTGAACTATTAGTAGTCCAAACCTGTTGTTTCTCCCCAGCATCATTAATCGTAACTTGAAAAGCTTTATCAATTGCGATTTCAAGTTGATTGTTCACATTGGTATCTAAAGCCAGTGATAATTGATCATTTTCTGTTAATTCAATGTTTTGTTCATATAAAAAGTCTTCAACCGTTTTACTTGTTGTATAATAGGTTGTTTCTTTACCGTCTATACTGAGAAAAACTTGATTAGCGACTGTATGTTGTATTTTCATATTCGTTGTAACCCGGTCATTCAGGTTATGCGAAAGTTCATCGTGTTCTCCCACATCAATTACAAGTTCATTCAATACATCCCCCAACAGTATTAGCATGAGTACGAATGGTTGTTACTTCATCACCTTGGGTTACTTTTACTTCCGCTTTTGACAATTCATAAAATGAGAAACTGATTAGTCCGATAATTAACAATAATGTAATGGCATAAATGAAATCTTTATTAGTCAAAACGCGATTAAATTTGAGACGTTTCATAAACTTTCCCTCCTTGTTGCTCGCTGTTGTATTATATAAAGAACACTTTGCTGTGTCAAACGCCCATTTTCAATAAAAAAAGCAGTAAAACCCTGTAAATCCAAGGGTTCTACTGCATTACACCTATAAATATTTCAAATAGTTTACAATACGGTAACATTCGATGTAACTATTGGTATTAAAGGAAACCTCTAACCGGAAATATCGAAAAAACGCTTAGCATTTTCAGTTGTTTTTTTACTAACCTCTTCATAGCTTTCCTCTCGAAGTTCTGCAATTTTTTCTGCCACTAATCTTACATATGCTGGTTCATTTCGTTTTCCTCTATTTGGGTGAGGTGCTAAGAACGGACAGTCTGTCTCAATGAGTAAACGATCTCCGGGTACATGTTTAGCTACTTCCTTTGGTAATGTTGCATTTTTAAAGGTGACAGGCCCGCCAAGTGAAATGTAAAAATTCATTGCTAAAAACGCATCGACATATTTGACGGAATCATTGTAACAATGCATCACCCCCCCTCCGATCTCTCCTGCGTTTTGCTCTTGTAATACCTGGATAATATCTTCTGTTGCCTCCCGATTATGAATAATGATTGGCAATTTTACTTTTTTCGCTAATTGAATTTGTTTACGAAATACATCCTTTTGTATTTCCCTTGGAGATTTATCCCAATGATAATCTAAACCCATTTCTCCTAACGCAACTACTTTCGGATGGGAGGAAAGCTCTTCCAGCCAGTCCAACTCTTTATCCGTCATATCAATAGCGTCTACAGGATGCCAGCCGACTGCTGCGTATATATAATCATATTTTTCTGCGATATCAATTGCCTTCGGTATCGTCTCATGATCAAAGCCGACAATGACCATATTTTCGACACCTGCTTCTTTCGCCCTTTGTAATACTTCTTCTCGATCCTCATCAAAATGAGAGACATTCAAATGAATATGTGTATCAAATAACATAATTAATCCTCCATTGCTTGCTGTTTTGTTTCCTAAAGGGAAACGCTTATCACATATTAGATGATAAGCGTTGTTTACTATTATTTCACTATAGATCCGTTTGGTAAATCTGCTTCTACTGTTGCGAGTGATAACGAACCGTCTTTGTCTTCTCCGGACAAAATCATACCTTCCGATAATTGCCCACGTAATTTTACTGGTTTTAAGTTTGTCACACAAATCACTTTTTTCCCAACCAGCTCTTCAGGTGTATAGTATTCAGCGATACCTGATACCACCTGTCTTTTATCTATTCCCAGATCAAGCTGAATTCGCAATAATTTATCTGCTTTTTTCACCTTTTCTGCGTGGGTTATTTCTGCTACTCGCAAATCAAGCTTCATAAATTCGTCATAGGTAATCTCGTTAGCAGACACCTGTTCTTCTTCCTTCTTCTCAGGCTGCGGTTTAGTCATCATTTCCTTAATAATCTGCACTTCTTTTTCGACATCTAAACGTGGAAAGATTGGATCTTTTTTCACTACTTTATTATCGTTATCTTTCGAACCAAATTGTAATAAGCTTTCCCATGTCTGTTCGGCTTCATTTGTAACTCCTATTTGTTCAAAAATACGGTTTGGTGTTTGCGCAAGAAATGGACGTAAGAGTATGGCTATCCGACGTAAACTGTCGACTAAGTGTGCCATTACATTCCCTAAACGCTCTTTCTTATGATCATCTTTTGCTAATACCCATGGTTCTGTTTCATCAATATATTTATTGATTCTACTTACGTATTTCCAAATATGTGTCAATGCCACGGAGAATCCCATTTCATCTAGCGCCTCTTCGACATTATTCACTGTTTTCTTAGCTAGAATTTCTAACTGCTGATCAAATGGATCCTCAGATATACGAAACGCTGGCACGTCACCATCAAAATACTTATTAATCATGGCCACGGTTCGGTTCAACAGGTTACCTAAATCGTTTGCCAAATCATAATTGGTGCGATCTACAAATCCCTCGGGTGTAAACACACCATCTGATCCAAACGGAACCTCTCTCAATAAATAATAACGTAAAGCATCTAATCCGTAACGTTCTGTTAAATCTGTTGGGTTGACGACATTGCCTTTTGATTTAGACATTTTACCATCTTTCATTAGAATCCAACCATGAGCAAATACCTTCTTAGGTAATGGTAAATCCAACGCCATAAGCATAATCGGCCAATAAATGGTATGGAAACGAACAATCTCCTTGCTCATCAAGTGTACATCTGCTGGCCAATATTTTTGAAATAAAGAATCATCATCTGTTCCATATCCTAACGCCGTGATATAATTGGATAACGCATCGATCCATACATAAATAACATGTTTTGGATCGCCTGGTACCTGAATCCCCCAATCAAAGGTTGTTCGGGATACCGCTAAATCCTCCAATCCGGGCTTAATGAAGTTATTAATCATTTCATTTTTTCGGCTTTCTGGTTGAATAAAAGATGGATTTTCTTCATAAAAGGCTAACAACCGGTCAACATATTTACTCATTTTAAAGAAATAGGATTCTTCTTTCACACGTTCTACGGGACCACCACAATCAGGACACCGTCCGTTTTCCAATTGCCGTTCAGTAAAAAATGATTCACAGGAAGTACAATAATTCCCTTCATATTCATCTAAATAGATATCTCCCTGTTCTACTAATTTCGCAAAAATCTTCTCGACAACTTTTTTGTGTCGCTCTTCTGTAGTCCGGATAAAATCGCTATAGGAAATGTCTAATTTTTCCCACAAATCTTTAATACCACTCACAATTTCATCGACATATGCCTGAGGAGTTACTCCTGCCTCATCCGCTTTCTTCTGTATCTTCTGCCCATGTTCGTCCGTTCCTGTCAAATAACGAACGTCATATCCGCGAAGGCGTTTATATCGTGCCATCGCATCTCCGGCAACCGTACTATAAGCATGGCCAATATGTAAATTTCCACTCGGATAGTAGATGGGTGTCGTTATATAAAAAGTTTTCTTTTGTTCTGTCATATTATGCCTCCTCAACCTTTTGGCTTGTAATCAATATTTACAATCTGTTTTTATTGTAGCGATTTTTCATGGATTTTTCCATCATTAATACATTTTCACCTAAATTTTATCAACATATAACTTAGAGTTAAAACAAATATTTTTATCAAAAAGTTCTGTTTTTTTCAATATATTTAAAAAACCTAGAAAAAATAGTAATTTTCTGTTTGACATTAATGGCAACTAATGGTATTATTACGCTATAGATGTCGAATCTTGCCGAATTTATTTATCAAAGGGGGGAGAATAAATAATGAAATCAACAGGTATTGTACGAAAGGTAGACGAGTTAGGTCGGGTAGTAATACCAATCGAACTTCGTCGCACATTAGGAATTAACGAGAAAGATGCGCTAGAAATTTATGTCGATGATGAACGCATCATCTTACAGAAATACAAACCAAATATGACATGTCAGGTTACCGGTGAAGTTTCTGACGATAACTTTACGTTAGCAGATGGAAAACTAATACTTAGCCCTGAAGGTGCACAAATACTAGTTGATGAAATTCAACAAAAATTAAATAAATAATGAAAAACGCGGTCATATTTTGACCGTGTTTTTCTATTTTAGGTGATATGTGCTATATACTTCCCGTTTTGGAACGTCTCTTTCCTTTGCTACCTTTTTAATAGCATCTTTACTGGAACAGTCTTCTCTTTCCATTAATTGTTCTACATGTTCTTTTAGTGTAAGATGCTGCCACCAACTACTTTCATTCTCTTGCTTTATTGCTTCCATCACGATGCAGCATTCACCTTTTAGTGGATTTTCTGCTAACCATCCTGCAACTTCTTCGAGAGTACCCCTTATATACTCTTCATAGCGCTTGGTAATTTCTCTCGCAATAGAAACATTCCTATCCCCAAAATTTGCTGCTAAATCCTGGATCGTTTCCTGAATACGGTGAGGGGGGGACTCGTAGAAGATGATGGTTGTTTCCATTGTACGCAGTCTAGCGAATATTTCCTCCCTATCTTTTTTCTTGCGTGGCAAAAAGCCAGAAAAATAAAAATGATCGGTTGGTAATCCAGAACCAACAAGTGCTGTTAATGCTGCGTTTGCACCAGGCAAAACAACTACTGTTAAATCCTCAGAAATAATTTCATGTATCAGTTCAAATCCAGGATCTGAAATACCTGGCATCCCTGCATCACTTACTAACGCCAGAAGCTGTCCTTGCTTCAGCATATCCATAACCTGCTCTTGTCTTTCCATTCTATTATGCTCATGATAACTAATCATTTTTTTCTTTAATTCAAAATGGTGAAGTAATTTACCTGTATTTCTTGTATCCTCAGCTAATACCACATCCGCTTCTTCCAAGATCTTTAAGGCACGAATAGTAATGTCATCAAGATTCCCAATTGGTGTTGGCACGACATAAAGGATTCCCTTAGACTGTTCATTCTGATAACTCTTTTGTATTCTCATCTGCGCCATACCCTTCCAGTTGCTTTTCCTTTATCAAAAGCATTTTATTTCTTTTTGAAAGTTTTTTAATACTTGCCTCCAATTGTAATGCTTCTGACTTAGAAGCACAGCATTTCTGAAATTTTAGTTGGAACGGTGCTCTGCCTCTCGTGTATTTAGCCCCCCCTTTTCCATTTTCGTGCATTTCGATTCTCCGTTTAATATCTGTTGTGTATCCGGTATATAATGTTTCGTCTTTACATTTCAGAATATAGACGTAGTGATTATTTTCTCCCATATAATATACCCTCTAATTCCTCTGAATAGTTCCCATTCTGGTTAAATGCATATAAAGGTGGTAATAATTTTAAATCAGGCCTTCCATCACGGATACCTTCTATTAATAAAATATTTGCCTCTTTGCCTTTCTTTGGATAGATAAATCGGATTCTTTTAGGTTCAATTTTATATTGACGGAATAGCGTAACAATATCCACAAAGCGATTTGGACGATGAACCATCGCTACTTTCCCGCCAGATTTCACTAACTTGCTGCACGATTGAATTACATCCTCCAGTGTACAGTATATTTCATGCCTTGCTATCGTTAAATAGTCGTTACTATTTTGATGGTCTTTATTCGTGGTTTGAAAATAAGGTGGATTCACAGTAACTAAATCAAATTTATTATTCTTAAAATAGGAGGGCATTTCCTTTAAATCTCCATGGATCATATCAATTTGAGGTGTTAGCTCGTTAAGCTCTATGCTTCGGCACGCCATATCATATAACCGCTCCTGAATCTCTACGCCTGTGATGGGCACCGTTGATTCTTGTGACAGCAATAAGGGAATCACGCCATTACCTGTACACAAGTCTAAGATTTTTCCCCTTGTCTTAGGCACGGAAGCAAAGTTTGCGAGTAATACTGCATCAATTGAAAAAGAAAACACCGTTGGACTTTGGATAATTTTCATCGTTTGGTCTGCTAATAAATCATCAATTCGTTCATCGTCTTTCAATTGCATAATCCTTCTCCTCATTACAATTTTCACTAGATATAAATCTCCTAAACAAAATCTGACTAAATAAAAGACCCAAACTGCGAACAAGTGAAAACTTTCAATTTAAAGTAATTTGATGGGATTAAAATCAGCGCTACGTAAAAATACTCCCTTTCCAGGGGGGGGTGCGACTTCAGCTAACTTTGAAAAGAAGAGCCCTTTCCAAAGTGGATCTTCAGTTCGCACTGATCCCCCTAGGAGTGTCGCATTTTTCCTCCGCTTTGAATAGAGTCCTGTTTATGCGAGAAGTAATATGCCTTCGTTTCAAAATACTATTTCTCACAAGCTTTGTAGCACTATACTTAAGCGTAGTCCATTTACGTAGACTCCTGCGGGAATAGCGTGAGCCGAAGACCCCGCAACGAACAAAGTGAGTAAGGAGGCTAAGGCCATGCCCGCGGAAAGCGAAGTATATGGACGGAGCTTTTGTATACACTTATCTTACTTTCAAAACAAACCAGTACTTCGCAGTTTAGTTATACTGTGTATGAGTTATCTAGGTTGATTTCTAGTGAAAAGGCTGACACTTGTTTTGCGTCAGCCTTAAAGTTGTTATTATTTTGTTTTGTTAAGAAAGAGCAGGCAAAATAAACAATCGCCCTCTTGTCTTGGACTTCCAAAGTGGACATTACAAATATGAAATCCCTCTTCATAAAGTCTTGCTAAATTATCATAGCCTTCTCCGATAACAAGATCATCTTCATTCTGCTCATGACCAACCTGACCTTCTGTTTCATTATCCAATCGCTGTCTGAGGTGATGGTTTTCCATTTCTATGCGATGATTTTCCTCTAACATTTCACCTAACTGTTGTTTTAAATCACCTAGTTGCTGATACAATTGGCCAATTTGTTCTTCCATATCAGAAACCTGTTCAAATAATTCTTTTCTGTTCACGTCACTTCCACCCCATTATTCTGTGGCCTGGGCTTTAATAACTCCCTCATCAATTAATTCATCTAACGTATATTCAATCATTCGTTCCTTTTCAGGAATTTCAATTTGAACTAACCGTTCTAGAATATTAAGACCAACGACCTTTCCACGACCATGATTTGTTGTGATATGTTCACCAAGGTCTGGCAATTCCTTCTTAGCTGTTTCGTAATCATCGTTCTCATACTTTAAGCAGCACATTAGACGGCCACACAAACCAGATATTTTAGAAGGATTTAAAGATAAATTTTGATCCTTAGCCATCTTAATGGATACTGGTTCAAAATCACCCAAAAAGGTGGAGCAACAAAGCATACGACCACAAGGACCGATACCACCTAATAGCTTTGCTTCATCTCTTACACCAATCTGACGCAACTCTATTCGAGTTTTGAATACTGACGCAAGATCCTTAACTAAATTACGAAAATCCACTCTGCCATCTGCTGTAAAATAGAAAATGACTTTATTTCGATCAAAGGTATACTCCACGTCGACTAAATTCATTTCCAATTCATGCTCTTTAATTTTCGTCTGACAGGTCTGGTAAGCTTCTTCCGAAATTTCCTTGTTTTCTACGACAATAAGCTTATCCTTATCACTGGCAATGCGAAGCACTTGTTTTAACGGAAGAACAACATCTTCTTCATCCACTTGTTTATTTGCTACAACAACCTTGCCAAACTCTATACCTCTTACTGTTTCCACAATGACATAATTATCTTTATCGATTTTTAAGTCAATGGGATCAAAATAATATATTTTACCCGCCTTCTTAAAGCGGACACCAATTACTTCTATCACTAAAATTCACCTCTGTATTTGAAGTGTTAGTTGCTCCAATACTAATTGTGGGTGCACATTCTGTTCTATTTTTCGCTTAGCCTCCATAATAAATTGCAAGCTTTCTGTCGTATGGCTTAATGACCAAAACATGCTTGCTGCTTCTAATTTATCCTGGTGATTGGCAAAAACGATTGCAGTGGTTTCTTCAAGATGATAATGAACAATATCTCTAAACCAAATTAATAATAAATCCAGTCCCTCCTGCAATTGCGAACGTTCTTTAAAATGAGGCATCCACTGTGTATGCACGAATATTGGCACTTCACCTCGATTATGTTGAAGCATTTCAATTAATTGTACCACTAATTTTCGTGACTGTGCAAACCAAGTATCCTTGCTCTTATCAATGGCCTCCGATAAATTATTGGTAATAGCGGTCATTATTCGAGCGTTTGCCTCTGACAATCCTTCTAATTGAAGACTTTCTTCTAATTGCTTTGGATTTAATGGCTTAAAAGCGATCATTTGACATCTTGATCGAATGGTAGGTAAGATAGCCTGGCTATTTTCTGTTAATAAAATTGCAGTGGTTTGCTGACTAGGCTCTTCTAAAAATTTTAACAGTCGATTAGAAGCATTATCCGTCATTTTTTCTGCATGGTAAATAATATATACTTTTTTGTTAGATTCTAACCCTGTATAAGTAAATTCCTTCTGCAAATCTAATATCTGCTCTTTTTTATACTTGCACCATCCGGTATAATCTGATGTAAATCAGGATGATTCCCACTTTTTATACGACGGCAATCACTGCATTGATGACAGGGATTAATCGTTATACGCTGCTTGCAGAATATACTCATCGCAAATAATTGGACTAATTGACTTTTGCCAGTACCTTTATCGCCATGAAACAGATAGGCATGAGATATCCTGGATTTTTCTATGCTATTCATTATCATTTTACTTACAATAGGCTGTTTTTTCATCATATCTTCCCATAGTACACTCAATTTGATTGCCTACTTTCATCCTAAAAATATAGAGGATGGATTAGTCACCATTTCTAATCTATCCCCTTTTATCCAGGTTACGTATACAGATTTATAAGAAGCCCCTTTATTTCCCCAATAAGGTCTAATATTTGAATTGAATTCTTTTCCTGATCCATTATTGAATCCGTCAATTCCATTAATTTCTCATCGACTTCTTCTACAATAGTCAGCTTACGATTATCACCATCTAACACAAAACTGTGTGATTGTTTGAGAGACATGCCATAATCAACTGCTTCCTTCACAAAGCGTTTAACCATTCTTTTATAGGTCGCAAGATCTTTAAAGGAACGAAATCGTGCAATTCTCTGACCTTGCGACGTTAAATCACCCATTAATTTTTGTAACTCTGCTTGTTGCATCTGTGTAGACTGCTGTTTAACCAGTGAGTCAAATCGTTGTGTAGATGGACGTGCCTGTTGATCAATTTTATTCAATGCATCTAATTGTGTACGCATTTCCTGATTTATTTTCATGGCTACCTATACCTGCCTTTAAAATTGGTGAAACGAGTCGACTGGCAATACAAATACAGTTGCGCCACCCACTTCTATATTAATTGGCCTCGGAATGTAAGAATCTGCATTTCCACCCATAGGAGAGACAGGTGAAACCATTTGTTCCCGTTGACTACAGTTATCCCGGATTACTTCTAATGCTTCATCTAAATGCTGATCCTCACAACCAATCATCAACGTAGTATTACCTTCTTTTAAAAAGCCGCCTGTAGAGGATAATTTAGTTGTTTTGAATTGTTGGTCCCGTAAAGCGTCAAGCAGTCGATTACAATCCTTATCCTGTATAACCGCCATAATCAATTTCACATTTGCCGCCTCCTTTTGTTATCAATCATAATAACTTTGCTTTAATCTTGTTATATGCATTTGCTTCTACTTCTATTATATCAAAATTTGCATCAATTCTCTCGATCCGTTCAGGAAATTTTAAAAGTAATTGCTGATAAGCCTGATACACTTGATTATGGAACTGTAACGATTCCAAATCAAGTCTGTTCTGTTCTCTTTCTTTATTGTTATGTATTCTTGCTAAACCTTCTTTGGGGTGAATGTCAAAAAACAAAGTTAGATCTGGCATTTGATCTGCAATAGCAAATTGATTAATTTGGAATACTGCTTCTACTCCTAAGCCTCTTGCAACACCTTGATAGGCAAGACTGCTATCTATAAATCGATCACAAAGGACAATTTCACCCTTTGCTAAAGCAGGCTTGACTTTCTCAACTAAGTGCTGTCTTCTTGCTGCTGCATATAAAAGCGCCTCTGTTCTAGCATCCATTATTGAATTCTTCTTATCTAAAATGATATCTCGTATTTTTTCAGCTATTGGAATACCACCCGGTTCTCTAGTAGTCATCACATGATATCCCTCTTCTGTTAAACGTTGTGCTAGTCGATGTAAAATCGTTGTTTTCCCAGCACCTTCGCCACCTTCAAAAGTTATAAACACATTCATTCTCCTTTAATTTTATTCCCATCTTCCATATATACATTTAAACCGGTTGTACGATTAATCGGTTGAAAATTAATGTTATGTTGCATTAATTGTTGTATTTCTTCAATTGCAGATGTTCTGATCTTTTCCCCCCCTCTGGTTATAATAGGAATACCCGGTGGATACGGGATGATATTTTCCGCAGCAATTCTTCCTGAAGCATCTGTCCAATTACACCATTCCATCGCTAACTTATTCATACTTGCATAGGATAGCGCCAAAGGAATGATCTTATCATTATAAAACATAGAATTATTTTCTATTGTAGCATGGTTCGACGAAAAGTTTAATTTTCTTTGAATTCTTCTTAGTTTTTTCTGAAGGATAGCTGAATCAATCACAGCTTCTAAACCAAACACAAATAATATATGTCTTTCCGTAACTAATTCGGGATATAATTGTTCTCTCTCTAACATTTTTTTTATCTGCTGGATATCTATTCCTTCCTTTACTTTAATGCAAATCTTTAAAGGATCATCCATCGGTTTCTTATCTTCTACCGACCAATAGTCACTCTCCATAAAAATACGGGTGACCTCTTCTATATATGCAAGTAACGTATTAAACTTTTCTCTCGAATATGTTGCTAAATAATACCGGGCCAGATCTAAACTTGCCAGAATCGGATAGGAAGGGCTACTTGATTGTAACATTTGCAGATAGTACTTTATTCTATTAGAATCAATGGTTTTTGATTGAATATGTAAATAAGCTGCCATGGTTAATGCCGGTGTCATTTTATGAGCTGACTGAACGACAATATCTGCTCCTAAAGATACTGCTGATGGAGCATTAATAAATGGTAATGAAAAATGACAACCATGTGCCTCATCTACCATAACGAGCATGTTATTAGAATGGGCTATCTCAATTAACTCCTCTAATTCAAACGTGTCACCAAAGTAATCGGGATACGTAACAATAATTGCTTTTGCATCTGGATAGTTCTTAACTGCTATTATCAATGTTTCCATTGATGCATTTGTATAACGTTGTTTACTAAAATTATAAGCTGGTGGTAAGAAAACAGGTTTCACTCCAGCTAATTCCATACCGTGCATAATTGATTTATGTGAATTTCTTTGAACAAGCACCTGGTCATCCGGGCGACAAGCAGCTAATATCATAGCTAAGTTACCTGTGGTGCTGCCATTCACTAAGAAAAATGTATCTAAAGAACCAAACCATTCTGATGCCAGCTTCTGTGCTTTCTTAATAATCCCTTGAGGAGCATGCAGGTCATCCAAACCTTCTATTTCTGTTACATCTATTTTTGATATTTCCTGAAAGTAATTAGGGACAGGTTCCAAAGATATCTTGCCATTTTTATGGCCTGGAACATGAAAGGAAGTGTTTTGGTTTTGAGCAAAACTGCTAACCTTTTGATAGATTGGTATTTGCTTTTGCCGTTCTTGCATGACTTAGCCTCACTTCATAGTAAAAAATAAATGGAATCACTAATTGTGATTCCATTATATAGTATATATTGATTGATTGATAGCTCTCAATTTTTCTACATAGTATTGATAGTTTTCATCTTGAGATTTTATTGATAAAATTTCTTTTTCACACTCTGAACAAATATAAAGTTGGTATAGAAAAATTCCCTCTTTTTTCGTTTGATCACATATCCCACATACATGTTTATTATTCTCCATTTACTACACCTCCATCAATTAGTATGGCCAATCTAGTAATAAATATACCTAGAATAATAGATTTATTTATTCGACAGTTTTAGTGTTTTTTCACGTGAAACATTTTTACTTATTC
>NZ_BAVS01000021.1 GCF_000521485.1 Gracilibacillus boraciitolerans JCM 21714 | reverse complement strand
GGCTACTTCTGACTAAAGTTATAGCGTCTGCCATTTGCGGAACCCCCCCATTACGTAGACTCCTTGGGTCGACTAAAAGCGGCCACGTTCTGTGGCCAACGTCGACACTTGAGCGTCCTGCTCTTCGAAACAGCGCGAGCCGAAAATCCACTTTGTAACGTGTTTTTCTTTGCAAAGGTAGTTGAGGCCGTGCCAGGCGGCATAGAAAACACTACGAAAGCGATCTTTGCTTGAGTAGATGTTGCACTTGTACCCTTGAGTGAAAGCGAAGTAATGGGCCGAAGCATTGGACATACACATAAAAATATTTCAAAATGGCAACATAGAGTTTTTACAATTTATACTCCATTACATAACTGTATTACTTGGTATAAATACTGTAATAACAAGGATTTTATACTTTCTTATCTTATAAAAAAAGTCACCCTTAGTGGGTGACCTTTCTAAATCCTTTAAATTGTTTTTTATCATAAAAGAAATATACGGTCATATAGATGGATGCAAATAATAGAGGTATTGTGAAATATAAAGGTATAAGACGCATTAAACCGAAGATATTTAAGATGAGAGCAAATAAAGGTAAAATAAGCAATAATAAACGCATGGCCAGCACCACCTTTTTAAACTTGATAAGTCTTTCTATCTATGCGAAGCTTACGAAAATAGACGTGCGACAAAATTGTGAATTAATTCACAATTTTATTTTTTATCACGTAAATACTTACTATACTAAGTATAAATTAAACAAAAAATCCCTTTGTTTGACCAAAAACTTTCACTCATCCCCCCCTTATCTAGTAATAAGTAAAGCAAAAGAGTACATGTCATGAAGACAAGTACTCTTTTGCTTTACTTTATTTAGCATATTTCCAAAAGTAGCCGAATTTTACCGGTACTTTTTCAACAAGCTGCTTGAGTTGAAGTTTTTTCATTTCCTTTTCTGTCTTTTCTATCGACCAATCATATACAACCGCTATTTCTTTTGTTCCAACAAAATCATAGTGGGATAAAAAGTCTATCAGCTTTGGTTTTTTTGCTGGTAATGGTTCTTTTTGGAGCATTTGTTTTAATACCTTTACATAAATTTCATATGGATAAATACCAGAAATTTTTAATCCTGCATCATCTTCTGATTCGTTAAAAAAAACCATCGTCGGAATATATTCGACATCCATTTCTTTCGTGAGTTTCAGATCACATTGCAAGGCTTTTTTTGAGGAATGGGAATAAAGATCCCCCTTAAATTCATCAATATCTAAATGAACGGATTTCGCACAACTGATTAATATTTCTTCTTGTGAAATATCTTGTTTATCAAGAAAAGCGTTCTCTTGTAATTTACGTAAAAACCGCTTGCCTGCTTTTTTTCCTTGTAGCTCAGCTGCTTTAATAGCAATGGAAGTAAGCCATGGATAATGAATCGGATTTTCTATCCATAAATCACCATCACAACTCATTCCAGTTCGACTTGCGGTTTTTTCCCACATATCTTTTAATTTACGTGGTTTTTCAAATTTATCTTTATGCAGATTTATTAATTGCCCACTCAAAATGGTCCGAATTGTAAAGAATCTACCATATTCAATGGTGAGTTTTTTAATATATGGTTCCAATGACCAACATTCTGGACAGAGGGGGGGATCAACAAACAAATATATCTCAATGGGTTTCTTTAAAACATCAATAAAGTGATAATGCGCTGTTTGGTTGCGATCTTGATGTTGCCAGGACCCGGCAGAGTTCCAATTCACAATGATTCTCCTTTCTGTTCAGGTGTATTCATCATGTGATTGGCTGTTAATGTAAGCCGATCAAACATTGCACTTCGATAAGGTTCTTTAATATTTGCTTCTTCCAAAGCACCTGCCATACAGGTTAACCAGGCATCTTTTCTTGTTGGAGTGATAGGGAAGCGTAAATGTCGCTTTCTTAACATTGGATGCCCATGTTCTTGTATATATAACGGTGGACCTCCAAAAAAATGAGTTAAAAATTGTTTTTGTTTCCTTGCAACTTCTGTAAAGTCATCAGGAAAAAGTGGAATTAGATCAGGATGTTTAGAAACTCTTGCATAAAAAGCCTCAACTAATTCTTCAATTTTTTGTTGTCCGCCAATCATCTCATATATGGAGCGCACTGAATCTGTCATATCCTTCATACCTTTCATACCATGTCACTAAAGAAGAATATTATTCTTTATGTTACTATATTGTAACAGTGTTTATAGCGAACTAGCAAATTATGTGTTTTGATGATAAAACACCATGTTTAATAAGGGTTTAACTGTTATTATACAGTGTTCACATCCTATATGGATAATCTTTTAAATGTTTAATGACTGATAGAATCGTTCAATTTTATTTGCAGTAGATCGTTTAGGAATTTGGTGCTCATTAAGTATCTCGTTAAAAACTTTGTAGCCATGTTTTTCTTCTTGTGCTTCTAATTCTAATTCATAATCTGTCTGATTATTATATTCACTTTTGTCTAATACAAGTAGCGTATCTTTATAATTTATTTCCATTCGAAAGGTTTTTAACATGCCACCATATTTCAAATCTTTTAAGTGAATTTGTATAGCATTCAGAGCATTTTGAATTTCTGTTTTTGAAATGTAGTTGCCACTTATCCATTCATTCATTTCTGTTTCTGTTAAGTCAGCATGTGTTTCCAATAACCCAGCACCTTTAGGATTGGGTTGTTTTAATGTTAATTGAAAACTTCTGGCTTTTTCTCTAATACGTAATGCTGCATGATGTTTCTTTAGTTGAAAATCATAAGTTTCAAAATAATGATTAATTTGTTCTGTTGTTGTGAACTTATGTGAACGAAAATGATCAGCAAGGTGGTGATATTCCGCTTTGTTTAAAAGATTCTTAAATTCAATCTCAACTTCCTGTGCCACATCTTCAACTCCTTCTTTATCTTAACTGTAAATTATGTTCCTGTGATTTTATCCTGTAAATGATGTCTATTTTATTTTGAAGGATTGTATCTGAAAAATCAAAGAATACGAAATAGCCTATCATTACTTCTTTTTTTTGAAATATGGTAAAATAATCACTGATAAAGATAAATTAGGTGGTGCTTGAAATGAATTGGAGAAATTTCTTGGCTCCATATTCGCAAGTGGTGGAAGAGTTAAAAGTAAAGCTAAAAGAAATGCGATCTCAATTTGAATATGAATCCAGCCATTCACCAATAGAATTTGTAACAGGTAGAGTAAAGCCTGTATCAAGTATTATAGATAAAATGAATCGCAAGAATATACATATGGAAGATATAGAGACAGACTTACAAGATATTGCAGGTGTGAGAGTGGTTTGCCAATTTGTTGATGATATTTATGATATTATGCACCGATTATGTTCTCGTAATGATTTCGAAGTTATCGAAGAAAGAGATTATATAAATCATAAAAAGGAAAGTGGCTATCGTTCTTATCATTTAATTATTTCCTACCCTGTCGAAACCATTCATGGCGAAAGAAAAATAACAGCAGAGATTCAAATTCGGACATTAGCAATGAACTTTTGGGCGACGAATGAGCATACGCTTAATTACAAATATGAAGGGCGAATACCAGTAAAAGTGCAAGATAGATTAAAACGTGCAGCAGAAGCAGCTTTTAAATTGGATGAAGAGATGGCAAAAATAAAAGACGAAATTCAAGATGCTCAAAGGATGTTTAAGACGAATAAACAAATACGCGAGAAATAATGGAGGTATGAACATGCACTATACAATTTTATCCAGAAGTGATCAAAAATCAGAAATGATTAAGGGACGAATGAAAAAATATTTAGATGATTTTGATTTCGTTTTTGATGAGGAGGAACCAGAGCTGATTGTTTCTGTTGGCGGGGGGGATGGGACTTTTTTAGAAGCCTTTCATTCTTATCAGCATCGATTAAAAGATACAGCCTTTATAGGTATACATACGGGACATTTAGGATTTTACGCTGACTGGGTACCGGAAGAAGTAGAAAAATTAATTATCGAAATAGCAAAAAAACCATTTGAAGTAGTGGAATATCCATTATTAGATGTAAAAATTCATTCGAAAAATGGAGAAGGTTATAAGCACTTTTTAGCATTGAATGAAGTGTCGGTTAAATCAAATGAAGGTACAGTAGTAATCGATGTGCATATAAAAGGCGCGCATTTTGAACGATTCAGAGGAGATGGTTTATGTGTTTCAACACCCTCAGGAAGTACTGCATACAATAAAGCGTTAGGTGGTGCAATCATTCATCCTTCTTTAGATGCTCTTCAAATTGCCGAAATGGCATCGATTAATAATCGTGTTTTTCGTACAATTGGATCACCATTAATTTTACCGAAACATCATGTTTGTGAGTTGTTACCGTTATATCAGGATCGCAATTTTTTAATTACGTTAGATCATTATAATGATATTTACGATAATATTGACAGGATTGAATGTCGAGTCTCTGATGAAAAAATTCGCTTTGCTCGATTTAGAGCTTTCCCATTTTGGAAAAGGTTCATGATTCTTTCATATCTGATGAAAGATAAGAGTTGGTGATCAAATTGAAATGGAATGTAAATGAAGAGCATGCGGGTCTGTTATTAAGAGATTATTTAATGAATGTAGTTGGCATTTCAAAACGGTTACTAACTGCAGTTAAATTTGAAGAGGGTAAATTATTAGTCAATGACCAGGAAGTAAATGTCCGTTATACGCTTAAAGAAAACGATCAGATAGAAGTGGTTTTTCCAGCCGAAAAAAGAAGTGAATTATTAGTAGCTGAGGATATACCGATTGATATTGTTTATGAGGATGTCGCATTATTAGTTTTAAATAAGAAAGCTAATATAGTTACGTTACCATCGCGTCTTCATCCATGTCATACTTTGGCAAATGGTGTTATTTATTATTATGATCAACAACAGATAACATATACGGTACATGTTGTCACGAGATTAGATCGTGATACATCAGGGTTACTATTAATAGCTAAAAACCGCTACATTCATTCCATATTATTTCGTGATCAACATCAACATACAATAAATCGAAAATACCAAGCCATTGTTACAGGGCTATTGCAAGAAAAAAAAAGGTACAATATCCTGTCCTATTGAAAGAGATGCAGACTCGATTATTAAACGCACCGTCTCACCACATGGGAAGCGAGCTATTACACATTACCAAGTAAAAGAAGAACTAAACAATGCTTCCTTAGTGGAAGTCAGCTTAGAGACTGGAAGAACCCATCAAATTAGAGTTCATTTTTCAGCTGTTGGGCATCCCTTAATTGGAGATGATCTCTATGGGGGGAGAAACAACGACATTGGGACGTCAAGCACTTCATTGTCATCAATTAGCATTTAACCATCCGTTGACAAAAGAGCGAATGCAGTTTAATATTCCACTCGCAACTGATATAGCACAAGCATGGCAAAGATTAAAGTAACACATATATCGCTTTACAAACTACCAATTCAGAAGGTTAGCTAAACTTTTCTTGTATAAAAGGTTGTTGGGAATGGACACTGACAATGTGCTCTTCTGGTAAACGAAAGGCGCTTAGGCGATTACCAAAAACACAGCCAGTATCAATATTCACGGTATGATTGACAAACCGTGGCTCTAAGACAGGGGGGGTATGCCCGTAAACAATCCAATGACTTCCTTGATAGTGTTGCGCCCAATCTCTGCGGACAGGTCTTCCATCATGTAGTGTTTCTCCAGTTATATCACCATATAGCACAAATGTTTTTACCTTTTTATCATTACGCCCAATATACTTTTCCGGAATACCTGCATGTGCGATAACGGTATCTATTTTATGTATTACCTGATAGAGTGGAGCCTGTTCATATAAAGTGATCATCATCTTTTTTACTATTTCTTGTTCTTGTGTAGAAAGCTCTTGATACTCAGCAATGGTTGTTTCTAACCCATGTTGTGGTATGACTTTATTGCCTAAAAAATAACGATAAAGCTTATCACAGTGATTACCAGGTACATAAAAACCTTGTTTGAGCTCAATAACAACATGGTAAACGAAACGAATAACATCTAATGAACAAGGTCCTCTATCTGCTAAATCTCCTACAAATGCAAGCTGTCGGTTGTCGGGGGTGATAGATATTCCCTTCAGACCATTGATAACCCAACTTCATTAATAAATCCATTAATTCTTGATAACAACCATGAATATCACCGACTATATCTACTTTCATTGTGAAAAACTCCTATCTGCTTCATTTAGTTTTAGGATTCGTCAAACATATAGGTTTTTATACGATAATAAACACTTAATACGATTCCAATCGCAATCATGTAAGTTAATGTCGAACTGCCTCCATAACCAATAAAAGGTAAAGGAAGTCCTGTTACAGGTAACAATTGAATAGACATACCAACATTTTGGAAAATTTGGTAGGTGAACATGCCAATTATACCTGTTACCATATAACTAGCAAACGGATCTTTACTTTTTAGCGCAATAAAAATTAAACGATAAATTAATAGGAAAAAAATAAGAATTAGTATACTTGAACCGAAAAATCCAAATTGTTCTGCAATAGCAGAAAAAATATAATCGGTATGATACTCCGGAATTTTATAGGTCATTTCGAAGTCACCTATTCCTTTTCCAACTAACTGGCCGGAGCCTATTGCTTTCATTGCATTTAGCGTTTGATAGGCACCTTCTTGACTGTAGTCATCAGGAAACAACCATCCTTGAAAGCGTGCTACCACATGTCCTAAATCTTTATCATATAAAAATTCATTTACTTTATCCGGATAGGTTAGATATACATAGATTATGGTGATAAAACTTAATAATACGGTACCAACAATAGTTAAAATGATTCGCCATTTAATACCTGAAACAAGTATCATGCAGGCTGATATAGCAGATAATACCAATACCCCCCCACCAAGGTCGGGTTGTTGCGCAACAAAGAAGATAGGAACAAGTGCTGCAATCGCTATTTTACAAAGTAACCAAAGGTCCATCTTTATCGTGTGTTCTGGATATTTTTCATTATGAGCTACCATAATATGAGCAAGAAAAATGATCAAGAATACTTTCATAAATTCGGCAGGTTGTATTGTTCCAATTCCGGGAAAACTAAACCAGCCCCATGCCCCCCCTTTTACTTCATGAGCTATACCTGGAGGAAAGTGAAAATAAAGCATAATAAGTGAAATTAAACCTATTCCATAAAGTACCCATGATACTTGTCTAAACCGGTCGTAATCAAACATCATAATTACTGCGATAGCTATCGATCCAGCAATATACCATACGATTTGCTTAACATACATATTTTGAAACAATGGATTCTGATCTAAATATGGATCCAACGTATATAAAGTGAACACACTTATAATTGCTAATAAAATAATGATAAATATTAAAGAATAATCTAGTTTTGCATTTGTATTATTTTCTGACATAATAGAACCTTTCTTTTCTTGAAATTTTAGTCTATTCCTAGTATAGAGTATTATTGTTTCTTTGAGAATAAAAAACAATAAGATTCTTTGACTATTTTAACATGTATCAATGATAAGAATGTGTAAAATTAGCGTAATTTTTTTCGGGATATGTTATTCTTTTAACATCCTAAAATAAAAAGACAAAGTGTGACAGGGGGGGCGGAATAGTGGAACATTTAGAAAAACAAGAGAGAATGGAGATGTGGGAAAAAATACAAAAAGCTTTAATAGATGAACAAATTGATCAGTTTAGGGCAGAATTTTTAGAATTGCATCCATATGATCAGGCGAAAATTTTTGAAGAGCAAGATGGGAATATACGTGTTTTAATTTATTCCTACCTTTCCCCAGAAGAAATGGCAGAAGTAATTGAACAGGTAGATCGTGATCTTGTAGATGAATTTATTATTGAAATGATTCCAGCATTTGCTGCAAAAATATTGGAAAACATGTCAACGGATGATGCAGTAGATATTTTAAATGAATTAGATAAAAATAAAGTGGCCAGCTTCTTAACGATTATGGATAAAAAGGCTTCTGATGAAATAAAAGCATTACTTCATTATGAAGAAAAAACTGCCGGCAGTATCATGACAACCGAATTTGTTGTGATTGATATGGAAATGACAGTGAAGGAAGCAATGCAACACCTAAGAAAGGCAGCACCTGAGGCTGAAACAATCTATTATATCTACGTTGTAAATTTTTATAAAAAGTTAGTAGGCGTTATTTCGTTAAGAGATCTAATTATTGCGGAAGGCGATTGGTTGATTCAAGAAGTAATGAGTGAGCGCGTAGTATCTGTACCGGTAGGAGAAGACCAAGAAGATATTGCACAAATGATGCGTGATTATGATTTTTTGGCATTACCTGTTGTCGATTTTCAAGATCACTTACTTGGAATTATTACCGTAGATGATATTATGGACGTTATGGAAGAAGAAGCAAGTGATGACTATTCAAAACTTGCAGGTATATCAGATGTGGAGCGCAGTGGTGATAATGCATTATCTTCTGCTAAAAAGCGTTTGCCATGGTTAATTATATTATTGTTTTTAGGAATGTTAACAGCCAGTGTTATTGGTCGCTTTGAAGAAACCTTAGATAAAGTAGCAATGTTAGCAGTATTTATTCCACTCATAGCAGGTATGGCCGGTAATACAGGTACACAAGCATTAGCTGTAGCGGTTAGAAGCATTTCAACTGGTGAAATGAGGAAAAAAGGAAATATGGCAGTGATTTGGCAGGAAGCAAAAACAGGATTAATTACTGGACTGTCCTGTGGTGTTATTATTACATTATTAATTGCATTTTGGTATAGTGATGTTTTCTTAGGTATCCTTGTAGGTATTTCCATTATGGCCACCCTGCTGGTTTCAACAGTATCTGGTGCGTTTATTCCATTAATTATGTATCGATTTAATATTGATCCGGCCGTGGCATCTGGACCGTTTATTACTACATTAAATGATTTAACATCTATTTTTATATACTTTGGTCTGGCTACCATTTTTATGAACTTTTTAATATAAGGGGGGGAGAGGAGTTGCTGTAACATGGAACAAGGCGAATCTGTCAGTTCATTAGTGATTGTTATCATCGCAGCATTTTTAACACCAATTTTATTACACAGATTCCGGTTGAAAATGATCCCTGTTGTGGTGGCAGAAATTATAATTGGTTTGATAATTGGACAGAGTGGTTTTAACTTAGTGGAGGAGAGTAATTGGTTACAGACTTTATCGACACTTGGCTTCATTTTCTTAATGTTCTTAAGTGGTTTAGAAATAGATTTTTCGATTTTTTCTAATAAAAAAAGTAAAAGTCCAAATAAGTCAACCACTCATATACCGAGTCCTGTATTCTTAGCAAGTATTGTATTTGTGGGTATTTTAATTTTATCGTTTATCTTATCTTATTTATTTGTTATTTTTGGATTCATCGATAATGTGTACCTAATGACATTAATTATCTCGACAATTTCGTTAGGAGTGGTTGTGCCTACATTAAAAGAAGCGCAAGCCATTCAAACTAATGTAGGTCAAACGATTCTTTTGATTGCTGTTATTGCAGATTTAGTCACCATGATTCTATTAGCAGTATTCGTTTCCTTTTATGGGGGGGATGAGTCAGGTAATATGTGGTTGCTGCTGATATTGTTTGGTGTCGGTATATTACTATATTTTGTTGGGAAGTATTTTCGAAACCAATCCTTTATCGAAACGATGTCAAAAGGTACGATTCAAATTGGGACAAGGGCTGTATTTACCTTAATTATATTCCTTGTCGCATTATCTGAATCGGTAGGAGCTGAAAATATATTAGGTGCTTTTTTAGCTGGAGCGTTAGTATCTCTTTTAGCCCCAAATCAAGACTTGGTTCAGAAATTAGATAGCTTTGGTTATGGCTTCCTAATACCAATCTTTTTTGTAATGGTTGGAGTTAATTTGAATCTGTGGGCATTATTTGATGAACCGAAAGTTCTTGCTTTGATTCCACTATTATTTTTAGCTCTGCTTATTTCTAAAGTTTTACCTGTTGCCATCTTGAGAAAATGGTATGACACAAAAACTGTGGTAGCGGCAAGTATGCTGTTAACTTCTACCTTATCGCTAGTAATAGCAGCTGCAACAATCGGGGAACGATTAGAAATTATTACAGCAGAAATGCATGGTGCACTTGTATTAGTTGCAGTGTTATCCTGTATTATTACACCAGCATTTTTCAAAAAATACTATGTGCACCAAAAGGAAACCGGATATCAGCAGTCCGTCTCTTTTATTGGTACAAACCAAGCAACGATTCCGGTAGTTCGTGAATTAGATCCTAAGGAGTTTGAGACGCACCTTTTCCATACTAGACAAGAAAAGATAGAGGATTCACAAAGCAGATCGATTTTTGATATAAATGAATTAGACAGTTATGAAATTGATACACTTGAAGCTGCAGGAGTTTTTAATAATGATATTGTGGTAGTTTCTACAGGAAGTGAAGAAAGAAACGAAGAAATTGCTGCTTATGCCAAGGGAATTGGAGTAGAACGAGTGATTGCCCGAATAGAAATACCAGCTATTGAAAAGCGACTTAATGAAATGGGTGTGGATGTATTCTCAGTTTTATTATCTGCTAAGACGTTATTGAAAGCAATGATTGAAGCACCTAATGTTGTTAATATATTTACCCAGCAAGATAGTGCTCTATATGAGCTAAACATGAATAATTCTAATTATGATGGAACTATTTTAAGGAAATTTCCTTTTACCGGAGATGTGATTATGGTTAGAATCTTCCGGGGGGAATGATTCGATTGTGCCTCATGGTGATACAGAATTACATTTAAACGACCGGTTAATTGTAACAGGATCCTCAGAATATGTAGAGGAACTCCAGCAGCTATTAGAATATGTGTAACAAATATAACGCCCCCCCTTAACAAAGCGTAAAGGGCGTTGTATTATGATTTCGTTTATCTTATATCTAGTTTTCATACATTCTTGAGAAAAATATGATATATTGATCAAAAGGTGAGTGATTTTCATGAAACGAATTATTTTATTTGATGGTGTTTGTAATTTTTGCAGTAGTAGTGTGCAATTTATCATCAAGCGTGATCCACATCAAAAGTTTCAGTTTGCTTCATTGCAAAGTAATATCGGGCAACAACTTGTTGCTAAACATAATGTTCCTGAGGAAATAGATAGTTTGATTTTAATTGAAGGAGATCAATACTATACAGAGTCAACTGCAGCACTAAAAATTGCGAAGTCGTTACATCGATTCTACCCATTATTGTCGATATTTTTGGTTATTCCTAGATTTGTTCGTAATGGTGTCTACCAGATAATCGCTAAAAACCGATATCGTTGGTTTGAAAAAAAAGATCAATGTATGATTCCAAAACCAGAGGATCGAAAACGTTTTATCGAATAAAAAAATGCAGGGACATATCATCTATTTTCTGCCGCAAAGCCAAATGATGTAACGTATTAAGATGCACATAATCTTCCTTTTATGCAATTAAAAAATCCGAACGATAAGCAATTTTTTTAAGAATTCGCATCATCGCTCGGATTTTATTTTTATTCTAGTCTGTTTTTTTATATTTAGCTTCTTTCCCGCTTGCGACGTTTTAATTCATATATCTTCGCTTCAGCTCTAAAAGCTTTAATAACGGAAAAAATAATCAAAATCATAATAATCGCAAATGGAAATGCTGAAATAATCGAAGCAGTCTGTAAGGCAGCCAGTCCACCTTGCCATAACAATACAGCAGCCGTACCTGATTGTACAATACCCCAGATAACTTTCACCTTAATATCTGGATTGAGATCACCGTTTGTCGTTTGCATACCTAAAACAAATGTAGCAGAGTCAGCTGATGTAATAAAGAAAGTACTGATCAATAGTACAGCCAGTACAGCCATTACCATAGTAAATGGAAAGTTTTCTAGTACTGTAAATAAGGCAGCTTCTGATCCAGCATCATTCATAATACTATAAATATCAATACCTTCAACCATTTCTAAATGGATAGCAGAACCTCCAAATACACTAAACCATAATGCACCGAAAATCGTTGGTACTAACAATACACCCGTAACGAACTCACGAACCGTACGTCCACGTGAAACACGAGCAATAAACATACCGACAAATGGTGCCCAGGCAATCCACCAAGCCCAATAGAAAATAGTCCAATCTTCTAACCAATTGGCATTCTCTTTAATAAAAGGAGCCATCCGAAAACTCATTTCAGGAAGATTTGATATATAGGCTCCTAATGTTGATGTGAAGAAATTCATAATAAAGTTAGTCGGGCCTGTAAATAGTAGGAAAAACATCAAAAGTATTGCTAAAATTATATTTGTCGTACTTAGTATTTTAATTCCTCTGTTTAATCCTGTTAAAGCAGATATCATATACAAAACTGTTACAACAGCAATAATAATTAACTGTAAAGATATTGTGTTTGAAATGGTTCCAGAGACAAATTCAATTCCACTGCCAATTTGCTGGGCACCTAAACCTAATGAAGTCGCTACACCAAATACTGTCGCAAAGACAGCAATCACATTAATTAATGTGCCATATCCACCATTCATTCTATCTCCAAATAGCGGCTTCAGTGTACTACTGATCAAACCGGGCTCTTCTTTTCTAAACTGAAAATAGGCTAGTGCTAATGCTAAGGTTGCATAAACAGCCCAAGGATGCAAGCCCCAGTGGAAAAAGCTATGTTGCATCGCAACTCTAGCTGCTTCTACTTCTGTTTCTGTTGGATAAGGAGGTAAGTGCATGTGCCAAATGGGTTCAGCAGCGCCCCCCCAGAATACCAGACCAATTCCCATTCCCGCGCTAAATAACATACCAAACCATGTTAAATAATTGTATTCAGGCTTGTCGCCATCTTTTCCAAGAACAATATTCCCATACTTTGAAGCAATTAGGAAAATTGAAAAAATTAAAAATCCTGTTGTAACTAATAAGTAAAACCAACCAAACCGTGAAACTAGAAAGTCTTGAATAAGGGTAGTTATATTATTCAAGTTCCAGTTTGGTAATATACTTTCATCGATAATTCCCCCCATAATATAAATAAAATAGAAATTGCAAGGGAAATATAAAAGACTTTTGAGACTTTTCTCATCCTAACCATCCTTTCTATAAAATTTTGACATTTTGTGTATAAGTGCACAATATACCTTACCCTTTTTTGTCACAAAGTATTCACTGGATGAAATAACGATAAGAAGTCTATCAAAAAGTGCCAAACAGTATCAAGTGATAAGATTAAAAAAACTCTTCCAACGATGTGTTGGAAGAGTTATGATACGAAACTAATTACATAACGGAGACTGCTGGCAAACAAGTGATTGCACAGAAGCAAGACAAATCAACAGTAATACAAATGCCTGTACGCTCAAGTCCACTGACTTCTTCATTATCAATCTGCTCACAAGGATCGTGTCCGGCTGATTCATCATTGTCGAAAACTAATAATTCAAGCACTGCACAGCAATCTTCATCGTCAATCTCGCTTACACGGAAGATATAGCTATCAAAGCAGTCAAATCGAGCAGGTCCTCCACCTTGTCTACGAACTTCAGCTCCATAGCCTTTAAATGGCTTCCCTTTTTTATCATACAATATGAAAGGTACAGTGTCTAAACCATTTCCAGACACAGGTGATACTAAATCACGAATGGATTGCGCACAGCTTACATCACAATCTTGGTCTACTACATTATCCTGTGCATCTGCAATGGCGCGAACAACATCACATACACAATTTTTTCCTGCATCTTGAATATCATCATTACAATTTCTTCCCATTCTACTACACTCCTTCAGAAAAAAGATTTCGTTAACACTAATAATCTATGTAGGAAGTGTATTTGCGTATAGACAGATGCCTTGTTTTTAGTTAATTGCACATTTTTTTCTCACAAGAGGTGGGCCAATGACATATATATAAATAAGAAGTACCAAAAGGAGGTATGAAGATCGTGGACTACATTCGAATAAATAATGACTTGCCAAAATTATATATAACACAACCAGAGTTTGCTGAACCGACAAGAACGATGCAATCCCATTACCAATCGACAGCCACTTATGAGAAAAAAGAAGAAAACGTAGAACCTGTAAAAGAGTACAAAGTAAATATGGAACAGCTTAGAAAAAAGAAATTTAAAAGAGATGACTTTGGAGGAAAAAGTAACTTATTACGCTTCGATGCCATTCCATGTGCCAAAAGTGAAGTGTGAAATAGTGACAGAGAGAAAGAAACACGTCGGCTTTATTAATGACTATCAAAATAAAATGGTGCTTGTAAAAGTTGCAAGTAAACCAGAACCTATCTCCATTCCAATAGATCATATTAAAGAAATCAATCTGATTGGTTTTTAATAGGAGGCAAGTGGCACTTATACCCACTTGCTGCATAAGATGTAATGATCAATTACATCAGTATATGTTATTTAGAAATAAAGGAGAAATAAAGGAGTGAAAAGAGTGTCAGATAAAAAGAAAGTAATTTATGTGAAAGATTTAGTGATTAAAGCGGATAATGTGCGAATTGAACCAACACGTCGACGTGATCCTTTCTTTGGTGGCCCCCCCGTAATGAAGAAGAGAGAGAAAATTTGACGAAAAATGAAGTTATCGAAGAAGAGGAAGAAAAAGAAGAAAAAGAAGAAAAAGAAGAAAAAGAACAAGAGCAAGAAGTGGAAAATGATAATAAGGATCGTCCCCCCCCATTTTCTTGGATCTAATAAAGTGAAACAGATAGCACCACTCTAAAGAGTGATAAATTAAAATAAGCTATCTGTTTTATTTTTTTATCATTTGCAGGACAAGTAGCAATAGAAGCCAAATATGAAAAATTAGCTGATAAAAATGATTAGATTTTTATAAAAGTGGGTATATACAAATAAAAAGTGAAAGGAGTTAGGTAACAATGGGTTATATAATGCCAATCGAGAATTATCAGTATCAACAGTATCATCAACGCGTTACCCAACAAGAACACGATCCGTTTCCGATTGAAAGGCTGTATCCGATCCAATCTAGTATGTATTACAATCAGGAAAGATCAAAAGAAGAGCCAAGAAAGAATCTTATTCCGCAGACAAAAGTAAGGAATACAAACAAAAGTAAAGACATAGAAAATGAGCATCCAAAACATAAAATATATTCCGAAGTTACTGGAAAAGGGATCAACTTTCAGGCGAAAGTATAGCCATCTGCTGATGCAAGCTGGTTATACTTTTGTGGGAAACCTTCTTTATGTTTATATTTCCAACTAATATTCTTGAACATATAATTTGCCACCTTTTGCATATTCAGCATAAAATACTTCTTTCAGTGAAGTAATTTCCTGTTTCTTAAGTTCTTGATTTAACCATTGCTCATCCTTATCTAGCTCTTTCAGGTTATCGGTAATTAGCTCACCGTCATTTATTAACATAAAAGGCAATACAACCTCTTCAAGAGGAAGATTTAAGTCGTTTTTCACCGGGGGGGGCTGATAAGCTGTTTTCATTAAGACAGAAACGGTACCATCTGTTTCTAAAATGGCGTAATCAACTTCCTGAACAGTAAATACGTCTTTGGAGCGCAACAGATGTAAGAGTTGATTCATATCGAGTTTCCCCTTTTTCATCACCTCTCTCTGTAGTTTTCCCTTATGAATAACGATGGAAGGACGCCCTTCTAAAATCGATCTCGATCTCTTGAATTTTTGTGTAATAATTTCGGTGATATAAAGCAAAATCCCCCCAAACAAGAATGGCAAATCCAATTTCCCTAATTCCAACTTGATCATCATATAACGCATTACCGACTAGTTCCCCCCCGAGAATAAGGGCCGAAATGAAATCGAACGCTGTCAACTGCTTAATCTGTGTTTTTCCTAGTATTTTGGTGAGGACAAATAACATGATAAAACCAAAGATGGTTTCGATAAAAATAGCTCCGTAGTGCATGATTGGTTCTCCTATCTTTATTCCTGTTTTCTATCAGCATAGACAAAAAATATTCATGTCATACCTGTATTTAATGATAAGTAATTTACAAAAAAACGAATGAATGCTTCTTCTTAAATCAGAAAAAGCATTTATTCGTTTATAGTAATGATTTTGTCATTGTTACATGTGGAATACCGGCATCCATAAATTCCCCTGAGATGGTTTGATAGCCAAGATGCAGATAAAATTCCTCTGCATGTGTTTGCCCATTTAATTTTGATTTACCTAGACCTTTTTCTTTCGCTATTTTCTCCATAAAAAAGATAATTTCCTTACCATATCCTTGGCCACGGAATCGATCAAGTATACAGACACGTTCCAATTTGGCATATCCATCCACAAACCGCATTCTACTGGCGGCAACTGGTTCTCCATCTATGTATCCAATAAAATGCATAGCTTCCTTCTCTAGATCGTCAATTTCTAATTCTTTCGGTACTCCTTGTTCTTCTACAAAAACTTGTGTGCGAACATGATACGCATCTTTCATTTCGTTATCAGAATTGATTATTTTGATTTCCATTTTTGTTTACCCCTTATCCGAGCATATTAATTAAAATTTGTTTTAAATCTTTCTGCCAATACGTCCAGGTGTGATTACCTGCAGCTTCCAGATACTGATAGCTCTCCAATGTTCCGTCCAATAATTGATTAAGTCTACGATTTGGTACTAAAAAATCAGAAACTTCACCAGAAGTAGTATGGACTTCTGTTTCTTCCGTGCCAATCGAATGAAAGACTTCCAAATTATGATATAGGTTAGTCTTTGCAGCTTGAGTTAAAACAGTTTCATTAACAAATGGTGATTGCATAATTACTGTATCAAACGTGTTTGGGAACTGGCTGGCAACCATAAAAGCCAAGGTGCCTGCTAAAGAGTCTCCCATCAATGCTCGCTTAATGGGACTAATATGTAAAGTATCTTCCAGAAAGGGTATCGCTTCTTTTACAAGAAACAGAATATATTCATGGTTTCTTTTCCCTTCAGGATGGTATTTGTCGATCCGATCATACTTGTTTTTATAATGAATCCCAGCAAAAATAGTTGATTCAATTTCCATATCATCATGGAGCTGATCACTTAAGGTAGCGACACGCCCAATTTGAAAATAATCATCTCCATCTTGCATCACACACAGCTGATAATCTTTGAAAGGCGTAAAACCTTCTGGAAGATACCATTTTAGTTTTATTTCCTCTTTCAAATAATCGCTTTTTATAATGGCATCTTCCATTGATCCTTTTCGACGCAAATGATCTCCTCCTTTTCATAAAAAAATTGTACCATAATTATCAGTTGATAAGTTAGAAAAAAAGACTGTTTCAATAAGCAACACACTAAAAAGTAAGAATTACACTATAAAGACATAACTTCTATTATTTTAGTATTTTTCGCGAAATAGGAGCGATACTTAAGCTCTGAATGACTAAGGATATTAAGACAGTTGTAAACGTCACTGCTACTACCCATTCACTATTGAAACCATTTGTACTTTTTGTATATAAAGTTAAAATTAAGAACACTGACATCGAACCTTTTAATCCAGCCCAGGAAATCAGAAAGTGATAGGGCCATGATAATGGGTGTATTATTTTTGTAGTCATATATACAATAAGAATTCTCACGAATACCATAAGTATAAAGATAGCGAAAGCATATAGAAAGTATTCGAGCGAAATGTATTCAGTGATTTCTATACCAATTACTAAAAATAAGATCGCAAGAAAGCTGATTTCAACAATGTCCCAAAAGCCATCCAATGATCTTCTAAAATGATCTTCTTTTATTGCACGTCCATATTCATAGGAAATCATCATTCCACTAGCAACCGTGGCCAATACTCCTGAAACATGAATCGCTTCAGCAATTAAAAAAAGATCCATATGCTAAGATGATGCTTAGCATGATTTGATATTGGCGATGGTGAGAATAATGAATGATCTTACTTACTAAATACCCTAATACTAAGCCAATAGTTAGTCCTCCAATTGAAACAAGTAAAAATTCACCTGTGAAAGATAATAGGGTGAAACTCTGCTTCTGATTGGCAATCGAAAACAAAGTAGTAAATAAGACAATACTTGTTCCATCATTAAGCATAGATTCTCCTTCTACTATATCCGCAATTTCGTCATTATGAGTTGCTTGCTTAATGATGGATACAACGGAAACTGGATCAGTTGGTGTTAAAATAGCAGCTACTACTAAAGCACTGGCAAATCCAAGTGGTGCAATAAGCCATGTTAAAGATCCTAACAGAAATACATTTACAATAATTCCGGCAGTAGCTAGCGTGATAATTAATCCAGCGTTTTTACGAAAGTTCTTAATTGGAAACTGATAGGCCGATATAAACAACAAGGCAGGTATGAAGATATGATAAATAATATCCTCCGTGACATTGACTGAGTCAAAGTAAGGGATAAAGGCAAGTCCAATTCCTATTATCACTAAAACGGTTGGGACTGGGAAATTATCCTGTTTTGTATCAATAGTGAAAACAATATAACCGATTAATAATAAAATAATAATTTGTTCAATTGACATTTTGTTCATCCTCCATTTTATTCTGTAGTTAGTTATTCCCGTTTATGTGGAGTGAAAACTATGTATGAATAAATAAAATGAACACATGCTAAGCAAAAAGGATGTGTGCATAGATGAAAAAAATGCGTACTTTTATAGTGTTTGTATGTGTATATTTTACAGTTGCCTCTACAGTTTATGCTGCAGAAAGCCAGACAGCTTTAGTAACGGATGAGTTATACAAAGATATGGAACAATTGAAGTATCCAAAAGTATCGGAAGTAAATAACCGTGAAATGGAAGTAACAATCAATAAGAATTTTCATGAGTATATTAAAGCATCCTATCAAGAATTGAAGGAGAATAAAAAGCAAGCAAATCAACATGGCTTTCAAGCAGATTACCAAACAGCTTATGAAGTGAAGTATAATACTACGCCACGTTTAAGCATTTTAACAAGCAATTACATTTTTAGTGGTGGTGCTCATGGTAATACAATTGTTCAATCGCTTAATTATGATATTGAAGCAGAAAAACGTGTCTACCTGACCGATATTCTGACAACAGAAAAACAAATAAAAGCAGTACGCGATTACGTTTGGGAATATGCGATTGAACGTCCAGATATCTTTTATCCGGATTTAAAAAAGGAAGACATAAAATTAACTAAGGATACTGCATTTTATTTTGTGGATGATGGGATAATACTTGTTTTCCAACAGTATGAAATTGCTCCATATGTATCAGGAAATCAGGAAATTCATATTCCAGCAGAAGTGTATGAGAAAAGCTGAGATTCAGTAAAGATAATGGATAAATAGGCACGTATTAATTTAAAAATAGGTTGAGACAAAAGTGATTGATACAAATAGAATCCGAATGATATGCAAATTCTCCGATTGAATTTGCTATTATTCGGATTTATGGTGGAAAATAATTGATATGTCCCAGCCTCTTTTTGTTGTCTAAAAAGCAGTGAATTTTCTGATATCGGCATATTTTGGTATCGAATTTATAAAATAGGAAAAAAAAGAATAATTAAATACAAGTTTGCTTATAGGATTAATTTGTTATAAAATAGTAAAAAGATATTGTTTTTGCTTGGGTGGAGGCTGTAGCTGATGAATTTCGAAATTATTTTTGTCTTAGGTGTAGTCATCTTAATGATGATTGCGCTAATAAAAGAAATAACTCGACCAGATATGATCGTATTTGGGGGGGTACTGGTTATTTTTTTAGTAACAGGTATTTTAACACCTGAGGAAGCAGTTGCTGGGTTTTCCAATCAAGGAATGTTAACTGTTGCATTATTATTTATTGTGGCTGGAGCAATACAGAAAAGTGGTCTGGTAGATCGAGGCATGGCTCGTGTATTAGGTACACCTAAAACGGAACAACGAACACTGTTTAGACTTTTAGTTCCTATTTCGGGATTTTCAGCATTTTTAAACAATACACCAATAGTTGTAACGTTAACGCCAATTATTCGCAAGTGGTGTAATGAACATAATATATCACCATCAAAGTTCTTAATTCCCTTATCCTATGCTTCTATTTTAGGCGGAATATTGACATTGATGGGTACTTCTACAAATCTGGTTGTACATGGCTTAATGCTTGATCGAGGAATGGAAGGTTATTCTCTTTTTACATTAACAATGGTTAGTTTGCCTGCTTCACTGTTAGGATTAATTTATCTGGTTACCATGGGCTACAAGCTTCTTCCTAATCATAAAGGGTTAACAGAATCATTTAGTGAAAAGAGTAAGGAATATCTAATCGAAGTTGTTATCGATGAAAACTATCCATTTCTAGATAATCCGTATGTTGGAAAGACGGTGGAGGAGGCAGGTCTTCGTAATTTAGAGGGTCTTTATTTAATAGAGATCATAAGAAAAAAAGAGAAGATTTATCCAGTAAAAAATTCCACCAAAATAAAATCAAATGATCGTCTTATTTTTACTGGAATTATTGATAAAATTGCAGAACTGCAAAATAAAAAAGGATTAAGTATAGAAACAGGTACGAACTTAACACTAGATAAGTTGAAAAACGGAACAGGACAATTAGTCGAAGTGGTCGTCTCACATCAATCATCATTGCTACATAAAACAATAAAGGAAACTCAATTCCGTTCTAAATTTGATGCTGGAGTCATGGCGGTACATCGAAATAATGAACGAATAAACAGTAAAATTGGAGATATTTCTTTAAAACCTGGAGATACACTGTTGCTTCTAACCGGACCCGACTTTTATGGAAGAGTGTTATCAACAAATGATTTTTACGTGGTAACACCAATAGAAGAAGATCATCCACTTTTAAATAAAAATGATACAAAGAGATCATGGTTTTCCATTTTAGCCTTAGTATCTATGATTCTATTAGTAAGTTTTGATATATTATCAATGTTTAAAGCAATGAGTGTACTTGTAATCTTGTATTTAGTATTTAAAATCATTTCTCCGGATGAAGCTAAAAAAAATATCCAATTCAATGTGCTGTTACTTATAGCGAGCGCTTTTGGTGTAGGCGAAGCGTTGTTTAAAACAGGTGCTGCTGATTGGGTAGCAAATAAATTAATATTGCTTGCGGACCCATTGGGTGTGCTTGGATTGCTTATTTTCTTATATGCCTTAACAGCTATATTTACTGAAATGATTACAAATAATGCTGCTGCAGTCTTGATGTTTCCAATAGCATTAGAAGCTGCAAATCGGTTAAGTATCGAGCCAATAGCTTTTCTGGTGCTAATTACAATCGCAGCTTCTGCAAGTTTTCTTTCCCCCCCAATTGGTTATCAAACAAATTTAATTGTTTATGGGCCAGGTGGCTATAAATTTTCAGACTATATCAAAGTAGGTTTGCCGCTTAGTTTGATCGTGATGATAACGACAATTGTAATGGTTCATTTCATTTGGATAAGCTGATTTATATATTAAAAATTATATGAAAATGAAGTAGTAATAATCATAGAAAAGTGCAAAGTATAGGATAACCTTTGCGTTTTTCTATGTGTTTTCATTTCTTTAATAAAAAGACAGAAAAGTTTTCGGGTTGCATGAGCGCAGGGGGGGAAATAAACTAATATCAGCAAAAAGTATCCTTGTTTATGAAGATTACAATTAGCTTTAATAGCTGCTTGATATTGAAAAAATTAAAAATATAATAAGTTTATAGGATAGTACCAATAATTTGATAGAATTTAATAAAATAGTATGAAAAGAGATTGACAATTTCATATAAGTTCTCTATATTAATATGTATTGAAGTTTATTTTTCATGATTCCGTAGCTCAGTTGGGAGAGCGCTACCTTGACAGGGTAGAGGTCGCTGGTTCGAGACCAGTCGGAATCATACTAAAACAAAAGCCGTAAACCTTATTGTAAATAGGTTTACGGCTTTTTCATCATATTGAAACACTGAATAAATTTAACTCATGTTAATATCTGATGTAAATTTGACGCAATTAGAAAAGTTTTGATATTTCGTGAATAATTATCCACCACTTCTTTTTGCATTATCATCAGAATTACTAAAAATTAATCTCTTTTAGTGATTATTGTTTTTTAATTTTCCATATTCCAGTTGCATATTCCTGTATTGTTCGGTCACTTGAGAATTTACCGGAATGGGCGATGTTTATTAGACTTTTTGATAGCCATTTGTCTTGGCTACGGTATGCCTGATCGACTAACTGTTGTGTTTCTACATAGCAGTCAAAATCCTTTAAAATGAAGTATGGATCGTTAGTCGAGAGGATATGGTAATAAATATCCTTAAACTCAACATCCTGATGTCCGAATTCTCCATCTCTCAATTGATGCAAAATCTGGCTTATTCTTTCATCATTTTGATAAACTTCATTAGCAACATACTCGCCATTTCTATAATAATTAAATACTTCTTCGGAACGTAATCCGAAAATGAAGATGTTTGGATCACCGACTAGATTTTGATTTCGACATTCGCTCCATCAAGTGTTCCAATCGTTAATGCACCATTCATCATCATTTTCATATTCCCAGTGCCAGATGCTTCTTTACCTGCAGTCGATATTTGTTCACTTAAATCCGCAGCAGGAATGATTTTTTCAGCCAAGGTTACATTATAGTTTTCAAGGAAAACAACTTTCAACTTTCCTTTCAATGAAGCATCGTGATTAACAATCGATGCAACGGTGTTAATTAATTTGATTACTTCTTTTGCAAAGTAATAACCAGGCGCGGCTTGGCACCAAAAATAAACGTTCGAGGTGTAATATCTAATTGCGGATTTCCCTTTAATTCGTTATACAAATAAATGATATGAAAGATATTCAACAATTGTCGTTTGTATTCATGTAGTCTCTTTATTTGCACATCAAAAATGGATTGATCATCAACGGTAATGCCAGTAGCTTTATGAATGTGTCGAGCGAGTTCTTGTTTGTTTTGCTGTTTAATGTGGCCGAGTTTCTCTAACAATGGACGATCCTTAGCATAACGGATTAATTGAGTAAGCTCTCTTGGGCGATCAATCCACCGTGTTCCGATTGTTTCAGTAATTAAACTTGATAATCGTGGGTTAGCCATTAACAGCCAGCGCCGGTGGGTGATTCCGTTTGTTTTATTGTTAAATCGTTTCGGATATAATGTATAAAAATCTTTCATTTCTTGTGTTTTTAAAATTTCCGTATGTAGCTTAGCGACCCCATTCACACTGAAACTTCCAACAATTGCTAGACGGGCCATGTGTATTTGCCCGTCTGCAATTACTGCCATACCAGGAATTTTTTCTCGAAGCTCAGGGTAATCGAACCAAATACCTTGGCAGAAACGTTCATTGATTTCATTAATAATCATGTATAACCGAGGCAAAAGAGACTTAATCATTCCGATTGGCCACTTTTCAAGGGCTTCACTTAAGATTGTGTGATTCGTATAAGCGAAAACCTTGGTTGTAATTTCCCATGCATTATCCCATCCAAAACCTTCTTCATCCATCAAAATCCGCATTAATTCAGGTATAGCAAGGCTCGGATGCGTATCATTAATCTGAATAACAACCTTTTTCGGTAAATGGATCAATGATCGGCGATTACTTGTTTTATAATCGGCAATGATTTTATTCAGGCTAGCAGCGACAAGGAAATATTGCTGCTTAATTCGTAGCTGTTTACCTTCTTCACTCGAATCATCAGGATAAAGAATACCAGAAATTTGTTCAATCGATCTGTTATGCTCTAAGTGCCGATAATAAAGAGATTCTTCATCCGTGTTTAACGGGGCGGTCGAAGAAGCAGGTTCAGCACTCCATAATCGAAGCGTATTGACTACTTCGTTTTCGTAGCCAACAATCGGAACATCATATGGAACAGCAAGTACATTATCTGTATTTTCGAACTTGAATTCCAATGAGCCATCATTTCGTGTAATAGTATGAACATCGCCACCAAATTTGATAAGAACGGTTTCTGTGGCTCTCCTTGTTTCCCAAGGGTAAGGATCCTTCAGCCAATAATCTGGGAGTTCTGTTTGATACCCATTAATGAAGCGTTGCTCAAACATTCCATAACGATATCGGATGCCATATCCATGACCGGGATACTGCAATGATGCCATGGAGTCTAAGAAACAAGCGGCTAACCGACCTAATCCACCGTTACCTAAGCCTGGATCGCGTTCTTCCTTGTACACCTCTACAGGATCATAGCCAAGCTCCATTAATGCTTCGTTACAAATTTTCCACATACCGCTATTTAGTAGATTGCTTTCTAATAGCCGACCGATAAGAAATTCCATTGATAAGTAATACACTTGTTTTGGTTTCTTTTCGTTGTATTTCTCATCTGTTTGTCGCCAATTTGTTTTTGTCTCTTCATTAACTATTGCGCTGATGACATAATACACATCATTATTTGATGCATCCTTCATTGATTTACCATGAAGTTTTTCGGTTTTACTGATGATCTCTTGAACGAGTTCATCAACTGTCCATTTCGTCAATGTCTGTCAGCTCCTTTATTCGCTTTTCATTCACTTACTTGTCTGAGATGTTGCTATCTATCGGTACATCTAGTGACTCATATAGATTAGCATACTCAGTCGCAGAGTCTTTCCAACTGAAGTGACTTTTGTTCACATTTTTGAGAAGGGTAGCCCATTGATCTGAATCTTGATAAATGGATAGCGAATACTTTAGAACATGTAATAATTCATGGGCATTGTAATTGTAAAAGCTAAAGCCATTACCTGTTCCGGTAAGTTCATTATAAGGGGTTATGGTGTCTTTAAGTCCCCCCCCAGTTTCTCTAACAATTGGTACGGTCTTATATTGCAGGGCAATTAGCTGTGACAACCCGCATGGTTCAAATAGGAAGGCATAACAAAGAAATCTGCAGCTGCATAGATTTGTCGTGCAAGTGCTTCATCAAACCCTAAGTAAGTTACCATTTTTTTTGGTTACGTTCCTGTGCATGGTAGAAATAGTTTTCGAATTCGTAGTCTCCTGATCCAAGCAAAACAAATTGAACATTTTCTTGTAAAAATTCATCGAGAATAGCTTGAACTAAATGAAGGCCTTTTTGTTCAACCAAGCGACTTATGATGACATATAACGGTTTTTCAGCATCTACTGGCAATCCGAGTTTTTCTTGCAGCTTCTCTTTGTTCTCATTTTTCTTAACTCTCGAATACTTATAATTCGCTACAATGTGAGGGTCTTTCATTGGATTGTATTCATCGACATCGATCCCATTAATGATACCTGTTACATCTTGGTCTCTTTCGGCTAAAATTGGATAGAGGCCCTCCCCCCCATAGTAAGGTGTTTTAATTTCTTCGGCATAGGATGGACTGACCGTAGTAATTTTGTCGGCATGGAAAATACCACTTTTCATACAATTAAGTAAGCCATTCCACTCCATACCACCGATATGATCATCAGGTAAGTTGAACAATTCACTATAAGTATCCCTCGGTAATAATCCCTGATATTTAATATTGTGAATCGTGAATACTGTTTTCATGTTCTCTACAGGTGCTAAAATTTTTGCGAATGCTACTGCTAAGCCAGCTTGCCAGTCATGACCATGCAAAATATCAGGTTTAAAATCTAAAACCGATAATGCATCAATAACTGCACGACAGAAAAAGACGAACCGTTCACCATCATCGTAATAACCATAGACGCCTCTTCGCCCAAAGTAATAATCATTACCAATAAAATAATAAACGATATCTTGATATGTTAATTGATAGATGCTCGCTTCCTGATTTCGCCAGCCAACAGGAACTGATATCGACGTAATCCGTTCCAACTGATCCTGCCATTTTGAAGTGATTTCTGCATAAAGAGGAAGAATTACTCTCACATCAGTTCTTTCATTTTTATTCATTACTTGTGGAAGAGAGCCTACAACATCTGCAAGCCCCCCCCGGTTTTAACAAAAGGGTTACACTCTGATGCGACAAATAATACTTTTTTCCCCCCCATAAAATTCACTCCTTATATTTTCCTTCTTTTAGCAACCACAAACGGTTGTTCTTTTGCGCCTTTTAGTTCTTGGCCTCTCGTTATCGTAACATCTTTATCGAGAATGACATTTTCTAAAACAGCTCCTGATTCGATGTTACAACGCTGCATTACAATAGAGTTTTTTATAACAGCACCTTCACTTACTTTTACTCCTCTAAACAAGATACTATTATCTACCTCACCATCAATCACACAACCTGTTGCAACCAACGACTTGGACACTTTAGATTTTTCGAGATACTTTGTCGGTGCCTGATTTCCGATCTTTGTTAATACATGCTCCCCTTTGAAAAATAAATCTTTATAGGCATCTGTTTCTAATAAAGCTAGGTTTTGACGATAATAGCTATCGATAGAATTTATAATAGCACTATATCCATCATAATGATAAGACTGTACATTTAATTGATTGAGATTAGCCTTAATCCCGTCCATAAAGAAATGGTTTTTATAATTAGCAATACAGTCATCAACTAAATCTAAAAGTAATGACTTACGTATCACATATACACCAGTAAAGACATGTGAGTTTTTAGGTTCATTTGCTAATGAACTAACCCAACCGTCTGCATCTGTTTTAACCTTTACGCATGCATCATGCTCAGGAAGAAGCTGATCATACGTTGTGGTCAACAATGTTACATCGGCACCTTTTGTAAGATGATGCTGGAAAAGCTCATGATATACCGTGGTTGAAATAAATTGACTGCCGCTTATTAAGACATAATCCGATTTGCCTCTTAAAAAGTAATCTCGGTTATTATGAAAATATCTTAAGTCACCTTTAGATATATCTGTAGGATCATTCCAGTCTGGTGGAAGGATAAATAATCCACCATGGCGTCTGTCTAAGTCCCAATCTGAACCTGAACCAAGATGATCCATCAATGAACGATATTTACTTCTTGTAAAAATTGCTATTTCATGTATGTCTGACTTAGCCATATTAGATAATGTGAAATCAATTAACCGAAATCGACCTGCGAATGGAACTGCTGCTCCGCAACGAAAGTAAGTTAACTCATTTAGAAAATCATGTTCGTGCTCTAAATTTATTAAACCCATCATTGTATCCATTAAAACACCCCCCGAATTATTTTATTTGTCACTTTAGTCAATTTCATCGTCTAAAGAATTGTTGGTGATTAGGATGTAATAGCTTTTAAATTTTCTTGACTTAGAACAATAGGTTCTTGATCCATACTTGCACTAATTCTTGTATTATCCGGAATGAAAATATTTTCTTGCGCAATGACTTTCTCTAAATATACATTTTTCCCTACTCGTACACCTGGGTGTAAAATTGACTGTTTAATAGTGGAACCTTTATCAATACGAACATTCTCAAATAAAATGGAATGGTTGAGAGTTCCTGATACGACGCAACCGTTATTTACTAGTGAGTGTGCTACGCTAGCGGTTTCCTCAATTAATTGCGGTGGAAAGTTAGAATCATGGGAATAGGTTCGCCAATTAGTGTTATTCAATGAAAGCTCTAAATCTTCTTTTAACAGATCCATATGTGCTTCCCAATAACTTTCAATTGTTCCTACATCCTTCCAATACCCTTGAAAGCGATAGGCGTAAAGCTTTAGATTATCGGCTATCATTGCTGGAAGAATGTTTTGTCCAAAGTCATGTTCTGACTCTGATAATAGAGCATCCTTCTCTAAGTAATCTCTTAATACTTTCCAATTAAAAATATAGATGCCCATTGATGCTAGATTACTTTTTGGTTGGGCTGGCTTTTCCTCAAATTCATAAATACGTAAATCATCTGTCGTGTTAAGGATTCCGAATCTTGATGTTTCTTTCCAAGGTACTTCTAATACGGATATGGTTGCATCGGCTTGCTTTTCCTTGTGATGTCTAAGCAACTTATCGTAGTCCATATGGTAAATGTGGTCACCTGATATAACAAGTAAATATTCTGGATCATATCGATCAATAAAATTCATATTTTTCGTAATTGCATCAGCTGTACCTAAATACCAGTTTCCACCGGTTTGAACAGTGAAAGGGGGGGAGAGAATGGTTAGTCCATCATTCATTCGATCCAGGTCCCACGGTTTTCCAACACCAATATGTTGATGGAGATCAAGCGGTGAATATTGAGTTAATACCCCTACAGTGTACATTCTGGAATTTAAGCAATTACTTAAAGCAAAATCAATAATTCGATACCTACCACCAAATGGTACTGCAGGTTTAGCTACGCTTGTGGTTAATGCCCCCAAACGTTTACCAACTCCACCAGCTAAAAGCATCGTTACGCATTCTTTTTTCATGCTACTCCTCCTCGACAGATAATTTAAGTAACTTGTTTAAAAAAGCAGACTGCTAATGGTGGAACTTTTACTTTAATATGCTGTTTTTGATTGTGCCATTGTTCTTTGATGCTATAGTGCAAGGATGTATTTATTTGATCTGATCCGCCATAATTGGCTGTATCAGAATTGAACACTTCCTGGTATGCACCAGGAGTGGTGACACCAACTTTATAATCGTAATAAACATTAGGCGTAAAGTTACATAGGATGAGTAAATCTTGAGAAGAATCATTACTTTTTCGTTTAAAAGTAATTACACTTTGTTCCATGTTATGTGGGTCAATCCATTCAAAACCTGCTGGATCATGATCTAGTGTGAATAGAGAAGGTTGGTTGCGATAAAAATGATTTAAATCTTTTACATAATCAAATAACGCATGGTGTAAGGGGGGGTAATCAAATAATAGCCAATCTAATTCATGTTGGTCCCGCCATTCAATATATTGACCAAACTCTCCTCCCATAAATAACAATTTTTTACCTGGATGTGCCATCATATAACCAAAAAGCAGACGCAAATTAGCAAATTGCTGCCACTGGTCACCAGGCATTTTGTTTAAGAGAGATTTCTTTCCATGAACTACTTCATCATGAGAAAGAGGTAGTACAAAATTTTCACTATACGTGTACATGAATGAGAAAGTCAGTAAATTATGGTGCCATTTCCGATAAACAGGATCATATTCCATATAGGTAAGCATATCGTTCATCCAACCCATATTCCATTTAAAATTAAATCCAAGTCCACCAAGATAGGTTGGTTTACTTATGCCTGGTAAGTCTGAGCTATCCTCCGCCATCATTAAAGCAGTTGGATAATAGTTGAACACTACTTCATTTAGTTTTTTAATGAAGGCAATTGCTTCTAAATTTTCATCGCCGCCAAAGCTATTTTTAAGCTCTTTCTCGTCATGCCCTCTATCAAAGTTCAACGATGTCATACTGGCAACCGCATCGACACGAAGCCCATCAATGTGGTATTCTTCAAACCAAAAAATAGCATTAGATATAAGAAAACTTTGTACTTCAGGCTTGCCAAAATCAAATGTTAGTGTGCCCCAGGATCTCTTTTCTGCTTTGTCAGGATCTTTATATTCATATAAAGATTCACCATCAAATAAACGTAATCCTTGCTCATCTTTACAAAAGTGTCCCGGCACCCAATCCATGATTACACCTAAACCATTTTGGTGGCATTGGTCGATAAAATATTTGAAGTCATTTGGAGTCCCGTACCTGCTTGTAATTGCAAAGTATCCGGTAATTTGATAGCCCCCCCAAGATAAATCGAATGGGTGCTCTGCTAACGGTAATAGTTCAATGTGAGTGTAACCAAGTTTTTTCACATATGGAATTAGTTTTTCTGCAAGCTCACGGTACGTATAGTAAGAACCATCCTCTTTTGTTTTCCAAGAACCAAAGTGGACTTCATAGATAAGAATGGGTTCATGGTAAGCTTGATTCATTTTTCTTTTTGCTTCCCATTCACTATCCTTCCACATATACTTATCTGAAGAAGGTGTAAGCGATGCGGTCATAGGACGAAGCTCCGCTTGATAGGCATAAGGGTCTGCTTTTAAAAAAGCTGGACCATTACTTGGCGTGATTCTATATTTATATGGAATGTTTAACGGAATATCTGTAAAGAATCCTACCCATAATCCTGCTTCAGATATTCTTTCTAAGGAATAATTGCTTCCGGTCCATTGATTAAAATCACCAGCTACTTCAATCTTGGAAGCATGAGGTGCCCAAACGACAAAACGAAGACCTTGTTCACCTTTGTAATTAGTAAAAAGGCAGCCCAGCAAGTGATGGCTAAAATAATTTGTACCTTGGTGAAACAGAAAAGTGTCTTGGTCTGAAACGGTAATTGTCATGAAGTAACTCCCTTCTTGCAAACGTTGTTTTTTGAATATTCTGATAGAATTTGTTAAAAATAAAAAGAGAGAGAAACCTTCTTACATGTTTCTACTAAAATAGCGAAGATAGAAAATCATAGACTTCTGCTTTTTTGCTAGATGAAATCCATGTCTCTTATTTTAAGTATATCATGTTTAAAAGACTGTATGGGTATATTTTCACCAATAAAATTGCTATTCGACAGTATAAGTGGAGAGGCGACAATACCAGTGTTTTTCCGCATCGCAGATCTAGAACTCATCTGTGATCGAAGTGATTCATGATATAATTATGTTATGGTTTCTATCGACTGCGATGTTAAAAGCAATAAACCTGAAGAAAAGAGTTTTTCCAAAAAGAAATGAGGAACATAATCATGGGAAACATCATTGCGTGGCAGGATAAAAAAGATTTGGTCACTATTGATTTTAATGAAACCAATGAATGGACTGAATTAGATCCTGTTATTAAATCAGAAAATAAAGAGATCGCTGTTCAGTCTATCGATTGGCTTAACTCACAAACTGCTAGATTAACTTTGCAAAAAGATTTGCCACTTGGTAGTCAAGCAAAGCTTATATGGGGAGAAAATGAATGGCCGATTTATCCAAGAAATATTGTTAAGACTCGATGGTTCGATCAAACCTTTGATGCTAGTAGTGAACAACTTGGTCCTGTGTACTCTAAAGAAAAAACATCCTTTTCTGTATGGCACCTACTGCTAATAAAATGGATCTTGTTTTACAAAAACATAGAATTAAAATGAGCAGAAAGCCGAATGGGGGGGTATGGCATACACTGGCAGAGGGTGATTGGAATAACAGCCCATATCATTTTGCTGTAACAGTAAATGGAGAAGAAGTGCTCGTAAATGATCCTTATGCGAAAAGTATGACTGCAAACAGTGAGCAGAGTGCTGTCATTGATTTGAATTCAACTAATCCAGTCGGGTTTCGAGATGTTAATTATTCAAAAGTATCAAAACAGGATGCAATTATTTATGAATTACACATCAGAGATGCGACGAGTTCGAAGCACAGTGGTGTGAAAAATAAAGGGAAGTTTCTTGGCTTAACAGAAAAAAACACGCGTAACGCTAAAGGTTTCTCAACCGGTTTATCCTATATAAGTGAATTAGGATGTACTCATGTTCAACTCCTGCCTGTTCAAGACTTTGCTCGTGTCGATGAGTTACATCCACTGGAAAGTTATAACTGGGGCTATGATCCATTGTATTATTTTGTGCCAGAAGGAAGCTATTCGACTAATGCGAATCATCCGTATTTAAGAATTAATGAATGTAAGGAAATGATACAAGCATTTCATGAAGAGAATCTATCCGTTATTCTTGACGTTGTTTACAACCATGTTTTTCGTTATGAACATTCCGCTTTCGAAAAGTTAGTTCCTGGTTATTACTTTAGACATCACCAGGATGGGGTTCCAAGTAATGGAAGTGGGACCGGTAACGATATAGCGACAGAACGAAAGATGGTACGTAAATTTATATTGGAATGTATCGATTATTGGTTAACTGAATATAAAGTGGATGGATTTCGTTTTGATTTGATGGGTTTAATGGATATCGAAACAATGCAGACAATTAGGGAGAGGTGCCTGCAAGAAGATCGCCCGATTCTTTTGTTAGGGGAGGGGTGGGATCTTGATACACCACTTCCTCCAGAGCAAAAGGCTACGAATGCCCAATCATCTCAATTATTAGGAATAAGTTTTTTTAATGATTTATTCAGGGACTCAATGAAAGGAAATCTTTTTGAGGCAGAGAATGTAGGCTATGCGAATGGAAATGGCTACTATCTTGAAAGGATTGCTCAGTTAGTTTCAGGCTCTTGCCATCACAAGTTTGGCAAAATTTTTTCAAATCCACTTCAATCGATTAACTTTGTGGAATGCCATGATAACCATACACTTTGGATAAATTAGTTATATCAAATCCAAGTGCATCAGATTTGGTAAAAAAAAGAATGCACCAGCTTGCTACAGGATTAACACTTATAAGTCAGGGAATTCCCTTTTTACATGCGGGGGGGCAGGAATTCTTTCGAACAAAAAATGGGGGGGATGAAAATAGTTACATTTCAGGTGATGAGATTAATCAGCTTGATTGGGAAAAGCGTGGAGAAGAGGATGAGAATGTTCAGTGGGTTCGTCAACTTATCTCTCTTCGTAAAAATTATCATTTGTTTCGATTAAGTACGGCCGAAGAAATATTCTATCGATTACACATTATAAATGCAAAGGATCCCGTATTTGGTTACATGCTATTTGGGGGATCAGGAAGATTTTGTTATCTTTGTCAATCCAACAGATAAAAAAGTGGAAATTCAGATGCCATCATACGGTAGATGGGAAAAGCTAATTAGTAACATATCGGGTTCCATTGCGCCAATTAATAGTTTACTTCAAACGAGTACTGATATTGGGGCATATGAATTGGCTATCTGGAAGAAAAAGCGGATATAGAGTAGTACAATTTTAAATCAGAGATGTAAGTGTTATATGAAAATAAATAATATCAACGCTTTATCTTGACAGGACAGAGATCGTTTGATCGGGACCAGTCGGAATCATTTAAAAATAAGAGGCTGAAAATCCTATTATCCAGGGTTTTCAGCCGCTTTTATTAAATCTATTTTCACTACTATATTACTAAAAGAAACAAAAATTAAAGATAGGTGAATATTCAATAACGATAACCCTGTTCATTACTGTAATAAAGTATTGACTAAGTGTTTGTTCACTAACTTTCTATTTTTTCTTCTCTTTTGACATATTCTTTAAACATCGAATGATAAACGATATGTTCACGTGTAAATTTAGTAGGACTGTCTAAACCAGCGACAGCCGCTAAATTAAATAGATCCTGTCTTAATGTTACCAGATAATTAGCTGCACGGTATTTTTTTTCGTCAATAGCTAAAGCTTCTTGGAGCTTCTTATCTGTGGTGGCTACCCCAACAGGGCATGTGTTGGTATGACAAACCTGTGAGAAATTTCCATCCTCATCTCTGACTCCAAATAAACCAGCACTGATTTGCATGATGATGTCTACATCACCCTACAGATGGTATGGTGAAACACTTCCCTCGCCGGTGTTCATCCATGTAGCACCAGCCATTCCTAGTCCCTTTGATAATGCTGTAATAGCATTTTCACCTAATGAACCATAACTCATGGCCGATTGACCAATTAATCCTTTTAATTGAAAAGGATGAGAAGTATGTTCACCAATAACAACACTTTCTTCGTCTGATAAATAGGCAGCGTTTATTTCTGCTTGGGTGCGATGTTCTTTTCGATTAAAAGTTTTTCCTGATCAATATGATAGAGATGCGTTTGCAGTTTCTTAGTTGTATCCATCTTTAATTCTTCACTTAGTGCAGGAAACATACTATTGACAAGATATAAACCATCCTTCTCGAAGTCGCGTTCAGCACCATATCCTAACATGCTCGTGTTATATTTACCTGCTTTTACTACATATTCAAATTCTTTTCGGTTAAATGGTCTGCCTTCTCTATCGTTATAAAATAAATATTGTCGCAACTCTGGACCCATTTTTTCTATTATATATCTCATCATGCCAAGTAAAGGATAGTTTCGCAGTACAGAATGTTCTTTCTGCTTATTGTCATGGAAGTATATTCGTAAAGCTAACACGCCAGGGACAAAAGTAATTAATAAAAGTAAAGCTATTAATACTATGATAATCCATTGTTCCATCATGATTCTTCGCCTCCATTATAATAAGTAGGTAGATACACAATAACTATGATTAAAATCCAGATCACATCAACAAAATGCCAATAATATTGAAAAATAGTGTGTTTCTCATAGTAGAGAAAATCTGGAATTTTTTTGACTTTACGTTGAAAGTAAACCTGACATATCCAGCCCAGTCCGAACAAAACATGTGCCGCGTGATAACCTACTAACACATAAAAAGAAGAAAGAAAAACATTTGTTGAAATTGTATAACCTTCCTGCCAATATTTATAAAATTCGTGGACAGAAGACCCAATAAATAATAAACCAAGAATAAAGGTTAGGAGAATACCAATGTTAAATTTCTTATAATTGTTGGTTGCCATCCCTTTTTCACTAATGTAAAGCGTTAAACTGCTGGTTAGTAAGAAAATAGAAGCAATAATAAGTGACCGTGCTTCAAATACCTCAGAAGGATGTGGATCATTTCCTCCAGGTGTAAATAGAAAATAGGTGGCAAACAGGATAATAAACATCGTTGCATCGATTACCAGGTACCAGAAAAATCCTAATCGCTTATCCTTCAACAAAGTCCTTAAATCTTCCTTTTTTAAATTTTTCTTTTGATAGATTTCTATTCTTTTATCCTGCCAGGAAAAGAATATTAGGGTTACAAGAGCTGCAAGTCCAAAGAATATGCTCGCTATAAACCATTTGTAAATCATGGTGAAACAAAACAGAAACAAAATCACAGCAAGTATAACAGGTAAAAAACTTGTAGTAGAGACTGGATCAGGTCTGCTATTTGATGTAGTTGTTATCGATTGTTTGTTCTCCTTGGCATTCCATAAAGGATCCAGACTTTCGACAACCGGTGCAGGTGTAAATATATCCTCGGGTGGGGGGGGAGAAGGTACTGTCCATTCTAACGTCCGGCCATCCCACGGATCTGCTGTAACATGCTGCTCTGACCGATGTGTTCTATATATATTCCAAGCGAAAAACAGCATCGCAATCCCCCATCATAAATGCACCAATTGTACTGATGGCATTAAATAAAAACACACCATCTTCGGGCAGGTATGTGTAAACACGGCGCGGCATCCCCTGAAGACCGGAAAAATGCATCGGTAAAAAGGTTAAATGAAAACCAATAATAAATAACCAGAAGTGCCATTTACCTAATCCTTCATGTAATTGCTTCCCTATTATTTTTGGATACCAATAATAAATACCAGCAAAAATGCCTAAAACAGTTGCACCAAGTATCGTGTAATGAAAATGGCCAACCACAAAGTAGCTGTCATGAAACTGAAAGTCAGCTGCAGGAATTGATAGCATAACTCCCGTCACACCGCCCATAACAAAGGAAGGAATAAAACCAATCGCAAATAGCATTGGAACAGTTAATTGAATTCTTCCACCCTTGATGGTAAATAACCAGTTAAACACTTTAATTCCGGTTGGAATAGCAATCATCATCGTCGAAATAGCAAAGAAGGTATTGACGAAGGGGGCCTAATCCAACGGTGAACATATGATGTACCCATACCATAAAGCCTAAAAAGCCGATTAAAATAATGGATAGAACCATAGACGAATAGCCGAAAATAATTTTCTTGGAAAAGTTTGAGATGACATCGGAAAAGATCCCGAAGGCTGGTATAGCCAGTACATATACTTCTGGATGACCAAATATCCAAAATAAATGCTGCCAATAGACGGGATTCCCCCTGATCTCCACCAAAAAAGCTTGTGTCGAATAATCGATCAAACATAAGCAAATATAATGCAACGGATAATGCACTGAAAGCAATAACAATCAAAACAGAGGTAATAAGTGTACTCCAGGCAAATAAAGGCATACGGAACCATTTCATTCCCGGTGCCCTAAAGCGAATAATGGTAATCAGCATATTAATCGCTGTAAGCATGGTGCCGATACCAGATAATTGGATACCAAATATGTAAAAACTGTTACCAGGTCCTGCTGTAAAGGTATCTGTACTTAATGGTGTATATGCTGTCCAACCGGCATTTGCAGGTGAGGCTAGAAAGAAAGACACATTAAATAAGACTGCCCCCGCTAAAAAACAGCCAAAAACTTACTGAGTTCATTATAGGAAATGCAAGATCTTTTGCTCCGATTTGCAATGGTACAACAACATTCATCAAACCAATTAACAATGGCATTGCTACAAAGAAGATCATGATCGTTCCATGTGTGGTAAACAAACCATTATATTTATCTTGTTGAAAAACCCAGAAATCAAGCTGAGGTGCTGCTAGCTGTGTCCGAATCAGTAAAGCGTCTATTCCACCGCGGAAGAAAAATATGACTCCACTCAGCAAATACATAATACCAATTTTACGATGATTGGTTGTGGTAATGTAATCTATTATGAGCCCCCCCCATTTTTTCTTTTTGGTCAAATAATAGAATAGCCCTGCTCCTATAATAAGTGAAAAAACCCAGGCAACTATTACATCTGAGTTCTGATATAAGTTAAAGTTAGATAAATCAATAGTCACGTAAACCCTTCTTTCACTTGTTAGACTTTTTATCTAGCCAACTATTAAATTCATTTTCTGTTACCACATGCGTGGTGAATCTCATTTTTGTATGGTCAGTGCCACAAAATTCAGCACATTTTCCTTGGTATGTTCCTGTTTCTATCCCTTTGATTTCCATTGTGTTTTCTTTATGTGGCAAAACATCGACTTTTCCACCAGAGATGGGACCCAGAAGGAGTGAATAACATCGTTTGACTGAAGATGAAATACAATGGTTTTATCACTAGGAAGGTACAATTCATCTTGAGAAACCTTGCCATTGTCATAAACAAACGACCACGAAAATTGCTCTGCTTTCACCTGAATATGAACGGTATCCTTTGTATCTTTTTCGTGTGCTTCACTATTTGGCGATTGCGAATAGGTTACAATTACGGTTGGTACTGCCAGGATGGTAAGCAATACTATCGGGATAATTGTCCATGTCCATTCTAGTTTTTTATTACCTTTTGTTTGTACGGGTTGGTCATGACGACCACTGATATCACGATACTTTCTTACAAAAAGAAAAAGTAAGACGAAGACCGTAATTAAAACGAGCAACATAATTAAGAAGCTAAAATGAATTAAATCGGTTTGCGTACTAGCAGTGTCACTTTTGGGATTTAGGACTCGAATGTCACAGGCGCTCAGCAAACTAATCAAAGTGGTTATAAAAAATACATTTTTTAATACTCTCATTTTTATAAAGCTCCTTAAAACAATCGCTTAAGAATTGTTTTTAGTGGGGGCATATCCCATTCTCTTTCATTTTCCACTAATTTTTTCCAAAGGTGTTTAGAGTAAGAAAAAGCTTGATCCCATTCTATTTTTCCTGGCAGTGGGGCACGATCTTCAATTTCAACATCAATGATGGTTGGAAGTTGTTGATTTTTGGCAGCTTTTAAAGCAGCTTCTAATTCCTCCACACTATTGACATGAAAACCATTTCCTCCACAAGTAATGGCGAATTTGCCAAAATTAACATTTTCTAAGTCAGTCTCATAAGGGATATTTCCAATTAATTCTTGTTCATATTTAATCATGCCTAGTTTTTCATTATTTAGAATGATAATGGTCATTGGCAATTGATACTTCACAGCGGTTAAAAAATCCTGCATCACCATTGAAAAGCCACCATCTCCACAAATGGCAACCACTTGCTTATCCGGTTCATTTAATTTGGCTGCAATTGCTCCTGGTAAACCACAGCCATTGTGGCTAACCAGCTCGAGATGATAAACTGCTGATTTTTCATTCTTAAAAAGCGAGCTGTCCAGGCAGTTATATTTCCTACATCGACTGATAATATCGCATCGTCTTCTATATAACGATTTAAAGTATGCAGGACATCCGGTCCCTGGAGTTTATCTCTTTTTGTTGTAACGATGTCTTCGATATGTTTCCACCAGTTCTGCATATTCTCCTGACAGGCTCTAAGAAACTCTCGATCATTTTTATAGGAGAGTTGTTCATTAAAACGAAATAATACCTCTTTGGCGGATCCGATTAATCCGACGTCAACAGGATACCATTTTCCTATATTATTCGGATTGATATCAAGTTGAATGGCTGGGGCACTTTCCGGTAGAAATTCTCGATATGGGAAAGATGTTCCGATTAATAATAATAAATCTGCTTCATGCATCGCTTCATAGGATGGTTTGGTTCCAATTTGACCAAGGTTTCCGAGGTTTAATGGATGTTCATCTGGCAATACTCCCTTACCTCGTAAGGAAACCACAACGGGAGCTGCAATTTTTTCAGCAAATTCTGCTAGTTCTGTTCTTGCTTTGAGTGCCCCCCCTTTTCCTGCTAAAATAACTGGTTTTTTTGCCTTTTGTATAAGGCTGACTGCTTGCTTAATGCTTTCTTTATCAGGAAAAAGAGTATATTCGGGTTTGACTGAAGAACGTAAAGGCGTTTTTTTAATTGATTCTTTAAATATATTATCAGGTACCGTAAGAACTGCTACTCCTTTCTTATTTGATGCTTCTCTAAATGCTTGTTTTATCAATGGAGCCATCTGCTCACCAGAAGTAACCCGGTGATGAAATACCGCTACATCATCGAACAGTCTTTCCAAATTGACCTCCTGAAAATTATCGGTACCGAGTAAGTAATCAGAAATTTGACCTGTAATTACCACCATTGGAGCTCCATCTGCTTTGGCATCGTACATCCCATTTAACAAATGAATCGCCCCCCCAGGTCCACCAATAGAAACACAAACACCAACATTATTTGTAAATTTCGCTTCTGCTGATGCTGCGAGGGCAGCGACTTCTTCGTGTCTAACTTGAATGAAATAAATATCGTTTTTTGAATGTCGAAGTTCTTCGATTAAATTGTTGACGGAATCACCGGGATATCCATAAACATGATTCACATTCCACTCTTGTAAGGTTTCTATTACTGCTTCTGATGCTTTCATTCCTAACAACTCCTGTGATATAGATAAATTGGTTTCCTAAATTTCTATAATTCTCTACCCGTCTTTTTATAGGATAAACACACAATTGTAATGTTAGTCAAAATCAGTAATAGTGTATTGTATTTGGTATGTATGCCAGATGTTTAATAGGCGTTAAATAGTGAAATATTAAATAATAAAAGTGAAAGTATAGGAGGCTATAGTGTGGATATAAATGTGTATGTATATATTATTTTGGCACTAATTGTTAGTATCATTGCTTTAATTCTGACTGTGAAGCAGCTTGGCAGAAGTGATGCAAATTATGATGAAGAAACTAAACCTCAAGTGAAGAGACTTACCATGATCTATTTAATAGCTATATTTGGTTCAATCATTGCACTTGTGATATATATGAGTGTTACTTAGATCTATATTAGAAAAACCGTTGAAATGGAAGCTGACGAGTGGGGGGGCGATGGTTATGCAGTAATAACATTTTATTGTTACCTCATAAGTTAGGGAACATTGTATTCCTATTATGCAATTAAAAAATCCGAATAATAAAGAATTCTAATTGCAGAATTCGCATATCATTCGGATTTCATTTTTATCAATATACTCTTGTTTCAGAATTTTTATTATATTTTAGAAGATTAAGTGTTTTCATAAGGGTTGATTGTTTGGATATTTCCTGCCTCATCATACTCAATTTCTGTAAATTTAATCGAACGTTGATGATTGATCCCTTTTGATAAAGAAGCATCATGGTAAAATAGATACCATTTTTTATTGAATTCTAGAATAGAATGATGGGTAGTCCAGCCAATAACAGGATTTAAGATGGTACCTTTGAATTCAAAGGGTCCATAAGGATTATCACCTACTGCATATACGATTTTGTGAGTGGTTCCAGTAGAATACGATAGATAGTAACGCCCATTATATTTATGGACCCAAGCTCCTTCAAAAAATCGCCGATCCTCGTCACCAGCAAGAATAGGATTACCCTCATTATCGATAATCGATATTTCTTTTGATTCTTCTTTAAATGACAGCATATCTTCCTTAAATTCTGCGATGCGTGGTCCGTATGCTGGTTGGTCTGGTGCAGGTTCCTTACCGTTTGGATTATGGCTGCCTGTTTGCCATTGCTCTAATTGACCACCCCATAGTCCACCGAAATAACAAAAGGCCTTATTATCATTATCCACTAATACAGCAGGATCAATGCTAAAGCTGCCAGGAATATAGCTTTTTTCAGGTGCGAATGGTCCAGCAGGATTTTCGCTAGTGGCAATGCCAATTCGAAAGATTCCATCATAATCTTTTGCGGGATAGATTAAATAATACTTACCATTTTTGTATGCTGCATCTGGTGCCCATAACTGCTGGCTTGCCCAGGGAATGTCTTTGACATGAAGAACTTCACCATGATCCTCAACTGGAGCGCTTTCATTTTCCATTGAAAAAACATGATAATCTTCCATTGCATATTGAGAGCCATCATCAAAAGATTCACCATCATGCTCTAAATCGTGTGATGGATAGATGTAAATTTTTCCGTCAAATACATGGGCAGAGGGATCAGCTGTATAAATATGTGTTACTAATGCTTCATTTTGTTTGGATTGTTTACTCATAAAATTTCCTCCTTAGATAGATTCCATCATTAGTATAACTGATCAAAGGCTACTTTGTACAGTCGAAAAACTAAGTTGAAAGTTTAAAATATAAATAAGTTTCTAGATAAAATTTTTTTGACAGTGTTTATAATAATATAACAAGAAAGAAACCGCCTATTTTTGAATGTGACAGACGGTTATAATTTATAACTGATTTATCGATGAAAAGTCGATCGTGAGACAAGAGGATTTCCTCGTAAAAAGCAGATATCAATGAAAACTCCGACGCAATCAGAAAGGATTTGATCAATATAAGTTTATTTAGATCACTTAAAAGTATTAAAACACAATTTTAAAATCTATCTAAGTTTTCTCACAATGCGATAACAGTAGTACCTTGCTGCATTTTATACATTTGATAATAGTTACCGTATTGTTGTAACAATTCGTGGTGTGTTCCTTTTTCAATAATAGTTCCTCTCTCTAACACAATAATTTGATCAGCGTGCTGAATCGTAGAAAGGCGATGGGCAATTACTAGCATTGTTCTACCTTTTGCCAATACCTTCATTGCTTCTTGAATAAGTCCTTCTGTTTCTGTGTCGATGTTGGCAGTTGCTTCATCAAGAATGAGAATGCTTGGTTCAAATGCTAATGCTCTGGCGAATGACAGTAACTGACGCTGACCTGTAGAAAACTCACTTCCATTTTCTCCAACGGCTTCGTCGTATTGCTTCGGTAGTTTTTCGATAAATTAATCGGCACCAACAGCTTTTAAGGAAGCAATTGCCTTCTCTCTAGTGATCGAAGGATCATTTAACGTAATATTAGATAGCACGGTACCGGTAAAAATAAATGGATCCTGTAATACAATTCCAATATTTTTTCTCGCTTTCTGTCTGTACAAGCTAGAGATATTGGTATCATCAATTTTAATAACACCTTTTTGCGGATCATAAAAGCGGAATAACAGATTCATAATGGAACTTTTCCCTGAACCGGTATGTCCAACAAGTGCAGCAGTTTGCCCTCGCTAAATATGAAAATTGATTTGATGTAAAATGTAGTCAGTATCGTCATATGCAAAATCAACATCTACAAATTTAACGTCACCTTTGATCGATGTTGACGCTATTGAAGGGATTTCCTCACCATCTTCATCCAATAACTCAAAAACTCGCGCTCCGGCAACTCTTGCTTGTTCTAACTGTGGCAGCTGATTAACGATTTGCATAACAGGCTCAAATAAACGAGTAAGATAATCGACAAAAGCTTATAGTACTCCAGCAGTAATTATACTTTCACCAGATAAGGAAGCAGAGCCGAAAAACAAGATAAATGCTACAAATGCAATGCCCGCGGATGGCGTTGACCAGGTTAAAGGAAGTTAAAGCATTGAACACAATTAATTTCTTTTGGTAAGTAAATTGACGATTATTCAATACTTCAAATTCATCTTGTGTTTTTTTTGTACGTCGAAATGCCTGAATAATTGGCATTCCTTGAATTGACTCATTAATCGATCGATTAATATCTGTATTGGTAGTAAGAATCACTTCATTATAATTGCTTGCATATTTTTTATAAAGTTTCATCCAGACGAAGAGCAGGGGGGGAACAAGCACCAGACAGATACTCGCCAAAGTTGTATTCAGTAAGAATAGCGCGATAAAAATACCTGTCATGTAGATAAACCCATTCACAAAGGTTTTCAGTACCTTCACATATAATTCTTTGATCGCTTCCGTATCATTCGTTACTCGTGCAACTATCTTACCGGCTGGTCGATTAACAAAGTATTGCATAGGTAATTCTTCAATATGTCTAAACACATCATTACGCATCTTCTGAATAATTTTATTTGCAGATACTTGCAACAAATAAGTTTTGGTATATTGAAAAACAGAGGCAATTAAAATTTTCCAAAAAATAAAAAAAAAATAAAAATACTACGCCTTTAAACGTAGTAAATTTTATTTAAGATATTGTTTATTGTGGTGTAGTAGGGGGGGTAGGGGGGGTTGATGGCGAAAAGTTATGTGAAATATAATCATATATAGCTTGAGTAATTGTAACATCTCTACCAATTAACCCTTGATTTCCAAATAACACATTAAATTCTAATATATAATATTTGCCACCACTAACAATAATATCGAATCCAGCATGGTTAATATTTAATGCTTTGGCAGTTTTTAAAACGAGTTCCAATGCCTGCTCTGGTATAAACTGTGAACAGACTGATCCACCTTGGGAAACATTGTGTAAAAATTCCCCTTGTTGTCCAATTCGCCAATAGGCAGCATAGATTTCTTCACCGATGATACAAACGCGTAGATCTTTACCGTCATTAGGTAAATATTCCTGAATATATAAAACTTTATTACTAGAGGTATATTCCCGAAATTCTGATTCTGCATCTATTAAAAATACGCCGTTTCCCATTGAGTTTTTTGCTTCTTTAGCGACAAAAGGGAAGGGGAAAGTCTCTAGAATAGATTGGATATTCGCTTCTGTATTAGCAAGTATTTCTGTGTATGGCACATATTCTTTTGCTACCGTCCAAAGTGCACGAGTCATTTCTATCTTATTCGAACCTAACTGAATTGTTTCGATACTAGGGAATATTTGCTTTTTTAGTCCGTGTACGAGAGATGGCACTTGCCATGTTTCAGGAAACAAAACTAAGTCTGCTTCTTCCAATTTTTCTAATTCTTTAAACATTAAATCTGGCTTTATATAAGTAACCCCAGGAATACCAATTGTTCGAAACGCATTACAGGAAACTAATTTCATCTTTCATTTCTCCATCTCTATTAAGTTATCAATCTAATAGTAGCATGGTTTTTGGAAAAAGCTACACTAATTTTTAAAATATATCCATTTCATTTAGATAAAAATCATAAAGAGTTTTCCTCTTTTTCAGTATCTCCACTGTCAGTACCAGTGTTATCTTCTGAAGTATTTTTTTCTTTATCATTGTTTTGCTTTTCAGCTTCTTTACTCATTTCAGTTTTTTCGTTATTACTGTTATTACTTGTTTCCTTGTTCTCTTGATTTTCTTGATTCTGTTCGGTTTCTTGTTCTATTTGACTTTCTTGATTCTCTGACTGATTGTCTTCTTTGTCTTGTGAAGTTTTTTCTTTATCGTCCTTTTGATCTTTTTGTGTGTCGTCGTTATTATTTGTTTGATTAGGATCATCTGCGTCGTTAACTGAAGTATCTTCTTTTTTCTCTTGCTTTTTATTAACATTTACATTTTCTGTATTTTCCTTATTTTCTTGATTTTTCTTTTCCTTTTCTTCCTTCTTTGCTTCTTTCTGTTTTTCTTTGTTTTCTTTCTTGTCTTTATTTCTTTCTTCCGTTGGCTGCGACTCTTGTAGATCTTTTTCCTCATTGTCATTTTCTATCTTTGGTTTAATAGGTATATATTTTGTTGGTAATTCTGTACCTTCTACAAATAATTCTGTAGTAATGCTATTGGCAGGCGTATAGACAGAAGCTAGTTTACCATTTCTTTTGTCTATTTCAACTTCTATAACGCTATCTGGTTTTGTGAAAGGTGTTGAAGCAATATTTTTTGATACTTCTGCCATTATCTCTTTGAAAAGTAATTTAGATAGTCGAGCATCTTCTTTTGTCACATATTGCTCGGTTGTAGTCGATTGATATCCTGTCCAGACTGCTGCAGTATAATCTGTAGTGTAACCTACAAACCATGAGTCCCTGGATCCGTTTTTAATTCCTTCGGGCGGATTAGTTGTACCAGTTTTTCCTGCGAGGGGGGGAAGACCTTCAATATTGGCGAGAGTACCTGTACCTTCTTGAACTACGTCAACAAGCATATCTGTTATCATATATGCCGTATATTCTTTCATTGCTTGGCTAGGCTTTGACTGATATTCCACAATATCGCCACTAGGATATTCTATTTTGGTAACACTATATGGTTCGTGATATGTTCCTTGATTACCAAAGGCAGCATAAGCACCAGCCATATCTAATGGAGATACTCCATCTTTATCACCGAAACCACCAATCGCATAGGATGGATAGGCATGTTCTAATTCAATTCCCAAGTTACTAGCGAATTCTAAGTTTTTGTCGTTTTCGATCTCTAAGAAGGTTTTTATAGCAGGTATATTATATGATTTCACTAAGGCTTCTCTCATCGATACCATGCCGTGGAATTGATCATCATAGTTTTTAAATGTTTTATCATTAATCTCAATTTCTTCATCTTTAATTTGATGATAAGTAGATTGTTGCTTGTATTCAATAGCAGGACCATAATCTAATATCGGTTTAATGGTGGAACCTGGTTGCCTTTTAATATCTGTCGCGAAGTTAAAGCCTCTTTTCACATTTTGGTTTTTAGGATCGCGGTTCCCGCCAATAGCTCGAATAGCTCCAGATTTAGTATCTAATAGCACTACACCAGCTTTAAAGTTATCATCTGGAAACGGAATTGCATCTGTCCCTGTCATTACTTTTTCTGTATAAGTCTGTGCGTTAGGATCAAGAGTGGTGTGAATCTTTAACCCACCAGTAAAAATTTCATTTTCAGAAATGTCATTTGCTATTAATTCCTCTATTACATAATCAATAAAATATTGGAATGATTGCTTTTTTTTCTCGGTATACAAGCTGTTATTTATTTTAATCTCTTGTGCTTCTTTCATTTTATCTGAAGAAATAAAATTATTTTTCTCCATAAAAGAAAGTACTGTATCACGACGTTCCTTCGCAATTTCTGGATGCTTAAATGGGTCATATCCGCTAGGGCGTTGAGGCAAACCTGCTAATAATGCAGCTTCTGCAACCGTTAATTCCTTCACATTTTTATGGAAGTATACTTCTGCTGCTGCTCCGATCCCATATGCTCCATGTCCAAAGTATATTTTGTTTAAGTAAATTTCTAATATTTCATCTTTGGAATATTTATCTTCTAGCTTAAGTGCCAAATAGGCTTCCTGTACTTTTCTTTCTAATGTTTTTTCAGAGGAAAGATACGTGTTTTTTACCACCTGTTGTGTGATGGTACTGCCACCTTCAGCTCCCCAGCCTTCCTTTATATTTGCCAGAATGGCTCCTCCAACTCTTTTAATATCAATGCCACCATGCTCTCTAAATCTACCATCCTCAATTGCTATAAATGCTTGTTGGACGTTTAAAGGAACATCCTCAATTGCAACTGGTAATCGATATTCTTTGCCAGAAATTGTAGCAATCTTTTCTCCATTCATATCGTATATAATAGAGGATTGGGCGTTTTCTAATTTATCCTTATCTAATCTAGGTGCATCCTTAATAAGTGCAAAAACTGTTATACCTCCGATAATCAGTAAAGAAATGGAGATAAGAAAGGCAATAAATAAAAGTTTTATGAAACCTTTTTGCTTATTAGTTGTATCCTTTGCTGTCAAATCTATCAACCTCTCTAATAATACTTCCTTATTCAAAATACCCAAAAAGTTAACTTTATAAACGCTTTAGAGGATTAATAGAAAAATATAATTTATTTGTGGTAAAGATGTATCCTACATGAAACTCTGGTTGTGAGAAATACTTTTTGTGTAATTTCTTGGAAAGATGACTTACTTTATAAACAATAACCCTTTATTAGTAAATTGAGTTATCATTTCTGCTATCTGTTTCGGTGATTCCTGAGTATCCATATCGAGCCATTCTTTGATAACATGAATAGCACCACTTATGATAAACGTACTAAAATAATTAGCCTCATTTGACTTCAAATGAATAGCTTTGTTTAATAAAAACTGCCTCGCAATAATCATCACTCTTTTTTCAAAACTTGTTCCGGTATTTTGAAGAAGTAATGTTTGACAAATTTCCTTTCTGTTTTGGATGTATTCCAATAATTTTTCTGTCATCTGAATTGATTCCTCTTCTTCAACGAAACTGCATTCATTTAAGTATCTATTCATTTCTTCGATGATTTCTTCTTCAATCTGATAAAGTAAATCGAATTGATCCGTATAATGGGTGTAAAATGTGGAACGATTGATATCTGCAATTGCACAAATTTCCTTTACTGTTATAGAGGAAAATGCCTTTTTATTTAATAATTGGATGAGGCTGTCTTTTAATGCCATTCGGTATATTTTTTTCTGCGGTCTATATTTTTGCTCAAAGGAAACCCTCCTAAATGTGAACTTTTTGTAACAATACAACATATACGTTAAATATGTTGGAAAACATACAGAGTTTATAAAACTGTTTGTTGAATATCCAACACGGTGTCTATATAATGATAAAGTGTAATCAAGATAAATGCAAGGGAGGATGAAGTACGATTGACCTTTCAACTAAAATAATAAAACATAAAAAATCAATAGTGATCACATTTTTATTAGTTACTTTAATCAGCGCTATCGTTCAATTTGGCGTTTCGGTTAATTATAACATGGCAGATTATTTACCTGATGACGCACCATCTACTGCTGCGATGGAAGTAATGGAGGGGGGGAATTTGAGACCGGGGGGGTAGAAAATGCGAGGGTCATGTTATATGATGTCACTGTTCAGCAAGCACTTGACTATAAAGAACAGTTAGAAGTCATCGATGGGGGGGTAAGTGAAGTGACATGGCTTGATGATGCCGTCGATATCAAAACACCATTGGAAATGGTCGATCAAAATATTATAGAAACATATTATCTGGATAAAAATGCTTTACTTTCGTTACATATTCGTGAAGGCGATGAAGTGGCGATCACGAATGCGATATATGAGTTGATTGGTGAGGACAATGCCCTGGCAGGTGGAGCTGTTGATACAGCTGTTTCCCAACAAATGGCTGGTTCAGAATCAGCCTATGCTGCTTTATTATTAGTGCCAATTATCATCATTATTTTAATTCTATCTACTAATTCATGGATGGAACCAGTTTTCTTCCTTACAGCTATTGGTGTCTCGGTACTAATTAATCTTGGGACCAATATTTTTCTGAGTGAAGTATCGTTCGTTACCCAATCTGTTGCACCGATTCTACAATTAGCTGTTTCGCTGGATTATGCGATCTTTCTGCTCCATAGTTTTTCTGATTTTCGTAACAGGGAGAGGAACCTACTAATGCAATGCGCTTAGCGATGAAACGATCGTTTCCTGCTATAGCTGCAAGTGCCTCTACCACGTTTTTTGGATTTATGGCACTCACCTTCATGAATTTTGAAATTGGCTCTGATTTAGGGGTGAATTTGGTTAAAGGAATTGTGCTTAGTTTCATTAGTGTGATGGTTTTCTTACCAGCATTAACAATTACCTTCTATAAATGGATTGATAAAACGGAACATAAACCAATTGTACCTATCTTCAAAAATATTGGGAGAAGAGTGTTGAAATTCCGGATACCAAGTATTATTCTTGTTTTTATTATCGTAGTACCAGCTTTTTTGGCACAAAATAATACAGACTTTATTTACGGTACTGGTGAACAGCCGGACAATATGCGCGTGGGGGAAAGATGAGAGAGCTATTGAAGAAGTATATGGAAAATCAACACCACTTGTTTTGTTAGTTCCAAAAGGAGATATTGCCAAAGAGGAAGAATTAGTACAGGAATTAGAAAATGTTGAAAATGTTTCTAGCGTGTTAGCCTATGTCAATACCGTTAGCGCTGCTATTCCTCCTGAGTATTTAGAAGAGTCGATGATAAGTCAATTTTATTCTGATAATTTTGCGCGAATCATTCTGAACACCAAGACGGACTCAGAAGGTGAGGAGGCTTTCGCATTTATTGATAAAGTAAAAGATATGGCCGAGAATTATTATGGAAATGATTCATATGTGCTTGGAGAAAGTGTTACGTTATATGATATGAAACAGACAGTCGAAGCGGATAATCTGGTCGTGAATATTCTTACGATTGTGGCGATAGCGCTTGTATTACTAGTAACGTTCCGCTCGATTTCCATGCCAATAATCCTGTTATTAACCATTCAGGCGGCTGTTTGGATCAACTTATCGGTGCCTTATTTTATGGATACATCGCTTGTATATGTCGGATACCTGATTGTTAGCACAGTCCAATTAGCCGCAACGGTGGATTACGCGATTTTATTATCAGAAGCCTACAAGGAGAATCGAAAAGAAATGCCAGCAATGAAGGCCATTAAGAAAACAATTAATGAAAAAATCTTTTCCATTCTAATATCTGCTTCTATTTTATCAAGTGTAGGATTTATATTAGCCTGGACTTCCACAAATCCGATTGTGTCATCAATTGGGTTATTGCTTGGAAGAGGAGCATTGCTAGCATTCATATTAGTGGTATTTTTCTTACCGGCTATGCTTGTGATATTTGATAAACTAATTAAGGTAACAACTTGGAAAGCAAACTTTTATAAGGAGAAAGGTTGATTATGATTAAAAAAAGAATGTTAGTAATGTGGATTATTAGTCTGCTGATAATGGCAACTGTACCCGTTCATGCTGCTAATTCTGCAGTCGAAAAAGATGAAGTAGTTTATACTACTCTACAACCTAATGGTAGTCAGCAAGAAATGTATATAGTCAATAGTTTTAAAGTCGAAAACACGGAAGAAATTGTTGATTATGGTAACTATACAACTGTAAAAAATCTTACCGATCTATCTGAAATCGTTAAAGAGGATGAGAAAGTGTCGTTTTCAACATCAGAGGATACGTTTTATTATCAAGGTGATCTGGAAGGGAAATTATTACCATGGAAATTTGATATTTCTTATCAACTCAATGGTAATAATATATCAGCAGAAGATTTAGCAGGGCAGGATGGTCATTTAAAAATAGAGATTCAAACGTCAGCAAATGAACAAGTGAATCCGATTTTTTATAATAATTATTTATTGCAGATTTCGTTAACGTTAGATGCTGGTAAATATCAGGAAATAGTTACTGAAAATGGTACGATAGCAAATGCAGGTAAAAATAAACAAGTAACATATACCGTTATGCCCGAACAGGAAGAAACATTGGTCCTAGAAGCAGATGTTACAGATTTAGAATTAAATGCCATTGAAATTTCGGGTGTACCTTCTGCACTGTCGATTGAATCACCTGATGTTGATCAAATCACAGGGGGGACTTTGAGAGTTTAACAGACGCAACAAAAAAAATAGATGATGCTGTTGGAGACTTGAAAACAGGTATTGCTGATTTGAATAACGGCATGGCCGATCTAACAAGCGGATCAGCTGACTATAAAAATGGCATAGCTGAATTAAATAATAGTTCCACTGAACTGTTAAACGGATCAGCTGCGATTGATAAAGCTTTAGTCACTATGAAGGATTCATTAAATCAGGATATGAGTGGTGCCGATTTTGGAAAATTGCGGGTGGGATTAATCAAAATCTCTGAAGGAATGAAAGAGGCTGCAACAGGCTTAACAACTTTACGTGACAATTATACCAAAGCTTATCAGAAATTAGATGAATCAATTCATGCGATTCCAGCTCATGAAATTTCTGAGGAAGAGATAAAACGTATAGCCAGTAAATTAGAGGAAGAGCAGGACCGGAAAATTGTGCAGAAGTTAGCTGAAACGTATGGGGCAGCTCAAAAAGCAAAAGGAACGTATGAGGCCACCAAAGAAGTATTTGCAGCGGTTGATCCTACGCTAAACGAAATAAGTGGCGCGCAAACAGAAATGGCGACATCCCTGGAAACAATGGCTAGTGAAGTAGCTAAGGCAAGTGAAAAAATCAATATTCAAGAATCGATCAAGGAATTACAAAATGGCTTAGGCAAATTGTCAGATAACTATAAGTCCTTCCATGGCGGTTTAGTCGAATACACTCATGGTGTAAGAGAGTTATCTAACGCATACCAAAGTATTCATCAAGGTGTTACAGATATTTATCATGGAACAACTGAATTGGAAAATGGAACAACTGAATTACGTAACGGTACTTCTAAATTGGCTGATTCTACAAGCGAATTACCTGAACAAATGCAAGAAGAAATTGATAAAATGATTAATGAATTTGATAAATCTGATTTTGATGCTGAATCTTTTGTTTCTGAAAAGAATGAGAATATTCAATCCGTTCAATTTGTGATTAAAACAGAAGCAATAGAGAAAGAAGAGCAGGCAGAAGAACAACAAGAAACAGCGAAAGAGAAAAGCTTCTGGGATAAACTCTTAGATTTATTTCGCTAATAAAAAGTGACGGTTGAAACATGCCGTCACTTTTTTACATGTGATTGTTTATCATGACTTTTTTCAATGGATGGTATTCAAAGAGCTTTCCTTCATATAAAAGTTCAAAGGCAATGCTTTTTCTGAAATCATCTGGAGTCACCATGGCTGGAAGCTTATCCCAGAGTTTTATGCCAGAACGAAATAAAATATCAGCAACAAACTGAGAGCAAAAATAGGAATTACTAAATTCAACTGGCTCTTTTAACGAAACTCCAATAACTCCTAAAATATTATAAAGAAATTTATGATTATTTTTAATAAATACTTCTAATATTCTTTTCATTTTTTGTTTTTCACGCTCTGTTACCTGAAGCCGATAGATGACACAGCTTGTATTCGGATACTTACTGTACGTACCAGTAAAAATATCTTCTTTCACAAAACCTCCATGTAAAGGATTTGTTGGTTTTTTCCTGCCGAAGCTATACATTTCTTTCAGCTCGGAGTCAAACGACAATGAAGCATGATTATAAGGTGCCTTTGTATACGTTTTTATGACATTTGTAAATAAGGTTCCTGTATCTGATAACATAATATAAACATATTCTTGATTCACGATATCACCAACTTAAAAAATATTCTCTTTTCATTATAAAGCAATTCCTGTAAAATGGATGCAGTTTTTAAAAAAAGAATGGGTGAGATTATCTTGCAGGAAACAATTTGGACTTTATCGATTATTTTTATTGCATTATTTAGTGCCTCAATAGCTATTAAACTTGCACCGAAATTTCAGAAACATAAAGATTTTGACACACTTCAATCACGGATTAAAACATGGTGGGGGGGAATGTTTGTGATTTTTTGTTTTGCAACATTATTTAATTCGACGGTATCTCTTATTGCCATTATGATTCTTTGTTATTTTGCGCTGAAGGAATACTTTATGATGATGAAAACGCGTAAATCAGATCGTCGTATTTTTCTGTGGGCCTATTTAATGATACCCATCCAGTTTTACTGGATCTATATTGGCTGGTATGGCATGTTTATCGTATTTATACCTGTGTATGTGTTTCTTTTTTTACCGTTACCACGAATAATAGGAAAAGGGACAGTAGGTTTTTTGCGATCAGTAAGTTTTACTCAATGGGGGGGATTAATGTTAATGGTATTTGGTATCAGCCATCTTGCCTATTTTCCTGTGGCAACACCGTTATATGGACCGAATCTTGTCTTATTTCTAATTATATTGACACAGGTAAATGATGTTATCCAATATTTAATTTCGCTTTATATCGGTAAACATAAAATAGCACCGACAGCAACCCCCCCTATCTTACCTGGGAGGGATTTATTGGCGGATTAATTATTACGACATTGACTTCTTATTTCATATACTCGTTATTAACACCTTTAGATCTAATGTTTGGAATTATTTCAGGAGTGCTGATAAGTGTGGCAGGTTTTTTTGGAAGTGTAACGATATCGGTATTAAAGCGTGATTTATTGATAGGGAATAATAAGAATATCGAAAGTGTAAAAGATAGATATTTAAATAGAATTGATAGTTTATCCTATACTGCCCCCCGATATTTTTTCATGTCGTTCGCTATTTTTTTGAATTCATGTAATCAAAGACATGCACACCTTTAAACTAGGTGTGCGAATTTTAAAGAATGGATTAGTTTACTAAATAATATCCGTCTGTTGTTAAATAATTCTGCAGATCTTCTAATGCTTGTTCAGGATTGATTCCTTCGACAACAAATTGCACATCACAATCTGCGCTAGTTAACAATGAAAAAGCAACCAGTCCAGGTAAATCATGTAGAGAAATCATTTGATGATTACCAAGAATATAGATAGAACCATTATAATTTTTCTCATATTGAAAAAAAGATATTATTTGTTTCATGCTTAGCTTTTCTTCAAGTGTTACTTGAGTAGACAAGAATTTTTTCATGATGTTCATCCTCCTAATATTGGCTTACTGAATATATAGCCAGAATCCCATACTATGAAACGCCTGTTTATATTAAAAAATGATGTCAAATGTAACAATTAGTTTAAT
>NZ_BAVS01000022.1 GCF_000521485.1 Gracilibacillus boraciitolerans JCM 21714 | reverse complement strand
ATTAATGGACTAGGTATATCTTCTTCATTTCCTATAATATAAATATCATTCACACTACTCATCCAATACCTCCATACTACGATTCTTCTGATTCTTTTGTATTTTCTTCAGACGTTTCACTTTCTGTAGCCTGCTCTTCTGACATCACTTGTCCCACATTCGCTTTAACTACCCGTAAACTATCTGCATAATTTTGCATATGGATCAATTCAGCTACCTGCTTATGAGGTATTTCGATCTGCACACCAGTAAATTCACCCTCATTTTCAGCAACACGAGCTACTTTTATATCCTCCATAAATACTTCTGTTACCGGGGGGGCATCCTCTAATTTATGGGATACAATAATATCCACTCGATCAAGAGCATATAACTTTTCGCCAAAGATAACTTTTTCTGATTTTAATACAGACACTAATCGATTATCTTCCTTTGTTACTGCTGATGCTTCCTTTAAAATTTTATTTGTTATTAAATCACCTGCAGATAATGGGACTACCGAAACCTTGTTAGCTAGTTTTTGAACATCTGTAACGTGCTCATCGCTTACATATTTCACCGGAAGTTCAGTAGTTGTTACATCATTTGGAGTAATAATCGTTCTGGAAGGAATGGATTTGTCCGCTGTATAAACCATTACCATCGTTCCTAGTTCAGTGTTTAATGCTTGCACTTTCTTTAATACTAAAAATCCTGAAATAGCAGCTAGAACAATAGCTAATAATAAAAATATGAGTGCTCTCCGTCTTGATTCCAACATTTCTGTAATCCCGCCTTTTAGCCAACTTTTGCACTATCATTTTATACCCTAAATATTATTACATATTTTTCTAATAAGTCAATGATATGTAAATTCAACTAAAAATAACTAGTATTTTATTACTAAATTTATTATTCCGAAAAAACGAAAAACATGACTTTTTTCATTTTTATTTTCTAATACTTTTTTACCTATTAATGTTGATGTTTGTTTTAATTTGTCGATTAATTTAGTAAATTTATTATAAAATTAGTACCTTTTACCTTTTTTTACTTTTTCAAAGCAACATAAGAACGGTTTTTTTGTTGTATTTTTCCCTTCTAATTTAATTGGAACATATTAAGAGCAAAACAAAAAACAAAAGAATTACTGGATACAATGAATTCCGTCTTTTTACTTATAACTTTTTTTGGATGTCAAGATCAAATAGTGGGTAATTTTATGTACAAACGTTCAGCATAGAAAAATTTGATAGAGGATTTGCGTCTTTGAAAATATGAAGTCTATTTTTACTGCAGAATAATTTATTTTTTTCACTAACATTAATAGAAATACGATTATAAATACTAAGATCTTCTATTATTTGAGGAACGATATAACAGTTTACGCTATGGTACAACTCAGATTTGATCTCCAGCTAAATCTATATTTTTCTACTCCCCACATTTTAAATCCGCAAACAATAAGATATTTAGTTAGGATAAAGTGAGACTATGATCAGTGGGAGTCTTCCAGACGTTTAGCACCGGGATAAAATAATTCATCACTTGCTATCTTTCCCAATAAAAACATCATTATGAAACATTAGAACATCACTTTATCCTCAAACGTGGCATCGCTCTTTCTGTTGCATCTTGTTCTTCCTCAAGCGATGTGGAACAATGTGGACAGATAACTGCTCTAGTGGGGGGGATCGACAAACAACAATAGGGACATTCTTTTTTTGTCATCGAGTCCAATGGATGCTGATGTGGTTTCTTCCAGCGGTTCATTTGTCGGATAACAAGGAATACAACAAATAGTATGATCATAAACCTTATCGACGTTGAAATAAATAATCCATAGTTTATGGTTATCGCACCGGCTTCCTTAGCATCTGCTAGAGAAGTATATGTTCTTCCACTGAGGCTGATATGTAAGTTTTCTATATCCATCCTGGCATATAAAAGTCCTAGAGGTGGAAGCAGAATATCGCGAACTAAGGAATCAACAAAATTGCTTAGTGCAGCCCCCCCAGAACGACACCCACTCCCATATCAATCGCACTTCCCCCCCGCATCGTAAACTGACGAAATTCATGAAATAATCCCATTGCACCCCCCCATCCTTCCCATTTATACAACACGGGGACGGTTCTTTTGTTGCATGTCACAAATTCTTTCTGTATTTATTGCCTGAAGAACAAAGAACCACTAGGAACAAATTACTTCAAAAAGAATACATTCGAACCATCATTCTCCATAAAAAAGGGCAGAATGCAACAAACGAACCGTCCCCGTGTTTCACGTGTTTCAGAAGCTTTTCAGATAATCTGTATATTGTTTCAGGTCATATTGATTGTATAATTCATTGGCTAGTCGGTTTGGGCTGCCTAGAAAGAAGCGTTCATATTGTGTTTGCCGGCTTCCAAAGGCACTCATGGTAGCATCCCAAGCTAAACGGAATAATTTTACTCGTTCCTCTGCTTCAAGAGTAGCACTTTGCAAATATTGCTCCAAATCCGCTCGAATTTCAGAGGCAAAGTCTGCTTCGGTTGGAATAGAGACCATTCCGCTCGATCCCAGGAATTGAACAATTTCTACTAAGCGCGGATAGATCGTCGTGTAGGTATAGGTTGCTACTTGTAATGGCGCCAGTTCTGGACGCATCAGTTCAAATTCATCTTTCTTTGCATTGCATTCTGCTTTGATTAACAGCGCTTCCATGGTTTCCAAGGCAGCAATCATCTCGACCACCATTTCTTGAATATGGGGGTATTCGCTAATGTTAATAGTATCTACAATAGATTGTGCAAGTCCTGCCATAAATTTTGTCTTAATCACTTGTCTGCAAACAATTTGGTGTAATGTAAACGGAAGAAAAGCACTCTTATTTTTAAAAGTATTGGAAACATCCAAATTGTTGTAAAAAAATACTCTTTCCCATGGTACCAATACTTCATCAAACACAACCAGACTATCCGATTCTTCAAAACGTGAGCTTAACGGATAATCAAAAGTCGAGTCCCCCTCCAACAAATGATTCTCTGCTAATAAATTTTAACCCTTTTGTATCACTGGGAATCGCAAATGCGAAGGCATATACTTTATCGATCATTCCACCGGGAGAGTATACGATAATTTCATCCGTGATCCCTCCTTGTGTTGCCAGTAGACGGGCTCCTTTTATCACAATGCCTTCTTTGTTTTCTGCTACAACTTTTGCAGCAATCGGTTCATTTGAATCCTCAAAATATAGTAAGGATCGATTAACCTGAGGACTGATAAAGGTATGTGTAAACGATAAATCTTCTTCTCTTGCCTTGTTATAAAAATCGATGAGATGCTGAGGAAAACAATTATCTTTTCCTTCTAAAAGACTTGCCGAGGAAGCAAATGTCATTAAAATCGTATTCATATAATCAGGACTGCGACCAAGCATTCCACCACTTAACCGTGCCCACTGCTGAATCATTTCTCTGCGTTTGGCAAGGTCTTCTTTAGTGGTTGGCTGCAGATAGGACGTACCAATTAGATTTCCCGTTTCTGGTGATCGATAAGTCATACAATCAAATTGATGCTGGGCATCATATAGTAAGGCTTGGCTGTTTATGATCCCTTTAAAGACTGGATGTTCTAACATATTCTTTATTTTCTCTCCATTATGCCAAAGCTCCACTTCGCTCTGTTTTAATCGTTTCTTATATATTTCGCCTGTTATTGCTGGCATATACCGCACCCCCCCTAACCAAAAATATTAATTTATCACATTATATCGATTTGGAGTAAAAATGTTACTGGGACAGATTCGCTTGAAGACCCGATTCATAACAGCTGGCATATGCTTTAGTAATGAATCATGTAGGGGGGTTTTGATATGATCGGTTTGGCAACGGATCATGATGTACAGTTTATTTTAGCAAGAGCAAAGGATTCGGCAAATGAGGGGGTTTTGCAGCAAAATGTTATAAGTCAGGATCAGGCGCTACAAATGGTGTGGCTGATCCTGGAACAAGGAGGCTATTACTTCGTTTATCGAAATGTGGATCAATCAGTCGCCGGGTGGATTCTCGTTGGGGGAAAACATTGATCATATTACCAATCAGCCACACGCATTTATTTTTGAATTATATGTCCTACCAGCCTATCGGAATCATGGAATAGCAAAACATTTACTGCATGCCGCCATCACTTATGGTAAAAAACGAGGGTACAACGAAATAAGGCTCAACGTATTCGCAAATAACTTCGCCAAAAAAATCTACCAACATCTCGGCTTCCAAGACTTCCAAACCATTATGGCTAAAAAATTGTGACACGGAAAATCGTGCTTCTTCACTGGAAATGTTGCGCTGTTGACGGGAATTAGTGTCGGCTTCACGGGGAAATATGATGCTGTTCACTGGAAATACCCTTTTTTCCAGTCTAGCGAATAACTTTTCCCGTGAAGCGGAACGGAATTCCCGTCTAGCGAGGGTGATTTCCCGTGAAGAAATCATACATTGACGACCTTCTCACTCTGCTGATTATCCTCCAGCCTTTGAATTACTTGTTCACGGAACGCATTATCTTTGATTAAAGATCTAAGGAAATCATGAATGACCCGTTCAATCCATAATAGGTCTAAACGTTTTTCATCTCTGATAAAAACAGATAATGCTAATGTCTCTTTTTCAATCTGTATGTACATGGCAGACGTCAACACAAATGCAGTTGATCCCCCTTTATACCATTGACGCTTATTAGTAGCTGAAAAAGAGTTTAGTATGTTGTCTACTAAATCCTTTTCTTCCAATGATAATCTATCGCTATTTCCAATAAGGTTCATTAACTGGGCGTATTCACTTGTGGTGGAAGACGGGAATCTTTTGGTTAGTTCGCTTTGGATTTTCATATCAGATAAACTCGATAATTCTTTCAGATATTCAGTAGCCTTACCATCACGCACCTTTGATAATAAAAGATCTGCAAGTTGCTCATACTCCTGTTGCGGTATCTTTTTAGATCTTCGAGAATGTTCTTTGATTTTTCCACTTTTAAATAAGCAGGTATGAGCATTGCTGAATTTATTGCATATAGAGAGGTATGTTGAATTAATGCATGTTCTTTTATTTCGTGGTTCACCTGTTCCGCACCAAGCAGAGAATAAAGATAATCTGTGCAGGCATTTGAACTATATTGCATCATCCCTTGCGCTACTTCAAGAAGGGTTACTTCCTGTCCAATTTGTTTTTCTTTTTTCCAGGTTGGATGTGCGTTACCATCTGTATTTTCAAAATATAAAGCATCTATTTCCGTAATATTCACTGTTTTATCAGGATTTAGTCTTTGTTGATGGACAGCCTTCACAAAAGCGAGAAGGATAATAATTTTTACCGTACTTGCTAACGGGGGGGTTTGCACATTCCCATTTAGGTTCAATCGTTCTGTTTCATTCTGTATCAGAGTTATAGAACAGATTTCAGGATTCTCTTCCAAAAAAGATAATAAATCCTCTTTCGATTTGGACATATCCCGTTTCCACAATACGTACACAAGCAAAACCGCAATAACAATTAGAACTAAAACTGAAATTAAAATATAAGAAAATACATTCATTTAATACTATCACCCTTTTTAATAAAATTGGATCATTCTGTATTATATTATATTAAAAAAGTAAATTATTCCATTGTGAAGCCACCAATCATTTCAAGTATTACGGACTGATAATACCACCATTAAACATTAATGCATAAACACAATTAATTACGTTCATATTAAAAGGGTAAATAGCTGAAGGAGGTAGAAAATATGGCTCGTATTGGAGTAGAAGAATCCTTAACAGATGTACAGCAAATGTTACAAGAGGCTGGTCATGAAGTGATTACATTGAGGCAGGAACAAGATGCCAGCAACTGTGATTGCTGCGTAATTTCTGGCCAAGATAAAGATATGATGGGAATGCAAAACACAGCGATTCAGGGATCAGTCATTAATGCGCACGGACTTAGCGCAAACGATATCAACCAGGAAATTCAGCAAAGACTGCAACAATAACAGGACAGGCTCTGTGTTCCATCCTTAAATTAAGATGGGACGCAGAGCCTGTCTCCATGTCCCTATCTGGATAATAGTTTTTCCAGGTGGCGGACGGTTGGTGTTAGGTTGATGAGGAAGTAGGATTCTCTTAGTCTTCTTGCTGGGTCGCTTTTGCTGATATAGGCGGCACTTCCGCTGTGCACCATATTTGCGTGGACTGCTTTTGATGTTAAATTCACAACATCTAAGCGAGTTTGGAGAAGTTCTTTCCAAATTGATGGAAAATTGTTTGTCTCACCAGCAAGCTTATAAGTCTGTTCCTGCAATGCCTCCAACTCTTGCTCCAGTTCCGTTGCCTGAATCGGTAAATAACGATTACAACCGCCTTGCTTAGCTCGAGCTCGATGAATCGAGCGGATCGCAGCAGCTGTCACACCAAGTCCTAACGGAATCTGATAAAAAACAAACGCCGGTCGCACTTGTTCGATAAAGGTGTCTGCATCTTCTGAAATGATCCATTTCTCCGGAATAAACACATTCTTAAATTGACAGGCATACGTTGCACTTCCATTAAGACCAAGATAGCCTATCTTTTCCTTAAGGCGAAGCCCCTCTGCATCACAACAAACATAAGCCATCAAACGCTGTGCACCTTCAACCTCTGCTACAATACCAAACCAGTGGTTATCATCTAAGTTTGAAACAGATGGTAATGCTCCGGAAACCAAATAGCCTCCCTCCGTACGCGTTGCCTTTAAATGTAGCTCTTCCATTCCACCGTAAAACTTCATTGGATTTGATAAGCCTGTTCCGCCAAGCAACTCACCTTTCTCCAACTTTGGCAGAATTTCTTCCTTAAGATAAGAATTATGCTATAGCGCAGATAGGTCATCGAGGCTAGTTGACACCATAAGTTAAAGGCCGTTGTCATACAATACTTTGCTGTTTTTTCGACCACAGCTATTTCTCTTAACAACACCTCATTAATCGATAGCTGCTCAGAATGATAGAATCCAGCTTTGCCTAACTCAAGCAAATATTTCTTCGCATAATAGGCCTCACTATCTATTTTTCGCACATACGGCTTTAAATACTCTTGAATGATAGCTTCTAATGTATCATTTTTCATTATTTCTTCTGATATCATCGTACTCAACCTCTCCTAGATTTATCGTGAAATGAGACCTACCAGAGTGTTCCAGTTAGCTCGCTTGAAATTAAGAAGACCCTTGTCAAAATTAGCTTACATGTGGAATGAATGTAGAGGAAAAAATGTTTCTCCCAACCAAGCAGATTGGGAGAATGAAGGAATACACACCTTTTATTTGTTATCTATTTCAGTAATTGAATCTAATGGTGTATTCACTGCTTCACGCGCTCTTTTAACAGCATCTTCATCTGGCGCATCATAGAAGCATAAGCATTTAGACATATCTTCACACACGTAAGTTCTAGAGAAGGATACCTCAGGAACCTCTGCATAGTGAACGGAATTTTTCTTCTTACGCTCAAGGTATGCATCCATTGTTAGATTTTCCGGAAGATTCCATTGCACCAAATAGTTAACTTTATCAGCCTGTTTTTTAACATCATCTAGCTCTTTACCTACTAAACGTACTTCTTTGACTAAATCGATGGTAATATCCAGATCTTTAAGACTAGCCGTTACCGCTTCTTCGTTCTCAGCTTCAAAAATGAAAAAGGCAATTGAAAGATCTTTGGTAACCTGAACCTCTACAAGATTAACCTGCTTTGCTGCTGTTGCATCATTAATTTCCGCTACTTTATTCTCAAAAGCTTCCTTGTTTGTAACATTTCCGCTAATTTTTGATTCTACTAAAAATAAACTCATCTATCCCACTCCTTGTCATTGATATTTTATTTCTTATTAGTTATTTTATAATACTCAGTAATAAAAAACAACTAACTATTACTTTTATATTTATGTTAAAATTACAGTAGTCATAGAAAGGGGGGGGACTATAACTTGAAAACGACTTATAATTTACCGTGTAACATCGCGCAATCCTTAAATATTATTGGAGACCGCTGGACCTTATTAATTGCCCACGAAATTTTACAAGGCAATGTCATGTTCAGTGATATCAAAAAGGCACTAGAGGGTATCTCCTCCAATATCTTATCAGACCGCCTGAAATACTTGGAACAATCTGGCCTCGTCACCGCTGAGCTATATTCCGAGCATCCACCACGTTATCACTATCAACTCACGGAAAGCGGAAAAGATTTAGAGCATGTATTTCATGCGATTCTCTTATGGGGGGGACGCGACAATCTCCAAAAATGCTATAAAAAATTAATTCATACTGAATGCCAGCATGAAGTCACCATCGCCTACTATTGTCCACATTGTCAGACAAATGTTGATCAACTTTCCGTTACAGAAATAAAAGAAGAAAAGCTTAGTTCCTAACACAAGGTGTCGGGAACTATTTTTCTGCCTTTATTTTGTTGGGGTTGCGCCACCCCCCACTGCTTCTGGATCCATTTTTCAAAAACCATAATCAACTTGTCTAGTATCAACCCACATAAACCGATAAAAATAATACCCGCTAACACGAGATCTAACCGTAGTAAATTCCTTGCATCGACAATCAAATAGCCTAATCCGGACTGGGCACCCACCATTTCCCCCCCAGAAACAAGGAAAATCCAGGCTGTTCCAAGTGCAATATGAAGGCCATTTGCAATGTACGGGAATGCTGCCGGCAAAATAATCTTCATCATCAACTGCGGCTGCTTAATCTCCAAATTCTCTGCTACTTTCAAATATGTTTTATCCACTTTTTTCACTGCTGAAACCGTTGAGAGCAAGACAGGGAAAAACGCTGCGATAAAAATAATCACGATTGCCGGAGCATTACCGATCCCAAACCATAAGACAATAAAAGGTGCCCATGCAATCGGTGCGACCGGACGTAATACTTGGACGATCGGATCAACGATATTCCATACTCTTTCCATCCGCCCTAAAAATAAGCCAAGTATAATCGCAATCACTACCGCCAGTATATAACCTGTGGCAAAGCGGAATAAGCTAATCTGCAAATGGACAAACAAGGTGCCATCAGCGATTAAGGAGATAATCGCTTCCCAAACCATCAATGGCGTTGGAAAGAGATTTTCATTAATCGTTGTAACAAGAATGACTGTTTGCCAAATTGCAATTAAGATCGCAAATCCTATAAAAATATTGAGTGCTTTTTTTGATAGATTATTCATTGGATCCCATCGCTTTATCAAATAGAGAATTGTCTACAAATTCATCATAAGTTGGCGGATTTTCTGACAGTCCCATTTCGATAATATATTCTCTCAGTTCTGTATACGAATCTTGATTAATTTTTAAATCATCATATGAAATCCATTCAAGTGAAAGGTCCAACACCTCATCATCGACATCTAAATAATCCTGAATGATCTGGTTTGTTTCTTCGTGACCTTCTTCTGCCTTAAGCCCTGCATCTACATAGGCGTTGACAAACTCTTCTGCAGCTGTCTGTTGTTCATTGATAAATTCAGTTCGTAATACCAAAGCACAATCAATCGCATCCTTCCATAGATCATCCTCTTGATAAAGAACTTTGCCATTACCATGAACGACAGATTGCGCACCAAATGGTTCTGCTACGACATACCCAGCAATTCGTCCTTCTGAAAGGGCTGCTGGCATTTCTGCTGGCGGCATTTCTACTGCATTGACATAATCATAAGAGAAACCATTTTGTTTCAAAGCTTGATAGAGTAAGATATTGTGGGTAGAAAACTTGTGTGGAATCGCAAACGACTGCCTTCCAGATCTGCTACACCCTCGATATCATTCGCGGTTACAAGCGCATTACCATCACGGTGACCCAATGCTACTGCTTTTAAATCAATTCCCTGTTCCTTCGCTCGCATTGCAACTGTTACTAATGCAGAGGCCCCATCGATTCTGCCTGCATTTAAAGCATCCATTAAATCAGGCCATGATCCAAACTTTACAAGTTCAAGTTCAAAGTTCTCAAATCCTTCTTCTGCTAATCCTTCCTCTACATATAATGGAACAGCATGAGTGATTGGAATATAACCAATTTTAATGGTTGTTTTTTCACTTGATCCCTGTGTTCCGTCTTCATCTTGACCACAAGCTGTTAACAACAGCACCAGTACCATGCGAAGCCTAGTATTTTGGTCCACCCTTTAATATTCATGACATCTAATCCCCCTTAGTATTTTCTTATATTTGAAAAAAGCCCGTGTTATTTTTTTCTCCACTAAATTGAAATTCTTCAAAAATCATTTTTCGATAATATTGAAAATTACCATGACTTCTATCTCGCGGTTTAGATAAATCGATCTTGATTTCACGATGAATTTTACCAGGATTTTTACTCATAATAAAAATACGATCCGATAAATAAATAGCTTCATCAATATCATGGGTAACCAGCACAACTGTTGTTTGGCTGCGTTCCTGGATTTTTAATAACTCATCCTGCAAATAATAACGATTAAATGTATCTAAAGCTGCAAAAGGTTCATCCATTAAAATAATATCCGGCTCCGTTGCTAAGGCACGAGCGATGGCTACACGCTGCTGCATCCCACCAGACATCTCATGCGGGAATTGCTGCCCCTTATCACCGAGTCCGACTAAGTTCAGGTAATGAAAGACACGTTCCTCTCGCTCTTTTGCAGATAATTTTTGTCCTTCTAAACCAAGCTCGACATTCTTAAACACGCTTCTCCATGGTAATAGTCCATAATTCTGAAATAACATCATACAATTCTTACTCGGTTTAGTGACGGTATTTCCGTCAATTTCCACAGTGCCGTTCGATGGCTTCTCAAATCCACCGATGATGTTGAGCAATGTACTCTTTCCACAACCACTTTCACCTAAAAGAGACACCACTTCATTCCGATCGACTGATAAAGATACCTTCTCAAGCACCTGTTCTGCTTTGCCATTAACATCAAACGATTTACTTATATTTGCTAATTCAACAAGCTGACGATCCGCCATCCCCCCCTACACACCTCATCCCTGATAACCTCTAATTCCGATTAATTTACTGTGCTTTATGCTGTAAGTAATTTTATTATACTATGTTAAAAAAGTCAACTTGATTAGGTAACACTGAAACACGGAGACAGTTCGTTCTCAACTCACTCTACTTCAGATATAGACAAAAAAGAAAGAATTATTAATAGAAATAACTCTTTCTTTTTGTTTAGAATTATAGTATGAAAAATAGTAATGAGCTTGCCAATCAACAACGCAACATTGTTACGCTACCTATTATATTTTATTTTCCTAGTTAGCTTTAAGGCTTGTTCTAGATAAATAAGAAGCATTTTTTTATCTTCTTCTAAAATATTATTTGATATGTGAAATAATTGACTCGTAAACTTCGAATGATCTTCAAGAAAGGTTACAAGTCCGGAGAGATCATTTTCGATAAATTCGATTAAAACATTTTCCAATACGAATGTTCCCGGTTCATCCTTTTGTATTAACTTCTTCAAATAATCTTCATTCAAATCTTTCTCATACAAGTCTTCTACTCTTATATCTATTACATTACAAATATCAATCATTTTATTAATAGAAGCATTATAGAAATCTCTCTTAATCATTGATTGTAATGTAGAATATGGTAGATCGGTTTCCTTTGATAGCTGTTTTAAATTAAATCCCTTATGTTTAGCCAGTTCTACAAAAAATTTCCCTCTTCTCAATGATATCACTACTTTCTGCCATCTTAAAAAATTGATTATTTTTTTGAAATGTTGTAAGCCCCTTACTCTATTTTCTTTTAGAGACAAGCTATTAGTATCTTTTACCGAATGCACTTAGAAATCTAATACGCATCAACAAATAAATAATGCTAAATACCTATTAATTATATACTACTTTAGTAGGGTGCACAATCAGGAAATATTACTCTATCTATAATTTTGCATAAAAATAGACCCAACAAGCAAATTTAACTTTCTTATCGAGCCTTCTTATATGTACATTTTCCTAGTCAAAACAGTAGAATATATCTATAAAATAGGACAGAGAAGCCTGTCCCCCACGTCCCATTTCTAAATTTGGGCAAAAAAAATGACGGGAATTATTTCTCGTTTTTTTAAACTCTCACTTTATTATAAAAGTTTCCTTTTAACATTCATTTTATTTTTTTCACAGTGTCTTCCACTTTACTTACTAATTAGATATTTATATACTTTGTAGTGTTTTTTGATATACTTCTATTTTTTCATCTAATAATTGACTGTATTGGATCGTAGAAGCAGCCGTTAAGCCATCTCGAAAACCAATATCCAATAATTCTTATCGCATCAATTCAATTCGTTCTGATAACGATTCCATGTACACTCTATTATTGCTCATCCTGTTCATTAATCTGGTATCCCTCCTTCCTTCCCAATCTAGCAATGCCTGTACGATAAGTATCTACACTATTTATTCCAATTTTAAAACTATTAAACCACCTATTTTTATTATACAGTTAAAAATCCGAGCGAAAACAAATTCCATCGTAGAATTCACATATCGCTCGGATTTCATTTTTATCAAATTACTTTTGTCTCAGTCTTTTCTAAAATTAGGACAGAGAACCTTTCCCCGTATCCCTATTTTAAGCCAAGACACCATTGGATCAACTGATCTAAATCTTCTTTCACCAACTGATGCTCTAACCCTTCCACGAGATGTGCAGGTGCATAGCACGCCACACGTCCTTCCCCGTGATTCCGGGTCCATCCGGCAATCGACTCTCCATCAACAGAATCTGATCGCAAAAAGATATCGATATCCTCCTGATATTTCATAAAATAATGTTCATCTTTAATTTTGAAGTTATCCCGTTGTCTGTCAAAAAGGAAATGATTCTGATAACGATAAGTCACAATCTGATGCGCAGCAGGATGATATAGAAAATATCCGCCAAGCATGTTGACAAAAGTTGTAATTTTGTCATAGCTAGCCAATCCCGAATGCCATGCAAGAAAACTCCCACCATTTCCAACAAAGTCTGCGAGCACCTGTGCATCCTCTTCCGTTAACCATGAATCAACAGGATCTTCCTGAGGATTTAAACGATTTTCCGCTCCTAATATCACCAGATCAGGCTGATCACCCATGATCACTTCTATCAGGTGCTGTCTGTCTACGTAAGCTAACTCAACATCATTCAACCCTTGCAACACTTCTTCCAGACAATCCTTTAACCTCTGTTCGTCATGATAATAATCTCCTAATGTTGCTATTACTTTCATACATGCCGCTCCTTTCTGTTAAATATTCATGGCACTTCCATCTCGATTCACAAAACTATATCGGCTGTCGACTTCTGTTTTTCGTTCTGCCAGATCTACTATCATCCTCGCCGTCTCATCAGGATCAAAAGGTGCCTTTTCTCCTCCCATATCTGTTTTCATCCAGCCAGGGTGAATCGATAAGACTTGTACACCATCATCCTTTAGATACATTTTAAGTTTTTCGGACAACATATTTAATGCTGCTTTTGACATTCCATAGGGATAATCCCCAGCATAAGCATTCGTAAAACTTGCCGCTTCTGAGGAAATATTAAGTATCGAAGCTCTTGGACCCTTATGAAAAATGGGAAGAAAATGCTTGATGATTCTCATCGCCCCCCCAATATATTAATGTCAAAAGCGACCGCACACGCATCGATATCAAGTTCTTCGATCGTTTTTTCTCTTTCATTCAAAATGGCTGCATTATTGATGATAACGTCTAAATATTGACTGTTTTTCTTTAATGAAACCACCGCTTCTTCAATCGAGCTTTCATCTTGTACATCGATCGAGAGCATGACTAACTGATCGGAATATTGCTCTTTTAATTGCAGCAATCGCTCATCTTTGATAGATCTGCTTGTTGCATACACATGATGACCTCTCTTTAATGCTTCTTCTGTTAAAGATAAGCCCAATCCACGATTTGCACCTGTTATCAAATAATTCATTGAGATTACCTCCTAGTCATTTTCCAACAGTTCCAAAATTACTTTTAACTGACCAAAGGAATCCATATACGCATAACGACCTCCATCATATTCCCCCCCTTTTTGTACAAGCGGCATATTCTCATTTTCCATGCTTGCTACAATTTGCTTCATTCCATTGACTATAAAGGCAATATGATGAACCCCCCCTTCGCCATGATCTTCTAAAAATTCGCGCCATGTACTCGGATTTTCATCTGGCTCAATCAACTCGATCTGAATATTCTCCATTTTAAAAAACGCAAGCTTCGCCCGTGATTCCACAGGGTTTCCCTTATAATGCGTCTGCGCTTTATCATACTCATCCGTCCATTTAATTGGTGGGACGTCTACTCCGAAGAAATCGGCAAAGGCTTGGGCCGTTTTATCGATATCCTTCACGATAATACCAATTTGTGCTACGAAATCTGTTCCTAAAAATGACTTTTCTCCCATAATAAATCCTCCAATGCTATATTTTTTTATTTTAACTCCATCTTTTAGAAAGAGAGAAAAATACTCCAGCCACCGCCGATCCATAGCCAAGAAAAATAACAACCTTCTTCAATACTCGTTTGGATAAGGAAAGAATGATAATTTCCTATAGATTACAAATTCATTCGCACCATCCATTTTTGCTGATTCAGACAGATCTTTTGGTATATCGAAAAAAAATTGTCGAAACAAAAAAAAGAAAGGGCTTCCAAAAAAGTGTGAAACAATTAGTAGTAAAAGTAAGAAAACGCTCCTTATAAACGGGAACTTTTTGAAAAAATTTGTACCAGCGGTTTCTTTTCATAGGAAAACACCTTATCCTATATCTGTGGATCAGACCTTATAGGAATCTTCATTATTGATTGACCTCTATTTTATCACAACCAGATGATAAAGTGAGACTATTATGATCAGGAGAAGATCACCCCCCCCAATCATTATTAGCGGAACGTATCAATATAATAGCATCTGGTACCCCCACTAACTCAGCTTCTTTGTGTTTTTTGAAGCTAGAACTAGAGTCTTACAAACGGTTAGCACGGTGATATAATCATTCGGTTATACTCATATAGAAATTACTTTTTGTCTGCTGCCTCCTGCAATTTTGCATCAGCTGTTTGTGGATTCTTAGCGCCTTTTGGAACTAAGTACAAATCTGTTCACTCCTGATAAACGTTTGATATTACCTAATAACATGGCAATGTCTTCATGATTTAATGAAATTACACACTCTACTGCGGCTGTACTTTCATTAAAATCATCAAAATTATAGGTTAATAGATTGGGTAAATCGCTATTTTTCTCGTAATAATAATTCATTGAATTTGTGGTATTACCACTTCATTTTGTACATTATTTCTTAAATTGTTATTAATGGTCAGACTGAATAATCTCTCATATTTAAAATATCTATTACTTGCTTAATCTGATTATTTATAGATTTAGATAGAATATAGGATACAATAGTACCTAATACCTAACCAAGAGCCACGTCTAAAATCATCATTACAGTAAAACCGATCATTAAACACATAGATGCAAGATCTTTATTCCCGTTTTCTTGTGAACCCGGGATTACTTCTTCTGTTACAACAAAAATCATCGCTCCAGCTGCAAAGCTTAAAGCAAAAGGTAGTAATGGTTCTATTAACGTTACAGCAAGTACACCTATTACTGCGGCAATTGGCTCCACTATACCTGAAAACTGTCCATACATAAAACTCTTCATCCTTGACATACCTTCTCTACGTAATGGCATAGATACCGCGGTACCTTCCGGAAAGTTTTGGATCCCAATTCCGATAGCTAATGTAACTGCTGCTGCTAATGATGCAGATGGAAAGCCAGCTGCAACAGCTCCAAATGCTACCCCAATAGCAAGACCTTCCGGAATATTATGAAGAGTAATAGCAAGAACTAATAGAGTACTTCTTCTTCTTCTATCAGGACGAATTCCTTCTGCAGAGTCCATTTTTGCAGTTGGATGAACATGAGGTATAACTTTATCGACCGCCCATAGAAATAGTCCACCAAGAATAAATCCTATTGATGCTGGTAACCAAGCAGGCAGCGCATCACTATCCGCCATTTCAATTGCAGGTGAGAGTAAAGACCAAAAGCTTGCTGCAATCATAACACCACCTGCAAAACCTAGCATCCCATCCATTAGTTTTTGATTCATTGTTTTTGTTGTAAAGACCAGTGTGGCCCCCCCAAGTGCAGTCATTCCCCCCCAAGTAAATATAGTTGCTAATAAACCTTGCATAACTGGACTAAGTGTTGAAAAAAAATCTACCATGTTTTCTCCTCCCTAAGTACCCATTAATCAAATTTAATTTTTACGATTATGAGGTTCCTGCTTATTTTAAAACAATTAAAAGTCTTATTTTCTTTCATTTTAATGGTAACATGATCCCTAACTTTGTGCTCCATTTAAAAAGGATAGAACTCAGCATTTTATTAATTTAATCAACGATTTTTGTTGAATCGTTATATATCTGTGCTTCAAGCGTTTCACAAAAAAGTCTATCATGAAGAAAGAAAACAATTAATTTATCTGTTTGAGTTAGAGCTTTCTTATTCTTGTATTCCCGTTTCCTTTTCGCCCCCCCTGATGCAAACAAAGGTAGCCATCCTTCAGCAACTCTTTAAACAATAAGGAATGTCTTTCATTTAACTTCTAATAAAATAAAACTCTACTAGGTACAAATGATTTAAGGAGGAACTAATAAATGAAGATTGGAATTATTGGTGCAACTGGAATCTGGAAAACTGATTACACAAGAAGCTCTTAACAGAGGACACGAGGTTACAGCGATCGTTCGCAGCCCGGAAAAAGTAGACAATAAAGATGTTGATATCGTTAAAAAAGACATATTTGATTTACAACCAGAGGATATTAAAGACTAGTTTATACCCTGACTCTGGACTACTTTTTCAGAATAATTTCATCAACTAACCATTTGATTAAAGTAGCCTTTAAAATATAGATAGGCAGAGAATAAATATAACGCCAATTTTCTAATTTGTAAATTCCTAACCAAACAGTTAGTGGTTCAAAAATAAATGTGAAGCTTAGCGCCATTACCGTGTTAGCTATAATAAACTGTTTCCATCTGGGGGGGAAGTATTGGTATAAAATCATATGAGCTACAATTATGATTCCTTGGTCTATAGGAAGTAATCTGGGCATTATAGGTATCAATTGATACGGGTAAGACCAAAGATTTAATTCCATACCAATATCATCCATCATTATAACAAGTATCATTAATAATGCTCCAAATAGCAGTATTTGAGGTATTCTCTTCCTGTCAACAACCCGCAGCCAGATAATCCAAGGAACAAAGAATACAACTAAAAGAAGCCACCATTGAAAAGTAAATAAGTTTTCTGCAATCCAATATTCTAATCTCATCTGATACAATTCTTGTTTCAAATTACGTATTTCTTCAAATGTTGGATAATTATTAGTCACATAATCCTTCCTTCCAGTTCATCATCACATTGATTACACATTCTATTTCAAATCACTAATCTTCACATCAAAAACTGTCAACAATGAGAGTATAAATATTAACGAAAACAACCATGCTAGCAAAGGCTTTTTATGATGAATAGGTAAAATAATAAAAATGACAACTGTGAAGAAAACAGACCACCAATAATTCCAGCCATTATGATAGGTTATAAAACCAAACTCAAAATTAATATACTCAATAAATAAAAATATTGCTGACCAAAATAAAAACCATACAGTACGTTTCTTCCACCCTTCAGGAAACTTCCCCCCCAAATAGATTAGTACGGTTACCGAGTATGTAACAACCATTTCTAAGATAGTGATGATTGTGTGGTTAGGTAAAAATGTGTCATGAAATAGCCACATTGATTTATTATAAAGAAGAAAATTATATAAAAAATCCCCCCCAATCATAAAAAAAGAATCGTAGGATAATACTTTTTCCAGTTTCTCCAATCTCCCCCCCATACAAATCCTGCTATTATAAATAAACTATTTATTAATATGTACATAACATCAACCCTCTAAGACATAATGGTTTTTCAAAAAGCAGCTAATTATATCGTTACCCAAGGCGTATTTTTAATACCTTTTAAGATAGTAACGAGTCTTTTCAGCAACAATCTCAAGTTATACGCAAAGGAAAGCACAACAAGGGAAATAGATCTGCTCGTTGTGCTTTCTTAGTACATGTGAAAATTCTTTGCGTAAAATGGTTGCCTTATAAAAAGTTGTAACTAGAAAAACGAATCAAGAAAAATGTTCCGAAGAATCAACCATATCTGAAGAGTAGATACTAATAATTACCTTACCATCTACAATCTTAGACTGAATAAGTAATGGTTGATTAAGATTGTTTTTAAATGTAAAATCAGGTCCGTACCAGCTAACCGTTGCATCTCTTCCAGGCGGAACATAGGGAACGCTCTTACTATGAGAAAATCGCTCTATAATTTGTACTCCAGCCTGGTCAACTGCATTAAATAATGTGGAAGACACCTGACAAATTCCTCCACCTATATCTTCCGCTATTTCTCCCTTGACAATTACAGGAGCTTGCAAATACCCTCTCTCTTTCGTCCTTTTCCCAACAACCCTATTAAAAGAAAAAGTCTTTCCAGGAAATACAACATGGTTATTAATGGCTTCTGATGAGAGCAAAATATTATGAGATCTCTCCTTATTATTCGGATTAAAATGGGTAACATATTGACCTATTCGCTGCGTTCGAATATTTGCCAGTAACTCCGTATCTACATTTGGATGGATTTTTAATAGAGGTACTTCCATACTGGCAGATTTATTTTCAAAAAAAGACGTATAAAACCGTTCTTTAAATTTTTGTTGATCTAACTTATAACCAACATGTTCAGGAACAATCACACCATTATTATCAATCCTTGCATTCACTGGTTCCTGATAAACCTTTTTATCAAGTTCCTCCATAAATCGTTTATATTTGTCTTCATCAATGACAAGCTCATCAAGGAAAGGTACCGTAAATTCAGCTCGACTAACACTCGCAATGGATTCCCCCTTTATATGTTACAACTAAGTCACTAGGATGAATGACTGGGTTAAAAAGCAAAAAAAATATCATGAAGCCTGCCGTTTTCATATGTATTTCTCCCTTCTAACTTTAGTATGACTTGTAGATATGATTTCATGTACTAAAATTGTTAAAAGGGACATGGGGGGGACAGGCTCACTCATCTGTTATAATTAGTTATATATTAAAATAACTCTATTTTACTCGGAGGACAATATGACTAGATCACAAAAACAAACAACTGGTTTGGTACATAAAACTCCCTTCTTCTATGGTTGGGTGATTGTTTTTATCGGTGCCTGGGGGGATATTTTTGTCAGGACCAGGTCAAACCTACTCTGTGTCTATTTTTATTGATGTTTATGTGGATGAATTTGGATGGAGTCGTTCGATGATTTCAACTATATATTCTTCTGCTACACTGGCATCGGGTATTTTATTAATTTTTATGGGTAGACTTATTGATCGCGTTGGCCAACGTTGGATGGCTGTAGTTGCAGGGACCATGCTTGCTGTCGCCTGCTTCTTTAACAGTTTCGTCTCACTGCCTTTCATGTTATTGATCGGATTCTTTTTGATACGGTTGTTTGGACAAGGATTAATGGAGCTGATTCCGAATACGATGATTCCGCAGTGGTTTGTAAAAAAAGAGGTCGTGCTTTTGCATTTATGGAATTAGGGGGGATTTATTAGTTCAGCAGCACTTCCTATCATAAACATTTGGCTGATTAATCAATTTGGATGGACAGGTGCGTGGCAAGTCTGGGCGATTGTTCTACTGGTAAGTTTCGTACCACTTGCATGGCTCCTCATCCGCAATCGTCCCGAAACATATGGACTTGTACCCGACGGTTTTTCAACAAGCAAATGGACATCCGCAACTAAAACTAAGTCTCAGCTTCACTCTGATTCCATCACAGACAATGAACCAGTTTGGACGTTACAGCAGGCTCTAAAAACTAAGATGTTTTGGGGGGGTGTACTCTTTTGTATCGCTGTGCCTGCTATGGCCAATACGGGAATGACGTTTCATATTGTTTCTATTTTAGGAGAAGCAGGCATTACACGTGGACCATCCGCTTTCATCTTAAGTATGATGGCTGTAGTAGCTTTCCCTATTAGTTTCCTAGCTGGTTTTCTCTTAGAAAGAGTACCACTTTACAAATTATTTGCCTTTTCATTTTTTATAGAGACAATCGCTGTGGTCATCCTTATCGTCGCCGATTCATTTATGATGGCTGTTCTATTCGGATTAGCACGCGGCATCGCAGAGGGAATTGCAATACTTTGTATGGCGATCATCATCCCACAATACTTTGGTCGTGAAAACATAGGTAGTCTAAAAGGGGGGGCAGGAATGACCTCAATTGTAATCGCTTCATCATTGGGGCCATTACCATTTGGAATTGCCTTTGATACGTTTGGTGGATATACGCAGATTCTCCTTGTCATGGTACTATTTTTCTCAGTAGCTGCCGTTATTGCTTGGTTAAACCGAGGATGAGCGGGACAGAGAGCCTGTCCCCTTATCCCTTTGTAAAAATATTACCAAAATGATTAGTTCTATTAGAAAGCCAATGGATTGCGCTAATGCTCCAATCGATCCGCCACCATTTGGAAAAACAAAAATAAGGATAAACAAAGCAGCCACTGCTGCTACAACATTTCCGGTTTGGGAAAACGACATTACCTTTGTTTTATTTCGAATCATGAGGATTCCATTGGCGAAATCAATCCACGGGAAACAGAGCGTAAAAAGCACAAAAAAGCGTAATGCAAGAATACTGTGATCAAGGAGTTCACCGGAAACACCTATGATATTCTGAAAAATCCATATACCTGCAGGCGAATAGGCTATGACCATTAACATGATGCTAGGAAATAAGCTCATGATAGCAGTAAAGCGAAGCACCGATCGTTGATCTTTCGGATAAAAATTGATCACAATCTGATGAATATAGGACGCCATACTATTTAACAAGTGAACAATAGATAAAGCTACGGCATAAGAGGCAATCGCAATTTCTGCTTTCGTACTCCAACCCAGGACGGCATTGATCGTTGGTGTAACACTAACAGCAATGAGAGATGCTATCATTAAAGGGCTATAAAATCGAAAGATCTGAGATTGTTGCCTAATGTGATGCTTTTCCTTTTTCTGTGGTAAATTCCTTACGATCAATCTACCTTCCAGCACACTGACAAGTGCCTCGACCGCCATACCAGCTAAAAAGATATACGCACCTATATACCATGATTTACCCAGTCATTCTTAAGCAATAACCATGCTAAAAAGGCCATACATATTAATCGTACAACCATCCCGATTGTCAGCCATTTGGTTTTAAAATTGGAGATAATTACACCTTGATACAGACAACGAATACCTGAAAAAATCGTCACGAACATCAGCACACGATAAGCATCTATTGTTGGTTCAAGCATTCGATCACTTACACCAAGCAAACCAGAGAAAAAACCTCTTCCTAGAGGGGAGTATGCAAGAAGTAAACTTAATAAAAAAATTGCTGACAACACATAAAAAGTAGTATTTCTCATTAAACGATAAGAAATCCTGTCACGTACTAATGTCGAACAAGTTTGCCGCAATATGACAGCACAACGCTCCAATAACGCAAAAAGACTCATTGCTACAGAATAACTGGCAATTACAACAGCTGGCTCTGGCGCGCGGGCCAGCGTACTGTTGATAATCACATGAGAGATCGTCACTAAGGTTGCAGACAGACCTAATGGAAGAAAAAAATAAAAAAGAGTCCGAAATGGAACTTGTTGATCAATTGAAATCGCTTTCCTTTCCTTCATTTATAAGCACTTCCTAGAGTATGGTTATAACTAATGATAGATTAATTTTATGAATTTTGCTAATTTATTGCTTTAAAAGAGGAACAGGATCTCTGTCCCGCGTCCCATTCTCATCTTTAAATTGGCGACTTTCTAATCTGAGAATTATGCACCATATATTCTTCCATTTGTTCAGCAACTAATGGCCGACTAAAATAGAACCCTTGTGCGAAGGTACATTGCTCTTCTTTCAGTATCTTTTTTTGCACCTCTTCTTCTACACCTTCCGCAGTGACAGTCAATTCCAATGATTTAGCCATTGAAACAATTGCCCGGATAATGGCTGCATTATCCATATCACCATCCATATCGCTAACGAACGACTTGTCTATTTTTATATTGGTAATAGGTAAATGCTTTAACATTGCCAGGGATGAGTATCCAGTACCAAAATCATCAATGGCAATTTGCACTCCACTTTCACCTAATTCTCTTAAAACATTTATACTGTTTCTCACATTTTTAATAGCCATACTCTCTGTTATTTCAAGACATAAATAGCTTGGAGGTAAGTTTACCTCTTCTAAAATGTCGATAACAGATTGAACAAAATCTTCTTGTTCCAATTGTCTCGGAGAAATATTGACAGATATAGGTACCGGTTTAAATCCTTTATCTATCCATTTTTTATTTTGCAGACATGCTTCTTTCAAGACCCACTTCCCAATAGGAATAATTAATCCTGTTTCTTCTGCTATCGGAATAAACTCAAGGGGAGTAAATGTTCCTTCTTCAGAACACTGCCATCTAATTAACGCTTCAACACCTGTAACTTTATTCGTTTTCATATCCACTATTGGTTGATAGTTCAGGATGAATTCCTGATTATCTATTGCTCTTTGCATGCGGTTCTCTAACAAAAAACGTTTGGTTGTTTGAGAATCCACGTCCGGATTATACATTTCCATTTGACTTTTACCATTTTCTTTTGCTTTATACATAGCCATATCCGCACAACGAGATAATTCATCGAAATCACTACCATCATCTGGATAAATACTGATCCCTATACTTGTTGATGTGAAAACTTCCTGATTTTGCACCAAAAATGATTGCTTGAAATTTCTAATGATTTGTTCAGCCACTCGACGAACTTTCTCCACTTCACTAATATTAGATAATAGAATGATAAATTCATCACCACCTAAACGTGCAATAGTCGCTTGCTTTTGGTCTACTTCGGTGTCCATAGCTTCTTTCACTGACTGAGTTAAGGAAATAGCAACCTTTTGCAGTAATTGATCCCCCCCTGCTAAGTGGCCTAGTGTATCATTGATAACCTTAAATCGGTCTAAATCTATCATTAATATTCCCAGTTTGCAGTTATGGCGAGTCGCTTCTTCTTTATATAGATTCCAACGCTCTCTAGCCATCTGCCGATTAGGTAAACCAGTAAGACTATCATGAAAAGCTAGATGTCTAATTTTTTCTTCCGCTTTTTTCTTATCGTTAATATTTGTAATGGAACCAATAATGCGAATTGCCTTTCCCTTATCATTTCGAATGGCATCCCCCCCTGTTACATAGACCCAGAGTTTTTCTCCTGCTTTCCCATGTAGCCTAAACTCCAATTTTAATGGAATATTCTCATCTTTCAGCATTTGAATATGTTTTTGCACATCGGTAACATCTGCTGAATAAATTAGTTTAAGAAATGATTGAGCATCTACTGGAAGCTTATGCTGAATAGTAGTAAAAATATCTTTACTGCGTACATTCCAATTAATACGATTGGTTTCAGTATCCCAATCCCATATTCCATCATTTGTAGATCGCGCAACGATTTCGAGTTGCTTGGCAATGGATTGCGTTTGCTCAAATAATTCATCTCTCTCTAATGCAGATGCTGATATAGTAAAGCTAACCTGTGTTATATCAGCTGAACTGATTAATACAAATTCATCGACATTGCTGACAATAGCAATAAAACCCCAATCACCTCGTTCATTACGAACAGATTGCACACGAACAAACTCATCTTTCTCCATTTGAGGTAACCAATCAATTGGTGGAAATTGTTCAACAGGAACGCGCAAACCAATTGGAGGTGCCTGGCAATCGTGATCACTAAATGACTGAGCAATCACAACATTTTCTCTTTCTTTATCATTTTTATCCCATAAGGCTAAACAACCCCATTTACTTTTCTCTCCGAACATATTAATTAACTGGAATTTTTCCTCTCTGGCTGACGTTGCCCACTTTTCAACAAAATTATCATATCGCTTGATTAGATTCTCTAAGCTAGCATTTTTCCCAAGTAACAGTTCTTGTCCATTTCCTTTTGATTCAGCTTGCTCTTGAGTAGCACAACCACAAGAGGTACGACAAATAAGATCTGTTTTTATATTGGTTTGATTGGATGATATTCTTTCCCCGTTCATTTTCCGATAAAGTACATCAAAGCTTGTCTTAGCTAGATTTTCAAATGACTGTTTAACAGTAGATAAAGGAGGATCGAATTTTTTGGAAGAAGGTAAATCATCAAACCCTACCACTGCTATATCTTCTGGAATTCGATAACCTGCTTCTTTAAGACCCTCGATCAATCCCATTGCATTTAAATCCGTTGCTGCAAAGATTGCCGTAAAGTCGATGCCTTTTGCTATAATTTGCTGTGCAACATCATACCCACTTTGTTTTAGCGCATCATTAGATCGATAAAATAATGCTTCCTCATACGCGATATTCGACTGAGATAGCGCTCCCAAATAACCTTGAAAACGATCTTTCATATCTAAGTGTTCATGAATGCTGCCAACAAAAGCAATTCGCTGATGTCCATGTTCCTCAATCAAATGAAGTACTGCATCCTTAGCTGATGAAATATTATCAATAATAACCCCCCCATGGGAAGTTATAGAATTTTCCTGATAGCCAACAGAGACAATCGGCTTTCCGGTTTTCTCCATTTTGTCTAGTAATATCTTATCCAGTGGCAATACAGACAGTGGATTAGTCATTAATAACCAACCATCTATGACATCTATGCCTACTGGATAATGAAAAGATATAGGATCTTTCGCACTGGCGCGTGCTTGAATAGTAAATAAACGGGATTGTTTACGTCTTACTTGCTGTTGTAGATTCACAAAAATTCTTCCATAATAATCGCCATCTAAAAAGGCGTGATAAGACCAATCTGTTTGTTTGTATCCATCATTTCACCATCCTATACAATATGAGTACTACATATTTATAAATGTGCTCTCGTTCTCAATCACTAAAAAAAGCACCTTGCTATCTATATAATCACACTACTAATATAAAATTAGGTCTTTTTACACAATTATATCATATCTTTAAAAATCAAGATAATCAAAAAAAAAAATGACGTATAAAATTCCTTCTTAAATGACCACTTGCTTTAGCAGGTGGTCATTTAAGGTATTATCGAAAAAGCTTCTTTTTTTATCTTCCATTTTAACAGCTCATTCTTAAGGAATCTCCTGAGTTCATCTAACATATACTGTACTATTCTGGCCCACCTAACCTTTTGAAATAATTAAAGTGTGAAACGGAGGCTTAAGAACAGTTTGCTCCCTGATATATTGGAAAAGCTGTATCATTCCAAGCCTTTTTAGCAGTCCAATCTTCATCCGGATCACTCCAAAAAGGATGACTCATATCAAGACCTAGTGGCAAGTAAATAAAAGATGCCAAATATAAACTACCTGTGGATATATATGGCTCACCTATCATTGGTTGATGTCCTCTAAAACCAATTGTTAACCACCCATTTTCATCAAACATCGTATCTGATTGAAAAGTACGCTTGATTACAGCCGTTAAACCTTCCCTAACTTGGCCATATGACAAGGACTCTGGTAATTCTGAACGGAGTACTTGATTTGCCAAATGATGAAAAGCACCATAACGATATGCTAGTGACCTTCCAATCGGTGGAAAAGTACCCTCTGGCGAAATTAACCTCTCTTGAAATAATGCATATTGTTTTGCTCTTTCTATTAAACCTTCTTTTCTCTCAAGCCAATCAGGATATACGTCTCCAACTGCCTCGATAAGACTTAAAAGCATTGGTTGAATCACATAACTGTTATAATAATCCGCCTGAAACATTGGTCCGTCTGAATAATGCCCGTCTCCTACGTACCATTGATCAAATTGTTTTAATGCATAATCCACACGCATTGGATCCCAATCTTCCTCACCTAATTCGTATAAACAAGCTTCAATTATTGCAGAAAATATCAACCAGTTTGAAAAATGAGGTTTTCTAGATCGAGTATTTTTTAGCGCGGTAATCACATTATCACGTACAGCAGGTTCTAATTTCTCACATAACTGTTTAGGAGCTCTCAATAACGCTTGAGCGAAAAATGCTGTATCAACGATTGGTTGATCTCCTTCAGAAAAATTCATATAATCTGGAGATGCAACATCCACTGCATGAGCAATACCTTGTCGAATTTTCTTAGCATACGTTTCTTTTATTATGGCTTCTTCGTGATCTTCAGTGTCTTGCTCGAGCCAGGCACTCATTCCATTGATCAATCTAGCAAACGCCTCTAAATGAGAATAATTACTTCGATTTGCACTTCCATGCTCTTCAATGGGCATATTTTGTTTCAATTTACCTTCTGACACTGCATCTAATACTGGATTTGCCATGGTAAGCATAGTGTGAAGCCAATACTTTCTTCTATCCATTTTCTCACCTCTCAAAAAGTCTTATTGCCGTACAAGTCTTTCATTACGATTTTCTAGTCCGATGATTGCCCGATAAGCAAACCACATGGTTATCATACTTGTTACACTCCCTGCAAACAAGAAAAATATCCCAGGTAAAAATACGCTTACAATGAAAAACGCCAAAACATTTACTATAATTAGTATCGTTTGAAGCGGCGACGATAAGGCAATCATAAAGGAAAATAGCATTGATTGGATTAATTTTATATCGTAATGAACATAAACAGGAAAGAAATAAATAAGCACCAGAAGTAGCAGAAAAGAAATGGAAAATAAAAATAGAAGTAGAATGTTACCAAGAATCTCATTCATAATCAAAGTAAATTGCAGATTGATATAAATTAATAAAGATAGCAAAACAAATGGTAAAACTATCAAATTAGCCTTTTTAAATTCCCTTTTATAAACTTCCCAAAAATAAGGAAGAATTGAAAATGACGTATTTCCTCTGATCCATCTTCTTTCAATGGCAAACATCGCAGTTGTGGCTGGAAATATACCAAATACCAATAATCCTAAACTACTAAATAACACCCATAAAATATTTAAGTATGCTAATCTCGTTATCCACACCATTAACCGATATACATAACCTTCCTGATGCATATACATCATCCCTTTTCTGTAAAGTAAAGAGAAAAAGAGAGATAAATATCTCCCTTTTCTCCGATCATTTATCTATTTTCTAACCATTCCACACTTTCTTTTTGTGCTTTCTCAACAGCCTCTTGAGGAGATCTTTCACCAGTTAATGCTGCCTCCACTTCTGATGTTAAGATGAAACGAGGTTGAGATGATGCCCATGGATAACGTGGAGTCCATGGCGTACCCATTGCTTCCACTGTTGGTTTCATAAGATTTTCCACTTCCGCATAACTCTCCCAGGTTTCTACAGCTTTAACTGCCGGAACACCAGTCGCTTCTTCAAATATATACTTTTGCATATCTTCGCCTGTTGCAAATTTCATCCATTCCCATGCAAGTTCTTTATGTTCACTATCTTTTGCCATTGTAATTGGAGAACCAGCAAACATACCGCCTACACCTTCATCATTTTTAAATTCTTGTGCAATGCCGATTCGATCTCCTAATCCTTGAGCATATGCAGGCATGATCGTATCTCCTGGTCCTTGATTTAACATGATTCCTATATTATTATCTTTTGTTAGCCATTTCTCTTGTCCCTGGTTACTAACAAGTCCTTCTGGAGCGAATTCCTGCATTTCCAGTAACCATTCAAGGCCACTTTGCATTTCAGGACTATCGAATTGAAATTCAATTTCATCCCATGCAAACCCAGTTCCCCATTGGCCATTTTGACCTTCTGCAAGGTTAATTAAAGTGAATGCTGAAGACCAATCTCCTCGGAACCAGATACCATAATTCTGCTCGCCAGTTTCTGGATTTTTTCCAGTCATTTGTTTTGCCTTTTCAGCAACTTCTTCCCTTGTCGGATAATCTGATAAATATTCTACACCCCATTCATCAAATAATTGTTTATCATAGGCGATAAAACGGGCATCTCCTAAAAACGGCAATCCATAAACGTCTAGTTCCGTACTGTCAGGTCCTAATGCCATCCAACCTTCCATTTGATTTTCAATAAAAATATCTGTTGAGAATTCATCATCTTTATCAATCCATGGCTGTATAGGTTCAAGAACTCCTTGTGCAGCAAAATCTGCAATACCAGGCATTTGGTAGACATCTGCTTCACCGGAAGTTATCATAGCCTGTGTTTTTTCAGTATAACCCTCCCAAGGCATTATAATAAACTCTACAGTCGCACCAGGATGTTCTGATTCAAATTTAACCTTTAACTCTTGTAAACCTTTTGTTTTTTCACCAGTAATAGGATCTGTTGTATCTTCCATATTAAAATCTCCAATTAATTGAACATTAATCGTTTGTCCTTCCCAATTTTCTCCACCTTCTGAAGCACCTTCACTATCTGATTCACCTTCAGAATTTGTTTCTGTTGAATCAGATTCTGTGTCTCCACCTGCATCATCATTTGAACTGCATGCTGTGATAAAGATAAGTAATAATAAGACTACCATTAACAATAAGGACATTTTAAACTTTTTCAATTTTTTACCCCCCCCTAGTATTTGGTTGAAATTTTTCTTACTTTACCTGATAACCCACTTATTCCCCCCCTTTACCCCCCCGCTTAAAGCGATACTTTGTATAATGTACCTTTGTAAGAAAAGATACAATACTACAATTGGTAATATACTAACAGTGGCTAATGCCATCGTTAATCCACCTAGACTTGTACCATTTTCTAAAGAGAAGCTAGCAAGATACAGTGGCACCGTATGAAGTTCCTGGTTGTTTAAAACTACTAATGGCCACATAAAATCATTCCAACTCCAGATAAACGAAAGGATAACCATTGTTGCAGCGATCGGACCCGCCAGTGGCAAATACACTTTAAAGAAAATTCGAAATTCACTCGCCCCATCTATTTGAGCTGCCTCTCGCAATGTAGTTGGTAATTGATCAAAGAATTGTTTACACAAAAATATAAGTAAACCATTTATAACAGTGGGTAAAATTAAAGGCCAAAATGTATTTAATAGATTAAAAGAGTTAAATAACGTATATAGTGGGATTAACCTTGGTTCCATAGGGATCATCAACGTACATAAAACTAAAATAAATAACAATCTTTTAAATTTAAAATCACCCTTAGAAAATGCATACCCTGCTAATAATGAAGCTCCTACTTGTAAAGAAACAGAGAACACCGTGACAATTCCTGAATTAATATAGGACTGTATTAATCGGCCATTCTCAAAGACAATTCCATAGTTGAATGACGCAACTTCTTCTGGTATTAATCGCGGCGGGAACGGCATCGTTATATTGGCTGTCCGATCAAACCCTACGCTTACCATCCAAATAAAAGGCATCATAAGCAATATTCCGAAAACCAGCAATAGAACGAATTTAATAATTTCCGTCATTTTATCGATTGAATTTTGATTCATTTTTTCACCCTTTTCTATTAGATATTCATTTTTGATACTTTCAAATTTATAAAGGTAAAAATCAAAATGATAATAAACATGATATAGGTTGCTGCTGATGCGATACCAAATTCAAATCCTGTAAACCCACGTTCATATATAAACGCACCCATGGTTTGTATCGAACGTGCCGGACTACCATTTGGCCCGCCTAGGACGTAAATTTCATTAAATCTCTGCAAGCCGCCTATCCAGCCAGTAATTAATAAAAATGCAAATGTACCGGACATATTCGGAATAGTGATAAACAACCATTGTTGAACTTTACTTGCTCCATCGATTCTTGCTGCTTCATACATTTCTGGAGATATAGCCTGTAAGTTTGCTAAACAAATGATAATAACAAACCCTATCCAGTGCCACATTGCCAAAAGTGTCACACCCCATTTGGATGTCGATGGATCTGAAAACCATGTGGAAGTTGGTAATCCTAGTGCTTCTAACGCATAGTTCACAACCCCCATTTCAGGGTGAAGTACAAATTGAAAAATCATTGCCGCTGCTACTATGGATGTGACATTCGGCAAGAAGTAAATAACTTTAAAAAAGTTTTGCCCCCCCGTCTAACGGAGTTAATCATAGAGGCAAATATAAATCCTAATGGGATTGTTAAAGCAATTTGGAAAAAAGCGATAAAAAAGGTATTCCACACTGAATTCCAAAAAGTTTTAGATGTTAAAACAAGCTGGAAGTTACTAAATCCAATAAAATTTTCAATCGTCCCATTTGATTGATAAAAGCTTAATCGAAAAGACTCTACGATTGGATACACCATAAATAATAATATCCCTATAAAACTTGGTAATAAAAATACATACCACGTAAGTGCTGCTTTCTTTTTCTTCTTATCGATTGTCATTACACCTTGATTAGGTATTAAAATTGAATCCGCTTTCATTTCTGCTTTGTCTTTAGCCAAAACTTTCCCTCCCTCTTCTAAAATTGCTTATATTACAGTTTATAGAATGAACTGTTTAGTGTTTATCATTTACTTTTAAACCAAGCTTATCATGGTTAATTCCTTAATTCTTGATATTTCTTGCACTTCTAACTATAGTTGTTGTATGAAATTGCTCACTTTAATGAACAACGTGTGGAATAGATCTTTCTCTCATTTCATTTCGATAAGCTGAAGGAGAAATGCGATAAAACTCTCTAAACTTTCTACTAAAATGGGAAGAGCTTTCGAATCCAGAATCTAAAGCTATTTCCAATATGGATTTCGTTGACTGCATTTCTAATAGATATTTAGCACGGACTAATCGACGTTGCATCAAATACTGCATGACCGTAAATCCCGTAACATCCTTGAAAATTCGAGCCATATAATATTTACTAATATGAAGCGAATTAGCTACATCATCTAACGTGACTTCTTCTTGAAAATGTTGGTCAATCCATGAAATAACATGATTCACGTGTAACGTTTTTTTATTATTAGACAACATAATATTATTTAATTTCCCTTTACTTAAATCATATATGATAAATAATAATTCAATTAACAATGTCGTAATTTCAGCATCTAACAGTCTTTTTTGCACTTCCGATTTCTTTAAATCTATCTGTTGAATTTGCTTGAGCTGCAGCCTGTTTACTAATTGCAAGATATTTTCATGTACTTGTTTATCTACTTTTCGCAATAGATAATTTGATAGTTTATCGAAAGGTGTTAATAGTTCAGGGACATTTAATTTATCCAGAATTGGACGAATCCAATCTGCCGAAAACTCAATCACACTTCTTTCATAACAAGTATTTATTTCAGGCGCGGGACCATGCAGACTGGAACCATTCATAATAATAATGTCATGGGACTGTAAATCAATCATGTCCTCATTGATAATATATTTACAATCTCCTTTATGGTAGAAATAAATTTCATAATAATCATGAGAATGCACAAAGAAATCTTCTTTGTTGGTAACCAAATCAATATTTCGATAAACTATATTGAATTTTTCTAATGATTCATTCACTAATTTCACCATCCATTCCCCCCCCTTGTTTTTCAAATCGTTAGTGATCGTGAAAAACTGTATCCAAAAAGGCCTTTGCATCTTTTAATTCTTGTTCAACATGATTCCATTCACACTCAATTGAAATTCTGTTATTATATCCAGCTTCGGCTAAATATTGTTTAAACTCACGATAGGGATATGTTCCTCTCCCTGGTGCCATGCGACCGCTATCTGCTACGTGCACATGCTTTAAACAATCTTTTGCTGTTATTAAATGAGAAAGCGGTTCCTTCTCTTCCTCCATATGATATAGATCAGCTAATACTTGTATAGAAGGATGGGAAATCTTCTTCGCTAATTCAATAGCTTCTGGTACACTATTGATAATATTACTTTCCTTTTTATTCAGGGGTTCGATTACTAGGGTAATATGCAAAGGTTCAATAACTTGCGCTACCATTGTTAAAAATACGATAATTTGAGCTTCTGCTTCTATTTTAGAAAAACCTTCCGGAAAACTTCGTGCTTTACCACTTCCAAATACTACAGTATCTGCTCCTATCATCTTCACCCTATGCATTGCTGTGTCTATATATGAACGTATACGAGCTGTCTCTACATTTGGCCCTGTTACCGGCAAATCACCTGGAAGGAGTATATTACATGTTTCGATCGGTAGTGGGCATTTTTTGTACTTTTCCCAAATAGCATCGAATTGTTGATCATCTTCAGGCATTAATGAAGTAACCGTACATTCTAAAAAATTATATCCTGCTTCTTTTATGATCTGGGCATCTTCAATAGTTCCACATACTCCTACTATAATCGTCTTCATCCCCCCCTTAGATGGATCATATATTTTCGGTCCATTTTTGTAACCAATTAAAATTATGAATGAGTGTATTCTTGGTGTCATCTACTTGACTAAAATCCTCTATTCCAATATATCCATCATAACCCACAGTTGATAGATCCTTGATAACCTGATCCCAATTAACAATACCTTTTTCAATGGATTCCCAATTAACATGCCAATTTACTTCGTCACTCTTAGTGCTGTCGTCTATTACCCAAGCGGCATTTTTCATATGAACATGTGCTACATAATCTCCTAACAGTTGTAGGCCTAATAGATGATTTTCATAGCCCTCATGCACCATATTACCTGGATCGTAAAGTACACCAACATGTTGTGGATCTAATCCATCTAATAAACGAATAGCAGCAGATGCACTGGCCACAATCGTGTTGTGATGTGTTTCTATTAATCCTTTTACACCATACTGTTTGCAAAGCTTTTCTGCTTGTTTCAAATATTCTTTCGCATTTTTAAATAGTTGATTGAAGTCCTCATTTCGGTCATACTTTGGAACTCCTAACCGGATAAAGGAAGCATTGAATTTTTGCGCGACTGCTAATACTTTCTCTGTATCCTTGATATTGTCTTGTAAATAGGGCGTTATACTCAATGTTTTAATTCCATATTGTTCTGACATTTTTTTAATTTCCTCAATTTCCTGATCTGAAATATCAGGATCTATCGTACAATAATTATTTCTCCAAAAACTAGTCGGCTCTTGTCTAACTTCTTCAGGCGTTTCTTTAAATCGCCATTCCACAGCATGATATCCAACTTCTTTTAACATGGGAATTAACTCTTCTGGCGTCTTATCATGTGCCATTACAGAAAAAACAGAATACTTCATTTTAACCACCCTTTTTGTAAACGTTTTCTTATTTGCTTATGGAAATATTAACAGTTTTTATAGCAATAAATCTTTATTATCCTTGCTTATTATTTGACTGAAATTGCTCTCGAATAATACTAAAATTAAAGTCTGAGGATGAAAAAGCCTATGTTCAAAAGTTTCCTTTACCTTTTGTATTGCTTCAAGTGAGGATTGCCATATTGGAGAATAGAAAATAAGTAATAAAAGAAAGAAGTCTGTAATTCTATGCAGTGATGCTTTCTTTCCTCACCACAAAAAAGAACTTTCTTTAGAAAGTCCTTTGTTAATTTCATTATCTTAGCACGAAGAAGTGAATACTCGACTTACCACGTACCACGCTTATTAATTTAATTATATTCTTTTCTTTTCTTTTCTATCGTTCTGAATAAGCCCAACACAAGATACTCGTCATCTTGTCAAAAAGACCACTCTATCCAAAGTTCTTCTCAAAATCGCTAACAGCTTGAGGCCTATTAAAGAAGTACCCTTGACCGTAGTCACAGTGATTGTGTTTTAAAAAATCTAATTGTCCCTCATGCTCTATTCCTTCTGCAACTACTTTGAAGTTCATGTTTTGACTCATGTCAATGATGTTCTGTACAATTGTTTCATCATTTTCAGCGCGAAGGTCATCTATAAATATTTTGTCTATCTTAATATTATTTATAGGTAAGTGCTTCAAAATACTGAGGGATGAATATCCTGTACCAAAATCATCTAGGGATATTTTTATACCCACTTTTTGTAATTCTCCTAATACGGCAATAGAGGTTTCCATATTCTGCATGACGCTTTCCGTGATTTCAAATTCCAATAAATTTGGTTGAATATTCGTTCCCTCTAAAATGGTCTTCACTTTTTCCACGAACCTCTCGTCTTCAAATTGAACAACTGATATATTAATAGCTACTCGAAAATCATGCATATCATATTGCTTCTCCCACAGTTTAATCTGCTCACAGACCGATTGAATCACCCAGTATCCTATGGGGGGGATGATTAGTCCTGTTTCTTCAGCTAATGAGATGAAACTTGCTGGGGACTGTAAACCTAACTCTGGATGATTCCATCTTATTAATGCTTCTCCACCCCCCCTCATTTTGTTTGAATTCAAATCGATAATAGGTTGATAGAATAAGATAAATTCCTTTCGATCTAATGCTTTATTTAAATTCGTTTCCATCAATAGTCTTTGCTCCGCTTGTTCACTCATGAAGGAAGAATAAAACTCATACGCATTTCTACCTTTCCCTTTTGCTTCATACATTGCACTATCCGCATTTTTGATGAGAGATTCCTCATCCTCTCCATCACTTGGATAGACACTAATACCGATACTTGTAGTAATATACAACTCCTGATTTTCAAGCTTAATTGGCTCTTTAAAAGCATTGTTAATTCGTTCTGCTATTAGTACTGCATCCTCTTTTTGACGAATTCTTGGAAGAATAAGCACAAACTCATCTCCCCCCATTCTTGCAAACAAATCAATTTCACGTATGGAGGTTTTAATACGGGTCGCAACTTCCAGCAGCAACTGGTCTCCAAATGTATGACCTAAGCTGTCATTTATGTGTTTAAACTGATCCAAATCAAAGAACATGACAACAAATTCTCGATTATCCTGTTTGGCCTCTTTTAACACTTCTTGAAGCTGCTGATATAGGTATATTCGATTAGGGAGCTTTGTTAGTTGATCATAATAGGCTAAGTGTTCGACCTGCGCTTCCATCCTTTTTCGTTCTGCTTTTTCAATTGCCATAGCAACAAGATCTGCAATCGATGACGCGAAGCTTTGTTCATCATACGTCCATTGCCTAGACATCCCAACGTGTTCAAAGCTGACTACTCCTATCACTCTACCATCTATTCGATTGGTGCGTCAATATAGGAACTGATAGACGGTTCAAGAAACGGTTTATACATGCTATTGTTCATAATATCATTATATACATCGTGAACGGTAATAAGGGAATCCTTTTCAATGGATACCATATAATGCGGATTATCCTCTAAATCAATGTGATTTACTATCTGGTGAAGGTTTTTACTCCATTCAAAACGATCTTTACATTCTAGGAGATACGGATCTTGCTGATACAACCATATAGTTACACGTTCCACTCCAAGTGAATTCGAGGCTGATTCAGCAATTATCTTGTATGCTTCATCTAGCTTGCCATTATTAATATCTTTATTTTTAATCAGTTGCAACAGCTCCGACTTTTGTTTTCGTATACGTAGCTGCGAGTCAAAATTCTCCGCCTGCTTTCGTTCAGTTACATCCTTCACTGATACTTGTAAGGTATTCTGATTGATCAAGGATTCATATGGTGTTATCAATACCTCTACATCATGCACGCGATGGTCTAATCCGATGATCTTCCCTTCAATAATAGTGGATTCGCTTTTTCTTTCGTTGCTTTGATGAATTAAAGCTTTAAAAATATCCCGAAAATCCGGATGAGCAAAATGCAGGAGGTCTACTCCTACTAAATCAATCAAGCTAGCTCCACCCAAAAGCTTGATGCCTTTATCGTTTGCAAAAACAATTTGTTCATCCGTATAAATATAAATAGCTTCTTGTGTGGATTCGATGATTTCCTGATATCTTTGCTTACTCTCTTTGATCATTTGATCATTTCTAATTCGATCAATTTCAGCCCGGATGCGATAGGTAAGAGAAAACATGATCTCTAAAGCAAGCTCCGTGTTTATCATGGATTGCTGATTAATAATAGCTACAACTCCAAACAATTCGTTCTGAGTATTTAACATTGGTATTGCTAAATAGCTTTTCAGATCTATTTCTTGAGAGCCAATAGCTATTTCTTGTAAATCATTTATATGGACAGGACGCTTTGTCTCCTCCAGCCTTTGTAAAATTTCTAGGGGGGGCACATATTCGCAGATATTCTTTTTTTGTTTATCACGATTGTAGCTAGCCAAAGTATCTAAGTCTTTTCCCGCCACTTTTCCAACAATGGCAGCATCAACTTCTAATGACTGGACTAAAAATTTCACAACTGCCTGCAAGAAGGATTCGCTCATTTTATCGGAAATTTCTCTAAAAAAGTTTCTGAATATATGTAATTCATCTATTTTTTTAAGAAAGATTAGTGTGTGTTGCTTATCATTGATGGTACATGATAGCATTTTGGTTTGCAGATTCATCTTTGTGTTGTTCAGCTTCATTCCAAGATTTGCTTTCTTATTTCTAGTATAATTTGGAAATATCAAATAAATCGTTTGATTAATTAATTCGATTGGATTCTCATAACCAAATAGTTGTCCAGCTACAACATTTACATAAACTATTCTTTCCTCATCATTAATAAGGACTACCCCCCCGTCTGAAAAATCGTTAAAAATCCGTTCATTAAATACCACATTATTTTGACCAATAAGGTTCCCACTCATAAAATAATCACCTCGATAGAATATAAATACATACAAAGCTGTAATACTTTTATTAGTATTATTATACTATATATAAAACCACAATTTGTAAAAAAATGCAATAATTCGTTTTATTTTGTCGATTATTATACTGGATAATGTAAGACTATGCCTTAACGAAGTTTTTCAGGCACAATTATAGAAAGGGATACAAACCTGAGTTGGTTCATATCCCTTTTATATGTTTAATAGCGACTTACTATATATTTGCCATCGTACTATCCGCATTCACATAAAAAAATATTTCATAATCGATTACATCCATTTTCCAATCGTTGTAAGCTAAATCAAAGGAGGCAAAGTGCCTGTCCCCTTGTCCCTTTTATAAGGCTTTAACTTTTCTTGACTTAACCAAAATATATTCAAGTTCTTCTAAGGATCTGCCTTTTGTTTCAGGGACAAATTTCCATATGAAGATCGCGGACAGTATACTCATAACACCATAGAATGTATAGGTTACTCCACCGCTAAATTCCATCATAGCTGGATACGTGGAAGAGATGAAATAGTTTGCTGACCATTGTGCAGCTACAGCAATTGCAACAGCTTGTCCTCTAATTTTATTAGGAAAGATTTCAGCAATAAGAACCCAAACGACTGGTCCCCAAGACATCATGAATGATGCTGTATAAATAATAATAAAGATTAACGTACCAATACCAATTATGTTTGAGTAAGCCAATCCAGCTACGCCAAACATACCTATAGTCATACCAATCGAACCAATAATCAATAACGGCTTACGTCCAAATTTATCAACTGTAAAAATCGCAATAAGTGTAAATATTACATTCACTAAGCCCATAATAATAGTCTGGAACATGGAAGCATCTTTTGCGGTACCCATGCTTTCAAAAATCCGTGGTGCATAGTAGAGTGCCACATTGATCCCAACAAATTGTTGGAAGACAGATAATAAAATACCTATGACAATAATTTTTTACCAAAGGAAAAAAGTGTTGCATTTGACTTATTCTTATCAAATGATTCTTTAATTTCAAACATAGTTGCCTTCGCCATTGTAGTTTCATAAATCTTTGATAGAATAGACATTGCTTTCTCATCCTGTTTTTTCAAAACAAGATAACGTGGCGTCTCCGGCACGGTAAATAATAGACCTAGAAATAATAGTGCAGGTATTGCTTCTGAAAGGAACATGTAGCGCCAACCAATATCATTTAGCCACTCCAACGAGTGTCCACTCGCAATACCCCCCCAGTTCACAAAATAAACAACTAACATCCCAAAAATAACTGCAAATTGATTTAATGAAACTAATCTACCTCTAATGTGTGCGGGTGCCATCTCACCAATATACATAGGTACAACAGCTGATGCAAGTCCAACACCAATACCCCCCAACAATTCGATATATATTAAAAGTAATAAGTAGCGCAATAGTTGGGTCGCCTTTTGTAAAGAATAAAAATTCCGGATAAGCTGATCCAAGGGCAGAAATCAAAAATAATACCGCGGCTAATACTAGCGAATATTTCCGACCAAATTTTGATGAAAAGAAACCGGATGCAAATCCACCAATAATACAACCAATCAAAGCACTAGATACAGTAAGACCGTGAACAAGCGAACTTAGTCCTAGACTTTCTGTAAAATATGTTTGAAGCGAACCCTCCGCTCCAGAGATAACAGCTGTATCATAACCAAATAACAGCCCTCCAAGTGTTGCTACCAATGTGACTAAAATAATGTAAAAAAAACTATTTTTCTTCATTTTATGTTAGAAAGAGATAGATTTCTCTTTCTTTCCTCCCCTCTCTAGTTGAAATTCTCCTTAATAACGCTTACATTGTTGCTATATTTTAAAATGATTATCTTACCACAACCTACTGTAACTTTTTCCTATCTCCCTGTAATCCACCACCTTCTCCAAAAGATTTCGTTTTCACTTTTTGGTATAAACCAAATGTTCTTAATGAGTACTTCTAAATTATCATGCAATCGCATTCTTGATAGCCTTTTCATCTTCAATTTCTTGTTATCATCTAGACTATCTTGTAAAAATTATATTTTTCAAAGAACTTTTTCGCATTTTTAGTTACAAATTGGCAAAGTTACACTTTCTTCCTGTGGGAATTAGGAACCTAGCTCAAAATAAAAAATAGAACATTTAGTTCTCTGCTTTTTCACAATTAAATTCAAAAAAAAAAATGGCTATGGATACTTTCAGCCGTTTTTCTATAGTATCAGTTGTGCTCCTGATTGATTTTTCTATTTCTTTTTAAAGTCTTAGATTCATCTGTCTTCTCATTAACAATATTTTGTCCGATATTCACTAGGGTTAATTCCGTTTGCTTTTTTAAATACCGACTAAAATAGTTGGGGGGGTCTTTATAGCCAATCATTATAGCTATTTCCTTTAAAGATATATCTTGATCTAATAAAAGCTCTTTTGCTTTTTGTAATCGCGTATTCGTTAAGTAATCGATAAACGTAATTTGAAACGTATCTTTGAATAACTTACTTAAATAATAGGAACTTATCCCTACTTTCTGAGCAACATCTCCTAAAGAAATGGAACTATCATAATATTTATCCATATAGTTCTTCGCTTGTAATAGGATTGACTGGATACCATTCGATCGCCACTCTTCTATACGTTCGATGATCATTATTAGATACGCCTTGGATACTTCTTTGATTTGTATTGATGTGTCAAATTGTCCTAAATTCGTCTGAATATTTTCATTGTATCCAAGCTCTTTCATCGCCCTAGTTAACACGATAAAAAAATCCTCCATCGCCTTTTGAATCACACTTACACGAAAATCTGAAGCCTGTTGAATCGATGAAAAATAGGATTCAAACATTTGCATTCCTTTTTGGATATCACCTTTCTTAATTGTGGTAAGCAGTTCTCGCTCTACTTCAAAAGGAACTAACTGTGCACGCTTTTGTTTCAATTGATCACTATATACCATATAGGAAGCACTTGGATGATTATAAACTAATTCTAAAGCATAGATCGCTTCATTATAGGAATCAGAAAACAGATTTACATCCGCTACAGATCTTCCAACTCCAACAGTTACGTGACAATCCTCTAGCTTATTTTGAATTTGGTGAATGATCGCCCGGACAATATTCCCTCTCATTTCACGATTTAGTTCTTGATTATCGCTAAATAGTGTTAATACAGGTACTTGGAACCCCCCCGTTAATGGGCCGACAAGACTTGTAGAATTTTGTTGTTGAAATGACCGCTTTAAAATTTGATACCAACGACTTTTTTCTTCCCGACTAGGATGCTTTTTGTCTGATTCAAATGAAAAAACTGAAACAAATCCCTGTTTATGATCGAGGTCTAGCCATTCGTCCCATTCCTTTTGGTTGAACTCATGAACATGATCCATCATAAATGAAACAATATATTCCATTTCTACGAAGGAACTAACACTTTCAAGACGATGGTTTATTTGCTTCCTTTTGATAATCTCTTGTTTTTTTGTTTCAATTTCATCAACTACTCGATCAAAGGCTTCCAACACTTCAGAAATTTTACTGGGTTTCAATAAATATTCTTTAATGCCAAATTTCATAGCCTGACGGGCATAATCAAACGTATCAAAGGCTGATACTATAATGAACTTTGTATCCGGAAGCTTAGGAGTTATTTTCTTAATTGCAGCTATACCATCAAATTCAGGTATTTTGATATCCATAAATATTAAATCTGGCTTGTGTGTAAATGCAAATTCAACAGCTTCTTTTCCATTCTGAGCATCGGCAACAATTTGATAATTAGATCTATTTTTGCTAAGTATCATCTTTAGCCCTTCTCTTTCAATTGGCTCATCGTCCACCAGCATCACTTTTATCATTAATTATGCCCCCCCTTTCTAGTTATATTTTTTAATCGAATCGTCACTGTTGTACCTTTTCCATGCTCTGAAAAGATGTTAACTTCACTAGCTTTATCGAATAATTTTAAGCGTTTAATCACATTTTTCATGCCGATTCCAGTAGAGTGACCTGAACCTTTTTTCTCTGCGTGTACTTCTTTTTCGTCACTTGTATCCATCAATCGGTCTATTGTTTGCTGGTCCATCCCTACCCCCCCATTATCTTTTACTTTGATACACACAATTTCATTCTCTTTATAAATTAATAATTCAATTTTAGCGCCTATAGACATTTCTTCAATCCCATGTATAAAGGCGTTCTCTATAATTGGCTGAAGCGTAAGACATGGAAGTGGAATTGATAAACAGCTAGGGTCAATGTTTTCAATAAACTCCACACGTTCTTGAAAACGTGTCTTCTGAATAAAAAAGTACTCCTGCACAATTTCCACTTCATTTTTTAAAGTCGTTTGGCGGTCAAGATTACCGATATTATAACGAAGCAACGCAGAAATAGATGCAATTATATCACTCGTTCGTTCTGCCCCCTTCAATATAAGACGTTTTTAGCGATAATGTTTAAAGTGTTAAACAGGAAATGGGGGGGATTAATTTGATTTTGTAAACTTTTTAACTCCATATCCTTTAGGAGTTGAGCTAATCTAGCTTTTTCTTCTATATCATTAACAGATTCCAGGATATTCTTTTTCATTTCATTAAATGTCTTTATTAAAAACCAAAACTCATCTTTTGTTGAAACAACAACATCCTTGCCTGAATAACGTCCAGCAGAAATTTCCTGTGCTGCCTTTGTCAGACGCTCAATCGTTCTGTTAATTCCATTAGCGAACCATAGTGCAAACAAAATACTTAGGATAATAATAGAAAAAATTATCATTGTCCACATATTTTTTGTATATGTAATTTTTTTGTCTAAAAGGAAAGCAACCTGTTGATAGTTAGTTAATCTTTCATCTATTAAATTAAGTGCTTTCTCATCAATATATTCAGAAGTTTCCTCTGCTTCTTCTAGTGACGCGGAGTATTGTTTAATATTCCGTTTGTTTACGCCTTCTATCGTTTGATCAGTTTCTCCAAGAAAATCAGAAATTATATTCAGGAAATTTTCCTCGTTAATTCCACCGCTTTCTCTAGCATCAAGTTTCCCTTCAAGTACTCGAAGATTTTCTCTATCTTCGTTATATAACCTTAAGTTTTCCGCAAAGGGTTCATGCACAAAGAATTGCAACGATTGAAATGTCTGATTTGTTTGTTTCGTTATTTCATTTAGCAGAAAAAAATATTCCTCATTTTTCTGATAGAGTTCCCTTACTTCGTGGTTACTTTGTTCTCGAATCAAAAATGAAATAACAATTAACAATAGAATAGTGGCAAAATAAATAAGTAACTTCGTACGAATTTTAATCAAGCAGACCCATCCTTTCGCTTCCCTTTAAAGGTAAGTCTGATGTACGTATGATCGTTACATTTGTTTGATAGACATCTTGGACGGAATTCCCCCCCGTGAGCAGATCTAACATAATCTCGATACTTTTCTCTCCCATTTCAAAGGGTTGCTGCCCGACAATCGCATCTATTTTTCCTTTTTTCAATAATCGAATATTTTCAGTCAATGTATCAAAGGTCATTACATATAAATCATTCTTATTTAAGTTATTGGCTGCAGCTACTATGCCCATACCATCCAATGAGCTCGTTCCATAAAATGCTGTTATATCATCATGTTCGGTTAACATTTCGTAGGCTTTTTCCTCTGCTTTGACTCTGCTCAAATTTGATTCGGCCATAGCTACGATCTTAATTCCTTCAACCTGGGCAATCGTATCTTTAAATCCCTCTAGTCTTAGCTGGTGCTGATGATTGTCCTTATCCATTCCACCGGTAACAATACCGATAATAGCCTTTCCATCAGTATCTTCAATCAACGCTTGCCCTGCCATCTGACCAGCTTTGTAATTATCAGTTCCAATATAGGTGCTACGCATGCTTTCTGGAGCATCCGTATCAATTGTTATTACCGGAATACCCTTTTTTACAGCCTTATTAATCATTGGCGTAAATTCGTCATTTAGAGCTTGTATGATAATCCCATCCACTTTAGATTTAATAGCCATATCAAATAGTTTTAGTTGTTCATCTGGATTGGAACGCTTAGGCCCCCCCTCATATTGCACAACAACATCATATCTTGATTCGGCTTTTTTTGCACCTTCTCCAACTAAACGCCAATAATCGTGACCCATCTCCTCACCAATTAAAACAAAATGATGTTTTGATGAGCGTGTCTCAGAAGAATTTGTTTCTTCCAATTTCTTGTCAAATATCTGTACTTGTTGATAAAAATAAAAAAAGAATCCTAAAGTCGTTATAAATAAAGAAATTAATATGGCATATATTATAAATGTGCGATTCATGCTGACCCCCTAGTTTATAGGTGAATTTTAAACTACAAAATATAATGATAACATAAAGCGGATAGAGGGACAGGCTGAGCCGCTCAATAGCACCTAAAATGTGGAGTAATCGAAAAAAATGAATGAATAATTTGAATCATTCATTCGAATAGATTCTCATAACCAAGTAATTGTCTAGCTGCTACATTTACATAGACGATCTTTTGCTTATGATCCATAAGGACCACACCATCTAAAAAATCGTTAAAAGTCGATTCATTAAACACAACATTATCTTGCCCAATCAAATTACCACTTATTAAAAAACTCACCTCGATAGAATATAGATGTATGTTAACCTGTAGTATCTAGCTAGAAGGTTAGCAGATAAGAATAAAATAGACATTTACTCCCTATATCATATGTCTATAAATAAGAAAGCAATTGTGAAAAAGGGATGAGTTTACAATTTTACGTTACTTTCCTCTATTAGATCTAACTTTTCCCGCATAAAGTAACAATAAGACTGAATACACAGAACAAAAGCGCAGAGCGCCGGTTAAAAACGTAGCGACTGGAGTGAATCAAATGAGATAAGGGAATCACGGAGAGCTTGCGAATCGATGATGACTTATCGTAGGATGATTCGTGAAGTCGCCTAGTTTTTGGCGCTCTGCGCTTGACGTGGCTACTCGCGTTTACTTTATCCACAGGGCTTAATTCTATAATTTTCTAGACAATAAAAAAGTAGCAGACTCTCCATCTTCAGCTTTCTACATAACAACAGAACGGTAATGTTATTTCCATATGTTTGTATATTTTTTTCTGTATTTATTGTCCTGAACCGTATCAATCAAATGTAAAGCGGTTTGTTTAATTACTTCGTCATTTAAGTGGCTATATAAATTTTTCATATTTTCAAGAATATCGTTTCGAATTAATGTGAAATTTTTTTCTTCTGTTCCATTTTGAAAACGGTCAACCATATATTCCATAACTATTTCTTTTTGGGGGGGCTTTCCAGCAATTCCGACCTTCCATATCGATTGAAGGCTGTGCCTTGCTGTTACAAACTTTTCATCTTTTGTGACCTCCCACAGCTTAGGAAAGTCCTTCATCATTCTCAACTCTGGATCGCTTTTAGCCAGATTAGCTAAATATTGTGCGGAACGAGAGCGTTGATGGTTATCTTTATGAGTTAAATCCTCTAGTAGTTGATCCCATACTTCATAGGCCCAATCCACTTTTTGGTCCGTTACTTTTAAAATATATTGATAAGCTTCATAACGTTCATCTTTATTGCCTGATTTTGATTTTTCAAATTCCAATTTCATTTGATTATCCATTTTATACAACCTACCTTTTTAGCAAAAATCCAATTTAGTTTTTTTAATTCATTTAACGGAGACTTTCGGACTTGATAGAATCACTCTATCAATATAATGAAGTGTTAAAAATGAGGTTAACGTTACTTCTGGATGATCTGAATAAGGTTGCCACATGTATCGTCAAATACTGCTATTGTCAATTCGCCCATATGTGTTGGCTTCAATGTAAACTGCACGCCTTTTTCTATTAATTGTTTGTATTCTTTATGAATATCTGTCACACCAAACATGGTTACTGGAATTCCAACGGCAAATAACTTCTCTTGATACTCTTTGGCAGCAGGGTGTTCATTTGTTTCAAGCAAAAGCTCTGTTCCGTCTTGGTCATCAGGGGGGGAAACAAGCGTTATCCATCTGTGAGCTCCGATAGGTACGTCATGCTTTTTTACAAATCCTACTTGGATATTTAATTGGTGCTTCACTTATAATTTAACTTGTAACAGAAATTACTCTATCCATCCTTTCAGTAAACCCTTAAGTGGTTTGTTATTAAATAAATGTACCCGATATTTCCCCTTTCTTTTTGATTTTACGAGCCCCCGCATCTTCCAATACAGAAAGGTGCTTTGAATATAGCGTCTTTGTTCTGATCCATATACTTATTATATGCAACTATAAGGTTGTACGTAAACGATAAGCAACTATATGATTGCATATTGAACGAAAATAGATCCGTCTGCTTCTAAAATAAGTAACATTCCTCTAAATGTTGATTTTTGTGTTTTATTTAGATGAAATCTTACTTTAATTTTTCATGATTTCACGCTATCTACTGCTATAAGATGAAATCTCACTTTATTTCCCAAAAATTTCATGCTATCCCCCCCTGCTATTCATACCGTGCTTTTTTTACCTTTGATAGTAAACAGTTAAACGGAAAAAATTTGCGAATGACTATTCCATCGCTTTATAGTAAAATGAGGATAACAAATCTGAAAGGAGAAATATAGTGGAAAAAAGCGAAATGAATATGATACTTCAAGCTATAAAGGAATTGTCCGAAAAGATAGATCAAAATCATAACTCCATGCAGCAATTATCCGAAAAAACTGATCAGAATCATGCTGAATTAACAAAACGAATGGTTAACATGGAAGATAAAATGGACTATATTCAACATAAATTAACAGAACACGACGAGGATATTTATAAATTGAAGCGAAAAGCACAATAAAAATCTATCACATCTAAATAGAAATCCTATCCGATTCTACCGGTTTAACCCATTGTTAAATACGGTTTTTTTATTTTGCCCTCTTAAATAACCTACCCTCCATTATTAAATCGAATTTCGACGAAAATTAAACTTTATGCTAGTGAAGCAGTTTACTAGCTTTTCCATACTCTGCTAGTTACGATAGGGATTAGGCTATCAATAGAAAAAGGGGGGGAATTTGACATGACAACAACAATAAATGAATCGGTTGATAAAAATGTATTAACAAAAACAGATAAAAGAAAGATTATCTTTTTGATATGCTCTGTATTATTATTTTCTGTCATGAATGGAACCATGTTCATGATTGCTGTACCTGACGTGGCAAAGTCGTTTGCCTTATCCCCTTCAGAAGTGAGTTGGGTGGTGACAGGATATATCATTCTTTATGCGATTGGTGCATTGATGTACGGAAAATTAGCGGATATCTATCCGTTGAAGTATTTGTTAGCGTTTGGACTCAGTTTATTTGCTGCAGGTTCCATTTTAGGATTTTTCTCCCCCCCCAATTACATCATGGTTGTCATTGCCCGGATGATTCAGGCAACAGGTGCATCGTCTATCGTTGCAACGGTTTTTATTATACCTTCGAGATATTTCCCGAAAGAACGTGGCAAGGTGCTAGGGATTGTTTCAAGTACCATGGCTTTCGCATCCGGAATTGGTCCGGTGATCGGCGGTTTTATTACGGGTGTATTGAACTGGCAATATTTATTTTTAATTTCTGCACTCGTTTTGATCACAATCCCCCCCTTCTTTTGGAAATGGATGCCTGATGAGAAGAAGAAAGAGGGCAAAGTCGATATCCTTGGCGCTGCAATTATTGCTATTGCGGTAGCTACGCTGCTTCTGTTTATTACTATGGTTATCTGGTGGTACATCATCGTAAGTATTGTCTTTTTCAGCTTATTCGCCTGGAGAATTTTTCACAGCAAGAATCCGTTTATCAATCCAGAGATGTTTGGAAATGCTCCTTACCGGACAACGGTGCTTACTGCATTCCTGGCAATCATGGCGATGTTTGGCATGATGTTTATGCTGCCGCTTATGTTGAGTGAAGTCAATGAATTAAATGCGCTGTATATCGGTCTGGTCCTTTTTCCAGGTGCGATGGCAGCGGCCTTTACCGGCAGAGTTGCTGGAACGTTAACAGAAAAGCAAGGAAGTAAAAAAGTGGTATTTATAGCGTTTGGCCTGATGATGACTGGCTTCTTTCTGATCTCGACCTTGATTGGAAGTCCGGCATGGATATTAGGCGCGGTGATCATCATCAGTTATATCGCATTTCCGTTTATCCAGACAGCCACTGCTAATTTGATTTCGGACGTGCTTTCTCAAAGTGAAATAGGCGTGGGCATGGGAATCTATAACCTGTTTAATTTCATGGCTGGTGCATTTGGCGGAGCTGTTATTGGAAAGATTCTAGATTACAACAGCACGTTTACGATTAATCCGTTGGCTGTTGCTCAAAACCATGCAACGATCTACAGCAACGTCTTCGCTGGACTGGTGATTTTGACGCTTTTAAACGGGGGGGCCTTCTTTTACTTTTCATTTAAAAGGAAGGGATCGGAGTATTTGCAGTGAGCGATCCTCAGCAGATTTCTTAAAATATAAATGATACGGAAAAGTGGGACAGAGATTCTGTCCCACTTATTTACTTGCCAGGAACCAGCTGTTTAATAGATTTTCGCGGTTATAGTAGAAGCGTTGTTTATCTTGATATCTTAAGACGCTGCCTCCTGCTGCTTCGACAATGGCTTGGCCAGCGCCTGTATCCCATTCCATAGTCGGAGCGAAACGGGGATAATAGTCAGCTTTTCCTTCTGCTACCAGACAAAATTTCAGAGAACTTCCGGATGAAACAACTTTTACTTCTCCATTAATATTTTCAATGAATTCTTTTGTTTCACCGGCCATATGCGAGCGACTAGCGACGATCGTTGTAACCTGATGATCCTCTACTTCAGGTAACGCAACACTTTTGCTAATTAATTCATCGCCATTAGCTATGTTCACTTTCGATGCATTCACGAGCTTATATGCCCTTCCCCCCATCCACACCAAACTAAAAGGTATCCATGGCTGGGGGGGCATAAATCACACCTAACGCTGGATATTTCCCCCCCTTAATAAGAGCGATGTTAACTGTGAATTCGCCATTCTTTTTAACAAACTCTTTCGTTCCATCTAACGGATCTACTAACCAGAATTGCTGCCATTCTTTTCGTTCCTGATAGCTGATTTCTGTTCCTTCTTCGCTCAGGACTGGAATGGCAGAATCGATTTTCTTCAAACCATTTGCAATCACATGATGTGCTCTCGTATCGGCAATCGTTAAGGGAGAATTATCTTTTTTTAATTCAACCTCGAAATCCTGTTGATAGACATTCATTATTTCTTTACCTGCATCGAGACAGACATGGAATAAATCAAATAGGTATGTATTCATGCTCTAACCGCCTTTTTTTGTGAAAAATTATTTCCTTAAATAGCCAAACCTATTATAACATGTCTGTTCCATCTGTAACCATGTTGCCTTTATTTAAGAAATGAAACAGGACATACGTCCCGGTTGTTTCATAATCGATTAAATTCCTGTAGTGCTTTCCAAGTTTTAAAGTAATTTGAATTTTGACCTTCTTTAGCATGTACTACTCTACTTTTCTTATCTTCAAACTGCTTTTTATCCAAGCAAGCAAAAGCTGAGTCATGGATGTTATAACCAACAATCACATCAACATCGCTTATTTTTTTCTTTTGTTCTTCGAATGTTTTAAATGCATCAATTTTATACACCTGATATGGTAAAGGGGATGCTTTATAGGCGTTATCATATTTCAGATGCTTCACCCTGCATTTTACTGACTCCCCCCCTCTTATGAGAACGGATATATGGTAGGAAGAATTACTGTTAGAAGATCTGGTTACCTTAAAACCATCGGATACTAGGATATCTGATACATGTTGTACAGCTATCTCCTGATCATACTTATTGACAGGAGAATTCTGTATTTTTGGGAGTTCAAGCATACTTTTGTCCATACTAAAAGATAAATAATCTAAACCGAACTTCTTTTCCATCCCTTTTGCAAGTAAGCTTGTAATTTTCCTTACGCGTTTGATTTCCTTATTTTTTAATAGTAATTTATGTTTCAGCCATCCATCGGCATCTTCTTTTACCATAAATTTCTTCATTTTATCATAAATATTTAATGCTTTAAGGAATTCCCCATCCAATCTTAGTTCAATACCCTTCAGTTTCAATTCGTTATCTTCATGCTGTGGATATTGAATACCCTTATATTGGATTGTTCCAATTTGTTCACTGTATTTAAATAGTTTTTCTGGTGTATATAGGTTTATAGATTCTTTACTTGCTGTTGGTACTTTGCATTGCAGATGTACCTGATTCAATAAGAAAGCTATTTTGATAAAAAGCTTTCTCGCTTTCTCATATGATATATTAACAGACTTACTCAATATAGTTCCCCCCCTCCATTAACAATAAATATATTTGCTGCATTTTCTAACCTTGACAGCACCTATTATTTGTTCATTATCTGTGACATTACTTCTCGCTAATCTTTAAGCATTTTGCTCCATTCCTGTTAACATCCTGTCCAATAGTTAATATAAAGGAACTTTCATCAATCTTTAAAGGAATTCTATACTTAATACATTTCGACATTCTTTAAGGATTTCCTTCAACAAATTTGAAAAATCGCAATTTGGAAAATGAAACAGTAGATATATCGACAGTGTTTCATTCTTGCCCAAATTATTCACTCCGCCTATAATTTAAGGGTGAGATCAAATACATAGGAGGGGGGGAAATATATGGAGTACACAAATCTTGGTCGTACTGGCATGAAAGTAAGCAGACTTTGCTTAGGAACTATGAATTTAGGCCCACAGACAGAAGAAAAAGAAGCGCATAAAATTATGGATGCGGCTCTCGAGGCTGGCGTTAACTTCTTTGATACTGCTAACGTATATGGTGGGAAAGGTCGTCACGGTTGGACTGAAGAAATTATTGGCCGTTGGTTTGCTCAAGGTGGAAATCGCCGGGAGAAAGTGGTACTTGCTACCAAAGTATATAATCACATGGGAGATCCCAACGACGGTCCAAATGAAGGAAGATTTCTATCTGCCTATAAGGTTCGTCGCCATTTAGAAGGTTCATTAAAGCGCTTACAGACTGACCACATTGAACTGTATCAAATGCACCATATTGATCGTGATGTTTCCTGGGAAGAACTTTGGGAAGTCTTCCAGGCAGAAGTACAGAAAGGCACGATTGACTATGTTGGTTCGAGTAACTTTGCAGGCTGGGATCTTATCAAAGCACAGGCAGCTGCGAAGGAGCGACATTTCTTAGGACTTGTAACGGAACAGCATAAATACAGTTTACTTTGCCGCCTGCCAGAATTGGAAGTATTACCAGCAGCGAAGGACCAGGGAATTGGTGTCATCGCCTGGAGTCCACTGGATGGTGGATTGCTTGGAGGCAATGCATTAAATCCAGCTAAAGGCTCTCGATCTGCTGGACAAACTGAACGAATTGAAAAACTTCGCCCACAATTGGAAGCATTCACTTCCCTTTGCAAGAATCTTGGTGAAAATGAAGCAGATGTAGCGCTCGCATGGGTACTTCATAACCCAGCATTAGATGCGCCAATTATCGGTCCACGTACACTGGACCAATTCGAAAAATCTCTGCGCGCAGTTGAAATCAATCTGGATCAGGCAACACTTGACCGTTTAGACGAAATATTCCCTGGATACGGGGGGGAAGCACCAAACGCATATGCATGGTAAAATTTTATAAAGTGGAAGGGATACGAACCACATCTGGTTCGTATCCCTTTTTCATTTTCAGAAAGAATTCCTATCCCACCATACACAAAAATCTCCAACACGTTCAGTAGTGATAATTCGAAAAATTTTGGAACGGAGAGCCTGTCCCCCCCGCGTCGCTACAGGTGGCTTCACTGGAAATCCCCCCCTGCTCTTCACTGGAAATAATCTCCGCTTGACGGGAAATGTGGCTCGCTTCACTGGAATTAACATTATTTCCAGTGAAGCGAATGTACCATTGTACCAGATTAGTTATGAGGTTCTTTTTCTACATATATGACGTATGGAAGGAATTATTAACTGAGGTAGCTCAAAGGATTGTATTAAGTCTACATATATCTGGTATTATCGGAAGAGTTTTTATCATAACATAATCCATCTCCTCACAAAAAAGAGAACAGAGCACCCATCCCCCCCTAATCCCATTAATCCCGACTAAATAAGTCTCTGGTGTATACTTTATCTTTCACATCTTTTATATCATCACTCAAACGGTTTGCTACTATCACATCTGACATTGCTTTGAATTCGTTGAAGTCTCTAATTACTTTGG
>NZ_BAVS01000023.1 GCF_000521485.1 Gracilibacillus boraciitolerans JCM 21714 | reverse complement strand
AAACAGAAATTTCCTTTGCACCGTCGCCAATCGCAGCGACATAGAATGTTGGAGCATATCCAATCTTTTCCTCATAGGCTTTTTCGATAGCTTTTTGCACGTTTTCTACTTCAGTTTTTTCAACAATTGCGATCGCACATCCACCAAAACCTGCACCAGTCATTCGTGCACCTAGTACACCTTTTTGTTGCCAGGCTGTTTCCGCAATCGTGTCGAGCTCCATACCTGTAACTTCATAGTCATCACGTAAGGAAACGTGCGATTGATTAACCAACTCACCGAATGTTGTTAACTCTCCTGCTTTCAGTCTTTTTAATGCTTCTATCGTACGAGCATTTTCATAGACGGCATGTTTTGCTCGCTGTTGGTTTGTATCATCTTTAATTAATGCACGATGCTGTTCAAATTGTTCCGGAGAAAGCTCTCCTAAGCTTCTGATATCCAGCTCTTGCTGTAAATCCGCTAGTGCTGCTTCACACTGACTGCGGCGTTCATTATATTTGGAATCTGCAAGTTCTCTTCTTTTGTTGGTATTGATAATAATAATATCATGATTTGCCAACTTAATTGGAGCATATTCATAATGTAATGTATCACAATCCAATAGTATGGCATGGTCCTGTTTTCCCATGCCAATCGCAAACTGATCCATTATCCCGCTATTGACACCAATGTATTTATTTTCGACCTTCTGGCCAATTTTAACTAAACGAATACGATCGATATCTAATCGAAATAAATTTTCCAGCAAAACACCTGTCACAAGCTCGATTGAAGCGGAAGAGGATAAGCCCGCTCCATTAGGAATGTTTCCATAGAAAAGAACGTCAAATCCGTTAGGGAATGTGAAGCCTTCTTCTTTTAAATAAAGGATCATTCCTTTTGGAAAGTTGGTCCAATCATCCTCTTTTTTATAGGAGAGGTCATCTAAAGAAACCTCAATGATACCTTTTTCAGAGAAATTTTCTGAGTATAATCTTATGATGTTGTCTTGACGAGGCACAGCAATTGCATAGGTGCCAAATGAGATAGCAGCCGGAAAGACGTGACCTCCATTATAATCGGTATGCTCGCCGATTAAGTTAATACGCCCTGGAGCGAAGAAAGCTCTCGGTTGTTCTTCTAATTGGAAAAGGTCTTTAAATTTCTCCAATAACTTAGATAAATCCATGATTTATTCCTCCTTGACATAAATTGTCGACTTAATTAAATTAATTTACTAAGATCATTGTACGTCATTTCCTCCATAGTTACAAGAAAAATACTGTTACTATTTTTAATAACAGTATGAATAAAAATTAATAAAATCTTTACCGTGAATTCAATTACTTCATATTTTTACTTGCTAGAATGAAAAGGTAAGTAATTTAATTCAAGGGAGGAAAGATTATTAATGAATCATCAAAAAAGTTTGAGAACGACTAGTTTATTATTAGCCATCGTACTAGTTTTTACTCAACTATCGAGTGCCGTCATGCCAAGCATCCAAGTGCAAGCAGAAGAAGTAGAAATGATTTCTGTATCACAGGCTTTATCAGAAAGTCACGGCACAGTAGTAACCATGCAAGGTTATATAGTAGCTGCCTTTAATGGTCAGTATGCAATCGAAGTAGCGGATGAGAATAATCAGGAAGCAGCATCGATCATTGTCAAGTTGGAAACAAATCAGCGTGAGCAATTTAGTCCAAACTTAAATGAAGCAGTCTTAGGGAAAAAGATAATTGTTGCTGGAACGAGAGATGTCTACTCAAGTCAGCAATCGATTGAATATGTGACAAGCATTGTCTTTGCAGAAGGGGGATGGAACAGAAGAGGAAGAGCCTGATCAAGAAGTCTCTGTAGTTTCCATTGCAGATGTACGGCAGCAATCAGATGGAAATGTTGTAACCATTGAAGGTGTGGTAACTGCGGATAACTTAGCAAACCCATCGAGTGGTCAATTATCTACTTACATACAAGATGCGACAGCAGGTATTAATATTTTTGCTTATGATGGATCATCCTTTCCTATTTTAAAAGAAGGAACCCGTATTAAAATTACAGGTAAGCTAGATACGTATAATGGTTTAAAAGAAATTATTCCAGGCAGTGCAGCTGATATTGAAATTCTTGCTAGTGGAGAGGGATTACCTGCACCAAAAGATATGACATTAGCAACTATTAATGATGAATCAGTAGCAGAACCACTAGAAGGTCAATTGGTTTCATTATCTGGATATATTCAAAGTATTCCCAGCAGTCCTGCTGGAGGAGGCTACAATCTATCATTAATAGATAGCGATTTTAATAGTACCACTTTGAGAGTGATGGAAGGGACTTTAGATATTGCTAATCTGGAGCAGGGAAAATGGTACGATATTACGGCTATTCTAAGTCAGTATAACAGCTATCAACTACTAACAAGATCGATAAATGACTTTACGCTGTCAGCAGAACAGCCGGAAGCACCAAATGCAGGCGGTGAATACACATCAATGGTTCGTTATGTTTCAGATGGTGATACCATACGTCTTGAAACACCTGTGTTAGGTGCAGATCGTGTTCGCTTTATTAACATTGATACGCCTGAAACGAGTGTGCCAGGTTTAAATGGTGTAGATGAAGCCAATCAGAAAGAGCATGGTCAGTATGCGACAGATCGTTTAAAGGAATTATTACAAGAAGGCGATCAGGTAACATTAAAAATTGGTGAAAAACCAACAGATGATTATGGTCGCTTACTAGCAGAAGTGATTAATAAAGACGGAGTAAATACCAATTTGCAAATGGTGAAAGAAGGATTTGCTGTTTCTTACTTTATCTGGCCAATCGGAGATAAAGAAAACTATCAGCTCTATCAAAATGCTGTAAAAGAGGCAATTGATTCAGAATTAGGTATTTGGAATCCGGAAAATCCGTTAAAGGAATTGCCTTTTGAATATCGGGCGATCTCAGAAGGTGGGGGGGACTTCCATCGTTATATTGGAAACTCAGAAACGAAAGAATATGTGGAACCAACGGCATATAAAGAAGTGCCTGTAGAAGCACGTATATTCTTTGCAAGTGCTGAGGAAGCGGTAGCACAGGGATATACAGCAGCAGGAGAAGAGCCTGTAGAAGAAATGATAGAGCTGCAGTTGTTAAGCATGAATGATTTGCATGGTAAAATTGATCAGCAATATACATTGAATCGTAATGGAGAAAATGACGTTTATGGTCGTATGGACTATACAGCCCAAGCCATCAAAGAAAGAGAGCAGGAAAATGAAAATACATTACTTATCCATGCTGGTGATATGATTGGTGGAAGTTCGCCTGTATCTGCCTTGCTGCAGGATGAGCCAACGGTAGAAATAATGAACGAAATGGGCTTTGATTTAGGAACGGTAGGTAACCATGAATTTGACGAAGGATTAGATGAATTAAAAAGAATGGTTAACGGTGGTGACCATCCCGATGGACTTGGTACTGCGGGTTATCAGGGAATGAATTTTGATGTACTGTGCGCGAACTGTGTACAGGAGGATACGGGAGAGACTTATTTACCACCATATGCTATTAAAGAAGTGGATGGTGTTGAAGTAGGTTTTATTGGGGTTAATACTCAGGAAACGATGAATATGGTTATGCCAGCATCACTGGAAAACGTTGCATTTACGGATGAAGTAACTGCAGTAAATAATGCGGTAGATGATCTGCAGGCTCAAGGTGTGGAAGCTATTGTTGTCTTAGCACATATGCCAGCTACCCAATCTGGAGATTCTGCAACAGGTGCATCGGCAGATTTAGCCCGAAATGTGGATGACGCAGTTGATATTATCTATGCTGCCCACAATCATCAGGAAGTAACTGCAGTCGTTGATAGCAAATGGATTATTCAGGCATCTGAATATGGCAAGGCGTTTGCAGATGTCGATATTCAAATTGATCGTGAAACAAAAGATATTCATGATGTCAAAGCGGAAATTGTTTTTGCTAACCAGGCTGATTATCAACCAGATCCAGCAGTGAAAAGTATTCTTGATAAATACGCTGTGGAGATTGAAGATATTGTTAATGAAGTAATTGGATACAATGCACAGCTTTTAGAAGGCAAATATACCAATGATGGTGATCATGGTTAGGTAATTTAATTGCAGATGGTATGAAATGGGTGATGGACGCTGATTTCGCTATGCACAATGGCGGTGGTATTCGTGACATTTTAGATGAAGGTCCAATTACTTGGGGGTGAAGTATTCAATATTTTACCTTTTGCCAATAATGTCATGTCAGTTGATATTAAAGGAAAGGATTTAATTTCGATTTTAAATGATAATTTGTCAAGCTACGGTTCTGATTATAGTGTAGCTGGCTTACATTACACCTACAATTATGATTTACAGCAGGTAGTGAATATTACACTACCAGATGGAACGCCGATTGATCCAAAAGCAACCTATACATTGGCAACAAATAACTATATTGGAACAAAAGATGGACCAATAAAAAACCTGGGAACGAATCAAGTAATGGGTCCAGTTGATGTAGATGCAGCAGTTGATTATATTAAGTTTTTAGATACATCGGAAGAGAATCCGCTAGTAATTGGTTCAGAGGGTCGTATTACTCAAACCGATGAGATACCTGGTAGCGAAGAAGATGAAGATAAAGATGTGATCGGCTATAATGGGCAAGAAATAGTTGGAACCTTTACAAATGGAAAAGATCACGGATTAGGTAATTTGATTGCTGATAGTATGAAATATGAAATGGATAGTGACTTCGCAGTTATAAATGGTGGGGGGAATGGCTTCTTCTTTGTTAGAAGGTAACATTACTGCCTCATCATTAGAAAAAATCTTAACACACGGTAATACCTTAGTGAAAATGAAAGTTACAGGAGAAGAATTAGAAGCAATCCTAAATGCCCAACTTTCAGAAAATGGATCAGACTATAGTGTAGCAGGATTTAACTACCGCTATAACCAGAAGTCACAAAAGGTAATCTCTATAACATTACCAAATGGTAATAAAGTCAAGAAAAAAGATACGTACACATTAACAACAAATAATTATTTAGCTTCACGCGGCGTGTTTGCTCAATAGAATCCGAGCAAGTTGAAGGACCAGTTGACGTAGAAGCGCTTGAGAATTATATTATCTCACTGGAAACAACAGCAGAAGATCCATTGAATTATGGACCAGAGGAGAGAATCACGACTGTAAAAAACCATTTTTCCTTTTCACCGTTAAAATCACATTTGTATTTTTTGGGTATGCTAGCTGGACACGTGATTAAGAATTTTCTAATAAAACTTTTTTATTAATATTATTGATCCTTGAAAAGCGATAAAGGTGTAAATGGTTCACAAATTTCAGCTTTCTGATGAAAATAGAAGATTTAAGGACAGTTCAAAATATAAAAGTCTGCTATCAACGTTATGTTGGTAGCAGACTTTTTGTTTCTGTGAAAATAGTTACTTTTGATTAATGGATATATACTTTTCTCTAGTTAACTTAGCGGCTTCGACCATTTTTTTAAGCGCTGCAATTGTTTCTGGCTCTTTCCTTGTTTTTAGACCACAATCAGGATTGATCCAAAACTGTTCGACATCGATTGTTTCCAAAGCACGATTTATATTTGCCTCCAGTTCTTCGATGCTTGGTACGCGTGGACTATGAATGTCATAAACACCAAGGCCAATATCTTTTTTGTAATCATTGATCTCAAAGGTTTCGACCATTTCTCCATGACTGCGGGAAGTTTCAATTGAGATTACATCTGCGTCTAACCCATCAATTGCCTCATATATTTCTCCAAATTCTGAATAACACATATGAGTATGAATTTGGGTTTCAGGCTTCACTGTTGAAGTTGCTAATCGAAAGGCGCGAACAGCAGCATCAAAATATGCCGGCCACTTTAGTCTATCTAATGGTAAGCCTTCGCGTAATGCTGGTTCATCTACCTGGATGATGCTGACACCCGCATCCTCTAAAGCTAATACTTCTTTTTCAAGTGCTAATCCAATTTGGTCCTGTACAGTAAAACGAGGCAGCTCTTCGTGAACGAATGACCAGTTTAAAATGGTCACAGGACCGGTTAGCATTCCTTTAACCGGTTTGTCTGTTAAGGATTGGGCATAAGCTATTTCTTTTACCGTTATTGGATGCTCCCATTCAACATTACCTGCTAACAATGGTGGTTTTACACATCGGGAACCATAGGATTGTACCCAGCCAAACTCTGTTACAGCAAAACCCTTCAATTTTTCTCCAAAATACTCTACCATATCTGTTCGTTCGAATTCACCATGGACAAGCACATCTAATTCAAGATCCTCCTGAATTTGGATCCACTTTCTGGTTTCTGATTGAACAAATTGATTGTACTGATCATCGGTTAATTCACCTTTGCGCCATTTCGTACGTGTTCTTTTTACTTCAAGAGTTTGAGGTAAACTTCCTATTGTTGTCGTAGGTAATAAAGGTAAGTTTAAATGTGCTTGCTGTCTCTTCTTTCTTTGTTCAAAAGGTACTTCCCGTTTAATGTTTTCTGCAGTAGCTTCTACTGTTTGGTTACGATAGTCGGATTGATCCAGTCTTTCTATTGCATGTACGCTTGCTGTAAACGCATCAGATACAGACTCTTGTCCTTCTTTAAGAGCGGTTGTCAACACCTTTATTTCTGTTAATTTTTCGTCTGCAAAACTGAGCCCATCTTTTACGACTGTATCAAGTTTCTCTTCTGTATTTTTTGTTACAGGAACGTGTACGAGGGAAGAAGACCCTTGCACAATAATTGTCTTAGGATTTGCTGCTTCTTCAATATCTGCTAATAATTGGAATTTGTTTTCCAGGTTTGCACGCCAAACATTACGACCGTTTATAATCCCTGCACCTAACACTTTATCAGCAGGAAAACCGTATTTTTGGATAAGTGATAAATGATCACCATGGACAAAGTCTAGACCAAAACCATCGACAGGCAGTTTGATAATACGTTGATAATGCTGTACGGTCTCGAAATAAGTTTGTAAGATTAATTGAATGCCTGATATTTTGTTATCAAAGTTTTGATACACCTTTTCAACAAGCTTTAACTCTTTTTCTGAAAGATTTGTTCCGAGAACAGGCTCATCGATTTGTACCCAACTAGCTCCTGCTTCTGCTAACTCTGATAAGATTTGCTCATATAATGGTAACAAGCGATCGACCCATGCCTCGAGCTCAGTTTCTTCATATCCTTTTGCGAGTTTTACAAACGTAACTGGACCGATAATCACCGGTTTACCATCTATCCCTAATTCTTCTTTTGCCTCCTGATAATAGTATAGTGCCCGATTTTCCAATAGTTTTGGCTTCGTATCATTTAATTCAGGGACAATATAATGATAATTCGTATTAAACCATTTTGTCATTTCAGCTGCAACTGCATCTTTTTCTCCCCCCCGCGCTATTGCGAAATAAGTTGATAACTCGGCAGGATTATGATCTTGAAATCTTTTCGGGATAATATTAAATGAAACAGCAGTATCTAATACATGATCATATAATGAAAAATCGCCAACTGGAATAAGATCGATTCCCTGTTCCTTTTGTTTTTGCAAGTTTTGTAATCGTAATTTCTGCGTTTGTTCCTTAAGTGTTTTTTCGGTAATATCTCCTTGCCAATATGCCTCAATTGCGCGTTTCCATTCTCTGTTTTTTCCGATACGAGGGTAACCTAGATTTGAACTTAAAATAGTTGTCATAATATAAACTCCCTTAATTAAATTTTTGTTTTTAATTTTGTTTTTTCGTGTACATATCTGGTTAATTCTACGGTGGAAGCATAATGCATAAATGGTGTGATAATATAGATTCCGTTGAAATAATTAATAGCTGTATCAATTAACTCTTTTGCTATTTCGATTCCTTCACGAAAACCATCTTGTCGATTTGTCTGTTGCTGCATACGTGCTCTTACTTCATCTGATAATTTCATTCCTGGAACTTCATGATGTAAGAATTCTGCATTTCGATGTGATGTAAGCGGCATAATTCCAATGAAAATTGGCTTGTTAATATCTTTAGTTAATCGGTGTAATTCAATAATTTTCTCATGGCTGAATATTGGTTGTGTCAGGAAGTAATCTGCTCCATGTTCTATTTTTCTTTTCATACGTTTTACCGCTTTTTCCAGATTTGCTACATTTGGATTAAAGGCAGCTGCAACTTGGAAATTGGTTTTTAATTTTAGCGAACTTCCAGAAAAAGAAAGGCCTTCATTACATTGTTTGATTAGTTTTGTCAGTTCGAATGAGGTTACATCAAATACAGATGATGCACCAGGAAAACCGCCGATTCTGGTGGGATCACCAGTAATGGCAAGAATTTCATCTAATTCTAACGTATGTAACCCCCCCATTAAATGAGATTGTAACCCAATTAAATTGCGATCACGACAGGTTAAGTGGATCAAGGGTGTAACTTTAGAACCAGCCTGTTTCATTTTGATGGCCATTGCTGCATTACTAATTCGTGGGGTAGCTAAAGAATTATCAGCGAGTGTGATTGCATCTACTCCGGCATTCTCTAATGCAAAAACCCCCCCATCCATAAATGTATCAATATCAAGATGCTTTGGAGCATCTAACTCGACAATTACTGTGTGCTGTTTTTTTGCCTTTTCTGCAAGCGAGTCTTTGTTAGTCTGTTTGTGTTGATTTTTATTTGTAATGGAAAGAAGAGCTTTTACTTCTTTTTCTTCGATTGGCTTTAAATCTTTAATGCCCTCTTTTAGTGCTCGGATATGCTCAGGAGTTGTTCCGCAGCATCCTCCGATTAAACGCACGCCTTGATTGCGAAAATCTTGAGCACATTGTGTGAAGTATTGACTGTGCTGACTGTATACAAGCTTGCCATTTTGATAGTCAGGCAGACTTGCGTTTGGATATGCCGCTAAATAAGCGTTTTGAAGTAAAGGTACAGATTCTAAGGCTTTGATCATATAATGTGGTCCTAAATGACAATTAACACCAACTACATCTGCGCCAAGCTCATCAAGGTTACTAATGCCTTTGGAAGAGCAATGCCATTTTCCAATACTCCTGGTTCATGCATCGATACGTTGGTAATGATCGGCAGGTCTGTTTCGTTTCTGGCAATCTCTAATGCTTCTTTTACTTCATCAAAGTCATAATACGTCTCAAGCAATAGTCCATCAACACCCTCTAATAAGAGAGAAAAAAGCTGTTCTTTAAAACTGCGGATTATTTCTTTTTTTGATGTTACTAATTTTTGTACGCCTCTAATGCCACCAATCGTTCCTAAAACAAATGCTTTATCTTGTGCAGCTGATTTAGCAATTTGCACAGCTTTCGTGTTGATTTGATGTACTTGATCCTCCAGGCCAAAGCGGTTTAATTTAATGTAATTTGCTCCATACGTATTGGTTTGGATCACCTCTGCACCAGCGTCAATATAAGATTGGTGCACGCGCAGAATCTCTTCCGGGTCTGATAAATTATACGATTCAAAGCAGCGGTCCACTCCATGCGCGTATAATAACGTCCCCATTGCTCCATCAGCAATGACGATCTGGTCCTTCAATTTCGACAATAATTCTGACATTTTTTCACCCCATTTCTTTGTAAAATAAAAAATCTCCGTCTAATGAAAGACGGAGAAAAAACAGCAAAAATCTCTCATCTTCCAAGCATATTTACATGCTTGCTGGAATTAGCACCTTGTCTTTTTAGACGGTTGCTGAGGTCTCAAAGGGCCAGCCCCTCCACCTCTCTGGATAAGAATCAAATATTTAATTAGTAGCGTTGTATGTATACTACATCAATAATCCAATTATTACAAGGGGGTAAAGTTGTAATTAATCAAATATACCTATCTGATCTTCTTGACAGCTTTTATGGATGTGATATGATAAAAGTAGTTGAAAATGATTATCAATTATGAAAAAGGGGGGAATCCTCATGAATTTGCAACAACTTATTAAAGAACGGCGCTCGATTGCTTCTTATCAGGATAAGCAGGTTTCCATTGAGTTAATAAAGGATTTATTAGATATAGCAATTTGGGTACCAAATCATAAAATAACGGAGCCATGGCGTTTTGTATTTATTCAAGGAGACGCGAAAAAGAAACTGGCAGAAATTAATAAACAAATAACGTTGTCAATAAGTAATGTTGAAACAGATGATGCGTTGAAAATTATAGGTAATAATGCCTATAAAAAAATAATGGAGATCCCTTTTATCTTTTTTGTTATTAATCGTTTGCATCCGCAAGAAAAGTTAAGAGAAGAAGATTATGCAGCTACTAGTTGTGTTATTCAGAATTTCAACTTGCTTGCATGGGAACAAGGCTTAAGTGCCTTTTGGAAGTCAGGGAAATTAGCCTTCTGTGAAGAGACAGCAGAATTAATTGGATTACAGGAAAACGAAAGAATCGTAGGTCAAATACAAGTAGGTTATCCTGCCAAATCACAATCCCCCCCAATACCAAGAGAGTCAGCAAAAGAAAGAATAACCATTATTAACTAAATAGTCTAAGAATTAGAGAATCGGGTTAGAAAACACGATTCTCTTTTATTATGGTCTTTGAAAACCTCTGGATATGCCGGGGGGGGTTTTCAAAGACCATAAAAAATTGCCGACGAAGATATTCGCCGGCAAAAGAAAAAGGGGCTATCATTTTGTGAGAAAGCAATCTTTGCAGCATTGCTCAACTTGGAACACCTTAACTATAGCAAATGAATGAAAACTAGAGGTTAATTCTAAGTAAAGATCTTGTAAAGTTTTTCCTTCACAAGAAAAAACCTTTATAATGATAAGTAGAAACAATAAAAGGGGGATGTAAAATGAAAACCATATCCATATGTTTCACAAGTGATATTCATGGTTATATCATGCCGACCAATTATCGTGATAAAGCGGAAGAAAATTTTGGGTTAGCGAAAATAGCTTCCATCCTGGATGAGATTAAAAGAGATAGTGAAACATTGCTTATAGATAATGGCGATTTTATTCAGGGAAGTCCACTTACCTACTATTTTGCTAAAAAGGCTACTGATCAAAAAAATCCAATGATAAAAGTAGCCAATCAATTGCAGTATGACATAGGAGTGATTGGTAACCATGAATTTAATTACGGAATGGATTATCTGCATCGAGCAGTTGAAGAGTCAAATCATCCCTGGTTATCAGCGAACATTGTCAATAAGACAGATAACGAACCTTTTTTAGGAAAACCATATGTAATCAAGGAAATAGCAGGCATTCGAATAGCAGTATTAGGAATGACTACTCATTATATACCAAATTGGGAAGACCCGAACCATATTAAAGACTTGCATTTTGAAGATGTCGTCGAGTCAACCAAGAAATGGGTTCCCTTAATTCACGAATTGGAAAAACCCGATATAATGATTGTCTGTTATCATGGTGGATTGGAGCGAGATCTGGAAACAGGAGAACCTACTGAAAATTTAACAGGAGAAAATCAAGCATATCAACTTTGCCAGGAAGTAGCAGGAATTGATTTAATACTCACAGGGCACCAGCACCGATTTTTGACCGGTGAAATTAACGGAGTTGCCATCGTCCAATCTGGAAGTAATGGTCAAGCCATCGCTGAGATAAAAATTGACTTTGATGAAAAAATTCAGTCGATTCAATCTATATTGCACTATGTGGAAGATGAAACAAAACCAGATATGAAAATAGTAGAACTGGTCCGAGAAGATGAGAGCCACGTTCAACAATTTCTTGATCAGACGATTACAATGGTAAAAGGCGATATGACCATAACAGATCCAGTGGCGGTTCGAAGATATGGTCATCCCTTCATTCACTACATTAATCAATTACAGATGAACATAACCGGGGGGGTTGATATATCCTGTACAGCATTATTCCATGACAAGTCTCCAGGCTTTCCAAACCAAGTAACAATGAGAGATATAGTAGCAAACTATATTTTCCCTAACACATTAAAAGTGGTGGAAGTAAGTGGTCATGATATTAAATCAGCGTTAGAAAAATCGGCAGGTTATTTTCAAGTAGAGAATGATCAATTAGTAGTGAATCCTAGCTTTGTAACACCAAAACCACAACCTTATAATTATGATATGTGGCAAGGCATTTATTACGAAATCAATGTCTCTAATCCTGTTGGAGAACGTGTTACAACCCTTAATTATCATGGGAAACCTCTCAATCCAGAACAAAAGTATCAGGTTGTAATGAATAATTACCGTGCCAGTGGTGGTGGCGATTATCATATGATTAGTGGCAAAAGAATCGTCCAGGACGTTCCTATTGACATGACAGAACTAATTTCAAATGATCTCTTAAAGCGAGAAACACTTGAGGCTGAACATATAACGCACTTTAAAATCTTAACATCAAACTAATAATATTAAAGCTTGCATTTCTATATTTCTATCTGAAAATCAATTTAAAAAACTAGAGTAATGGATGTTAGTTAGCATAAATGATGGTATTTTTATAGAAAATATTACAGTTGTATGTATAAAATCAATTAATGTTGCCCCCCCATAATGACAAATGTGACAAGCCTTTGTAATATAGTAATGTTTGTTACAGACTCTTAATTTCACTGTAACCACAGGGGGCATTATTCTATGTTATATTGGTCCTTGTCAACACGAAAGGAGGCAACATTGATGAGAAAATTTTTAGTGTCAGTAGGTTTTGTTGCAACTAGCTTCTTTATTGTGCTACCACTTTCGGCAGCGGAATATGAAGTAGAAAAAGGAGATAGCTTGTGGAAAATCGCCGAAGAACATAACACATCAGTTGCGGAATTAAAGGAAATTAACGAGCTAGTTTCAGATGTTATTCAAACAAACCAGATTTTGCAGATAGATAAAGAGATTACTTACATTGTAGAAAGAGGAGATTCTTTAAGCAAAATAGCTAAAGAACATAAAGTCACAGTAGGTGATTTGAAAGATTGGAATAACCTTGAAACAGATTTAATAATCATTGGGGAAAGATTAACGATCAAACAACAAGATAAAGGTAAAGAAGAACAACAAGCAGAGGGGAAAGCGGAGAATCAAAAAGAAACTCCTAAAGCTTCCGAACCAAAAGTAGCGAAACAAGCAGCAGCTCAACCAATAGCAGAGAAAAAGCAAGAAACCAAACAAGCTGCTTCCAGTCAAAATGGTGAAACTCTTACAATGACTGCAACAGCCTATACTGCAAAATGTAATGGATGCTCTGGAATAACAGCAACAGGTATTAATTTGTTAGAAAACCCTAACATGAAAGTTATTGCTGTTGATCCTAATGTTATTCCACTAGGAACTAGAGTACATGTAGAAGGTTATGGAGAAGCGATTGCTGGAGATACAGGTGGAGCTATCAATGGTAACAAAATTGATCTTCACGTTCCTACGAAAGATGAAGCATATTCTTGGGGGGGCGTTAGAACAGTGAATGTTACTATTCTAAATTAATAATGTGAGTATAGTAGAACCCTCTTGTAACTAACGAGAGGGTTTTTTTCTTTTTATGAAGAAATTCTATTTATTATTATTAAATAGTAAAAACTGAAATTATAGAATAAGAGTTGCTATTTGGAGTAAAGTATTTTATAATTTTAACAACGTTGTTATTTTGATTTGTTAGCGATTACAAAACTGACTAGGGGGTGTTGAAATTGAAGAAGAAATATGTGCTGATTGGAACCGGTGGACGTGCAGAATTTTATTATGGCGCGATAGTGAGCGATTTTCAGGAAACGTGTGAATTGGTTGCTTTTTCTGATATAAATCAGATAAGACTAGATTATGCCAATAAATTGTTACAAGATAAATATGGTGTAGCGGCGATCAATACCTATACAGCAGACCGCTTTGATGAAATGATAGAAACAGAGAAACCAGATATTGTAATCGTAACCTCTGTGGATCGCACCCATCATCGTTACATTATTCGAGCAATGGAACTAGGGTGTGATGTCATTACTGAAAAACCGATGACAATAGATGCCGAAAAAACACAAGCAATTATTGATGCGATTGAAAGAACTGGTCAAAGTGTTCGTGTAACCTTTAATTATCGCTATGCACCACATAATACAAAAATCCGGGAACTGATTCGTGATGGTGTGATTGGCCAGGTCAATTCTGTTCATTTTGAATGGGCATTAGACACACAGCATGGGGGGGCAGATTATTTCCGACGTTGGCATCGTGATAAACGAAACAGCGGTGGTTTGTTAGTGCATAAATCAACCCATCATTTTGATTTGGTTAATTTTTGGCTGGATACAGAGCCGGATGTTGTGTATGCGACAGGTGGTCTTCGCTTTTATGGCAGAGAAAACGCTGAGGAACGCGGGGGGGTTACCGACTTTTATGAACGGGCGTATGGTAGCGATTATGCAAAGGAGGATCCCTTTGCTATTGATCTAGAAGCAAATGATCACCTGAAATCGTTGTATCTTGATGCCGAAAAAGAAGATGGATACCATCGTGATCAAAGTGTGTTCAGTGATGGGATTAGCATAGAGGATACACTAGGTGTTAATGTCACCTATAAAAACAAAGCCATTTTAACATATTCCTTAAATGCATATCTGCCATGGGAAGGATTCCAAATTGCGTTTAATGGAACGAAAGGGCGAATTGAAGTTCAGGTTCGTGAACAATCCTACATTAATTCAGGTGGAGAAAAAAGCGACGAAGGTAAATTAGACGAAAAGACCATTCGTGTATTACCGATGTTTGGCGAACCTTACGAAGTAGAAGTAGAAGCAAAAGAAGGAGGCCATGGCGGTGGTGATCCTGACTTATTAAATGATTTATTTGGAGTACCTGCAGAGGATGAATTTAAACGTGCAGCTTCCCATATCGATGGTGCTGTTTCGATATTAACTGGGATTGCAGGTAATAAGTCTTTAGCAACCGGTCAAGCAGTAAAAGTAGACGAATTAGTGGACTTAAAACGTAAATAAGAATAAAAGCTGTTGAGTGCAGGCTCAACAGCTTTTATATTTCTTCTATTATTCTTGCTCCATTTTGATTATATCATTTTTTGCGGAGTGACTACTACTTGTATAACCAAACAGAGTGAAGCCGGTGATTAACAGAAGAAATACTATTACTAATAACTTTCTCATAGGTTAACCCTCCTGTTTGTAAATCCAACTTATATTGTATATTATATTCGTAATCATAACTATGTAATTTCTGTGTAAAATAACATAAAGGAAGGAACGGAGGTAAACATGTGGAAACTAACTTGCAGGAAGCAGCAGTAATCAGGATAGAATCGATTGGAGAAGGATCAAGAGTTTGCCTGGATTTTGTCGACCATCTCGAGCCTACAGAGGGAATATTATTAGGAAATACTGGACATGGTTATCTATTTGTTTTAGCGGAAAATCGTACCACAGATACGTATCCCGCAAGACCTTTTCGAATAAATAGTGGTGCCATTCATCATTATGTAGTAAGAGAAGAAGGAAAGACAGCCTATTTAGCGGAATTAAAACCAGGTGACAAGTTAACGGTGATTAATGGAAAAGGGGGGGGAACCCGCCAGGTTGCGCTCGGAAGAGTGAAAATCGAGAAGCGCCCGTTAATGCGGGTGGTTACACGAGTAGCAAATAACGAAGTATCTGCAACCCTCCAGGAAGCAGATAGTGTCCACCTTTTAACCCCCAGAGCATAAGGAAAAACAAGCGATATCACTGGTAGAAGGGGGGGATCGTGTTTTGGTGCAGGTCGATCAACCAGGTCGTCATCTGGGCGAAAAAATAGAGGAGGAAATAATTGAATATTAGTGATTTAAGAATTTTCGGAAAACTTAATTGAAATTTATTGACAAAAGAGAGCGAGCGTACTATGATAGTAACAACATTTAAATAATATGGCATTGAAGAAGAGAAGTAACTTATTTTCCGCACAAAAGAGAGCTGATGGTTGGTGTGAATCAGTGTGCAACATAAGTGAATGGACTTCTGAGCCCCCAAACCGAACGTTTATCCAGTAGGCTTTGGCGAGAGATCCACTCGTTGCAAACGGATCGTGTTAAGTGAACAATACTTGATGCGACAAGAGAGCTGTTTCAACAGCTAACAAAGGTGGTACCACGGGTTTCCTCGTCCTTTTCGGATGTGGAAACCCTTTTTATATATATGAAAGTATTCGAAGTGACGAGTAACTTTGAAAAAATGGCTGCTAAATTACTAAAAGAGACGTATAAAAAAATCAATGAGAAGGATTAGTACAATTGCCCCCCTGTATAACAGAGAACCGGAGAAGCTGCGAACCCGGTATACACGGAAATTGGAATGGACCTTTGAGAGTGCTCTGGAATGAATAGTACAGAGCAACGACTTATCCTCGTTAGCGGATCAATCAAGCGGAAGACTATTAAAGAAATAGTCCTTCAAATAGAGGTGGCACCGCGGTAAACCAACCGTCCCTATATATATTACGATATATGTATAGGGACGGTTTTTCATCGTTTTTAATAAAAAAATCGTTTTAAAAGGAGTCGAAATACATGGTCAATTATAAAAGCAAGGCATTAAATGGAGATACTATTACACCAATATCCGTATTTAATAGAATTCAAGGCAAAAGGAAGTTCTTATTAGAAAGCTCTGTCAGTCATGGAGAAAAGGGCAGATTTTCGTTTATCGGACTAAATCCATATAAGGAAATCATCGGAACGGAAATAGAAACAAAAATTATTAATCATAGCACTGGAACCAACGAAACGGTGCAAAAAAACCACTGGAAATCGTGAAAGCACTTATTCCTAATGAAGCATTGCCATTACCATATGCTTTTTATGGTGGAGCGATAGGTTACATTGGGTATGACGCCATTCGACAGTATGAATACATTGGTGATCAGCTAGAAGATGAGATTGATATGCCAGAGGTCCATATGATGTTTTACCAGGATGTCATCGTGTTTGATCATATGAATCAAAAAATCACGATGATGACCATCAATTTAGACGGGACCAGAGATGATGATACATTAGAAACTGATTTATATCAGCTTCAAAAGCAAATTTGGACACCAGAAACAACGATGTCAAATGAAGAATTAGATGTCAGCTTTTCACCTTCAATTGAGAAGGAAAATTTCCTCAATATGGTGGAAACGGCAAAACAACATATTATCGATGGCGACATTTTTCAAGTTGTCTTATCACAACGAATGAAAGCAAGTTTTGATGCAGATCCATTCACCTTTTACCGCAGATTGAGAGTGGCAAATCCGTCACCATACATGTATTTTATCGACTTTGACGATTACATTGTGGTAGGTGCTTCACCGGAAAGTTTAATTAAAACCACTGGCAGTCATGTTGTGACAAACCCGATTGCAGGTACGAGACCAAGAGGCATGACAGAAGCGATAGATCAGCAGCTTGCAAGTGAGTTATTAGCGGATGAAAAGGAGTTAGCAGAACACAAAATGTTAGTTGATTTAAGTCGTAATGATTTAGGACGTGTCTGTGAGATTGGCTCGATTACGATTCCAAAATATATGACGATTGAACGATATCAGCATGTGATGCACATTGTTTCCGAGGTGCATGGAGAATTAACGAAAGATTATACAGGATTAGATGCATTAGTGTCCACCTTACCAGCAGGAACGGTTTCAGGTGCACCAAAAATCCGTGCCATGCAGATTATAAATGACCTTGAAGACAAGAAGCGTGGTGTTTATGCAGGTGCAGTAGGTTACATTAATATGAACGGGGGGATCTTGATTTAGCGCTTGCGATCCGAACGATGGTGATTAAAGGCCAAACCGCATACGTGCAGGCAGGAGCAGGCATTGTCTATGACTCAGATCCGGAATCAGAATACCAGGAAACGTTAAATAAAGCGAAATCGCTATTGGAGGTTAGTAAAAAATGATTCTCTTAATCGATAATTATGATTCGTTCACCTATAACTTATTTCAATACATTTCTGAGCTAGGAAAGCAAGTCGAGGTCGTTAGAATGATAAAATTACATTAGATGAGATTAGACAAAGAGCTCCTGAAGCAATTATTCTTTCACCAGGACCGGGAACGCCTGATGAGGCAGGGATTTGCGTCGATGTAGTCAAACACTTGGCAAGTGAATTTCCGATATTAGGGATTTGCCTCGGTCATCAGGCAATTGGTGCCGCATATGGAGCAACAGTTGCCCATGCAAAACAGATTAAACACGGCAAAACATCGATGATCCGTCATCAAAATGATGAGATTTTTAACTATTTGGAACAACCATTAGAAGTCATGCGTTACCACTCACTTGTCATTGATAAGAACACAATTCCCGACCCGCTGTTGGTAACAGCTACAGCAATGGATGACCTTGAAATTATGGCTGTAAAACATACGTATTTACCAGTTTACGGCCTGCAATTCCATCCAGAATCCATCGGAACTCGAAAAGGAAAACAATTATTGAACAATTTCTTTGAAGCGATCAGAAAGGGGGGGCAAAAAGCATGAAAACATTTTTAAAAAAAGTCATGGAAAAAGAGAATTTAACCTTAACGGAAATGGAAGAAGCAGCAAGAATGATTTTTGCAGAAGAAACAAGTGATATTGCGATTGGCGCATTTTTGTCAGCACTAAAGACCAAGGGAGAAACCGTTGATGAAATTACCGGACTTGTTAACGTATTGTTAAAAATATCGCCACTGGCATTGCCTGATGATCTAACAGATGCCATGGATAACTGTGGGACGGGAGGAGATGACTCGCAAAGCTTTAATGTCAGTACAACGTCTGCTTTTGTGATTGCTGGTGCGGGTATTACTGTAGCAAAACATGGAAATCGCAGTATTTCGAGTAAAACAGGTAGTGCGGATGTATTAGAACATCTTGGTGTTCCGTTAGAATTCACTCGTCCTGAAACATATGAAATTTTAAAACAGAACGGTATTGCCTTTTTGTTTGCACCAAATGTTCATCCAGTCATGAAGCGCGTAATGAAGGTGAGAAAAGAATTAAGTGTGCCGACTATCTTTAATGTAATTGGACCATTAACAAATCCTGTCCAGTTAACCTCACAATTGATGGGGACCTATCGTCGTGATTCATTAGAAACAATGGCAAGTGTTTTGCATAAATTAGGGCGAAAGCGAGCATTGATTGTCAATGGCGCCGGATATATGGACGAAGCTCTTTAGCTGGAGAGAATCATTTGGTATTATTAGATCGTGGCGACATTATGAAATTCACCCTACATCCTGAAGAGGTTAACTTGCCGGTTGTAGAAAATGAGTTAATTAGAGGTGGCGACTCCAAGGAAAATGCCGAGATTTTGCGCAACGTATTAGAAGGAAAGAAAGGTCCGCATCGTGACACGGTTTTATTAAATGCAGGGTTAGGCATTTTGCTAATGGCAAAGCAGATACTGTGCAAAAAGGGGGGGTCGAATTAGCGCTTGAGTCAATTGACTCCGGTGCGGCATTAGCAAAATTAGACAACCTTATTACGATAAGCAATAAAATGAAGCAAGAGGTGTAACATGACAATTCTGGATAAAATTTTAGCCGAAAAGAAAAAAGAAGTATTAACGTTAAAGGAACAATATCAGCCTGGCTCGATTCAAACGAAACGAGTAAATATCTCGCTATATGACACATTTATGAAAGCTGATAAGATGAATATTATTGCCGAGATGAAGCGTGCCTCCCCATCAAAAGGGTTAATAAATGATGGAGTAGAACCAGCCGAACAAGGTAAAATATATGAGAAGTGTGGCGCAGGAGCCATTTCCGTCTTAACCGACTATCCTTTTTTCAGGGGAAAATAGAGGATATGCAAGCTGTCAGGGAAATAGTCGACATACCAGTATTGAACAAAGACTTTATCATCGACAAAATTCAAATTGAACGGGCATATGATGCTGGAGCGAACCTGATTCTGTTAATTGCTGCGGCACTGCCGGAAAAAAAGTTAAGGGAACTATATAAATATGCTTCTGATAAAGGTTTAGAAATTTTGTTTGAAGTGCATAACGAAGAAGAATTAGCAGTTGCTCAACGAATTGGGGCAACGATCATCGGGGTTAACAACCGTGATCTTAAAAGCTTTGAAGTGGACTTAGCTATCACGGAGCATCTTGCCGCTAAAATTGATACCACCAAAACCCTTTTAATTAGTGAAAGTGGTATGAAGGAAAGAGCGGATGTCGAAAGAGTACAGAAGGCAGGGGCAAAAGGAATCCTTGTCGGAGAAACCATGATGCGCTCGGTTAATTTGAAGGAAACCTTTGATATTTTAAGAGTGCCGTTAGGAGAATCATAATGGTTCAGGTAAAAATTTGTGGATTAAAAAATAAAGAGGCTATAGAAGCTGCCGCAAATAACGGAGCAGATTTTATCGGCTTTGTATTTGCCAAAAGCAAGCGAAGAGTGACGAAGGACGAAGCAACAAAGTTAGCTCAATACGTGCCAGACCATGTCAAAAAAGTTGGCGTTTTTGTCAATGAAACCAGCGAGAACATTCAAGCTATTGCTCGTGAGGTAGGATTGGATTATATTCAGCTGCACGGGGATGAAACACCAGAATTTTGCAAGGAACTAGGCTTGCCGGTGATCAAGGCATTTGAAGTGAAAGAGGCAAGTGATCTTGATAAAATCTCTGCCTATGATTGTGCCTACTATTTATTAGATAGCCCCGCAGGTAAATATCGCGGAGGAAGCGGAGAAACGTTTGACTGGTCGATAGTAAAAGAATATGACTTTTTATCAAAAAAAATCCTGCTTGCTGGTGGCTTGCGTGCAGATAATATTCAGAAAGCAATCGCGGAAGTAGCTCCTGCAGGTGTCGATGTCTCTAGTGGTGTGGAGACAGATGGTGAAAAAGATTTAGAAAAAATACAAGCATTTTTATATGCAGCAAAGAAAGGTGATAGCAATGGCAAGATATCAACAACCAGATGAAACCGGGCATTACGGAGAATATGGTGGACGTTTTGTGCCAGAAACACTGATGCCAGCCGTGTTGGAATTAGAAAAAGCCTATAAAGATGCTATTCAAGATGAAGACTTTTTAACGGAATTTGATTATTATTTAAAAGAATATGTCGGACGGGAAACACCACTTTATTATGCGGAACGTTTCTCAAAAAAATTAGGTGGACCACGGATATATTTAAAACGGGAAGATTTGAATCATACAGGCGCACACAAAATTAACAATGCCTTAGGTCAGGCATTGCTTACCGTCCGTATGGGCAAGAAAAAGGTAGTAGCAGAAACCGGTGCGGGCCAACATGGTGTGGCTACAGCAACCGTTTGTGCCTTGCTCGGATTGGAATGTGTTATTTTCATGGGCAAAGAAGATGTCCGTCGTCAAAAACTAAACGTTTTCCGTATGGAATTATTAGGTGCACGGGTGGAAAGTGTCGATCAGGGAAGTGGAACATTAAAAGATGCTGTTAACGAAGCATTGCGTTATTGGGTAAGTCATGTAGGGGGGGATACACATTATATCATCGGTTCTGTTGTCGGACCACATCCATTCCCGCAAATTGTCCGGGATTTCCAAAGTATGATTGGTTCTGAAACAAAAAAACAAATACAGCAGAAAGAAGGTCGTTTACCAGATGCAGTCGTTGCTTGTATCGGTGGCGGCAGCAACTCAATGGGAATGTTTTATCCGTTTGTGGAAGATGAAGACGTGCGGTTATATGGAGTAGAAGCAGGCGGAAAAGGTGTCGATACCAACCAGCATGCTGTGACCCTAAGTTATGGAAAAAAGGAGTTCTCCATGGTACGATGACCTACCTTTTACAAGATGACAATGGACAAATTCAAGAAGCCCACTCGATATCAGCAGGTTTGGATTACCCTGGTGTAGGACCTGAGCATAGCCATCTTCGTGATATCGGCCGTGTTAAATATGTCAATATTACCGATGAAGAGGCGTTAACAGGGTTACAGGAATTATCAAGAGTGGAAGGAATTATTCCTGCCCTTGAAAGCGCACATGCTATAGCATATGCAACGAAATTAGCAAAAGAAATGAAAGAAGATGAAATAATGGTCATCTGTTTATCCGGTCGTGGTGATAAAGATGTGGAATCGGTACGAGATGCATTAGGCGGTGAAGTGAATGGGTAAAGCAAAATTAGATCAGGCATTCCGTGAAGTATTAGAACGAGGCGATAAAGCCTTTGTTCCATATATCATGGCTGGTGATGGCGGATTGGATCAATTAGATGAGCAGTTAACCTTTTTGGCAGAAGCGGGAGCCACTGTTGTAGAACTGGGAATAGCTTTTTCTGATCCCGTGGCAGATGGGCCAACGATTCAGGAAGCAGGACTTCGGGCACTGGCAAATGGGGGGGTTTCATTACGTGCTGTCTTAGAAAAGCTGAAGGAGAACAAAGATAGGCGTACGATTCCTATTGTTTTAATGACATACATTAATCCGATTCATACGTATGGTGTGGAAGCATTCGCTGAAAGTTGTAAGGAAGCTGGAGTAGACGGATTAATTATTCCCGATTTGCCATTAGAGGAAGAAGGAATCATTGTTCCGACATTACAAAAGAATGAGATAGCATTGATTCGCCTGGCTGCACTGACAAGTACCGAAGAACGTATAACAGAAATCGCAAAACGAACAGAAGGCTTTCTATATGCTGTAACCGTAACAGGAACGACCGGTGCACGTGCATCATTCCAAGAGAACCTGGGTACATATTTAGCTTCTTTAAAAGAAAAAAGTAATGTTCCCGTACTAGCAGGATTTGGTGTCTCAACCCCGAATCATGTACGTTCACTAACAGAACACTGCGATGGAGTGATAGTTGGAAGTAAAATTGTCGATGCATTGCATAAAGGAGACCGGAATATAATTAAGGAATTAATTGCATCCGCCCGCCAATAAAAAAGTCGCTTGAGAGTGGTTTACTCTCAAGCGCTTTTTTATGCAAATAAATTCCGGAAGATGCAAATAAACTTCACAATTGGATATATATATAACTTAATTTTTGTGTATTATTCTTATAAAAAAAGCTACCTCAATAAAGGTAGCTTCCATACATTATGCATACATTGCAGAAATTTGTTTTTGTAATTTTCGATCTGCCACATACTCATCATAACTAACTTCTTTATCGACTATTCCCTTTGGCGTAATTTCGATAAGTCGATTTGCAATACTATTCACAAACTGGTGATCGTGTGATGTGAATAAAATCGAACCTTTAAACTTAATTAATCCGTTATTAACAGAAGTAATTGACTCTAAATCTAAGTGATTCGTAGGTTCTTCAAGTACTAATACATTCGCATTACTTAACATCATTTTTGACAGCATACAGCGAACCTTTTCTCCACCAGATAAGACGCTGGCTTTCTTTAATGCCTCTTCGCCAGAAAATAACATACGGCCAAGGAAACCACGTAAAAAAGTTTCAGTTTGATCATCTGGAGAATATTGACGAAGCCATTCTACCAAGGACATATTGTTACCTTCAAAGAATTTGGAGTTATCCTTAGGGAAGTAGGATTGAGTGGTTGTTACCCCCCATGAATAGGTTCCTTCATCAGCATCCATTTCTCCCATTAAAATATCAAATAGAACAGATTTAGCTTGTTCATGTGGGCCAACAAAAGCAACCTTATCATACGGATTTAATGTAAAGCTTACATTATCTAATAATTTTATACCATCAATTGTTTTAGATAGACCATTAACACGCAAAAGGTCATTGCCAATTTCGCGACTTGGTTGAAACGCTACATATGGATAGCGACGAGAGGATGGTTTTATATCATCTAATGAAATATTTTCTAACATTTTCTTACGAGAAGTCGCTTGTTTCGATTTTGATGCATTCGCACTAAATCTTGCAATAAAGTCTTGCAATTCCTTCATCTTTTCTTCTTTTTTCTTATTTTGATCTTTAGCCATCTGCAGGGCTAATTGACTGGATTCGTACCAGAAATCATAGTTTCCGACATATAACTCAATTTTTCCGTAATCCACGTCTGCAATATGTGTACATACTTTATTCAAAAAGTGACGATCGTGAGAAACAACAATCACCGTATTATCAAAATTAATCAGGAATTCTTCTAACCATTGAATTGCATGAATGTCCAGATGGTTGGTAGGCTCATCAAGTAGCAAAATATCTGGATTTCCAAACAATGCTTGTGCTAATAGAACTTTTACCTTCTCAGAACCTGAAAGGTCGGCCATTTTTTTCGAATGCAGAGCTTCATTAATACCAAGTCCCTTTAATAAAACAGCGGCGTCTGATTCAGCTTCCCACCCATTCATTTCGGCAAACTCCCCCCCTTCTAGCTCAGCAGCACGCATGCCATCTTCTTCTGTGAAATCACTTTTAGCATAAACGACGTCTTTTTCCTGCATGACTTCATATAGACGAGTGTGTCCCATTATTACTGTTGTCAATACATCATGTTCTTCAAAGGCGAAGTGATCCTGTTTTAATACGGCGAGCCGTTCATCTTTACCAAGAGAAATATTACCAGTTTGTGGTTCGATTTCACCTGATAGTATTTTAAGAAATGTCGATTTACCAGCACCATTCGCACCGATTAATCCGTAACAATTTCCAGCTATAAACTTAATATTAACATCTTCAAACAATTTTTGGTCACCAAAACGTAAACTTACATTTGTCGCTTGTAGCATATCTTCATAATTCCTCCATTATCTCATATCATAACGTAAGCTTAAGCGATTTTTGGTGGGAAGTCAATTATCTAAGATAATGTTATTTTGTTATAATAGATACAAGTAATAAAAAAATAGCACAAGGGGGGGGATAATTGTGAGAGTGCTGATTGTGGAAGATGACCAATTAGTTAGGAAAGGGCTTATATCAGCGATGCATGGGATGAATTCTATATGGAAGTGGTAGGAGAAGCAAGTAATGGCCAAAAGGCATTAGAGTTCTTAAAAGATAATCATGTTGATCTAGTGCTCACTGATTTAAATATGCCTAAAATGTCCGGCTTAGAGTTTATGCGAATTGCAAAAGTAGAATATCCGCATATATTTATTGCGGTCCTAACCTTACATCAAGACTTTGAATATATACAAGAGGCACTGCGTTTAGGGGGGGCAATTGACTTTATAACTAAAATTGAATTAGAAAAAGAAAAATTTCAAGATGTACTTGCAAGAGTCCACCGAAGAATACAAAATGAACTACCAAAAAGACAATCAGTAGCTGATGAAATCATAACTACTGAATCGATCTTTTGTTTGTATGCATTTTATAAAAACACCTCAAAGAGTTGGATGAGTAATGAAAAATTAGGTTGTGACATAAAACAAATTGATGAGCAAATGTGGTTATGTCTTCCGTTGGAGAATAATCATATACTAGAAACTTTAAAAGAAGAGGTGAAAAAACGATCAGGATGGAATCTGCTTATCATTAATAATTTGAAGGAATTGCATTATAAAGTGATAAGTAAACTATTAGTAAAATATAAAGCATATTTTATTTTTTATAAGATTAACAAGAGAGATAAGATTTATTCCATGCCTCTAGAAGAAATTGAACAATTAGCACACCCCCCCACTTCAGTGCAATTTAATAATATTCGAAAGGAAATTAATAATCTTGGATGGATAAAGGATCAAGATAACTTTAAATCGTTTCTAAATACATTGTATAAACAAAAATTCTCAAAAGAGGATCTGTATGGACTAGCTATAGAATTAATAGAAGAATGGAACCACAAGTATGGAAGGATTAGTGCCTTTAAAGTGGAGGAGCCTAGTTTATTTCAGTATTGGGAAGAGGTTGAAGAATGGTTAGACAGTTTTAGAGAACAAGTTACATTTAGTCAAAATTCTCAATACTCCCCCCCAGATATCCTGAAAAGTATGTGGGAAGCTATTCGATATATTCAAAATCATTTAGAGGAGAGTATTACAGCTGAGTATATGGCGAAATATGTAAACATGAGCAGAAGTTATTTCAATCGTTGTTTTAAAGAAATTACTGGCGTACCATTCCATCAATATTTACGTGATATTCGAATGGAAAAGGCAAAGGAACTATTAATAACTAGTAATGAACCGATCCAGCGAATTGCGGAACACATTGGATATATAGATGAAAAATATTTCAGTAGATTGTTTAAGACCGTTACAGGTGAGTTACCAAGTTCCTTTCGTAAAAGAAAAGCAGATAGATAACTGGCTTTTTTAAGTTAGATAGATGAATTATATAATCATTTGAAAAAAAGATATAAAACCAAATGTCCCCCCCCTTGTTTAAGTAATCACTCTAATATGTAAACGCTTTAAACATGATAACATTTTACTTGTAAAGCGGTTACGAAAATGAAAGGAGTGAATAGCAAGGGGGCTTTATTGTGGAATATAAATAAGATTTCAAAATGCTTAATTTTCGTAAGATCCCCGGAAGTCATACTTTATAGTAAATTTTTTGAAGGAGGTAATAAAATGAGAAAGTGGAGTTTATCTTTATTATTCATATTAACCTTATTAGTGTTAGCTGCCTGTGGTGATGACTCTTCATCAGATGATAACAATAATGATGATTCATCAGCAGATTCTGAGCAAAAGGTGGTAAAGGTTTGGTTTGGACGTGAAGACTTTATACCAGCAGATAATTTTGAACGTTTTCATGAAAATCATCCAGATATTAAAGTGGAGGCAGATGTCGTCCCACTTGAACAGGCGGTTTCAGACTTTATGAGAAATCAAGGAGCAGGCAATGCACCTGATATTGTGCAAGTCTTCCATGATAATGTTGGTACTATGGTTTCACAAGGTTCTTTAATGGATATTTCAGAATATGTGGATCAGTGGGAAACAGATGACCCTGAATCATTTAATAAAATCTTGGGTCAAGCATGGGATATTGCTAGTTGGGATGACAAAGTTTACGGTATGGGCATTCATGTAGGACCATATTGGCATGTTTATCGTAAGGACTGGTTTGATGAAGCAGGTTTGGAAATTCCAGAGACATATGATCAATTGTTAGATGCAGCTAGAACCTTAGACACGGAAGAACATGAAGGATATGCACTGGTTGGTGGTCGTGAACATCCTGCATGGTGGTTTAGTTCTTTATTTATCTCAATGGGTGGCGAATACTCAGATACTGGGTTACCTCAACTGGATTCAGAGGCAGGTCGTTACTTGATTGAATTTTATCAAACATTAATGCGTGAGGAGCTAATAGATCCAAGTGCTATATCTTGGTCTTCTGGTGAAATGCGCGGAGCTTTATTGGAGGAAACGCAGCAATGGCACCAATCGGAGATAATATTTTCCCGCTTATACAAGAAGAAATGACTTATGGTGAAGAATGGACTGCAGCTCCACAACCTAAGAGACCAGGAGCGGAAAGTAATGTTCATGAACTTTGGGGGGGTTGGCCGATGATGGTAAGCTCTAAGACGGAACATCCTGAAGCAGTAATGGAGGTTCTTAAATATCTTAGTGATACTGAAATTGTAAGTGAAGTGGCAAAACGTTATCAACCGACAACAAATAGCGAAGTGATGCAAAGTGAAGAATATGTAGAAGCAAAACCTTGGGCAGCAGACTTTGAAGAGGCTTTCTCAAATACAATTATTATGCCTTCACATATTAAACAAGGAGAGGTTATGAATATCCTAGTTGATGCTCAACAAGAAGCACTTCAAAACACAGAAAGAGATCCAGCAGAAATTGCTGCAGAGTTTCAGGAAAAACTTAATGAGTTAGAATAATTGAAATCATGATAGTAAGGAGAAGGCGTCTTCTCCTTACTAAACTAATGATTTTATGATCTTGGGGGGGAGGTATATTATGACTACTAGAGCGGAAACAAATCAAGTTCTTCAAAAGAAATCTAAATTAAGAAAAAAACAATACCATATCTATTAGTTTTCCCAGCTGTTCTATTTGTGATAGGGGGTGTTGGGATATGCTATTATAGCAGGCTTATTGATGTCGTTATATGATATTAGACTTTCGTTTGGAGCAGCTCCATTTATTGGCTTAGAAAATTATCTTTATCTTTTTACAGACGAGGTTTTTTTAAACTCTTTAATTATTTCTTTAGTGTTTGTATTTGGAAGTGTTGTTTTAGGACTTGTACTAGCACTAAGTTTCGCCTTAAGTCTTTATAAATGCAAAAGAACAGGGAATTTCTATAAAGCGTTGTCATTAGTTCCATATTTAATATCAGGTATTGCGACTGCGATTATGTTCCGGTTTTTATTTAGTGGAGATGTAGGGTTAATCAATATGATCCTCTCTACATTAGGTATTGATACAATCAATTTTCTAGCTGAACCTTTATGGGCTTTATTGATTTGTATATTGGCAAATGTATGGTTTGTTTGCCCGTTTGCAACGTTAGTTTTATTATCAGGTATTCAAAGTGTTGATCCTGAATTATTTGATTCAGCAAAAATTGACGGAGCACATAGATTCCACATTTTAAGAAAAATTATTCTGCCTTTAATCGCTCCAATGATGGGTATTAGTTTGATTTGGTTAAGTTTTGCTAGTTTCAATATGTTTGATGTTATTTTACCTTTAACAAACGGTGGTCCAGGAAGAACTACAGAAGTGATGGCACTTTATATGTATAAAGTAGCATTCGGCGAACTACAGTATTCTCTTGGTAGTGCAGTAATGGTAATAATTTTACTTTTCAATGTCATAACAAGTGTTATTTATTTGAAAGTATTTAATGTAAATTATTCAGATTAAAGAATGTATAGGAGGATAAACTATGGCGACGTCTAGCATATTTCATAACATAAGAACATGGTTAAGTAATAGATGGTATTGGGTTCCGTTGTTTGTTTTGTTAATTTGGACAATTACTCCTTTAGTTTGGGCGGTATCAGCTTCATTTAAGGATGCGATGGAAGTTTATCAAACTCCAGTAACACTAATACCAAATCATTTTAATTTAGATAATTATATAAGAGTTTTTGAATATCCTAATTTTTGGCGGTATCTCTTTAATAGTGTATTTTTGGCTATTACCACTACCATTATTGCGGTGGTTATTAGCATATTAGCTGGCTATGCTTTTGCTAGATATGCGTTTCGGTTTCGTCATATATTGTTAATTATAATATTGGTTCCGAGAATTATACCGCGAGCAAGTATCATTGTTCCGTTATTTACTGGAATAGCAGCATTAGGTATGCTAGATAGTTATCTATCTTTGATTTTAACGTATACCGCTACTGCCATCCCGTTAGCTACATGGATATTAGCAGGTTTCTTTAAAGTGATTCCGAAAGCATTAGAGGAAGCAGCTCAGATAGACGGTGCAAAACCATGGCAAATTATTTGGTATGTTGTCATCCCTATCTCATTACCAGCGATTATTACCGTTAGTATTTTCTCATTACGAGAGGCGTGGAATGAATTTCCATTTGTATTAGCGTTTACTTCATCGCAGGAAATGAGAACATTACCATATCAGCTATTTATGCTAAAGGATAGTATGGGAATGCAAGACTGGCCAATGGTACTGGCATTTACGATTGTGACAATCTTACCGTTGCTTATTCTTTATATTATTTTTGAAAACGCGTTGTAAATAACATTTTAAGTGGAGCCGTGAAATAAAAAGAGGTGATTTCATTATGGGCTTTCATGGATTAGCAGGTGCGGTCTATCAAATAACTTTGTGGATCGCGCGCTTTGCTTTTTTAAATATATTATGGGTAATATTCACACTAATCGGATTGATTATATGTGGAGCTTTTCCAGCAACTGTTGCGGCTTATCATGTGAGCAGACAGTGGGTTCAGGGTAAGTCTATCTCTATCTTCAGCGAATATCTTTCGGAGTATAAAAAGTGCTTTATACATGCGAATATATTAGGGTGGTCTACAGCCCCCCCTGTCTTTTTAACCGTTTTACTTGCGCTAAGATTAGCGGTCATTTCTCAGTCGCAATATTCTTCTATTTTTGTAATGATTTTTAGTTTTTTATTTCTGATCATAAGCATATATATTATTTTTCTTTTGCCTGTCTATACTCATTATAATGTCAAACTTGGGGGATGTATATAAATATGCTTTTTATCTTTCATTAAGTTTTCCTCACTATGCTATAATAATGTTGCTTGCATGGGGGAGGAGTTCTACTTGGCTTAATGTATAGTGGCTTTGTCATTTTCTTTTTTGCCAGTATTACTGTGTATATTTTTATGTATGGTTCCCACAAAGCTTTTGTAATGTTAAAACGCAAACAAGAGCTTGTCATAGAGAGGTAAATGGAGGTTTGTTATAGTGAATAAATGGTTGCAAACTATCAGAGGGATGTCACTGCGAAAACGAATTGTTTATTTGTTTTCGATTGCTGCATTTATACCATTTATCAGTTCCGTGTTATTATCTTATAACGCAATATACTCCATTTTAGAAAATAAATTAGAAAGTAGTGCCATTAATACATTGAAGCAAACAGAACTATCATTGTCCCATACAATGGATAATTTAGCCCAGATTTCCCAACAGTTCGTTTATCCTAGTAATACGGCATTGAACTTAAATAGTTATTTGGAAACAGATGATCTAAGTAAAGGTACTGCATTAAACGAAGAAATTCAAACAGAACTGGATTATATAACCTATACGAATGCGGCGGCGGGTTTGGCGGTTTATATTGGCGAAAACGGAGAACAGCTCTATCGTAATATGCTCATTCGTGAGGATTTTACGGTAGAAGAATTACCATTTATCGGGGAGTATAATGACATTTCCTATTATGGTCCTCATATTAGCAATAACCCACTCAATACACAATATGTTATTTCGATTATACGTGACGTTGAATTACCTAATGAGAAAAATGTCACGCTTTATTTAGAATCCAGCTTCAGTATTACAAAAAATATTATAAACATGAGTCAATCAATGAATAATTCCTTTTATTTACTCCTTGATGAAGAGGGACGAATTGCATTTAGTGAGCTTGCTTCCATTTATCCTGTCGATCATAACTTTTATAAAGTTACGTCTACTGCCTCTAAAGGATCCACCAATGGCTTTTATTGGTTTAAGTCAACCAATACGAAAGGGTGGAGTATGGTTTCTCTTATTCCTCAGGCAAAATTTGATCAGGAAAAAAATACGTGGATTAAACAAATGGTCTTTTTAGCTATTGTTTTTGGTGTTTGTAGTTTGTTAATTGCACTGTTAGTTTGGAAAATGGTCTATAAACCTGTAAGAATGTTTGATTCAGAAATTGAAGCAATCTCTAATAATAATTTGACCTTTAAGTCAGAAAAGACTAATATTCCTGAGTTTGACCATTCTTTAAATCAACTGCAAGTTATGAAGCAACAAATTACAGAATTAATATCAGAAGTAGAAATCAAAGAAAAAAAACGAGCAGATTTAGAAATAGAAAAATTACTTCATCAAATCAACCCTCATTTTCTTATGAACACGTTAGATACGGTTCATTGGTTAGCCGTTATTCATAAACAAGAAGAAATTGATAAAATGGTTTCTGCTTTAAATAACTATTATATTATAATTTAAAGCGTTCAGGTAATATATCCACTATTGAGGAAGAATTAGATTCTTTAAAACAGTATTGTACATTACAGGAAATCAGATATGATTTTCAATACCATGTAGATGTTCGAATTGAATCATCTTGGTTAGAAGCTAAAATTCCGAAGTTTGTATTGCAGCCTATTGTTGAAAATTCAATTCATCATGGTCTGGAAGATGGTGGATGTATTAATGTCGTTATCGATCGAATCGAAGATAAATATTTAATGATTAGTATTAAAGACAATGGCCAAGGCTTAACACAACAAGAAATTAATCAAATTTTAAATCAGGAATCCCATCATGCTAATCAAATAGGAATTGGGCTTAATTATGTTAAAACCATGCTGAATTCTTATTTTGAAGGAGATGCGCAATTTAGGATGGAAAGTGAAATGGATATAGGTACAACTGTAACGCTAATAGTCCCAATTATATTAGATTAGAATAGTAGAGGAGAATTGTGTTGAATCCATATTCTAGACATAAAACATACGGTTTTCGCTTCAAAGGTGATTATCAGGAACGTATCGCTGGTCTTCATTCGATTGGTAGGGAATCACAGACTGAACATAGCTATCAATGGAATGGTTTAGAGAGACGTGAAGAAGGACGTATTGTTTTTCAATATACGTTAAATGGTCAGGGTGCGATTCGAATTGGCGAAGAGAATCACACGCTGGCTAGAGGTAAAGCCTTTATGGTAAAGATTCCGAGCGACCATTGTTATTATTTACCGAAACAATCAGACCAGTGGGAATTTGTGTTTATCACGATATATGGAGAAGAAGCATTGTCTCATTTTAATAAGTTAACTAAAAAATTTGGCCAAATTCTCTCCCTGACGAATGATGCAAATCCTATTAAGCATATTTTTCGAATACTTGAGAAAGTAGAAACGATAGGGATTAATCATGGATATGAAGCATCTGCCTATGCGTACACCTTTTTAATGGAAATTATTCAGTACTTAGAATATGAACATCAAACAGAGGAAAATTTGCCAGTAGCCATAGCGAAGGCAATGACATATATAGAAAAAAATTATGCAAAAGATCTAACGTTAGATGATATTATCCAAGTTGCGGGTTTATCAAAATATCATTTTACACGTCTTTTTGCTAAGACCTTAAATGAAACACCCATTCAATATGTAACAAAAATACGGATGCAACACGCTTTAGACCTATTGCAACGTAGTGATTATACAATTGAAGAAATTGCTCGTTCTGTAGGTTATAGTTCTAGTAATTATTTCAGTAAGGTATTCAAAAACTTACTAAACCAAACCCCAAGTCATTATCGTCATAGTAAGTCAATTATGCCGGTGGATCGTCTTTTTATTGATTAGTGAAGGAGGCAATATATTACTCATTTCCTTATTATTTACGATTGCAATCGATATTTAACTTAATTATGATGTAATATAAGGGAGCAATTAAATTCTTGGATGTATAATATTATTACTTAGTGCATTTTCTGAATAAATTCTCGTTCCATAATCATTTAATAAAGAGGGATGACTCATGGCAATTATATTTAACGAAAAAACAAGAGAATTTCACCTGCAAACAAACCAAACAAGCTATATTTTTACAATTTTAGAAAACGAACAATTGGGACAGCTCTATTATGGGAAAAAAGTAAGACATAAAGATTCCTTTCAGCACTTGCTTGTGAAAGGGAATCGTCCTAATACACCATATATAAAAGAGGGAGATATGAGCTTTACCTTAGAACAAACGAAACAAGAGTATCCTTCTTATGGGACTACTGACTTTCGTGAACCAGCTTTTCAATTATTACAAGAAAATGGTAGTAGAATTACTGATTTTCAATATGAAAGTCATAAAATCTATAAAGGAAAGCCTGAATTAGCTGGTTTACCTGCGACATATGCTGAAGCTGGAGATCAGGTAGAAACAGTTGAAATTACATTATATGACGCCGTAATTAATGTTGAACTAACACTTTTATATAGTGTGTTTGAAGAAATGGATGCAATTGCCAGAAGCGCAAGATTCGATAATAAAGGAAGCCAAAAATTAAATATAACCCGATCCATGAGTACTAGTGTTGATTTATTTGATGCAGATTATCAAATGGTTCAATTGTCAGGTGCATGGGCCCGCGAAAGGCATCTGAAGACGCGCAAACTTGAAACAGGGATTCAGAGTATTTCCTCGACTCGTGGTACAGCTGGAGCTCATCAGAGTCCATTTCTTGCCTTAAAGCGGCCAAGTACAACAGAATCTCAAGGGGGGGAGGTATTTGGTTTTAGCTTAGTTTATAGTGGAAACTTTTTGGCACAAGTAGAAGTTGATTATTTGGATGTCTCACGTGTAAGTTTAGGAATCAATCCATTTGATTTTAATTGGTTATTAGAAACAGGTGAAAGCTTTCAAACACCAGAAGCGGTCATGACGTATTCGAATCAGGGATTAAATGGAATGAGTCATAATTTCCACCAGCTTTATCAAAAGCGACTTGTGCGCGGTAAATGGCGTGACCAGGTCCGTCCAGTTTTAACGAATAACTGGGAAGGGACGTACTTTGATTTTACGGAAGACAAAATCGTCGAAATGGCAAAGCAATCAAAAGAGCTTGGCGTGGAATTGTTTGTATTAGATGATGGCTGGTTTGGTAAGCGTAATGATGATACAACATCCCTAGGTGATTGGTTTGTCAATAAGACAAAACTGCCAAATGGTATTAAAGGTTTAGCGGAAAAAATAACTGCACTTGATATGGATTTTGGTTTATGGTTTGAGCCAGAAATGGTTTCAAAAGTGAGTGAACTCTATGAAAAACACCCAGATTGGATTATCCATGTACCAAATCGCAATCTATCACATGGCCGTAATCAGTATGTACTGGATTTTTCGAGAAAAGAAGTGGTGGATGCCTTATATGAGATGATGTCAGAAATACTAAATGATGCCCCCAATTTCTTATGTGAAATGGGATATGAATCGTTTTATGACAGAGGTCGGATCTGCTGCATTACCGGCAGAAAGACAACAGGAAGTGACACATCGATATATATTAGGGGGGGTATATAATTTGTATGAACGATTGACAACCGAATTTCCTGATATATTATTTGAGTCTTGTGCAAGCGGCGGTATGCGTTTTGACCCTGGTATGTTGTATTATGCACCACAGACCTGGACCAGTGATGATACAGATGCAGTCGAACGATTAAAAATACAATATGGCACCTCTCTTGTCTATCCGGTTAGTTCTATGGGAGCACATGTCTCTGCCGTGCCAAACCATCAGGTAGGCCGTTCGCCGAGCATGAGAACGCGAGCGGAGGTTGCCTATTTTGGGGGGGCGTTTGGTTATGAATTAGATGTTACTACTTTACCTAATGAAGAAAAAGCATTGATGAGAGACCAGATTACATTTTTTAAAGAACATCGTGAGCTTTTACAATTTGGTAGCTTTTATCGTTTGAATAGTCCTTTTGAAAAGGATGAGAACAGAACTTCATGGATGATGGTATCTGATGATAAAACAAAAGCAATTGCTGCAGATTACCAGGTTTTAAGTAGGCCAAATGCTCCCTTGAAACGATTAGTATTAGAGGGACTGGATGAAGAGGCAAGCTATCGAATCGAAGGATATGAAGGAATATATAATGGAGATGAATTAATGGAGATTGGTATTTCACTTGATCATCAGCAATTCCGCGAATTGGGAGAACATAAACTACCAGGAGACTTTTATTCACGACTATTTGTGCTACAGAAGATTTGAACTACCCCCACCTACAAGCTAAAGCTTTTTGAGGAAGGGGGGGATTCCTGGGTCATAGACCTAACGGTTCTAAGTTTATCAGGCTATCCCCGTCGCACCGACGGTTGAAAGGTGCATACCTTCTTCGAGAATATTAACAGCTGCGTTGATGTCTCTATCGTGATTAGTTTGACAAGTCGGACATGTCCATACTCGAATAGAAGTATCCTTGATTATCGGATGCTTCTGTTTACAAGAAGAACATATTTGCGTAGAAGGGAAATGCTTGCCTACTTTTACAAGTTCTTTGCCATACCAATCACATTTATAAGTTAACATCGTAGCGAATTCACTCCAGGAAGCATCATGGATGGATTTGCTATATGATTTATCCTTCAACATATCAGAAATAGATAAGTCCTCGATGGCAATGACATCATACTGTTGGACTAGTTCAGAAGACAGTTTATGTTGAAAGTCTTTTCTTTTATTCACTACTTTTTCATGAATAGTAGCTATTTTTTTCTTTTGTTTGTGCCAATTATTCGAAAACTTTTGTTTTCGAGAAAGAGAACGTTGAGCTTTAGCCAACTTTTTCTCTAAAGATTGAAAATAACGTTCGTTGTTGATTTTGTTGCCATTTGAATCAATAACGAAATGAGTTAACCCCCATATCCAAACCGATGGTTTGGTTGGTTTTATCTCTTTTTTTAACCTCTTCTTTTACATTAATAGATACAAAAAACTTACCAGCTGCATTTTGACGTACTACTACGTGTTTAATCACCGCACTATCCGGGATAGGGCGACTGTTAGCGTATCGAATCCATCCTACTTTTGGTAACTTAATATGTGTTTCTGTCACTTTGATATTGCCATTCACTGACTTGGTGGTGTAGCTTTTTACCGGATGTTTGCGACTTTTGAATTGTGGGAATTTGTTTTGCTTCTTGAAAAAACGAACCATTGCATCGTTCAAATGCTCAATGCTTGCCTGCAAGCTGATGCTATCGACTAACTTCAACCAAACATAATCTGTTTTCATGCTTTTTAGTTCATTCTTAAACGCATTCACTTGTAGTGTTTTTTGGTTTTCTTCATCTCTATTTTTGATTTTTTCGAGAAAATGATTGAACACGAAACGTGAACAACCGAAAGACTGCGCCATGAAGGTTTGTTGTTGTTTATTCGGAAAAATACGATATTGATATGCTTTGTGTTGAACAGCCATCGGTTGTTCACTCCTTCCGTTTTTATCTATCTTCTATTATACTATCGAACGAGAGTTCGTGCAAAAGATAATATGACTAATTTTCAAAAAAAAGGCGATTCATCTCCCACCTAAACGTTTCGCGTTTTGAGGAAGGAGTCTTCTCGCCTAAGTTAGATAAAAAAGTAAGTAACTAGATAATCCAAAATTAATTAGCATAAAAAAACGGCATCTTCGCTTGTTTAATTAACAGCAGAGATGCCGTTTCTTGAGTTTCTTCTTTTTTCATTTGATAATTTGTATATAAGCTTGTAATATCAGTTTACCAGGTGTGAATTTTAATCAAAAAGGGGGGAATACTTCAATAACTGTACGATAAGATGTAACAAAGATAATAAGGGAGAAGATTCTATATGATTCAAATTATTGGTGTCACGGAAGAATGTAAAATAGAAAATAATATTTTTGTAAAAGATACTGATTTTTCTCAATATAAATGGTTTTGGGTTGATTTTGCTGAGCCTACAGACGAGGAAATAAAACACTTATCCACTACTTTTGATTTTCATCCACTTGCAATTGAGGATTGTATCCAAAGCCTGCAAAGACCTAAATTGGATTACTATGCAAATCATACCTTTTATGTCGCTCATTCCGTTAGGAAGAAGAAAAAGAAATTTATAAAGATGAGATCAATTTCTTTTTGAGTGAAAATTACATTGTTAGTTTTCATCGTGATTCTTCGAAGGAAGTTAAACAGGTTTGGGATAGGTTAAGATCGGATAATAATGTCGAGAAATGGGATACCTATCATGTTTTTTATGAAATTTTAGATAAGATTGTTGACAATTATTTTCCGCTTATTTATAAAATAGAAGATGAATTAGACAAAATCGAGGACAATACACAGAACAAGTCAATGAACAATTTAATGATTGAATTGTTTGATGCACGTCATATGCTGCTAAATTTAAGACATATCGTTAATCCAATGCGCGATCTCTTATACAAAATGCTAAACTCTCATCATTTAAAGGAGATTAGGGAGAGAAGAGAATACTTTTCCGATATATATGACCATCTTTTAAAACTATCAGAAATGGTGATGTCAAACCGTGAAGTAACCGCTGATATCAGGGATAGTTATCTGTCTCTTAATTCTCATCAAACCAATAACGTTATGAAAGTCTTAACCATTATTACGTCCATTTTTGCACCACTAACTTTTATAGCCGGAATATACGGAATGAATTTTGAGAACATTCCTGAATTAACCTGGGAATATGGCTATTTTATCACCCTTGGCGTGATGGGATTAATTGCTGTTACCATGTTTCTTTGGTTTAAAGTAAAAGGCTGGTTTAAATAGGGAGTCCTTTATATACAAAAAGGGCTCTCGCATGTTTAATATTGAAAACTTTCCTCATTTATCACGATGTTAAACGTCTGTATACCCTCATTGATCATAGTCTTACTTTATTTGCTGGTACTGGTTTAACATGTAGTGTATTTTTTTCTTTCAACAAGGGCTCTGCCACTCGTGTTCGAAAGAATTGTACTAACGGTCCTGTGAAAAATGCGAAAATTACGGTGGCAACCCCAACAATCGCTCCAAAAGAAAAGCCAATCACAACACATGATATATCTGTCGTTATCCGAGCAATCGGGAAAGGAATTTTTTGTTTGGAAACTCTCTCAATGACAAATGCTAACGAATCATATGGCGCCATTCCCAGTTTAGGTGTGATATAGAGTGCAACCCCCCATACTTGCAAATAAAACGGCCATCGCCATCATTAAAATTCGGACAGCTAACATCGATGACATATCTTCGAAAAATAAACCATAACCATAAACAAGGAAGTCTGAAATAAAACCAATGCCAATCATGTTAACAAGGGTGCCAATCCCAATGGAACTTCTGTAAAAAATAGCTACGATCGCAAGCAACACTATATTAAAAAGCACTTGATATAATCCAAATGATAAGTTGAAAAAATCACTTAATCCAAGGTTGATTGTTGTAAAAGGATCTGTTCCAAGCATACTGACACGAAGTAGTGAAACAGCCAAACCTATCAACAGATTCCCGATCAGCATCATGATGACTTTTCTTGCTGTTAGATGTTTCATAAAGTTGTCTCCTTTTGTACACATATATATTTCAAGCTTTCATCATGCTAAATACAAGACTGCTTATCATCTAAATTATATCGAATTTTTAGTTGGATTGATAGCTTTATGAAGAATAAAAGCGTTTAATGGAGGTGTCAGCGTTGAAAAAATGGATAATCAGTTTGGTCCTGATCGCTATGATGGCATGGGCCATTATAGATTTTCTGACAAATAATAATGAAGATAATGAAACAGAGAGTGTAGGACTGGATATTGGGAATATGGCCCCTGATTTTGAATTACAAACATTAGCAGGGGAAACGATAAGGTTGTCAGATTATAGAGGCGAACCAGTTATGCTTAACTTTTGGGCATCATGGTGTTCACCATGTCGAGCGGAGATGCCAGATATGCAACAGTTCCATCATGATACAGGTATGCAGATTTTGGCTGTTAATTTAACCGCGACAGAAACCAATTCACAGGATGTAAGTGCCTTTATGGAAGAGTTTGGACTAACGTTTACGATTCCTTTAGACCAGGAGAATATGGTAGCGGATCGTTATCAAATTCGCCCCCCATTCCCACGTCCTACATGATTGATGCGAATGGCGTGATCCAATTTTACGCTTTTGGACCATTGAATTATGAGCAAATGATGATGGAATATAATAAAATTAAATAATAATCGAGAGGTTGGGACATAACTAGCCAAAAATAATAAAAAAGGTTCTGATTATCATCACTTGATAATCGGAACCTTTTTTTGACGAATGGTTTTTAGAAGGTAATCCCCCCCAAGTGGTACAAAACATATTAAAGATAATGGGTAAATCTTCTTCCACAACAGTTGGATGGCACAACTTCCCGATTTGGAAATAAGATTCAGAGTTATCGTTATCCTCTACTCAATACTTACATTGATTAAGTTCTATCAGTTGCGAAAAAAATCTATTTGATCCTTACATTTTTTCGATAACATGAAGGAGTCGTTCCTATAAATTTATTGAACGTTCGATAAAAATGTGGTGTGCTTTCAAAGCCGCTTAGTTCAGCGATATGAGCAACAGGATAGTCCGTTGTCCACAACAGTTCTTTAGCCTTATATATTCTCTTTTTGTTTACATACACAGTAAGACCAATACCGGTTACCTCTTTGAAGACTCTGCTGAAATGAGCTGGACTAACGTGTGCTTTATCTGCTAACAGGCTTAGAGAAATGTTTCCCTGAAGGTTAAGCTCAATAAATGCAAATATCTCATTCATCCAAAAGTGGTTAAGGTTTTCCTCCCTAAATGTTTTATCTATTTGCTCTATACTTAAACGAGATAAAAAAAGCAATATTTGATGAGTAATTAAAATGGCAGCATGAATGGAGCCTACCTCATTTCCAGATAGTTCCTTTTCTATATTATTCAGAAATTGTTCAAAAGTCTCTTGTTTGGATACTGAGAGTGATATTTTATAGTATTTGTGCTTTTTAATCTTTTCAACAATAAATAAATAAGAAAAATTCTCATCAATCGGTATGGTTTGAATTAATGCAGGGCTAAAAAATATGACAGATGAAGTAACTAAATCATCCTGATTAGGTACCGCGTGATGAATGGTGTCATTAGGGACCAAAAAGACATCCCCCCCTTTATTCATATCATAAAGCGTATTATTAATAAAAAATGTACCAGTACCTTTATGAACATAAATAATCTCATGATAATCATGAATATGGGTTGGTAATTCGTTTTGGGGTTCCTTACGGCCTTTATACACAAAGGAAAATGGAAATAAGGAATCAACCTTTTTTTAATCGCTTTCATAAATATCACCTTTTTATATTCTATATCAAAAAACAGTATAAATAAAGCAATAAAAGCAATTATTATTTCATTTTATTTTTGTTAATCTATATTCAGAACGTATATTTATTTCATGTAAAGTATTTATAGGAGGCGTTTTTAATTGAAAGCTATTGTTTGTGAAAAACCTAGAGTATTTAAGCGCATAAATAAGGATAATCCCCCCCAGCTTAAAAAGGGTACTGCAATTGTTAACGTAAAAAGAATTGGAGTATGTGGAACAGATTTGCATGCGTTTACAGGAAATCAACCATTCTTTGAATATCCTCGAGCATTAGGACATGAACTTGCAGGAGTTATTGAATCAGTTGGAGAGAATTCATATGGTTTAAAACGCGGTGATCAAGTATCTGTTATTCCTTACATGGAATGTGGAAAATGTATTGCCTGTAGAAGAGGATTAACAAATTGCTGTACAAATATGAAAGTGATGGGAGTTCATTTTGATGGGGGGGGATGGCTGAACAAATCTCTGTGCCATGTGATCATCTCATTAAAACCAATGAATTAAGCTTAGATCAAAGTGCTATAATAGAGCCATTAAGTATTGGTGCACATGCGGTAAGACGATCTGACTTGCAAAAAGGTGACTTTGCTCTTGTGATTGGTGCAGGTCCGATTGGATTAGGAGTGATGCAGGCTGCTAAGCAAAAAGGTGCTAAAGTAATTGCGATGGATATGAATGAAGAACGATTAGCATTTTCAAAAGTGTGGGCAAAAGTAGACTATGCTATAAATGTAGAGAACGGACCTGTTGAGCAACTGATGAATATTACGAATGGCGACAAGCAAGCATTGTTTTTGATGCCACTGGAAGCAGTAAATCCATGGTTGATGCTTTCCAATATCCAGCCAATGGAGGAAAGTTAGTGTTTGTGGGATTAGTTAAATCGGATATCACCTTTTCTGATCCGTTGTTCCATTCTAAAGAACTAACCTTAATGGCAAGTAGAAATGCTACTAAAGAAGATTTTGATTTTGTGATAAACTCTCTTGAAAATGGTTTTATTGATGAAAAAAGTTTTATTACGCATCGATCCAAATTTGATGATTTGCCAAATGAATTCGAAAATTGGTTAAAACCAGAGACTGGCGTTATAAAAGCGATGATTGAAATATGATCACAAAAATAAGCATTTAAGATAGATTTCTTACAACCAAGGAACAAATTTTAAAATCTATGGTATTTTTAAAAAAAGTGTTAGGGTGGTGAAAAAATGCGAATAGATGCACATCAGCATTACTGGAAGATAAGTCGAGATGATTATGGCTGGATTAATCCAGATATCCGCACATTATACCGCGATTTTCTAGAAAGGGATTTAGTCGAACACCTTAAAAAGGCTGGAATAGAAAAAACGATTGTAATTCAAGCCGCTCCGACTATTGAGGAGACCGAATTCATCCTTTCATTAAGTGACCATTCAGAATCGATCGTTGGTGTAGTAGGTTGGATTGATATTGATCACCCATCCTATAAAGAGCAACTCGACATTTTTCGGAAACATCCGAAATTTGTTGGGATTCGCATTATGATTCAAGATATGCCTAATGAGACTATCATTTTAAGTGAAAAATACTTGGAAGCTTTCTCTTATTTTGGGAAGATCGATCTTCCGGTAGACTTATTAATTACTTCTAGTCAGCTTTGGGCTGTATCTGAATTATTAAAACGTGTAAAGCTAAGAGGAGTCATCGATCACATTGCCAAACCGGAAATTGAAAAAGGGAAGTTAGAACCCTGGAAAACACAAATGGCTGAAATCGCAAGTTACCAAAATATCTATTGTAAACTATCTGGAATGGTGACCGAAGCAAATCATGATAACTGGGAAACTAAAGATATGATACCTTATGTCCATCATATTGTAGAGGTATTTGGAATGCATCGCATTATGTATGGTAGTGATTGGCCTGTTTGTTTATTAGCTGCTAGCTATGATCAGGTTTACCATTTATTAAATGATGCACTACCTAGTGATGTTTCCACATTAGATAAGGAATTTATTTTTGGGAAAAATGCCATCGACTTTTACAAGTTAAATAATATAGAAGAGGAGGAACCATTTTGAAATATAGAAAATTGGGTCAAACAGGGTTGGATGTTTCCATCCTTAGTTATGGAGCATCATCATTAGGATCTGTTTTTCGAGAAATCAATGAAACGGAAGGAATTAAGACGGTACATGAAGCTATTGATCAAGGGATAAATTTAATTGATGTGTCCCCATATTATGGGTTGACAAAGGCAGAAACGGTTTTAGGCAAGGCATTAGCTAATATGCCCCGTGACAAATATATCCTTTCTACCAAGGCGGGTAGATTTGGTGTGGATGATTTTGATTTCTCTAAGAAAACAATCGTTAAAAGTTTAGATGAGAGTTTGCAAAGGTTAGGGACGGATTATGTAGATATCCTATATTTACATGATATCGAGTTCGGCTCCTATGACCAAGTAATAGAGGAAGGAATTCCTGCCCTAAAGGAATTAAAAGAACAAGGGAAAATTCGCTTTCTCGGGGTAACTGGTTTACCTTTATCTATTTTTGATAAAGTACTTAACAAAGTAGATTTAGACGTTATCCTTTCCTATTGTCATTATTCTTTGAATGATACATCTTTACTATCACAACTACCCTTATTAGAAGAAAAACAGGTAGGGTTAGTAAATGCTTCTCCATTGTCTATGGGATTATTAAATTCGCGTGAGGTTGCTAGCTGGCACCCAGCTGATAAGGAAATGCAGCAATTGTGTTTGAAAGCAGCCGAGTATTGTAAATCACATGGTTACGATCTTGCTAAATTAGCTATTCAGTTTTCAACACGAAATGAATCGATTCCAACTACTTTAGTCAGCACCGCAAGTATAAAAAATATAACGAAAAATATAAAATGGACGGAAGAACCAATAGATGAAGAAATTTTAGAGGGCGTTCTTGATATTCTTCAACCTATTCATAACAAGACCTGGCAAAGTGGGAATCCAGAGTGGAATTAAGATTGACTATAAAAATTAATTTGGCACCTTTTGGACTCCTTAAAGAAAGCGATTACATATTAATTGAATGTAATTATCATGATCAGCTAAAGATCTCATGTCACAAAAATAACTCATATTTATAAAGTTTCACTTTTAAATAAAGAGAGGAGATGCCTCATGAAAAATATAAGCAAACGACTCTGGTATAAACAACCGGCAAAAGAGTGGAATGAAGCTTTACCAATAGGCAATGGAAGATTAGGGGGTATGGTTTTTGGTCAGGTTCATAACGAACGAGTACAACTTAATGAGGATTCTGTCTGGTACGGTGGTCCAAGAGATCGAAATAATCCAGATGCATTAAAGTACTTACCTCAGATTAGGAAGTTAATAGCGGATGGCAGATTAAAAGAAGCGGAGGAATTGGCAGCGCTGACCTTTACAGGCACACCGGAAACACAGCGCCATTATGAGCCGTTAGGTGACCTGTTAATAAATATGGATCATCGAGATACAGAGACATCTAATTATTCTAGACAGCTAGATTTAGATAGTGCTACTACGACAGTGCAATATACTACAGGAGAGGTCACGTATAACCGAGAGCTATTTACTAGTTATCCAGATCAGGTGATGGTGATTCGTCTAACTGCCTCTGAAGCGAACTCTATCTCGTTTCGAACCTTGCTAGACCGTGGAAACGCAAGGAACTACGATGAGCTCGAGGCTATGTCCAACAATTCAGTAGTCATGCGAGGAGAAACGGGTGGAAAAGATGGTATTGGTTTTCGATGTGCAATAAAGGCAATACCTGAGAATGGTTCTGTGAAAACTCTAGGGAATCATTTAATCGTTGAAAAGGCAGATAGGGTCACATTGATTTTAGCAGCAGCTACCTCCTACCGTTATAATAATCCTGAGCAGCAATGTTTTCAGACGATTGAGCGAGTATCAGGAAAAGCATACGAGGAGTTACGTCAAAATCATGTGAAAGATTATCAGGAATTATTTAATAGAGTAAATTTAGAAATTGGTAATTCCGAAGAAGACATTTTAGACATAGCGACAGATCAACGCTTAGATTTAGTGAAAGAAGGTAAAAAGGATCTGTCATTAATTAGCACGTACTTTCAGTTTGGACGTTATTTATTAATTTCTTCCAGTAGACCTAATTCCTTACCAGCGACTTTACAGGGAATATGGAATGAGAAGATGCTGCCTCCATGGGACAGTAAATTTACGATTAATATCAATGCCCAGATGAATTATTGGCCAGCAGAGGTCTGTAACCTATCCGAATGTCATAAGCCGTTATTTGAACATATTGAGAAAATAAAAGAGAATGGCAAAAAAACTGCTAAAAGTATGTACGGTTGTCGGGGGGGATTTACGGCCCATCACAATACGGATATATGGGGGGAGACACAGCACCACAAGATATTTATATGCCAGCCACCATTGGCCAATGGGTGCTGCATGGTTATCTTTACACTTGTGGGAGCACTTTGAGTTTACGCGTAATCTGGCATTTTTAGAGAGCTCATATGATACTTTAAAAGAAGCTTCTTTATTTTTGTTGATTTTCTAATCGAAAATGGAGATGGACAACTCATAACAACACCTTCCGTATCACCTGAAAACACCTATATTTTACCAAATGGTGAAAAAGGAACGTTATGTGAAGGTCCTTCAATGGATAGTCAAATTATATTTGAACTCTTTTCAAGTTGTATAAGTGCAAGTGAAATATTAGATGTGGATCAAGCGTATCGAAACCAATTGCTCAAATTAAGAGGAAAATTACCAAAATTGAAAATTGGAAGGTATGGTCAAATTCAAGAATGGTTAGAAGATTATGAGGAAGAAGAACCAGGTCATCGTCATATTTCACATTTGTTTGCGCTTTATCCTGGAAAACAACTATCACTAAGCGCTACACCGAACCTGGTGAAAGCAGCAAAAGTAACTTTAGAAAGAAGGCTACAATCTGGTGGAGGTCATACTGGCTGGAGTCGAGCTTGGATTATCAATATGTGGGCTCGTTTAGAAGAAGGAGAACTAGCTTATCAACATATTCTTGAATTGCTTAAGTCTTCTACTCTGCCAAACTTATTTGATAACCATCCACCGTTTCAAATCGACGGAAATTTTGGCGGTACAGCAGGTATTGCTGAATTGTTGCTTCAAAGCCATACCGGAGAGTTACACCTACTGCCAGCACTGCCTAATGAATGGACAACAGGGAAAGTTAGTGGTCTAAAAGCAAGAGGTGGATTCGAAGTAGACTTATCTTGGGAGATGGGTGAATTAAAAGAAGTTGTTATTCATTCACTCGAAGGGGGGGAAAACTGTGAAGTCCTATATAATAATGAAAGAATTGATTTTGAGACGACAGCTGGCCATACCTATCCGTTGGTATTTAACAAGGAGTAATACAACATTTATGAGTTAAAAGGTTATTAATAAAATATGATAGAAAATGGGGAATTAAGATGCAAACATTGAAGAAACAAGCAGTAAATCCATATCTACCATCGTGGGAGTATATACCAGATGCAGAACCGTATGTTTTCAATGACAGAGTCTATATTTATGGCTCCCATGATCGTTTTAACGGCCATGCATATTGTTTAAATGATTATGTATGCTGGTCGGCGCCCGTAAATAATCTAGCAGACTGGCGTTATGAAGGAGTGATATACAAAAAAACCGACGATCCGTTGAATAAGGAAGCAAATATGTGTCTTTATGCCCCCCCAGATGTTACAGTAGGTTCCGACGGTCGGTATTATTTGTACTATGTATTGGATAAAGTCTCGATAGTGTCCGTGGCAGTTTGTGATACACCTGCTGGGAAGTACAAATTTTATGGGTATGTAAAAGATAAAAATGGCGGACGTTTAGGGGGGGAAAGAGATGGGGATGAACCACAATTTGATCCCGGGGGTTTTGACAGAAGGATCTACAACGTATCTTTACACCGGTTTTTGTGCTATTGGTGATAAATCGAGAAGCGGTACGATGGCAACAATATTGGGATCAGATATGCTGACGATCATAGAAGAGACGGTAACGATTACACCGAGTGAACCATATAGTAAAGGTAGTAGTTTTGAGGGGCATGAGTTTTTTGAGGCGCCTTCCATTCGGAAAAAAGGAGACACTTATTATCTCATCTATTCTTCTATTGTTATGCATGAGTTGTGTTACGCTACTAGCAAACACCCAACAAAAGGATTTGAATATGGTGGAGTTATTGTAAGTAATAACGACATGCATATTGATTCTTATAAACCTGCGAACAAGCCTATGTTCTATGGAGGGAATAATCATGGAAGTATAGTAGAAATCCGTGATAAATGGTATATTTTTTACCATCGCCATACCAATGGTTCCAATTTCAGTCGCCAAGGATGTATTGAACCAATCGAAATTCTAGGAGATGGTACGATTCCTCAGGTAGAAATGACTTCCTGTGGCGCTAATGGCAAACCGCTTATCGGACGAGGAGAATATCCCGCCTATCTGGCATGTAATCTTTTTTGCGATGACGAAGTAATGTATACAGGTGATCTCTGGATGGATACCCAATTTCCGAAAATTACACAGGATGGTAAAGATGGAGATGAAGAAACAGGATATATTGCCAATATGACGGAATCTGCAACAGCTGGGTTTAAATATTTTGACTGCCAAGGGATAAAAAAAATAAAAATTACAGTGAGAGGATATTGTAACGGTGCTTTTGAAGTGAAAACCTCTTGGGACGGGCCAGTACTAGCAAAATTGCCCGTTAAGTTTACAAATGTCTGGACCGAATATTCTTCGGACATCGAAGTTCCAGACGGTATCCAAGCATTATATATATCGTACACAGGTAGTGGGAGAGCTAATCTAGCTTCTTTCACTTTAGAATAACTGCAAATTAAGGCTGATTTAGTCAACATTTTATGATAATAATCTAAAAGGATAAATATAGCATAATAAGATCTATCATTATATTAAATCATGAAGGTGGGTAAATGTGATGGAAATAGAAAAGTGTATAAATCAGAAAGATTATTTGCTTATAGAATGCAGAAAAGGCTTAATCAAAATCATTCCTTATACGGAGTCTATCATCCGTATACGGTATACATTAGAGAATCAATTTAGTGAAAAGGAAAGTCTTTTTGTAGAACAAAATACCCAGCAAAACATTCATTATTCTGTAGAGGAAAAAAAAGATATTATTGTATTTTCCACAAGGAAGGTACACATTCAGATCAATAAAAATACAGCTGCTTTTACTTATATGAATGCTTCAGGAGGATTATTAACAAAAGAACCAAAACGAGGTGGAAAAACGCTGGTTCCGACTGAAGTGTTAAAACCTGTATATGATGAAAATACAGAGATTGAAAATTCCTATAATGTTGATGGGGGGGCTCGTGCGAAAGCTGTGACTACGGAACATGTGTAGATCGCATGGCATATCATACGAAACTGGAATTCGTTTGGGACAAGGAGGAAGCTCTTTACGGATTAGGTTCACACGAAGAAGGTGTTCTCAACTTAAGGGGAACCCATCAATATTTGTATCAACAAAATATGAAAGCGGTTGTACCTGTATTGGTTTCGACAAATGGATATGGTATCGTCGTCGATAGTTATTCGACGATGAAATTCCATGATGATATACATGGCTCCTATATTTGGACAGACATGGATAGTGAAATGGACTATTATTTTGTGTATGGTCCAGGTTTTGATCAAATTGTAAAAAATTATCGTTATCTTACAGGAAAAGCTCCGCTTTTACCAAAATGGACTTTTGGATATGTACAATCGAAAGAAAGGTATAAAACGCAAGAGGAACTGATTTCAGTCATCAAAGAGTATCGACAACGTCAAATTCCTCTCGATTTAATTGTACTGGACTGGCGGTCATGGACAGGGGGGGATTTGTGGGGGGGTCAAAAATCATTCGATCCGGAACGATTTCCAAATCCGACTGAAATGATGGAGAAGATTCACAAGCTCAATGCTAAATTGATGGTATCGATTTGGCCGATTATGAATAATGAGGGTCCCAATCATCTAGAGATGAAACAAAAAGGGTATTTACTTGGAAATAAAGCCACTTATGATGCGTTCAATGAAGAAGCACGTAATATATATTGGAAACAAGCAAATGAAGGGATTTTTTCCCATGGTACAGATGCGTGGTGGTGTGATTGTACGGAACCCTTCGAAGCGGATTGGTTTGGAGAAATCAAACTGGAACCGGAAGAACGTCTTTTCATCAATACGCAAGAAGCAAAAAAATATTTGGACCCAGGTTATATTAATGCTTACTCGCTTCTCCATTCTAAAGGTCTCTATGAAAATCAACGGCAGACAACTGAACGTAAACGTGTGGTAAATTTAACGCGGTCCTCCTTTGCCGGGCAACAAAAATACAGCACTATTACCTGGTCTGGAGATATTGCTGCTAATTGGGAGACGATGCGTAACCAAATTGCAGATGGCCTAAATATGTGTGTGACGGGTATTCCTTACTGGACCTTAGATATAGGTGCCTTTTTCGTATCTAATCGGGACCAATGGTTCTGGGATGGTGATTACCAAGAGGGATGTGAGGATTTAGGTTATCGCGAATTATATGTCCGATGGTTACAATACGGGGCATTTTTACCAATGTTTCGCTCCCATGGGACAGACACACCAAGAGAGGTCTGGCGATTTGGTGAACCAGGGACTCCCTTCTATGATACTCTAGTAAAATATATTAAACTTCGGTATCGCCTGTTGCCTTATATTTATTCGGTTGCTGGTTGGGTTACGCACCAAGATTATACGATGATGCGTACCTTAGCCTTTGATTTTAGAAACGATCCAAATACCTATAATGTAAACGATCAATATATGTTCGGTCCATCATTTCTTGTTAATCCGGTAACAGACCCGATGTATTATGAAAGTGGATCAGTAGAAATAGAAGGGGTAGCTAAAAAAAGATCGGTCTATCTGCCTGCTGGTACCGAGTGGTATGATTTCTGGACGAATCAACGACACCGCGGTGGCCAAACTATTGAAGCTCATGCTGATCTTGAAACCATGCCATTATATGTTCGGGCTGGATCCATTGTACCAATTGGTCCGACGATTCAATATACTGCTGAAGAATCAAATGATCCTTTAGAAATACACGTATTTAAAGGGAAAGATGGAAGCTTTTTGTTGTATGACGATGAAGGAGATACCTATGAATATGAAAAGGGAGCCTATGCGACCATTACATTACGTTGGGAGGATCAAAATAATTGTCTGGTAATTGAAGACCGCCAAGGTACTTATCCTGGTATGAAAATGTCGATGAAACTACTCTTAATTATTATTGATGGTGGAAAAGAGAATGTAGATCAGAAGAATATTACGTACAACGGCGAACAGACCATCATTGATTTTTAATCTGACAGATAAACAGGGAATTTACTACCTTAATAAAAACGTTTTCAAATAATTGCATAGATAACAAAACATTTCTATAAACCGCTGAAGAAAAGTTGCATTCATGTATACATGAATAAATTTAAAAAGCCATTGTCTTTATAGAAACTTTTAATATCTTATCAATAAGTGTCTATTGTTTGATCAAAGTTGGTTGTTTATAATAATTAAGATTAAGTTACACCACAGAAGTATCGGTATGTTAGAAGTCCGGTAAGACTTACTTTGAATTTCTTTGAGGAGGTACCATTATGAAACGCATCGAATCCTCCAAAATATTTAGGAGATTTTTAATATCTTATCTTGTGATTTTAATAATTCCGATGGTGGCCGGTTTTATATCCTATCAGGTTTCTATAAATACGGCTGAAAAGTACTCGATTATTAATAGTCGTCAGGTTCTAAATCAAAGTAAAAAAATACTAGAGCAAAGTTTAGATGAAATTGATCGTTTTGTTCTACAGTTGTCATTAGATAGGGATTTAAATATTTTGCTGAATAAAAGTGCTTCTGAAAAAAAACGGATTATAACTACTCTCAGGCAATTGACTAATAAACTTTCCTCTTATGCTACAACCAATGAATTCTTAGGAAATTTATATATTTATCTGAAAAAATCCGATTTAATCGTAACACCAGGATCAGTGTATTATCGTCCTTATCATTTCTATGAAAATGATAACTACACGGATATGACGATGTCGGAATGGAAAAAGGCTATACTGAATCAAGAGAGACAAATTATTCCAAGTAAACAATATATGCAAGATGAGTCTTCTACAAATGTTATCACATATGTTCAACCATTACCAATGAGTAATTTTTTAGATCATAAAGGTTCCGTTATTATACCAATAAACAATCAATTGCTTAAT
>NZ_BAVS01000024.1 GCF_000521485.1 Gracilibacillus boraciitolerans JCM 21714 | reverse complement strand
TCTACGAGACTATTAAAGAAGATCTCTTATTAGCATCTATTTCAGGAGGAACAGAAATTATCGGTTGTTTTGTCATGGGCTCACCTGTTCATCCGGTCATTCGTGGGGGAAATTAGCTGTAAAGCATTAGGAATGGCTGTAGAAGTAGTCGACCAACGTGGTGCACCGTTTACGGTTATAAGGGAGATCTCGTATGTCTTCAGCCTTTTCCAAGCATGCCGATTACCTTTTACGGAGAAAACGGCGATGAACGTTTCCGACTTAATTATTTTTCAGATCGCCCGGGAATATGGACACATGGGGGGGATTTTGCAGAACAAACGATTGATCAGTCCTTCATTATTTATGGTCGTGCAGATACTGTGCTTAATCCTGGTGGTGTCAGAATCGGGACTGCAGAAATTTATAGTGTAGTCGAACAAATCAAAGAAGTAAAAGATTCAATTGTATTCGGCTTGCCTTGTGACAATGATGAAGAAATCGTTTTATGTATTGTAACCGACAATTTGTCGAAGGATTTAGCTCAACATATCCGTCAGCAAATACGCTCCAATGCTTCACCGCGTCATGTGCCAAGAAGGATTTATCAAGTAGATGAGATTCCTCATACGATCAATGGTAAAAAAGTAGAGGGAGCAGTGAAGAAAGTTGCAATAGGGGGGGATGATGTTCAAAATAAAGCGTCTATTCGTAATCCAGAGTGTTTGCAATCTTTTACAGATATTAAGACAAAGGAGTGCTATTAATGGCGAAACGACCGAATGGAGCTATTATAGGTATCGGTGAATTACAGCCAATACGTTATTCAGAAGGGAAAACAACCTTAGGTTTAATAGCTGAATCGGTACAACTGGCGATCAAAGATGCGGGGGGGATCTCAAAAGAGGAAATTGACGGGTTACTTGTAGGACCACAGGTTGGTGAAACCCCCCAACATGTACCAGCAACGGTATCAGAATATTTAGGTATTGAACCGACAATGTCCAATACCGTTGATTTAGGTGGGGGGGCAACCGGCGCCGGGATGGTTTGGCGAGCAGCAGCTGCAATTGAAGCAGGGATGTGTGAAACAGTTGTCTGTGTATTAGCAAATAAGAATGAAAAAGGAAATATACCACGTTCTCCTAATCGTAACCCCATTCGAGAATTTGATGTACCTTTTGGTGCCTCAGGTGCAAACACCTCCTATGCTTTATTAAAACGACAGCATATGGAAGTCTATGGGTCTAAGCAGGAAGATTTTGCTTGTATTGCTTATTGGGCACGTAAAAATGCGTTAAAAAATCCTAAAGCTATTTTTTATGATAAGCCAGTAAGTTTGGAGGATATTCTGGAATCTCCGATGATTTCTGATCCTTTACATCTATTAGAGATTGTGATGCCATGTGCGGGAGGAGCGGCAGTAGTGGTTACTTCAGCAGATAAGGCAAAACAAGCAAGTAAACAAGCTGTGTATTTGCAAGGTGCCGGAGAAAAAATCACCCATCGTGCCGTGAGTCAGGCACCTGCTATTGATAGATTACCTTTTGTCTATTCGATCCCACAAGCCTTAAGCAAGCGGGTATGGAAGGCAAGGACATGGATTTATTATCTCTATATGATTGTTATACGAGTGTAGTAGCTACGCAATTGGAAAGTATCGGTATCTGTGCACAAGGACAATTTTCTAAATTTGTACGAGATCATACGTTTGATCATACCGGAGACTTTCCTCTTAACACACATGGTGGCCAATTGGGATTTGGACAGGCTGATTTGGCAGGTGGTATGTCGCACGTAATTGAAGCAGTTGTTCAGCTAAGAGGCGAAGCAGGGGAGCGTCAAATTCCGAATATCGGGCATGCTCTTGTAACAGGAATGGTGCGACGCTAAGTGAAACTACAGCACTCGTGTTAGGAGGAGAACGATGAAGAACATATCATTCCCAGAACCGACCATTACTCCGACCAGTCAACCATTTTGGGATAAAATCAACCAGCAACAATTTTATCTTCCGCAATGTCAGGACTGTAAGAAGTGGATCTTCTATCCTCGTGAGCATTGTCCTCATTGCTTTGGCTCAGAGCTTACATGGAAACAAGCCTCAGGAGAAGGAAGACTGAAAACATGGAGTATCGTCCATCGTGCAGGACATCCAGCATGGCAGGAAAAAGTGCCGTATGTTGTAGGTATTGTCGAGTTGGAAGAGGGACCTTCCTTATTAACCCATTTGCTAATTGACAACCAGCAATTACGTTATCAATTACCAGTCACTATTTCGTATCAGCAATTGGACGAAAGATATCTGCCATTTTTCAAAAAGAAGGGAGATTAACACATGATCTACACATATCTCATTTTAATCGCAGTATTTTGGATAATCGGACTTGTGATATGGAACAAATTTTACAAAAATAACTAAAGGGGGGTTTTTTAACATGTTAACAGATTCTAGTCTGCTTTTATGGACTGTTATTATCTTATTAGTAGTCTATTTTGGTGTGGTAACATGGATAGGGCAGAGAGGTAGAAAGTATAGTAAATCAATGAATGGTTTTGCAACTGCCAGAGGGAAAGTAAGCCCTTGGTTAGTTGGCACAAGCTTTGCGGCTTCTTATTCCAGTGCTAACTTATTTATCGGTGTACCAGGACTTGCCTATCAATTTGGGACATCCGTATTATGGTATACGTTAGGGTGTTTTGGAGTATCGTGGATCGGTTTATTGATTTTTTCCAAACGTTTTGGCGTTATGGAAAATTCGGCCGTGTTTCGACTGTGCCGGAATGGTTGGGACGTCGTTATAATTCAAAAGCCTTGCAAGTAATTGTTTCGGTACTTATTTTATTTAATGTTTATTATATTGTTGGTCAGAATGTAGGACTTGCTACTATTTTTGAAACAGTTATCGGTATCCCGTATGTATGGGGCATTATTATTGGGGTAACTATTACAATTCTTTATATCGGACTTGGTGGTGCGTTCGCACAAATGATTACCGATGGGATCCAGGGATTATTAATGGCGATTGCTTCGATTTTGATTTTTGTTTCTTTTTTCTGGACAATTGGCGGTGGAATAAATGTATTTGGCGAATTAACCAGCCAATTAAATGCTGTAGATCCCAATTTAACAAAGGCTATTGGGGGGGTAGAGGGACCGTATAATAGTGTGTTAGCAATCATGGCAGTACAATTTTTGCTTTTTAGTTTTATTTTGATGCCACACTTATTAAACAAAATATTATCAATTGAAACAGAAGAAGAGTTGGCACCTTTTACGCTTTCAACCGGTGTAGTATTATTTGTTATTTCAACATTAATGGTATTAGGTGGTTTAGCTGCACGAGTATTATTCCCAGCATTGGACAGTGCGGATGCTGCGATTCCGATGTATGTAATTGAGTCATTCCCTACTATTATTTCTGCCATCATTATTGTGGGTATTATATCTGCCATACTATCAAGTACAGATAGCTTGTATTTAGGGGTAACAACAAGTATTGGAAATGACTCCTATAGAATATTAGCACCACTGTTTAAAAAGGACTTAACGAAGGAACAAATTGATTCCCAATCGCTGAAAGTGGCTAAAGGTTCTCTTATTGTAGTTGGTTTATTGTCCTTATATATTTCGCTAGATCGACCAGAATCTTTATCGATTTTAATTCAATTTAGCTTTTCAGCGATTTTATCGGGTATTCTAGCGCCAATTGCTTTGGGGTATTTCTGGAAGAAGGCAACAAATTACGGCGCGATTGCTGCTGTTATCACCGGAGCAGGGCTGTATGTCGCATTTACTCAGCTTAATTTAATCGAGAATATATATTTAGCAATGTTCTTTGCTTCTTTAGCATCCTTTGTCGTAATGGGCATTGTCGGATTGTTGACAGCCACGGAAAAACACGAAGAACTTGTATTGAAGAAAACAGTATAGCAGTCAAATCCAAAAGGATTAGTAGAATGATATTACCTACTAATCCTTTTGGAATATTAACGTGACATTAGTAGTTTATTTAAGATTTTCTTGACATATTATTTAACATTCGCCTGCCTTCTTCTGTTAAATAAACAGTCTTATCATTTAATAATTTCTTCGCTAAATTGTTTGTCATGGGTTTTGTATTTTTAGCCAATTGAATTCCTCCTCTATAGAGATCACTATTAGTATATGTACAACCCATATGTAGCGAAAGAGACAGCTACCCTAAATTAGTTGTGGATTTTTTGCATTTAATTTTCGTTGAAACTGATTTTTAGGAACTTTGAAATTTTTTGTTATAATAGCAATAAAAGAACCAATTATTGCATGTTATCGCAGACTATCAACCTTAGTGAAAATGTGTAAATGGAAGGAGATTGTATGACTAAACATAATGAATGGAATTTAGATAACAGTTATCAGCGATTGCCAGGCATTTTTTATTCGCGAGTTAGTCCTGTAGCGGTTAAAGCACCAATTTTAATTAAGCTTAATGAATCTTTAGCAAAGGAACTAGGTTTAGATATAGAAGAATTGAAAAAGGAACCGGATATATTTGCCGGAAATCAGCTTCCAGAAGGTAGCGTGCCGATTGCTCAGGCTTATGCAGGTCACCAATTTGCGAATTTTACGATGCTAGGTGACGGCCGGGCTGTATTATTAGGAGAGCAAATAACTCCAGAAGGAAGACGTGTGGATATCCAATTAAAGGGATCAGGAAGAACACCATATTCCCGTGGTGGAGATGGACGTGCTGCTTTAGGTCCGATGTTACGTGAATATATTATGAGTGAAGCGATGCATGGATTGAATATTCCTACTAATCGTAGTTTAGCGGTGGCAACTACTGGAGAGTCTGTACAACGTGAAATCGATTTCCCAGGAGCTATTGTAACGAGAGTTGCGTCTAGTCATATACGTGTAGGTACTTTTCAATTTGCAAGACAGTGGGGGGGAACGGTTGATGATTTGCGAGCATTAGCGGATTACACAATCGATCGCCATTTTCCTGATATAAAAGAAGATGATAATCCATATTTGTCCTTACTAAAAGAAGTTAGCAAACGACAAGCAGCATTAATCGCTAAATGGCAGTTAGTTGGATTTATTCATGGCGTGATGAATACCGACAATATGGCTATTAGTGGGGAAACCATTGACTATGGTCCATGTGCTTTTATGAATTCTTATGATAAAAGTACGGTCTTCAGCTCCATTGATGTGCAAGGTCGCTATGCGTATGGAAATCAGCCGGATATCGGTGGCTGGAATTTGGCGCGTTTTGCGGAATCGATACTGATTTTAATTAATGAGGATGAACAGAAGGCTTTACCATTAGCTAAAGAGGTTATCGAGGAATATGTACAATTATATGATCAAAACTATTTGAATGGTATCCGTAAAAAACTGGGTATAGTTAAAGAAAAAGAAGATGATACAGTGTTGATAAGGCGTCTATTAGACTTAATGGAGCAGCACAAAGCTGACTTTACCAATACTTTTAGAGCTTTAACATTGGATCAATTTGATGATAATATCCGACTTTTCCAATCAAAAGCATTCAAAGAGTGGTATCAGCAATGGCAAGATAGATTAGACGAACAAAATGAATCGAAAGAGCAAGTCCAACAATTAATGCGGACTCACAACCCTTCGATCATTCCAAGAAACCATCGAGTAGAAGAAGCAATCGAAGCGGCAGTTAGTGAAGCGGATTACCAGGTAATGGATCAATTACTGTCTGTATTATCTAACCCATATGCTTATACTGCTGATCAGGAACCATATACCATCGAACCACCAGATAGTGATGATAATTATCAGACCTTTTGTGGTACGTAAAGCATTTCTATCCAAATGTAAACTTAATCAATATTTCCCATGAACAACATCACTTATCCCGTGAAGCCTCATCTCCCATGATTAAAAAGCAATTTGTTTTTTAAATTGCTTAATAAATCAGCTTTTGAAATAATAGATTAACAGAATAGGAAGGGAGCACGAAGGAAAATGAATAAGATAACGCTTACAAACCCTGTTTTCTGGTCAGATGTGCCAGATATAGATGTGATACGAGTAGAAGATGCTTTTTATATGGTAAGCACCAGCATGCATTCGATGCCAGGATGCCCAATTATGAAATCGTTTAATCTAAGAGATTGGGAGATTGTTTCCTATGTGTATGACACATTGGAAGATAATAAAGCCCATGTACTGTTAGATGAAAAAGGTATATATGGACAGGGACAATGGGCAACAAGTCTGCGATACCATAATGAGACTTTTTATCTTTGCTTTTCGAGTAATGATATGAAGCAATTTTATGTATACCAAACAATTGATATCGAAAAAGGACCATGGACACGATCTGTTATCGAAGGTATTTATCATGATCCTGCTTTGCTTTTTGATGAGGACAGAGTTTTCGTCATATATGGCTGTGGAGATATCCGAATTACTGAACTTACATCCGATCTCTCAGATGTCAAAAAGGGAGGAATTGATCAGCTTTTATTAGAAACGCCAAAAGAAAATATAGGACTTCGATGTGAAGGCTGTCATGCATATAAAATAGATGAGGTATATTATTTATTATTTATCGAATGGCCAACAGATGGTAATGCAAGACGCAGACAAGTGTGCTATCGATCAACAGAACTGCTTGGAGATTATGAACGCAAAGTAGTATTAGATGATGATATGGGTTATCACAATAAAGGTATTGCTCAAGGGGGGGCCATCTTTGATACACCTGATCATAAGTGGTATGCGATGTTATTCCAGGATCATGATGCGGTTGGACGTATACCGTATGTGCTGCCAGTTGAGTGGAAAGATGGCTGGCCAATGATTGGAATAGCTGGAAAAGCCCCCAGAATCCATAGACATTAATCTGCCAACAGATGAAGCTAAACCATTAGTGATTAGTGATGATTTTAAATATGAGACAGAATCATTAGCATTAAACTGGCAATGGAATCATAATCCTGATAACCGGTTATGGTCTGTCACGGAAAGACCAGGCAATCTTCGTTTAAAAACGGGCCATATTACCAATCATGTATTACAGGCACCTAATACGCTCACACAGCGAACAGAAGGACCAAAGTGCAACGGTATCGTGTCGGTGAATCTTACCAATATGAAGAATGGCGATTATGCAGGACTAATTGCGCTGCAAAGTAATTTTGGGACAGTTGGAGTCGGTCAGAAGGAAAATGGCGATCGTTATGTCAGAATGACGATGAATAATGGAGAAGGACAAGAGCAGATTGTAGAAGAACAACCCTGTCCAGAAAACCATTTATTTCTGAAAATTCATTTTGATTTCGAGGAGAGTGTGGATCTTGCTAGCTTTTATTATGCAATAGATGGTAACGATTGGGTGAAAATCGGAGAAAAGCTGCAAATGAAGTATACTTTAGATCACTTCATGGGTTACCGAATTGGATTATTTAATTATGCGACACAAGAACCTGGTGGATATGTTGATTTTGATTATTTTCAATATGAACGTGGGTCACAAGTAAAATAAATAATTATAAAACTAGGCTGCATGCATCGTAAGAGTGCCCCCATAAAATGGTATAATGAAGAAAACAATTTTAGAGGAATGGACAGATATGGTGGAACAAAAAGAAAATAATATAACCAATTATTATATACATGCAGAGCAGAAGGCTAGTGATTATTTCCAACTTTTATTCACACAGGTAAAAGAGAAACGCTATGCAATAGAATTAGCATCAGATTTGAAAAAATATTTACGACATAAACGTTCCGAAAATCGCCCTTTTAATTTCGATCAATCTTCATCAAAACAGTATCGGCAATACATCCAGCATTTAACGAAAAGAGGAAAGCTCGATAATTATTTAGAAAGAAGTATCTCTTATATTTATATGCGGGATTTAGGCAGAGACATTACTACAGCAAGCATCCAGCAACGTATACATTCTGTAACAGATAGTCTTCGCGACTATCTGAGTAACCCTTCTCAAACAGAATGGTTTAGTTTATCGTCACTTTATCGTCTCGCACAGAATGAATCCCTTGAACCAACCTTTTTTTGGTTAATGGAAAAGCTGAGACATGTCTCCTCAGTTATACCTGAAGAATTAGATCATGTTCACGCGAAACGAAAGTTAATTAAGATTATTGCTGGGGTCTTAATACATGAAATAGAAGAGCTCAATCAAGATGTATCACAGGAGGAACGTGCTAAACGGTTAGATAAGGCCGTCCGAATTGGGTACTGTTATGGTTTGACCTATCCGTTTATTGATGACTTATTAGATGCAAGCTTTTTATCTGATCATGAAAAAGAACAATATGCAGATCTAATTCGTTCCACATTACTGTCAGGTCGTGTCATCCCTTTTACGAATTGGAAAGGGAAAAATCGCGAGACAATTAAACGAATTTATCAGGAATTAGCGACTGCCTTTGACTATTTAAAAACCAATCAGGAACGAGAAAATTTAGAAAAGTTTTATCAGCATGCCTATCTATTTTTTCATTCACAGGAAATAGACCGAAATAAAGAATTAACCAATACACATTACACCAATGAAGAGTTGTATGTGCCGATCATTTTGAAATCATCTTCCTCAAGAAGGATTGTTCGCTCTTTTCAAATTTTTACAACAGATGATCAAATTGAAGAAAGAATGTTTTATTATGGGATTTACAATCAATTGGCAGACGATCTTGCTGACTTGGATCAAGACTTAGCGGACGGAAGTGTAACGCCGTATACGTACTATCTAACCCATCATCAAAAAAGGGACGATTTAATCAATCCATTTGCACTTTATTGGACGGTGATTACCTACCTGATTCATGATGTTTTTCATTCAGATCGAAACACTTGTTTTATTATTTTGGACAGGGCTATCAACGGATTAAAGCGTTTAAAACAACGTTTAGGTTACCAAAGATATCAGGAACTAATGAAGCTTTTTCAAGTTGATGATAAAGCATTTGAGCAACTCTTGCAAAAAGCAGTTAGAAAATCGAAAAATGTAGCCTTTTTTGATAAATTACTCCGTGATCAAATGGTCAATACTTTAGAAAATGAACAACTTCAAAAACAGTATTTTCGTGATATATTGAAAAAGGTAAAAACGGAGATTAATCCTTTATTTAAAATGGAAGAAAAAAATAATGAGCAACATTTGAATCACCCCCCCTTAATTGATGCAGCTAATTATAGCTTGCAAGGGGGGGATGGCAAAAGGATTCGTCCAATCTTGACATGGGTGATGGCGATTGATGGATACAAATTAGATAAAAAAACATTATCCCCCCCTTACTTAAGGCAATCGAGTATATGCATACGGCATCCTTAATTTTTGATGACCTTCCTTCACAGGACAATGCTCAAATCCGGCGGGGTCGTAAAACGGTTCATGAGGTTTATAGCAGTGCAGTAGCAGAATTGGCTGGACTGTTTATGACGCAACGGGCAGTGGAAGAGCAGACAACACTGACACAATATGATGCTGAGACGGTTTTAGAGCTGATTGCTTATTCTACGAAAATCACTCAAGAAATGTGTAAAGGGCAGATTATCGACCTAGAATCAAAAGGAAAGCGACTCACTTTAGCCGAATTAAATCAGTTATGTTTTTATAAAACGGGGATAGGCTTTGAAGCGTCGATCATGATGCCTGCTATTTTGGCTAAAAGAGATGAAGAAGAAAGAACAATACTAAGAAAATTTGCGTATCATGCAGGTATTGCTTTTCAGGTGAAAGATGATTTGTTAGATATAGAAGGAGATACCGCGATATTAGGAAAACAAGCAGGTATAGATAAGCAGAATAATAGTGCTACCTTTGTGGCTATCTTAGGCATTGAGGGCGCTAAAAAAGAGATGTGGAATCATTATTGTGAAGCATTCGAGTCTTTACAAAAACTAAGCGTGGATACCGCTTTTTTTGAACAGTTTCTCCACTACATTATTAATAGAAAAAGATAAAAGTCTCCTATTATTAGGAGACTTTTCTATGCTCGGGATGATTTTCTTTCTTCTTTAGCGATCTTCATAAAAGTATTGGTTTCAGCAACGACAATGCCGGATAGAGCAAGTAATCCTATTAAGTTTGGAAATGCCATTAAACCGTTCATCACATCAGAGAAATTGAAGACGATATCTAGTGAAACGATCGCGCCGATAAAGATAAAAGCAATAAAAATATACCGATAAACTCTTACCCCATTGGCTCCTAATAAATAGTTTACCGACTTTTCACCATAGTAGGACCATCCTAAAATAGTGGAGAAAGTGAAGAATAGTATGCCAAATGTCACAATATAAGATCCGGTTGTTCCCAGGAATTGAGCAAAGGAAGCACTTGTTAAGGCAGAACCGTCCAGTCCTGAATTCCATTGGTCAGCCATGACGATCGTGATACCAGTAATCGAACAAATAATAATTGTATCAAAGAAAACCTGCGTCATGGATACCAATGCTTGTCTTGCGGGATAATCTGTTTTTGCAGCAGCGGCGGCAATAGGAGCAGAACCTAAACCAGCCTCATTAGAGAAGACACCACGGGCTACCCCATAACGGATAACGGTACCTAAAATCCCGCCACCAACTGCACTACCTGTAAAGGCATCTTCAAAAATGAAGCCAATTGCAGCAGGCACAAGATCAAAGTTTAAGACAATTAAGACTAGACCACCCAGGATATAAAAGGCAGCCATAACTGGAACAAAGTAGGCAGTGACTCTTCCGATACTTTTTATACCACCAATAATAACTAAGGCTGCTAATAGAGCAAAAACAATACCAGTAATAAATGGATGAATAGAAAATGATTCCTCTAAAGATGCCGCTGCAGTATTGGACTGCACCATGTTACCAATTCCAAAGGCAGCTATTGCTGCGAATATTGCAAATAACACTCCTAAACATTTGCCGAGCTTTTTGTTCTTGAGACCTTGTTCTAAATAATACATCGGTCCCCCAGACATTTCGCCGTTCTCATTTTGGACCCGATACTTAACCGCTAATAACGCTTCTGCATACTTTGTCGCCATTCCAACCAACGCTGTAATCCACATCCAAAAGACAGCACCAGGACCACCTGCAACTACAGCTGTTGCTACACCGGCAATATTACCGGTTCCGATTGTTGCCGCCATCGCAGTCGTCAATGCTTGATAATGACTAATGTCACCTTTCGATGTTTTATCCTGGTTTTTACTGAATGATAATTTTAATGCATATGGTAGAAGTCTAAACTGCAGGAATAACAGACGAAAGGTCAAATATAAGCCAGTACCGACTAATAAGACCAGAAGTGGAGGTCCCCAGACCCAGCCACCAATTTTACCTAGTAGTTCTGCACCTTCTTCATTGAATGTTGCCAACCAGTCAATAAAATTCTCCAATATACTTCCCTCCCAATATTGAAATAGTCTAGCTATTATAAAAAATATTCCAACAATGGAGAGAGCATGCTAACAGGATTAAATTATTTTAAATTTTAGTAAAATTGCATAGCTAGCACGAAAATGAAGATGAAAAGAATACCAAATCCTAATACATACGCTAGCAATACTGGATTAAGTAATAGAGGATGCTTTTCTGCTGTTTTTGAATTGTGATCATGCTCCCCCCCTTTTTGTGCATTCACTGTTTTTCCGACATTCACCGTGTAAATCAGAGATATCACGGCTAATATAAGCCCGATACTGACCAATGTAGTGACCATACTCAAATCAACCACCTTTTTTATATAAAGTACGATATAACGGATTTAATTCTTCTTTTATATTTAGGCAAATTCACTGTTATTATACACAGAAGAAGAGTAGTCATTTTTTAAAAAGGAAAACTATGCTATATTAGTATCAGGTGTTAATATCATATATAAATTAACGAGGTGAACAATTTGACGGACTTATTAAGAGTGAAAGATAAAAACTTTGTAGTGATGGGTGTAGCAAATGAAAGAAGTCTTGCATGGGGGGGTGTGGCAAAATCACTTCATCAAGCAGGAGCAAACCTTATTTTTACCTACCGAAAAGAAAGATCTTTATCCAAATTAACAAAGTTATTAGAAAAGACAGAGATCGATGCTAAATTAGTTGTAGAATGTGATGTCAATAGTGATGAAAGCATACAGGAAGCTTTCTCGAAAATTGGTGAGCAAGTGAGTGTCATACATGGGGGGGTGGTTCATTCAATCGCATTTGCCAATTCGGAAGATTTGAAAAATAGTTTTGTGAACACATCACGTGAGGGTTATGCATTTGCACAGGACACTAGTGCCTATTCATTAATAGCTGTAGCAAGAGAAGCACAGCCATTGATGTCAGAAGGTGGATCGATTATTGCGATGAGTTATTTAGGTGCAGAACGTGTAGTAGAAGGATATAACGTAATGGGTGTAGCAAAAGCAGCGTTAGAATCAACAGTAAAGTATTTAGCAATGGACTTAGGCAGTTTAAATATCAGAGTCAATGCTATTTCAGCAGGTGCTATTAAAACCTTAGCAGCAAAAGGTGTACCATCTTTTAATGAAATATTGCATAAAATAGAAGAAACTGCCCCACTTAAGCGAAATGTAACACAATCCGAAGTAGGAGATATGTCCCTTGCCATGTTAAGTGATTTGTCTCGAGCGGTGACAGGTGAGATCGTATATGTCGATTCTGGTTACAACATATTAGGGTAGTTATTTTACTGTTTGTAAGCCCTTTGCTGATCGTATTCTCCTTTTCGGTTATTCCACAATTACTTATGTTGTGCTATAATGATGAGCGTGAAATTAATGGGAGAATTAAGTGAGGTATTATGAAAAAATTATTAATTATTTTATTCGTTGTTTTCTTCACGGTCGGGTTTTATTTTATAGGTACAATGGCTACTGTAGAAAGTGAGTCATTATCATTTAAGAAAGCAGTATTATCTGAAAAAAAGTAGAGCAATTAACGTTACCAGAGCAAAAGTTGGTTCGTTTTCTAAAGATAAAGGATCTGGAGATTAATGCTAGTTCTGCTTATCTTATCAATGCGGAGACAGGCAGAGTATTATATGAAAAAAATAGTGATCTACCACTTCCGACTGCAAGCATGTCTAAAATGATGACAGAACTACTTGTATTAGAAGCGATTGATAAACAAATTATTAATTGGGATACATCTGTTTCGATTAGTGATTATGTATATGCGATCTCCAGTCAACCAGGTTTTGCTTCTGTTCATTTAGAGCAGGATAAGGTTTATACCGTAAAGGATTTATTTGATGCAATGGCAATTCATTCTGCAAATGGGGCAGCAATAGCTCTAGCTGAGGCAGTCGCAACTAGCGAAAAAGATTTTGTTATGAAAATGAATGAAAAGGCAGAACAATTAGGCTTAGCGAAGTCTCAATTTGTTAATAGTACTGGACTTGATAATGAGCATCTTGGAAAGTATTTTTCTGTTGGCACATTTGAGGATACAAATACAATGTCTGCAAAGGATATCGCCACTCTGGCACAATACTTGATCAATAAATATCCTGAACTATTGGAAGTCATCAGTCAAAATCAATATATAAAAAACGATCAATATTATCATAATACAAATTGGATGTTACCAGGTGTCACCGCTTATGGATTAGCTTATCAAGGTGTCGACGGTTTGAAAACAGGTTTTACAGATCTTGCAGGCTACTGTTTTGCTGGGACAGTGGAGGAAGACGGAGTTCGCCTTATTTCTGTCGTCATGGGGACTTCTTCTAAAACGGAGCGGTTTGAGGAAACAGAAAAGCTATATGATGCTGCTTTTGAGCTTTATTGAGTATACTCTGTTTAAAAATATTGAAAAAGCTGATTGTATGTGTAAAAGCATATGATCAGCTTTTTTTATGTGAGAAATTTCCATTAAATATTGCCGCTTGTTGATGCTAAATGTTTAAAAAATATGCACTAACTTGCAGCTTAGAATACCATTCTAGGCAAGCTCATCAGGATTTTAACAACAATTACATAGCAAAAACCCGACAAATTCTTATCTCATTAGTATTTGACCTAATTCACATAAGGAAATACTGGAAAACCTTATTTCAGAAAAATTTTATGGTTATTTTCCTTATTCATGTGTATCTATTTTATATTAACAACAAACAATAAAGTAATAATTTTATAAAAGAAGGTAGATTGATGAGAAGGCAACGGACTTTGAAGCGAAATATAGAAGCAGATAACAATATTAAGAAAGATCTGAAAGAAAATCAAGAAATGCTACAGGAGATTTTTCATAACAGTATTGACATTAAATTTAGAAATTTTCAACTTCAAAATCAAGAAAAGACCTCCGCATTTATTTGCTATATGGAAGGAATGGTTAGCGAGGAGTTTATTCATTTTAACATCATGGATGGGTTAGTAGGAACTGACTTGAAGGATATGAACGTAGATTCTCCTGGATTTATAACCATTCTGAAAAATCAGATGATAAAAGCACCATCAATGAAGGATTCAATCATACTAGATGAAGTAATAGACGGAATATTAACAGGACAAACTGCAATTTTTATCAATCAATCTGACCGGGTACTTTTAGTTACTACAGTCCATTTCCAATCTAGAGGTATTGAAGAGCCGGAGACGGAGGCAACTGTTAGAGGCTCTAGAGAAGGATTTAATGAAGTTATACAAACGAATACTTCTTTGATACGGCGTAAAATTAATAATCCTAATTTAATTTTTGAGGAATTAATAATTGGTAAAGAAACTAAAACGAAAGTAAGAATTGCATATTTAGATAATGTCGCTAATAAAGAAGTGATAGAAGAAGTTAGAACACGTCTTAAGAAGATAAAAACAGATGCCATTCTAGAAACAGGATACCTTGAACAATATATAGAGGACCATCCTTCTTCTATCTTCCCAACGATCGGTAATAGCGAAAAATCAGATAAAGTTGCAGCAAAAATATTAGAAGGTAGGGTTGCTATTTTTTGTGATGGTACACCATTTGTATTGACGGTTCCACATCTATTTATTGAAGTTTTTCAAGTTCCAGAAGATTATTATATAAATACTTATACCTCATCATTAATTCGTATCTTTCGAATAATGTCATTGTTTTTGACAGTTTCTACTCCCGCGGTATTCGTAGCGGCGGCTACTTTTCATCATGAAATGGTTCCTACACTACTTCTAACAACGATGGCTGCTGCAGAGGAGAGAGTTCCGTTTCCTATTCTTTTAGAAGCTATCATCATGATCGTCATTTTTGAATTGTTGAGAGAAGCAGGGGGTCCGAATGCCTAGACCAATAGGATCTGCAGTAAGTATAGTAGGTGCTTTAGTCATTGGAGAAGCGGCTGTTCAAGCTGGTATTGTAGGAGCTCCGATGGTAATTGTTGTAGCTTTGACAGCAATTACTGGATTTGTAGTGACACCTTTAAATAATGCTGTGATATTAATGAGGTATATCTTATTGTTATTATCTGGTACATTCGGATTTTATGGCATACTAATTGGTACTCTCTTCATGGTTGCTCATGTTGTTTCTTTAAGATCCTTTGGCGTACCATATCTAACTCCTTTAGCACCGATGGTTACGAAGGAATTAAGAGATAGTATCATCAGACTACCATTAAAATTTTTGCAGAGTAAGTCAAAATCAATTATAAGAAAGAGGTTCTAATCTATAGGGTGTAGATCAATGCGGAAATGCTATTATGAGGAGTTGGCATTATTGAAAAGGCTATTGCTGGTTTTATTTATATCTGGAACTGTTTTAGTAGGTTGTTGGGATGTGCAAGAATTAACAGAGTTAGGAATTGTAACTGCAATAGCGATTGATAAGGATGAGGAGACTGGGGAATATATTTTGACTTCTCAATATCTTCGTCCCTCTGCAGAAAGTACTTTTGCACCCTCCCAAGAGGAGCCTTTTTTAATTGTTTCTGTTAAGGGCAGAACAATTTCAGAGTTAATGAGAAAAGCAAATCATAAAATAGATAGAAAGTCTTTTTATGCCCATAATAAAGTAATAGTAGTAAGTGAACAGGTAGCTAAGGAAGGTTTGGTATCTTTATTTGAAACCTTTCAAAGGAAACAGGAAGTCCGTAGCTATGTGTGGGTTGCGGTAGCACATGAAACAAGTGCTTTCGCTAGTTTAGAAAAACAACAGAACAGCATTTCTAAACTTCCTGCTGATTTTTTGTATAGTTTATTTGATAATGCTGAATATGATGCAGTAGCTACTAATTTACTAACATTTTATAAAGATGCATTAAAAATGGGGGAATAATCCCGTTTTAGGTGTTCTTAAATTAGAAAATGATTTAAATTTATCAGGAGGTGCTGTGTTTAAAAAGGATAAACTTGTAGGGTTTATCAATAATGAAGAAACGATGGCATATAACTGGATTACTAATAAAAACATAAACAGCCAGATTGGTGCTTTAACTTTTCCTTATAAAGAAAACAACTATATAACACTCGAGTTATCTGAATTAGAATCTAAAATTGTTCCTAATGTTACAAATAAAACCGATATATCTTTCACTATAGAAATAAAGAAAACAGTAGAGATTGCTGAGCAGCAACAAATGAAAAATTTCTCCAGCAATGAAGATGTTGTTCATTTTATCGAAGAAATTGAAAAAATTGCGGAATCTGAAATCGAAGGTAAAATAATTCAAGTGTTATCAAAAGCGCAAGATGAATTTCAAGCAGATATTTTTGGGTTCGGTGATATGTTAAACAAAAAAAATCCTGCCGTATGGACTCAAATGAAAAAAATTGGGAGACTGAATTTTCAAACGTCTCATTTGATTTGGATGTGCAAGTGGAAATTCTAAATTCTGGATTAATACAGGGATCATTAAAACCTAAGTAATAACCTAATGAAAAAATTTCTTTGTAAGTTGTACTATGATTACGAGTATAAGAATTAATGCATAGGTCAAGCCACTAAATATGAGGAAGGCTAGTATAGGATCTGCTTTAAGTACATTTGGATCAAGCATTGAAAAAAATCTCCTTTTTAATATTTTGCTTTTTTCTTTATCATTATAATGAATAATACTAATATTGGTAGCAATGAATATAAAAGTATAGCATAGACTCCTCCTTCCATACCCTTCCATCTCTGGTCATCTAAACTAGAAAAACGATATTGAGTAATAATGGGCAATAGCAAGCCAAAGATAGTAATTACCCACTTGGGATTAGATCTATTAAATAGCCATGTTAAAGCTAAGGAAAAACCAAAAAAATGTAAAGCTGTTTTGTAAAATCCACCGATAAACATAATAAACACACCAATGCTGTCAAGATTTGTAAAAATCATTGCAATATGGATAGATAACAAAGTTTCTAATAATGGTATTTCAGACCTTGAGGTAAACTCAGGTCCTAAAATAGCAAGAAATACTATTAGCGATGTTATTATGAATAAAGTCGAAATAGTAACGGCTATAAAAGTTGTTCTTCTAATTAGATGCTGTTTGTTAATATAATGCCAGAAAATGAGAAAGACCACCAATTCACCAAATGGAAATGCAATTACGCTCGGTAATTCTTTTAAAATCGGTTTATAGCCATTAGCAAGAATTGGTTGAAGATTGGAGAGTTGAAAATCTTCTGAAATAAAAGTTAAGAAGTAAATCAGCATTAAAAATAAAATAAAATAAGGTGCAAGTATTTCAATCGTCCTTGCAACTGTTTCCATACCTTTATGTAAAATGTATACCATTACAGCAATAAATAAATATAAAATAACCAATAATGGAGTGTTTGGTAAAGCTGTGATTCTAATTAGTACACCAAATTCATAGAAATTATGTGTTGTTTGACTAAAAAAATATATACCATACAGCATTAGAAGCGGTTTTGCTAGAATGACACCTAAACTGTCTATTAAGATTTCAGAAAAGTTCTGGTTTGGATAGTATCGAGGAATTTGCGTGTAAGTCCATAATAAAATAAAGCTTAGTAAATACGAAATAAGAACAACAATCCATGCATTGCGGTCAGCGCCTATTCCTAATGCGAACAGGGTGGTACTCCCAATCTCAAATACTAATATCAATGAAAAAAGTTGTATATTTGAAATTTTGTTCATGATTACATACTTCCTTACTTATAGTTAACATATAATAACTTAGTCTTTGTCATACTATTATTACCATAATAATAGTAAAGTATAACTAACATAAAGAAGCTGAATTTTGGACAAAAAAGTCTAATCTCCATAAGTAAGAAAGATATGGGATTAGACAAATATTTTTTAAAATAATGAGAAACGTGGATTTCTTTTAATACCAAGGATAATAAGGATACGGAGGATAAAAAAAGGATACAATAATAGATTGGTTAGTAATCCAAAAGGATATCGTTGCCGACGAAACCGGCGATATCTTCTTCGGCCTGGTCCATAATAACCATATTGTCGATTCATTTGCTCTTCCTCGATCTCCTCTGGAATTAACATCGTTACACCAGAGTTATCAATGCTATCAATAATGCCTTCAATTTCTGAACCATCATGAAGTTGGCCTGCAACATAATAGCTCATATATTTTTGGCATAGTTTTTTCATTTCATCCTGCTGGTACATTCCTTCAGGATACTGATACATGAGTAATCACTCCTTCCTTCTCTGTACACATCCATGATATTCACCTAGTTCATTAAATGTGACTGGTTTGTTATAAACACTAGTCCCCCCCCTTCGACTGCTGATATGCTATACTTAAAAAACAAAGAGGTTGAAGGAGTTTTACTATGGGTAAAAAAGGTTGGATTATTTACAATGGTAATTTAAATAGTGACAAATTTACAGAACAAGTAGATTGGCTAATGAGAACAGCTTCTTCTTTTGGTTTTGATATGAAGGCGATTAAAAATAACGAAATATTAGTGACGATAGAAAATAGTACGACGACATTAACTGGAGTGGAAGAACTTCCGGATTTCGTCTTTTTTTGGGATAAAGATTTATTTTTAGCAAGACAATTGGAAAAAATGGGAATTCGGTTATTCAATTCAGCAAAAGCTATAGAAATTTGTGATGATAAAGCATTAACATATCAACATCTTGCAGATCAACAGATCAATATGCCGAAAACCATTATTGCACCAAAAATTTTTGTGGAATTACAGGACAGCAGCCATTTGCAAATGATTAAGCAAGCGTTAGGTTTTCCATTAATAATAAAAGAGGTATTTGGTTCTTTTGGGGGAGCAGGTTTATTTGATACATAATGAAGAAGAGTTAGTGCAAAAAGTAACCGAGCTTGGAAACAAATCTTATATTTTCCAATCATATCTCCAATCAAGCTATGGGAAAGATCTGCGTTTAAATGTGGTTGGAGATCAAGTAGTTGCTTCGATGCTGCGCCAATCCGAACATGATTTTCGGGCAAATGTAACAGCAGGTGGAAATATGTATCCTTATCAACCAACAGATCAGGAAAAAGAGCTGGCCGTTCGTTGCAGTCAATTAATTGGAGCAGACTTTGCCGGTGTGGATGTACTTTTTGGAGAGAATGGGGGAACCGGTGCTATGTGAAGTAAATTCAAACGCACATTTTAAAAATATTTATGATTGCACTGGAATTGATATTACAATAAATATGATGAGTTATATTCAGCAGGTATTAGAAGGTAGGCATGTATGATGAAGGCATGGATTGTGTATCAACAGGAAGACGCCATTAGAAATCGCGCATATATCGAATGGTTTATAAAAGAAGCAAAGATGCTGCAGATTGAATTAAAACTTGTGCTCGCTGATCAATTGCAATATGGAGTGAAAAGTAATCAGCTCTTCCTTGAATGGGAGCAAGAAGATTTCTTGCCTGATTTTATAATTATGCGGGCGATCGATGATCTTTTAAGCAATCAATTTGAAGCACTTGATATTCCAGTATACAACACTGCTTCTGTCGCCAGTATCACCAATGACAAGGCAAAAACACATCAATTATTGGCACAGCATGACATCCCAATGGTTGATACTTATTTTTATAATCGGTCAACATTGAATAAACGCTCGTTTCGCACATTTCCTATTGTTATAAAAGAAGTCGCTGGTCGCGGAGGTAAGCAAGTATTTAAAATAAATTCTAATCAAGAGTTAAAGGAGATACTAGAAAAACTAAAAGGTGACAGGTTTATCGTGCAGGCTCTAGCGAAGCCTGGAAAAGATCTAAGAGTATTTGTGATTGGCAAAAAAATCATTGCTGCAATTTTAAGAGAGTCCAGCGATGATTTTAGAGCGAATTACTCACTAGGTGGTACGGCAAGATCCTATCAATTGCAACAACGAGAAAAAGAAATAGTAGAAAAGATTGTTGAAATATTTCCATTTGGCATGGTCGGAATAGATCTTATATTTGATGAAGAAGATCGACCGTTATTTAATGAAATAGAAGATGTAGTGGGAAGCAGGACCTTAAGTGTGCAAACGAATATTAACATTGTCCGACTGTATTTACAGTTTATCATAGCTGATTTGAACTCTTATTAAAAAAACGCTTATTTCAACATTATACATATTGGCAGAATATATGAGTTATCTTTCTTCTTTGTAGTCGTCACTTTTCTTATGCTATAATTTAATTAACTACAGTGTATTCCCTCAATTTTTTCCGTATAAAAACATTACCATAGATAAAATAAACATCCAATGAAGAGAGGAATGTGTCTTAATTGAATATATTAACATCAAAGCTCTTAGAAGTAGTTCTTGCGGTACTTCCGATAACAATTATTGTGGTAGTTTTAAACTTCACAATCACTTCACTTGATATTGCTTTAATCCTTCGTTTTCTTATCGGTGCAGTCTTTATTATTTTAGGATTATCGATCTTTTTATTAGGAGTGGAAATCGGTATTACTCCAATCGGTAATCATATGGGAAAGATGATAGCAAAGTCTAATAAGATATGGATCGTGATATTAGCTGGTTTATTCTTAGGCTTTATTATATCTATTGCTGAACCTGATTTGCATATTTTAGCAGGACAGGTCGACTCAATCACAGCCGGAGCAGTATCTAAATACATGATTGTGGTTGTCGTTTCAATTGGAATTGCTGCATTACTTTCACTCGGATTGATCCGGATTGTGCACAATATTCCATTATTTAAAATTTTAACTGTTCTTTATGGAATTGTACTGGTAATTGCGATTTTTACTTCGCCACAATTTTTGGCAATTTCATTTGATGCTGCCGGTGCCACTACTGGAGCGTTAACAGTACCATTTATTCTAGCGTTATCAATAGGTATTTCAATGTTAAAGAAAGATAGTAAGGCATCAGAAAAAGATAGCTTTGGTCTAGTCGCAATTGTTTCAGTTGGTGCGATTATTACTGTTATGTTAATGAGTATCATTACGGATCAAAATGAATTAACAGGGACAATAGAACAGAGTCATCAAGTTTCCAACTCGTTATTTGGACCATTTATTAGTGAATTCGGTCATATTTCCAAAGAAGTATTTATTGCGTTATTACCGATTATTTTAATCTTTTTAATATTTCAGAAGATATCATTTAAATTATCAAAGAGTAGCTTTCGCAAAATTATTACAGGTCTTGTTTTTACTTTTATCGGATTGGTATTGTTCTTAGTAGGGGGGTAAATGCTGGTTTTATGGAATTAGGTACGGAATTAGGTTATAGTATTGCCTCCTTAGATAATAAGGCGTATATTGTTATTATTGGTTTAATTCTAGGAATTGTAACAATATTAGCGGAACCTGCTGTCTACGTATTAACCAACCAGATTGAAGATGTAACAAGTGGTTATGTAAAACGAAAAGTAGTATTATTTACCTTGGCAATAGGTGTAGGGGTAGCAATTGCATTATCAATGCTGAGAATCTTGATTCCAGAATTGCAATTATGGCATTATCTGCTACCCGGGTATGCAATTGCTATTGGATTAATGTATATCACACCAAAGCTTTTTGTTGGTATTGCATTTGATTCTGGAGGTGTTGCATCAGGTCCGATGACCGCAACCTTTATTCTTGCTTTTACTTATGGAGCAGCTGATGCTATTGAAGGTGCAGATGTACTAGTAGATGGATTTGGTATGATAGCGATGGTGGCATTAACCCCCCCGCTGATTGCCTTACAAATATTAGGGTTAATATTTAAGATGAAGTCGAAAAAAGGAGGCTTAGAATAATATGACCTCGCAGGAAAAAATACCTCATTTCGAGTTGATACATGTGATTGTGAAAGATGGTTTAGGAAGTAAAATTTTAAAAGAGGCAAAAAAGTGTGGTGTTTCTGGTGGTACCCTTTGTATTGGCAGGGGGACAATTAGTAACAAGATTTTAAAGCTTTTAGCCATTACAGATATGAAAAAAGAGATTGTTATGATGATCTCTAATCGCAAAACAACAACAAAAACATTAGAACATTTAAATAAAGTGTTTCATTTTGAAAAACCGAATCATGGTATTGTGTTTACCACGTCCTTAACAAGTTTAATGGGAACGAGAAGTTGTCAAATAGATGACGATGATGAAAGAGGGGGATGGAAAAATCATGTACCAGAATATTATGGCTGTTGTAGATAAAGGAAAAGCGGAAGATGTAATAGAATCTGCTCAAAAGGCAGGATCTAAAGGTGGGACAATTCTTAATGCCCGTGGTTCGGGTGTGCATGAAACAAGTAAATTATTTTCGATGGATATTGAACCGGAGAAAGAAATCGTGATGATCTTATCTGATGAAAATTATACTGAGGCGATTGTAACTAAAATCCGCGAAGATTTAAAAATTGATGAACCAGGTAATGGGATCATTTTTGTGCAGGACGTCAATCAAACCTATGGAATTTATGAATAAGTAACGAAAGAAAGTGGACAAATTTTCTAATAATTATAGAAGTTGTCCACTTTCTTTATCATAAAATACAATGGTAACTGAGATTAATTAGACGTAATGGGTAACTATTTATTTACTTAAAGTTCCAGTTTGAGTACCACTTTTCAAAGTCTTTTGGTGGTAATGGTTTGCTGAAGTGATAGCCTTGCAATACATCACAACCATGTTTCTTTAAAAAAGTGATATGTTCTTCGGTTTCGACACCTTCTGCAATTGTTACAATATCAAGATTATGTGCAAGCATAATAATTGTAGATATTATATCACGATCATCGACATCTACTGATATATCTTTGACAAAGGACTGATCGATCTTTAAATGATCAATCGGGAATTTCTTTAAATAGCTTAAGGAGCTGTATCCTGTACCAAAATCATCAATCGCAATACATACGCCTAATTTCTTTAATTCATTTAAAATTGTTGAGGCTGAATCTGCGTCCATTGCCATCGATTCCGTAATTTCAAGCTCTAAATATTTGGGATCAACGTCAGCTTCTTCTAAGATTTGCTGAATGGTTGGTACTAAATCATGCTGATAAAACTGCCTGATAGAGAGATTTACGGAAACAGGGAATTTTGGTAATCCTTGTTGATGCCAAGCTTTAATTTGTTGGCACGCTTCTTTCAAAACCCATTCACCAATGGGAACAATCAGTCCGCTTTCCTCTGCTAAAGGTATAAATTCAGCCGGTGAAATCATGCCAAGTTCTTTATTGTTCCAGCGAATTAGTGCTTCAACACCGCGAATTGTTTTTGAATTAGCATTTATTTGTGGCTGATATAAGAGAATAAATTCTTTATTCGTAATGGCTTTTCTTAATAAAGATTCCATCTCAACATTGCCTTGAATTTTACTATGCATGGAATCGCAATAAAATTGAAAGTTATTTTTTCCATTTCTTTTGGCATGATACATTGCATTATCTGCTTCTTAATCAATGTTTTGGCATCCTGTCCATCATGAGGATAGATACTTATTCCAATACTAGGTGTTGCAACTAAATCGATCCCTTCTAAGTCATATGGTAACGATAAACTTTTTTAATAATTTTTCAGCGATTGCTTTTGATTTAGCTTCTGTAGTTTGCTCTAATAATAAAATAAATTCGTCACCACCGTAGCGAAATGCAGTACTAGTTGAAGGTTTATTAGACTGAATTCGTTGTGCTACTTTTTTTAAAAGTACGTCGCCATATTCATGTCCGAGTGAATCATTCACAATTTTAAAACGATCTAAATCCAAGAAAAAAATAGCAAATTCTGCTGAAGTATTATTAGATAAAAGTTTTTTTAACAGGTAATGAAAATGATGCTGGTTTGGCAGTGCTGTTAAATAATCATGGTATGCCATATAATTCAGCTTTTCTTCGAATTTTTTCTTGTCAGTTATGTCTTTTCCTAAGCAGTGGATACCTGTAACTTCACCATCAACTATAATTGGAATAACGGTTACGTGTAGGTGAACTCGTTCTTGCTGTTTGTTGAACATACATGTTTCATACTGTACCGCATTTCCACTCTTAACTTTTGCATATTCCTCTGCTGTGCGTTCTCTTTCCTCTGGAACAATATGAGGCAGGAAGGGAGTGCCAATTAATTCATCAGCAGTATATCCCATCAGTCTTCTGTTGCTTTATTCATATATGAAAATCGACCATTTAAATCAAATGAAAGTACTGCATCTATGTTATTTTCATATATCGAGCGGTAGCGCTGTTCACTTTCTTGTAACGCATTAGACATTCTTTTTTCTTCAGAAATATCTCGGGCTATGCCGATTATTCCTGCAACTTTGTCTTTAGTAATAATCGGTACTGCTGTAACATCTAAAATTAAAATGTTCTGTTGTTTATCTAAAACTCTTAATTCGACTTGAACACTTTGTTTATTCAATACCAATTGAAAATGCTCATTGGTAAGTTCCATATCGTCAGGATAGACGACATCGCTAAAATTTTTTAATAACATTTCTTCCTTCGTATACTTTAATATACGGTAGTTCGCAGGATTCGTATTGATGAAATATCCCTCGTTGTCCATCATAAATATTAAATCAGGATTATAATCAAATAAAGCTTCTAGTTGTTGATGAGTATTTTTTAACAGAGCTTCTGTATGATGTTTATCGCTAATATCATTAAATAAAGTAATTACATAAGGGTTCTTATCAGTGAAATTAACTTGCTTTAATTTCAGATTAACAGGAACGTTTTTGCCTTCCTTTGTAACATGAATAGATTCCAGTTCAAGTACTTTTCCTCTTTTTAATTCCGTATGATTAATAGTAGCCTTCTTTAAAAAATCACTTTCAACTAAATCGAATGGTGACATCGTAAGCAATTCGTCTTTCGTGTACTTCATATGTTCCACAGCAGCATCATTTGCCTCGATTATATGCAAAAAACCATCTTTCTTAGCTTCCGTAATAAACATCGGATCAGGTATCTGATTTAATAAGGTTATTAACTCTTTGTATGAAAAAGGTGATGGCATGATGATACGCTCCTTTATGTACTTTTAATATAGATGTAATGGCGTTCATTTTTAAAAATTAAGTACTTTTACCCATTATACCATAAAAAATAAGTTCCAAATATCCTCTGTAGTTAGTAAAATATAGTTATTAATTTCTATTTAAAAATTTTAAGGAGGTCTTGATATAAAGATGATTGAAGTAAGACAGATAGAGAAGAAATTTGGTTCTTTTAAAGCGTTAAACGGCATTAATTTTGAAGTGAAACAAGGCGAAGTATATGGATTTATAGGACCGAATGGTGCTGGAAAGTCGACAACAATTCGTATTTTGTTAGGAATCATACAAGCTACTTCAGGTAATGCTCTCATTTTTGGAAAGGATGTTTGGAAAGAGGCTGTTGATATTCACCGTAGGGTTGCCTATGTACCTGGAGATGTATATTTATGGGAAAGCTTAACTGGTGGGGAAATAATTGATACTTTTTTAAAATTAAAAGGGAGTATTAATAAACAGAAGCGAGATGAATTGGTGGAACGATTTCAGCTTGACCCGAGAAAGAAAGCTGGATCTTATTCGAAAGGTAATCGTCAAAAAATTGCTTTGATCTCTGCATTTTCTTCAGATGCTGATTTGTATATCCTGGATGAACCTACAGCAGGTTTAGATCCATTAATGGAGCAAATTTTTCAGGAGTGTGTACAGGAAGTAAAAGCTAACGGTAAAAGTGTATTGCTGTCCAGTCATATTTTATCAGAAGTGGAGAAGCTTTGTGATCGAGTAGGTATTATTCGCGAGGGAGAAATGATCGAAAGTGGCACACTTGATGAATTACGACATTTAACAAGAACTCATATTCAACTAAAAACAGAAAGATCTGCTGAAGCCCTTCAACAGTTAAAGGGAGTGCATGATTTTATCGAAAACGATGAGGAGTATTCTTTTCAAGTTGATACAGAACGTTTAGCAAAAGTAATAGAAGAACTTAGCAAGTATGGTGTTAGGAAGTTAGAGAGTATGCCGCCAACCTTAGAAGCCTTATTTATGCGTCATTATCAAAATGACTACCGTTCGAAGGAAGGGTAATAACATGTTATTTCATAAACTGTTAGAACTGTTCTTTTTCAAATGGCGTCAGACGAGAATCTCAAGTATAATATGGACCATTTCATTGGTCGGTGTAAGCCTTTTAACGGCTTCAGCCTTTAGTGGGATGTATCAAAATCAACAGGAACGTCAAGCGATAGCAGAGACAATGGAAAATCCCGCTATGATTGCAATGGTAGGACCTGGTTATGGTATTGAGGATTATACGAATGGTGCGATGATGGCCCACCAGATGTTATTGTTTACGGCGATCGTCCTTGCGATTATGAGTATATTGTTAGTCGCTAAAATGACGAGAAAAGAGGAGGAAGAAGGAAAGTATGAATTAATCAGATCATTACCTGTAGGCCGATTGTCTGGGCTAAGTGCTTCCTTAATTTTAGTAAGTTTATTAAATGTTGCGATTGGTTTATTGACAGCAATTGGTTTAATAGCCATAGATGTTGAAGGAATGGATATACAAGGATCTATTTTATATGGCGCTACACTGGCAGCTGCCGGTTTAATTTTTACTGGAATTACTGCGATTATCTCGCAGCTAATGGAAACGTCAAGAGCCACAATTGGCTTATCAATTGGAATATTATTATTCTGCTATTTAATGCGAGCAATTGGAGATGTCAGCAGTGAAATGTTAAGTCTTATTTCTCCTCTTGGTTTGCTTATAAGAACAGAGGTATACGTGGATAATTATTGGTGGCCGATTGTGGTAATTCTTCTCTTATTTTTAATTTTTATTATCATAGCATTCTATCTGAATAATATCAGAGATGTAGGAGCTGGACTTCTTCCATCAAAGCCTGGCAAACAAGAAGCATCAAAATGGTTGTTATCTCCAATAGGACTAATTTTAAGATTACAAAGAACTGCGATTATTTCCTGGCTGTGTGCCATGCTATTAATAGGGGGTTTCTTATGGTTCCGTTTTTGGAGATCTGGAATCGTTTTTTGAAGGGAATGAAGTGGTAAAGCAAATGTTAGGGTCTGATCCTGAGTATACCTTGACAGAACAATTTATTACGATGTTGATGGTCGTTTTAGCTATTCTCGCAACCGTACCGGCAATCTTAATTTTCCTCAAAATAAGAGGAGAAGAAAAGAAGGAGCGTAACGAGCATTTATTAACAAGGGGTGTCTCTAGGTATCAGTTGCTGGCGCATTATTTTATTCTTGCGATAGTTATCGGAGTGCTCTCTTTATTTCTTGCAATCTTTGGTTTATGGATGACTGCTACTAACGTGATGGTAGATCCTATTCCGTTAACTAATTTATTAAAAGCGGGGATGGCTTACATTCCGGCGATGTTGATTATTTTAATTCTAGCTACTTTTTTATTCGGATTTTTGCCAAGGTGGACACCGCTAGTATGGATGTATTTGGTGTATTCTTTTTTTACGGTTTATCTAGGTGGATTGCTCGACATGCCCGCTTGGGTGGCGAATATATCCAGTTTTTCTCATATTCCTCAGCTTCCTGTTGAGGAGTTTAGTTGGAAACCTATTGAGGTATTGCTGGTCATTTGTATAATTAGTGCAATTTTAAGCTTTATCGGCTATCGCAAAAGAGATGCATTAGGCTGAGAAAATATCAAAAACCTGTTCCGTTTAAAAAAGGAACAGGTTTTTTCTGATCTATAATGCTCTATAGCTTATTCCGCTAACTTAGCGGTAATGTTGTTTGTGTTCCGTATATCGGAATAGCTGCCATAAGGAAAAATGAATGTCCAGGGCATACTGGTATGAGCCTCTAACTGTAATCGATGTTCAGTAAAATTTTCTTCTCCAATTTGAGTTGAGTGTTCGAAGAGTTCCACATTTATTGTACTGAGATCGTTAGTAACAGCTTCAAAATTGTGGATTAAAACCGTTACTAATAAATCATTACGGTGATTATAAGCAATTCGAATTGGTACAAGTTTAATGTTATGTTCCTGCTCATTTTTTGTTTGTTCAAAGCGATTTTTGATATATTGCTTATCATGGTCGCTAATAGTCTTTTCCCAAGCTTTTTCGAAATATAGCTTTTGCATTTACACAGCTCCTTATAATATTTTTTGAGATTAGATAAATATTAGTCATTTTTTGTCGATATAATAAACAAGGGAGGATTTATTTAATGAAAAAATTACTAAAGGATCGAAAATTATCGACCAAGCTTTATTCCATTCTTGGTTTAGCAATTATTGTTATTATTGTAAGTAGTGCATTATTGATGAATACCATTTTAACAGTAAGTGACGATTTAAAACAACAGCTTTATGATGATCTTTACCAGCCTTCGTCAAATTTATTGAACGCAGATCGAGATTTATATCAATCTGATCAGGCACTTATCACTTCTTTTTTGGATGAGGGAAATAAAGAAGAGTACATGTCGGTATATGAGGAGAATGTACAACAAGTAGAAGAACAAATGAAAAATGTCGAAGCAATATTGAAAAATAATACAAATCTTGATCAATCAGTCACCGAAAAACACTTTGCTAGTTTTAATGCCAGCTTTGATAGATGGAAAAATATAAGTGAGTCGATATTTCAATCTACGGACAGAGTCATGATTAATAGTTTGTTAGACAACATGCGTGAAGAATTTGATCTGGCAAGAAATGAAATAGATCTATTGCAACAAGAGTTAGAAGCAACAACAACTGTCACTTTAGAGGAAATTGAGCAGACTACTAACATTATTTTTATTTTCTTTATTATCGTGATATTAATTTTTATTGGCTTATTATTTTTATTAAGTTTCCTTTTAATTAAACAAATCACTAAACCAATCTCACAGCTTGTTGACGTTAATGAGCAGATTGCAAATGGTAATTTGAATATTGAAAGATTGATGATGATCGAAAAGATGAGATCGGAAGCCTGGCTAAAAGTACCAATCGTATGATAGATGAACTGAAAAATATGGTGCAGAATATTAAAGAAATATCTGTGGAAGTCAACGATCAAAGTAGGGAGTTATCACAATCTTCTGATGAAGTGAGTCAAGGTTCTCAACAGATTGCGACTACTATGGAAGAAATGTCTCGTGGAGCAGAACAACAGGCAAGTGCTTCAAGCGATATTTCAAGTTCTATGGAAGAATTACACAGAAAGATTGGCGTATCTAGTCAAGAAGGAGAATCCTTACAAACAGATTCACAAGAGGTTTTGTCATTATCTAAGACTAGTGAAACACAAATGAATGAATCAGTAGAATTTATGAAACAAATTACTTCGATGATGAAAACGACAGTAGCTAAAGTAAAAGGATTAGAGGATCAATCAAATAAAATATCAACATTGATAGATGTGATTCAGGGTATTGCAGAACAAACCAACTTATTAGCATTAAACGCTGCTATTGAAGCAGCTCGAGCTGGTGAATCCGGTAAAGGTTTTGCGGTTGTAGCAGATGAAGTTCGTAAATTAGCCGAACAAGTAAGTGATTCCGTTACAGAAATTACAGATATTATTGGTGGATTACAATCTGAAACCACAGAAGTAGCTGGAGCTTTAGAAGGTGGTTATACTAAAGTAGAAGCGGGTAATCAGCAGATTTTAGAAAGCCAGCAAAGCTTTCAAACGATTCAGTCCTCCATGGCAAATATGATGGAACGAATCAACGTTATTACAGGTAACCTTAATGAAATTGCAACTTCTAGTGAAAAAGTAAGCAGTTCAAGCACGGATATTGCATCGACATCAGAAGAGGTAGCGGCTGGAATTGAAGAAAGCTCAGCAACAGCTGAACAACAGTCAGCTAGCATGCAGGAAATATCTAGTAATGCAGATTCTCTTGCCAAGTTATCGCAAGATTTAAATCGTTTAATTAGTAGATTTAAAGTATAGATTTTTTTAAAAAAGTGTAAAACAAAAGCGTGGCAATAACTGCCACGCTTTTTTGAATGTTCTTATTCAGAAACTGGTACTACTGCACCTTTATATTCCTCTTCTATGAAAGTTTGAATTTCCTCAGAACGTAATACTTCAACTAATGTGTGAAGAGCTTCCTTATCTTTATCTTCCGCACGAGCTGCAATCACATTTACATATGGAGATTCTGCACCTTCAAGAATTAAAGCATCTTCTGTTGGAACTAGTCCTGCCTCAATAGCATAGTTAGTATTAATTGCTACTAGTGAATCTTCCTCGCGGTCATAAAATTCAGGGAGGAACCCAGCGTCAACATCTGTAACAAATTCAAGATTTAATGGATTCTCTGCCACATCCTGTACAGTAGCGTCAACTGCTTCTACACTATCATCCAGAGTAAGCAAACCTTCTCTTTCAAGAAGTGATAATATACGTCCGTGATCTGCTACAGAGTTACTCATAATTACAGCTGTTCCTTCTTTAATATCATCAAGACTGGTAATGTTTTTTGAATAGATTCCCATTGGCTCAATATGAATACCACCAATGTTTACAAAGTCGAAGCCTTTTTCTTCTTTTTGTGATTCAAGGTATGGAATATGTTGGAAGTAATTAGCATCTAAAGTGCCGTTTTCCAAATCATCATTAGGGAACACATATTCTTGATATACTTCAATTTCAATTTCAATTCCTTTTTCTGCTAATAAAGGTTTAGCTTTTTCTAATACTTCTGCGTGAGGAACACTGGTTGCACCAATTACAAGTTTAACAGGTTCTTGTTCTGAGGCTTCACTGTCTTCTTCCTGGTTACCTTCGTCAGTTGTTTCTTCTGTTTCTTCACTAGCATTACCTTTATCTGCTGTTTGGTCCTCATCTCCTGCTGTGCCGCAAGCAACTAGCGCAAATAAGAATAATGTTGCAAATAAAAATATTAATAATTTTTTCAAAATAAATCATCCCTTCTTGTCTTTTATTTATCTTTTATCTATCGCTTTGGATAGTAAATCCCCCAATGAATTGAAAAATGAAAACTATAATAATAATTAAGATGGTACATGCTAATATCACATCAAAATCACGTCTCTGAAATCCTTGTAAGTAGGCAAGAGAGCCAAGACCACCTGCTCCAATTACACCCGCAATTGCTGTATAACCGATTAAAGCAATTCCTGTGACGGTTAATCCTGAAATAAGTGCAGGCATGGATTCAGGTAATAATACTTTAAAAATAATTGTATGTGATTTTGCACCCATCGATTTGGCTGCTTCAATAACACCTTTGTCCACTTCTTTTAAGCCAATCTCTACAAGCCTTGCGTAGAATGGGCCGGCACCAATTATTAAGGCAGGTAATGCTGCTTCCCAGCCTCGAATTGTACCAATTAAGAAGTCAGTGAAAGGAAATAATAATAGAATTAAAATGATAAATGGAATGGCGCGAAACACATTTACGAAAGTAGCTGTCAGGAAATTAATAAAGCTGTTCTTCCATAAGTTTCCTCTATCCGTCAGAAATAATAAGAGCCCTAAAATGATACCTAAAATTAAAGTTCCTATCACAGAAATTATTGTCATGTAGAGCGTTTCTAGTGTTGCTTCCCATAAATCTTCCGGTATGACATTAGGAAAAAAATCTTTAAGCATGCTCTACCACCTCAGCTTCCACGCCGGTTTCTTTCATATAGGCGATCGCATTTTGCAAGATTGTTTTCTCTCCATTTATCTCAATAAATAGAGTGCCATAAGCACCTTCTTGAGTTGGTGCAATCGATCCCTGTAAAATATTAATCTCTACATCAAATTTTTTAGCGACTTCACTAATTAATGCCCGTCTGGCACGATTACCGATGAAATGAAGTTTAATTACTTCACTATCATCACGGTCATTAATAAAGTCGGATAGCTTATCTTTTTCATGTTCCAGTGGATTTAGTTGTTGAACGAAACGTTTTGTTGTTTTTGACTGTGGTTTTACAAATACATCTAACACATCACCGGTTTCGACTACTTTTCCACTTTCCATAACAGCAACACGATGGCAGATTTTCTGAATGACATGCATTTCATGTGTGATAAGAATGATGGTAAGTCCTAATCTTTTATTAATGGATACTAATAAATCTAAAATATCATCGGTTGTTTCAGGATCGAGAGCAGAAGTAGCCTCATCACATAATAACACCTCTGGATCATTTGCAAGTGCACGTGCGATGCCAACACGCTGCTTTTGTCCACCACTTAACTGAGATGGATATGCCTCTTCTTTTCCGGAAAGGCCAACCAGATGAATGAGCTCTAATACTTTTTCTTTTCTTTTGGCTTTTGAAAGCCCTGCAATCTCTAGTGGAAAAGCAATGTTATCATAAACAGTTCGAGACCAGAGTAAATTAAAGTGCTGAAATATCATGCCGATTTTTTGCCGTTTCTTACGCAATTTATTTGCTGGCATCTTTGTAATATCTTGATCGTGCATGACAACAGAACCCTCTGTTGGTTCCTCTAACCGATTAATTAACCGGACAAAGGTACTTTTACCTGCACCACTGTAACCAATGACACCAAATATTTCACCATGGTCAATATTTAATGAAACATTATCAACAGCTTGTATTTTTTGATGTTTTGTTTGATATAGTTTCGAAAGATTTTTTATTTGAATCATCTTTATCACTTCCTTTCAATTATTGTGCCATAAACACAATAAAAAACCTTTCTGCATAAGAGGACAGAAAGGATGGTAATTTGATGTCCTCTCATCTTTCAAAGCGTGGATAGCTTTGATGGATTTAGCACCTATCAGTATCGCTGACGGTTGCCGGGTTTCATAGGGCCATTCCCTCCACCACTCTTGATAAGAGTTTTCATATAAGATTAAGTAAACTTTATATTATCATTTTAGGCTTTATCCGTCAATTCCTTTTTAAAAGTTGAAATAATCAGATAATTTAGGGGGGGGATGAAGGACAAAAATGGAGCGAAACGAGGAAAACTGTCTTTTATAATAAATAAATAAATAAGAAAGATCGAGCCAACTATTAAAAAGACTCGATCTTTATATTTAATTGATAAGCGACTGCAGTGGTGCGGGAATTCTTCCACCACGTTTGATAAGTTTTTCTGAGGAAAAAGAATTGACACCGATGATTGGGGCACGTCCAAGCAGTCCACCAAACTCAACCGTATCTCCCTCTTCTTTGCCAATTATGGGAATAACTCGTACAGCTGTAGTCTTTTTATTAATCATTCCGATCGCTGCTTCATCTGCAATAATAGCTGCTAATGTTTCAGGGCTAGCTTTTCCTTCTAAAGCGATCATGTCGAGTCCGACAGAGCAGACGCATGTCATCGCCTCTAATTTTGCCAAATTTAACGCACCATCTTCAATTCCGCGGATCATACCGTTATCTTCACTAACAGGAATAAAAGCGCCACTGAGTCCACCTACATAGGAACTGGCCATTGCCCCACCTTTTTTAACGGCATCATTCATCAGAGCCAGGGCAGCGATCGTACCATGTGTCCCTACACGTTCCAGACCGATTTCTTCTAAAATTTCTGCTACACTATCATTCATTGCATTGGTAGGTGCAAGAGAAAGGTCCATAATTCCAAATGGGACATTTAAACGTTCCGCGACGACACGACCAATTAATTCGCCTGCTCTGGTAATTTTAAATGCCGTTTTTTTAATGACGTCTGAAACCTCTCCCAAATCGACATCTGGGTACCTTTTTAAAGCATTAAGAACAACACCAGGTCCACTGACACCGACACTCAGAACAACTTCTCCTTCCCCCGGCCCCATGAAAAGCACCCGCCATAAAAGGGTTATCTTCAACAGGGTTACAAAACACGACAAGTTTTGCACAACCGATACTATTGTTGTCTTTGGTTAACACTGCAGTCTGATGGATTATCGTACCCAATTGGGCCACAGCATCCATATTAATTCCAGTTCGAGTGGTTGCAACAGAAATCGATGCACAAACACGTTCTGTCTGGCTAAGTGCCTCAGGTAAAGCATCTAAAAGAACTTGATCTCCGTTAGAAATGCCTTTATGTACGAGCGCAGAAAATCCGCCAATAAAATCAACGTTTAATGATTGGGCTGCTTTGTCTAATGTTTTAGCGAGTTCGATCGCTTGCTGTTTGGTTGCACGTCCTAACAATTCTGCAGCAGGGGAGATTGCAACGCGTTTATTAATAATTGGAACGCCATATTCTGTTGCTACTTGATTTGCTGTTTTTTGTAAATCTTTCGCATAGCTTGTAATTTTTTGATAAACATTTTCTTTTACTTTTTCAAAATCATGATCTGCACAATCTTGTAAACTAATCCCCCCCATTGTAACGGTGCGGATATCTAAATGCTCCATCTCAACCATGCGGATTGTTTCTTGGATTTCGGTAAAACCTATTGGCATCTGTCACCCTCCTGTCTTAAACGCGATGCATTGCTTGAAATACATCTTCAAGCTGAATATTAATTTTAAGCCCCAATTCATCTTCCACCGGTTTAAATTTGTTTTGTAATTTTTCTAAATTGCTAGGATCCTTGATATCAATTAACATAATCATTGTAAAGAAATCCTGTAGAATAGTTTGACTAATATCTAAAATATTCATTTTATTATCAGATAAAACAGTTGTTACGTTCGAAATAATTCCAATCTGATCCTTGCCAACAACACTGACAACTGCACGTCTTTGCATATTTATCACCTCATTTTTATCATTATTATGGCTATTATAGCACGGATGATACGAAGTTCGCTTTTTGCTAATTCGAACTTTTTGACATAAAATAATTACAGAATAGATGTCGAGAGGAGCTCATCATGAAAAAAGATATACGTTTAATTGCATTGGATATGGATGGAACATTATTAACAAATGATCAACAAGTTTCTTCAGCAAATAAGAAAGCAATCAAACAGGCACGTGAAAAAGGTATAGAAGTTATTATTTCTACAGGAAGACATTATCAAACAAGCTCGATAATTGCAAAAGAGTTGGACATACACTATCTTATTACTGTTAATGGAAGTGAAATATGGTCAATGGCTGGTGAATTAATTGCTCGGCAGACCGTTGATGCTCATATAATCGAAAGACTAGTTCAATTAAAAGAAGAACATCAGGATAAGGCGTTGGTATGGCTCTCTTCAGTTGATAATATCTGGCGTGGAGAGCTACCAGAAGATATTTTAGCCCACCAATGGTTGAAATTTGGATTTGATACAAAAGATGACGACACAAAGGGAAAAATTATGGAAGTGATTGAGAGCTGGGAAGAGGTCGAATTAAGTAATTCCAGTCCAACTAATATTGAAGTCAATGCTGTTGGTGTTAACAAAGCTGCAGCAATTGATGTAGTATGTGAGAGACTTGGCATCAATATGTCCCAGGTAATGGCTATGGGTGACAGTTTAAATGATATTAAAATGATTGAACAGGCTGGATTGGGTATTGCCATGGGAAATGCACAAGAAGCTGTCAAAGACGCTGCTGATTGGCAAACTTCGTCTAATGAGGAGGACGGCGTCGCGAAGGCAATTAAGGAATGGGTATTATAATATATAAATTTTCTGATAATTAATAGCTATTACTTGCAGTGAATGAGTAGATATAATAACTTATTATATGGAGTGAATTTTTTCAATCACTACAGTTATATCTGATTTCATGCTAAAATAGGGATTGGAATAAGTACATAGTGATAAAAGAAAAGGAGCGAATAAAACGATGGCAAAACAACAATTTGGTGTGGTAGGTCTTGCTGTTATGGGCAAAAACCTGGCGTTAAACGTTGAAAGTAGAGGTTACTCTGTAGCAGTATTTAATAGAACTTATCAAAAAACCGAAGATTTCTTGAATGATGAAGCAAAAGGAAAAAATTTTAAAGGTGCAGAAACACTTGAAGAATTCGTAGATTCTTTGGAAAAACCACGAAAAATTATGTTAATGGTACAAGCAGGTGGACCAACTGATGCAACAATAGCTTCACTTAAGCCACTTCTTGACAAAGGAGATATCTTAATTGATGGTGGTAACACATTCTTCCAAGATACGATGCGTCGTAATACAGAATTAGATGAATCAGGTATCCACTTTATCGGAACTGGTGTTTCTGGTGGGGAAGAAGGAGCATTAAAAGGACCTTCTATCATGCCAGGTGGACAAAAAGAAGCATATGATAAAGTAGCGCCAATTTTAGAAGCTATTTCCGCTAAAGTTGATGGAGATCCATGTGTAACATATATTGGTCCTAATGGTGCTGGTCATTTTGTGAAAATGGTTCATAACGGTATTGAATATGGTGATATGCAATTAATTAGTGAATCATATTTCATTATGAAGCATGTATTAGGCTATGATACTGATAAATTACACAAAGTCTTCGCTGAATGGAATAAAGGTGAACTAGATAGTTACTTAATTGAAATTACTGCTGACATTTTCAAGAAGAAAGATAAAGAAACTGGCAAAGCAATTGTCGACGTTATCCTTGATACAGCTGGCCAAAAAGGTACAGGTAAATGGACAAGCCAAAGTTCACTTGACTTAGGTGTACCATTACCCGTAATTACAGAGTCTGTATTTGCTCGCTTCATCTCAGCTATGAAAGATGAACGTGTTAAAGCAAGTAAAATCTTACGCGGACCATCTGCGCAGGAAAAAGCGTATGATGGTGACGAAGACGAACTAATCGAACATCTGCGTAAAGCGTTATTTATGAGTAAAATTGTTTCATATGCACAAGGATTTGCACAAATGCGTGCAGCTTCTGAAGAGAATGATTGGAACCTTAGTTATGGCGATATCGCGATGATATTCCGTGGTGGCTGTATTATCCGTGCACAATATCTGCAAAATATTAAAGAAGCTTATGACCGTGAACCAGCACTTACTAACTTGTTACTTGATCCATATTTCAAAGAGATCGTAGAAAGTTATCAAGATTCACTAAGAAAAGTGTTGTCTATCGCAATGGATCGTGGAATTCCGGTACCAGGATTTGCAAGTGCATTAGCTTACTATGATAGCTACCGTACGGAAACATTACCTGCAAATCTTATCCAGGCTCAACGTGACTATTTCGGTGCCCACACATATCAACGAATTGATAAAGAAGGCATCTTCCATACTGAATGGTTAGAAGATTAATTTATAAAAGAAATCCCTCTTGCATTTGCGAGAGGGATTTTTCTTTATTAAGTAGATTTTGTGAGAAAGTGTCCAATAAAGTGTGAATAGTGTCCAATAAATTTAAAGTTGCTTAAATAATAACACGCGAGCGGGTGCTGCTTCTGTACCAATTAATTTTAATGGTGCTGCTACCATAAAATAGTCACCAGGCTCGATGTTTTTTAAACGCAATCCCTCAATAATGATAATATCATTTTGAAACAATGTTCGATGGGTAGGATTTCCTTCCTGACTGCGTTCAATTCCCAATGTGTCGATTCCAATACCTTCTATGCCAATCTCCGCTAAGTAATCAGCACCATCCTTTTTTAGAAAGATAAAGTTAAAGTCAAATGATGGTTTATCGTAATCAGAATTTTTCGTTTTACAAAGGATAAAATCATCCTTGGCAAGGGAGTGTCCCTCTAAGTCTGAGCGGGTAATCCCGTCTTTCACATTTTCTAAATCAATTACTTTTACTTTCCGTACTAATCTCTTTAATGAAATGGTTTCAAATGTATCAGCATCATTGATCATATGTAATGGTGCATCAATGTGTGTGCCAGTATGCAGACTGAGATGTGCAGTAGTGCTCGTTACATGACCATTTGTTTCACGATCGAACATTGGCTTAATACCTTCAATATTTTCCCATACTTGCATTTCAGAATGAACTTCCATTGATATATCAAAAAAATTCATCAAATCACACTCCCCCCCGTATATATTATGAAAAAAAGCAACCAACCAAGTCATGCTTGATTGATTGCTGTAGATATTTATTCTGGAGTAACGTCCCACCATTCGAATCCATCATTAAGCAATAGTTGATCAGCTTCTTTTGGTCCGTTAGATCCTGTATTATAGTTCGGAAAATCAGCTTTCTTTTTAGACCATGCATTAGTAATCACGTCAATAAACTTCCAGGAAAACGCTACTTCATCCCAGTGAGTAAAGTTAGTGGAATCACCACGCATACAATCATGTAATAAAATTTCATATGCTTCAGGTGTGTTCATCTTATCTCCTGCTTTATTATCATAGCTTAATGTAATTGGAGTAGAAGACGCATTGTAATCGCCTTTTTTCGCATTTACATGTAAGGTAATGCCTTCGTGTGGTTGAACATGAATTACTAATAAGTTTGACTTTGTTTCATGTTCTTTGCCGTAATAAAGATTCATTGGCAAATCTTTAAACTCCACCACAATTTCTGTAGACTTTTCTTTCATACGTTTTCCAGTGCGAATATAGAATGGTACCCCCCCTGCCCAACGGAAGTTATCAATCATTAATTTAGCCGCAACGAATGTTTCTGTGTTGGATTCAGGATCTACACCATTACCTTCGCGGTAGGAAGGAAGTTCTTCACCATTTACTATCCCTTTATCATACTGACCACGCACAAAATATTTATCCACTTCATCTTCATTCATAACTCGAAGTGCACGTAATACTTTTACTTTTTCGCTTCGAATTTCCTCTGGCGTTAATTTTATAGGTGGATCCATTGCAATCAGAGCAAGCATTTGGAGCATATGATTTTGCATCATATCTTTTAATGCACCTGCACCATCATAATAGCGACCACGTTCTTCCACTCCAAGTACTTCACTTGAAGTGATTTGAATATTAGAAATGTATTGATTATTCCATAATGGCTCAAACAAAGCATTAGCAAAACGAATTACTTCAATGTTCTGCACCATTTCTTTTCCAAGATAGTGATCGATACGATAAATTTGATCTTCTGTAAATGTTTCGCGAATCTGTTTGTTTAATTCTTTTGCTGATTTAAAATCATGGCCAAACGGTTTCTCGATAACTAGACGAGTCCAACCTTTTGTCGTTGTTAACCCTTCTGATTTTAAGTTTGCTGCAAGTGTACCAAAGAAGTTAGGTGCCATTGAGAAATAGAAGAGACGATTCCCTTCTGCTTCATATTTATCATCCAATTCATTGATTAATTTATCAAGATCCTCATAATGTTCTAAATCTTGTATATCAAAAGGATTGTAATGGAAGTGACTTGCGAATTCATCTGGATCAATGTTGGTATCATTGAAATTCTCAATTGATTCCTTCACTTTGTCACGAAACACTTCATTCGTCCATGGTCGTCTTGCTACACCGATAACAGCAAAATTATCAGATAATTTCCCATTACGATAAAGTCTGTAAATGGAAGGATAAAGTTTTCTGTTTGCTAGATCCCCCCCTGTTGCACCAAAAATAACAATAACTGCTTTTGGGTTATTCGTTGTCATTGACTTTAACTACCTTTCTACTTGTTAATTTACGAGTTTTTAAGCCGCTAACCACCAGTGAAGTAAATCCCACCGCTGGACGTCTTACATTTATACACATATGTGTCACGATATGCTATAATCTTGTATCGACGTGTTAATAAAATATAATACTATGTTATACTATCATGTGTGAAAATGCATTTGAAATCTTCTGCAACATAACACAATAATAGAGGTGTTCACGTAACTGCCATAAATACATACTAACATGTATTATGAAAATGACAAATAAAATAATTGAAATTTTCAAAAAATTTAGGAGGAAGTTATGAAAAAATATAGTGGATTTTTAATTGATTTGGATGGAACTATTTATAAAGGGACAGAAAAGATTGTGGAAGCGATAGAATTTGTGAAAGAATTAGAACGGCGAGGACTACCATATCTTTTCTTAACAAATAATTCGACAAAGCATCCCAGTGAAGTGTCTAAGAAGTTAGTAGATATGGGTGTTCCTAGCACAGCAGAACATGTTTTTACAACAAGTATGGCAACAGCCAGTTATATCAAAGAACAAAAGGCAGATGCGAAAGTTTACCCGATTGGGGGGGAAGAAGGCTTACACAGAGCGTTAAGAGAATCAGAACTTGAAATTGTAGAAGATAATGCTGATGTTGTAGTAATGGGCTTGGATCGTGAAATTAATTATGAAAAACTGGCGATAGGTGCCCTAAATATTCGTGGTGGGGGGGCTAAGTTTATCGCTACAAATGGCGATGTTGCTTTGCCAAGTGAGCGAGGTTTCCTTCCTGGTGCTGGTTCACTTATTTCTGTTTTATCCGTAACAACAGGGGGGGTCCAGCCAAAATTTATCGGCAAGCCAGAATCGATTATTGTTGAGCAAGCGCTAGAAGTTTTAGGAACGTCGAAAGAAGAGACATTAATGGTTGGTGATAACTATGCGACAGATATATTAGCTGGAATTAATGCTGGCATTGATTCTTTACTGGTTCACACAGGCGTGACGACAAAAGAGGATTTAAAATCAATCGAAAAACACCCCCCACCTTTGCCATTGATAGCTTAGCTGAATGGACATTTGGTGAATAACAGCAGATGCTGCGCACGTGCGGATGTGGTAATGTTGAAATGGTATGACTGCTTAGCAACCGCTTCGGCTTGTCCGCTTTCCTTTCCACGGATTTCTCCTCAGCTAACTTTGGCAAGCCAAAGTGGATCTTCGGATAAAAACATTCCGTAGGAGTGAAAGCGGCCGTATTTGCTCTACATCTATTATGAACGGTAACTTATTGAACTTTCTAAGCGGAATAAGCTATGAGGGTTAAGCAAGTTTTTTCTTATTTTGCGCGATTGGTAATAAGTACACCGAAGATAACAAAGGATGTGCCGATTAATTGTATCCATGTGATCTGCTCGCGCAAAAATATCACAGCTCCTAGCATAGTAAACACAGGAATTAAATTTAAAAAGACAGATGCTCGCGATGGACCGATCGCTTCAATTCCTTTATTGTAAGCAATTAATGCAATTAAAGAAGGAAACACACCTAAATAAGCAAGTCCACTAATAACTTCCCATGACCAATTAATCGAACGGTAATGATCCATTTCGATTGTTAGTAAAGGGATAAAAATAATAATAGCAATGACAGCCATTACGAGCAGAGCGCCATACGTTGGAAACTTCCATGTGTGCTGTTTTATAAAAATCGAATAAAAGGCCCAAGTGATCATTGCCAACAACATAATTAAATCCCCAATATTAAATTGCAGACTCATTATTACATCTAACGATCCTTTTGTAATGACAAAAAACACACCGAATAACGAGATAAAGACCCCCCACCATTTGTTTTTTAGAAAATTTTTCTCCAAATAGTAAAAAGGTAAGAATTAATGTGAATATCGGAGTAGATCCTTCGACAATTCCTGCATTAATCGATGTCGTATAATTTAATGCTAAGTATACAAATATATTAAATAGAACAAGTCCTGTTACAGATAATGCTAGGATTGCTTTCCATTCCTTTTTCCATAAATCCTGATTATTTCGCCATTCCCGATAACCAATTGGTAAAATAACTAATGCGGCAATAACATAACGAAAAAACGATAAGGTAATCGGAGGAATTTCCTGGGCGACAGGCTTTCCGACAATTAGATTTCCGGCATAAAAAATAGTGGCTAAAGTCAATAGAATATATGCTTTCATCTCAACACCCCCAACAGAAGGCATCATAACACTTTTTATTGGAAGATAAAAGATTTCTTAATTAAATGGAAGGTATATCTTTTTATACACAGGATGATATTTTTCTTGCTTATTTACTTTTTTGTTTTTTCAATTTCAAACACATCTTCTAATTTTTCACTTAAAAACTGATGAGCATCCTTCACACCTTGGTTATAAAAGGTTGGCGCAAATTCAACCATGAAAAAATCCAGCAGAAATCCTGCTTCCAAATTTCCGAATTCTTCTTGTCGCTCATTCAGAAAGTAATCTTGAATGGAAGTATCATTTCCTCTCGCTTATCTCTTGATATGGAAAAAGGTATTTTCATCTTCAAACTCCTCATAAATATAATCTTTTTTCCTAGTTTATCACATATTAAGAAATGGGAAATGAGATAAAATATTAAAAATTATATTACATCAGTAGGAGCAGGTGCTCACTACTGATGGTGAATTTGCTTTATTTTACAGCTTTTTGTAATTTTTGAATCATTTGTAAAGAACGGCCAGTACCGACCGCAACAGATTCCAATGGATTTGGCGCAAGATGTACAGGGACCTTTACCTCATTTGAAAGCCATTCTTGCATACCCTTTAATAACGCGCCGCCACCAGTGATGGTAATCCCTTGGTCGACAATATCCCCCCCACTTAGCTCTGGAGGACAATTTTCCAATGTCTCTGTAATGGCGTGTAATATGGAATCTAATACTTCTTTAATAGAACGTTGGATCTCTGTGGAACGAATGGTTATGACCTTTGGTAAACCAGTGACGAGATCACGCCCTCTTACCTGCATTTCTTCTTCGGTATGATCGACTAACGCATAACCGATTTCTATTTTGATTTTCTCAGCGCTGCTCTCTCCGATTAATACATTATAGTGTCGCTTTATATATTGAATAATTTCTTCATCCATATGATCTCCACCCACTCGAACAGAGCGGCTCGCAACCACACCGCCAAAGGAGATGATGCCTACCTCACTAGTGCCGCCCCCGATATCAACAATCATACTTGCAGTAGGCTCAGAGACCGGAAGATCAGCACCAATTGCAGCTGCTATTGGTTCTTCAATAAGGTGTACTTCTTTTGCTCCGAAACTTTTTATCGCGTTATCAATCGCTCTTCGTTCTACAGCAGTGCTCCCAGATGGGGGGGTACATACGACAACACTAGGCTTGCGCATCGAGACACCTGCTTTTTTGCTGACTTTCTTTAGAAACGCTTTTAGCATTTGGGTGGTCATATCAAAATCAGCTATTACACCATCCTTCAGAGGGCGAATAGGCACAATATTTCGTGGCGTTTTACCTATCATCTCTTTGGCCTCATTACCTACTGCTACAATTTGATTTGTTGTGATATCTACAGCTACGACAGATGGTTCATTTAAGATGATTCCTTTATTTTTTGCATATATAAGAATATTTGCTGTTCCAAGATCTATTCCAATTTCTGTATTTGAAAACATGTTGTTACCTCCAATAGTTGTACTTCTTCATCTTATAGTTATTCTATTTTTAATCAAGAATTATGACGGTAGATAGGATGGTGTATTTTAACAAATAATTTTTAGAACACGAATGTCTATTGTAAAAGGCGATATCACACAAAAAAACAGGCCATGGACTGACCTGTTGAGCGTGGGTTTATTTTTTTCCTCTAATAAATTGGCGAGAACGTGTGCTTTAAATTTTTCGATTTTTCTTCCTTCATAATGACGCACACCTTTGTCTTTTAATTTCTCTACGTACCAACCTTTGCTGCCTACGTGCAATTTCCTAACACTCCTTACTAAGAATGTTGCAGGTGTCATTCTAACACGAAAAAAATAATGTGAAAAGAGGAGATTCTTCATTTTTCAAAAGAAATTTTTGTATAATAGTGTTAGAAGAGTGGGGGGGAATTTATAATGGAGTATACGATTATTTCTTTAAACGTTGGAAAACCGGCAGTTTATCAATTAGATGGGCAAAATATTGAAACAGGATTTATCAAAAGGCCGATAGATAAACCGAATTATTTAACGGTGACTGGTTTTAAGGATGATGGACAGGCAGATTTAAAAAATCATGGAGGAAAAGAAAAGGCATTATTAATGTATCCAAAAGAACACTATAATTTTTGGAATCAACGTTACCAACAGCAATTTCCATATCCTTCATTTGGTGAGAATATAACGATTGACGGCTTGACGGAACGGGAAGTATATATTGGAGAAATTTTTCAATTAGGTCAAGCTGAGATTCAAGTATCTCAACCCAGGCAGCCATGTTACAAAATTGCAAGAACACATGGTATTAAGGATATGCCAGCTGTGGTCACTGATACGGGTTATGGTGGTTATTATTTTAGAGTATTAAAAGAGGGATGGGTAGCACCTGCGGATACTCTAAAAAAGTTACAAGAAGTACAAAGTCATGTTTCCGCTTTTGACATATTTCACTGCTTGTTTCATGATCAGCAAAATAAGAAACGGATGCAAGAATATCTTCAATTAAGCGGTCTAGCGTCAAATGTTAAAGCAAGATTCCAGAAAAGAATAGATATGTTAAGGTGAAAAATTCCTTTTTAAATAAAACAAATTAACGTATACTAGAAAGAAAATAAAAGGATAAAGGGGGGGATAGTCATGTTTTTTAATAAGTCAATTTTTAAAAAAAGGATTAACCTGATGAGCGGGGGGGTGGTATTATATGATTAAAGTGTTATTTATATGCTTAGGTAATATTTGCAGATCACCGATGGCTGAAGCGGTATTTCGACAAATCGTCAGGGAAAAAGGACAAGAGAATATCTTTGTAATTGATTCAGCTGGGATAGGAAATTGGCATATCGGAAATCCTCCACATGAAGGAACTAGAAGAAAACTTGATGAAATGGAAATCTCGTATCAGGGTCAACTCGCACGGCAACTGAAAGAAGAAGACATGAAAGACTTTGATTATGTGATAGCGATGGATCAACAGAATATGGATGACTTGCAGCAATTTTCCTCTATATCTTCAAAGGTGACGATCAGAAAATTAATGGATTTTGTTGAGCGTCCAAAAGAACAGAATGTACCAGATCCATATTTCACAAAAAACTTTGATTATACGTTTGATTTAGTCAGAGAAGGTTGTGAACATTTATATGATTATATCGAGAAACAACACGAGTTATAACCAAAATAATTAGAGAAGGACTGAGGTTTTATGGGAAAAGAATTGTTAGTAAAAGGTGTAGTAACAGGAGCGGTAGTTGGAGGACTAATCACATTATTTGATAAAGATACGCGTTCATTTGTATCAAAAAACTTACAGACATGTGGAAGCAAATCCGTATATTATGTTAAACATCCCGCAGATGCGATCCATCAATTAAATCAAGGATACGCTAAATGTTCGAAGCAGCTATCTTCAGGTTTAACGTTCGCTTTGGATATGCTTAATCAATTACAAGAGGTAACTCAAAAAGTAGAAAAAAGAGATATTGAAAGAGATACTGAATGAAGCAAAAGCTGTTAGATAATTTGTTCATTCGTTTTATTAAACGATTGGCAGAACGGATAACATCTGATGAAGTGCCGGGCTTGGCGGCCCAATTATCTTACTTTTTTCTGCTATCCTTATTTCCTTTTATGATTTTCCTTGTGACGTTAATTGGGTATTTACCCTTCAATGATATTGATGTAATGAACTTTGTATCCACGTATGCACCGAATGAGATTATGAATCTTTTGAATGATAATTTAACGCAAATAATGCATAATCGGAATAGTGGTTTACTTTCAATTAGTATTATTGGTACATTATGGTCTGCCTCGAACGGGATAAATGCATTAATTCGTTCCTTTAATAAAGCATACGACATTGAGGAAGACCGTTCATTTATTGTAACGAGAGGAATATCAATCGTGTTAACGATAGCTATGTTGCTTGTGATCATTATCGCATTCGTATTACCGATTTTTGGCCGTATGATTGGTGTTTACCTGTTCTCATTGCTAGGCTTATCGGATGGATTCCTGCAATGGTGGAATACCTTGAGATGGGTGATTTCATCTGTTGTTTTCTTTCTTGTTTTGATAGTTTTATATCGATTAGCGCCGAGTAAGAAGGTTTATTTCAAACATGTTTATATTGGAGCAATTTTTGCAACCATATTTTGGCAATTAGCATCGTTAGCCTTTTCTTATTATGTGTCATCGATGGGTAACTATTCGGCAACATATGGAAGCTTGGGTGGTGTCATCATTCTTATGATCTGGTTCTATTTATCAGGAATAATTATTATCACCGGAGGAGAAATAAACGCAGAGATTGAAAGGAAACAACATGATAAAAAGACAATTGTCACATAAAAATAACCAGAGAAAATTCCGAACGATCTAACCATTCGTTCGGATTTTCCCCCCCTTTTTAAAGGGTATTTTTCTAACCTAGTGTATCACTAAATGTCAGTAAGCGTAGGCCGTTTAGGATAACTAGAATGGTACTGCCTTCATGGCCTATAACTCCGAGGGGGGGCATGTCAATTAAAAGCAAGAAATTTGATGCGATCAGCGATAAGATGATTGCAATAGAAAAAACAATATTTTGTTTAATAATACGATTCATTCTTTTGGATAAGTGAATCGCGTTTACTATTTTCGTCAATCTATTTTTCATCAGCACAATATCAGCAGTTTCAAGGGCAATGTCACTGCCAGCCCCCATCGCAATTCCTAAATTCGCTGTAGCTAAGGCGGGTGCATCATTTATCCCATCGCCAATCATCGCGACCTTTTGGTTATTCTTTGATAATTGTTTTAAATGCGTTACTTTATCCTCTGGAAGGCAATTAGCATAGAATTCCTGAATATGCGCTTCTCTTGCGATTGCTGTTGCAGCACTCTGGTTATCGCCTGTTAACATCACTGTTTTGATTCCTAATTTATTAAGTGTCTGGATAGCTTCAACAGAATCCTGACGCAGCGTATCCTTTAATAAGAAAACAGCAACGATTTCCTTAGATTTTTTGATGAATATAATTGTTTTCTCACTATGCTTTTCCAAGTTGATATGCTGGTCACTTATAAATGCCTGTGCTTGCTTATCACCTATTAATGCTTGATTTCCAATTAACCATTCCTCCTCGTTAATATAACCTTTAACACCTTTTCCGTTTTCATGTAAGACCTTTTCCACTTGAGGGGGGTGTCTGTTTTAAGTTCACCGGCCCATGTCGTCATAGCTTGAGCTAGTGGATGATTGGATTCATTTTCAATGGCATATACTACACTTGCGATCATTTGTTTTGAATATACTGGAGCGAAAAAAGCATCTGTCACAACAGGTTTGCCTTGTGTTAAAGTTCCTGTTTTGTCAAAAGCAATGATGTCGATGTTTGCTAAACCTTCCACATGTATACCGCCTTTAAATAAAACACCGTTTCTTGCCCCGTTCGAGATAGCAGACAGGGTGGCTGGCATGATCGATGCGACAAGCGCACAGGGTGAAGCTACCACTAGCAGGATCATTGCGCGATAAATCGTATCTGTCCATGACCAGCTGAACAAGAAATGGGGGGGTAGAAACATCATTACTCCTACTGAAATTAAGACCATCTTTACATACATACTTTCGAATCGTTCAATAAATTGCTGAGACGGTGATTTCTCGCTTTGGGCATGTTGCACCAGTTGGATGATTTTTTGAAAGAGTGTTTCATTAGGTAGCGTATTAATCTCGATATATAATGTTCCATTTAAATTAACAGTTCCTGCGAACACATTCTCCTTAATAGTTTTGCTGACAGGAATAGCTTCACCAGATAATGCACTTTCATCAATGGATGTTTCACCTTTAAAAATCACTCCGTCAGCGGGTATTCTTTCTCCGGCTTTTATTATAATTTGATCGCCAATTTGCAAATCTTTTACTTTTATTTCTCTGTTCGAAGTTAAAGTCGCATGCTCTGGTTGTAAATTCATTAGTGATTCCAGTTCTCTCTCGCTTTTATTTTCTGTATAGGTTTCCAATGCACCAGATAAGGCGAAAATAAAGATCAAAATTGCTCCTTCTGTCCAGTAGCCTATAGAAGCAGCACCAATCGCTGCAATTATCATAAGTAGTTCGACGTTTAATTTTTTCTTGGTTATCGTTTCGGTGATACCTTCCTTTGCCTTAGCAAAACCGCCAATAATAAAGGCACCCAACAATAACAGGATCCAGTTACGTTCAGCTAGTGAATCGTGAAATTGCCATGTCAGAAGTATCAGCAACCCACTAAATAAGGCAGCAATTAACTCACGGTGAGTCCATATGAAAGCAAGAGAAGAAGACTGGTTGTTGTTAAACTTAGCCACCATCTTCGGCTTGTTTAAAATTATTTTAATGCTACTACTCATTTTAATAATACCTCCTTCTAATTGAGAATGAAATTCAGCGATGCGCCTAATTTACAATGATTTTCATTATACATTATTTATAATAATTATAAATAAATAATTAATTTTATCATAGCATTTTTTTATAAAAAGTCAATCAGGATTAATGTGGTATACTTTTATATAACAGGTATAATTTAAAAAATAATACAGATTATAAATATGTTGAAATAAGAGAGATAAACTGTTATCTTTTAATAGGAATAAATTATATAACAAAAATAAGGGGTGCAATAAAAGTGAAAAAAATTATTCTTTTTATTAGTTTTATCGCAGTAATGGTTATGTTGGCTGCATGTGGCGGAACAGACATTAACGAGAAACAGGCATCATCAAAAAATGCAGAAAAATGGAATGAAATTCAGGAAAAAGGAACGATTGTGGCAGGTACTTCAGGTACACTTATCGCAGCTTCCACCTATGATGACAATGAAGAGTTAACCGGATATGATGTTGAAATTATGCGGGAAGTTGCGAACCGATTGGGATTAGATATTAAATTTGAAATATTAGGTATCGATAGTATGCTGCCGGCAATTGAGAGTGGTAGAATTGATGTAGCAGTAAATGATATTGAGATAACGGATAACAGAAAAGAGCAATTTGCTTTTTCAGAACCATATAAGTATTCCTATACGACGATGGTAGTGAGAGAAGCAGATAATTCAGGTATTAAAAGTTTGGAAGATCTTGAAGGGAAACGTGCCGGTGGAGGTGCTACCACGATTTTTAGTCAAATCGCAGAGCATTTTGGAGCAGAAGTTGTTACATATGGTAATGCCCCAAATGAAGCGTATCTCCGCGATGTTCATAATGGCAATACAGATGTAATAGTTAATGATTATTATTTATCTAAATTCGGAGTTGGTGCATTTCCGGAGTTCGATATCCATTTACATCCGGATTTAAAATTTCATCCAACGGAACAAGCAGTTGTGATGGATAAAGATGCGGAAACACTACAGCAAAAAATTAATGAGACGTTAAGTGAAATGAGAGAAGATGGCACATTATCAGAGTTAGCTGTTAAATTTTATCAAGAAGATGCCTCGCAAAAGCCTGAAGGTGAAATAGAGGAAATTGAGGGGGCTAGACTTATAAGGTGTGATCATAAATGGGAGATTTTTTTGATGTAAAATTAGCGATTGAAAATTTACCGCTGATATTAAGTGGTTTGCCAATGACAGTTATTGTATCCTTTGTAAGTATGGCTTTCGGTTTGGTGTTAGGATTATTTCTGGCTCTGGCGCGCAGTTCGAGTAAAATCGCATTAAGGTATCCTGCTAGGGTGTATATATCCTTTATGAGAGGTACTCCTATTCTGGTTTTCTTATTTATAATCTATTATGGATTACCGATGATCGAAACAGTCGATTTGCAAATGACGGCATTAACGTCCGCTATTTTCGGTTTTGGGTTAAACAGCGCTGCTTATATTGCAGAAGTGATTCGTGCATCAATTAATAGTGTACCAAAAGGACAATGGGAATCAGCCAAGGCATTAGGATTAAATTATTGGCAATCTTTATTGAAAATCATTCTGCCACAGGGAGCCCGTATTGCAATGCCGCCTTTAACGAATATTTTCCTGGATTTAGTCAAGGCTACATCTTTAGCAGCAGTTATTACGGTTCCAGAATTGTTTCAAAAGGCACAAATTGCAGGTGGCAGAACGTTTGATTCGTTAACCATGTATATATTGGTTGCCTTCATCTATTGGCCATTGTGTATTGTTATTTCGATCTTCCAGGAACGATTAGAAAATAGATTTAGTAAATATATGTAATCGAAAGACGTAACAAGTAAATACTTGTTACGTCTTTTCAT
>NZ_BAVS01000025.1 GCF_000521485.1 Gracilibacillus boraciitolerans JCM 21714 | reverse complement strand
GGAAAGCCTTTAAGGCTGTTTTTATTCCAGCCGACACTGGAACACTACCATGGACACAAACAAGGTCAAGGGTGGTGGACTTGGCATGAGCTCTATACTAAGAAATTTCTACATTTAACTTGTCCGAATTCTTGACATAAGACCAGGTAACCATTTCAATCTATGTATGTTCTATTTCTTTGTATGAATCTTCTATTTTCAAATGTTAAATGTATAGATATTGCTTGTCTTTTTGTAAATACGGTATTTAATAGGAACGAAGTCTATCACATAAGACAATGAGTCGGAGTAATTTTACGGATATCTAACACCGTTTTAAAAATGAACTGTTCCATGCTGTTATTTCAATCGTTTAACTCCTACACTCATTTCGAGAAAGATGCTGCCGGAATGTGTCGTCTTATACTCTGCAAATACCGGTGTATTTTGTTGAAATTTATTTTGATTAATGTAGTTCATTAATTCCCAAAATTGTACTTGCGATTGTTCATTAAAATCATCTGTTATGCGTGTCATAATCATGGGACTTATACTCAAATAACTGTGAAATTTCATTTCTTCTTGTTCTTGTATCGTAAATGTGTTCTCCCAAATAGGTAAAAATATTTCTGCACTCATAATTTCACTTGTCGGATCACTTAATAAGGAAAAAAGCATTCGTCCATCAGGATGGTAATCATGTTTTTTAAGTATAGACTGAAAATCTTGTACAGCTAATTCTATTTCATCTGGGTAAAATCGATAATATTTAGAAGCTACATTTCGATGGGCAATACGATGATTTTCTACAATCATAGTTATGCTTCTCCTTCCGTTTTTAGTGGAACATATAAATTTATCATATAATCATCGAATACTTCTAATAACACACAATAAAAAGTGTCTTCTATTGCAATATCTTTTTCTTCCGCATGCTGTTGGATTTTCTCAAGCGCAACATGAAAGTCCTTTGCTTCATCCGCTTGTCTTAGCACGAACGCTTCCGATATATGAAATCGCTCTTTAAAGCCAAATTCCGATTCTTCTGTAAATTGAACAGGGTTATTGATCGGAAGATAATAGGTAAAATCACCATATTTAGCTTCTCCTCGTTCAGGTTCTACAGAAAAAAAAGTGGGGCCGCTCTGATAAATTCCTTCAGCTAGCATAATCTCTTCCATCTTGTAAAACCCTTCTTGCCAGTCTTTTCTTAATTGTGTGGTTTGATAGGTAATGACATTTTCAAATATTAATGATCGGTTCTCTATTTTCATGTTTATCACTCCTCGTATATTATATTTAAGCCCATCTTTTGGACTTACATTTTTACTCATTTGACCTACAATAATTTCAAAAAAACACTTGGACGTCTTGTGATGTTCCTAGATAATGGTTTTAAGGATCATTTGGGACCATTCTGTTCACTCCTGTGGCTAACCACATTTAAAGACTGTTTCCCAGTGTACGTGCGGACCTTCCTACTCGCAGGCTGTGCACTCTGTCCCTCGAACTTGGATGATAGTAGCTCCAAGGCGGCTTTCGATACAGAGATAGTACTGATACACGAGGTTGCTGATCGGCGTTCACACTAGGGATATCCCGAGGCGTCCAAGATAAGTTCCCATGATTCTAATTTAGAAAGGAGAGGATTCCCCCCCCATGCAATTATTTGTCGGATTAGATGTTAGTTCTTTTGATATCAAGGTTTGTTTTCTAAACGGCGAAGGAGTCACGTTATCTTCCTTCCCCCCCGTATCGAATGATTTACCTGGTGCTACGGCTTTACGTGACGCGATTCTTCAAACGATCGATGGTCAAACCGTGGAAGTATTAAAGATTGGCTTAGAATCTACTTCCGTGTATAGCTTTCATCCAGCCATGTTTTTTCATCAAGATGAAGAGCTTCGTGCACTTGGTGCCCAAGTATTTTTGATGAATCCCAAACAGATCGCTAATTTCAAAAAGAGTTATCCAGATATGGACAAAACCGATGAGATTGATGCGTTTGTGATTGCTGATTATTTACGATTTGGTCGTTTCTCGATGTCCGTAGTCAAAGAGAGTCAATATGTCGCTCTACAACAGTTGACACGCTCTCGCTACCAACTCGTACATCAGATGACCAAAGAAAAGCAACACTTCCTTCAACACTTGAGCTATAAGTGTAATACGTTTCAAGAAAACGTCGAATCTTCCGTGTTTGGACAAGCTATGATGGAGTTATTCTTTGAAAAATATAGCTTGGAAGAACTCGCTCAGATGTCCATCGAAGACCTGGCTGCTTACCTTCCATCCAAAGGTAAAAATGGGTTTCATGACCCTGAAAAGGTGGCCAAATTCATTCAAAAAGCAGTGCGCTCTTCTTATCGACTGGATAAAGTAGTGGAAGACTCGATTGATCTCATCCTAGGTACCATTATCGAGCTTATTCGCACCATGAAGGCACAAATTAAGCAAATCGATAAAGCCATCACCAAAATCATGGCTGGCTTGCCGAATACTCTGCAATCCCTGCCTGGTATTGGTCCTGTATTCGCTGCTGGTATCATCGCAGAAATCGGTCAAATTGAGCGATTTAAAGCAGAGGCCAAAATAGCCAAATATGCAGGGCTCTACTGGCAAAAGCATCAGTCGGGTAGATTTACGGCAGATGATACTTCTTTATCTCATAATGGGAATCAGTACTTGCGTTATTACCTGGTTGAAGCCGCCAACTCGGTGAGAAGGCATGTTCCTGAATACCAAGCTTATTACGAAAAGAAATACCAAGAAGTACCGAAACACCAACATAAAAGAGCACTCGTCTTAACCGCAAGAAAATTAGTGCGTTTGGTGGATGCGCTACTACGCAACCATCAAGTCTACACGCCACAAGGGAGCGTGAAATTGGAAGCATAAAAACAGCTTCTCACACCCCCCCTTGATAATTACTATTAATGCCATTAATTACCATTTTATTAATGGCCTAGTTTCCTATTGCCTTTTTTACCAAAATTGCACCTTGATATCTAAATATTTTTCATTTTGCTCTTGACATATTACCGCAGGCTTTTCACCAGATCCGAATGGATAAATTTTGCCCTCTTTGTTGAAATTAAAGCTTTTAAATCGCTTTTTACAATATAGGATGACTAATTGTTCAGGTAGTACGAATAACATTGTGTAAAACACTCCCAATCCAATGATCCCCATTGTTAAAATATTAAATTCAATTCTGCTGACATGGTTTGAAATAAATTGAATAAAATAAACAACTCCTAAACCGCCAATAACTGCAAGTGGTAAGAAGGATTTTGCTTCTAATTTTTGACGCGTTTGTTCTTTAATGGTTCCTTTACGAAATTTTCCTTGTACCAACAACCTACGGAATCTTATACATGTCAAAATGAACACGAATATGCCAAGTAATAATGTTAGTACAGTAGCAAAAATTAACGAATTTGTAGACGCCTCAGTTCGTCCAATAGCGTGTAACGTCCAAAAATATGGAGTAATTCCAAAAAGATTTTGAGAGATGATAATACTAATAAGATACTGAAAGCTTTCCATCTTCTTATAAATTGTCGGAATAGCAAATACTACCGAGAAAATAATAATCAAAATAGTAATAATGACATGGACCACAAAAATAAGATCTTTATAAGGGAAGTTTGACTTATCTCCTACTACAATATGGGCTAAAAAAACTATTAATGCTTGACCAAATATAGCCATAGTAAACATACCACCGAAGCTTTGCGGACTTTGCCTTCCGGATGATAAAGCCCCCTCTTAATACATAGAAATCTTCTTCTTTTAATTTGTTTAAAAACACATAAAACCCTCCATATTATCAGCTAAACCAACCTGTTAACTTATGAAAACCATCTTTAGCTCTATCCATAATTGATTTGTCGCTTTTTCCAAATTTGGTATTTAATCCAATATTTATACCAATCCCTATTGCTGCTCCTATTGCTGTCCCTACTCCTGGTATAGGGATAAATGCTGTCCCCATTGCAGTAAATGCCACTTGTACCGTACCACCTACTACTGTTTCAATCGTAGTATCTACAGCTGCTCGGCCAACTGCTTTTCCGCCTGTCAAACCGTCTGCTAGTGCATCGTTATAGTTACTGTATCCTGATAACCCAGCCGTAAAAATACCGCCCGCTTTAGTTACGCCTTTTACCCAACCACTCTTAAGTATTCCATTAGGATTTAACTCTTTAATACTATCAAGTGCGCCATCTTTTGCCGCTTTACCGACATTTTTCCATTTCACCGCAGTTGTTGCTTTATCATTATAAGCTGTCATTGCTCGATGATTATTTATTACTTCCTCACCTATAGAAGAATAAATTTGCTTTCCTTGTCCTTTATCATAATAATTAATTGGCGCCTTTGGATTTCCTGTTTTTCCACTCTGTTGTAATGCACGATTCGCATTCATATCAGGCTCAACACCTAATGCTCGTAACGCATCTTCAGAAGCATTAATTCGATAAGTTGTTTTCCCGTTCTTTTTATACTCTGTTACACTTAATCCATTATCTTTTGCTGCCTTTGCAATAGCCGCACTAGTAACAGATCCTGTTACAGTAGGTAGTGCATAATTGCCTAAAAAATCTTTTAGATTATCCGCTTTTTCCTTAAAGTTATGGTCATTAAACCTGCTCTCACCTTTAACAGCTCCTACTTTAGCTAACGTCTTTTCTATACGTTCAATTAAAGCCTTTGTTCGTGAATCAATATAGCTTCCCTCTCTAGTAAAGGATACTAGATTACTCTTAAGATTTTCAATTAGTTTTTCTACTTCCTTTTTGCCATTAGTCACATCATAAAAAGTAGGTGCAGCTGCACTGGTAATATCAGAAACACTATTGATCGTTCGTTGAATTGTTAACTGAATACTATCTAATTTCTGATAATCTAAATCAATCTGGTAATCAAGATCATCTAAGTAATCACTTTGTACTATTGCAACTTCACTTGAATCAACATTAGAATTAAAACTATCGCTATGATTATTCAATTGATCAAAAAGATCTGTATGCAGTTCCTCAAAAGCTTCTAGAACGCTACTCTTGTGAAAGTTCCAAAAGTAGTCTTTTGCATTTTTGGCTGCTTTCCCTGAAAAAGAATCCATACCATCGATTTGCTGAATATTAGTCTTAATATTTTCTATACTTGCCTTTATTTGTGCAGAAGTAGTTTTTAAATCATTTCTAAATTCTATAACCTCTGCTATATCTACTTTGTTCACCAAGTTAAATCCCTCCTCGTTTAACGTATTGATTGAGGGACAAAATTAGAAGAATCAATTTGACTTCCCAGTTTTTCATCAGTTTCCTGTATTTTCTCCCCCCCGATTGATTGTAATGTGATAATATCACTTTCTAACAGGTCTACGTATTTTTTTAGTAATTCCATTGTTCTCAAACTATTTTCTAAATCATTAGTAAAAGGAGTAATGTTCGTCTTATCAAAAGTCCATTCATCCTTAATGTTGCCCTCTAATTCTGCTTCAGATGTCCTGAGTTTTGATATATTTGACCGGAAAACATTCATGTTAATGTTAACTTCTTTAGTCATTTACTCTCCCTCTCTTTCAGCAGCTGAAATCTGGTAATTGAGTGAAGATAAAGTGTTCTGAAGACTATTAAGACCATTCACATAATTAGCTTGGGTTGTTGAATATCGACCTATATCCTCATCAATTGTTTCTTTTGCATTTTCCACTTTGTTTACATAAGCTTTTACACTGCCTTTGTACGTATCATAATTCCCTTCAAACTTTTCTTTTTCTCGACCTTTCCATTTACTGTTTTCGATGGTTAAAGATTCAATTGAACTTTTAAATGAATTCAATTCTGAAATATTACTAGATAACGTGTTGGATGCTCGTTGTAATCTTGTTATCTTATCTTCCAATATAGAAATCTGTTCTCTGGAATTATTCATCCCTTGTAATACAGTACGTTTCTGTGATCTTAATTGACTTAACGAACTCACATAATCCCTCCTCATCTAGGAACTTTTATTTTAATATGCTGATGGTCTCTCGCTACATAGCATTCATATGCTTTTGGATAGATTTCCTTGCGAATAAAAGCTTGGCTGAAAATATCCTGATCCCCCCCTAATCGCATGCTGACGAGACCTACATTGGATAACTTACGAACTACTTTAGCCGCTTTCTCAAAGCTTGTGCTGAGATAGCTTGCATCCACGCAAATAACAAAATGAACATCCATACTTGGCCCTAACTCAAACAATGTTGTCACTTCGTCTTCTAACAACAGAGCTCTATCAACAAAATCTTTTAAGTCTTTTATCATAATCATCCATTTTACGCCATTATGATCACCGTTTGCCCGGTTATTAATTTCGGTAATGATATTCCTTTTAACATTTTTAATGCCATCACTCTCAGAAACATAAGCATTCATCGTTGAGCCAATACCTTGCAACGACCTATCTGCACTATCAATGATCATCGTCTGATATGGTTCTTGGAGTAGTGTCATGTTTTTCGCGAGCGCATTTGTCATTTTGTCCAGGCCATCTCGCCGATCACTGACAACAGTAAGGAAATGATCCTTATCTGGCTGAAAAGCGATTGGTGCCACTTCTTCAAAGTCAAGTCCCAATGGCAATTCCTGCTTTTCCAGTAGTTTCTTTGTTTTTCGTTTTTCTTTAAATGCTTCGAAATCAATCGGACCTTCTGGCATCATTGGAATTTCATCTGGTACTTCCCCCCCTTCCCAGTATTGATCCATCTCTCTTGCAAGTGATTGGATATTCTCAATAATGTCTAAAGGTTCCTCGCCTACTGCTGGTAAGCTTGCCTGGAATAAAGCTGGATCATCCAACTTCACAATTCCTCGGCCAGCTATTTCTTCTATCTCAAGATCTGTTTTCCCAACAATCGTACGGACTTCGACTGAATCGATCAGATACAAGGATAACTGCCGCTTGATATTCGATACTAGCGGCATTCTCATGGCACTTTGTCTACCTGCACTGATTGCCAAGTGAATACCAATACTTGCTCCTTCTCGGGCGATCTGTGTTATCAATCGATCGAATTCATCACTGAAGTCTGCATCCTTAACAGAGTCATAGTTATCAATCGCTAACAATAGATTCGGCACCATTTCTCCGCTAGCCTTTTCATATATTTCCATGTCAGCAACACCATATTCGCTTAGTTTCTTTTTGCGCTCTGATATAGTAGCGTTTAACAGGCGTATCCATTTAGACACCTTTTCTGTATCATCCAGTAAAATTGTATCGGCTACATGTGGTAAAGTTTTTAATGGTAAAAGGCCGTTTGTTCCAAAGTCTAAGAGATAGACATGCAAATGCTCTGGGTTATGCTGTTGTACGAGATTCATAATTACCGTTTGTAAGAAAGTAGACTTGCCATATCCCGGACTTGAATAGACAGCTAAGTGGCCATCCTTGGTAATATTGATTGATAACGGCTCTTGTTTTTGCAATTCTGGCTGGTCGACCATACCGATTATAGCCTCCATTGGCTTCTTCGGTTCTTTCCATGCTTCTTTATAGTCTAGAGGCTGTAATTCTGTTGCCACAATTCGTTCTGGCAAAGGTGGTAACCATGGCCGCGGCAGTGCTTCAATTTGCTGTGCTACTGTATAGTCATGAATATAATCAATAACCGTATCCAATTCTGTCGGTACACTTTCTACTTCGTCTTTCTTGTCAAGACCACTCAGATCCTCTGTTAAGATGTCATACTGGCCCAAATCGTTTATTGCGTATATCGTGGTATCTACATATTCCTGATCTTCTTTATCTGGTACGTAATCAGCACCGCTCCAGGCACTTTGGAACAATTCATATATCTCATTGTTCCCAACCTGCAAGTATGCACGACCTGGTAACGTAATCTCTGCTGCATCCGGTGTTTTCAGCACTTCGTTAGAGTCACTTTCATTTTGAACCTTTAACGCTAATTTGAATTTTGAGTTCGACCAGATTTGGTCATCAACCACACCACTCGGTTTTTGTGTCGCCAGAATCAAATGGATACCTAGTGATCGCCCGATTCTGGCAGTAGAGACAAGCTCTTTCATAAAGTCAGGCTGCTCTGATTTCAATTCTGCAAACTCATCAGATATTAGGAAAAGGTGTGGCATTGCTTCCCTTGCTTTCCCTTGCTTATATAACTTCTGATATTGGTTAATATGATTGACATCATGCTCACCAAACAATCGTTGCCTACGCTGCAACTCTGCTTTAATCGATGCTAAAGCCCTCATAGCTTGTGTACGATCGAGATTCGTAATAGTTCCCAATAAGTGTGGTAAATTTTTAAATAAATTCGCCATTCCCCCCCCACCTTTATAGTCAATTAATAAAAAGGCAACTTCATAGGGGGGGTGAAAATTCACTGCCAATGATAAAATATAGGATTGAATAATTTCTGATTTCCCTGAGCCTGTCGTACCGGCTACCAAACCGTGTGGACCATGTGCCTTTTCGTGTAAATTCAGCTGCACTAAATCTTCTTTGCCTCGTAAACCTAATGGTACCGCCATTGTTTTATAGGTTTCATTTAATGCCCATCTTTGTGTTATCCCTAATTCCTCAACCTTTTCGACACCATACATTTCCAGAAACGTTACGGTCTCTGGAATAGAATTTTTTAAGCTTTGTAAATGGTTTAGTGGCGCAAGACCGCGAGACAGATCTTCTTTATTAAATTCATTAGGAAAATGGTCCGGTTCAAAGTAATGATTAACTAATTCCCCTTCTTCCAATAAAATGTTTCCATTCTTTGCATCACGAATATCGATGACTGTTTTCACATGTTCAGGAAGAGATTGCATGACATCCTGGACAAAGATTAGGGAAACACCCAGTTCACTTGGATCCTCATTGAAGAATTCCATAATGATATGATCCAGGATTAATTTCTCATCAGTGATTAAAATTACATAATGAGGTGTAAAAACGTTTTTCGTTTGAGTTTGCCTTTTCTGTTAAAAGTTGCTTACGTTCTTTTAACACTTGATACATCGAATGTAATACCTGGTCCCTTGATCGTTCGTGATAGACAAATCCACGAACATTTAAATCCTGTAAGCTTGCATGTGGAAACCATCGCATCCAATCCCACTTCGACTTTTCATCCTCCGGAAAAATAGTGATAAATTGAACATCATGATAACTATGAAACAATGAAACTTGTGTCATCAGTAATTGTAATTGCTCGATGACGAGTTCCCGTTGACCAATATACCCAACAGGTCCTTTCATAAGAGAGGTTACAATCGGCACATTTTTTAACCCTTCAAAATGTGATAATAAATCTCGTGCCGCATCCACTAATTCATCTTTGTCTTGCGTGAATTCCTCTTCCCGGAATTCGATTTCAAAGCTCGTTTCTACGTCTCCCAACCCAGCACGAAAATGCAAAAAATCATGATGATACAATGTTTTTTCATAAATACGTGCATTCACCTGTAAGATAAGTTCTCTCATTTTTTCTACATCTGGATAATGATATTCCAAGGCATGACGTTGTTCTTCTGTGACATGATACAATTCCTTTGTTTTACGTCGTAAATATTCTTTAAATGTTTTATCGCGATGTTTCATATCTGCCTTGTATTTTCTAACACTTTTAATATAAGAAGTAACAGAAAAAATAACAGTTGTGACCGTCATAGCAAGCATCACAATAATAAAGATTCCTCTCGGCTGTATAAGTGAAATAATGACTAAAGCTAATATCATTACAAGCGGCGGAACAATCGTTCTTGCTAATTGTTCACTCGGTTTAGATGGTAGTGGCGAAGGTTTAGCGATTGTTCTTTTTTGCTCGGGTTCTCTGTAAATAATACGTGGTGATCGATGATAATCAGGATAATCCGGACTAAATCCTTCTTCCGTATCAATTAGTGGAACTAACGAAGACGACACTTTTTTCCCTGAAGGTATGACTTGAATATCTCCTTCATGGACAATTACTCGTACACCATCAAAGAAAAGGTGATCACCCGATTCGATCAGGATATTCCCGTTAGTTAACGTATAGTTATGAAATACCTTTCCATCATGAACTTCTAAACGCAAGCCTTTTTGTTCCCGAAAAAGAACCAGATCAGCTTCGATATTCTCTATAATGACATCATCGAAGGCATTTTGACTAAATGTAATATGTTGTTTACCTGCCGTATCATAGATAGACTGGTCCCTGTCATCGACAAGAAAGAGCTCTACCTTTTCTTCATTTTTTAATGACCACTGTCGATTGTTTTTTAATATTTCTCCCTCGATCAGACAATTCTCTCCATCCCAATTTACAGATAGAGTTTGGCCCATACCCTGAAATGTTAGTGTATCAGAGAGATTATCCCCCGATCGTTATCTTCTTTCGATTGCCTTCAGGTAATAGTGCTTTATGTAATTGTTTTTTATAAATGGCTACAAATGTTTTTTGTATCATTTGTTTTCTTCCTCTCTTCACCACACCACAGGTAAATACTCACTATTTTATTCTTATGGACAGTTTTATTAAGAAAGTGCAAATTCTGTCCGTAAGACGTGTTCTTATGGACAGTTTGTGGGTTGTTCCGCTATTTTTGTCCGTAATATTAATTCTTACGGACAAAATAGTTAATATTATTCCTTTTTTGTCTATAAGATCGTTTATTACGGACAAATATTCTTGAATTCCAATTTTTTGTCCGTAAGTATTATTCTGTAGACTGAGTATCCCCCCCTTGTACATCGTTATTTGGAGTAGTCGTTGTTTCAGATTGAGATTGGTTTTCTTCGGTCACATCAGGTTTATATTCCTCTTTATACTCAAACAATTCATCCTGTAAATTATTCACAATATCATCTCGTTCTGCTCCGCTCAAATCAGGATCATTTTTTGCTTGCTCAATCTGTTGGATTAAACCATGCATAATAAGTACCGGGTCATCCAGGTATTTTGCTTTATCCATCGCAGACTCAAAATTGCCGCGACCATTATAAATCCAATAAAGTAAATAATTCGCATCACTGTTCAAACTGATGTTATTCATAATTATTTTTTTATCACTGTCTGAGATCTGCTCTGTAGAAACATAAGAATAAGCAAGTATGTATTTTGATGCTTTTGGCAGGTTTTCCGCCTGTTCATCTATTAAGGAATTAATCACTTCTCCGTAATTAGCAGCTAGATATTCTTCATGGGCATCTAATAAATTGTGTTGATATGGAAGACTTATCAGACCGAAATAAACAAGTGGCACAGCTAACACAACGGACACAATAATAAAAGCGATCGCAAGTCTTTTAAATAACTGGAAACGCTTGGTTGGTATTAATTGCATGGTTTTTTCGGTTTTCTTTTGTTCTGATTGATAGCTGTTCTGTAAATAGCTAATTAATTGCTCAAGATTCTCTGCTTTCTTAATATTTTTTCAAAATCAGTATCACTAGCTTGTGCGAGAGCCCCCCGTTCATAAGCTGATCAAAACTGTATTTTTTTGAAAAAGTGCAATACTGTAACACTTTAATTGTTTACAGAAATATTCTTCTTCCATCTCAAAAGGTGGAATCACATTTCGCACACCTCGATAAATAAGACGTGGCTGTAAATTATCATCAAAAATAACGTTATCAGGGTGTAGAAAAAAAGTAAGGCGTGATAATAAATAGTTTTTCAGTTTGGAAACGTTGCATAACAAACGTAATTTCTCATTGCGATGAAGCTTCTCTAAATCCTTCCACTTCTTTTTCTCAGGATCAATAAAAAACGAAAAAGTGAAAGCATCTCCCTCTTCTTCAACTTCTAATGGTACAAATGTATCTTCATTTGCTCTTGTTACCATATGAATTTGTTGGGAATCTTTCACACGAGTTTGTGATTTGGCTAGCCTTAGTTTCCACGTGTTTTCTGTAATGGAAAATGGAAGTGTTAAGGAATCGATCTCTATATTGATTTCGCTCATATCGCTCATAATAACTTTCTCCTTCATCTTGTAGGGTCTCTCAACGCAAAACAGTTAAAATATCACCGTTTGTTACTGGGTAATCAATCAGCATATCATCATCCGCTAACACCAATCCTTTTGTTTTCACCTTAATAACGGATTTCACTTCCTGTATGTCACTTATTTTCAACGCTGCCATCACGTCCTGCAATAGTTGTTTCACCGAAATATGCACAGGAATTTTTAAATCATAGCTATCTGCTAATCCACTTTCCCGAAAATCAATTGTTACATCAATATGGCTGTTCTTCATGTGCTACACTCCTAATTAGCAATCCGCTGATATAAAATATAAACTCCTAAACTGACAAAGCAGGCTAACGCTGCTAACCCTCCCATTAGTAAGGTATTAAAGGAGTTTCCGTTTTCTTCTTGGTCTTCAGCTTCAGCTGCAACTGAACTTGGTGCAACATAGTCTGAAGTGAATAATGCTTGTTTCGTTTTCTCAATCGTCGTGTTTCCCTCTATATTTGAGGAAAACAAATCGCGCTCCAATTGCTCTATCGATTGTTTTTCTGCTGCTTGAATTGCAGAGATTACTTCAGCAGTCTCTTCCTTAAACAAATTAGGAAAACGTTTTTCCAATTCTGTTTCTCTATTATTGTTTTCCTTTTTTTGACCTTTTTCAATAATTCGATCGATTTTCCAGTCAATTTTCCCCTTATTCTGATCACTGTCTTCTGCTGAGGCAGAAAGTGGCATCAGCAGGAGAAGACAGAAATTTATTAAGAGGATGATACTGATTAACTTAAGCGGCATTCTTATCATCTTCCTCCGTTATTTTTGTTGATCCTCGACTCACGACTAATAAATTTGCGGTCAAGGCGAGTAACGCAATCACGATCAACCCAAAAACGATAAAACCGTAGTCAGAAGCACCTTGGATTACACGATTTAATAATTTTTCAACAAATTGTAATGGAGAATAGTCACGCAACTGTCCAACACCTGACAAGCTATTGGTTAGAGCACCTGTTAGGAAAAGATACAAACTGATTACCATTAGTAAAAGGAACATGCCAAGCATTTTCAGTTGTCGTAACAAGTAAGTGGCAGCAAGCACCATGGTAACCATTATCAATACCATTAACCCATTCCAAATAACTAATTTTTCACCCGCAATATTAAGAAGGGTGGACGAGGAAATTCCGATTACTAATCCTTCTAATACCCCCCCTATAGCGGCAGTAATTCCAGTAATCAAACCATTCTGACCAACAAGAGATTCTTCTGTTTTAAATTGATCCTCTTGTGACCGCTTTTGATTGATTGTTGAAATACCGTAAGCTGTAAACAAGGCAACAATAAATGTTATTACCACAAGAAAATATGGTGTAAATGTTTCCGTTTCAATAATGACACCCGCATTTTTTGTTTCAACTGGATTTGATAAAAAGTCATATAAATCTTCATTTTGTCTTTCGCCAATTCGACTATTTGCCATCACTGTGGAGAAATTCTCCGCGAAATTCTGGTCGTTCATCAATTTCGATGTCATATTTTCTGCTAATGTATCTGCTTGTTGGATGATACTCGATCCACTTTGCTGAATCGTGTCTGCTTGTGTATCAATTCTTTCAAAAGTCTGATAAACCGTCTCCGCTTCAGTCAGATTAGTGGAAGCTGCATCTGCAAGAGACTGACTTTGTGTAAGCAACGGCTGATACCTGTCTCCTAAAGCCATCACCATTGTCTGCTCTTCGTCATTTCGATTTTGAATTTCCGCCTGGTCCTCGATTAGCACTAAACTTTGATTTCTCCACTCGATTATATCTTCTAGTGATTTTTGTAAATTATCGTTTAAAACCCGCGCCGATTCTTTGGTTTGCGTGATGGTATTTGCTAGCTGATCTGCTTTCAGATTTGTTTGTTCAACAAAGCTGCGATGACCTTCTATTTGTCCCTGATAGTTTGCTAAAGGTTCTTTTATTTCTTGCAATACATCAGCGATTACTTGATCTGCAATATAATTGGTTAATAACTCGCTGACATTTTTATTAAATAAAGCATAAAGGGAATCATCTGTCGCCATTTCCACTAAGCTTATTTCATCACTTATATTCGCACATTCGTCACCTTCAACATCTGTACATGTCAAGGACATTCCAAAATAGGCTTCATATGATGATAGTAACTTTTGATAAGGAGAGATCGTGTTCTCCACAGATCGGATCAAATCTTTAGTTACTTCATCAATAAGTGGTGTTTGGACATTATGACGAATATGATGATGATCGATTGCAACTAATTCAATTTCTGTTTCTTCTTCCTCTTCATCCGATCCGTCATTTTCATCTGGATTTCCTTTATTATCTTCATTATCTCCCGGTGTTCTTTCATTTTCCTCGTTGTCCCCTGGAGTTCCATCATTTTCGCCTTGGTTCTCTTCAGGGTTTTCTTGCTCATCATCGTTTCCTTCTGTATTTTCGTCATTTCCGTTCCCATCAGAACTGTCCTGATCTTCTTCAGTTCCTGTTGGATTGTCTTCGTTATCTGTTTGATCTGTATTATCGTTATTTTTGTCTGGACTATCTGATTGATCAGTTGTTTCATCCCCCCCATTGCTGTTCTCTTGATCAGAAGACGTTTCATCAGAATCAGCATTTGGAACAGAATCATCTGTTTCTTTGTCGTCCTGCTTGTTTTTGAAAATGTCTAGAAGGTCAAGTAATCCTTTATCTTCTTCATCGATTTGGTATAAGTCCCACTTCCATTGCTTTATGTTAAAAATGTTAATTGGCATATCCAGATAGTCATCTTTTAGACGAAGGGATAAAGAAATCGTAAACTCCCCCCCATTTTGATAGCTCGGTAACGTAACCATCTCGTTCTCCTGATAATCGTCAAAAACCACCTCTTCTTCATCTGGAAGCTGTACAACTAATCTATTAATCTCGAAACCTTCTGGGATATCATATACTTTAAAATCCCTTAATGGTTTATCTGATTCAGGAAGAATCACTTTATCTGTCAATACAACACCGTTTTTGTTCAAACTGGTTTTAAGTGTTTGTATATGTTCAGATAAAATCATATCTGGATTGTTAAGGGGCACTTCATTAAACTCACTATTATATTTTTCTGTAACCTTAATAACATTTTGTAATTCTCTGATAATTTCAGGAGAAAGTTCGGTATCCTCCAGTCCGTCTATATCTAATGATGGTAAGTTTGCGATTTGATCCTCTATTTTTGCTAGTAACCGATCTTGTTGAGAGGATAGTAATACAGTTAATTGATCTTCATCGTCAAATGCTTCCTCCATAATGACCGCTAAGCGTTCCTTCACATTGGTGTTTATTGCCACCACATCGAATTCGGCTTGTTCTTTTTCTAATTCTTTCAATGCTTGATCAAGACGATTACGGATACCATTTGTATGAAATGCAATATTTCTCATCTGATTCTCTTGATCTTCGTTTATCTGAAACTGAGAATTAATAAATTGATTTGTTTCTTGAAGTTGTTGTAATTGGTTATTCACATCACCATTTTCTAATCCATTCTTAAAAGCGTTTAATTGTTCATAAAATGCTTGATTTATTACATAATTAGCTTGCTGGGTATCATTGACGTCATCAATACCTGAACGATACTCTTCATAACTTCCAAACTGTTCTACTAAACTTTCCCGATATGAATTCAGTAAGTTTTCAAAGTTACTAAAGCTGTCCACTGACATTGCTGTATTATCTTTTATCGCTGTGAATTGGGTAGTGTAGCCTGACAATGGCTCATTGACAGCATTATTATATGTATAAGTTAAGTTCTCATATTCTTCAACAAGTTGTGCAACATTATCCTGTGCATCCTGTAAATTACCAATGACACTTGCAAAATAAACATCAATAATTCTACGGTTAAAATCATTTAAGATACTGCTAGCCGTTTCTTCTGCCTGGGCACGAATGGCTTCACTGTCAGAAGCGTTAATTTTATAATTCAGTACTACTTGTTCAGGAGTTTCAGCCTCTATCGATAAGGCTTTCTGAGTAAAATCGTTCGGAATGACAATCATCATGTCATACGTATTTCGTTCCAAACCACTTTCTGCTACTCCTCTACTTACTACAAACCATTCATGATTACTATTTTGGTTAATACTCGAAACGAAGGCATTACCGAAATCTAATTCCGCTTCACTAAAAACGGCACCCTCGTCTTCATTCACAAGCGCGATAGACATTCTATCTTCATTTGGACTATTCACATTCTCACTTACAGACGCACCACCATCCAAAGATAAATGAGATAAGCCAAAGATCATAGCTACGATAAGCGCCATGAAGAGTGGTAGCTGTATGAACGATTTTTTCATATATGACATCTCCTATGTATTCTATAATTTCTTTTAATAAAATAATTAGTGCTGATAGTAGGAAAGATAAAAAATAGGCAGTAATCATTAGGAGCTACACAATAGCACTTCATCGTGTAGCCCACATTTCGTTCTTTAAGCTAATAATTGAGCGGCAGCTTATCTCAGGCCGAAGTTTTGAGAAAGAGCTTCATCTTGTTCCTGCATTGCTTGTGCAGTTTTTTGTAATTGGGTTTGAATTTCTAATAATAGCTGGGAGAAGTTTTGAACTTTTGGTTCCAATTCTCTGAATTGATCGTCAAATCGTTCAAATGCGCGACCTTCCCATTCCCCCCCTCTAAGTTGATCCTGCAAATTCTTCAATTTGTTTAGCACTTCTGTAATCTGATCAGATCCTTGACCATATACCTGTGCTCTTGCTTTTAATTCCTCTGGTGACATACGAATTTGTCCTGCCATTTTTTACATCTCCCTTTTTTTGAAAATTAGCTAGGTTAGTAACCTAAGTATTTCTTATTATAAGATTAGAAGATTTCACCAAATAATGTCAACCAATATTGTAATATTTTACTAAAAACAGGACAATGTTCCTAGTATTATCTTCATATCAAGGTATCCCGATATTTTTTATAGTAGTTTAGAAACGCTTTTGACAATTATCTACAAATACTTACATATATATAATAATTATTCATCCCGAATATTATCCATAAAATAGAAATTAGTAAGCGAAAAGTATTAATATTAGGAAAAAGAGACAGGTACTACATCCCGTATTTAGATGTTTAGGGATAAATAAAAAGAAGCACTTCTATTTAAAGTACTTCTTTTTACGTTGCCATATTTAATTTCTTTCAACACCATTACATCATATGCTGTCAATCTCACATCTCCAGTAACTGTACTACTATCCAGTAAGCTCTTCATTTCCTGTTTAACCTTAATCAACTGTTCTTCTTGGGAGAAGTTAAGTAAAATATAGTATCGCTCCCTACCTTTTAATAAGGTGGCCAGGTATTTCTTTCTTTACGATGTTTGGCAATGGTATTCCATACTTGTTGAACTAATTCTGCATCTGGGTAGACTCCATTTGCTGCTTTAACAGCAGCTTCTACTTGCGCAGGATTGTTTAGACCCATCACCGTTGTCGTGACAGTTGGATCTGCTAAACAAAATTTAATCGCAAAGGATTCCCAACTGATTTCTGATGCTGGAACTACTTCTTTTACCTTATCAAATAACTGATAGGCATCATCCCAGCTATGATCACGAAGAGAAGAATCTTCTGGTAGCTGGTCCCGGTTTGCCCGTTTATCCGTGAGTAATCCTGCCAATAAAGGACGAATTGCAATGTATCCCATCCCCTGCTGCTTCATCTCTGGAAATAAACTTGCCATTTCTGTTTCAATCGGATTATAATAACCAGCCAGAGCCTGATATTTTCCGCTATTCACAACCTTTTTCGCATATGCTGTTGTCATTGGAAAAGATGCTAAATACTTTACTTTTCCTTCTTGTTTCAATTGTTCAAATGTTTCCAATAATTCCTCTGTTACTTCAGAAAAACCAGCTAATCGTTCCGGATTTCCTTCTTTATGGTAAACAATATCCTTAGAGACCGTACGATGCAAATGCTGTACAACATCAATACAATCCGTATGTAATGTCTTTAATGCATCCTCGACTCGCTTTCGAAAAAGCTGCTTATCAAACCTAGTTTCACCATAATCAGGGTTGATACTTTAATGATGTGATGAAGCTGATTTCGCTTTGAATGTTTCCCAATACATGCCCCCCCAAGCTGATCAATCGTATTATATTCATAGCTGGAATGAATAACATTCACACCTAGGTCGACAGCCCGATTAAAGGCTTTTTCCCCCCCCTCTTTCACATCATCCCATCTCATTGGTCCAAAACATAATTCAGATAAAGATAAATTCGAATTACCTAATGTACGATATTGCATTTGTAATTCCTCCCTTATACTCCAATTTATTAATATTATGACGAAAGCCTTGGCATTAAAGCGAAACTACTGAAACCCCTTTCATATAAATAATCGTTATGAAAACGATACCAAAATCAAATGAAAATTACAAAGAAAATGCTTATAGTTTATCCCACTAAATCAACGCCTAATAGACTATTTTAACGATTATGTCATCCTTAAAACAAAAGACTTTTTACAAACTTCTAGTTATTAGCTTGAAATAGACCCCCCAAAATTATATATAATATAAAGGTTAACTGAATAAGAAACAGGAGGGTAACAATTGCTACAACATACAACAGACTACTTCGAAGAATTAAATATAAATATTGATGACAAACTTAGAGTGATTCCATATATTGCAGGAAAGAACGTGCTTGATGCTGGTAGTGGTGGAGGGGGGGAAATGATCAAAAAATTATTCGATCAAGCTTTAAGGCACATGGAATCGATTTGTCTCATAAATCAATCAGCTACACCAAGACACTTTTTGATACTACAGCAAGTAATTATAATCCTAAGCTAGTACAAGGTGATGTTAGAAAAATCGATGAATATTTTGAATACGGAGAGATAGATACCGTATTATTTTCTTCTGTACTTCATGAAGTATATTCTTACAACGATTTTAGTATAGACGCCGTTAGTGAAGCATTACAAGGCGCTTGGAATGTCCTACCAAAAGGTGGCCGTATTATTATTCGAGACGGCATTAGACCACCGAAATCCTCTCATGATGTTGCCATTTGGTTTAAAAATAAAGGAGATATTAACATTGTGAAAAGATTCACGAACGACTTTAAAGGAAGACAAATCCAGTTAAAGTATGTTGGTGATGGTCATGTCGTTCTTCCTTTAGATGATGCGATGGAATTTCTGTACACCTATACTTGGGGGGGAGAAGATGCCTACGATCGTGAAGTGAAAGAACAATTTGGCATCATGACATTGCATGAATATCTTTTATATTTAAAAAGTTTACTCAAAGGCGCACATATCCTTAAACATGAAAATTATCTGCAAGAAGGCTATCATTACTTTTTATCCAAGAAAATTGATTTTACAGATGCAGTTGATAACAGGAACATAAGACTACCAGACAGTAAAGCAATGTTCGTCATTGAAAAAACAATAGATTAATGAATGGGACATGGGGGGGACAGGCTCTGTGTCCAAATAAATGGGCCACAAAGCCTGTCCCCTCGTCCCGTTAACTCCAGACTTTGATTTTATTTTTTCCTTTTTGGATGTTGGTAAACGCGCCTAGTGGGCTTTTCAATGATCGTTGATTACCTGAATAATCATTGTCGATCACTATATCGCTACCATCTGGATTTTCAAATTCAGCGTCCACAATGCGGACACGATTGAGCGTTGCGGTTGACTGAACCTCTCCTTGAAATTTTTCCAATTCCTCTGGTAATTCAAATGAAAGAAATACTTGATCGCCATCTTCTACAATTTCAAATCCTGGATCGAAATGTTGATCGATTATATTATTTTCCTCCCGATCATATGCTTTTGCACCATTAAAATACGCATTGTTATTAATATATACTGGCTGTTCCACCTTTTCAAAACGGTCGACGTCACCTGCTTCTTGATTAACTTCCTCCATATATTCATCAAGTGAAGCTGTATAGCCATTATAATGCGCAGTCCCAACATCTTCTAAATCGTGAGCCCCTACAAAAATATTATTGTAAAAACGGTCATCGCCACCATATATTAGGGAATATCCCGCTACATCTGTGCTATGAGGCAGGTGGTATGGAGTCGAACGATTTAAGATTTTACGATGAACCATCTTTCCACAAATAATATTATTAATGTAAGCAACACCCTGCGCAAAATTATCAAACGAATACTCAGAAGCTAAAATATTGTTATCTATCATATATGGGCCATGGCTTACTTCCATAAACATGTCACGATTATTGTGATAAAAAAGATTTTGACTCACTCTTGTACCTTGAGTCTGCCAGTCTGACCACAGACCTAATGAGCAATCATGAATACGGTTGTTATGAATCTGAACATCAATCGCCGCATGAAGCTTAATACCAGCTATTTCGTGGCCAAAAAATTCCCGTTTTAAAGCGATATTATAAATATGGTTATTATATATTTCACTAAAAACACAACCCAAATGACCTACAATTCCATTTTGGCCACAGTCATAAATCGTGTTATTACGGATGATATGGGAGCCGATTTTTTCTTTACTCCAGCCAGCCTTTTTAGCAGTAAAGACAGATTCTAATTGGTATTGATAACCCGGCTTATCCTTGCGAACAGATCGATAATTATTACCTGTAGACGCTTCCTTTCCAATACTGATCGCACTACACTTAGAATCGTGAATAATATTATCTTCAATGATCCAGCCTTTGCTCCAGTTCGCACCTATTAAACCTGGCTGATCTGCAGTTGGCGGTGTCCAAGGCGTTGCAGCATGTGCCATTTCAAAACCTCTTACAGTAATATAATCAATACCTGTTACTTCTGGATAAAAGCATGCTTTGCGAACGTTGATTTCAACCAATTCCTGATTCGGATCCGCTCCTTGAAAATTGGCAAAAATCGTCGTATTTTTATGATCTGTTTCTGTATACCAGACATATTTCGTCTGTTCTTGGTTATGAACAGGGACAATCTTTTTTGTCCAGTGATCAAGCACCTCTGTTCTTACACTTGGATTTTTTAATTCATCATAGCTATTCACTTCATAAAAAGACATCCCATTTAAATACACATCACCTAAATGCCTTGTTTCCAAATCAAATAACCAGTCACCAAAGACAATTTCATTATATGGATTATAATCGCCAAAAAAGGAATTGGCCAAGACCACTTTCCAAATATCACCATCCACATGTTCCCATTCCCGAATCTGTTCAGATCCTTTAATTACTACTTGTTCCCCATCTGCTGCCTGATACGTAATACGCCGCTTGTTACTAAGTCCGGGATATTTTGGTTTAACCCATTCCCGGTATTCTCCCTCATGAATCGTCACTGTATCGCCTGCAACCGCAACAGCTGCCGCTTGGTTAATTGAATGAAACGGATCCTGTTTTGTACCTTTTCCAAGCTCAGAACCATTTTTTGCAACATGATATTCGATAGCCATTCTATCTCCTCCTTGATAATAAAATCTATCTTCATTATAAAAGGAGGAAACCATGCAATTCTATTCCTCCTCTAGTATAATATAAGACAATATTTGTGTTTTTGAAGAGGAGGATTACCAGATGGTATTTTTTGAAAAACACGGGGGGGTTGAAGAAAAGGAATTTTTTCGTTATTTTTCTTTTGTTAATGACAGCTTTCCTCTTCACTTTCATCGAGCTTATGAACTTGTCTTTGTCGAAGAAGGCGAATTACTTTTAACCATTGACCAAAATGAATATAGATTAAAGAAAAATGACCTTGCTTTTATATTTAATCATCAGATGCACGAATTTAAAACGATCACACAGTCCAACATCACTATTATATTATTTTCACCTGAATTAATCGGTCATTTTTTTTCAAATTATAAAGGTTATATTCCCAAAAATAATCTGTTGCATTTACATAAGGCACCTAACCTTACAGCCATCGATACCATTTATTCGCAAAAAAGTTTTCTTTATTACCTATGTAGTTTATTAATCGATAATACGGAATTTCTTCCAGTAGAATATTCCACAAAAACAAAGGTGCTACATAAAATTCTTCTATACGTGGATCAGCATTATTTTCAGGAATGCACGTTAAAGGCGGTAGCTGCCCATTTAAAATATGACTATCCATACTTATCCAAATTATTTGCCCAAATGACCAATATGTCTTTTTCGGAATATTTAAATCAATATCGGATTTCACAAGCATGCTACCTTTTAAAAAACAGTCAACAATCAATCGGAGAAATCGCAAACCAATGCGGCTACCAAAACCTGCGTACCTTCCACCGCAACTTCAAAAAAATCACCAACCAGCCGCCAAGAACGTATCGGGACATGGGGGCCGCATCCCAATAAATGGGACAGGCTGAGATCACTTAAAAAAGGAGTGTTTTTTAAGTGTCTCAGCCTATCCTCATGTCCTAATTACCCTTCTAGTATATCTGCAATACGCTTACTTGCATGACCATCACCATATGGATTACTTGCTTTGCTCATTTTTTGATATTCTGACTTGTCGTCTAACAATTGTTTGAAATGTGTATAAATATTTTCTTCATCTGTCCCGACTAATTTTAATGTCCCAGCTTCCACACCCTCCGGACGCTCTGTGGTATCACGCATTACTAGCACCGGTTTACCTAAACTTGGTGCCTCCTCTTGAATACCCCCCCCACTGTCAGTGAGAATCATATAAGATTGGGATAAGAAGTTGTGAAAGTCAATTACTTCTAATGGTTCAATAATGCGTACTCGATCATTATTTCCTAAAATGTCATTCGCAGCTTCTCGAACGACAGGATTCATATGAATCGGATAGATCGCTTTAATATCTTCATACTCGTCGACAATACGTTGGATTGCTTTAAACATATGACGCATTGGTTCCCCCCCAAGGTTTTCACGTCGGTGAGCGGTGATCATGATCAGGCGACTACCTGCTGCCCAATCGAGCTGTTCATGTGCATAATTTTCACGTACTGTCGTATTCAACGCATCTATCGCCGTGTTACCTGTTACATAAATCGATGCTGGATCTTTTCCTTCTTTTAAAAGGTTTTCTTTTGACATTTCAGTCGGTGCAAAGTTATATTTCGCCACTAGGCCAACAGCTTGACGGTTGAACTCTTCTGGATAAGGCGAGTAAATATTATAGGTTCTAAGTCCAGCCTCGACATGACCTACAGGAATTTGTAAGTAAAAGCATGCCAAAGATGTGACAAAGGTGGTGGAAGTATCGCCATGTACAAGCACTACATCTGGTTTTGTTTCTTCTAATACATCTTTCATTTTCTCCAAAATTCTAGTTGTTACATCAAATAAAGTTTGTTTATCTTTCATAATCGATAAATTATAATCCGGTTCAATATCAAATACGTTGAGCACCTGTTGGAGCATTTCTTTATGCTGTCCCGTCACACAAACCACTATTTCAAGCGTCTTACGCGTTTCCAGTTCTTTAACTAATGGGCACATTTTTATTGCTTCAGGTCTTGTCCCAAATACAACCAATATTTTTTTCATAAATACATGTCACTTCCTTACATTCAATTTTAATTTTCATACTTTTCTATTTTATCAAATAACGTAGTGTCTTTCCTACCTTTTTATATAATTTACAGCATTCTTCGTAATTCGCTCTAACATATCTAACAGAATTTATTTTTCCTTCTGTGTAAAGTCATCCGTTAATACATATCGTGCTGACAATTTCATCATTAAACGATATTGCCTTTTCCGTAAGAAATACGAGCTTTATTCGTTTCATCTCCCACCTAAACGTTTCGCGTTTTGAGGAAGAAGTCTTCTCGCCTAAGTTAGATAAATCTAATTTATCATAGCGCTAATCGTCTGTAAGACCACCACTTTAAGCTTCAAGTACCACAAGGAAGCTAAATTGAAGTAAAAAACGCTACTACCCTGGTAAGTTTCGCTAATGATCAGTGGAGAGTCAAAAGCCACCACGGATCATAGCCTCACTTTATTTACTTCTGAATTCTTAAAAAAATATTCAAATGATAAGAAACTAAGCTTAACAGAACTTACCAGAATGGAAAAATTTCAACCATTATTCTCCTTGCAAAAAGAAGGAATGCAACACAAGAACCGTCCCCCCCATGTCTCCTCACTTTTGGCGATATTCTTTTGGGCAGGTGCCTGTTCTTTTTTTAAAGATTTTGCTAAAATATTTTTCGTTTTGATAGCCTACTTTTGAAGCGATTTCCGCTATTTTTAAATGGGGGGTTTTCTAACAGATCGATTGCCTTTTCCATGCGTATGTTGGTTAAATATCCAATCACGGTGTCTCCATAGGATTGTTTAAACTTTCTTGCGATGTATTCACGACTCAAATAGAAATGATCCGCAATATCCTGTAATTTAATATCTTGATCATAATGTTGTACAAGATATTCCGCAATTTCCTCGATACTACTCTTGCTTTTACAATACTTCGCGTCAGACAATAAGTCGATTAAGTGATAAAAGTCTTCACGCTTTTCTCGTTGAAAGTATTCAAAGGAAAAGCAGCCATCCTCCTCCCAGTAACAGAGCCGTTTCGATGGTAATGAAGGCTCGTCAATCTGATATTCCTTCAGCCAATTACTCTTCAAAATTTCAAATTGTTGCTCCCAAATCTGCAGTTGCTTTATCGAAAGATTACAGGTTGATTCCATCGATTGGAAAAGCTGATCCAGAATTTCATCGATTTTTCCCTTGCTTCCGCTTTGCAATGCCCAGCTAATTTCCTGTGAATAATCCAAAAGATGAATAACGGGACGCGAATCTGTTTTATCACGTGTAACCACTTGTTTCCATCGCTTAACATTTAGTAAATTAAAGGTTAACAGCGTCTCTTTTGCAGAATGATAGGCACTTGCCACCGATTGTCTTTCCGCTCCTACTACTGTAGTACAATATCTAGCCGAAAAGCTATAAATAGCCTCATGAATTTTTTGAATATAACTTTTCCCTTGAACGTTATCCCAGAGAAGGATCACAATTTGGTCGCGCTGATTCACATTTCTAAAACAAACACCAGCTTCGCCAATATACTCATTACAAATATTCAAAAGAGTAAAAAAGGCCAGTTCCTCATCACGATCAAATACTTGTTCGATCATGAAAGAAATATGAAGCAATGCAACTGTACAGGGAACATTCCGTATATCTACATTAATTTCCTTCTTAATTTTCTGCAACGTCTCCTCTGAAACAGAAGACCGATCGATAATTCCTGAAAAAAGATGATCCCAATAAATCGGCTTTACTACCTTAGCTACTTTGTCATTTTCCAAATCGAACTGCTGTTTCTGATCACGTTCGCGCCAATGAGTTACCGCTCTTTCTAATGTTTCATTTAATACATCGGGTTCAATTGGTTTTAAAATATAATCAAAGCTTCCATAATAAATGGCATTCCTCATATACTGATAATCATCATAGCCACTAATCACAATCACTTCATTTAAATATCCTAAACGATCTAACCACTTTAACAATGCTATGCCATCCACATTTGGCATATTCATATCCGTAAAAACTAATTCTGGCTTTTGTGCGTTAATTATCGTCTTCGCCTCTTCGCCATCCTTCGCTTCAAACACTTCTTTAATACCATATTTGTGCCATTCCGCTAAAAGCTGTATCCCTTCTCTTACATGCTTTTCATCATCTATAATAATTGCTTTCATTTGTTTTCACCCTCACCATCTAGTGGTAATTGCAATCTTACAAGAAGACCACCTTCTGCTAAACTTTGAAATTGCAGGCTTGCCGCGTCCCCCCATAATTTAACTTTAAGCGAACATATACATTCCGCAAACCAATCGAGTTACTTGTATGATCCTCGATTAAGGCACGATTGATTTCAGCAATCCGTTCCGCCGTCATTCCTTTTCCATTATCCTTTACAGAAATAATAAGTTGATCTTCCACTTGCTCTCCCTTAATGGTTAACTGTCCAACCTGTTCTTCTGTATAAAGAAATCCATGCTTAAAATAATTTTCCACAATCGGCTGAATAATCATTTTTGGAACCTTACAATCCAAGGTATCCGGGTCAAATTCCAAGTTATACTGGAATTGATCATCAAATCGCTCTTTATTTAGCAAAAGATACGCCTTGATATATTCGACTTCTTTCTCCAACAAAACCATATCTTCCTTCATGTCCATTCCATACCTCATAATTTTTGATAGTTGGGTAATAAGAGCATAGACTTTTGGTGCGTTGCTTTTTAACGCTAATGTTCCAATTGATTGTAATGCATTATAAAGAAAATGAGGGTTAATTTGAGACTGAAGTACTTTAAGCTGATTGGCTTTGTTTTCAATTTCCAGCTTAAGCTCACGATTAATTAATCGATTGATTCTCTCAATCATCTGTTTAAAACGATCCCCAAGCATACCAATCTCATCATTCCCTAATGACTTAAATGGCACTTGCATATTATCTTTATCAATTTGTTGAATACTTTGAACTAGAACCCTAATCGGTGACGTAATTTTAAAAGAAACAAAAAAGGTAGCCATAATCACTAAAGCTAAGCCAATTAAACCAAAGCCAATATTAATCAAACCAACCTCATTAGCACTTTGATATAAAGAAGTATAAGGCAGACGTTTAATCAACAGCCAATCCCCCCCTAATTTTTCAGAAATGCGCTGATAGACAATGATTCCGTCAAAATGTTCATCACGTTGCTCGCGTACTCCACTATCATCCTCTGATTCTAGTAATTCCTTGACCCATGGCTGTTTATGGTGCTCGACTTCGTTGTTATCCGATCGAAAAATGAAATCTCCTTCTGGGGGACACAATGTCAAGCTCTTCTGTTTCATTATGATAAAGCCGTTGACTTAATTCTGAAAGTTTATCAGGATCAATCTCGAGAGTAATATAACCAACAATATTATTTGCCGGTACATTGACAATTGCTCGGTGGAAAGCAATCGAATTTAGTTGATCATTTTGATAGATCGACTCGATAAATAAATGATTAGGACTATTCTTTGCCTTATGAAAAATCTCTTTATTTACATTCATTCCCAAAGAGGTAAAAACGACGTTCGATCTTGCTGATACTGAAATCCGATAATTTTTTTCGGTATTGGAAATCGTCACACGCTTTATGCTGTCATTTGCGTACAAGAGTGTTAACATCACATTGCTGACAATGTCCTGCATCAAATAATTAGTTTGATAATTAGATGATTTTAAATGGTTCATTAAATCTGGATTATTATAGATAGACAGTGAAAGATTGTTTAATTCATTCAAGTAATTCTCAATATTGATTTTTCCCTGGTAGAGCAAATTCACACTTTCCTTTGTTGTTTCTTCTGTTAATGTTTCTTTCGTGTAGAGATAAGTTACCAATACCGAAGAACCAAACGGAATAATAGTGATCAATAATAATAGAACAATCAGCTTATTTCGTATACTGTTTTTAAACAAGAAGGTACCTCCTATCTTGCTTCTAAGTATAAAACAAGAAGGGCCTGGGACAAAATTTATTTAATAAAAGTAAAATCCGAACGAATATGCGAATTCTGCAAAGAATTTGTTATCGTTCAGATCTATTAATTGCATAACAGAAAAATTATGTTCTCTAACTGATGGAATAATTTTGAAATGCTATAAGTGCTTAACCATCGCTTTGGCTTGTCCGCTTCCCTTTCCACGGGTTTTTCTCCTCAGCTAACTTTGGCAAGCCAAAGTGGATCTTCGGATAAAAACATCCCGTAGGAGTGAAAGCGGACGCCTTCGCTATTGATTTGCTCTACAACGATTATGATCCTAATCATCCTTGTGTTTATCTTAATTCGTTTGGTTATTCGGTTTTGCGGCAGAAAGTAATAGATACTTCCCGCCACATCGATTATTATTTTAAGTTATCCCATGAAGCTTGGAATTCTTCTAATACTTGCTCATATTCAATTTGACCTGACACATATTTTTGAATCGAAGCTGCAAATTCTTTGTTGGCACCCTCTGGCCATCTAAACCATGTCCATGGAATCGTTTTATCTTCCTTAGAATATTCCAAGATCGATTGACCTAAGTCACCCAATCCTGATGCCTCGACATTATCTAAGGCTGGAATAAAGGCAAACACTTCTGTCATATAACGTTTCCCCGTCTCAGAAGTGGTCATCCAATTTAAAAAGAGTTTCGCTTCTTCAAGATGCTCGGAATTTTTATTAATTACATAACTGTTAGGAACACCGACAGGAATTCGATTGCTATCCGCTTCATCGCTCAATGGAATCGGCAAGAATGCCATATTGATATCGGGATTTACTTCATAGATCATATTTTCTGTCCAGTTCCCCCCCTGCTGCAGCATAGCTGTTTCGCCACTTGCAAATAAGGTTACTTGGGTATTGTAATCGGTCGTCAACGCATTATCATTACCATGCTGCGTCTCAATGTCAATGACTTTTTTAAAGTTTTCGAAGTGTTCATTACCTACAAAAGTTTCTGTTCCATCATATAATCCCTGGATAAATGCCGCTGGATCGTCTTGTTGAGCGAAGGGAATATTTAATAAATGCTGTCCAATCACCCACCATTCACCATATCCAGCTGCAAACGGTGTGATACCTGCGTCTTCCAGCTTTTGTACCGCTTCTTCCAATTCTGTCATCGTTGCAGGCGGCTCGGTAATTCCAGCTTGTTCGAATAAATCTTTATTATAGATAAAGCCATAACCTTCTAAGTTAACCGGTCTTCCATACAGCTTACCATCTTCATCTGTCATCGGTTCTTTCGCAAATGGTAAGACATGTTCTGCCATGGCTCATTTGACAGATCCGCTAAATGTTCTTTCCACAGTTCCAGCTGTTTATAGCCACCATTCGTGAACATATCCGGTGCTTCGCCTGAGGCAAATTTTGCTTTTAATGCCGCATCCCCCATCTGCACCTCCACCTACTGTTTCTAATTCCACACTGATGTTTGGATGCTCTGCTTCAAATTCTTTAATCATTTCTAATGCTTGATCATGAATTTCAACTTTTCCATTAAAAAATTCAAGTGTTACCTGTTCTCCCTCTTCCGCCGTGGTTTCTTCACTCGTCTCATCTGTTTCCTGACTTTCTGCATCATTTGCTTCCGACGCACTATCAGACGTGCCACCACACGCTGCCAGTACACCAACCAAGAACATCAATAATAAACATAATAGCAATCCTTTTTTCATTTTCTAATAACCTCCCTGATATTTTATTACCTGTTAGATTGATTACGGCGTGAACCGTTTGTAAGACTTCCCAATAAAGGAAATCTTACTTTATATAAATGGAGGCAGTTGTTTTCTACCTTCATTATATACCTTTTGTATCTATCTTTTTTAATAAAATTTCTGAATTATTTAATAGAACCAGCAGCAATCCCTTTGATAATATGTTTTTGTAAAAAGAGGAAAAAGACAACAATTGGCGCAATCCCCCCCATTACAAGTGCCGCAAGTCCCATATCCCATTGCTTTGTATACTGAGCAAAGAAGGAACTAGTTGCTAATGGAATCGTTCTCAAATCTGGATCCTGTAAAACTAGCAGTGGTAACAGATAATCATTCCAAATCCATAGCGTATTTAAAATCACTACGGTAACTGCAATTGGCTTTAATAGTGGAAAGACAATTCGCCAAAACACACTAAAGTCATTGGCACCATCAATTCTCGCAGATTCCTCAATTTCCTTTGGTATTGTTTTGACAAAACCATGAAATAAGAACAAGGATAACGAAACCCCAAAACCGAAATACATAAGAATAATTCCTGGAATACTATTCATGATCCCAAGCATGCCTCCCAGCTTCATCAGGGGGGGAATCATCACCGTTTGAAAGGGAATCACCATTGCGGAAACAAACAGTATAAACAAAATTTTACTCAGTCTGCCTGGTGTTCGAACCATTTTCCATGCAGCCATTGCACTAATCAACACGATACCAGCAATACTAAAAATCGTGATTAAAAATGAATTCATAAAGGCTACCGGGAAATTAAGCACATCCCAGACATTGGCGTAATTACTAAATAGAATTTCTGTTGGTAAAGCTGCTGCATCCACAAGAATCTCTGAGAAAGATTTGACAGAATTGACTACTACAAAGTAAAAGGGAACGAGAAAAAACAAAGCTAAGAGAATCGCAAACACTTCTAAAAGTAACGTAGCTTTTGTATATCTTCCTGTGATCATGCTTCAACCTCCTTCTTCTTGGTAAACATCACCTGACATGTTGTAAAGATCACTACTACGATGAAAAACAAGATCGATTTAGCTGTTCCAAGTCCATATCTATTATTGGTAAAAGCTTCTTGATAAATATTTATCGCTACCGATTCGGTGGAGTTAAATGGTCCGCCACCTGTTAACGAAATATTTAAATCGAAAATTTTAAAGGCCATTGAAATCGTTAGAAAGAAACAGATCGTAAATGCCGGTAAGATCAATGGAACAATAATCTTGGTTAATACTTTCAGATAGGATGCACCATCTATTTTGGCAGCTTCTAAAAGAGAATGATCTACCCCTTGTAATGCCGCAATATAAATTACCATCATATAGCCGCTAATTTGCCATGCAAATACAATAACAATTCCCCCAAAATGCCGTGTTTTCTGTTCCTAACCAGGGTTGCTGAAAAAAAGACAGCCCAGTTATGTTACCAATGGAAGCAAAACCTTTGATAAAAATAAACTGCCAGATAAAACCAAGCAATAAACCACCGATTACATTTGGAATAAAAAAGACAGTTCTCAGAATATTTCTTGTCTTCAGCGCCGCATTTAATATTAAAGCAAGTCCAAAGCCTATCAGATTACTAATAAAGACAGCGGCTAACATAAATTTTGTTGTAAATAGAAAGGATTGATAAAATTTCTGATCGTTGGTAAAGATTTTTATATAATTGTCAAATCCCACCCATTCAATCGCTGCACTTACCCCATTCCAGGAAGTAAAGGAATAATAAATCCCCATGATAAAAGGAGCAATCTGAATGGTTAAGAAGAATAGCAGTGCTGGTCCAACGAACGCTGCATATGCTAAAACCTTCTTCCACTTCGCCTTTCTTCTGGCGGTATTTACTTGAGCTTTTTGGATTGGAACATCCACCTTTTTCTCTTCTGCATATGAATTCACCCTCTAGCACCACCTCGTTAAGTAATTAACCCCCATTATAAATGTAAGCGCATACTAAAAAAGTCAACAAAATTGACCACACAGGGATATAAAATTGACCTGTTTTGGATACAGGGGGACAGGCTCTGTTTCCTATTCCCAAAATAAAAACCCCCCCACCAACAGTGGGGGTTTTGTTACCATCTATAAGCACCTTCACAAGTATTTGCTTCTGGTTCATAATAACAATGTTCTTTAAACTGTCCAGCAAATGGCTGGCCATACCATGTCGGTGGACATTCACCATAAGGATTAAAATACCATAACGCATATTTAGAAGGATGCTCTCTCCAGTACTTTATCGTTTGTTCTGCTAATCTTCTTTCCACCTCTCTTGCACGCTGATAAAAAACGTTTCCTTTTTGAACAGCTTCAAAAGAATAATTATCACCCTGAACCTGATAAATAACGTCGGAGATGCTCCTTAAATCTTTAAAATCTAAACAACCTGCTTTGGCTCGATTTATGATGACATTGCCAACCATCAGCATTCCTAATTTCCCTTCCCCCTTCCGCTTCCGCCCTCATCATACGTGCCATTAAGTCAATATCACTGCTGTTGTATTTTACTCTTGCCACTTTTTATCACCTCTAAAAGCAGTGTATGAAAAAAGTTGATAAAAATGCTTTATAAATGCTAACAATCCACTTTTAGATGTTTAAAATTACAGTTATACCTTGTTGAATTATGAGTTTAAATTCATTTAGCTTTTAAAATTAAAGCTTTGTATGTCAGTACTGATGTTTTCACTAAGATAGGAAAATAAGCCTATCCCCCCCGTTTCTTATTTCCTGTTATAATAAGCTTAAAACGAAACTGCCTATTGAAACTGAAAAACCTTCCCCCCCTAGTTTCACAGCATCTAGAAGAAATGGTGGGATTATGAAGCTTAAATTAATCATCTTATTATCTTTTATTTTCATATTACTAGCATGTGGTGTGCCCGCTGAAATAGATTCAGAAAATAAGTTTGCCGTAAATGGTGAATTAGATTTATCTGAATGGAATCATAAAGACGAATTAATTCAGTTTAATGGTGAATGGCTGTTTTATTGGAAACAGCTATTAGAACCAGATGATTTTGCTGAAGATACTAAAGCTAAAAGTGCTAGTGTAATAGATTTACCAGGAACTTGGAATGATCAAAGCCTGCCTGGTGATGGGTATGCTACCTATCGATTGCAAGTTTCAGCGACAGAGCTGAATGAAGTAATTGGTTTAAAGATTCCATAAAGATCGAAGCGCACACCAATCAATTTCAGTAAAGTAATAAAAACTAGCGCAATTAAACGATAAACTTAAAAATATGGCGTTGGTGGATGGACTAACCAATATACCGAACCGCAGACAATTTGATGATTACTTTCAAAAACAATTTAAGGATTGTGCTAAAAATAATACACCTCTTTCCATGTTGTTCTTAGATATTGATTATTTTAAACTTTTCAACGATTGGTATGGTCATCAAGAAGGGGGATGAGTGTCTTAAACAGGTTGCCCAGGCACTGGATAAACAATTGCACGCATTACCTGATGGATTAGCAGCCCGCTATGGCGGTGAGGAATTTGTTTGTCTGATTCCTAAATTGAGTAAAGGTGAAGTAGGACAAATTGCTAATGAGATCAATCAGCTAATCGAGCAACTCAAAATAGCACATGAAAAATCTCCGGTATCTAATTATGTTACAATCAGCATTGGTGTATTTACTGCTATTCTTGGCAAACATATCGATAAAGACAACATGTTAAAACAAGCGGATGAAGCCTTGTATCAAGCAAAAGATAAGGGGGGGAGAAATCAAGTAATATTAAGAGAGCGATAAATTCATAGACATCAGAAGAACAGGTATTTCCAGCGTCTCCCTTTATCTTAAATTAATTTTTCAAACACTCCAGTTACAAATTTCATAATAAATCAAATAGTAACATTAGCAAGTGCTTCCATTTTTCCTTCTCCTTTGCCATCTATCTGTCCCTTTCTTCCTTCACTTCAGCCTTTATCACGCCAAGTAGACAAAAGAACCGCTCGTCTCCATGTTTCATGTTCCCAAAAAAATATATTGCTTTTTCCTAAGTTATTCTATATAATATCTAATTATATCGTATACATTGTATACAATGTATACATTTACCAATAAATAAGGGGGGGAATTGGTCAGATAGTGAGATACTATAAAGTGAGAAAGTAATTCTATTAACTTGTCTGCCATCTAAGTATCCAACACATTTTATTTTGAAAGCGTTATCTCGGACCACAGATATTACCGGCAATTGAATTTTTGGGTTCTAAAAAAGTTTTTATTAAATAATTCCACAATTAATTTGGGAAGGAATGAACTTATGAACAAAAAATTAATCGTTTTGTTAATGGTAATGGTAAGCTTTAGTTCTTTATTATTTGGGTGCACGGAAAAGGCTAGTTCTGATAAGGCCTATCCCGACCGACCAGTTAGAGTTATCGTATCATATGGAACAGGTGGCTCAAATGATTTAACATCACGTGTACTAATGGAAGAGGTTGGAAAGATATTAGGTCAGCCATTTAATGTTGAAAATATTGCAGGCGCTTCTGGAACAGTTGGCTCCACAGTTGCTTCTACTGCTGAACCAGATGGCTATACAATCTTTTTTGCTCCAACTGATCCAATCGCTGTACAACCCAATTTAATCGATGTCGAATATAGTCTCGATGATTTCAAAGGTGTTGCAGGTGTTTCATATGATGCCAGTGTATTAGCTGTACGTGCTGATTCACCTTGGGAAACACTAGATGATTTACTTAAAGAGGAAAATACGGATACCGTAATAGATCGAGGCCACTCAGGAGTTGGAGGAGTTGCCCAAATATTCCTAGAGTTATTCTTCGGACAAACAAATATAAAAACAAATGATGTTCCTTTTGATGGAGGTGCAGCGGCAATTACAGCCCTTCTGGGAGGACACGTGGATGTTGTCGGAGGTACAGCTGGTGCTATGATGCCTTATATTGAATCTGGTGAACTTCGAATTTTAGCAGCCGCGTCCGATGAGCGATTAGATAACTTGCCAGATGTTCCAACCTTCAAAGAAAAAGGTTATGACGTTTCGGTAGGAGTGGAATTCTTTGTACTTGCACCAAATGAGGTTCCCGATGATATTGTAAAAACATTAGAAACTGCTGTAATGGAAGCTGCAGCTAGTGAGGAATTTAAGGCATTTGTTGATGAAAGAGGACAGCAGTTAATCATTCGAAATGGGGGAGAAATTATGGAAAAGAACAAAAAAGATTTTGAAATGTTTAACGAACTTCTTCAATAATAATTCAGATACGGGAGGAATGAAAGCCCTTTCTCAAATCTCCCGTATCTATATCTTACTCAAAACAAAAAAAGTCAAGCTTTTTCTAAAGTGATAAGGGGGGGTGTTTATATGTATCTCAATAGCAGAAAGTATATTCCGAGCATTAGTACTGCTTTGATCGGACTGGCGATTTTTATCCTTGTACCATTTCAAATCGATCTAAGTATGGTCAATGGAAATAACGTTAGCGGAGTTGATGCCCGTACTTTACCTTACTTCCTTTCTTCACTCATCGTATTATTAAGTGTGGTAGAAATAATAAATATCAAAAGGAAAGAACGTGTAGAAGAGTACAAAAAAATGAGTAAAACACAATATATGAACATATTCAGAGTTTGTCTCACGTTTATTGCTATTGTATTATGGATTGTCCTTGTTCCATATCTAGGTTTTATTATCGCAATGATCATTCTGTTAGTGTCTGTCATGCTGTTAATGGGAAATAGAAGCTGGTTGCAAATTATCCTTGTGCCGTTACTCACGAGTTTTTTACTTAACTATGTGTTTACAACATTTCTTGGTCGAACGTTACCAACCGGAATCTTTTTCTAATCAAAGGAGGTGAGTATATTGTTAATGGAATACCTTTTAGCAGGACTAGGTCAATTGTTTACATTTGAAAATATACTGCTTATGTCTATTGGTGTTGTTATTGGACTTTTTGTCGGCGCAATGCCAGGGCTAACGGTTACTCTGGGAGTCGCCCTTGTCCTCCCTTTCACATTTGGATTAGATTCTTTATCAGGGATTATCCTATTGACTGGTGTCTATTGTGCAGGAACATATGCCGGTGCTATCACAGCAATATTAATTAACACACCTGGAACGCCATCTTCCGTTACTACAGCTTGGGATGGCTATCCACTTACCAATCAAGGACAAGCGTCAGGTGCGCTACGGATAGCGTTATATTCTTCTGTAATAGGTGGATTAATTAGTGGCATTTTCTTAATGCTATTTGCTCCCCCCCAAATAGCAAAAATAGCATTACAATTCGGACCTCCTGAGATGTTTACTCTTACATTCTTAGGATTAACGGTGATCGCAAGAGTTAGTGGAACTTCCCCCCCTATCAAAGGTTTGATATCAGCTGCATTCGGTTTATTGTTTGCGAGTGTTGGGATAGATCTTGTATCAGGCGTGTCACGTTTTAATTTTGGAATGAATTTTTTAAATGCTGGATTAAATATTATACCAGCTTGCATTGGATTATTTGCGATTGCAGAGGTATTTTATCAAATAGAAAGGCGAAGGAAAATATTTATTCAAGATATGCCTGATCATTCTGACACACCAAGTAATGTCTCATGGAAAGATTTATTTAAACACAAGCTATTACTGCTAAAGTCCTCAATCATTGGTGTTGGCGTTGGTGCGATTCCTGGAACAGGCGGTAGTGTCGCATCATTTATTGCATATGATGAAGCAAAAAGAACCTCTAAAAAGCCTGAGTTATTCGGAAAAGGTAGTTACGAAGGAATTATCGCCTCTGAGTCATCCAATAATGGGATTACAGGAGGATCCTTAATTCCCACGTTTACGTTAGGTATTCCGGGAACCTCTTCTGCTGCGATATTTTTAGGAGCATTAATGATCCATGGTTTAACTCCGGGACCAGATCTCTTCAGGTTCCAAGGTGAATTAATCTATACTGTATTTATAGGTTTTTTCATTATTAATATCATTATGCTTTTCCTAGGATTCTTTGCTTCAAAATGGGCTATCAATATTCTTAAGATTCCAAATTCCATTTTGTATCCTGTCATATTAGCTTTTTGTATTATTGGTGGCTACGCGATTATTGGAACATTAACAGGTGTGGGTGTGAGCTTATTTTTTGGTGTGATAGGTTATTTAATGCTAAAAAATGGCTATCCACCCGCTCCTATGGTCATTGCTTTAATCTTAGGGCCAAAAGTAGAGGAGTCATTAAGACAATCCTTAATACTATCAAGTGGTGATATCTCGATTTTTTTCACCAGGCCTATTTCCGTTTTATTCATTATCATTGTCGTATTGACCACCGTGCTTCCACTTATTAGAGGCAAAAAGTTGCTTAATTTTTTCCGTAAAAGAAAATAATAGTACAAAATACTTGACGCAGGGATGTGATTTCTATAGAGAATAAATGAAGTGAAAATAAACTTTTAAAATAATTATCATATGTAGAAGGAGTATATCATGTCAACTTACAAATTTTATGACACAGCTACGAAGCCAGAAGAAGTATATAAAAGTTTGTCAAAAGACATTCTAAACTTGACTATAAAGCCTGGACAGGTAATCACAGAGCAGGAGATATGTGAAAAATATAATATTTCCAGGACACCAAGTCGGGATGTGCTCCAAAAATTGAAAAATGATGGATTAGTAATAAGTATCCCATATAAAGCGAACTATGTAACTTTGCTATCTATAGAGACAATTAAACAATTCATCTATATGAGAAGAGTACTAGAAATAGCGGTTATCAAAGACTTCATTGAGAATTTAGACGATAAACAGATTCATAAACTAGAATCAAATCTTGACAGTCAGGCGTCCTTACTACAATCAGATTTTACCGCAGAGGAATTTTACCGATTGGATGGTGAATTTCATGCAATTTGGTTTAGCGCAACTAATAAGCTTAAAGTTTGGGAGCAGATTCAAAAATTACAAGTCCATTATACAAGATTTAGAATGCTAGATATTGTCGTCATCAAAGATTTTCAATCTATTTTCAATGACCATCAAAAATTAGTGGAATCTATAAAAAACCGGGATATTGAAAATATTGAAAGACACATCACAGATCACCTTAATAGCGGTTTTGCAAGGCTGGGAGATAAAATTCATACCGAATATGCCAATTACTTCATTCATGAATAGAAACACACAGCGAAAATTGTTATTCACCAAAACTTTTTATAAAAATGAGAGGGGAATCTGCAAATGGAAATTAGACATGAAGCAAATCCAGAAGATGTGAAGGGGGGGTACACCACCGAAAAATTACGAAATCAATTCTTAATCGAATCACTATTTCAACCGAATAAATTGAATATGGTCTATTCTCATTATGACCGGCTATTAGTTGGAGGTGTCATACCAGGGAAAGATCCGATTCAGCTAGATGCAGGTGAGGCATTACGCACCGAATTTTTCCTGGAACGTCGTGAAATTGGCATTGTGAATATTGGTTCACAAGGAAAAGTGTTAGTAGATGGCGAAGAATTTCAATTAAATAAACGCGATTGTCTATATATCGGTTTAGGCAAAAAAGATGTTACCTTCCATAGTAACGATCCGTCAAACCCTGCGAAACTTTATTTTGTCTCAGCTAATGCGCATAAAGAATATCCTACAAAGGTGTTACCAATTAGTGATGCCATCCCGACGAAACTAGGCGCAGATGCTGAATCTAATAATCGGACGATCTATAAGTATATTCATGGTGAAGGAATTCAAAGCTGTCAACTGATGATGGGTATGACCTTACTTGAACCGAATAATATGTGGAATACGATGCCTGCACATGTACATGACCGCAGATCTGAAATCTATCTATATTTTGATATGGAGGAAGAATCAAGAGTATTTCACTTTATGGGTAAACCGGATGAAACACGTCACTTACTGGTGAAAAATGAACAAGCTATTCTTTCACCTCCATGGTCTATTCACTCTGGGGGGGTAGGAACTAAAAATTATACATTTATTTGGGCAATGGCAGGAGAAAATTATACATTCAAGGATATGGATTTTGTTCCTATCGAAGATTTAAAATAGCTTTTTGAAACAAATTTGACTTTGTATTACTTAGACTCAATGACTAGGAGGATGAACCATGAATAATGATTTTTCACTGGAAGGTAAAGTTGCGGTTGTAACAGGATCTTCTACAGGTTTAGGACAAGGGATGGCTATTGGCTTGGCTGAAGCTGGAGCTGATATTATCGGAATTGCCTCTCGCAGTAATCAGGATGATACTAAGAAGGAAGTCGAAAAAACAGGTCGCAAATTTTATCAAATACAAGCTGACTTATCTCAACAGGATCAAATCGTGTCTTTAGTAGAAGAATCTATTAGCAAAACAGGCAGAGTGGATATCCTTGTCAATAATGCAGGGATTATTAGAAGAAATCAGGCAGAAAACTTTACGGATGAAGATTGGGATGCTGTTATTGATGTAAATTTAAACGCTGTTTTTCGATTAACCCGCGAATTCGGTAACCACATGATCGAGCATGGGACAGGAAAAATTATTAATATTGCATCCATGCTGTCTTTTCAAGGCGGACTTAAGGTGCCTGCTTATGCAGCCACCAAACATGCAGTTGCCGGCTTAACAAAATCATTTGCTAATGAATGGGCTAGTAAAGGTGTCAATGTTAACGCAATTGCCCCCCCAGGATATATGATAACCAATAACACTGCTGCTATTAGAGAAGACGAAACTCGCTATCAATATATTACATCAAGAATTCCACAAGGTGAATGGGGGAACCCCCCCGAAGATCTTAAAGGACCAGTCATATTCTTAGCATCCAGCGCCTCCAGATACGTCAACGGCCACATTCTATGCGTAGACGGCGGCTGGATGGGATCATAATGGGACAAGGGGACAGGCTCTCTGTCCCACTTGCATCCTTTATTTTACCTATTTTCCCAGTAATGAGGAAGAAAATTCCCGTCTAGCGATAGTTAATTTCTTTGAAGAGATCCTTCTTACATCCTGAAGTTTAACAGTAAAATCTATTAGTATATTGTATTGTCTGAGTATATAAAAAAGAGGACCTTAATGCAAAGTAGATTTCTCATTAAATGAATAAAAGAACTTTTTATTCACTGGTACGAATACTTCTCAAATGGTTATAACGCATCAAAGGTAGAGCAAAGAACAACACAAAAGCAGTAATAGGAAAGCCACTTGATTGAACCAGCCATTCATAAATATTGATCGGAATATAAATGAGATAGATAAATAACATTAATACCAAATAAAAGATTCTCCATTTCTTCTCTCTCTGTGACATATTTCCCCCCCTTATTATTCTATTACTTCCAAATTATATTCTGATACTAATGATTCTAGTTCAGCTTCTGCTTGAGCTGCAAGTTCAAATGATTCAGAAATTTTTGTCTGTGCACCTGCAATTAACTCATTTAATTCTGATTCAAATATTTCTTCCGCTGTCAATTTTTCTAAAGCATCTAACTGAATTTCAAATCCTTCAATCCATGTATTCACTTGTTTTAACCTCAGGTTATGGTATTTTGTCACCGATTCATCCTCCGGTTCATTACTATGCATGTACTCTTTAATAGCATTTATTATAGGCAATAATTCTTCTTTTTGTATAGCATATGCCTGCTCATAAGTTGCAGAAGTTAAAGATTTTTCATTTATAGTATCAATCTCTTCTACTTTATCACTTACGTTTTTGATATATCCATCATGGTAATCGACAATCGCTTCTGCTTCTGGTGAAGAGCATGCTACTAAGGTGATCACAGTTGTGATAACTGCTATTTTCAGAATATTTTTCATTTTAATTGCTCCTCCCTTAATTTAAGTCAATTACTTGACTTCCACTCCAAAGTAATTCTAAGAAATCGATTTTAGGACCAGAAGATTCTTGAAATACATTTTCCTCAAAATCATCTATATGATCAGACCAATTAACTGACTTCATTTTATTCGAAGCTTTCACATGGAATCTGTTATTATGTATTGCAAGCTTAGCATCTTCTAACTCTCCATCGTTTTTAAGGATACTTGATTTTACTTCATTTATTACTTTCTGTTCTATATTTTCGGATGATAGTATCATCAATATGATAGCTCTCACTTCTAAATCATTTAACCATGTATTTAATACTTGATCAAACGCTTCTAATTCGATCTCATTAGCTGACCAGTCATTATAAGTCGGATTTTGCGACAAGTCATTTTTTTATCAGTAACAAGCATTTCAACTGTGCTAAAAAAATTAGTGTACTTTCAACTAATGCGTCGTCTTCATATTCATAAATAGCTTTCTGTACTTCTTCGTAATATACACTGGATGCTGTCATAGCTGCCTGCTGAGCCGTATTTTGTGATTTTTCTTTAGTTATAAGTACACCCGCCAAATTGACGACTAGCAAAAATAGTATCATGATGACACTTAACATACCTAAAACATAGAGGGCAATGTTACCTTTCTGATTTCTCAAATTGTATATTCTTCTCATTCTATCACCCTACTGCTTGATTCTGCTGAATACGGGATAGAGGGGCTACTGTATCCAAACAATTCATTTGGTAACACTACGAGATTAATATTAACATTAATTTGCGTGGTAAATTCTTTACTGCTAGTATAGTTGGGACCATTAATTGTGTAGGATAAGGAATTGCTTTCCGCAAGTATATTACCCGCTGATTGTGCAGCTTCCGTTGCATTTTCAGTAATGGAATACACTTTTGCATACTCATTCGCAGCTGATTGTGTAATCAGTACTCCATGCATGGCGACTAAAAATTGCCACAGAATTAATATCAATAAAAATGCCAAAGGTATAATTCCCAAAAATTCTATAGTGGCCGAACCTTTTTGTTTTTTAAATTTATCTAACCACTTTTTCATTATGAACACCTCTGTTTTTAATAGGTATAGATAAAAATGTCTATATCATTTTGCAAGATCAAATGTATGAAGGGATTCTCGCCATTTCAATATGTAACAGGTTATTAAAATAACGATGAATGGATAAATTATAATATTCAGTGCTATTTGTGTAATAACTTGCGCCATAAATGAATCGGTGACATTAAATAGCTGGACAGTAATTACTATGCCGAAGATTAACTCCATCCCTCCAGCTAGACCTATTAATAATGCAAGCTTCCAATAATATTTCTTCCCTAAACGTAGACCTTCTTTGAATGACTTCCAAACTGATTTATCATCAAATATCGTAATATATGGTATCGGGAAGAGTAACGCTAATATAATCAATCCAGGTAAAACCAAAAGCATGAAGCCGATTGTACTTAACAAGGATACAATACAGGCAAAAACAAAAACGGTAAAGCCATTTGCCAAAAAAGTGATAAAGTGCATTACGTAAACTATTTTCGATTCCCTGATGCTCATTGTAAACAAAACGAATAAAGGGAATTTGTGCATACAAATAAAAGATTAATGTTAATAATGCATAAAACAAATCAGCAAATAGGTACGCTGTATCGCCCTGAGCCGAAACAGCATACATATAATTAGTTACTACAGAATGGAATAATAAAATAGGTAGTGTTGTTAAGAGCATTAACACAAGGATTTTTTCAAACTTATGCATGTATATATTCCAAGTGAAATGTAAGGGTCTGTCCATTTTATCGCCTCAATTTATTATATTTCATTTGGTTTTTCATAATTGGATATCTATTTTTTTTCGCAAATTCCTTTTTTCTTTTTTCTACACTTTTTGTTAGGACTTCTCTAGCCAAGTCAAGATGTTCTTCTTTCGTTAGTTTATGTTGATCTTTTATACGAGTTATCCTCTCAAAAGTATCTTCAAACTCTCTCTTTCCTTTAGTGAACTCCTTTAAGTAAATTTCTGTTTCATAAGTTAAAAACTTTTTAATAGAAGGATGTGACTTTGATATCTTCAAAATTTCTTTATAATCGTTCATCTTAATATATTGTCTATGGACTTGTTGATATTGTATATAGTCTGCTTCACATAATAAGTTATACAAATCTTCCATTATTTCATTTGTGATATACTCAATCTCACCACGTTGTATTTTCTGACCTCTATCTGCATAGAAATTATATTTTTCCATTAAAATATCTTGTAATTCCAATATATAATTATTTGCTTTTAATGCATCCAAAAATAATGACTTTTGATTGAATTCTACATTTTCAGTAACTTTTTCTAAAAAACCCTTAACCGTTTTAAATGAATCCATATTGATATCAGCTATAAAAAACGTGTGTGTTTATCATGTTTTTTAGTAAGGCAAAATCAGTTAATAAATTATATGCTTCTACATATTTAGATTCCTCTACTGAATCTGAAAATTCTGTGGAAATAACTGCACTTCCTGTAATTTTTTTTTGAAATAGTATTTTTTTTGAGTAAACGACTAAATAAAATGCTATATTTTCAATTTGATAAGCCCCCCGGTATTTATTTCATAGGATTCAAACATATTTTTATATTTCATTGCCTGGTTAAGCAATTGTTTCTGATCTTTATTCAAATAATCATCCTTTCTACTCTTTGTTGGGACTATTCTCATCATTTATGAGAATAGTCCTTTTGTAAAGTTCCACGCTTTACTAGCTCCATCTACTACGGCTTTACCTGCTTTCTTTATTCCCTTATTTATTTTCTCAGAATTTTTCGCATACCATTTAACACCCTTAGAAACCGCCCAAATCCCAGCACCTGCAGCAGCCAAAATTCCTCCTGCTGCTTGCCCACCAGGGATCGCCGCAGTTATTGCCCCCCCCGCACTCATCAAAAAGTCTCCAACATTCTCACCAGCTGAAGCAGTTGAAACTGCCTTTTCCGCAGTAGAAGAATCACTATTCCATGCTTTAAATGCCTCAAATGAACTATCTATTATTTTCCCACCTGACGAGACTGCACCTAATGCAGCACCAGGAACACTTAACTTTGACAATACTTTTTGAACAGGAGCTGGCGGGATAAGTTTATTCAATATATTCTTTTTACTACCTAATGTTGGGATAATACTATCATCGATGGAAGACCGAAAGCTATTTAAAATATCAGGTCTACCCCCCCTAAACTGATTATAACCCTCTACGCCATCCCACATTTTAGAGGCAGCATCATAAGTTTGGGTTACGCCATTATCGACACCAGCTACTTTAAATCCACCGACTAACATATCAGAATAAAATCGACTTCCATAATCCCAATTATAATTTTTGCCAGCATCCATATGTCTCATATGTTCCATACCACCGACAGCCATTTGGGCACTACTACCAATAAAATCTTTTGCTATAAATTCAGTTATTTTATAACCTTTCGAATCATAAAATCGCTGAGGATTCGAATTCGAATAATTGTAACTATTCATTGCTGTATTAGCCTATAACGGTCCCATGCATTCCCGCTGAAGAAATTGCCATTATAACCATTTTGCATATATGGACTGCCATTGAATGAGTTGCCATTATAACCATTCTGCATCCATGGATTACCATTGAATGAATTGCCATTATATCCATTCTGCATCCATGGATTACCATTGAATGAATTGCCACTATAGCTATTTTGCATCCACGGGTTTCCATTAAATGAATTGCCACTATAGCCATTTTGCATCCACGGGGGGGTACCATTAAATGAATTGCCACTATAGCCATTTTGCATCCACGGGGGGGTACCATTAAATGAATTGCCACTATAGCCATCTTGTGACCATGGCATTCCACTGAAATCGTTACCTTGGAAACCATTAGAAGACCAATCATGACCCATCCATGGTTCAAGAGACCACGATATATTGCTGTTTGTTACATCACCAGCAAATTCATTTCCGCTCCAGTCTTGTCCATTCCAGGAATTCCCTTTCCATGTTAAGTCAGATCCATCCCATGGGTTTCCTTGCCATGGATTTCCTTCCCAACTGTTCCCAGTCCACGAATTACCCGTCCATGAACTAACTGCATATACAGTTGGTGTAACTACTGGTAGAAAGGTGATAATAAATATTGCTAGAATAATAAATAGTTTTTGAAAATAGCTTCTGGCTCTCCGCAAATTATCTCTCCTTTCGATGCTATCCTCCTTTGATGCTAATTCTCTTATAATTATTTAATGATCATGTTTTAATCGTGTTAGGATTTAAAAAGTTTCCTTTTCAAATAAACTGTTATAGCAATACATCGGACACATCTTCAACATTGTTTCATTTCTTCCTTATACATATTTTTACAGTGGTCTCAGCTAAGAAGTCTTATTTTACTTAATTTTTAACTTGGCTATTATATTTATTACGGATCGTCTCTCTCAATTCTTCGATGTGTTCCACATTTTTACCCTCAAGGTCATTAACTAATTCTTGCTCTATCTGTTCTAATAACTCCTTCAATTCTTCTCTTCGGTTATCTAGATCATCAGCTATATCTTCAGTAATAATGTTGTATTTCTCCAAGTCGTATATTGCGCTATATAGTTGGTTATCTGTTTTAAGTCTTGCTGACAACCAATCATCTTGAAAACTCATTATCTCTCTCCATTGGTTGAATTCTTACATATTAGTACTTGATAACGCATTTTCTTTCCATCTTTCCCATGCCGCTAACGCCTTTTCAGTCCGCTTGAATTCTTCATTTAATTCCTGTTTGTTATATGCAGTGGCGAATATACCACCTGATACGTCGGCCATTTGCTGGAGTTGTTGTTGGGCATCGGCATCCACATGAAAGCCGATAATATTAATAATCGGTTGGGCATCAGAGTCTGCTAAGGATTCTGCAACAGCTATTGGATCTCCGTCACAGGTTTCAATTCCGTCACTAACAAGGTAAATTAAATTGGTATGGTTACTGCCATTAAAAGATGCTAAAGCATCCTTCGCTTCCTTCAATGCTCCCGCTAAAGGCGTCCAGCTGCTGGTTGAACCTTATCCATCTCTTGCTGAAAGGCCTCCTGGTCATAGGATGCATAGTCATATACCTGTTCGATTGCTTTACAGGAAGCTTCCTTGTCACTGTCTGCACTTGATCCCACATGGCCGTATACACGTAATGAAACATTTGCTTCTTCTGGGACTTGTGCCATAAAATCTAAAATTGATTCCTTTGCTGTTTCCATTAAGGTTTTGCCATCATGGACCGCAGCCATACTACCACTCGCATCCAAGATTACTTCGATATTATAGTTTTCTTTGAAGTGATAACGACTGTCCGGTAAATCGGGATTGCCAAAAGATTGAAACTCCCACTCTTTCACCAAGTTTTCAGGATCAGGAAAATCTTTTACTACTAACGAATACGCATATTTGAAATAGGCCTCTATTTCTTCTTCAGTTGCCTGATCCGTCAAGGGTTCAAGTTTGGATAAGTCATCCACCAACGCGTCTCTTACTTCCTTATCCACTAAATTTTTTTCGCTGTACTTTCCAGGTTTTTGATCAATAAATCCAGCTGCATCTGTTGGTACTTCTGGTATATCTTCCAAAAATCTCATATCAGCTTCAGAAGACGACCCTTCTTTTTTTGCCTCTTGCTCACGATTGGAACCTGCTTCTGTTGCTTCTTGTTCATCGGTTGTATCAACTGTCTTTGTTACATCTTCTGGTGGACTATCATCTTCTGCATTGCAAGCTATTAACAAAAGGCAGGAAGAAGATAATAGGACAATCAATAAAAGTTTTAGCATGAAGAAAATTCCCCCTTTTAACTTTTACGACAGATTCTTTAAAACATCAGTAATTTATTTTACTTAATTTTCAACTTGGCTATTATATTTATTACGGATCGTCTCTCTCAATTCTTCGATGTGTTCCACATTTTTACCCTCTAGGTCGTTAACTAATTCTTGCTCTATCTGTTCTAATAACTCTTGCAATTCTTCTCTTTGCTCATCCAGTTCATCTGCTATATCGTTAGTAACAATATCGTTAGTTTCCATATCATATATTGCACTAGTCAATTTATCATAAGTTTGAAGTCTTGCAGACGTCCAATCGCCCGTAAACTGGATGATATCTCCGCCTTGGTTAAGTTCTTTTATGTCTAGACTCGATAACGCATTTTCTTTCCATCTTTCCCATGCAGCTAATGTTTGCTCAGCTCGTTTAAATTCCTCACTTAGTTCCTGTTGATTATACGCAGTGGCAAAGATCCCTCCGGATACTTCGGCCATTTGCTGGAGTTGTTGCTGGGCATCGGCATCCACATGAAAGCCGATAATATTAATAATCGGTTGGGCATCAGAATTTGCTAATGACTCTGCAACTTCTACCGGATTTCCATCACAGGTTTCAATTCCATCACTAACCAAATAAATTAAATTGGTGTGATTACTCCCATTAAAGGAGGATAACGCATCTTTCGCTTCCTCCAGTGCACCTGCTAAAGGTGTCCAGCCTGCCGGTTGAATCAGATCCATTTCTTCTCGAAAGATTTCTTCGTCATATGTGGCATAATCATATACCTGTTCAATTGCCTTACAGGAAGCTTCCTTGTCACTGTCTGCACTCGATCCTACATGTCCGTAAACACGAAGAGAAACATTTGCTTCTTCTGGTACTTGTGCCATAAAATCTAAAATTGATTCCTTTGCTGTTTCCATTAAGGTTTTGTCATCATGTAGCGCAGCCATACTGCCACTTGCATCGAGGATTACTTCAATATTATAATTCTCTTTGAAGTGATAACGGCTATCCGGTAAATCAGGATTACCAAAAGATTGAAACTCCCACTCTTTCACCAAATTTTCAGGATCAGGAAAATCTTTCACCACTAACGAATACGCATACTTAAAATAGGCTTCTATTTCTTCATCCGTTGCCTGATCTGTCAAGGGTTCAAGTTTGGATAAGTCATCTATCAGCGCGTCTCTTACTTCCTTATCAGTTAAGCTTTTTTCACCATATTTTCCCGGTTTTTGATCAATAAACCCAGCTGCATCTGTTGGTACTTCGGGTATATCTTCTAAAAATCTCATATTACTTTTAGAGGATGGTTCTTCTGCTCTTGCATCTTTTTCAATCTTTGAATGATTTTTCTCTGTTGCCTCTTGTTCATCGGTTACATCAACTGGTGCTTTTACACCTTGGTTTGAACCATTCTCCCCCCCTTCATTACAAGCAACTAATGAAAAGAAAGGGGGCTGAAAGAAATATAATAAGTAATAATCTCGACATAAGCAATGTAACTCCTTTTAGCTACGAATTCTGGAAGGTAAAATAAATCATCCTATATTCTGGATCAATTCTGTTATTTTTTTTACTACTTCATCCCCAATACTTCCAGCATTAGACATTGCCGTAGAAATCACACCCACTAAAATAACAATAACTGCCGCAATACCTATCCATTCTAATGTCTGTGAACCTCTTTGATTATTAAGAAGTGATACCATTTTACTTTGCTTTTTTAACATCCATTCATTGACTTTTTTCATTTTTATAACCATTCCTTTCGCCTCGCTCAAGGCACAAAACAGTATGAAATATACTAATC
>NZ_BAVS01000026.1 GCF_000521485.1 Gracilibacillus boraciitolerans JCM 21714 | reverse complement strand
AAATAGCGAATGAAGAAAATCATAATTACGGTTATTCTATTATTAATGTTTGGTTATGCTATATTCGATTTAGCTAAAAGCGAGGAAAGTGATCCGTCAACGAAGGAAGAATTAATAGACAATGATTCTGCATCTGAAAACAATACATCTCCAGATATAAAGGTTGGACTTGAAGTAGGGGGGGATCAAGCTCCAGATTTTCAACTCCAGACCCTAGAAGAAGAAAACGCAAGATTATCAGATTACAGAGGACAAAGGGTAATGCTTAACTTTTGGGCTACGTGGTGTCCGCCATGCCGTGCCGAAATGCCGGATATGGAAAAGTTCTATCAAACAAAGGATGTTGCTATCTTAGCCGTTAATTTAGTTGAAACAGAGGCCAATTTACAGGATGTGGATGATTTCGTAGAGGAATTCGGTTTATCATTTTCTATTTTATTGGATGAAAATAACAGTACAGCAACGAAGTATCAGATTCGTCCAATTCCATCTTCCTATATGATAGATTCTAATGGAATAATTCGTTACATAGCTTATGGTCCATTAAATTATGAAACGATGGAATCTCAATTTGAAAAAATGCAATAAGAACAGGTGATTCAATGAAGCAAACAATTCTAATAGTGGAAGATGATAGAATGATTCGAGAGCTTATATCTATTTATTTAACTAAGGCAGGTTATGAGGTGAAAGAGGCTGAAGATGGGGGAGTTGGCTAAGAAAGCTTTCCTGACTTATCACCCGTGCTTGATCATTCTCGATTTAATGCTGCCAAAATTGAGTGGAGAAGAATATTGTAAGTGGGTACGTGAACAGGAACGAAATGAGGTATCCATCATTATGTTGTCGGCAAAAGTACGTACAGAAGATAAAATAAATGGCTTGAAGCTAGGAGCTGACGACTATTTAACAAAACCATTTGATGGAACATCCCAATATGGTTTTATCAAGAGAACAATTAATTGATCAACTATATCCTAATGCTGATCGGACTATATTAGATCGAACCATTGATGCCCATATTAAAAAACTTAGAGAAAAGATAGAAGATAGACCAGCTTCTCCCTTACGAATACAGACTGTTAGAGGAATGGGGGGGTACAAATTTGTTCAGTAAATATAGAGACTGGTTACCGAAAAAATCATCTTAAGGCTAACCTTATTAAATATGATAGTTGTTACTACTTTTGTTTTAATTACTAGTTGGGCACTCTATAATACAGCCTGTTATTTAATTGATGATATGCCGATGGAATCGCAAAAACAAGTTCAATTTCAGTCGGCATTATTTGATTACTTATTACTTTTCAGTCTATTTACTGTTGTAATTGGGAGCATCCTTCATTTTTATTTAACTAGAAAACTAATCAGACCGTTAAGAGAATTAATTCAATCGACACAAAGAATAAAGGAAGGATTATATCCTAATCCAATTCAAGTTCATACAAACGATGAAATGGGACAATTAATTTCTCATTTTAATCAGCTAACACAACGGTTAGAAGCAAATCAAACGCAACGACAAAGGATTGTATCTGATTTATCCCATGAATTTCGAACCCCCCCCTTGTCTAATCTAAATGGTTATCTTTCTGCTTTGAAAACAGGAATGATAGATGGAGATCCGAAACTGTATCAATCTCTTCTGGATGAATCAAAGCGATTAACAAAACTGATTGAACAAATGGAACAATTAAAAGAATGGGATGTTGAGTCAGACCTGCTTGTATCTCGAAAAGAGCATGTAAATATAGCTGTATTGGTTGAACAATCAATAGAAATGTTTCGGTGGTTATTGAATAAAGAAGCTATACCGTATGAAATAAAAGCAGAAAAGCAACAGGTGGAGGTAAACATTCAAGGTGTTATACAAGTGATGAGCAATTTATTAGATAACTCGATTCGATATTATCAAGAAAATGGTCCGATAATCATCAAGGGTGAATGTGTTGAAAAAGTATATAAAATCTCTATTACTGGAGAGGGGGGGCAACAGATTCCTTTAACAGATAAACAGAGCATTTTTGAGAGATTTTATCGAGTGGATCATTCCAGAAGTCGTGTGTTAGGAGGAAGTGGACTTGGTTTAGCTATTTCAAAAGAAATTGTGGAAAGACATAACGGTAAAATAGGTATGATTTCCAATGGGAATCTTCATACATTTTGGTTTACTATTCCCATTTGAGAATAATCATTATATTTTAAAAAATTTCTTTAATTGTATATCTTTTTCTTTCTTTCACAACAGCATATTATTTACGATGACTGAATCTTCTTGTCTAAAATCTATCCTATTGATCCACATAATTATGAATAAATAATGTTGAAAGGAAATAAATTAAAAAGAGAAATAGAGACAGATATCTGCCTATTTCTCTTTTGTCTGTTTCAAAACATAATAATATGCACTCATTGCAGCAGCAATAGGAATAACCAAAGCTATTCCAGTGTTTGCAATTAAAATCGCAATTAACTCAGCACTGAACACTTTTGCATTGATCATTTCCCCTACACTGTAATCAAGATCCTTTAACCAAATTAACAGTCCCAGATAACCACCGAAAAATGCAAAGAAAAGCGTATTAGTGCTCGTGCCAAGAATGTCTCTTCCAATCGTCATCCCAGCTTTAAATAAATCTTTTCTGTTAATAGTAGGGTTCTGTATGTGGATTTCCTTCATTGGTGAACTGATCGCAACTGCGGTGTCTAAGATCGCCCCTATCGTACTCATAATAATGACAGATGTAGCAATCTCAACAAAATCTAAGCTAATAGATAGAGAAAAAATATACAATCCATCTGATTCTTCTGGGCCGAAGCCTTGAATCATCGAACGTTCCGTTATAATAAGAATCAGAAACAATAAGAGAAGTGTGGTAGCAATTGTGGAAAAGAACGCTACTAACATTTTGCTATTGACTTCATGGATGAAAAACAGTGTAATCATACTAATGATGACACACGCAATCAGCGTTAATAAAACGGGGGGGCTTGCGTTTGGATCATTCATAATTAAGATTGTAATTAAGAGCACACCAAAGTTAAGAAATAAAGCAATAAAGGTTTTTACTCCTTTTTTACCTCCAATTAGTGTCATCAATACAAATAAGATAATCGATAATAAAACCAGTACATTCATCTTTACACCCTCTTTCTTTTAATAAAGAATATCGAGATGTAAATAGCAATTGGGATCGTCAGCACAATTCCGATTCCACCTGCTAAGGCACGGGCCAACTCAATAGAGAGGTTCAGCGTCAAAGTATTCCCTAATGGTAAATCGTTCTTCATATATATAAGCATCATCGGGATCGATCCACTGACATATGCAAAGAAGATGATGTTCGTCATTGTACCCATAATGTCTTTTCCGATTTCCAATCCTGATTGCTTCAGTTTTTTAAGGTCAATTTGGTTATTTTTTTCATATAATTCAAATAAAGAGGAAGACATGGTGATTGCCACATCCATTACTGCACCTAATGCTCCAATCAACAGTCCGGCCATAAAAATAATCTGAGGATTACGAGTGCTAAGTGACATTTCTTCATATCGCAACCCTTGTTCACCTGTCATATGTAAAGCGAGATAGGCAATGATTAACGAGCTTAGCGTACCTAGTAAAGTAGCGATAATAGCAGCATATGTTTTTTCGTTGCGTCCGTTTACCATTAATAAAGACAAGATAGTAAAGATAACCACGCTAATCCCACTGATGACTAATAGGCTGTAATCTGAATTATAGAGGTAAATATCTAAAGCAACAGAGAGTATCAGTGCATTGACCGCCAAACTGATAAAAGAATAGACACCTTGTTTTTTCCCTACAGCAATCAATACCAGAATAAATATCCACAGTGCAAATACGACAAATTTGTCTCTTTTAACGTCCTCTACTTCACCAGTCTGCTGGTTGATATCAATAGATAAGAAAATCTCATCCCCTGTTTCAAAATGATGATTAATTGCTTCAGATTCGGTATACTCATTGATAATAGTAAGTAACGTTCCTTTATTTTCCCCCCCGTTTAATAATTCCGCCGTTAATTCTTCTGTTATTTGATAGTCAACATTGTCATATTGATCAGTAATCTCATTTCGTTCCACTTCTGTAGAATTTATAACCTTAGCAATAGGGCGATCATACAGGCTATGATTTAGATTGACAAATAGTAGAGACCCAATAAAGCTAATAAAAAGTATCAGAAAAAAGAGGATTTGTTTTTTAGTTATTTTTTGTTGCCATTTTCGCAAATAATATCACTCCACAGCTTACTAGGATAAGAAATATGTATGGTATTCATGATATCATGATAATAGAAAAAGATAACCTATTCTAGTTGGAGGAACGCAAGATATCATGTAAGAAGAGAAGACTAGTGTTGAATTTTTATTAATATGATAAAGTAAAAGGAATGAAACATGAGGAAGGTGCAATCAATGAGTAAAACAGTAGTGATCGCAGAAAAACCATCTGTGGGACGTGATATAGCAAGAGTATTAAATTGTAATAAAAAAGGAAACGGTTATATTGAAGGGTCAAGCTATATTGTCACATGGGCACTTGGACATCTCGTTACTTTGGCAGATCCTGAGGCCTACGATGATAAATATAAAACATGGAAGCTAGATGAACTACCAATGTTACCGGAACATTTAAAACTAGTAGTAATTAAGAAAACAGGTAAACAGTTTCAAGCCGTCAAGAGTCAGATCATCCGTAAAGATGTGAAAGACATCGTAATTGCGACCGATGCTGGACGTGAAGGCGAACTTGTCGCTAGATGGATACTGGAAAAAGCACGAGTGAATAAACCAGTTAAACGCCTCTGGATCTCATCTGTCACAGATCAGGCGATTAAACAAGGTTTTCAAAACTTAAAACCAGCGAAACAATTTGAAAATCTCTATCAGGCTGCTGTTGCCCGTTCTGAAGCAGACTGGTATGTTGGATTAAATGCAACTAGAGCGTTAACAACGAAATTTAACGCACAATTGTCAAGTGGACGAGTCCAAACGCCAACACTGGAAATGATTGCAGCTAGAGAAAAAGAAATTAATCAATTTAAAGCCAAAAAATATTATCAAATCAAAGCAAAAACAAACGATGGGATTACCTTATTATGGCGAAATCCCAAAAATGAAACACGTATTTTTGACCAATCAAAAGCACAGCAACTACTGAAAGGCTTACAAAACAAAGACTTATCTGTAAAAACAATCGAGAAAAAGAATAAAAAAACATATGCACCGACTTTGTATGACTTAACAGACTTGCAACGAGATGCCAATCGCATCTTTGGTTTTTCCGGAAAACAAACGCTGTCGATTATGCAAAAGCTTTATGAGCAGCATAAAGTATTAACCTATCCACGAGCTGTATCTATAAAAAATAAGTGTGCATAATGATTATCCAACCCAATGCATAGCTGTTAAATAGGTTTTTAATAAGTTTATACTATGTACATAATTCTTAAGTTGAGCATAATTCGAAATAGACTATTTGACTCTTATTTTAAGGAACGTGGTGAAAATTAAACGTCTTTAGTAGTTATAAAGAATCATTTTTCTATATACATTTGATAAATTAAAGGGATTTTCAATAAAATGGTAGAAGTTATTTATAGGAGACCACATCAGGGGGGGTGAATTTGGCTCCTGGTGCGATCCTAGCAAGACCCTTTACAAAAAGATCTTATTATAACAAAGCTAAAGCTAATGCGGTACACAAAATTAATTTTTCATAAATTTTCCCTCCGTAAACTTTAGAAAAACTGATAAATGTGTTGGTACCAAAAACTTGTAACCACTTGCAGATAATTCCCAAGCTTTATCAAAACTTTGTCCACTACTGTTTTTAGTAACCGTTGCTGCAAATGCTGAGTTCGACGAACATTTATTTTACTAAGTTCGCCAAAGTATTTGCAATGATGATAAGGTTTTTTTTTAGAAATATGATGATTTAGGGATGGGGGGGAAATTAATAATGAAGGTTTACCAAAAAGCATTAAAAGTATTAAGTACTATTAGTTTGATTGGAATATTTTCTTTATCCTCAATGAACTTAGCATATGGAGAAGAGACAAAAAAAAATCATTGAAGGAACCGGTATTAATAAGGGATTGGTGTTTGAAGCCCATGGTGACATGGATGGTGACGGTCTTATGAATCAAGTAGAAAATGAGCAGGGTACATCTGTTGCGAGAAAAGATACCGATGGTGATGGATATGGTGACGCAACTGAACATGAGCAACAGGGAACTGATCCAACAAGAATTGATACCGATGGCGATGGTCTTCACGACGACATTGAAATTGAAACATTTGGAACTAATCCTACTATTGCGGATGAAAACGGGAATGGCTTAGATGATGGTGATGAAAGAAGGACCTATGAAATTCCTTCTAACGACCTTGGGGGGGTAACAGGTACTGTGAATGGACCAGGAAATATGCCTAAACAATTTGTAGTGATTGAAAATCATAATCTCCTTGTAAATCAAATGGAGAGTTTAAAAGCATTTGAAATTAATGAATTTGGATCAAATCTATCCTTTGATATTACGGTGTCCCTCCCCCCCAGTGAAGCTGTGGATAAGAAACCGATTCTATTAAAATATAAGGATAATCAAGCTCAGTTTATAAAAGTAAAGAAACAAAAATATGATAAAAAAACGAACACCATTCAAGCGACAACGGACGGTGGCATCCTAATAGTTCAATCAAAAGAAGATTATAAGAATGTAGTAAAAGAAAACAAGAAACTTAAAAAACTAAACAAAAATATATTAAAAGATTTGAAAAAACAAGACAAGTCGATTAAATTTTTAAATTTGCCAAACTATGAAATAAAAGCGTCTCAGATTCAAAGCATTGATAAAAAAAGTCAATGGGGGAAACACAGACTATTGAGGATGCGTTCCGTGTGGAGGAGGGTAATAAATCAACCATTTATCATATTAAGTCATTTATCAGGACCAACAAACAAATCAAATCCTTGCAACAGCCGTTTCAAGTACAGCTGAAAGTGGTATGCCTCCTATAATTTTTATACATGGATTAAACAGCAGTCCAAGCAGTGCATGGGAGTTAAATATGAAATGGGAAAATGATTATGGTCATGCCGATGCAAACGAAGGTATTAGTTCCACTGAATCTTTTACTGGTAACACGTATTCTTGGGCTGAAAACCAACCTTATAGTAATGTAGACACCCATTATATTGATAGCTATGATAATGGTGATGATAGTATAATTGAACTTCCGGAACGTTTGATCGAGTATAATAGCTATACGCCTAACGTAGATTTATTTGCTTATCAATACGGTGCGAATAATCACGTTGGAATTGCTGGAGATGATTTAGAAAGTTTCATACAAGGGCTTAGAACACATGTTGATAGTATCTCATCTTACCAAGATTTTAATATTATTGCCCATAGTAAAGGAGGTCTTGTTTCACGACACTTTATCGAACTTACAGATGGAACTTTAGATATAGACCGATTAATAACGTTTGGAACTCCTCACTTTGGTGTAAACAATTCTGCAGCTGGAGATTTAGACAGGGGGGAACAGTGAGTTATGGGATGATTCTATTTCAGATGCTTATTGTGAAACCTTATATGGAGAAGATTATTACAATAGTGCTAGTGAAGGACATACTTATACCAAATACTTTGCGTTTGCAGGAGTCGATGAGGACCTTGAAGACATTCCCGATACCGAGGAAAATCAATACCATGTTGTATCGAATAATAACGATGTGGCGGTTACAGACTATAACAGTTACCATAATTGGTATGCAAACAGGTTTGATATTACTGATAGTTGTGATGGGATAAGTAACTTATGTGGTTTTGGGGGGGATGGACTTGTAAGTCTAGATTCCGCATTAGGTTCGGATTTAGACCCAGATTCGCCCCAACAAATTAGCCATGTAGACATGACTAAAAAATGGTTATGGATAGGTAAGCAAGGCGGGCACTCAGAATTCAAGAGATTATATGCTTCATACATCAGGGTTGAAGATGTTTTGCAAGGCGTTTATGATTGAATAAATAAAGCTCCTTTTTGGGGGGAGCTTTATTTTAGGGGGGGGAATATAGGTGATAGACTTACTAGAAGAACTTCTAAGATGGATCTTTCGCATTGAAGTTCATCCTGATTTTACCTTCTGGGAAATACTTGCAACAGATTATATCCAATATGACAATCTGTTGACGATTTTTATTCTTTCTATAGGTCCCCCCCTTGTCTATTTGCTTTTTCGAGAATGGATGTTGGCAGGGTTTCAATTCCTTAATAACATTCTCTATGAAATTTACAGTATCCAAACATTACTTGCCATAACACCTCAATTAGGGTTACAATTGTCACTTTGGTTTATTTCTATATGCGTCTGTTATGTAGTGGGTGCTATATATATATATCGAAAATATAAAAAGTAGTCAACCCTCGGTGTTTGTCAAGATAGAACTACCCTTCCCCCCCTCTCATCAAAGAATAGAACGAGTTCTGTTCTTTGATGAGAGGGTCACCAAAGCGAAGCGCGATAGTAACTCTTTATCTTTAATACAATAAAATTCAAGGGAAATGCGACAACGGGTCGCAGTAGACTATTTTGTTTATTCTTTTTCCATTTTTTTCTTCATTGGATTTAACGCCACTGAGTCATGTGCACTCTAGTCTCTGGTTGAGCGTGACCAACGCCCTGGGTGTTTTTTGTTTCGCTAACTCATAAACTTTTTTCGCGTTTTAAGTATTTCAATATGGGCTCCTGGCTTTAGAATAAGGATTATCATTACTTACTCGAGATCTTGAATAAGAGCTTTGGATCCCCAATCTTTCAAGTAATACTTGAAACGTCGCTGCTTTCATAGGACTACCATTATCGGAATGGAGGACCATGGGTCTACCCTGAATCTTTTCGCTAATAACTGTCTTTTTCATCAACTCTTCTGCATAATTTGCCTCTTCTGTTTCCCAAATCTCCCAACCTACTATCTTTCTACTAAAAATATCATAAATAAATAGAGTCGAAAAAACATGCCTTTCACCGGATCTTTTAGCCACGTAATGTCCCATGTCCAAACCTGATTGGCAGATTTTGCTAAATGGCTTTCTGGTAATCTAAGTTCTAGTCTTTTGCTTCTTCCTCGGTTATTTTGCATAGTATGTTCAAGTACAGAAACATTAAACAGAATGGGGGGGTCAAAAGTACCTTTTAATAAAATACAGCCAGGGGGGGATATTATATTTTCCGACACCTATAAATCAGACGGCCATGTTGGTATATGGTTAGGGAATGGCAAGTGGATCTGAAGGGTCAACTGGTATTGCGGTTATAGACCAAAATAGTAATACCTACTGGCAAGGGGGGGTGTTTAGTGGCCATGTGGGACGCATTTTTTAAAGGTAGAAACCATGGACTATGAGGTGTTCATGGTTTCTCTTATAAATTCAGGAGATCCTAAATGGTTAATCTTATAAAAAATTTTCCTTGTAATTGTTACAGTAACAGTTGCACTGTTGAGTAATGGTTATCAGGTGGTATCCACAGAGGAAAAGAAAGCACTTATTAAAAATGGAGAGGCTATACGCGGTGGGGAATTGACACAAGAAATGCTTACTAACGAAGCGCCTGTTGACAGAAAGAAGGGCGTTAGAGTAATTCCTTCTGATGATACAATGGATAATACGATTCAGTTCTTAATTGCAGCATTAGAATTAAATGACGTGAGCAGTTTACCTATAGCTTCAATACAGAATTAATTTTGATTGACTTACAGTCCTTTGATGACAGTGGTAAGAAGAAAATTAAAGAAGCAATGGACCAAATAACCATGGGTGGAAAATTAAATGAAGTTAAATATAAAAAGGACGACGATACTGATTAATAGATCAAGAGCGATAGGCTATAATAAACCTGTTGCTCTATTCATCTCCTAATATTTAGTTTATAATTAGAATTATAGAAACATTTTTAAATTTATTAGAATGTAAATAAGCTTACCTATAAACAGTACCGTCATTTTTTATTAATGGAGGATTTATATATTATGGTGGATAAGAAAAAACTTGCATTTTTCTCCTTTTTATTTTTTATAGTATTTACAATCATAGGAGATGCATATATTTATTTTTTAGATGGTAAAGTAAATGAAAGTGATTTTAAGTATAAAATAAGTGGTAATAGTGAGGAATTAAATCGAGAATACCTAAATGATTTAGAGGAATTAAGTAAGGAACTGCATTTAAAAATATATTTGATTACTTCCACTGTTAATTCTAAAAATTCCGCTACCTACACAATTTATACTACAGATGAAAATAAAGATTACTTTAAAAATAGAATATTAGCAAAGAATGATGTATCTTCGTTTAATTCGTTAATAAGTGGTAACAGAGAAGTTATTTTTAAACCCTTTAGAGAAATTGAAATAATAAACACAGAAGAGTATTACTATGTTTTTGGAACTGAAGAAAATGTGGAAACACTGCGTTCAATAACCATTGATAAGTACGGAATGAGTAAGCCTGTAGAAAACCATTATCCAAATGATGCTGGATTTATGATTATTTCTGCTTGGGTTTTTGTGTTTTTTATAATATTTTTATATGTAACTTTTGAAGTGAATAACCTAAAAAAAGAAGTTTTAATCAAATACTTTAATGGGTCTGAAAAAAAAGATATCATTCTTCCTCTCGTTTTCACCAACTCAGTAACGATTATTAGTAGTGCTATTATAGGGATGTTAATAGCACAATTGATAACAGAATCATCTAAGTTTTTGTTAATATCATCACTTGTGATACTTTTTATCGTTCTATCTACCAATTTAATGTTTTTCATGCTTCGTAATTTGGATATTAAGAAGACATTTGTTAAAAGTTATTACACGTGGGGATACAAAATGCTAACTTTCGTTGCATTGTTTATTATAACAATAACATTAATTCTAACGTTATCTTTTAATTTAAAGACAATTTACGATGCAATACAAACCATTAATCAAGAAGATAACTGGGAAGACTTTTATACTTATGATAATATTTTCTTTTTATTTAAAGAATTATCAGACACTACAAATTTTGACACTGATATGAAACATGCTAATAATTTTTATAATGATAATCTAGATAATTACCAAATACATCTATCTTTCGATTTTTCAAACAATGGTGGTGTGTCATCAAGCATGACAACAGTAAATGAACCAGTTGTATATTTGAATAAATATGCAAAAAAAGATATAGAGCATCTTAAAGTTGATTTGAATAAACTGGTTGAGGATCGATATTATATAATTTCTAGATACACAGATGAGGAATTAAAAGAAAAGGGGGGGATATTTGATTCATCAGCATCTAATGAAATTACTGAATTGTTACAAAGTGATGATGGGATTTTTGATACTATTTATATAAGGGATCCTTATGAATTATTAGTATACGATATTAATATGACGAACCTAGCAGATAATTATAAGAAAAATCCTATTATCATTTTGGATACCCATAATAAATTCCCTAGTAATCTATCGAGTGCCTATGTATTTAATTCATCAGTGAAATTTCACCATGACAATGATTATGAAGCTTTTATTAAAAAAATAGGTTATGAAAACGAGACTTTTTATAAAAATAATATAAAGGATTTATATCTAGAAAAACGTGCAGAGAAGGTATTAATATTTTTGATTAATATCATTTTGAGTACTATGACGTTAATTCTATTTAATATTTCTTTATCTACCATTTTAAAAATGGATTTTAATTCAAGAGCCATTGAAATAGCTCTTGGTAAAGTACTTGGTAAAAATTTTTCCAACGATATAAAGGCTTATTTAAGCTATTAATAGGAGCTTTTATTTCTGGTGTGATAATTGCTTTCATAGGTAAATTTATATTTTATCAATTTTCTATTCTCTTTATCCTTACTTCAAGTACCATTGTGCTTACTAATACTATTGTCATTCTTTGGTTATATATTAATAAATATGAAAAAATAAATATACCTCATATATTGAAAGGTGGTGTGTAGTATGTTGGAAATTAAAAATATATCCAAAAAATTTGGTGATCGTGTGATATTCAATGACTTCTCATGTTCTATAAAACAAGGGGATTTTGTCGTATTCAGCGGTAAGAGCGGGAGTGGCAAAAACGACACTTTTAAATATTATTGGGGGGAATCGAGAAGATTGACTCGGGAAAAGTAATACTAGATGGGTTAGACCTATCTATTAATGCAGATGTTATTAAAGCGTATAGAGAAAAAATTGGTTTCCTTTTTCAGAATTATGCATTAGTAGAAAATAAGACTGTTGCAGAAAACATTTTAATGATTGATAAGAAATATAGGAACAACATGACTGTTTCCTCTGTATTGGAAAAGGTTGGAATGAATGGTTACGAAAAAAGCAAAATTTTTACTTTGTCAGGTGGTGAACAGCAAAGAATAGCGATTGCGCGTTTATTTATGAAAAAATGCAGTATTATATTAGCTGATGAACCGACAGGAAGCCTGGATAAACATAATGCTAACCTAATTATGGGACATATAAAAGAGCTAAATAAAGGAGGAAAGACAATTATTTTAGTTACTCACAATGAAGAATTAAAAAAGATGGGAGATGCTATTCTTGAACTATAAAAAAGTTATTATAAGAATAATCATTGGGATCGTTGTCGCAACTTCTTTATATTTAGGTATTCATATTTATTCTAATAACCAAGTAATAAATACCTATGCACAAGGTTTTGAAAAAAATGCTTTAGGTGATTATGCTAAAAACGAATCCAATATGGTACTATCTGTCTATGATGCTCCATTTTTTCAGACTTATACAAATATAGCAATCCATCATAGTCAAGATAAAGTAGATTTAATTATCTGGGTACCTCTTTATAATAAGGAATTCTCATATGGTCTCGTTGTGACAGATGACGAAAGTGAAGTAAGTTATCAAATTGAGACTAACGAACACCTAGAAACAGAGGATGAAGAACATAAACAAATCCTTGAATCAAAGCAAGATGCTATAAATGAGATAAAATCTATCGCAAAAAAAGAATGGGGGATTCGACTTTTAACAATCTTTACAAGCAAGAAAAAACTAAGTGAAATCAATGCAATTTAATATTCGTAACTATAATAAACTGTTCCGCTTGCGTGAGTTATTTCGACTTTTGCATAACTACCCGCTCTAGCATTTTTTTCTTGTGCTTTACTTGTATTTTTAACATAGGCTGTGTGCGTACTATTTTTGTGATAAGTATGTGTGTAATCTTCGTTAATCCATGAGGTATTGTAACCATACTTCATAGTTCTTGTTGAGGTATTAATTGGCGTTGAACTCCAAGCTTTCGAAAAACTTTTACCTGATGAACTGTAATTGTATTCAGCTGCACTAACTGAACTAACTCCCCCCCCTACCAAAAATGCAATAGTAAAGAAAGATAAAACTAGTATTTTAAACTTTTTCATCATTTCACCCCCTTCTACTGCAATTCTATCTTTGTTTCCAGAAATAGTAAATACAGTTTTCAGTTTTTTAAAAAAAGTTAAAAGATTAGGTGTCTTATTATTGCCTTTTTTCAACAAAAGGCTCTATTCACTACCTGTTGAGGTGCTATTATTTTATAAAAGCATTTTCAAGGAATATATTCAGCTCAGCTCACTAGACCAGCCTTTAGCTATACTTAACTTTTACTGAATACACTGTGTTAAATGAATTTATATGTTTTTTTCTTATTAGATAAGAGTTTGGAGAGTCTTTTTTTCATAACCAATGAAATTGATTTTTTCCTGCATTATATGTACTTAATCAGTAAAAAAAACAAGCAAACTACTTTGTTGCCATTTTTAGTCATCAAATAGTGTAGAAAAATTACTTTTAATATCGAGACTAAGACTTTGCTCTTTGTTCTTATCATTTATGGAAATAACATTACTTCGCATTTCTTTTTCCCGCCTAACACTAGGATTGGTGCTAGCAACTACTAAACTCTCATAATGTTTAATTATGTCCTGCTGTTCCTTTAATTCTTTTTCTTTTACTTTTTTGTTTAACTCCAAATTCCGTTCGTAAAGGGACTGAATGACTTCATTTAAATGATATAAACCATCCCTTAATCCTTTTTTGTTATTCTCAAACCTAGTAATATATTCATCTATATTAGGAAGGGGGAAGGGTATGCTCTGTTGCATTTAAGGATTGACTAATAATGGTTGATTCAATTTATTAATTACATGAGACATTCTTCGGGACCAAACATGGCGTTTAATGTTAGTTGCCTTCTCTAATTGAAGGTAGGTAATTTTCCCGGGATTTTCTTGAACATGCTTCTCAAGTATTGATTTAAGTTCAGTATCTGTATATTTATTAGGCCGACCTTTTTTGTTATCATTGTTTATCATCTGTATCTACCTCAAGTCTTTTAGGGATTAAAGAGTCTACCATAGCTTTTTGCTCCATCATTCTATTAAGTTCATTTGCGGTACTAGATAGCTCCTCCTGATCAATTGTTGAATAATAGTTTGTATCCAAATTAAATTTCATATTTTGATTGATATGCCCCAGTAATTTAATTTGATCACTGATACGGCGGTCTAATAAGTCTGAGCAATCTGTTAACCATTGAATTCCATCCGAATATTTTCCCTCTGGACTAAAATGATAAAAATCGCAGAAACGGCAATCCCGGTACAGTTATTAGGGAAATTTGAATCTGTACAATATCCATATTTTACAGGTCTTAGCGTTTCGAAGTCACTAAGTTCATAAATTCGGTACCTATCAAGCTGATTTTTAATATTAAATATGCCATCTGACATTGATTTATTTAATCGTTCTAGACGATTATTCTCAGATAGAATATAGACCCATGATTCTGCAAAATATTCAATATATCCCCCCCAGTAGTTTTGTTGAGTTCTTAATCGTCTGTGTCCACCCATCTTAGCTATAGATAGCATGTTAAACCCTTGTAACATCATGTTACAAAAGGCAAAATGTCTAGTGTCACCAGGAGAAACTTGCTCAACTTCTGAATAGCTGTATTTGCCTTTAACAATCTTTTTATAAAAATCATCTAACAGCGTTTGAAATTGGGACAACAGTAGAACAGAAAGGTCTTTCTTGTAGGTTTCTCTTTTTAAATCTAAATACTTGTAGTAGGTTTCATACGACATTAAGTAATTTGATTCAATATCATCCGATAGCGTATCTTGATAGGCTTTTACTATATTATATGTTTCTTTATTAACTTGTAGCGTGTTTTCAACATCGATATCACTATAAGCCTCATATTTACGTTTCTCCCTTGGAACTGTAATCCAATATGAATTGTCTTCTTTTTTCATGACACAATCTTTCTTTAATAGGAGGAGTTCACTAGGGCGTAAAGGAATAATGGTTGTAATTTTCCACCATAATAAAATTGGGTAGTATTTTGCTCGCTCATACTCGTACAATCGTTTTCAAAGTCATTAATGACATCGTCAAATAATAGGATGTATTCGTATTTAGGAAGTTTCCTATTTCTCTGAACATATTGATAAAACGGGGGGGTGCACATTTCAATGAATTCATCCATGTTTGGATGGCTGATAAAATGTAAAAACCTAATGGTATACACCGTAATGCGATTACGCTTGGCATATCCAAATTGGTTAACATATTCCTCCAATTCAGGTAAAGCTTCCAAACTAAATCCTCTACTGATAGATATTGCTTCTTTTATCGAATGAGCCACAGTTTGTGTATGATGAATTATAAATTCAGATGAAATTTGCAACAGGGCGTAACATTTTAGAGCAATGTTTAATTCACGAAATAGTTCAAGGTCGAAATTCAAAGAACGTGTATTTTTGTAACGGTCATAAAGTGTTCATATACTATCGTCAAAACTATGTGCTTCTATAAACCCTTTTAATTTGTATTCATTGAAAATATAATAGTAATGAGAGATATCCGTTCGATCAAAGCTGTGACTTTCGGTGATATTAATATTGAGTGATTTACCTAAGTCTTTAATTCTTTTTTGTGAAATCATTGCCCATCATCCTTTTATTGGGGGTTCTAATAAATTATCTTGTATCTCAATTAAAGAAATCTTCAATTTTTGTAGGTCAAAAAATGTTTCTATATAATCTTTTCCTAACTCAAAGGCTGCTTGATCTAAAATAAATAAAACCTTTAACAACAAAGAGGAATCCCTTTCTCGTATTGCCTCAAATTCCGTTGATTTTATAGACTCAATCAATCTCTCTAATTCCTTATCTATTGAAAATAACAGGTAGTCTTTAGGTATGATATATTCGCAATTCAGAAAGGTCGGTTCTAAGTGTTCGACTTTCTATGTTGAGTACTAATCCATTTTCGCCATAAGGACCAAGCGTATTTACATCCATTCGTCGTAAGTTAACAATTTCACCAACTCTTAATCCTCCAAAATTGCATATACACTCCTAATGCAATTACACTTTTGGATTGAAATGCCATTTCTAAGAAATATAAAATGTATTCATCGGGTATGGTATGCAAAATATTATTCTTTTTGTCACCAAGGTAGCTAACATCATGGAAAGGAGAGACATAGTAAGTTTCATTTTTATTGTAAGGCTTTGTTTTTTTATCAAATGTATTCATTTCGATATTGATGAATTTTCTTTTTGCCAAATAGATATAGAATTCCGTAATGGTTCGTTCTATTTTTTGGACCGTACTTCGGGGGGGAACTTGATTGTAGGTTAGATCATTCAAAAATTCACTACCATGTTCCAAGTTTAACTCGGTTAAAGAAGAAAGATTATAATAGGTCATATTTTCAATGATAAAGTTTAGAAACTTTACTAGATTATAGGCATGAGATTTCATTGTATTAAAAGAGCTATATTTCCACTTATAAAAAATAAAATCTGTTAAAGGATGAATTATGTACTTATTATTTCGTTTGTTTTTTACTGCAATAATAGCAAATTCCTTTTCAGCCGGGCTGCCGTCTTTATTTCTACCAATTTGAGACCAAACTGACCGAACAATAAATTTAATGTAACCACTGTGATCAAAGTTAACCACATTATTACTTTTCATATGTACCCTTCACCACTATTAATCTCTTAATTTTCCTAATAACTATACCATTTAATAGATTTATGTACAATTTAGAATTGTAAATAATGAAAAGATATTGATATAATAGGATTTATCAATCTATTATGCTCAAAAATTAATTGTGTACAATTCCCTGTAGATACAGAACAGACTCTAAATATATTTCAACCGATATTGTGCCAACCTTAAAAGAAAGAGTCGCAAGTTGTGGAGTGGGGCCATATGCAACTATTGCAAATAAAATAAAAAAACAGCCAATAAAAGCAAATAAGTCGTTTGTTGATAATAACAAAGTTTCCGATCACCATGCGATTATTCCGACAGAGGAGCATGTATATTTAACGAAGCTATCTGATCAGGAACAAAAAATCTATGATTTAGTGATCAAACGATTTTTAGCTGTATTATTGCCAGCCTTTCAATTCGAACATATTCAATTAACAGCAGAGATAGCAGGAGAAACATTTACCGCAAGCGGAAGAAATATAATCGATCCCGGCTTCAAAGTTGTTTACGATCATGATGAAGAAGAAACCGATGAACAAAAAATCTCCAATATTTCTGAAAATCATAAGTGGAACCATCCGAAATTAACACTTGTGGAGGGGGGAGACGAAGCCGCCAGAGCGATTGACAGAGGGTACCTTGCTGCAAGCGATGGAGAACCCAACGAAATTTTTACAACAAGACGAAAAGCACGCGAGTAAAACATTGCAACAGACAGGCGGCCTCGGCACCGTAGCCACTCGCGCTGATATTATTGAAAAACTTTTTAATACATTCTATATGGAGAAGAAGGGGAAATATCTTTACTTAACATCAAAAGGTAAACAATTATTAGAGCTTGTTCCTTCCGATTTGCGTTCCCCCCCTTTATTAACAGCAGAGTGGGAGAAAAAACTTAATCAAATCGCACACGCACAGGGACAATTGAAGAAAACAGCTTTAATCAGCGAAATAAAAGGGTATACCAAACAAGTTGTCCATCAGGTAAAAACAAGTGATGCTAAATATAAGCATGATAATATGACAGGCACAAAAATGTCCGCAGTGCGGAAAGTTAATGTTAGAAGTCAATGGTAAAAAAGGCCGTATGCTTGTTTGTCAGGATCGGGACTGCGGAGAACGAAAACCAATCGCCAAAAAAACAAATGCACGCTGTCCAAACTGTCATAAACGAATGGAATTACGTGGGCAAGGAGACGGACAGACATTCTCCTGTGTATGTGGCTATCATGAAAAACTGTCAACTTTTCAGAAACGGAAAGATAAACAAGGCAAAAATAATGCCACAAAGCGTGATGTAAACAAGTATTTGAATAAGCAGGATGACGATTTCACCAATACAGCATTGGCAGATGCTTTAGCGAAATTAAAAAATAAGTGATAAAAAGTGGCGGATTAGTTTCCACCACTTTTTTAATGGTAAATTATAACTTGTTTATTTAATTGAAATGAACAGATAAAATATTATTTATTTTTCTTTTTTTGAAATTGTCCCAGATGAAGAGTAGATATAGAATTTGCAAATAACTGACTCTTCGCTATTTAATACTAAAAACAAATTAATAGACAAGATTTCAATCAATTAATATTTATTTACAATAGATTAACAGATAGTTAATCTATGAACCTTACAATTAAGTTGACTAAATTAATAGGAGGTTCAAATGAAAAAACAAGCCATTAAGAAAAAGAAACTGAAACATGTGTCGCTGTTATTGATTTTTTCTTTACTACTGCTAGACATTGCTCCGATCTTCCCGTCAATTCGGTCCAGGCTGAGGAATCTAACAATCGTACAGATGAGTCTATTGTTCAAGAAGAAGCCAATGAAATTCCAATCGAAAAGAAGGACACACTAGAAACATCAACAACACATCAACAAGAATCTAACATAACTAATCCAGGTGTAGAAGATTCCACACCAGAACTAGAAGAGAATTCTATAGAGCAAGTTACCAAGGATGAACCTGCTTCAGATCAAGAGGCTACTACAGGTAGTGTGAACGAGGAAAATTCCAAAGAAGCTGATGAAAAAGCAGAAGTAGATTATAACTTACTTCCTCAACTACTTATTACAGAGATTATGCCTAATAATGATGGGGGGGCAGATGACTATGAATACTTTGAGGTGTATAACAATTCGAATCAACCGATTATTGTAGATCATTATACTATAGCCCTTCGTTATACAGATGGAAGTGGTAATCCAGATGTACCATTTGTATTCGATCCAGTAACAGTTCAGCCTAGTCAAACACTTGTATTTTGGCGAAATAATGCAAACAAGTCCTTAGATGATTTTAATAACTATTATCAAGCTTCGCTAACGGCTCAAGATGTCGTCGAATATGATGGTGCAGAATTTTATAACAGTGGTAATCGTGGTGTGGTTGTAAAGAATAAAGAGAATGAAATGGTGTCGGTGAACTACTTACCAGAAGATATTTCTAGTGGCAGGGTAGTCGAATATACGCACCCAACTAGTGGCACAGAGATGAAAACATATCAAACTGTCACAGACCCAAGCCCTGGTTCGATAAAAGAAGAACAATTGCCAGCACAAGTAGTGGATGTACCGGAAAATGCCGAACCAGTGATCGATCATCAACACTTGCATAAGATAGAGGCAGGTAAAGATGTTACAATCGAAGCGAAAATTACAGATGATCACAATGATCTTGATGCAAAAGTTTTCTATAAAACAATCGATGAAGATACATACAACCAGTTAGTAATGACTAAGCAGGAAGGGGGGGACGCATATCAAGCGGTGATATCGGCCAATGACATAGTAGCAGACCAAATGAGTTATTATGTTACGGTAACTGATCCAAATCATAGGGTAACGTATCCTGCACCAGATAAATCAATAGAAGTTATGAACCAACCGGAGATAGAAGAAGATACAAAGGCACCTGAGATTACTCATACTCCAGTAGCAGAAGTAGAAGCTCTTTCTTCGATTACGATCGATGCAACGATTGTAGATAATCTTGCTGTGCCTACAGCTACCCTTTTTGTCAAAGGAGAAGAGGATGAAACATTTACTGCATTAGCGATGAGTCCTACTGCAAGTGATACTCACTCCTATTCAGTAGAAATTCCAGGATTCTACGTGAAATCGACAATGACCTATTATATTGAAGCAACTGATGGCACCAATGTTAGTAAAACAGAAGAATACACGATCAAAGTCAGGCAGGAAGAAAGCAATGATGATCAAGTGCCAGAACTACTAGTGACCGAAGTCGTACCGGATTCGGCTAACGTTGGTTCTGCAGATGGGTATGAGTTTATCGAAATTTATAACAACACAAACAAGCCGATTAACTTTAACGATTATAAAATCCAATACCGCTACGGTTCTGATCCTGAGAGTGATGTTATCTGGCCATCAGTTCCGGATGATGTAGTTATCCCATCAAAGGAAACACTCATTTTTTGGATTATCAATGGGCAAAATGATAACCAAACAGTGGAAGACTTTAATGCTAATTATGGCACTAGTTTAGTAGATAACAAGGACATTGTCCGTATTTATAGTGCTGGAATGGCCAATGGCAGTATGCGCGGACTTATTGTAGCGAGCAATGTCGGCCGGGAGCTGTCAATTGCTTATTACAATGATGTAGAAACACAAGATGACACACATGCAGATAAGGGAATTTTATACAAGTATCCAGTTGATGGATCCAACATGATGGAGAAGGTAAGCGCAGGGCTTACTGCTGCAACACCGGGAAGCGTCGAGTCATTCCAGGTTCCAAGTGAAACGGTCACAGTACCTAATGATAATGTAGCTCCAGCCATTGAAAATATGACGGAGCAAACAGAGGTTAATCAAACAGATAACATCCAATTAAAAGCAGACGCAAAGGACGATTTAGAAGTAAAAACAGTTCAAGTCTATTACCGTACTGATGACGAAACAGACTATCAAATGGCATTACTTGAAGCAGGTTATGATGATATGTTGTTCCACCATATCATTTATTCGCCAGAAATTATAGCCAAAGAGTATGTGGAATATTACTTTGTCGCATCTGATGGGATAAACAAAACAACAAGTGACGTACACAAAATTAAAATAACTAACTCATTAGATGTTTCTAGTTTGCGATTGAATGTCGATGAAGGACAAATTATTAGCGGGGGGAGCAGGTAATCAAAGGTACATCGAAGGATGATGCTCCAGAAGATGTTCGTCTTTCGATTGACGGTGCCGAACTTAGCACAGATCTATACCAATCTATCGAACATTCACCATATCTTGCTTTTGAAGTGAGTGGGATCAATACGTACTTTCAGAATGGAGTAACTATTGGTGATTCTGTCATCCATATTTTTGATGATTGGATTGCGCAATGGGAAACTATTACCGTTAAAATTGAGCCAGAACAATTAGACATTGGTGATAATACGATCACGATCCGTGCAGGAAATAAAGCGACTTCCTGGGAAGGAGATCCAGGTGAAAATAGAGATGATTATAATCTCCGAAATGTGCGTCTTGTACTGTCGAATGGAACAGAGATTAGAGATGTCAATCACGCAGACCCTACTACCGTTTATGATATGGGTGATGAAGGTACGTACCGTGTAGCAGAAGATTTTATTTTTACAATTTCAGATCAACAGGCAACATCCATTGCATATAAGTGGGATACAACAGCTGTTGCAGATGGAGAGCATACAATTAATGTTCGTGATCTTGACGAGTCAATCGAAGCGAATGTATTCATTGATAACACGGCACCTGCAGTTAGTACAAATGTAGAAGAAGGGAAAGAATACAAAGGGGGGGTATTTGAAATCAATGCAACGTTTACCGATGCTATTGCTGGTATAGAGTCAAGCCGTGTTTTGCTAGATGGTAAAGAAATTGATATACCTTATGCGACTTCATCAGGAAAGCTTACTAGTGGTAGCCATGAGTTGAAACTAGAAGCAACGGATAAAGTCGGAAATCAAGCGACAAAGGTTGTAACTTTCTCTGTTGTAAATGAAAATCCAGACAAGCCAGTATCTGACACGGATGCCAGTCAACCTATTAATGGTGATCCTATTCTTAAGGTGAATGTTCTTGACCCTACAAATGATGCGGTGGATGTGACGTTTTATCAAGGCTACCAGTATACGCCAAATGATGTTGATCGAGTAAAATCATTTAGTAATGCATCAGACATCGAGCCACCCGACACGCAGGTACCAAGTGGGGGAGACCATGTTTACAGAAGATGATATTTCATTAACCTCCACATTAGATAAAGAATATATGATTACTGATTCGTCTACACAATTTCCGTATCATCGGTTTGATGTGACCGTTGACAGTGAGGTGGACGAAGAAGATATCGTTGAACTTGTGTGGAATGGTAACTCACTTCCAGGTCGGAAAGTAACGATGTATGCATGGAATCACACAGCAAATAAATGGGAAATTATAGATTACCACGTTGCTGAAACAGACGACTTTGAGTTAAAAGGAACAGTAACTGTTACAGATTTTGTAAAAGATTATCAGGTGAATGTTCTCGTGCAGGACGAGATACCTAATAGTTCAACTGATTATGATTATACATTTGTTTGGATGACGGATACGCAATATTATTCTGAAAGTTATCCATATATTTTTGATCAACAAACAAAGTGGATTGCTGAACAGCAAGAGGAAATGAACATTCAATATGTTTTCCATACAGGAGACCTTGTTGATGAGTCAGATAAGGAATATCAGTGGATTAATGCAGATAACTACATGAAAACGTTAGATGATGCTAATATTCGATATGGTGTACTTGCTGGTAATCATGATGTGTCACAAAAAACGAATGATTACACAGAGTATTATAAGTATTTCGGTGCGGATCGATTTAAAAATAAATCGTACTACGGTGGTTCTTATCAAAACAATCGTGGCCACTATGACCTGATTTCTGTCGATGGAAATGATTATATTATGGTTTATCTTGGCTGGGGGGGTGTAGAAGATGAGGGAATTGCATGGATGAATGAAGTGCTTGCTCAACATCCAGATCGAATTGCGATCTTAAGTTTTCATGAGTACTTGCAAGCAACTGGAACGCGTCATCCACTTGGTGAAAAACTGTATAATGAGGTTGTTTTGCCAAATAAAAATGTTGTTGCGGTACTTTCTGGTCACTATCATGAAAGTCAAATGCTAGTAGACGATATTGATGATGATGGTGATGGCACGATCGATCGAAGCGTTTATCAAATGCTAGCAGATTATCAAGCAGGCCCAGAAGGCGGACAAGGCTATATGCGCTTGCTTCACTTTGATACGGATAATAATCGCATCATGGTTAATACGTATTCACCTTACATGGATGACTACAATTATTACAATCCAGATGCATATCCGGGCAAGGATGAATTTGCGATTGATTTGGATTTAACACCAACAGAAAAACGAGTGGCAACAGACTATTTTTCAGTTAATGTCTATACAAATAATGAGATAGGTGCTGTGAAAAACGTAGCAAGTGGTGAATCAGCCGAGGTAATTTGGACGGGTCTTGAAGAGGGTAATACCTACTCATGGTACACAATTGTTTCTGATGAGTTTACCGGTGAAGTAAGATCAGATATTTGGACGTTTGTTAAGGGAGAAAGTGAGATAATAGAAAGTCCTGTTCCGGTACCTGGTGACGGCGCAGATGAGGATGGACAGCCGGGAGTGCCTGGTAATCCAGGTCGGGATGAAGAGTCACCAGAGGCTCCCGTTGATCCTAATGAAGGTGGAAGTAAGGATGGTACTTCTAAAGATCAACCTGATTCCGGCGATCAAATCGGATCCAAAGACCTGAATAATGGGGGGGATGACCAAGAAAAGGAAAACCTGCCAAATTCAGATGAAAACGGCGAAAAATTAGCTAACACATTTTCTAACATGTTTAACCTTCTAGCAATAGGTTTTGCGATGATACTACTTGGAGTTGGACTGTTAATGTATCGAAAGCTGAAAACAGTATAGTTAAGGAAGGAAAGAGACTGAGACGAAAGTGATTTGATATAAGTAAAAGCCGAACAATGATGCGAATTCTATGAGGAATTTGTTATCGTTCGGCTTTTATTTGCACAGCAGGAAGATTATGTGAAGTAACTTCGATTTGCTAAGTAGTAATTTTGAAATTAATATTAGGTGTAACAACCGTTCCGGCATGCACACTTCGTTTTGCGAGGGGGGGCGTGCTCTTTAACTAACTTTATATACAAGATCACTTTACAAAGTGGATTTTCAGATCACGCTGATCCACAGGAGTCGAAGTGGACGCTTTCGCTAGATACCATGCTGATCAAGGAATAACACCCATAATTATCATGATCATCAAACGGATTCAGATCATATGAGTCATCCTCATCACGATGAGCATGGCGGACATAGTTATATGATCGATGATTTTAAAAAATGAAGGCACACCCGACTTAATAGTTAGGGTGTGCCTTTTGACTGGATAATGAAAGATTACTTAATTAATAATTTTGAAGATTATTCAGCAGGTGTAAATTCATCTTCGGTAAGCCATTTATGGTTTGTAACCTTCTCACCAGAAGTCGTTAATTCAAAATCAACCATATACACAGTTGTTTTTGTTGCTGAGTCAATTTCAGCCGTTGCTCCATCCATACCTTCCATATGATCAGCATTTACGATTGCTTCGTCTCCTGTTTCTAACGGCTCATCACTCGGATTTTCTAACTCTTCGTGAATAACCCATTTATGATCGGTCACTTTTTGACCGCCATTTGTTGGAGTATAAGAAATGGTATATACAGTGGTGTCATATGCACCAGTAATAGTTGCTTCAGCACCATTCATACCTTCCATATGATCAGCTTTGATAATAGCTTGACTACCTTCTGGATAAGTTGGATTGGAAGCCTCTTGCAGGCCTTCTGGTACTTCATCAGATCCGGACATGTTCATGTCAGAGTGATCCATCCCATCCATTTCCTCTTCTGTATTAGATTCCGATTCTTTAGCACTTTCTGGATTGGTTTCTTCTGTTTCACTACAAGCAGCTAATACGATGAAAGCTAACAGTAGAATTAATATCATTTTAAACTTTTTCAATTATTATCCCTCCAAATAATTAGTCATTTATAAAATACCTGATTTAATTGCAGAATATGTGCAGGTTCGTATATAAAGCAATTTTTATTCATACTATTTTGTGCCTTTTTAAAAAATATTATTTACAAAGATTCTTTAAAACCATGAATTGGATCTAAGTTTTGTTACAAACCATTTTTCTCCCATGAAAGTTATAATTAATATAATAAGTGAAACAATAACGATTAATAGATCCGATTGTAATTTCACCCAAACAAATGCTGTTAAAATAATTCCATCAAGCGTAAAGGCAGCACCTACAACTATTAGATTCGATTTTACTTTTTCTTTTTAGTTTTGTAAGTAATTCCTAATGGATGATCATATCCATAATTAAATACAGAATAGCACCCATCGAAGCAATTCTGCTTAAATCAAAAAAGATTAAACCATTGCAATTACTATGGTATAGACGAGTGTATGGCGTTGAATATTACCAGGCATACCGAAATGACGATGTGGGATTAATTTCATGTCCGTCAACATCGCTAACATACAAGATACTGCAAACACACTAGCAATGATACCTGAAATGGTAGCGATTATGGCGATAATAACTGTAAACACAACCCCCCCCAGATTACCTAATACAGGTTCAGCAGCGGCAAGAGCGAAGTCTTTCTTTTCTATAATTTCATCAATCGATAAATTACTGGACACAGCCCAGGCAATCAGAACATAGACAAACAAACTAATTAAAATAGAAAATAAGATTGCTCTACCAACATTTTTCTTTGGTTTTTCAATTTCCTCCCCCCCTTGATTGGTGAGCGTTGTAAAAGCTTTAAATGATAGTATGGTTAATGCAATGGCCGCAATAAAACTAGTAACGGTAGTCTCAGGTGATTGACCTGAGCTTTCAGCCGGTTGCAAAGAGAAGTTAGCTATAATAAGTCCTACTCCTGCAAAGACTAATAATTCTATAATTTTCAATAATGAGATGACAGAAGTGAACGATTGAATAAATCTATTATCAGAGATATTCACTATAAAAGCAAAAATAAGTAAACCAACACCTAATATTGGTACCCACATACTGTTTTGGCTGATATCGAATAATTGTAGAGTATAAGTACCAAAAGTCCTTGCAACTAAACTTTGATTAATCACCATGGAAAAAGCCATTGATAACGTCGCGAAATCAGTAAAGAGGATATGCTAAAGTATAGTGCTATTAAAGATGAAGCAGAGTAGCTCTCTATTTTAATCAAAAACTTATTTGATTTAGCAAAAGTAGATCAGAATAATTTTGTAATTAATCAGGAATGGGTGGCGCTAGATAGTATAATTCAAACGGTAATTAGGCGCATGAAGCCAGCTTTTGATAACAAAAACATATCGATAGATGTGAATTGTCCAGAAAATTCAAACGTATTTATTGACACAGCACCTATGCAACAAGTATTCATTAACCTGTTAGATAATGCTCATAAACACTCAGATCAGATCACGTCGATTTGCTTAAAAGTTACAGAACACAAAAGTACATTGGAGATTGTAATACAAGATGAGGGGGAAGGTATTCCAAAAGAGGAACTTTCAGGAGAATATGCTAGTGGATGTATTTTTATAAATATTATTACAAATCCATCTTGCGTAAAGATTGAAAATATACTATAGTTAAACTACACTGAAATAGTATTTTTTTCCACAACAAATTAGTGTAGTAGACAGATAGATTCAATCTCAGTAAAGTTGCAAGGGGGGGTGGATGGAAGTGAAGATGAAAAAGATTTATCTTCTTTTCACAGATACGGGCACGATGTTATCACGAATGATAAACCTTTGTACCAAATCCACACTTAATCACGCATCCATAGCATTTGATACATCCATGATAGAAGTGTACAGTTTTGGACGGAAACAAGCCTATAATCCATGGAGTGGAGGTTTTGTCAAAGAAGATTTGCGCTCACCTTTTTTTAGTCACGCTAAATGCGCCATTTATCAATTATCGATTACAGAGAATACGTACCAATTATTGTGGCACCGTATTAAAAAAATGGAAGTGGAAACCGACCTTTATCGTTATAACTTATTAGGATTATTCGGAGTACTTTTTAACATGGAATGGAACAGACAACATGCGTTTTTCTGTTCGGAATTTGTCGTTACCGTGTTAAAAGAGGCTGGATTATATAGTAACGATAAACCGGCTTGTCTCATCAAACCACAGGATTTAAAGGAATGGCATGCCTTACAGTTAATTTATCATGGTGATTTATCGATTTATTTACAACAGCACGGTGGATATGAAGTGCAGATACCGTTATGGAAAAGAATTTATAGTTAACAGCAATTATTTAAATTATATCGAAAAAACCTTTATGTACGTCATAAAGGTTTTTCTATTGGATGAGTTGAATGAAACAATGCTTCGTAGGGGGGGGACTAACTATAATTCCTGTGAAGAGAATGGAATGATATCTTTGATTCAAAGAAGGCTGAATGTTTTTTTAGGTTACTGTCACAAAAGAACTATAGGCGTACATAAACTATCCTGAATGAATATTTTTAGCAGGAGGGATTATATGTACTCAAATTATGGATATGGCTATCCTTTTCAAACGTATTATCCATACCCAATTTTTCAGCCACAAGATGCATATCAAGATTGGCAAAGACAAAATTATATCAAGGGACAGGCGACATGGACAGAAGGAGGAACGACGACACAGTGCAACATTCCGTGGTCCTATTATCAATATATGACAGCGGCTGTAAGTAGCAATTCCCCGTATCAGTGTGGTCAAACATTGAAAGTGAAAAATCCACAGAATGCAAGAGAAATCATTGTTACTGTTGTCGACTCTGTGCCTAATGTATCTGCCACAAACATTAATTTGCACCGCAAGGCATTTGAAGCTTTAGGAGCAAACCCGGCCATCGGTGTGCTAGCCATTGAATTTCAACCATCGCCAGAACTAGAGCAAGTAAAATGGGGGGGCAAATATTTGTTAGAGGTGACACAAATAGCTTACCCTAATTATCATGTTACCGATTATCTTTTTGTTGAAAAAACACAACCTACCTCAAATAAAATTAAAGAAATCTATGATTATACTTTACAGTCACAACAAGAGAGGATCAAAGTCAGAGGAACTGTTGTCTATAATCCAACTACTGAACGAGTTATATCCTTTGATATTAAAGAGTTATGATAAAAGAATTAGATTAAGTTTCCTGATAACGAAGATAAGAAGAGAGCTAGTATACACGCTAGCTCTTTTCTTATTTCTATAAAATAAGCCTCAAGTCTTAGTTGAAAATATATCTTCAGCCAGTTATGTCATTCTGGTAAAAAAGATATGATGAAGACATGGAAGGAGGAAACACACATGAAAACATTTCTACTCATTTGCTTAGCGGTTATTGCAGCATTAGTTCTATTAACCAATCTCGGTACCATGATTTTATTATTGATTAGTATTGCGGTTGCCTATTACGGTGTAAGAAAATTTATTATGGCCACAACAACTGGATCAAAGGTGGGCTGGGGGGGCATTGTCATTTTAATTGGAGCGTCGATGTCACTATCGAATATCCCGGCTCTAATTGGCGTGGTGGCGTTAGTAGTACTGTATTATATCTATAAAAAATGGCAACAGGAAAAACAAAATAAATACTATAAAGATAATGACTTATCCTGGGATAAGCTTTAAAAAATCAAAGGAGGAATTAATAATGGCAAACTTACTTACACGTATCAAAGACTCGATGATGGCGGATTTACACGATTTAATGGATCAAAAGGAGGAAAAAAATCCAATTGCACATGTAAATCAGTATATTCGTGAATGTGAACAAGAAGTAAAAAAAATTAAAGTTCTTGTCGAAAAGCAATATGAAATCAAACAGGATATATCGAAAGAACTAAATCAATCAAAAGCAATGGTGGAAAAGCGTAAGCGTCAATATCAGCTTGCTGAAGAAATGCAAGAAACAGAGCTGGCTAGTGAAGCAAAAACAGAACTGGACCAATTTGAAGCAAGAGTCACGCAGCTGAATGATATGTATGATAAATCGGTTAAAGATCTGGAAATGATCGAAAACAAATACGTACAGATGAAACAAAAATTAAAAGATTTATATGTGAAACGTCTTGAGCTAAAAAGCAGAGAAAATGTGGCACGCACAAAAGAAGGAATGAATAAAGTATTGGAGACAGAACTTGTATCGAAGAGTGCCTCTAAATTTGCCGAATTGGAAAGCTATATAGAACGAATCGAACAGCGCGTACATTCTGAATATCGCTTGCACACCTTAGATGCCCGCTTTCAGGAATTGGAAAAAAAAGTTGCGAATTCTAATTAAAAACATGCTATTCTATAAAGGTGCAGATTTTTCTGCACCTTTTACCACTTTTGCTGTGTGAAAGAAACCAAACAAAGGAGGCCTGTGAATATGTCGAAAAAAGCAGGATATGATTTTTGGCAATTGTTATTAATCATTGCTGGTGTATTCTTACTGATAGAATTTATTTTCTTAGATGTAGGCCTTCTGTTTCTGACAGCCCTTGGAGCGTTTGGTCTTTATATTGGTAAACGTTCTTATCAATCAACAACAGGTAAAACGATCTTCTGGGGGGGTGGTGCTTTTTTTGTTTTTATTGCTATTATTAATACATTTGCGATTAGATTCTTTATATTTATAATAATTATCTACTTTATCTGGAACTGGTATCAAAATAAGGGAAAAAATAATGTCTCAAGATACATTGATATTACAGAAGAAACGATCTATGAAGATCGAGTGATCAAAAATAAATGGTTTGGTAAGTATCATACGACAGAGGAGGCGTTTGCCTGGCAGGATCTTAATATTCAATCTGCCGTTGGCGATGTTGTTATCGATTTAAATAATACGATGCTTCCGAGAGAAGAGTCTGTGATGATTATTCGTCACCTGGTAGGTAATATCAGTATTATTGTTCCATATGATGTGGAGGTTACGATTGATCATGCCGTAGTATTTGGAGACATTGATGTATTTGATCATCAGGAAAAAAATTCCTTTAATCGGACCCTTCAGTTACAAACAAAAGGATATCATTCTGCACCTCAAAGAATTAAAATCTATACCCAAATGCTGGCAGGAAAGCTTGAGGTGAGAAGGGGGGGATGAAGTTATATACAAGAATTATTTCGAGTAGTATTTTATTTTCCTTCTTACTGTTTATCATCCTAAGTATCTTCTTTTATTTAGCTTTTCCGATCAATGATTTTCGTTTATTATGGACGGTAAAGGTATTGGAAGTACCATTTGTAATTATGCTCCCAACGGTTACTCTTCTGTTTGGCTGTATTATTGGCCTCGTGATGGCTACCTTCTGGCAAAATTGCATGAAGTTTTTAGAAAAAAATATTAACCGATTATTGAATAATCAATCCTTTACTGATCCGATTGCTTATGAAGAAATGAAAATTGTCCTCAGTCGTTTAAAGGAAGTGCAACAATATATTCAGGACCAAACGAAGCGCGCCCAAAAGTTAATAGAAGAAAGAGCTAATGCGCATGAAGAAACGATTAATCAGGTTATTTCAGAAGAAAGAAATCGATTAGCGCGAGAACTGCACGACTCTGTAAGTCAGGAATTATTTGCTGCTTCAATGCTTGTTTCTGCTGTATTAGCTACAGATACCCAAACCAATTCGAAGCAGCTTTATCAGATAGAAGCTATGATTCAGCAGGCCCAGCTGGAAATGCGAGCATTGCTGTTGCATTTAAGGCCTATTTTACTGAAGGATAACTCTTTAAAAGAAGGAATGGAGCAATTATTAGAGGAGTTACATACGAAGGTTCCTATGAAGATAACTTGGCGAATCGAAGAGGTTATCATCAATAAAGGAATAGAAGACCAATTGTTTCGTATTTTACAAGAATCGATCTCTAATGCATTACGTCATGCTAAAGCTGAAAATATTGATGTGTTACTGATTAAAAGGGATGAATTTTTAATTTTAAAAATTGCGGATGATGGAATAGGATTTAATTTAGAAGAAAAACGGAATAATTCATATGGCCTGACTAATATGTATGAACGTGCCGCAGAGGTTGGTGGGCATTTGAAAGTTGTCAGCATCCCAACGGAAGGGACAAAAATTGAAGTGCGTGTGCCATTGATCAGTGAAGGAGGGAACTAGCAATGATTCGGGTATTGTTTGTGGATGATCATGAAATGGTAAGAATTGGCGTAAGTGCTTATTTGGCAACACAAAAGGATATGGAAGTAATTGCCGAGGCCGATAATGGTGAAAAAGCAGTCGAACTAGCATTAGATCTAAAGCCAGATGTGATTTTAATGGATTTAGTGATGGAAGAAATGGATGGAATCGAAGCGACCCGTCTCATTATTGAGCAATGGCCCGAAGCAAAAATTTTAATTGTTACTAGCTTCATTGATGACGATAAGGTCTATCCCGTATTAGAGGCCGGGGGGGCTACCAGCTACATTTTAAAAACGTCAAAGGCAGAAGTCATTGCTAAAGCAATTCGTGATACCTATGCGGGAGAATCCGTCTTTGAGAAAGAGGTTACGGCCAAAGTAATGGCCAAGATGAGACATAAACAGACCATTGCATTACATGACAGTTTGACAAATCGAGAAATGGAGATCTTATTACTGATTGCCCACGGGAATACGAATCAAGAGATAGCGGACCAGCTTTTTATTGCATTAAAAACAACCAAAGTACATGTGAGTAATATCTTAAGCAAATTGGAAGTTCAAGATCGGACGCAAGCGGCGATTTACGTATACCAAAATAACTTAACAGAAAAAAAGTAATAACGGCCGGATAGCGTCCAGCCGTTACAATCCTAATGTTTTATTAGGAACCTTAATTCGAAAGGAAATGTTATCATTTTCTAAATCGATCTGTTGTGCCCTTACACGGAAATTACTCTTTAATTCCATCTTTGTCAGGGCAATGTAAATTTGCTCTTCCTTGGGATCGATTGTGATCCACTCAGGGGTTTCGATTCGGCTATTAACATATTGTAAAATGCGATCCTCGGGTAGTCTCAATAAACCTAGTGACATTCCAGTTGCGTGTAAAATAATATCACCATTCTCTTGTACAATTGGTTCAAAGCTAATAGTGACAGGAACCTCTGTTGAGAAAGCTGCTACCGTTCCCATTAAATGTACTTCCTCATCAAATTTAACTGCATATTGAATGTTACCTGGTTTAGGAAGCTTATCAATATACGCATTCACCAATTCATTTAAATTGGTTTTACTTGATTTAACCGTGAATTCTGCACCTGATTCATCCTCGAGGAACACTTTTTCTGGGATCTCTACATCAGGAGCTGGCCAAAAAATGAAAAGTAGAATTCCAAGAAAAATAACTGAGTTAACTACTATTAAAGTAATGAACATTTTTTTCCAATTAGTTATTTGAGATTCTTTCATTATTATGTCATCCTCTAGTTTTGTGCTTCGTCAATATCATTTTCTAAATAGTTAATGACTCGTTCTGCGATTAACTCATAGCCTTTGCTATTTGGGTGAAAGTTATCTTCTGCAAACACATCTTGAGCTTCGTTTTGGTAAATATCCTGCATTGGAATATAGGTTACCTGATCATATTGATTGGTAACTTCTAAACTTTTGTGATTCCAGCGTGTTAAAATTTGTCTTAAAGGCTCGATATCACCAAAGTATTTTTCAAAGGGATTAAAGAAACCTAATAAATATACTTCTGCCTCTGGTTGAACTGATAAAATATAATCAAAAATTTCAGACAGCCGATTCCCATATGGTTCGCGCGCTTCTACAAAAGGTTCTACCGTTAAATTCATAAAATTATCCTTCATAATTTGCATAATGTCATTTGCACCTATCGTCATCAGAACGATATCAGCATCTTCAAGCGCTTTAGTAATTTCGGGTTCTTCATGTAATCTTTTTAACAAATGGTCTGTGCGATTTCCACGCTTGCCGAAATTATCAAAAGTAACGTCGTAATTCTGTTCGTCTAATCGATCTTCCAGAATCCCCACATACCTTCATTGCCTGTTTCATCGCCTACTCCTTGTGTAAGAGAATCTCCAATCGCCACAATATGGGTATCTTTCTGAAAAAAGTTTAAGGCGTCAAAGACATCCCGTACTCCGTCTTGGATATTTTGGGAAATTGATGCTTCCTCTTCTTCTACGGGTTCTTCTGTTGTATCTTCTTCTGTAATGTCTTCTGACGATTGCTCGTTAGCAGGTTCCACATGCTCAGAAGACGGATCTGGCAAAGCGTAAAATAAAAATACTCCTAACGATATAGCTGTAATTAATATCAGAAGCATAATAAGTTTTTTCTTATGCATGGACAACACCTACAATATAAAATCTCTTCCATAATATATACCCATTTAATGATTCTAACACACTTCAACTTTACTGTGTTATACCATATGCAAACAATTTAAATATCATGCTGGAAGAAGAATACTTTTTATAAATGATATGTATTGTATCAAACGAATGTTTGGCAGGTAAATAGATAAGGAGCTTTTGATGAAATCAAAAGACCGCAAATCTATGAAAAGGTTTGCGGTCTTCCTGTATATATATTTATCTTGGGGGGGAGATAAATAACGGTAATTAGGGAGAAGGATTATTCTCCGCGGCGTAAGCGATCAGCTTCTTGATATGGACATTTATTTTCAATAATAATTTGTCCGTTCGCTTCAGCCTTGCCTTTGACACTTTCATTTGTTTGCCCTTCAGCAAACCAGACTATCTTGGCCTGGTCTGAATAAGCATTTTCTGCTTCATTACTGTCGACAACAAATAAAATGTCGACATCACCATCAATATTGTCGGCCGGTATCACTTGATAGCCTAATTTTTGTAATTTAACAAGTGCCTCAGATTGTTCAATAGCTCCAGCAACAGCAATTGTTTTTGGACGAATCTCACCATTTTCTCTAGCCAATGGAGAGGATAATGCCCAACTAATCGCTTGATCAGCGTTAGCTTTAATTGTTGGCTCACTATTGGTAGCTGTAGCAATTGCCTGATCAAGGTCAGCTATAATATCATCAGCTGATTCAATACCAACAGAAAGTCGAATGAGTTCTTCAGTAACACCTGAAGATTTTAACTCTTCCGCATTTAATTGTTGATGTGTTGTAGATGCCGGGTGAATAATAAGAGATTTAGCATCCCCCCCTACATTGGCGACATGTGACCATAATTTTACATTATCAATTACTTGTCGACCTGCTTCTTTTCCACCCTTTATACCAAAGACGATAATCGAACCAAAAAGGTTACGGAAAAAATATTTTTTTGCTAATTTATTTGATGGATGGTTTTCAAGTCCGGGATAGGATACCCATTCGACTTGAGGATGATTCTCTAAATAATTAGCAACAACTTTTGTATTTTCACTATGCTGCTGAATACGCAAGTGCAATGTTTCTAGACCCTGCAAGAAATAAAATGCGTTTTGCGGGCTTAATGATGGTCCGATATCGCGAAGTAACTGAACTCGCAATTTAATTGCAAATGCAGGTGGTCCAATATCAATACCAAAGCGGATACCGTTATAGGAGTCATCGGGTTCAGTAAAGCCTGGGAATCGTTCGCTGTTCCAATTAAAGCGCCCGCTATCAACTACTACACCACCGATGGAAGTACCATGCCACCAATCCATTTTGTTGCAGAGTGTACGACAATATCGGCGCCCCCAGCTAATAGGTTTACATACATATGGTGTTGCAAACGTGTTATCAATAATTAACGGAATTCCGTTTTCGTGTGCGATATCTGCGATGACTTCGAGATCAAGCACATTTAAACTAGGGTTTGTAATAACTTCGCCATAAATTGCTTTTGTTTTTTCGGTAATCGCTGAGCGGAAATTCTCTGGATCTGTTCCATCAACAAATTTCACATCAATTCCGTACTTTGGTAATGTTTTGTTGAATAAATTAAATGTTCCGCCATATAAATTACTATCCGCAATAATTTCATCGCCCGCATTTGCTAAGTTTAGAATCGCTAATGTAATCGCAGATGCGCCTGAAGCGGTTCCTACAGCTGCTACACCATCCTCTAGCAATGCAATGCGTTGTTCAAATGCATCTACAGTTGGATTCATAATTCGAGAGTAAATGTTCCCCATTTCTGCCAGTGCAAACAGATTTTGGGCGTGCTCCGTATTATTAAACACATAGGAAGTAGTTTGATAGATTGGAACGGCACGAGCATTTGTAGCAGGATCAACCTGTTGGCCGCCATGCAATAGTGTTGTTTCACTTCGTGGAAATTGAAAATTTGTCATTATGTACCCTCCTAAAATAAATTAAAAACCTCTTTCTTACAAAAGTGTAAGAAGAGGTTATAGTATCAGTGTGTCCTCCTCTTATCTTTCAGGTCTAACCTGTAGGATGTAGCACCTTTTCAATTTGTTGTTCAAACTGACGGTTGCCGGGCTTCACAGGCCTATTCCCTCTGCCACTCTAAATAAGAGTTTCGCTTTATTCAATTGCTCTCATTATAAGGTATATTTTGGATATGGTCAAATGAAAATTCAGAAAATTACATATTTTGTTGAATGAGCATTTGTTACTGACTCGCATAAGATATAGTGGAGATTACAAGGAAAGGAATGAGATGATGGCACAAAATAAAGGGAATATACCTGAATGGGGGGAGAGGACTTTATTAAAAAGCTTGATTCCTTTTTATATGATAAGCCGACTCGTAATGTGATGGAGACGATTGATAGTTTTTTTGAACAAGCAAAAATACCGAAGCAAATTCCCGTTGATGTTGTTGAAACAGACACGGAATGGATGGTGCAGGTAGATCTTCCGGGCTTGAAAAAGGAACAAATAGAATTGAAGTTGTTAGGAAACCAAATAACGATTATCGTTCATCATAAGGAAGAGAAAGAAAAGTATGATGAATCTTTTCAATATTATCGTAAAGAGCGAAGACAGCATCGCAATCAACGGACGATTACACTTCCTTATGCCGTTGACAAAAAGTCAGCAAAAGCGAGCTTTCATAATGGCGTTTTAGAAATAAAGGGACCTAAAAGTCAAACAGATACTGGTTCGATAACAATCGACTAATCCCAGACAGAGGAGCAACAGGAAAGTAAGCACTACATTTCCTGTTGCTCGTTATTACTTTTGATTATACAAGCAACGTTTACATAATACATATAATAATGAAGAAAGTTGTCTGTAAATTTATCCTTTCGCTAATTCAAGCATAGACGTCGATGAAACTCCCGACGAGGAGCCAGGTCATCGTGAATTCAGGCTCACGCATAGAAGGAAACCCTGACGAGAAGCCTCCTGTGTTGGATGATAGATGAAGTAAGTTTTGCTCCTTGAGAGGTTACCGATTTGGGTGTTCAGCTATTTTGCGCCATTTGTGCTATATTATTAATAGGAAAGAGATATGAGGGGGGGAGGGGGGGTTAGAGTGGAATTAACACAATTTATCATTAGTTTCGTTTTAATTTTTAATATTATTTTGTCATTAACGATAATTTTCTTAGAACGCAAAAATGCAACGGCAACCTGGGCATGGATAATGGTGTTGACATTTATTCCTATATTCGGATTTATTTTATATCTAATTTTCGGAAGAAAGCTAAGTAACAAAGCCATCTTTACATGGGATACCAAAAGTAAGTTAGGTGTAAAAACAGCAGTACAGCATCAATTGAGGGAAATTGAAAGTGGCGACTTTTTTTTAAAAGATCCAGGAATGTCACAGTATGAGGACTTATTTTATTTACATTTACGTAATAATGATGCGATTTATTCGCAAGATAATAGTGTTAATGTTTTTACAGATGGGAATCACAAATTTAATTCCTTGCTTGAAGACATCGATCAGGCAACGGATCATATACACCTGCAATATTATATTGTGAAATCAGATCATTTGGGGAATCGTTTAGCTGAGGCACTGATCATAAAGGCAAAAGAAGGTGTCGAAGTTCGTTTTCTCTATGATGACTTAGGTTCTCGTACATTGAGTCGTAAATTAATACGAAAAATGCGTGATGCAGGAGCAGACGTAGAAGGTTTTTTTCCACCGTTAATTCCGAAAGTTAACTTCAAAATAAACCATCGTAATCACCGAAAATTAGTCATTATTGATGGGAAAATAGGTTATATAGGCGGTTTTAATATCGGGGGGGATGAATATTTAGGAATGGATAAACGCTTCGGTTATTGGCGTGACACGCATTTACGAATTGTCGGCAGTGCTGTTAAGAATCTTCAAACCCGTTTTATTTTAGATTGGAATCAGGCATCTCGTCATGATATTGAATATGATGAGCGTTTTTATGATTCCACTTCTGATGGAAATACTGGGATGCAAATTGTTTCGAGTGGTCCTGATTCTGATTGGGAGCAAATCAAGCATGGTTACATAAAAATGATCATGTCAGCTAAGGAATACGTCTATATTCAAACCCCCCCTATTTCATACCTGATGAAAGCCTGTTAGACGCCGTCAAGATTGCCTGTCTTTCAGGAGTAGATGTTCGAATTATGATACCTAACAAACCGGATCATCCCTTCGTATATTGGGCAACTTACTCCTATATTGGGGGGGAAATGCTAAAAGCAGGTGCAACGGTTTATATTTATCAGAAAGGCTTTTTGCATGCTAAAATGATCGTAGTGGATAATAAAATAGCTTCTGTGGGTACGGCTAATATTGATGTTCGGAGTTTTCGTCTGAACTTTGAAGTTAATGCTTTCTTATATAATGAGACCTTGGCAGAGATACTCGTTGATGAGTTCAAAAAGGATATGGAAGATGTAACACAGCTTACATATTCTTTATACCAGCAACGCTCCACATGGATTCGCTTCAAGGAATCCATCGCAAGATTAATTTCACCGATCTTATAACACTTTTCAGAGAATTAAAAGTGTAATGATGATGATACATAACGTTTTTTCCTAGAAAGGATAGATAGAATGCGTGGATTGAAAGTAGAAAGTTTAGTAAAAACATATGGTGAAAAAGTTTTATTTGATAAGGTTTCATTTGCGATAACAAACACAGATAGAATTGGTTTAATCGGGGTTAACGGAACAGGTAAATCTACTCTGTTAAAAGTGTTAGCTGGAATCGACCATGCAGAGGCAGGCGTGATGGATCATCCTAATGATTACCAGATTGAATACTTAGATCAAGATCCTCAATTAACGGAAGGGGGGGATACAGTACTTAATCAAATATATAACGGTAATGCAGACATTATGGTGACGTTAAGACAATATGAGGCTGCCGCGTTAGCGTTAGAGAAGAACCCCGCGGATCAGGAAACACAAAACCGTTTATTTAAAGCACAGGAAAAGATGGATCAATATCAGGCATGGGATGCCATGACAATTGCTAAGACAATATTAACAAAGTTGGGTGTACCCTCTTTTGAACAAAAAATAGAACATCTCTCTGGTGGTCAGCGTAAGCGGGTGGCCATTGCCAAAGCATTGATTCAGCCTGCAGATTTGCTGATATTGGATGAGCCAACAAACCATCTGGATAATGACTCGATAGAATGGCTGGAAGAGTATTTGCCGAACTATCGTGGAGCCATCTTGTTAGTTACTCATGATCGCTATTTCCTAAATCGCATTACCAACGTATTTTCGAGCTCGATAAGGGTAATTTATATACGTATACAGGTAACTATCAAATCTTCTTGGAACAGAAGGCACTCCGGGAAGAACAAGAAGTACAAGCAGAACAAAAGCATAATAATATACTTAAAAAGGAAATCGCATGGTTAAGGGCAGGCGTTAAAGCAAGAACAACGAAACAAAAAGCCAGAATTGATCGAGTAGAGCAACTGAAAGAGAAATCATTTGCTACTGCAAAAAAAGATGTGAGCTTCTCAGTTGGTTCGACTCGACTAGGTAAAAAAGTAATGGATATTCAGGATTTGAAAAAATCCTATGATGGAGAGGTTTTGTTTGAGGACTTCAGTTTTCTGATAAAACAGAATGACCGGCTTGGTATTGTAGGTGCCAATGGTAGTGGGAAAACAACATTATTAAACATTCTCGCTGGACTGATTGAACCAGATCAAGGAACAATTGATATTGGGGGGGAAACGGTAAAAATAGGATATTATACACAGGATCATCCTCCATTAGATGAGTCGGTAAAAGTCATTGATATTGTCCGCGATGTAGCAGAGGTTGTCCATACGATTCAAGGCGACATCATTACAGCGGAGCAAATGTTAGAACGCTTTTTGTTTCCGCGATCGCAGCAATGGACCCAAGTTCGCAAATTATCAGGTGGTGAAAGACGTCGACTTTATCTTTTAACTGTACTAATGAAGGAGCCAAATGTCTTATTCTTAGATGAACCTACGAATGATCTGGATACCGAAACATTGGCCGTCCTGGAAGATTATTTAGATCAATTTCCGGGAGTGGTGATCACCGTTTCTCACGATCGTTATTTCCTAGATAAAACCGTCGAGCAAATTATTGCATTTACTGGTAAACCAACATTAACAACCTTTTATGGTAATTATTCCGAATTTAGAGAGCAACAGAATGAGGAAGAAATAATAAGTAAGCAAGAAAAGGTTCCACCTCAGGATTCCAAACAAAAAAAGAAGAAGTTATCTTATCACGAGCAACAGGAATGGGATAAAATTGAAGAAGATATCAGTGATTTAGAAGCTAAACTAGAGGAATTAGCAGTAGAGATTACTGAAGCTGGTAGTGATATAGAAAAAATTCAACCCTTATATGATAAGCAAAGTGACTTTGAAAACCAACTGGAAAAGAAAATGGAGCGATGGGAAGAGTTATCCGTCCTCGTAGAAGAAATCAAGGAGGAATCGTAATGGCTGAACAAAAACTAAAAGAAAAATATGCAGAACTCGCATTAAAAACAGGTGTTAATTTACAAAAAAATCAGGCATTAGTAATTAATTCGTCTATTGAAGGGGGGGCAGATTTCACCAAAATAGTCGCTAAAAAAGCATATGAGTTAGGTGCCAAAAATGTCCATATTAACTGGACAGATGATGAGCTAACCTTAATGAAATTTCAATACGCCGAAGAAGATGTACTTACTGATATTCCAGATTGGCAAGTAGCTAAGCATTTAGATTTTGCCGAAGATGGTGCAGCACTGTTAGCGATCCGTTCGACAAATCCAGACTTATTAAAGGATATTGACCCAGGGAAAGTTGCAAAAGCAAACAAGGCGAGTGGCGAAGCAATGAAGGGATTTCGTCAATATACGATGAATGATCGTATTCCATGGTCGATCATCTCCATTCCAACGGGAGATTGGGCTCAAAAAATCTTTCCTGATAAAACGAAAGAAGACGCAATCGAAAGCTTATGGGATCAAATCTTTAAAATCGTTCGCGTCGATCAGGGAGATCCTGTAGCGGCGTGGGATCAACACAATAATACGTTGAAAAAGGCACGTGAATTTTTAAATAAAAAATCCTACCGTGCGCTTATTTTTAAATCAGAAGGCACGGATATACGTTTTGAACTGCCAGAAGGTCATATTTGGAAGGGTGGGGCAGCTAATACTCCAAATGGTAATGCGTTTAACCCGAATATGCCAACAGAAGAAGTGTTTACTATGCCACACAAATACAAAGTAGATGGCAAGGTGACTGCAACGAAACCGCTGGTATACGGTGGTAATATGATTGATGGCTTTAGTTTCACATTTAAAGATGGAAAAGTAGTCGACTTTGAAGCGAAACAAGGTTATGAAACGTTAAAGCATTTATTAGAAACAGATGAAGGTGCGATGAGATTAGGGGAGTTAGCTCTTGTTCCACATGCTTCACCAATTTCACAATCAGGTCTGATCTTCTATAACACGTTGTTCGATGAAAATGCATCATGTCATATTGCTTTAGGAAAAGCCTATCCTACTAATTTAGAAGGTGGATCAGATATGGATGAAGAACAGTTAGATAAACATGGTGTGAATGACAGTTTAACACATGTTGACTTTATGATCGGCTCAGCAGATTTAGATATTGACGGTGAGACAAAAGATGGTAATCAGGAACCTGTATTTCGTAACGGAGAATGGGCTGTAAAATTTTAATAAATAATAATAAAAAGTTCCGCTATTTGAAGGCGGAACTTTTTTGCGAACAAAAAAGGGTAGGCTCAGTAAAACATATCCACTCGTTTAATCAAAAAAAATTATGCGAAAGTTCCAAAAGGATGAGTCTGAATGCACAGAAAAGAGTGTAAACTATGCAAAATTTCCGAAAGAATTACTTGGGATGCACAGAAACGGTTATTTATTATGCAAATCATTAACAATATTAGCACTGAAAGCATTGTATCAGAGTGTCACATACTGTCCGCAAAGCATGCTAAAAATTCCTCACCATATTGCTCGAATTTTTTCTCGCCAACTCCATGAATCTGTAACATTTCATATCTTGTTTTTGGCTTTACCACAGACATTTCACGCAATGATTTATCTGAAAAGATCACATATGGAGGAACAGCTTGCTCATCTGCCAGGCTTTTCCTTAGTGTCCGTAATTGTTCAAAAACTTCCTCATCATACTCGACCACTGCTTGTTTTTCTACCTTTGCAGTTTGAACAAACACTTTGTCCTCCCCCCCTTTAAGAACGTCAACAGCTCGAGGACTTAACTTTAATACTGGGAAACGTCCACCTTCTGCCACTAAATAATTTTCAGCAACGAGGAATTGAATAAACGAAACTAATTCCTTTTCCGTAAAATGCTTCAAAAGCCCATAGGTAGACAGTCTGTCAAAACGGAATTGCTTGACCTTCTTGTCATTAGAGCCTTTAAGAACTTTGGCAACTAAGCTGGCACCAAAACGTTGATCCATTCGTTTCACACATGATAATACCATTTGTGCCTCTTTGGAATGATCTACTTTTTCTAAATCATTATTACAGTTGGAGCAGCGTCCGCATTCGCTGTGATCCGATATTATGTCATTAAAATACTCGAGGATATATTGCTGTAAACACTGATCGGTATGACAATAATTAATCATGGCTTGTAACTTATCATATTCTTTCTTCTTTTTTGGTTCTTCCATTTCTGACTGATCGATTAAGTACTTTTGTAATGTGATGTCCTGTCCGGAGAAAAGTACAATACACTGACTTGGTTCACCGTCACGACCCGCACGACCCGCTTCCTGGTAGTAGCTTTCTAAATTCTTTGGCAAGGCATAATGAATCACGTAACGGACATTTGACTTATCAATTCCCATGCCAAATGCATTGGTTGCGATCATCACTCGAACGTTATCATAGATAAAATCATTTTGAGCCTCTTTACGTGCATTCTCTGCCATGCCAGCATGATACTTTCTAACGGAGACCCCCCCTTTCTCCTTTAATAAAAAGTATAATTGATCAACCTGTTTTCTTGTGATCGCATAAATAATCCCAGCATCTTCGTGATGGTTGTTCACATAGTCCAATACAAAGCCGTTCCGATCATGCCCCTTTACCATTTCAAAAGATAAATTATCTCTGGCAAAGCCAGTATTTACAACCATCTCGTCTGTTACATTTAATAATTGCTGTAAGTCATGTATTACTTCTGTCGTCGCAGTAGCTGTTAGACCTATTAATGTTGGCTGATGATTTAGCTGATGGACAGTATCAATTACTGTACGATAGCTTGGCCGAAAATCATGGCCCCACTGTGAAATACAATGAGCTTCATCGAAAGCAATCAAAGAAACATCCAGTGAATTAATCATGTGAAAGAAGTTGCTGGAATCAAAGCGCTCCGGAGCTACATAAATGAATTTGTATTTGCCTTTTCTAATAGCTGTTATTCTTTCAGTTTGTTCATTAGTGGTGAGTGAACTATTAATATAAGTAGCCTCTACTCCCAGAGCCTCCAGTGAATCGACCTGATCCTTCATTAAGGAAATAAGCGGGGGGGAGATCACAATCGTGATACCACCTAAAGCCAAACCAGGGATTTGGTAACAGATTGATTTTCCTCCACCAGTTGGCATAATAGCTAAGGTGTTTTGCTGAGTTAGGACCTGGTTAACTATTTTTTCCTGTCCAGGTCGGAAGGCATCATATCCGAAATAATTTTTCAAAAGAGTTAAAGTATTTCTAACCATATATATCATCCTTTTTTATTTATCACGATTAATATCATAACATTTTTGACGTTTATAAATATAGCGCCGAACTAAATATATTTACATCGACTTCGTTAACCTATAGAATAGCGATAGCTTATTGTAAAAAAACATATGTGATAGATAGAAGATTCATAAAGTAAGGGAGGAGCAATGATGGATTCGTTATTATTAATGATCATGCTTATTGTTGTACTTGGAGTAGGATCACAATGGGTGGCATGGAAGTTTCAGTTACCGGCTATCGTAATGATGTCCATTGCTGGGCTTTTAGTTGGTCCTATATTCGGATGGATGAATCCTGAAGAGGCTTTTGGCGATCTGTACAGACCATTTATATCAATAGCTGTTGCGATCATCCTTTTTGAGGGTAGCTTAAATTTAAATTTTAAAGAAATCAAAGGTCTTGGTAAGCCGGTTTTTCGAATTGTAACATGGGGAGCATTTTTAGCGTGGATTTTAGGATCAATCACAGCACATTACATTGCTGGGTTATCCTGGGCGGTCGCATTTGTGATCGGTGGTATCTTTATTGTAACAGGTCCGACGGTTATTTTGTCATTATTAAGACAATCTAAATTGAAGCCAAAACCCGCTAAAATTTTAAAATGGGAAGGTATTATTGTTGACCCATTCGGAGCTTTACTAGCTGTTTTTGCTTTTGAAACGATTGTATTTCTCTCATTAGACGCGAAAGATCCTACATCCTTATTGTTCTTTCTTTTAGCCTCATTATTAGCTGTGATAATAGGGATTGTGTTTGGGAAAGTGACAGGCTGGATGTTTGAGTCAGGTCATATCCCTGAATTTTTAAAATCACCAGCAGTCTTTGCTGCAGTTATCGCCTGTTTTATTATAGCGGATGAGATCAAGCATGAAACAGGACTTTTAGCTGTTACAGCAATGGGGATGACTCTGGCAAACCTTGGTATCTCCTCGATAAAAGATATGCGGCACTTTAAAGAAAATATATCGATACTGTTAGTTTCAACGGTATTTATATTGTTAACCGCATCGCTGACACTAGATACGTTACTAGATGTATTTCAGCCAAAAATTATTGGGTATGTGTTATTAATGCTCTTTATTGTAAGGCCATTGTCGATCTTTTTGTCAACAATAAAGTCAGGACTTTCTTTACGGGAAAAAACGCTGGTCGGGTGGATTGCACCGAGAGGAATCGTAGCCTTAACCGTTGCCAGCTATTTTGCGACTATTCTGGCAGATAACGATTTTGAAGGAGCCTCGTTAGTTACATCCTTAACGTTTGCCTTGGTTTTTTCTACCGTTGTGGTTCATGGTTTTTCAATCGGCTGGCTGGCCAGGAAATTAAATTTGTCATCTGAAGGAAAACCAGGTGTCATCATCGTTGGGTCCAACCGTTTTTCAATTTCGATAGCAAAAGCGATGAAAGAGTTGGAAATTCCAGCTGTTGTAGTAGATTCCTCATGGGATAGATTGACACGTGCACGAAAAGAGGGGGGGATTCAGTATAACCATTGCGAGATTCTATCGGAACAAATAGAATATACCATGGACTTTACACCATATGATTATCTGTTGGCTGCCACTGAATATGATTCTTATAATGCCTTGGTATGCTCAACATTCTTACCAGAATTCGGACGCAAGAATGTTTACCGTTTACCAAGACAAAGTCATAGTGGGGGGGACGATATTATCGATATTGATCATACTATTGGAGGTAGAGAAGTATTTATGCCGGTAGAGGGAATCGAAGAGTTGAAGGATAAACTAAGAAGTGGTCATCTGTTGCGAAAAACATCCTTAACCAATCAATACACTTATGAAGATTATAAAAAGGATCGTGATACTCATACAATATTATTGTTTATCCTCAAGCAATCTAAAAAAATTGAGTTTTTTACGAAAGATATTGAATCCAATCCTTCCTCAGGAGATACGATTGTATGTTTAACGCCACCAAGTAAAGAGTTTAATAAAATACAAGATAAACTGAAAAAGAATCATAA
>NZ_BAVS01000027.1 GCF_000521485.1 Gracilibacillus boraciitolerans JCM 21714 | reverse complement strand
GGATTTGACTGTTTTAAAATTTTTTATGAATAATTCAGGTAGAAAACTCCTGTTTGTTTAGTACTAGTTTAGGTTTTTTAGGTTGGTCAAAATATTTAGTAACCTCAAAGCGAATTTGATCAGGTTTTACAAGACATAGACTTCTTCCGTTTGCATGCACTGTATTTTGAAATATTGTTCTATTATCTTCTTTACCTACAAGAAAATTAATTAATTCATAGTTGGAATATCTTCTCAAAAAAGTAATTTTACCATCTTTTACAACAATATCTTCAATATGGTTTTCATGTTGAAAGGAAGTAGGCTCATATCCTTGAAATTCTATAATATCGCCCGATCTCAGAAAGTCATTTTTATTTCCGAATCGTAAATCCGATTCCTCCCAAAAACGAGTAGTAAAACTGTTAGGAATTGGCCTCACCCATTGGCCATTTTCAGTTAAACCTGCAATACAATATTTGTCAAACGCCTTCGTGACAGCTGAAATTACTATTCTCATTTTAATGCCTCCTAATTAAAATTAACTAAGTATATTTTATCATATTTTGGAAACGTTATCCATGTATCTTTGTTATTTTTTTAATTATGATTTATAATAAAAACAAGAGGTGAATGAAATGAAAAAACCAACTGGTAAACTTTATACAAGTAATCCACAAGGTTTGCGTTATTTAAAAGAGGATGCTGAATTATTACAAATCACTAGAGCTGGAGCTGATTTACCAAATACTACTGTCGTTAAGGAACTATCACCATCTCCTTATCTATTTAAATTATTTGTGAATGAATGGAAAGGCAAACCAGCTGAACAATGGTGGGATAATTATAAAGAAAGGTTTAATGAAGAATTAAAAAATGAAACAAAACTTATAGGTTTAAGATATGTTTATAAAAAATTATTGGCGGGTAATAATGTCGTTCTGATTTGCTTTTGTAGTGATCATCGAATTTGTCATCGTAAATTAGTTGGGGGGGAGTTCTTTAAGACTTATGGGGGGGTAAAAGTTTTGGAGTTAAACCCAGTAAAACAAGATCAATTATCACTATTTTAAGAGGAGTATGAGTATGGCTAAAATTGTAACGATTGGGTTTGCACAAAAGTCACTGCAACATTTTTTAGAACTCTTAAGAAGTGAAAAAGTTACTTGCTTAATTGATACAAGACTGAATAATACATCGCAACTATCAGGTTTTGCGAAAAAAAAGGATTTAAAATTCATTCTTGAAGAGTTTATGAATATAAAATACATTCATCGTGTGGATATGGCACCAACAAAAGATATACTTAAAGATTTTAAAAACAATAAAATAACTTGGAACGAATATACCAAAAAATATTTAGCTTTACTAGAAGAACGTGAAATTAAAAATAATATCGATGACTTATTCACAACAAGTGATACCGTTTGTTTTTTATGTAGTGAACATAATCATACTCATTGTCATAGAAGTTTGTTATCTGAATATATAAAAGAAAACTTTGCTAATGTAGAAATTATTCATTTGCAATGATCTGTGTATGATGTCAGAAAAGGTGACAGACCCCCCCTAAAAAAGATAAATGTTCACGTATGTAGGACACATATTATCGAATGGTAATGGATTATAATAAACAACAAAAAATGTGAAGGAAATAACTTAAATTGTGTCGATTGCTTTATTGTAAAAGTTAAAATCGTTGAACTATTTGCTTTAACCATTTTTCTATCAGATTGAGATAGTTAAGTAGTTGTTGAAAGACTTCAAGAGCGAGTTCTTCATTATATGTGTGTACAGTTAAATTGCGATGATCTACGATTCTGAGGGGGGGCAAGAATTGTTTCGTCATCTGAAAATAAGCCTACTACATGGGATAATAATAGTTATTATAGAGTGCATTTTTAATTTTTTTCGAGATTAAATGAAAGTTATTCGGCAAAAATCTCGTGTTTTTGTAATTAAAATTTGTATATTTATGACCACTTCATGATAATATTAGATCCTCTAATTAGAATATTGGAGGTTACTTTTGTCATGAATTGGATTGATCCATACCTATTTTTTCTGACAGCGCTCGCACTATGTGTCGTTTTTGTTTCACTAGCCCTATTGAAACCACCAAGAAAATTGTCGAGAATATTGCTGGCCATTGCGGCAGGATTGTGTGGTATATTCATGTTCTTGACTGTACTAGAATTAGTAATAGATGACTTTGATTGGATGCTGCGATTACGTAATATGCAGCAGATTGCTATCATCCTTATATCAGTATTCCTGCTTGGTTATGCTCGTGAGTTATATCATGCAGCACCTGCCAAAACGATGAAATGGATAGGTATTCTTGGAACAGTATCAATAATTGATATTTTACTAGTTTATACGGATCCACTTCACGGACTGATGCGCTCAGATGTAGCTGTTGTCCAAGTATGGAATTTTACAGAAATCTCGATTCAGTCGACAGCCTTAAATTCTTTTCTAGGGGGGGTTTATCCTTTTGTGTTAACTTTAGTAACGATATTTCTTTTACTTCGGAATATGTTTGATGTACCAAAACAATATCGAGTAGTACATTGGCTATCAGCATGTGTTGTTTCATTACCTGTGCTCGCAGTAATTATCACGCCTATGTTAACCTTTGAAATTCCCGGAAAGATCGCTTTACCATTTAGTTCGATGGCGTTGTTATTAAATTATTGTGAACAACAAAAGAGATGTAAATACCGTTTGGCCAGTGTCTAGACAAGCAGTATTAGATCGCCTTGATGAGGGAATTGTACTAATCGACCCACTAGGGAAAATTGTTGAAGTTAATCATGTAAGCATCGAAATTTTTCATCGATTATTTCAAGTAGAAAATTATTTAGTTGAAGTAATCGATCAGCATGTAAACCAATTTTTCCGAGAGGTGCAGCCACTAATAGATGCAATAGAAAACAACCAAATGACAAAGTTATCCTATCATCGTGCAAATATGTATTATGACATCCATGTGACGAGACTCGGTAACCGTTTAGATGATTTGTTTCTTGTTGTCTGGAAAGACGTAACAGATAAGACGTTGTATGAGAAGCGATTACAGGAAATGGCTATAAAAGATCCGTTAACCAAATTATCTAATCGGCGAGCATTTATTGATAAATATAATAAACGCGATAAAGATGCCGAGTATACATTCCTTTTATTAGACATCGATTATTTTAAACATTTCAATGATCGTTATGGACATTTTATTGGTGATAAAGTACTTCAACAAGTAGCCGATTTAATTCGTCAACACTTCCCCCGAAAAAGATGCCGAAGTAACACGACTTGGTGGAGAAGAATTAGGCGTTTTTACTAAGAGCAGATAGTAAGGTAACGGTAAAACAAGTGAAAGCTTTTCAACAAGCGCTTAAAATCACAAGTAAAGAAATAGATGTATCCATAACAGAAGAATTAACAGTAAGTGTAGGAGTTATTCAAGTAAATGCAATTGCACCATTTGAAGAGATCTATCAGATAGCAGACAAAGCCATGTATCAAGCAAAGGACGCAGGAAGAGATGGTGTGAAAGTCTATCAAGGGACACAGTAACACGTTTTGCTATAGTGCATGTCACTAACTGGATTTTGTCGAATAGTATATTGGAATAAAATCGATCAATCGCGTTTTATTATTCTTTCTAAGATAGTTTCAGCAGTAATTCTAAAAAAAGATAATGTAGATACTGCTGACATTGGATAATTTAGATAAGCTTGATGATTTTATAGATCATTAAGGCAATTTGAATAAAATCCAAATTGCCTTTAATCTTGCTTTTACATGGATCCGCAATTTTGCAAGCGGCTTCCTATCAGTCAATTAATTCTGACATATCGTCATCCTCTGTGACGATAAATAGTTCATTTAATGCTCTTGTTGTGGCAACATAGAGTAATTTCCTATCCTCATGTGAATTTTTATACTGGTCCTTCGTAACATTTGTAACGATTACTGCTTCGAATTCAAGGCCTTTACTTAGATAGACTGGCAAAACAACAATTCCACCTTCATATCTATTATTGTGATCTAATAATAATTCCACTCCTACGTCGATTTCGTTGAGCTGACTATAAATAGATGCAGCTTCAGTTCGGCTTTTTGTTATAATACCAATGTTACTGCTACCCTTTTCCTGAATTTTGCTGATCGTTTTACTCAGGTCCGATCTCATTTGTTCCGTATTAGTGTATACGAAACAATGCTTGCTACCGCTTCTGCCAACAGGTTTTGATAATTTGTATAATCCATCACTGTATGGCTGAATAATCTTGTTGGCAAAATCCGTTATTTCATTTGTAGAACGATAACTAGTGCTAAGCTCTTGGTAGAGTAAGTTCTCATTAAACAATTGACTTAATTGATCCCAATTTGATATTCCTCTGTACTGGTGAATGCTTTGTCCTAAATCACCAACTAACAGCATGGAGCCTTTTTCTGTTACATCTTTTATTATTTCGATCTGAAATGGATTATAATCCTGAACCTCGTCAATAACTAAATACTGATACCGTTTTGTCGTATAAGATCTTTTTTTGTTTTTTTGTTTACGCTCAGGAACACCGTATTTCCCATGTAGTTTGGCGAAGATCGAGAATAAACCAGCAAGATCATCATACTCAATTTCTTTATCTGTATAAAAATATTTACTAGATTGTACGAAGAAATTTAGTGTATCATAATCTGCAAAACAATCTTTCGCATAAAATTTCAGTAACTTCTCATTTGAAATGAACTGAAAATAGATCTGATAAATATCGATATACTTCAACTGCTGTTGCTCAAATTGCTCGATACTAGCCTCGAATTTTTCTTTACACAGTTCTTCGTCTTCCTCATCGAATTTATGTCTTGTCAGCGAAGAACTAAATTGTTCCGCTAAACGCTGGATAATTTTCTGTTTCCGATTGTAGAAGAAAGTAGATTGATAAGCACGCTGAAACCAATCTTTTATTTCTGCACTTGGCACTTTGAAAGAAAAATCTTTATAACTGAAACTAAAATCGGGAACATTGCTAAAATAATTCATATAATCTGTCAAATAATGGCTGATTGCTTTTTTAAATAGCATGCTGCCCTTTATTTTGCATTTTTTTATTATTTCTGCCTTTTTCCCAGTGTCCATTTTCTCCATAATATTCAGATTTTCATTGTAATCAGCAAGGGAATAACCGTGACTTTCCGGGTCAATTCTTTCGATGATCCAATTATCCAATGTATTTTGTTCTGCATTTTCTACTCCTATATTTGGCAACACAGCTTCCACATAGTTTAAAAACAGTTTATTCGGTCCGAGAAAAAGAATTTGTTCGGGTTTGATTTCTTTATACTGATATAATAAAAAGGGAATGCGATGTAATGCAATCGTTGTTTTGCCACTGCCTGCCGACCCTTGTAGCAGGATTGGTCTATTCTTTGGTGTTCGCAAAATAGCATCCTGTTCAGCCTGTATCGTCTCGATAATCTCCCCCCCAAGCTGATGGCTGGATTGCTTCCCGAGTTTTTGATGCAGCACAGGGTCGTAATACCCGCTTTCTGTTACAGAAAGATCATAAATTTTGCCATTGTCAAATTGACGGATCAGTTCAACGTTTATCGTACCTAGTGTATGATGGTTTTGCTTACCTAATTTCTTTTGATAGAAGAGGGAGGCAGCAGGTGTTGTCCATGATATAATCAAATCATCATAACCACGCTCACCAATGTAAAAACTTTTGATTTGTTTTCCTTTTCTATAAATGACTCTTCCAAAATACGGCTTTGTGTATTGTCTCTCTAATTGATCAATTTGCTTATAGCGATGTTCTCTTAAAATAGCATTTGTATATTCATCTGCACCACCAAGGTCATTGCTTCTTAAATTTTCTTTTAATCTATTAATTTCTGCTCTTATTTGCATTCTTACTGAATCGAACAAATGCTTTTCGGATTCATGCGATCTGTCAATATCGCTTGCTGTTAAGGTATCATCAGCCATTTTTGTTTTACTGGCAACCTTTGTCTGGCTCTCTTTATTGATGATTGGACGTGTTGTTTTTTTCTTGATTGGTCGCCGTTCAGATTTTGGTTTCTTATATTCACTTACATCAACATCGTGTGCTTTTAGCAATTCTAATGACTTCTGATCATTTCTTGATTTGGCGTACATAAATGCTGTAACATTCAAAGTTGATTTAACATGTGGATTGGCTCCATGATCGAGTAATAATTTTACTACTTCATGAAATGGTCCTTTTTTGATGCTTTTTAGTGCATATATTAATGGAGTTTCGAGATATCTGTTACATACATTCGGATTCGCACCAGAAGTTAACAGTTCCCTCACTCGTTCTACATCATTATTTTCTGCTGCAATCATCAAAGGAGTACTTTGATTAACGAATTCAAGATTGAAAGATGCTGCCAGTTCTTGTGCTTTTTTAAGTTTTTCCTCTGTTTTTTTTCTTTCTTTTTCTCGCTTTTCCAACTCGATTAATTTTGCTTTTTGCTGTTCTTTTAATTGTTGCTCTTGTTCAAGCTTTTTCTCTTTTATACTTTCATTCTTTATTTGTTCTTTCCGCTCTAGTTCCGCTTTGACTCGTCTCGAAGTTTGTTCTTCCAGACGTTTTTGAGCAAGTAATCGTTCATTAGTTTCTATTTCTGCCTCTCTTGATTGTGGTTGCTTGTTCTTGTTCAGATTAGCTCGATCCTTGTCATACGCGCTTATTTTCTCCTGCCTTAATTGTGAACGGTACATTTTATCCACTTCTTGATGTTGCTTTTGCTCTTTTTTCTGTTTATTTTTTAATTGTTCTAACCTTTTATGTACTTCTTTTTCTAATCTTGTTTCAACTTCTTGTTCTACTCGTTTATCAATTTCCTTTTCTATACTGTCATCAAACTGTTTGATCGTTCTGGTGTGCTTTTTTGCATTTTTTTAGCTAATTTGCTCTTAAGATTGTTTATAAATGACTGAAACATACCTTCATTTCCTTTTCTGTATTGTGTTATAGTGAACTGTGCCTGATGTTATTCGGAATCAATTATGGCTACCTTATCATTATAAGATAGTTTTAATAGTTCGAATAGACCTAGATTGATTTTTGAGGAAAAGTGTCAGACCCTCAAAAAGACAACTGTTCACTTGCGGAAAACTTTCGGTAAAATTGAACGTGGTAACTGATTATGATAACCATTTTTAGTAATTGGATAATTGGATAATTGGATCAGCTCTGATGGAAGGTAAAAATATGCTATGTTGGTTTAAGCACCACAAAAAATATGAGAAGGAAATTTCTCATATTGTCTCTACTGTTTATTAGTAATACTAGCACGAATTTGACAAGCATATATGGTTAATAAAAATATGTTTTAATTTAAACGTAGAAGAATTGACTAAACTTTTTAGATGTTAACATCGCTTTTCTATCTGCTTTAACCATTTTCCTATCAAGTCGAGATAGTTAGTTGCAGAAAGATTTCGATAGAAAGTTCTTCATTTAGTCTTTCCATATTACACCTTCTTTCTTAACCTTTTCTTGAATGACTTGACTTGCATTTGATAAATTGACGATATCTACACGATATGGAAGGTAAGACTCTTCTATACGTTCACTTAATTCAAGCCAACACTGCTCCGAGAGTTGTTTTTTCGATTCTATGGCTATATCAATATCAGATGTCCGCTTTTCTTCATTGCGTGTCCAAGAACCAAATAAATATACGTTACAAGTCTTTCCTTTCAACTGATCAGTAATAATGTGCCTTAAATATGTAAGTACTTCATCTCGATCAGATGATGGTAAGTTTGATTGCTGTGCGAAGTTATTTTTCATAATGAGCACTCCTCATATAACTATATGTACTTATATTTTAACAATATTATTATGTCAAAGCCATCCGCAAAGGATCAGTCCCTCTTTAGTACACAATTATAAAAATATTCAAGTGGCAAAATAATTATTTAAAAAACCCTTTACAACTACCTCGAAATTCTATATAGTGGAGTTACCTAATAATTCTAGGTAGGTGAGGAAATGTTTGATCGTGAACTAGTAAAAGGAAGCACATCGCTGCTTGTCCTGCAGTTATTAATCGAACGTGACATGTATGGTTATGAACTTGTGAAGGAAATGGATCGTCGCAGTGAGCATCATTTTCAATTAAAAGAAGGTACGTTATATCCTGCGCTTCATAAGCTTGAAAAGCAAGAATTCATTGAATGCTATTGGCAAAATCAAGAAAAGGGTCCTGCTCGGAAATATTATCGTATTACTGTAGAAGGTCAAAACATACTGGAAACAAAGACAAAAGAATGGCATCGTTATGTACAAGTAATGAATAATCTTATTGGGAGAAGTGAATCGTGACTTCAGGCGATAAACGGTTTGTCCAAGAGCTTGATCATGCTCTTGGAAAACATCCTGAAAAGCAGCAAATCATCGCAGAGTATCATTCACATGTTTATGAACTTCTGCAGGAAGACGATATGAAACCAGACTATGAGGAAATTGTGAAAAAGTTAGGAACACCAGAAGAAATTGCAGCGGTCTGGAAAGATGAGGCTACTGTTACACCGAAAAAGATGCAGTTGTTGTTTGTTGTATTAAATGTTGTCATGTTTCTGGGCGGAATCTTTCTTACCATTATGTATAATGTGTACCAGGTGGAATGGATTGAAGTTTTGTGGAAATGGCTTACAGCTGTACCTTCTATCCTTATTACCGTGTATATGGCATTTTGGGGCTTACTCGGATATGAGATTGGCAAAGAGTTTGGTGGTGCCGGATTGAAAATACTTTGCAGGACCTTTATCTATGCAGTGATACCAAATCTTGTATTCATGTATGTAATTGTATTCAAACTGATACCACATCAATGGTTTCAGCCGCTTTTAAATGGGCCATTTATAGTGGCATGTATTTTATTAACAATCGTATTGTATCCAATCAGCTGGATAGGGTATCGCTGGGGGAAGGAAAGCTTCTGTTTAGCACCTTGCCCTCAACTATTAAAAATGCAATATTTTTTGCATATATACATAGAATAACTATGTATATAGAATAACTAAATGGTGGTGAAATAAGTGAAGCAACGTCAAAAGAGTTTCCTGTTTTTATTTGTATGTTTAGGGCTTGGTATATTGGCAGAACTTAGTTTTTTTCATGGTGTAATCGGAATATCCTATGTTCTGTTTATTGCAGCTTTCTATGCGATCCTTTTTTCCCGGTTAGGAATTAAGTTCTCCCATCGCCGAATTGGATTATTACTAATGATCATGATCTGGGTTTTAGCAGCATCGTATCTGTTTTATGATAATGAGGTATTTTACGAATTAAATATGTTAGTGATACCTGTATTGGTTTTCACTCATATTGTGTTAATCACAACTCCTAATAACATCGATTGGATTTCAGTTCTTTTCGTGAAGCAATGGACTCAGAAGTTCACACAAACGTTTGGATATGGAAAAAGGTGGGTCAAATTTGTTTTAAAAAGAACCATATTTAGACGGATGAGTAAAGCTGCTACACAGACATTAAAACGAATTGTGATTGGATTATTGCTTGGCGGACCATTGCTGATCGTAATTGTCGGACTATTGATATCTGCAGATGCTAACTTCGGTAATGTAGTCATGGAAGTTCCTAAGTTTATTTTGGGGGGGCTGAATTTCTTAGAAGGGCTATTTCGAGTGATTGCTGTCATATTCTTAACCCTGTTGTTCTTCTCTGCATTTCAAACACTAAGAAAACGGTATGTGATACCACTTGGCAGACCAACTAATGATTATAAGCAGGTGAGTTGGGATGGGGGGGTGATTGCCGGGACCATCTTAGTGCTATTAAACAGTATCTATTTATTATTTGCAGTCATTCAATTTAAGTATTTCTTCGGGGGGGAAGCCATTCAAGGAGATTTAACGTATGCGGAGTATGCACGCAGAGGGTTTTTTGAGCTTGTAATAGTAACGGTCATTAACTGGTCATTATTGTTAATTTGTCTGAAGCTCGTCAATGTGAAAAGAAAGTCTGGCAGTTTTTTTATGAAAATCATGTATTCCCTGTTAATTGTTACGAGCGGGGGGGTGATGCTAACTTCGGCATATATGAGGCTGAGCATGTATGAGAATGCGTATGGATTTACGATGGATCGAATATTTGCTCATACATTTATGATCTTTCTTATTGTCATCTTTGCTTATACGTTTATCCGTGTTTGGTTAGAGCGCATTTCTATTTCGCATTTCTATCTCATTATAGGGCTAATTTTCTACACGACTTTAAATGCAATCAACCTGGAGGAAATAATTGTCGAGAATAATCTGGAACGTTATCAAGAAACAGGAAAAATCGATATTCATTATTTAGATTCACTATCTTATTCAGGGATTGATGGATTAATCACATTATATGAAATGGAAGCCGATTATCCAGAGTTAAGAAGTCTCCTGCAGGATCGTAAACAAATGATTGATAATCTTGATGTGGATACTTGGCAATCATTCAATTTCAAGAAACAGCAGGTAGTGGAAAGACTCAAGGAACTTGAAATGAAGTAAGGGGGGGGAGCCATATGAATACAATTCCAAAGCATGTTGCCATTATTATGGATGGAAATGGTCGATGGGGGGGAAAGCTTCATGGCAGAAGCCGGAGTGAAGGTCATTATGCAGGTTCCAAAACGATGGAAGAACTGATTGATGTAAGTGTAGGAATAGGAATAGAGGTTTTGACGCTTTATGCATTTTCTACTGAGAATTGGAAGAGGCCCAAAGAAGAAGTGAATTACTTAATGAGCTTACCCGTTAAATTCTTTAATCAAAAGCTGCCGGAGTTTATGAAACGGAATATTAAAATTCTTATCTCTGGAGATATTGAGAATCTACCAAAAGGAACAAGGAATGTCTTAGTCAAGGCAATAGAGGAAACCAGTGATAACACAGGCTTATTGTCAACTTTGCGATGAATTATAGCGGCAGAAGTGAAATGGTTCAAGCAGCTGCTCATATTATTCAAGATGTAAAGGAAAACAAAATTTCGATAGACCAATTAGATGAAAAAACATTAGAAAACTATTTGTATACACGGACTTTACCAGACCCAGACATTGTGATACGAACTGGTGGAGAAAAGCGTATAAGCAATTTCTTAATGTGGCAATCTTCTATGTCTGAATTATGCTTTGTTGATGAATTATTCCCTGATTTTAAAAAACCATTATTTATAAAAGCTTTAAAAGGTGTCTATCATCGAAAGCAAGCTTTAAACATATAGAGACAATGCTTGTATTTTGGAGTGCAACATGGGGGGGACGGAGCAGCTGTTTCAGTTTCAGCCGTTTAATTTTCATCAAGCTGACGTGTCCGTCTCTTTTTGGATTTCAATAGTTTTTCTCTCATAGATAGAGGAACAATGGTTTTATATATCTACTTTTATAATTGAATCTGGTTCCAATACGTCATGACTTTTCTTATTTTGTATCAAAGTCTTGAATAAAACGATGGATGTCAAAGTTTTTCATTATTGTGTCATGGAGATTCTCCTCTCTGAATGAATGGATCAGACCCCCCCTCAAAAAGATAAATGATCACGTGTGGAGGACATTTTATCTATTACGGTGACATAGGTAGCTATTGTTTCATTTGATGTTCATTATTTTTTTATTCTGTTGGTTTTGTCGAGTAAAGAGGTGAGATTTAGTTTGATATGCCTATTTATTTTTATTGTGATAGCATAACAGATTTGTAACTACATAATATGGTGGACAGGTTGATCATCTCCTTTTAGGTGTGAAGTGGTTGGGTAAATACATATGAAGCTATAAATTCAGTTGCTCAATTTTGTATTGTTGGTATCTTGATTTTAAGCAGACTTTAGTTATATTAGCGTATCTTTCTAATTGTTCTAACTGAAAATTATTATATTTTTATTATCCATCAATATAATAATTAGTTACTAAATCTTGCAAAACCACTTGCTGAATTTCGCTTTAATATTAAACTTCTCTAATCTTTATCTGATATAAATATTATATTGTCTTAAATGGAAACTTCTACTTTTATAACCTACATTATAAATTAATCAAGAAATATAAAATTTCAGCGGTTTAAAATCTTACTTATAAACGACAGGTGAAAACTATGCTTAATATAAACAATTCAGGCTTTCTATATAACCAAATAAAAAGAACAAACAACCAAATGCATAAAGCAATGAGCAACCTAAGTTCAGGTAAACGAATTAATACAGCAGCTGATGACGCAGCAGGCATATCTATCAGCTAACGGATGCGTGCACAAATTCGTGGACTTGCGCAAGCTTCGGAAAATGTGCAAGATGCTAGCTCACTTGTCCAGGTCGCTGAGGGTGGTATGAAGGAAATAAATGATATCCTTCAGCGCATTCGTGAATTATCTGTTCAGGCTTCGAATGATACACTTACAAACAAAGATCGTGTATTTGTGCAAGAGGAAATAGATGAGATGAAGAAATCGATAGGCAGTATTGTTCACAATACTGAATTTAATACGCATAAGGTGTTAAGCAATCGAAAGTTCGATGAATTCATAAAAGAAAGAAGACATGCATCAAATACTGTGGAAATGATGAATACAAGAAATTATAGCTATGTTAATATCTCCCAAAATATCGAGAGGACGAATCAGTTAGATTATAAAAGCGAATCTGTCATAAGTTCAAGTATATCCTCTGTACCTAATAGTAGTACTAGTTTGGCACATTTGGAAAAAGGTACAACGGTAATGGATTATCAGCCTAGATATAGTCTTGATAATGATTCGATTATATTTCGTTCAAGTAGAGACGGAAGTGCCTATGTTGTACCCATAGATGGTAGTCAAGAACCACAAGTGAATACTAGTGAGACAACCTCAGCGATAAGAATAACTTCTAGTGATGGGCTTGCGAAATTAGACAATCAAAATACAAGTTTATATCTCTATACAAGAGATTCCACTAGTGATAATTGGGGGGGATCACCTATTAAATCCTATTCTTATAATTACTATCAGGACTCAACCAATGGTTATACTTTCTCACCAAATACAGATAGTGACGGAAATACATCGTTTGTTTATTCTGATACTAATGGAAATGTCCAAAAGGTGAACATTAATACAAAAACTAAACAAGAAATTTCAAGTGTAAATCTAATAACAAATAACGATATTGAGAATCTTCCACTAAATAATAATGTGATTAACTTAAGAAATACACCAGACCTATACCATATGAATACACCCCAAGCTTCATTAATAGTCGAAAAAGTAACAGATTTAGGAGTTAATGAGCTACACTATTGGGATCAATCAGGAGATGAGCCTGCAGATCGAAATGAAGATGGTGTTTATGTAAATGAAACAACTAATAAGATTGAACTGTATGGTAGCTGGAGACCTGCAAATGACGAGACTGTCCGTGTAGAGTATTTAACGGATTATACCAAAGATGCGGCATATAACAGGTATGTTGCAAGTGGTATTGATACTTATAACTTAGAAGATGAGGATCTATTTAAAGAGCGCTCCCTACGAGTATATGTTGGCGGGAATGAGATTGAATACAGTAATACAGATGGCTATACATATGATCAGAACTCCGGATATATTTCGATCCATGGTATTGCTCGCCAGATAAACCATCAAACCAGGAAGTAGTAGTGGAATATCTCAGAGATCAGTCTGGGTCTAATACCAGTGATACTGTTTATGGTATAGCACTGGATGACTATCCGGAAATTTATAATTTAGATGGTGGAAATACATCATCCGTTAAGGTTTATCGAAATGGGACAGATGAAATAGATCATTCGGATATAAATGGTTATCAATATAATGATGCAACAAACACGATCGAACTGTTCGAAACAGCGAGGCCAGATGTGTCGGATACATATACCGTAAAATTTGTAGAGGAATCAGCGACCATTAATAATCAGGATGGAGTAGTGGAAGTAAAACTTTCTAATATACCTGAAGTATATAGTGATGATAACTCAACAGAACCAATAACTTTTGAAGTTTTAGTAGAGGGACAAGCCATTAACTATGACGATACAAAACAGAATGGATATTTTTATAATCAATCCAACAATACAATTGAAATTTATGGTGATGCACGTCCGTCCGCTGAAAGTTCTTTAAGTACTAGCGTAGGGGGGGTTAATTATGTGGTTGAAGCAAATGCTTCTACCATTGGTAATGATAGCTACGATATACCCGTCATCCCAGCACCACTAGATTATGGGGGGGTGGAAGAGGAAACAGAACCACGGGCAATGCGAGTGTATTACAAAGGTGCTGAAGTTCCATTTCATGATACAGAAGGGTTTACCTTTAACCCTTCAACAAATAGAATATCTTTACATGGCAGTTATCGACCAACAGCAGCTGATGATGCTAGAGATATCGAGATTTATTCCGTCACGGCATCCACGTTAAAAAGAACGTTACCAGAAAATCATGCTGTTCATGAAGTGAGATTAAATGGACAGCCAATACCATTAGCAGATGATAACGATGGGAATGGCTATGTTATCAATAATAATACTGTTGAACTAGTTGGTGATGCGAGACCGAATATTAATAGTTTGAGTTCTTCAGTAGACTTAGAGGTGTTGCATCATGAATCTACTGATATGATACTAAATAATAATGGGATTGCTCTAGATATATTAGAACAAGCAGAAAGTAGTGAAACACCGATACTAGCATCAGAAATTGATCCTTCAACAATCTCAGTAAGTCTTAATGGAAATCAAGTTAATCCTAATAAATTTTCGCTTCGTTACAATGTATTACGGTTCTCTGATGATATTAATTTAGTATCAGGTAATAATCAATTTGAAGTGGATTTTGATTTGAAACATGCAACAGGGTATAAAGAGAATGATTATACCTTCCAAGTTGGGGGGGCACTTTCCGGACAAAACTATACAATTGATATTGAATCATTCGATAATTTATTGCTTGATTTAAGCAGAGTGTCGGTTACTTCTCGTGAAAAAGCAAATCGTAGCATCGAATTGTCAGATGAATTATTACGATTTGTTACGAATGAGCGAAGTAAAATGGGTTCGGTACAAAATCGTTTAGAAGCTATGAGTAATAACTTAACTGTTTTTGAAGAAAACACAGCAGCCTCAAACAGTAGAATTGAAGATGCGGATATAGCGAAACATGTAATGGAACAGGCCAAGTATAATATTCTAAATCAAGTACAACAATCAATGCTAATGCATAAACGGGAAACAGATCAGAATATTGTTAATATTTTACTTTGATGGCTATAATTTCCTTTTAAAAAACCAAAAACATACTTTAAAACTAGATCAAACGAACCGATATATAAATAAAAAGAGAATTTTTGTCTTTATAAACAGAGGGTGAGAAAATGCGTATTAATTCCAATATACCTGCCTTAAATGCATTTCGACAACTTGGTATTAATCAACAAGCACAAAAAAATGCAATGACAAAATTGTCGTCAGGTTTACGTATTAATAAAGCAGCAGATGATGCAGCAGGCTTAGCAATTTCCGAAAAAATGCATGCTCAAATTAAAGGTTTAAATCAAGCATCACGCAATGCTCAAGATGGTATTTCATTAATTCAAACCGCAGAAGGTGGATTAAATGAAACACATTCGATTCTTCACCGTATGCGTGAGTTATCGGTTCAGGCAGCCAATGATACATACGTTATCGAAGATCGCCAAGAAATTCAAAAAGAAATTAATCAATTAACAGAAGAAGTAGATCGTATCGCAAATACCACTGAATTTAATACACAGAAGTTATTAAATAGAGGTGCTGTTGCTGGAGCTGGAGAAGCTATCAATGAAACCTTTAATAATATTATAACTGGTATCAATGACAATGGCTGGTTATCCGTCCCGGAAGATATGATTACAAACTATTTTGGATTATCAGGACAAAATCATAATTTATCTGTAGAGTTTACAGAGGATCCAGGTGATAATACCTTGGCTTATGTGCAATCATCTACAGGAACTACTGATCAAAAATTAGTTATTAATGTTGGAAAATTAGCTCCTAGTGAAGGGGGTGGACGGGGGAAAACACCGAAACCTTCATGTTAACAGACCGCGTGCTAGCACATGAAATGGTACATGCGGTTATGAACTCTGATTTTGGGGGCAAACAAAACACATGAAATGCAAAAATGGTTTAAAGAAGGATCAGCGGAACTATTACAAGGGGCTGATGAACGATTAAAAGGTGTGATCTATGATGGTTCTGGAGGTATTGATGATACTGATTTAGGTGACTTAGTATCACGTGCTACCGATTTATTAAATGGAGCAGCATGGAATGGAGATAGCTATGATTATGCTGCTTCTTATGTGATCATGAAATTTGCTGATTATCGTGCAGATAATAATACATCTGATATAAAAAACATAATGTCAGATGTTAAATCAGGAGTTGGCAGCAGTGCTGGAGATATAGCTGTTGAAAATGCTATTGCGAATCAAACCGGTCATACGGGTAACTTTGCTGCATTTGTATCAGAGTTTAGTACCGGTGCTGCAAATTATGTTAAGTCTCAAATGAACTTAGATATGACACAAACTGCTGAAAATGATGTTGGTTCGATTGCAGGTATTGATCATGGAGGTAGTGCTTTAAATTCCGCAGATGTTATTAATAATGCAAGTGCAACAACCGTGTCTAACAATTTTAATATAACCATTGAACAAAACACTATAAGTTCTAATTTACAAATCGCAAGCTTTACCTTTCAAATTGGAGCAAAGCAAGGTCAAAGTGTGACATTAGAAATGGAAGATATGCGATCTTCTGCCCTAGGAATTGCTGGTGGCGATCCGTGCTTCAGAACTAACGGATAGTGCAATCGACGTAACATCAGCAGAGAATGCAAATGATGCGATCGCTAAGTATGATGCAGCGATAGAGAAGGTTTCATCCTTCCGTTCTAAACTAGGTGCGATGCAGAATAGGCTGGAGCATACCATAGCAAACTTAGATAACTCTTCAGAAAATTTATCTGCTGCTGAATCACGGATCGTGATGTCGACATGGCGAAAGAGATGATGGAAATGACAAGAACAAATATTTTATCCCAGGCATCCCAATCGATTCTCGCACAAGCAAATCAGCAACCACAGGCAATTCTACAGTTATTAGGGTAATTTTCAGGATTCTGACTAGGTTCAGAATCCTTTGCTTTTATAAATGCGCCTATTCTATAATTAGAAAAGAAAGGTAGGTGAAACAATGGCATTTAGACCTATTCCAAAACAACCTACAGCCGACAAAACAGAACTACTAAATTCATTTAGTAAAACTGCTAAGTGGGTTTTAGTTGAACAACATGGTATCCTGCATCAGGAAGCTGACAAACGCTTACAGGAATTTACAAGTACTGATTATAGTGACTTATATCAATTGTTTCTTGAGAAATACGATGACTCGACAACTTTTTATGTCACAAAGTCGTTAAAATTATCCTATACAAGCAATCAAGATAAGGGATTAACTGACAAAGACAAGCAACAGTTTTTTCGTGATTTAGAATTATTTAATAGGCACTACTGAAGGGGGGCATATCAAGACACTTATCCGTGTATGAAGGACAAATTATGGTTTTCATGTGGTAAAAGGCTTCTGTAAGTGCTCTATCTGTCTTTCGATCGATAGTTTCATGGGGGCCAAATCACTCAAAAACACAGATTTTCACGTCTGGTGGATATTTTATCAAACACTCAGACGAAGCTATTGTTTCTTTTTACGTTTAATATTCTCTAAGCTTGGATGCTGTCCAATAAATAGGAGAACATTTCATGAAGTTGAGATATTTGAGCAACCTCACCGTATTCTTTTCATATGTATAATATACGAATTAATCGTTAATCCTATCTAATGTTCATTCTAAAATAGATTTACTTATTTAGATTGATTTGATTATGTGGAAAAGTTATACTCTAATGGAGAGGAGGATTCACAAATGTTAATTGAATTTGGTGTTGAAAATCTTTTGTCATATAAAGATCGTCAAATTTTTAAGATGGATTCTGATTTTAGAAGAGCAAAAATCTTCAATGACAACGTATTGTATAAGATCCCAGTAGATAAAAAGAACCGTTATGTACTTAATACAGCAGCTGTTTATGGTTCAAATGCGGGAGGGAAAACGAATTTAATTGCATCGATGAGATACTTGCATGAAATAGTGAAATCATCGAATGATTTAAATTCAATTGCTCCTTTTCAATTTACAAACGAAAGGAAGCCTATTTCTTTCCATATCAAATTTTTAAAGCGATATAACGAGGATAACTATCTTTTTAAATATGTATTAGATATTTTTGATGGAAAGGTATTGAAAGAACAGTTGTCGTATCAGCTAGTTAGAAAGACAACATTATCTGATATACAAATTATATTTAAGAGAGAAAATGATCAGATTCATGAATATGCACCTGGCTTAGAGGAACTTGTTAAAGATATGAATAAACATAACAATGAAACAAGAGCTATATTAACCGTGCTTTATCAAGACATTAATAAAACACACTATCAAAATATAGTAGATACATTAGCTTACCAATTATTAAAAGTAGCCTACGAATTTATATCGTACGATCTTGCTTTTGGAAGAGAATCCGTTGACGAATCATACTTAGTTAAAAAGTTGCAAGAATATCCGGAATTAAAAGAAAAATTAATTGATGCGCTATATGATATAGATATAACAATTTCTGATCTTGAGTTTGAAGATGTTACAGATTTGTTAATAGATGATATCATGAATGATACCCAATTACCAAAAGATTTAAAAAAAAGGTTCATTGAGACTAGAAAGTCAAACAGAGTTTATAATATTAAAACAATTAGGGAACTAGAGGATAGCAATTTTGATTTGGAATTTGGTTCAGAGTCTTTAGGTACAATAAAATTTATATTTGATTTTATTCAATTAATGGATTGTATAGAGAATAACCGTGTTATATAATTGACGAAATAGAAAATCACTATCATCCTTTAATACAACGTTACATTCTTCAATTATTCTTACAACAAGGAAAAGGGCATACTTCTCAATTGATATTCACTACACATAATACTGATTTTCTCGAATCCAAATTATTTGCTAAGGAACAAATATGGTTGATTGATAAGGATCGTCATTCACTTGCTTCTGAAGTTTATCGCTTGTCAGATTTTGATGAAGTAACGTATGAAAATCATAATTGGCGAAATATTTATCGGGAAGGGAGAATAGGTGCTATACCTAAGGTGATTTATTAATGCAAAGATTACATCCAAAATTTCACTTATATATTGAAGCAAATCAACATCAACAAAACAGTGAACAACGGTATTTTAGTGAACTGAACCGTCAATTTAAGCATATAAATATAGATCCTAATTTATCATTAACTGACTTGAAAAAGAAAGCCAAAATATCAAAAAAGAAGAAATATCATGATCAATATAAGGTAGATCATTTTGCTGCTATTATTGATGGTGATATTGATTATAACAACTATGAAAAAAGTGTAGAGGCAAGAATAAAAGAAATTTCAAAAATATGTCATGATACCGACATATCTATTTACTTATCCAACCGCCATTGGGAGAATTGGATTGTCTTACATTATCAATCTTTTCAAAAATTTACTGATAATAACACAATGCTTCCTATACCAGATTATGAGAAGACGAAGAAATGGTATAGGAAGCATATGAATTCTTTATTTAAAAATATGGATAAAGCAATGAAGAATAGTAAAAAGTTAAGACAGATACAATACTTGAATAATAATTATAATTACACTGATATAAACCATATGCCTTCATTCCAAAATAAAAATGATATAAAAAAGATACTTGAATTGAATCCAATTACATACATTGATATATTAATAGACAAAATGATAGATATGGAGAGAAGCTTTAAAATCTAGTATTCTATTAATTTAGCTATGGAGACGGAGCTATTGTTTCTTTTGATATAAAAAACTTCTCATTTAATTATAATTTGAATTATATAGTCAACGATTAATCATATTCTTAAACCTTGTGGGAAGTTTAAGAAGGAATAGTTTGTAACCTGCAATCAATAAAATCAATTAAGCTATTTTAGAAGTTAACATCGCTTTTCTATCTGCTTTAACCATTTTTCTATAAAATCGAGATACGCTGGTAGTTGCTGAAAGATTTCAAGAGAAAGTTCTTCATTATAAGTGTGTACAGTCAAATTGCGATTATCTACCATTTTTAAGGCAAGAATTGTTTCGTCATCTGAAAGTAATCCTACTTCTCGACAACAACGGATTACACCCTTTGGTGAACCTAGATCTAGACCTTCGATATCATATAAGTATTGTTTTGCAGCCTTCCAGCTAGCTTCAAAAGTGAATTCAAACCGTTGAATCGCTGCATCTCGCACAATGTCATTCACTTCATGATAATGGATAATTTCACGAAAAGCTGATAATGCTTTGGTAGCCATTTCGATTCTTTCCTTTAATCTTTCCATAGTATACCTTCTTTCATAACCTTTTCTTTAATGGCTTCGCTTGTGTTTGATAAATTGATGATATCAACGCGGTATGGGAGGTAAGACTCTTCTATACGTTCACTTATTTCTACCCAGCATTTCTCAGACAGTATATTTTTCGAATCGATCGCTATATCAATATCGGATGTCCGCTTTTCTTCATTACGTGCCCAAGAGCCAAATAAATATACGTTACAAGCATTTTCTTTTAACTCGTCTTTAATGATGTGCTTTAAATATGCAAGTATATCGTTACGATCAGATGATGCTAAGTTTGGTTGTTGTACAGAGTTATTTTTCATAAGGAACACACCTCTAATAACTTATTGTAAGTACTTATATTTTAACATCACTAATACGTCAAAGCCAGCCGAAATGCGAGTAAGAGGGATCAGACATGCAACATGGGGGACGGAGCTACTGTTTCAATTCTTGTCGTTTTCTTTAAGAGTAAGTTCCAGGCATTTTTCGATTTTCGTTTGCAACATAATTTGTATTTTAATTGGAATCTTTTACATTGGTCTTGTTCAAAAAGTAATCATAGGAAAGATAACAAGTGGAATGAAGATGCACCTGTTCCTGATTATACGAAAGATAAGAAACTATCCCACAATATCGCTCATGACACATCCTGCCAATTTATTTGATAGATTAACGTGCCTAAATAACCAATTCATGAGTTTAGGCTCCGTGTTAAATTCTTCAACCATAACTTTGCCTTCAATAAATAATATTGCCAGTTCAGCCTCTAAGTTAATATGAATGTTTTCTTGATTAATTTCCATTTTGGTAATCGAGCTCTCATAACGTTCCATATCTGTTTTTGCATATTCAAACCAGTTTAATATAAAATCGTTTTCAATAATGGCAACTAATTTCTTATAAAAGTCCTCGATATTTTCCTTAAAGACCTCCTTCTTTAATGATCCATTTACTTCTGTATCCTTAAAACTAATTGTATATTCCTTGATATCGAGCCTGTCATTCAATAGATTTATCCATTCATCACGGCTTAATGATTGATGAGATCTTGCAGAAAAATTTTTAGCGACGCCCAACGTATAAAATGTTCCCATTGCTTTTCCTCCCTTATAAAATTGAATTATATCCATTAATGAACTATTTCCTATTTCTTCTATTTATTATAGATTATAAACAGCATTATTCAAAGAAATTTAAACAGTTTTTGAAGACTGAAGGTGCCTGTCATCACCTAGATTACATCTTGAATTCGGGTTGCGTATTTGGTGCAATGGGACACTAGTGTAATGTATTTTGAAAAAACCAAAGATCGTTAGAAATGCCCAATTAAAATGGCAAATCATCTGATTCTATATCAAATGGTTCTGTACTTTTCTTTGGTTTATTCTTGTTGTTGTGGTTATTATCTATCATTGTACCAAATTTTTCTTCATAAAGATCCCTAACCCACTGCTTCACAGGTGCTTTCCATTGTTGATTTTTTGATGGAATGTTTTTTGTTAAACTTTTCGGTGTCATTCCCAATTCTTTTGCCATTTGTATATCTGCCTGATTTAGTCGACAGCGTTTTTTAGCATCTGTCCAATCAGCATTAGTATATTTTTTACCCATGTTTAAACCCCTTTTAATATTAAATCAGTTTCGCCATTGATAGTTATATTAACATGGAATAAACCGTTCCGTCATCAAGAGGCCCATGAATATGTACTCATTCTTGACATGTTTGCTTCCGTTAATCATTATGTATCTTTAAAAACTTTTTGGAGATAGAGGTGCACCATTTATCATTAACTAGAAATTTGAAATAGGATAAGTGTAACCTGAATCTTTACAAGAAATCTATCAACACATCCAAAAAAACTGGAGAATTTCCTGATTATATTCTATAAGCGAAACATGGGGACGGAGCTAATGTTTCATTTTTCTAAAGCTTAAGTTTTACTCCCTTTACAATTTTTTTTGGTTTTATCGTATAGATAGAGGTATATTAGTGTGAATTGACTGATTATTTTGAATAAAAAAATAGTATAATTGAATGGTAACTACAGAACATTGCGGACAGTTGGCCATCTTTCTTTTGGAATTACAGCTCCGACTAGAATTATACTTATAGTACTTTATTCAATCATATTTTTTTAGTCAACGATTAATACATTATTTAAAAAGAAGTGATTATTATTTCAAGACAAATAAGTTTCAGTATCATTGGCGGAAATAGCTTTCGAGCTCAATATTATTTTCGGATAGCAAAAGCCCTTCCAGAACAGTTTCAGATTAAAGGAGCAGTAATACGCGACGAAATAGCAGCGAATGAGATAGAGAAAAAGTGGGGGGGTGTAAAAACCTATCGGACACTATCTTATCTTTTAGATAAGGAAACACCAGATTTTGTTGTTGTCTCTGTTATTCCCGAAGTATGTTCACAGTATTTGATTCAATTGGCTGAGTTACAGATGCCCGCATTAGCTGAAACTCCACCAGCCAAAGATTTAGAAGGATTGCACCTGCTTCATGAAAAGCTAACCATGAAAGATTCAAAAATACAGGTGGCTGAACAATATCAATTTCATCCGATGCAGCAGGCTAGAGCATCCTTTATTGATTCTGGTCGTTTAGGCAATATTTCAGAAGCGACCGTTTCGATATCCCATTTTTATCATAGCGTCAGTTTATTAAGAAAAATGCTAAAGGTTGGTTTTGGAGAAGTAGAAATTCGTGGTAAAAGGTTTTATACGGAAATTGTTTCAGGACCGAGCCGAGCGGGTTATCCAACCGAAGATAAAATTGAAACTGTTTCACGTGATTTGGCATGGCTTGATTTTGGCGATAAGCTAGGTATTTATGATTTTACAACGAATCAGCATCGTTCATGGGTTCGCACTAATCATTTGTCGGTAAGAGGTGTACGAGGTGAAATATCTGATAATCGTATCAATATACAAGAAAACGATTTAACTCCGTTACATATGGATTTAAAACGGGTTAATAAAGGGGGAATATGAAAATCAGGAAGGTTACTTTTTGTATGGAATACTTGCAGGAGAAAAATGGGTTTATCAAAATCCGTTTATTCCAGCACGTCTATACGATGATGAAATCGCGATAGCACACTGCTTATCTAAAATGGTAGAATATATAGAAGGAGGACCAAGTTTTTATAGTTTAGCTGAAGCCTCCCAAGACCATTACCTAGGAATGAAAATGCAAGAAGCCATTACAACCGGTGAAACAATTACAACCGTGCAACAACCTGGGCCAAAGGGTGAAACATGGGAGACGGAGCAACTTTTTCTTTTTTTGTGGTTTGACGAGGAGATAGCTAATATTTATAAACATTAGCTACCAACATAAAAAATATAACATAATCGAACATTTGTTCTTGAAAGCGTAATCATGTTGATGTATAATAAGAGTACCAAATAAAAGCGAGGTGCTGTTATGACCACTATTGTTTCAAGTGTTGGTTTAAAAGGAATGGAAGGTTATCCGGTGCAAGTGGAAGTACAAACAATGCCAGGTACGTATGGGGGGGTTAAAATTATAGGCTTGCCTAGTTCAGCAGTCAAAGAATCAAAAGATCGAGTGTTGGCGGCATTGTATGCTAATAAGTGTCCATTAGCACACCAGAAAGTAATTGTTCAATTGTCACCTGAAGAAGAACGTAAAAATAGTCCGTTATTTGATTTAGCAATGGCGATAGCGATTATGAAAGAAAATGGAGTTTTAAAAGCAGAAATACCAAAAGATGCGGCATTTATCGGAGTTTTGTCGTTAGATGGCACGATTCAATCTTTGGATGCAATGCTACCGGCGATCATGGCAGTGAAAAAGCTAGGTTTTACTAAAGTTTTTCTACCACCATTTCCACAGCGTGATCTTATTTATTTTAAAGGATTAGAAATATGCTATGTCACTTCACTAAGAGAAATGCAGGATGTATTATCAGGTCAACTCAGCATGAGCTCTACATTATCTTCGAAACATACTTCTTCCATAAATACATTCAGTGACCCCCCCACCTATGACAATGACTTTCAACATATTTTAGGACATCAAAAGGCAAAACGAGCATTGGAAATTGCAGCAGCAGGCGGACATCATGTTTTAATGATTGGACCGCCTGGCTGTGGGAAAAGTTTACTGGCAGAAACATTCCCATCGATATTCCCGACATTAGAGTTAGAGGATCAATTAGAAGTACAAAGTATGTATCTGTTAAGTGATATTAAGCGCTCAGATACACGTATTGCACCATTCGAAATCCTCATCATTCTGCATCTGCCATATCATTAATAGGTGGTGGAACGTATCCAAAACCTGGTGAGATCTCATTAGCGCATAGAGGGATTTTATTTTTAGATGAAATTGTCGAATTTTCAAAAAAGACATTAGATATGCTCAGGCAACCAATGGAAACAGGGAAGGTGACCATCAGTCGAACGGCGTCAACTGTCACATACCCCCCCACTTCCTTTCTATTAATGGCAGCTATGAATTCTTGTCCATGTGGTCATTTAGATTCTAGAACCCAATATTGCACATGCACACCAAAACAAGTACAAGCCTATCAAAATCGATTATCAGGTCCCATTTTGGATCGCTTTGATATTGTACTCCGTTTACGACCGGAACTAATCGATAAACAGAATAAGAAAAAGTTAGAAACCTCTCAAACAATTCGCAAACGAGTGGCCCAGGCAAGAACACGCCAGGTAATACGAAATAACGGCATTGTTAATGCTTTGTTACCAAATGAAGACTTTTTTAAGCATATCCATCTAAATTCAAAACAAGAAGTAATGGTGCAAGAATGGGTACGGCAGTATCAGTGGAGTACAAGAGTTCAAATGAAGGTATTGCGTTTGGCAAGAACGATAGCTGATTTAGAAGGTAGTCAGCAGATTTCCGATCAATCATTATGGGAGGCAATGACAATGAAACGTACTAAGCTAGAGACAACAAAGCAAAGGGTGGTCCAATGAATAATGCTATATTAGAAGTTTGTGAAGACACGAAACAATATATTTCTCATGATCAGTTGTTTAAACAACTGATCGGCAAGTTTTTTTCTGAATTTATTGAATTATTTTTTCCGGAAGTCCATAAGCAATTAGATTATTCTCAAATGAAACCATTATCTGAGGAGTTATTTACTGACTTAATGAAAGGAGAAAATCGCAGAGCAGACATCGTCGTCGAAGCAACATTAAAAGGAAAAGAAACGCTTATCATTATTCATGTAGAACCTCAGAGTTATCATCAAGATAATTTTCCTCAACGTATGTATCAATACTTCAGTCTGTTGTATAATAGATATAGAAAACCAATCTTACCAATTGCGCTATTTACCTATGATCAAATTAAAGATGAACCCAATCAATTTACGATTCAATTTCCCTTCTTCGATGTACTAACCTTTTCTTTTTTGAAAGTGGAATTAAAAAAACAGAATTGGCGAGCGTATCTCAAATCTAACAATCCAGTAGCTGCTGCCTTATTAAGTAGAATGGGATATCTTGAATCGGAAAAAACTGAAGTAAAAAGAGAATTCTTAAGAATGCTGTTAACACTGAATACAACCCCTGCCGAGTTAGAATTAGTGAATGGTTTTTTTGAATCCTATTTAAAATTAAACGAACAAGAGGAGGAGAGATTGATGAAAGAAATGCAAGAAAAGGAATTTACCGAAGAAGAAAGAGAATTTATCAGTAGACTGCCAAATTCCTGGAGAGATAAGGGACTTCGGCAAGGTAGAGAAGAAGGTTTGAAAATAGGCATGAAAGAAGGGAAAAAAGAAGGAATAAAAGAAGGCATAGAAGAAGGGATAATAAAAGGTGAAACGAAGGCATTAGCAAAAACTACTATTCGATTAATCACAAAATTTGTTGCCCCAGTATCAGAAGATTTAGTTGAAACTATTCAGAAACAAGACATCCAAACATTAGAAAGACTTATCGATCATATAGATGAATTTAAGTCAATTGGCCAGGTGAAGGAATATTTGAAGTAAAAAGCTATGGAACTTTCCAGAGCTCTTCTTTTTTTTAGCTAAGTTGTATCAGTGAAATAAGGAGGGACGGAGCTCCTGTCTCATTTTAATTACAAAGTATACTATTTGAATTCAAAAGAAATGATATCGTTTTAATGCAATTAGAAAAAGTATATATCTAAGTCCTTTTTCTGATGTTGTATTACATTTGTACCTAATACAAGTACGATATATTACTTTATTTGCGTATGTTTTTAAAAGACGATATCTCATAAAAGATTTAAAAAACAATTTTTTAACCGATATAAATAGAACAAGGTAATATTGATAGAATGGATGATGAAATGAGGAATACAGAGCGGCAATTTTTAGAAGAAGAATGGCAACGAATCGAGGATCGTAAACTATTACTTGGGGGGGAAATGGAGCAAAAATTATTGCAGATGCGTGAATTATCAACGGAATCCGCAGATCTAAAAACTTCATATAATAAGAGAAAGATTTTGAATGAGGAGTTTCAACAGCTACAACAAGAACTAAATCAACTAAATGATTTCCTCTTCGTAAGATTACATTAATGGAAGGTGATTTACATGGAAAAGCAATATGAAATAATGCAACAAGCGTTAGTACTAGCTGAAACATTACAAGAAGGAATTTTACATATTCAAACAGAGTTAAATCAAAGCAATTTTTCGAATACGATGTATTTATTTGAAGATGTCGTACATGCGTTTTCATCGATTGAGTCAGCGAATAAGCAGTTAAATGAATCTGTTATTTCAGAAGAATTATTTGAGCAAACAGATAAGGTGAAGAAAGCAATTGAATTAGTTGTAAATCAATATGAATTAGGTAATAAAGGAAAAGTGCAGGAAATATTGCAGTTTAATTTACTACCAGCAATAAAAAGGTGGAGAACCACAATGGAGCAATCATTTCATCCGTTTATATTAAATTAAAAAAGGACTGATTATAGTCTTTCAAAGCTTAACTTAAGGCTTAATTGTGTCAGGAAGTGGTTGGTGGAATTAGTCTAACCATAATGAAACTATATAATAAGTAAGCGGAAATCTTTTTTATTTAATCGAAATTGCTTGATTGCCCATTTGCTCCCTAGCAGCCACAAACTCTTCCCTGGAAGTTTTTTTTTCGTGTGCCATCATATGGATCATTGAAGAAAATACTTTGCTTGTCAAAACCCGTGATAAGAACCGCGTGTAATTTCTTTGTAACCTCAATCGGGCCATTTGGTGTGTGCCATGTAGCAAACTCTTTTTCTTCCAGAGGCTTAAAAGTGATATTGGTGAGAGCCACAACAGGTTTACCGTTAGTAATAGTTTTTATTACACTTTCAAACGGATTACCCGTCATATCGAGAGCTTTATCACCTGCATAATTCCTAGCCAATTAATTGAGTGGATCATGATATACACCATATCCGGGGTTTTCGAGGTTATACATATCACCCACAAAGCCAATGTTTGGATCGCCAAAATAAATGACACCATTTTTCATTGTATATGGTGTATCGTCTTTTTTTATTTTTTCTGAAAGCTTCATTTTAGTAACATCCATGTCATGAAATTGCAGTAACATTGTCAATGATGTAACCTCACAACCTCTGGGAAGTTCGGGATATTGCTGGATAAAAGGAAGTCATCATAATATAATCTCCAAAATTATTTTCATAAATTTAGATACATCCCCCCCCATTTTAAAATAACTCTTCCGTATAGATAAATAGAAAAGAAGATAGAAAGAACAAAACTATATAAACAGGGTGGGGGGTGATAGATTGAAAAAAGTGCTTATAATAGCTTGCTTTGCCTTTTTAATTGCTTGTGGTCAAGGAGAAAACGACATAGAAGCGGAAGCAAATATAGTAGACGAAGAAATGGAAGCTGTATTTTATGAAAATAATATGTTCGAATTAAGTAGTTTGGAAGGTTGGTCACTTGATCAAGAAGCAACTGCTGAAGAAGATCAACACATTATTTTTTCTAATGGAACAACTAAAGTCATTGTTGCGATGGTAAGTAAAGAACAAACCATCGAACAGATGAAAAAGAGTGTAATAGCCTCATTCTCTAAAAAAACAGAAATAATAGAAGAAAAAGAGAATTACCTAGCAATAGAAACGAATCGCAAAGAAAATATTCGTGCAAATGTATACTTCTATGAAGGTTCAGCACATCAGCTAGTGTTTACTTTTATGACACCTGAACAGGACGTGAAGGAAAGTAACAATCGAATAAATGAATTTATTGACAAATTAACCATTTTATAATTAAAGGAGATTACAAATATGAAAATAAAAACATGGCTATCCGTAGCAACAGTTAGTATATTTTTTGCAGGAAATACTACATATGCAAATGAAGCAGAAAATACCATCACACCGGATCAGGAATTATATGACACCTCAATATTAATTGAGGAAACAGAATTGGCACTGACAGAAGATCTAATGGAGAGAGCCTTATTATTAGACGAGTTTGCGAACGATCGTTTGAGTGAGATCGAAGTTTTACTGGAGCAAGGTAATATTAAAGAAGCGGAACAATTAATCGAAGAATATAATACATATCTGGATCGATTAGAAACCGAGTTAGAAGATGCTGAAGAAGAACTGAAAGAATCAGAGGAAGAAACGAATCAGGAAGATGAGGAAATAGATGAAGTAGAATTACCAGACGGGGGGGAAGAAAATGACGGAAGTGAGAACTCCGAGGAAGATGAAGAAACTGAGGATTCTAATGACGAAACTCCAGAAGAAAACACTGATGATCAAGAAGAAACAGATGAAGAAGCGGAAGAAGAGTTAAGAAAAAACGCTCAACACCGAACACTTAAACTTCAAGCATTATTAGAGCGTGAGAATTTACCGGAACAAGCAAAAGCAGGTATTGCCAAAGCACTTGAAAATCAAAAACGTGCCGAGCAAAATTATCTACGGGCAAAATCAAAAAATAAAGACGAAGAAGATGACGAATCATCAGAAAGTGAAGAAATGGAACAACCTCAAGAAGATACGGTTAGTGACAATACCGAAGAGGAAAATGAATCAACAGAAGAATTAGAACAACCTGCAGAAACAAAAACAATACAACAAACAGCTTCTGAAGAGGAAGCAGACGAAAAACAATACACAGATAAGAAAACAAGTAAAGCAGAAGGAAAGATTCAAAAGACACAGATTAAAGTAGAAGAAAAAGCAGAAAAACAACAAGCGAAAGCAATAGAAAAAACAGAAAAGCAACAAACGAAGGTAGAAGAAAAAGTAGAAAAGCAACAAACAAAAGCAGAAGAAAAATCGGAGAAAGCTTTAAATAAAGCAGAAGCTAAACAGGAAAAGGCGGAACAAAAGAAAAATAATGTACCGGAAAAGGCTTTAAAGAATAAGCCAGAGCAAGCTGAAAAATCCACTCATTCACAAAAGGAAAAAGGAAATCAATAATGTATTCGATTTTTTTCGACAAATTTTTAAATTAACCTTTACCAGCTGCAATTTATGGCTTACATTAAAATAGAGATGCTTTATCCTTCAATAAATGTTTATATTCTTGAAGGATAAAGCTTTCTTTTTTAGAGTTCATGAAATGGTGTATAAGGAGAGGGCAGGATGAAGCAAGAAGACATCGAACATTCCATCAACCAAATACAAAATGGGAATGAAGTATTAAGGGAGCAGCTGATTCATTATTATCAACCATATATATTAAGTGTAGTAGGTAAAGTAAGTAAAAAGTATATAACATGGAATGATGACGAAGCTAGTATTGGCTTAATCGCTTTTAATCGTGCAATTGACACTTATAATCCTGAAAAAGGTAGAGCATTTTTAAATTACGTTTATTTAATTATACAGCGGGAATTGATCGATTTTTTCAGAAAAGAAAATTATTATCAAAATGTGAATCAGAAAAATGTAGAACTTTTAACAATAAATGTTAATAAAGCATCGGTTGAACATTTCATGGAAGAACAGAGGTTTAGCACTATTGCGGAGGAAATCATTGATTTAAATGAACAACTGTCACGTTTTTATATACGTTTTGAGGAATTAGAGTCCTATAGTCCGAAACAGAAGCGAACCAGAAAGAAAGTTCTGGAGATTGCCGAAAATTTCATTCAGAATGAAACACATGTTGTACTTTTATTTCGTCGTAAACAATTTCCAATCAAGGACTTTGTGGCGCTCACCAATTATCGTGTTAAAACCATTGAAAAATATCGAAAGTATATTATCGCCATCATTATTATTTTATTACATCCCGAGTGGAAGTATTTACAGTCATATATAAAAGCTAAAGTAAAGGGGGGGGAGAAAATGTGAATTCTACAATTAAAGGAATTGTCATGGAGGTTCAGGAAGATAAAGTGATTGTAATGTGCCAGGATGGAACATTTGTAAATGTACCTCGTAAAGAACATGATATGCCTGTTATTGGTGAGTTTGTGAGCTATCGAATGAAGAAGTCCCCTTTACTTCACTGGAATGGGAAGTTAGCATTACCTCTAGTGTCCATCACAGCCATTCTACTTTTGGTGATCTTCAATTATCCTTTTTCTCCAACGAATCAGCAAGCATATATACTTGCGATCGATATCAATCCTAGTATGGAAGTAGTATTGGATGAAGACTTCAAGGTACTTGATATAGTTGGTTTAAATGAAGATGCAAACAGGGTAATTGCTGATTTAGATGTGGAAGGTAAGAACATCGGTACTGCAATTAATGAAATAGTTGTTCAATTGATAGATGAAAATTACTTATCGCAAGACACTTCTGCTAATGTTACCACCACGTTAATCGATTTGCAGGAAACAGATCAGGGGGGGTTATCGAAAGATGCGGATATCGTGAAAGAACTTTTTTCCGAATCATTTATCAAAAATCATGTTTCTGGAAATATCGAGGTTTATCAAGAAAAAGAAAAATACTATCAAGAAGCAAAAGGTGTCTCCCTTTCCATTAACTCGTATCGTTTGTATCAACAGATGATAGAAAACGAAGAAGAGGTTGAATTGGAAGAAGCTCAAAAAAAGCCGATAAAAGAACTGAATCAAATGGCTGAAAAATCTAAAGAAATAGAAAAACATAAGCAAAAAGAATCGACTTTCTCTCAAGATAAAAAAGAAAAAGTGCAGGAGACGGAAGAGGAATATCAAACTCCACTAAATTCTAAAGGGAATGCAATAGAAAAATCAACGAAATCCGAGCCTTCGAAACAGCAAATTAAAAAGAAGGAAAATATAGATAAACCAGAAAATAATAAAAAATCCACAGCAGAGAAGACACAGAAATCAAGTGTAAAGGCGTCAGAAAACGAACTAGTTCCATCGCAAAATGAGGCGTCACCAAATAGTGAAAACAAGAATGAGTCAGAAGCTAAAGATCCAGCAAGTAGTATTTCTGAAGAAAAACAGCAAAACCAACATGATCCATCATCCTCAAAGCAAGGCAGAGCAAAAGCGGAAGATACTCGCAATAAGGAAAAAGAATTGCCACAGCAACAGGTAAATGAAGATAAAAGCAATAATAAGAAGTAGTCATAAGATATTCATAGTGGATTATGGAAAGATTGTACTATCACTTCATTTTAATAAAAAAAGATACGCATCCAAATGGTATGCGATATGCTCTCTGAATCCATAAACTTGACTACTTCAACAGGCGCGTTTCCGCAATCAATGGTACAAGATTATCAAAAATGTGGGTGTTGCCATCAGGTCCAACAGTGAAACCACCATAATAACGACTCCATGGATAATGGTTGCGAAACGTAAGCATTTGCTCATACAGTCGCTGAGCTAGTTCGCGTTCATTTAATTCAAGGCAATACCAAATCAAAAATCCATAAACAGCAGGGGGGGATTCATAGTCTACTGTGGGCAATTTAGTAGAAAGATCATATATACCATTAATTTCGCTGTTTGTATCCATATTTTCTTTAATAAATTGCAAGAAAGCTGGAGAGTGATAACCTGCAAGGGCTTGATGATAGGCGGTGATGGCCTGATCAATCATATGACTTGCCGGTCATAGAAGTATTGCTGATTGCCGATATGGTATGATTTCGGGTAGAAGCCATTTTTCACATCCGCATCTGTTAAGACTACTAACATGTTATCGTATGTTTCTGAATTTAACAGCTTACGTTCATACATATCTTTAAGAGCATCCGGATTAATATATGATAAGGTAATCACGTCTGAAGTAACCTGGTAATGGTGATCATAAAAATCCGTTAATAGATGTTCCTTCCTATTGTGTTCAAATAAATAGGAAGCAATTAAATTGGCAGTATGCGCATAATTTTTTCCTTCCCAAAGAGCTTCCGCTTGATACAGTGCTTCAATGATTCGTAAATCATCCACCAGTGCATTAGTGACTACTTCGATCGTGCCTGCTTCTGTTAGTTTCCATGGAATAAAACCATCTTTATCCAAAAAGGATTTCTGTAAAATCGAATATGCTTTGCCAAATAAGGCAGCATCTTGCTTTTCGACCGCATACATCATCCAAAGACCAAGTGATTCAGATAATGCTTCTCGTCCTTTTACCAAATCATCATCTTCTTGCTCACCTTCTAGGACATAGGTTGCTAATGTATCATTTTGATTGACAAACCACTTTTCTATAAATGATTCAGTTGAAAAGCGGTGATTTTTAGAAAACAAAATTATGCTGACTATCATGATAAACACCACCATTATGATAATTGTAATTAGGATCTTTTTATTCAACGTCATCTGCTCCAATCGTTGCTATGCTGTCTTCTTATTTTTTGCATCTTTCTGACTAAAGCGTTTTGTTTTATACCAGGTTACTTCCTGTTTTAACAGGACTCGCTTCACTTCAATGAATGCCGCATAGACAACTAAAAATAGCCACATCTGAGAATAAGTAAAATACATTAATATAACAGTTAGGACATTCTTCTTTGTTAATTGATCTTTTTCAAAACTCAAGGCCAGCAATTCTTCTATAATAAATAATAAAAAACCAGAAATTAACAGGAGATAGGAAACAAAGCCGACCGATAGTTGCACATCAAAAATTAAACTCGCCAGAAACAAGGAATGAGATAAAATCACGCCACCAAAAAAGAATACATACGTAAACATAAAATAAATTAAATCAAGTCCAACGCGCTTATGCTTTAATTTAAAAAAGTGAAAGAAGAATTTAAAAATAACATATAGATTGCCCCGGGCCCAACGCGTTCGCTGTCGCCACCAGACTTTAAGTGTCTCCGGTTCCTGCTCCCAGGTAATCGCGTTAGGAAAGAACCGAATGTGATAGCCTAAATCATAAATTCGAAAGCTAAGTTCGGTATCCTCTGATAATGCTCCCTCATCCCAGCCATTTAGTTCTTCTAAGATCGACTTTCTTACTGCAAAGTTTGTTCCGGGAATGGTAGCAAGCTTGAACCAGAACCATCTGCCAGCCTGGGCTAACCACTGAAATGTTAAGGTTTCAATATTGATGAGTCTTGTTAAGAAATTTTTGTTGGCATTTAAAACGCGGAACTTTCCTACAACAGCACCTGCTTTAGGATCATTCACTAATCCAAGTACAAGCCAATAGATTGCATCAGGTTCAGGCGTGTTGTCTGCATCATACACACAAATAATTTCCCCGGTTGTATGGGCTAATCCATTATTAAGGGCAGCAGATTTTCCTTTTCCACCATTTGGAGGTTTTGTATGAATCACTTCGATAAAAGGGAATCGTTTTCCATACGCTTCACAAATTTCCCCTGTGCGATCATTAGAATTATCATTAATTACAAGCACCTGTAATTGTTCCGTGGGATAAGTTAGATTACTCATTGCTTCAAGTGTGTCTTCGATTACCATTTCTTCATTATGAGCAGGTATCAGAATACTGACAGTTGGATAATATGGAACGTTTTGTTGCCACTGTTTGGCCGTTTCCTTAAATTGTCTGGATAATAAATTCCCACCTTGCATCAAAAAGATATGATAAAAAAGCATCCCCCCATATAATTAGTAATGCAATCATCATTAAAAAATCTGCCATTGATATGCCCTCCTTCGTTATCACGGTTCTACTCGTCTAAAAAGCCTTCACTTTAAAAATTAAACAACTCGCTTCAGTCTAAGTCGTCTTTTTACTTTTCTTTGTTGTATTTTTGATTTTGCAATATAGAAACTAAAAACAGATACCGCAGTTAACCCGGCACTAGCTAGCGCCCAAAGGGATTTATGTAGTAAGCCTAATAGTTTGTCTGCGAATAGCTGTGGATTTGAAAGATACAGTTGAAGATAATTTATCTCTGTTGTTATTTGACCGTTGCCTGATGCAATGATGATGTGCTCTGTCTGACTTTTATTTTTAATTTTTTTTAAATCTATCCACTCGATACCTTCGATTTTTTCCAGATCATTCATCAATTCCTTGAAAGATTCTAAACCAAAACCTTTTTCATTTAATAGGTAAGGGTGAAAAAAGGCAGCCAATGTGCCATCACGTAATAATTGATGATGCTTAGCATTTTCTTTAATATTTTCGAGTGCCATTTCTTTTTCTTGCTTATTCTCAAGGGCTATCTCTGCGTCTGTCTTATTTCTGTTATTTTTTGTATCATTTGCAAGGAAGCCAAGTGTTTCAGGTAATAATTGCATTCCATGAAAAAATGTTGGACTGCTAATGTAGGGAACTGTAGTCATGCTTTTCCAATTATGATCACTTATCTGTACCTGGCCAACATAGGTTGAAAAATGTTCAGATACCACACGATAACCGTTTTGTGACATCGTGTAATGTGGTGCTTCAAATGCTAATGGATATAGTCCATTGTTAACTAGTTCCTGTATTCCTTTTTTTATTCTATCTTCGACATACTTACTTTCAAATGCTATCTGTTCCTGCTGAAATTCTTGATAGACTTGTTTATTTGCAAAATCTTCTTCAGTTTTTATGATAGCGGGTTGATCTGCTTCTTGATATACAGGCCGATTATTATTTACATCCCAGAATTCAAATCCTTCGCCTGTTTCATCATCTCGATATTGATGGGTGTAGCCATGCATGACAATACTTCCGCCATTTTCCTGCATATATTGTAAGACTTCTAATAATTTTGGGTAATCAGAAAAATGATGTAATTTTCCTGTCTCTGGATTTTTGTAAACAGGTATGACCGCAATCATGTAGGGCATTTCACGTCTTTTTAACTCTTTCGCAATTTTCATTAATGCATTAGGATCAACCAGCGGATGAATGTCCTCTAGACGAATGTACGCGGGATGTTTTTCATCATGTTTAACTTCAAATACCTCATGTAGTACTTCTCCAAAAATGATTGTTGAAGGTGGATCGAGATTATCTGAAGCATAATAATATGTTTTATTATGCTGCATAAATAACGGAAATTCCTGATCCATTCCATTTACACCCTCAGCTAATATCTTGGTTTTTTGATTGACTTCGGTAGTAAATACCACTCTGGATGATTCGACTGTCATCTTCTGCTCGCGATTGTCAGACAATCTCATTTTGATAAAGCCTGCATCTTCTCCAACCGTTACAAAATTGAATCGATCCCCTAATTGCTTACTATTATGTCCTAGAGCTACCATCACACCATCATAATTATTTAACAGTTGTCGAAAAGTCTGCGAAATCCTATCCTTGACTTGCCCATAATAGAAAAGGTGGGTAATTTCTTGTAAATCTTGTTCTGTTACTTCAGAGACAGCTTTAAATTTGATATCAGAAGTGAAATGACCAATTAAGGAATCCAGTATTCGCTGATGATGATCTACTTGTTGATCTTCAGAAGAATATACGACTAATACTTTAAAATCATCTCGACTTTCGGCTTTAATAATGGGAATATCCATTATGGATAATAACAAAATTACAATAATGTACCATTTTATGTTTTTATAACTCACATTTCATACCTCCAGTTTTAAAAAAGAAGTGCAATATATTCTTTATAAAGAACAATGAATTAAAAATAATTACTTCCTAACTCGATAGGAAGCGAAAGTTAAGATGACAATTAACCCAATGCCAAATAATGCCCAATAAAGTTCCTCCTTTAAAAGTCTTAACTGATCTCCAAATGTCAGGGAAACGGATTGCTCTTCTAATACTTCATTCGTTGATTGCAACGCACTTTTTGATTGGGATGAATCGAAAGTGTCCCCCCCGTTTAGTGTGCTTTTTTCTTATCATTATCTGAAGATTGTTGAAATTTAATCTTATTTGGAAACGCATCATTGTAGATTTCTTGTAAATCAATCCATTCTATATGTGATTGCTTTTCAAATTCTGATACAAGTTCAGTCAGCTGATCCTTTCCAAGAAAGGGATGATAAAATCCACTAATCACTCCGTCACGTACAATTGACGTTTCGGTTATATGTTCTCGTATTTGAGCTAATGAATTCGGTTCATTATATTCTATATAACGAACAGTTTCTGGAAATAACGTCATCCCATTTAAAAAGTTAGGGTTTGAAATTGTCGGTGATTCTGTCATGACTCTCCAGTCTTGGTCAGATAATTGTACTTGTCCAATATAGAATGGAAAATAATCCGATATGACTTGATAACCATTTTGGCTCATGGCATAGTGAGGAGCTTCAAAAGCAATTGGATAAAGTTGAACTTTTTCTAATTCGGCCATTCCCTTTTTGATTCTTTCTTTTATATACTCCGTTTCAAATTTTTTCTTATCCTCAAGATACTTTTTATATTCCGTTGAATCTGCAAAGTCTTTTTCAGATTTAATTATTTCTAATTGATTTGGCGGAAAGTAAATGGGTTGATTATGTTGTTTGTCCCAAAATTCAAAGCCATCTCCTGTTGGGTTGTTCCCATATTGATCTGTGTAACCATGAAGTACGAAACTTCCGCCATTGTTCTGCATAAATTGCAAAACATCAACTAATTTTGAGTTATCGGACAGATGGAATTCTTCTTTTGTTTTTGGATTTTTATATACTGGAATAACCGAAACTAAGTAGGGAATATCTTTGTTCTTTAAATAGGTTGCGATTTCCATCAAATCCTCACCAATTAGCTTCGGATGTATGTCCTCTAAACGTAGCATTGCTTTATTTACATGGTCGTGTTCCACACTGAAATAAAAGTGTAATGCATCTGCCAGAAAGTGAGAAACAGGTGAAAAAAGATTAGTGGTTGCCAGATAAAAATGATTATTTCTCTTTACCATTAATGGGTAAGTATTATTATTTTTCTTTACCTTCACTAGTGTTTGCTGCTTTTTGTCTTCTTTTATAAATGGGAAGAGTTCTACATTTCGATTTGTTAACTGTTTGTCATCCACATTAGAATGGTAGCTTCTTCTAGATATATGGTATCACGATCGATTTTCCAATAGGAGGAAAGCTGTTCAATGTTATGACCAATTGCAAGAAGTGGACCGGTAAAACTATTAATCAATTTCACTGTGTTACTAGGTATTTCTTCATCGATGGTACCTTGATAGACTAAATGAGTAGTTTTTGATAGATCAGATTTTGTTACATGAGAGCTATGTCGAAATGTAATATTTTCTGAGAAATGCGCCAATTGCAATTCTAATAATCGCTGATACTCATCGATTTGGTCTTCATTGGAAGAAAAGACCACTAATACATGAATCGAATCTGTTTGTTTAGCTTGTAAGGTGTTAGAAGATACTAACAGTGGTACACTCATACATATAAACATTACAGTGATGAGACGATGAATAAGATTCATAAAAAGCACTCCGTTTCTTTTTTTGTTCTATATATAGAACAATATAATATTTACAAAAGAAACGCAAGTCTTTTTAGTTGAATTGTACTAAAATCATTAATAAAACCATTAGGAAATATATGTGTGAGTAGGTTATTAGAATTTATTTATTGTAAATATTCAAAAAAGAATATGGATGGAGGCCTAACGAATGAGTAAAATTTGTTCAATTTAACGAACAATTTAATTGTTATTTATTTAAATGTTTCCATAATAGGAAGCTGATTTACATTATCATTCTTTTTTAAAATAATTTTATTGCTTATCCAACCTGAGTTGCCTTGGTTAATTTCTATTAATAACCAGGTGCATCCATCTTTATGCATCATTTCTTTGTTTCTATAAACTATTCATAAGTTCTGAATAATAAGACAAATGAATTACTTCTATATAATTCAGTTCTAAAGTCGCGAGAAATATTATACTATATTTTAACGAGTAATAGAAGTGGGGAAATTTTTGGGAATATTCGCATATGAAATTATCTGGATGAAGGCTAAACTTACACATGTATGATTTAAGGAGTTAAAAAATAATGTACAGAGGGCATGAATACTAGCAAGTTCAAACTTTTCGAATTTACGTTTGGTTTATTGATTACGAGATATATTATTGTTTATTTTAAAACGAGATTCTAACCTTTTTATTACATCAAGTGGTTGTGGTCTAGCCAATAAAAATCCCTGTACGATCGAAACGCCAATTTTTTTAGCCATATCTAAATCCTCAGGGATCTCAATACCTTCTAGTACAAATTTTGTATCCGTATTTAAACAATAGGTGACAATAGATCGTACCATTTCTTGTTTCCGATTAGAGCTTGCTAAATGCTTTGCAAAATAACGATCCATTTTTACATAATCGGGCTGAAGTTCTATGATGGCTTGTAAGGAAGACGCACCTTTTCCGACATCATCAATTGCAATATAATAACCCTCATTTTGCAGTTCATATACACTATCCCTAATTGAATCTACATTTTGATTGACTTCTGATTCATTGATTTCAATAATTATTTGATTTGGCGTTATTTTAGTTTCTAACAGTGCTTTATTAAGCAGTTCAGAAAATTCCACATGAGCGAGATTAGATGGAAATACATTTAATAATAACTTTTTATTATTTGAAGAACTTTTTAGAATTGAGTCATACGAATGAAGTGCTTTCGAAACAGATCGCATTTCTAAATCAAAAAAACGATTGGTTCGACTTGCTTTATCAAAAAGAATCTCAGGATTTTTGAACAATTTGGTACGTAGTAAGGCTTCGTAGCCAATAGGGTTCAGTGATTCTAAATCATATAATGCTTGAAAATGATGTTCGAATTTTTCGTTATCGATTAGATCGTTAATTTTCGCAATTGACATGTAAATCCCCCCTATATGACAAACGCACTATATGACTAATAGTTAATTAATACATTAATTAAAATAATTAATTATACCTATTATTTTACATCATAAATCTAGTTTTTTCTACATTTTTTACAGAAAAATATTTTACTTATTGAAACCAACTAGTTATTTAAATAAAACATATTAATATGAAGAAATTCGAGGTAATGATGTTAGAAGAATATATATTAGTGGAAGATCAAGATGTCAAAATGAAATTCATGGAAGCAGATGTGACGGAAAAGGAAGCATAGATGTAAAAGCCACTTCGGCTTGCCTATTTCACTTTTACCCAAAGGTATAAGTCAACATCTGCTCAAGCAAACTTTCACGGTGTATCCTATATCGTGGAGGCGTGCTCTTCAACTAACTTTGTAAAGAAAACCACTTTACAAAGTGGATTTTCAGATCACGCTGATCCCTCAAAAGTCGAAATGGGCGCCTACGCTGTATAATATTTTACAATGAATGCAAGCAGCAGAATTTCGGCCTTTCAATCTCTATTTATAGTCATCATCCGTTTAAAAAGGTCAAAAAGATACTTGTCACAATCGTTGTAGAGGAAATCAAGAGCGAAGGCGCTCGCTTTCACTCCTACGGGATGTTTTTATCTGAAGATCCACTTTGGCTTGCCAAAGTTAGCTGAGGAGAAAAACCGTGTAAAGGGAAGCGGACAAGCTGGAGCGGATTGTTACTCAGTTATACCAGATCATAATTATCTTATCAGTTATTGCACATCATCTATCTTATATGCAATTAAAAAATTCGAACGATAAAAAATTTTAATCACAGAATTAACATTATCGTTCGGATTTAGTTTTTTTAAATTACATTCAATTGTCACATCCGCTTTTAATTTGTCCTTTTCCTTTTAGAAAAAAGGATATATATACTGCCAATTAGAAGTAATCCAGCTCCAATTAATAAGAAATTAAAGATAAATGATGCTGTATCTGGCATTCTTGCACCACTATCGCCGTTGCTATCTGTAGTGATGTCAAAGGATGTTTCTTCTTCGTTTGTCTCGTCAAAAGCAGTAATTATTATTTCAGCTTGAGTGGTTAATCCCTGAAATTCATTACCGAGCTCTGGAGGGAAAAGGATATGAAAATTAACTTTTTCAGTTGCATTAGCAGCTAATAAGAGTCCGTTCACTTTATTAAAGTTTGCTAATTTATCATTGAAGACTATCTCATCATTTATTTTTACTTCTAACTCTAGATTGTTATAGAACATTTCTGATCCGTCTAGGTACGTAACATGTAGGTCATATTGAATCTCTTGAGGTGTTTGATTAGTAATCGTTAATTCTCGGTCTGACCAGTCGCCAGGCTTTAGATTCTCTAAATCAAATAATTGGTTGCTATTTGAGAAAGAACCTGAAATGCTAATTAAATCATTTTCCTCATTATTTATCTCTTCTTCAGCAGAAACTTGTAAGGAATACACGAACATTAATAGCATTAGGCAACATATTGTAACAGTTTTCTTCATCGTAAACACCTACCTTTAAAAGTAACTACATGTACTTATTTTTACCACATACATATAGCTAAAATTTTAACTTTCTTGTGACATTTCGTTTTTAGGCTTTTTAGAATTTTTCTCAAGCTCGAGTATAATTTTTATGATGGTAAAACCACCATAACCGATTAGAAAGATGCCAGGAATAATAAGCAACAAGGCACTATTTGCAGGTGTTTGAGTATAATTAATTAAATAGCCTAGATATGGAATGGTTACTCCTTTGTATATTGCAATGATATTTTCTTGCTGTACCAATTCATTGTCAGGAGCATTATTGTTATCGCCCTTTGTTTTATAAAGTGTATGCTCGCCACTTTCAACAATATCAACAATTCTGTGCGTAATTAACTTTTCTGACTTATCAATAAAGGTAATAATATCGTCCTTTTTTACAGGAGTATTTTTATTATATTGTTCAACTGCTATGACGGAACCAGTTTTAAAAGCGGGCTCCATGGAACCAGAAAGTACTACTTTTAATTGATGTCCAAAAATCTCAGGTTCTCCACCATTTATTCGTGTCATCAAAACGAAAGCAGAAAGAGTAATTAAAATGACAATAAGAAAAGTAGTGATGGTATTACTCAGAATTTTCATTATCCGTTTGATTGGTAGTGATTTTTTCTTGTACCTTGTTTCCTGTATTGGTTCCATCTTCTTCACCTTCCTCTTTTGCAGGTTCTTTAGGCTTTTGTTGATCTATTGGTGTCGTATCTTCACCAGCAGTTTTATCTTCATTTTGGACAGGCGTATTTTCGAAATCATTTTGGTTTTGCTTTTCCTCTGTTTCATGCTCGTTTATGTCTTTTTTCTTCGTTTTGAATCTCTTTTAGTTCTTCTTCAGGTGACTTCTTCTCTATGATCTTTTCTTCTATGTCTTCAGGAATGTCAGCAGAGTCTGTTAATGTTTCGTTTTCTTCTAGTTCTTCATTTGGTTGTTCTTCATCTTCGCATGCGACTGTTAGGATCTCACTCCAAACAAATTGTTGCGTACCTTCTTCATCTTGATACATTGGCCGTTGATTTACTTTCAGTTGATAGTGTCCTTCAATTAAATCACTGAACACTACAACATTAGTATCATTTTCAAGGATAGGGAACAATGTGCCATTTTCTACTACAGTTCCGCTATCTGAAGGTGTTCCATCTGCAGAAAAATACAATTGGTATGTAGTACTATCTAACATGTCAAAGCCTGAATTATGAATGGTAAAAGATATGTTGTATGTGGGGGCAAGCTTCTAGTTCCTGTAGCTCATCTGTAATCGATAAGTCACTTCCATCCCACCATGTGCCAGCTTGAATAGTAAAAGTATCTTCAGATTTATTGAAAAATTTAGATTCAGTTGCCATAACTGAAAATGAAAGAAACGACAGTAATAGAATTAGAATTAGTAGGAGTAAGATTGCGTTTTTACGAATAATTGAGAAATGATACATGAGTTTCATAGACTATCCTCCTTAAGAGCTTTTATAATCTTTGTGAATCCTCCTTTTTATCCAA
>NZ_BAVS01000028.1 GCF_000521485.1 Gracilibacillus boraciitolerans JCM 21714 | reverse complement strand
AAAACTAAAATCCGAACGATAACGATCGTTCGGATTTTTTAATTGCACAACAGGAAGAGAATGATGACTATAATTAGAGTCTTATGACTCGGTATCTCAACGTAAGCCTCTGCCTCTTCTTCAATGAACAAAATTTCTTTTTTGTTTTTCCTAGCATGATATAATGGCAACATACATATTTTTCTACTAATTTAGAGAAGTCATACTGTTCAAAACTATATTTTTTTGTTAAAGTAATGAAGTAGATTAAGGAGGTAAGTTTCATGCTATTCGTTTTCGTTATGTTTGCATTTTTCATTTTATTTATATTTAACTCATTAACCATGAGACTGTGTTTGCAAACAGAGATGTCCCAAGAAAAACAACCAAATGTATTCCGTACCATTAATATTTTAATTACGATTCTTTTAGTTTCATCATATGTTGAAGTAATTTACACATGATAAAAATGAGTAAAAACAATGTAATATATAGTTATACTGTTTTTTTTAATTAAAAGTATGTTATATTATTGCAAGAGTTAAAAATAGTATTAGTAAATAATTAGGAGTGTAGGTAAAATGAAAAAAATAGCAATCACAGCAACAGTTGCAGCAAGTATCTTTGCACTTTCAGCGTGCTCATCTGATGAGTCTGAAACAGTAGTGACAACAGATTCAGGTGATATCACGAAAGAAGCGTTTTATGAAGAATTAAAAGCTGAGAATGGTGATCAGGTTCTTCAAAAATTGGTATTAGAAACTATTCTTGAAGATAAATACGATGTATCCGAAGAAGAAGTAGATGAAGAAATTCAAACATTTAAAGATCAATATGGAGAACAATTTGAAACCATTTTAAATCAAATTGGCTATGAAAACGAAGAAGCTTTTCGTGAAGACATACGAGTGAATCTTTTACAGGAAAAGGCTGCTACTGAAGATATAGAAGTAACAGATGAGGAAATCGAAAAACGTTATGAGCGTATTCAATATGATTTAGTCGCAAGCCATATTCTAGTAGATAATGAAGAAACAGCAAAAGAAGTGAAAGAAAAATTAGACAATGGAGCTGATTTTGCTGAGTTAGCAAAAGAATATTCCTCGGACGGAAGTGCTGAGGATGGCGGAGACTTAGGTCAATTCGGAAAAGGTAAGATGGTTCCTGGATTTGAAGATGCTGCTTATAATCTTGAAGTAGGGGAAATTAGTGAACCTGTTCAAACAGAAAATGGTTTCCATATTATTAAGGTCACAGATCGCATTGAAGTTGAGGATGCAGAACCACTTGAAGATGTTAAAAATCAATTAACTCGTGAAATTGCACAAACTAAAATTGATCAGACTGCTTTTCAAACAAAAATTCAGGACTTAATCGCAAATGCTAAAATAGATGTAAAAATTGATGAATTTAAAGATCTATTTAAACAGCCTGAAGCACCGGAAACAGAGACTTCAGAAGAACCAACTTCAGAAGAAGAAACTGGCAATGCAGATGAAGAAGCGAACACCACTGAAGAAGAATCTGGCAGTACGGAAGAACAAACAGAATAATAAAACAACCAAAACCCTATCTTCATCGAGAATGAGGATAGGGTTTCTTATATAATAGATCTACCAGATTGGAGTGATTTATGTGACTAACACCAACTATTTTTATGATATGATCCCGATCAATTATCAATTAACGGATAAGCAAAAAGAACATGTGCTATCATCCTTTCCACCACCAACTTTGCCAGACAACATAAAAGGATTACAATTAAATGATTTAACAAAAGGTTCTGCAGTGTCTACAAGAGTTTTATTGAATGATTTTGAAGTTAAGAAAACAAAAACTAATAAATCCTTCTTAAAACTATCACTAAGTGATCAAAGTGGGAATATTTCAGCTAAGATGTGGGATAACAATGGTGAGGTAGAGGCTATGCTTCCCATATTAGAACAAGAAGGCGTCTTTGATATTCGAGGTCAGGTCGACGAGTTTAATGGCTTTAAGAGTGTAACCATTTATGACTTGACACCTTGTAAAGATACGATCGATCCTTTTACACTTTTAGCTTACACCAAACAAGACATACAGCAATTAACGGAAGAATTGTTTGCATATCTATATGAATTAAAAGATCCATATCAACAAATTACATTTCGAGCAATGGATCATTTATGGGAAGCATTTCGTTTGAGCCCTGCCGCAAAAGGGTACCATCATAATTATCTAGGGGGGGCTTTTAAAACATACTGTTGGACTGATGCGCTTCTGCAAATACATAACAATACAGGAAGATAATCCTTTCCGTGCGGTAATGAAACTGATACACAAAGTGGAGACTCAATTTAAACAAGAGATTTGGGAGTCACTTAAAGACGATGGGCAACGTTCTCATTTTGTCTGGAAAGACTCGATTGATCATTTATATCACATGTTACAAGGAATGTCTGAATATAAATTTAAAGAAATTAATTATGATGCTTTAATAACGAGTATTTTATTCCATGATATCGGTAAGTTAGCCGAATACGATTATGCAGGTAAATCGATGGACATTTTTAACTTTCTATATCCTACGGCATCGTTTGAAGATACTACTCGTAAACAAGCTGGAATTGCTATGGATCCACTAGGTGTTACAATCGGGCATATTCCTTATGGTGTATTAGTATTATCTAGAGTAATCGAGCATAATCAAATTACTATCAGTATGGAAGCTATTCATTTAATGTCTCATTGTATTTTGTGCCATCATGGTCTACCAGAATGGGGGGGCAGCGCCATTCGTAAGCCCCTTAATCTAGAGGGCTATATTATTCATATTGTTGATTACTTGGATAGCAGGTATGAGAATACAGAAGCAGATCATGAAAAATAAAGAAATGATATAAATCTTACTGTATATCTAGAAATTATAATCGGAAAAATTTTTTTAAATTTTAGGCAAAGGGGGGGTATGCAATGGAACAATGGCTGATTGAAATAATGAATGATTACGGTTATATTGGAATACTATTCTTAATCACCATGGAGAATATTTTTCCACCGATTCCGTCCGAAGTTATCTTAACCTTTAGCGGCTATCTCACCACAACTTCATCGTTGCATATAGTGGGGGGGTTATTATAGCATCAACAGGTGGATCTGTATTAGGAGCGATCATTTTATATAGTATAGGCTTGCAATTAGATGTGCAACGATTAGAAAAAATAATTGAAAAATGGGGGGGACATATCCTTCGCGTTAAAAAAACAGACATATATAGAGCTGACGCATGGTTTGATAAATATGGCTACTGGACCGTTTTCTTTTGTCGTTTTGTACCTGTGATCAGGAGCTTAATTTCAATTCCTGCCGGGATGTCAAATATGAATATTCGCTTATTCTTATTATTTACGACTCTCGGGACATTAATCTGGAATACAATACTAGTCTATTTAGGTGCTACCTAGGTGCTTCCTGGGACGAAATATTAGCTTACATGGAAGTATACTCTACTGCTATTTATGTAGTGTTATTCATCCTGGTGATTTTGCTGTTACTTAAGTTTTTCTGCAGAAAAAATAAAGGGGGAATTGCCGCTTTTATGCTGCAATTCTCCTTTATTTTTATTATTTTTGTCTCGGAATTTTATACCCATTATCGATTTTATCAAATCCGATTTTTGGATAATAATCAATTGCAGTCGGTGAGGATAGTAATATTAACGCGACATTCTCGTTTAAAAGTTGTTGTACACGTTGAATTAATAATTTTCCAATCCCTTGCTTTTGATAACTCTGGTCAACAGCCAAGTCTGAAAGATAACAGCAGTAGCTGAAATCTGTCAAGCCTCTTGCCACTCGAATTAGTTTCTCTTCATCCCATGCCGTTAACAAGATATTCGCGTGATCTAACATTTGCTGCAGACGATCCAGATCATCATAAGGTCTTTTAATTCCAGATTTTTCAAAAATATTTGCAAGATCGATAGGTATAATCGTACAATCATCTTTATACAGAATATCGTTCAATCTCGCCACTCCCTCTACTTTATGTCATATTTAAGTCTGACATAATCGCACAATAAATTTCTAATTATTATAATACGATTTTTGCTGTTTCTGTCTTATTTGCCGTAAAATAAAATACTTGATGTTGCTGACTAATTTCTTCTAATAACTCCAGTACTCTTTCTTTGCGACCTGCATCAAAATGTACAAAACCATCATCGATTAAAAAAGGGAAAGCAAATCGATCGGCCATCACATGACTGAGAGAGAATCGAAGCGCAATATATAATTGATCTTTCGTCGCCTGAGATAACTCCGCTACATCATACTGAAACCCTTCCTTATCTTCTACCAAAATATTTTTATTGTCTTCTATATAAATACTCGGATAACGTTCGATCGTCAGACGGTTAAAATAGCTACTCGCTTTTTCGAAAATCATCGGCATATATTTCTCTGAATAGCTTGTTTTCGCTTTAATGAGCTTGGATTGGGCTATTTGCTGAATTGCCCATTTCCTAGCTAATTCAGATAGTTTTTCTTGTTTAAGTGATAACTGATGATTTATAATCGATACTTCCTCTTTTGATTCTAATAGTTCGATTGCTGCCTTACGGTCACTCAGATTCTTCTGTAACTGATTAATTGCTTTTTCACTTTTCTCTAATTTCTTTTTTGATTCTTTCATGTGGATATTTAAAGTATTTTTGTCTGAAAATTGACCATTCGCAAAGTCAATAATTGTCTGTTCCTCAAATATTACACTTAAACTGTCGTGAAGCTGATTCACCTTGTGTGCTGTTGCAGCAATTTGATTGAATTGTTCTCCCTTTTTGATAAACTGTTCTTCCATCTCTACCTGAGCATGCGCCATTAACTGATTGATTTCATTTAAGTATGGCTGTTGCTTTTCTCTGCATTGATCAAGCTGATAGGATAAATCCTTTAGGCGATCAGCTAAACGTATTGCTTCATTATGTTTATCTGTTTCTATTTGCAATACTTCAGCGAGATTTTGATCTAAATCAATCGGAAGAGCGGTGAGTTCCCGTTCTTTTTGTTGTTTGATTTGATCTAATTTAGTTAAGTCAGCTTTTATTTGCTGGAATACAGTTAATCTTTCTTTTTGCATCATCAATTGTTGATACAATTTTGCCCAATAAGCAATATCTACCATTTTCAAAAAAGGAAATTGTGTTTGTTGATCACGAATTTTAATATCAATCTGTTCTAATTGTTCCATCAAAAAGGTAGTCCTTGCCTCTAACTTTAATTGCTCACTCCGATGGTGCTGTAAATTTTTTTCAAGAGAATTAATCCGTTCTTTTTGTTTCTCGTTCTTTTCTATTTGTTGCTTTTTTTCCACTCGTTCCTTTTCACTTAATCTAATTGATTTTGCCTGTACAGGGGGCTAACCATTTTTTCATAACTTGACCATAGATTCTCATGACGACATATTGGAGAAAGGAAAGAAAAGCGATAATTCCACCCCCCCACATCCAATCGGTAAGGAAAAGGAAGCCTATAGATATCAAAAGTCCTACCATAAATATAATCATCGAACTCTTTGATTGCTGACGATACTGCTTCTGCCATTTTTGAAACCGTAATTGCTGATTTTCTTGTTCTCTAGTTAAGTCTGCTTCTACCAATTCCTGCTTATAGTTAGCGATAATACTGGAGTCGATTAATTGTTCACTCTCATGTTGAATTTGTTGTTCGAAATCATTCATGATGTTTTGATTGGATGCCTGATCGTTTTCTACATATCGCTGTTCCAACTCTATCTTTTCGATTTTTTTCGATAGTTCTGTCCACAGTTCTTCCAAATAGAAAGGTAAAGAAATTTCTTCCAATTCATCAAAGGTGAGATTGATTTGTATGGAGAGAAGCTTATCTGTAATTTCCTTACGAATCTCAGCAAGCTTATTAGCTGCTCCCTCTTGTTTTTCATTTAAATACTTCATTTCTTCTCTTAAGTCAATCACATATTCTAATTGCTTCCGTTCTTCATCTGATAACAAACTAAGAGTGTTAAGTCCTTGTTCAACTTCTTTCATATTTTTTTCAATAATGCGTTGTTCACTTTGCAATGGTAAGAGCTGTTCTTTCCATTGATTAAATCTTTCTATCCCATCCGTTGGAAAAGCTAATCCAGACGGTAGACGCTTAAGATTAGTAGATGCCAGGTAATAGTCTTCGATCAATTGATAGTGAGCGCTTCTTTTTTCAAGCTGTTGAAGATCTGCTACCACGTGTTGTTTCGCTATTATTTCATTGTCTAGATTCGATTCTAAAATACCCATTTCTTCCAATTGAACGCGATAGGTTGCTTCTTCTTGTTTTGCTTTGACTAGCCGTTCTTTTAATTCGATTAGCTCTTGAAATAATTGATTGATTTCCGGTTTTTTTCCATATGGTTTAAATAACTCTGTGATATTTTTGTCTAATTTTTTTCTGCCTGATAAATACGATCTGAGCCTGACATCCCAATCGCAATGAGTACTTCATGGATCGCCTGATTATCAACATGCTGGATCTGCTGAAGATCGATTGCATCAAAGCTGAATATTGCTTCATACTGGGCGCGATCAATTCCTTTTAACTGTTCTTGTAACCAGTCTTCATCTTTCCTTTCCCCCCCAGCGACAGAGACCTGCGCATTATTTTTATTTTTTCCATCGACTCGTTCAATTGTGACGACCTTAGAGGATAGACCTGACACCGTCATTCTTCCACCTAAGACAGTTCCTTTTTGGTATGTAATACTTAAGTTTAGCGAGTTTTTCTCCAAATAACATATATAATATAAACTGTCTTAGAGTAGATTTTCCCGATTCATTGTTGCCAATAATTTTAATAATTTCATTAGAATCTGGAAAAGAAAACTGCTGATCCTGCCACTTTCCAAAGCCATATATATGTACACTATCAATACGCATGAAATCACACCTCCTTTTCATGTAATAGCCGATCTAATAATTGCTCTGCTTGATTCAGGTATGTTTCTAGATCTTTATCGTCCAGCTTGTCCAGCCATTTCCGTCCTTCCGGATGCTGCCAAAGATTGGCGATCATTTCGGGGGGGACTTCATTTTTGTTAGAAAAAGCTTCAGCTAGTTCTCTTAAGAAACCCCCCATCTTCCATCCACTCGGTCCGTTGGTGTTTCATTTCCCATTTATATCCACTAATATATATCCAATCTTTTGCTTCAGCTGATTGATTAATGACCTCGATTAACTCATCTAACGATCCGTTAACAATCCATTCATGAACCATATCTGAGACATTCTTTAACTCCAGTTCAACAAAATATTTCCCTGGTGATGAAATACATTCATTTAAGCTCGCTTCAATTTGCTCTAAAGCCTGGTACTTTTCTGACCATTGTTCCGTTTGAATCGTACATCTCTCAAACTTAATCGAGTGTAAGGGTTGAAATTCAAAGTTTTGCTCTGTTTCCGAGAGGGTGACAAGGTAGCATCCTTTTTCTCCTGTTTCCTTCATGGATCTGCCTTGCATATTACCTGGATAGATTACGGCTGGTTGTTCCGACAAAATTGCTCGTTTATGGATATGTCCCAGTGCCCAATAATCAAATCCTGCTTGTTTCAATTCCGAAAGCTGAAATGGTGCATAACGTGCATGTTCCTCGCTATCAGCATTCCCGGCAGTTCCGTGAAGCGTAGCGATATGATAGATATTTTGGTCTGTTTTATGATAGTTAGATGCTTTATTTTCGATAACCGCTCGTTCTTGATAACTAAAGCCATAAACTCTCGCTACAGGTTGATGTTCTTTTATCATATCGAAGTATGTTATTTCTTCTTTGTCAAAAACGTAAACATTATCAGGATAGTTTCTGGGAAACGTCTGACTGTTAAGATAATCATGGTTACCAAAAGACATATACACCTTGATATCGTACTCGTCCAATCGTTCAAAAGCTTTTTTTATTGCGATGTGTGCTCGCATGCTTTGTTCTTCCTGATCAAAAACATCACCAACCATGAGCACAAAGTCTACTTTTCTCTGAATGGCAAGGTTAGTAAGATTGGTTAATGCTATAAATGTGCTTTCTCGAATATTTTTTAAAATAGGTGAAGGAATATCACTTAATCCTTTAAATGGACTATCCAAATGTAGGTCCGCACAATGAATAAAAGTTATTTGTTTTTTCATAGGATTCACCTGCCTTTGTTTATATTGTAGCAGAGCACGAAATAGAATGCACGTTCGATTATTGTATTGCAATAGATAAAACTTCTTTATTCCATTCTTCCCCCCCATTAAAATGAAAGACACTTTTTCTGTTTTTTCTCTTTTTTTGTCTCTCATCGGTCGAACTTATTGTTAATGAATCGGAGCAACTCATTTTGTCTTCGCTTATTATGAAAAAAGCTATTTCGCTCCAACTGCGAAATAGCTTTCTCTACATTTTATTCTTTTTTCGATAATTGTAATGCCTTTTTAAAATCCTTTAGTGATGTCGAGGTGCCATACATCAATACGCCTCCGCGGTAAACTCTGGCACCAACTACTGCGAATAATATAATAGTTGCGATTAAGATTAGTATACTTAGACCAATTTCCCAAAATGGAATATCCAATAACCCCCCCACACGCAAAAACATCGAAAGTGGTGAGAAAAAAGGTATATAAGAAGAAACCACAACAATAGTGGATTCCGGCATGTTCAAGCCAAACATCGTAATCATGAAAGCTGCCACAATCAGCAATGTTACTGGCATCATTAACTGCTGTACATCCTCTGTTCGACTAACTAATGAACCTAGCATTGCCGCTAATGTAGCATATAAGAAATAGCCTAACAGAAAAAAGACCACTGCATATACAAACGTAGAGGGACTTATATCAGATAAACCGAAAAATTCAAAGAATCCACCAACTAATTCATCCTGCTTCTGTACGATTACAAGATAACCTACGACGAGGAATGCTAAAATCTGAGTTAATCCCACTAAACCAATTCCTAAGATTTTTGCAAACATCTGGCTGACTGGAGAAGAACTCGAAATCAATATTTCCATGACTCGTGACGTTTTTTCATTCGCAATATCCATCGCAATCATATTACCATATGCGATCACGGTGAAATATAGCAAAAATAAGATCACATATACTAAGCCTCGTGCCCCGCTTAATTCTTCTTCCGTTTTCACATCTGAAGTTTCTCCATCACCAGATGCTATTAATTTATTTTCAAACGGGATGGGTTCATAAATACTAGCTATAATGGCTGGATCTATTCCAGATTGATTGGTTGCTATTTCTACTTTCATCTGTTGCAGTTCATTTTGCAATCTCATTTCAATCGATTGAGTTGAATAGTCTGCGCTATGATAAACGGCAGACGGTAAGCCATCAGCAGATTCGGTAATTTCAATTGCAGATACATAACTTTCATCAAGTACAGCTTCTTTAGCTTCGTCCAAGCTACCATCAAAACGTTGAATATCAAAATTTGCATCACCTGCAGTTAGTCTTGCTTCTAATTGCTGATACATGTCTTCATTTTCTGTGACAACAGCAATCTGATCCCCCTCGCGTCCGACTCAAACATATCAATAATCGATTGAATATTGGCCATTACTATAATAAATAATAGAAAAATTGCGGTAGTAATAATAAATGATTTTGATTTTATCTTTGACATAAAGGTGTGGGAAAACACAATCCAAAATTTATTCATATGCCGCACCTGCTTTCTCAATAAAGATATCATTTAAGCTAGGCTCATCTAGTTCAAACTTGCGAACAAAGCCCTTTCCGATTAATTGCTCTAAGATATGCTGTGAAATATCTTCATTCTCAATTTGACAAAGTGCGCGATCTGCAAGGTACTTCACTTTCACTACACCAGGAATTCTTTCGACAAAGTCAAGATTGAAATCTGCTTGTATCGATAAGTTTTTCTTGCCAAATGACCGTTTGATTTCACGAATATCTCCATGAAGTATTGGTTTACCATGCTGCATCATACATAAATGCTGACATAGCTCCTCGACATGTTCCATCCGGTGGGAAGAAAAGACAATTGATGTACCATTTTCTTTTAACTCTACTACTGCCTCTTTTAGCAGTTCGACATTTACCGGGTCTAATCCGGAAAAAGGTTCATCTAAAATAAGTAGTTGTGGTTTATGTATGACTGCTGAGATAAACTGAATTTTTTGCTGATTCCCCCCCTTAGATAATTCTTCAACTTTCATATCCATGTATTGAGGTACTTTTAATCGATCAAGCCATTTTGTTAATTCTTCTATAACATCCTGCTTTGTCATCCCTCTAAGTTTTCCTAAATAAATAAGTTGCTCTCTAACTTTTAATTTTGGATATAAGCCTCTTTCTTCTGGGAGATAGCCAATTAGATCACTCTTACTGTAATCTATTTTCTGCTCTCTCCATGTGATGGTTCCAGATGATTGATCTAAAAGATTTAAGATCATTCGAAATGTTGTGGTTTTACCAGCACCGTTTGCACCAAGAAATCCAAATATTTGATTATCAGGAATCTCTAAGGATAGATTATCTACCGCGGTAAAAGACCCGAATTTCTTTGTAACATTCTCTAATTTTAATGTCATCTTCCCTCACTCCTTCCACATTATATACGGATAACAAATCAAAATTGTTTCAAAAAAATGAGTTACAGCTCAAATTTGCTGTAACTCATATCTGTTTTATTGTTCCTGTGCTCCATATAATTCTTCTAGTGGTTTCGTAATAATGCGACTAATATCATTGATCAACACATTAAGGCGTTGTTCTTGTTCCATTAGTTGAGAAATATCTTCATGTTGTTGAACTAACTCTACAACCTGTTTGGCTTTTTCAACTTCATCTTCTGTAATTTCCTCTCCTTGCATTTGCTTTTGTTGTAATTCCAATTGCGTATTACGGAAATTATCGAACATTTGTTTAGAACTAGGATCTGCCATTACTTTATCATAAGCAGCTTTTAAATCCTTGAATTCTTCACTTTCCTGAATCGCATTTTCTAACTGATGTGCATTGTCATAAATAGTTGACATAAAATAAAATCCTCCTAAAATAGTTACATCTTATCTTGCTTGCGTATACCTTCTCACTATATCAAAGATTTAAATCACGATAAAGATAAGCGCCTGAATAAATCCAATCAATCCACCTAATAAGGCTCCTAAATAGGTAATCAGCTTAAATTCCTTTCGCGAAATCGATAATATAATTTCTTCTATCCTTGAGGTTGGAAAAGATGTTACTTGCTTTTCCACCATTTTCTCGACTTCTAATTCCTTTAATATTCCTGGTATACTATCTGCTAATTTAGCAAACAATTGATTGACTGCCAAAGGCATTATTTTTTCTTTTATTTGAGAAGTAAAGGGGGGGATCAGTAATTCCTGTACTGGTTTTGTTAACCAGTCTTCTACCGGTATGTGTTGTTGAATAATCTCTCTCACCAATTGTTGTGTTTCTTGTTTTTCTAACACCGGTTCTATAAGTTGTACCTCTTGTTCCAATAAATTGGACCATTCTTCCTGTACTGCTCTTGAGAGCCATTTATAGCCATCTTCGGAACGCAAATAATCAATGACCAGTCGTTGAATTTTTAATGCTAGTTCGTCACTGCTAAACATCGATAATATCATATTACCTAAAAAGCCCCCCCTGGATTGTGCGTACTGCTGAATAACTATTTCAATTTTTTCACTTGTTTCTTCTTTATTTAGAAGCTCAATTCCCTTGTCTCTTATCAAAATAGCAACTTTTTCTATATCTTTCTCTGTCACTGCTTGTTCCAGCCATTGTTTGATGGGTGTCTGTTTATTCTGATTAAAAAAGTGATTTATCTGTTCTACTATTTTTTCTGCAATATTTTCCTTTAACTGGTTTGCATCCAACTTCATCTGAAATTTCTCAGCCAACTGCTGAAGAGAAGTCGTTTGTGTTAAAAAGACATCAAATTCCTTCTCTAATTTTTTTCGCAGCTGCTGATGTAACGAACGATCTTGCAGTTTTAGTTGAATGCTGTCTATCGTTAATAAATGATTTACGACTAGTTGACCTAATTGTATAGCTAATTGATCACGTCGTTTTGGGATTACCCCCCCAGGCGTAAAAGGAACTTTCCATTTGCCGATGTATTTTGCTTCATAAGGTCTGAATAGCATTTTAATAGCAATCGAATTGGTCAATCCTCCAATAAAGCTACCGACAGCTACCATTACCAATATTATAATTAAATTTTCCAATTGATACTTCCACCTTTCATTATGTATAGTTCGTCCAGCTTTCGCATATAATGAATTACCTTTCCCAAGGAAAGAAGGTTCCAAAATGCGAAGAATTTTACAAATTAAAGTTTATCATAATCAAAAAAACAGAATTATTGTCCCTAAGAATGAATATTTTCTCATAAAGGATATCACTTCTATTCAGCTGGGCTTTAACAAAGTGCCATGTGAAGTATTGAGTCACAAGCAAAATTTAAATACGATCTATGTGTCCTCCTCCATTGGGAAGCAACTCAACATACGAGACCAAGCACAAATAATCATTTATCCTCAAGATAACAGCTGTATTTTCTATTATTTATTTGGTGTTTTTCTACATCGTGAGCTAAACTATTCAAAGTATCAAAATCTCTATCAAATGATGGCTAGAATTGGTGAAACGCTTGGATTTGGAGTCTTCCTGTTTTCCAGTAAACAAATTAATTACGACTCACAAACCGTAAATGGATATCTTTTGCGACAATCGGAGTGGGACATGATCGAAATAAGTGTTCCATCTCTCATTTATAATCGTATTCCTAATCGAGTTATAGAAAATCATCCACAGGTCATCAAAGCAAAAAACTATTTATCAGCAACTTCCATTATATTTAATTCTGATTTTTTACACAAATGGCAAGTGTATGATCAGTTAAAAAAATCTAATGAGTTCAATTATTTATTACCAGAGGTCGTGCTCCGTCCCTCCTTAGAAACTATTGATCAATCACTCGCAGACCATCCTATTTATTTAAAACCTTTGCATGACATCACTAAAGGTGCTATTTATTATTTAGAAAAAGTCGATGATCTGATATTTATGACATCTTATCCCAACATGATACGCAGGTATTCTGAAGATCTGAAAGCATTATATTATGAATATTTTCCGTATGTATGTGACCAATACTTCTTAGAAGATGCCATTCAGCATAAAGAAGTAAATGAGAGAGCATTCCATTTTCGTATTCATACATTAAAGAATAATAATGATTGGAACGTTGGATTATATTATGCCAAGGAGCATCCTTTAAGCTCCAATTCAAACATCCCAAACATTCTTTCCATGAACTCTCTTTTCGAAAAAAATGAAGCATTTTTGATCGCAAGAAAAATCTCGCACATAGCCACCCAGCTAAGTCATATTATTGAAAATAACATAAACGGAACCTATCGTGAATTAGGATTTGATATTGCTTTAGATCAGGAAAATAGACTTTGGATTGAAGAAGTATATTCCAAACCAAGTTGGGAAGTATTTAATGATCCACAGATGACGACGCAAGCTCAGGAATATTTCACACAGTTAATGGAATGGTCAATCACTGTTGCAAAAGACTTGGAATGATTTTCAGATTTTTGCTTATGCTAAGAATCGTAAGGAGGGATAGTGATGGCAAAGCCTTCATCAGATAGCGAAAGAGATGTACGTGAAAAATACGAGGTGGATGTCGATCGGATGATTAATGAGGGATTGGCTGGTGGCACTACCTATTCTCTTCATGATCGAATCCAAATCGAACAAGCAAGAAAATTACCAAAAGAAGATGAGCCATTCCCAGCTGGAACAGATGACTAGAGACTGAGACAAAAGTAATTTGATAAAAGGGAAATCCGAACGATATGCAAATTCTCTGATTAGAATTTACTATCATTCGGATTTTTCAATTGCATATAAGGAAGATTTTGTACACTAACTGATGAGGTAATTATGAAATCTTAATACTGCTTAACAAGCCGCTCCCGCTTGTCCGCTTATTAATTTAGAATTGCTGTGTTTTTTTGTTATACTAGTATTAAAAGATTGTGATGAAAGAGGCCTAAATATGTTAGAACAACTAAAAACTATGTTTCCAGATTTAATAACGATAACAGATGATACAACAATGGATACCGTAACCTATAAGTGGTACGTCACCAGTAGCAATGAAATTATAGGCTTTCCAAGAAATGAACTGACCAAAAGGGAATCAGATTTATTAGAAATCTTGTTAACACCATATAAGGCAAATCAGCATCCTACAACAGATCGCGAAAAAATGTGGATGGATATTTTATTTCACAAGGAATTTCCCAAGGATCAGATAGAAGAGAAATTATCTGATTTTAATTTTGTTTATTTTTCCTTATCAGACGAATCGATAGATGCTGAAGCATTTCGGGGAAGCAATTCATGGCTTGTTTCCACCTGGTACATCTATATTATGGGAGAATAATCATGAAGGTATTATTATTCAAGAAGGAAATCATTCAGAGGATTTCATATCTTACTCCGAAGTAATCGAAGTATTAACAACGGATTTTTATATGAATATTAAACTTTTTGTAGGACCAATTATAAATAATCAAAAAAAGGCTCCTGAATTTTATCATTGGATAAAAAAGTGTTATCACTTAACCAAACGTCATAATTATGACGTTCTACATTATATCGAAGCTATTCCTTACCTGTTTTTACATGATATTACAGATGAAGAGCAAAATATGATTTCAGATTCATTGTTAAGTGATGTGAAAGAGGATGAAGAGCTTTTAAAGACGGTTCGAGTTTTTTTAGAATCTAATTCCAATACAACACTTGCTGCGAAAAAAATGTACATGCACCGAAATAGCTTGCAATATCGTGTTGACAAATTCATCGAAAAAACAGGAATCGATGTAAAACAATTCGAAGGCGCCATCGCCATCTATCTATGCCTCATTATGCGGACAAAGTGGTAAAATAACCTATGACTTATAACTAAACTATGAAGTAACTGCTCTTTTTTGAAAGTTCGATAAGTGGAAACATAAGCTTCGTCCATTTACTTCGCTTTCCGCGGCAAAATAGAAAACAGGCATTGGATATTACCTTCTTGTCTTCGATTTTTAGGGTTTCTACCTTACTAAGTCAGACTTGAGGGTTGTATCCTCCTCCTATTTCCTCTCATCAAATCGTATGTGAGTTTTTCCCTCATATGGCTTTCCAACGTTCTTCTTCTTTCACATTAGAGGCTTCCCTTAGTCAAAGGTACAATGTTCTCTTAGAAGTTTTCGAGCTTTCACATTATAGGTGTAGTTAGCCAACTTACACTCACTCTTATCCCCCTCAAACAGTGGATAGAAAAGGAAAAGGTTATATGCTCCTCTATGCTTGCCGACCATTACTACGTTTTCCAATGTATTTACTGTTTTTCGCCATTGCCACAATCCCTTCTCTCAAAGAGGAGTTTTTACCGCGTCAAAGAGAATTATTCCTATTCCTTCCGTATAAAGGAGTGGTTGAAAAACATACAGTAGAAAAAATATTAAACGGATGTATCTCTATGGTAGAAGAAGGTTGACTGATTACTTGGCTACTACATAATATTTAATTGATCAAAGACATGAGTTTCTTGTTACTAGACGTCAAATTTTGACGAGTAAAAAAACTGATAAATTTCATTCAAAAGAAGGAAATAAATGAAATATGTAGAATTATATTAATATAACATTAATTTAGGAGGGTTATTAATGAAAAGAATTTCAAAGTGTTTGGTAGTCTTGATTGCAGTGGTTTTATTTGTTTCACCGATAACAGCCAGTGCGAGTACTTCATCAATAAGCAATGACAGTAACCAACAACAAGAGATTTTAACTCCTACTAATTATACTGATGATGCTCAGGTTTCTCCTAATGCTCTTCCTGCAATCCTTATAGGTATTGCAATAAGAGCATTGTGGAGACTTGGTCTACAAGAGTTGCACGATACTTATCAGAAAAAGGGATAGACGCATATTGTTCTAAATACGGTAACAGTGGTCCAAAAGTTGTTTCAGATTTAATTTGTAACTAAAATCAAAGGGATTACCATTAGGTAATCCCTTTGATTTATAATTAATATGGTGTATAAGTCCCTTTCAATTTATTTTTATAACGCTCTAGCTTTTTTATTTTTCTAAAAGTAATTAAAGAACAAATCGTAACAATTATTAACATCAATTCATGATCTTCCCACCTATTACCAATAATGTTTGGCATGTAATCCCTCCAAATTTTAAAATAATCAAACCGAACAAATTAACACATACTATTCTATAATTATCAATTTATTACAATATACTGAAATTATACCATCTATCCTTGTTGTCAATCAAATCTCTTAAAAACAATTTTTTCTTATCCCTTTCTTTAAACCTAGGTGCTCAATAAAGTATTTCTGAACATACGTAATTATGTTCTTCCCAATGTAATAGAAAAGTGATAGAAAAATGTGTAGAAGAGAAATGATGCCTCTCTCCCACTCTTACTCTTCAAACCTTTTTATATCAAAGTTTTACCAACTCTTTACCGTTGTTTTGGGTTGGTATAAATGTCAATGATAATATGTACACTTTTGGCAGTATAATATATCCCCTAGTCTTTTGAATTCTCCAAATAATGTAGATTCTACCTCACGAGAGACACCCTTGCCATTCGTTAACAGTTCCTTCTGCCAAGTCTGTAGTGGACTTTCACCACCTAGTTATAACCCATGCCGGGCGCACGATCCACTTGGTAAAGCGATTTTCTTTCTAAAGTTAGGCTGAAATCCCCCCTAGGAAAGGGATTGTTTTTCCGAAGCGCTGATTTTAAGCTCATCAAAAGTTTCCACAAGTTTATGTCTACCATTGATAAAAAATCGAGAGAATCAGGGGGTTACCTTATTCTTTTGACCAAGCTTCTGTAACCGTGCACAAATGAAACAGAATTTTTTGTGCACGCTTTCTATTTACGATTGGACAAATTACTAGTAAACTATAAAACATAGATGAAACGTTTTCAACAAAACTAGGAGGGAATACAATGGCAGAATTAACATTAAGAAACATTGATAAGGTTTATGCAAAAGGAGAAGAAAAAGCGGTTGACAATTTCAACCTTGAAATCAAAGACAAAGAATTTATCGTATTTGTTGGTCCATCTGGTTGTGGTAAATCAACGACACTTCGTATGATTGCAGGTCTGAAGAAATCTCTTCTGGAGAATTCTATATCGATGATAAATTGATGAATGAAGTAGCTCCAAAAGACCGCGACATCGCGATGGTATTCCAAAACTATGCGTTATATCCACATATGAACGTATATGACAATATGGCATTTGGTCTTAAATTACGTAAATTCAAAAAAGATGAAATTGAACGTCGTGTAACAGATGCAGCTCGTATTCTTGGTCTTGACGCACTCTTAGATCGTAAACCTAAAGCACTTTCCGGTGGTCAGCGTCAGCGTGTTGCATTAGGACGTGCGATTGTACGTGATGCAAAAGTGTTCCTGATGGATGAGCCATTATCAAACTTGGACGCAAAACTTCGTGTGCAAATGCGTGCGGAAATCCAAAAGCTTCACCACCGTTTACAAACTACTACTGTTTATGTAACACACGATCAAACAGAAGCAATGACAATGGCAACTCGTCTTGTAGTATTAAAAGCCGGGATCATTCAACAGGTTGGTGCTCCTAAAGAAGTGTATGACAAACCAGACAATATTTTCGTTGGTGGTTTCATCGGTTCACCTGCAATGAACTTCTTTAATGGAACATTAGAAGAAGGTTCTATCAAGCTTGGGGACACAAACGTAGAAGTGCCTGAAGGAAAAATGAAAGTTCTTCGTGAACAAGGATATATTGGTAAAGAAGTAGTATTAGGTGTTCGCCCTGAAGATATTCATGATGAGCCAGTATTCTTAGATGCTAATCCTGGTAAGAAAATCCAAGCAACTATTGAGGTTTCTGAACTAATGGGTTCTGAGTCTTACCTATACTCTGAGGTTAACGGTCAAGAATTTGTCGCACGTGTTGATTCTCGTACAGATATCCACGGTGGTGAAAAAATCGATCTTGCATTCGATATGCATAAATGTCACTTCTTTGATAAAGATAATGAACAACGTATTCATTAATAGGTCACAAAAGCGCATAGTTAACAACTATGCGCTTTTTCTTTTTTCTAAAATATATACTTTGCAAAAAGGGAGACACTTTCATCAAAGCGTCTCCCTCCCTTTTATTTAACACCTATTATTTTGGTTGATTACCGCCAAATTGTTGTTCAGCCATTGTTACTAAACGTTTTGTGATTTCTCCACCAACTGAACCGTTAGCACGAGAAGTAGAGTCTGCTCCTAAGTTAACACCAAATTCTTGAGCGATTTCATATTTCATTTGGTCTAATGCTTGCTCAACTCCAGGAACTACTAATTGATTTGAATTGTTAGTTGCCATCTTTAATCACCTCCTGTACACCATATTGTGAACAAAAAAGGGATCATTATGCTCTTATTTTCTTAGCAATTTCTAGTAATAGACCCAATTGCGATTATTTAGGATAGATCATCTCTTCTGGTTTAATCCATTCATCAAATTGTTCTGCAGTTAATAAGTCTAATTCTATCGCAGCTTCTTTTAATGTTGAGTTATCTGCAAAAGCTTTTTTTGCAATTTTGGCTGCATTTTCATACCCTATATGAGGATTTAAAGCAGTAACCAACATTAATGAACCATATAAATTTTTCTCAATTTGTTCATAATTTGGCTCTAAACCAACTAAACAGCGATCATTAAATGATAGCATACTATCTGCTAAAAGCTGGGCCGATTGCAAGAAGTTGTAGGCAATGACTGGCTTAAATACATTTAATTCAAAATTACCTTGACTTGCTGCAATTCCAATTGTTGCATCATTACCCATTACTTGTGTTGCCACCATCGTAATTGCTTCACTTTGTGTTGGATTCACCTTTCCTGGCATAATCGAACTTCCAGGTTCATTAGCTGGAATGGTAATTTCACCGATTCCACAACGTGGACCACTTGCTAACCAGCGAACATCATTTGCAATTTTCATTAAGTCCGCCGCAAGACCTTTTAGTGCACCATGAGCATACACTAATTCATCATGACTTGTTAATGCATGAAATTTATTCGGAGCTGACACAAAGTCTTTCCCAGTATATTCATTAATTTTTGCTGTGACACGCTCAGAAAATTCCGGATGTGCATTTAAACCTGTCCCAACAGCCGTCCCACCAATTGCTAATTCTTTAACATAGGGGGGGATACTGCCTGTAATCATATCCTCGGTTTTTTCTAACATACGATGCCAACCACTGATTTCTTGACCTAATGTTAATGGGGGGGTCGCATCTTGTAAATGGGTACGGCCGATTTTCACAATATCATTAAATGCTTCTATCTTCTCTTCTAGCGTCTGTTTCATCTTTGATAATGCTGGTAATGTTACATCTTCTAACTTGCGAACTGCCGCAATATGTAACGCGGTTGGATACGTATCATTAGAGCTTTGTGACTTGTTAACATCATCGTTAGGATGCAGGCTCAGAATGCTATTCTGTTGTTTTAACCACTCATTTCCCACAAAAGCAATCACTTCATTTGCATTCATATTTGATTGTGTCCCACTTCCTGTTTGCCATACAACTAAAGGGAAGTGTTCAAACAATTCACCTGCTAAAATGCGGTCTGTTGCATATTTAATCGCATCGGCTTTCCTTTCATCCATTAAACCTAGCTCACTATTAACAATGGCAGCACTTCTTTTTAGAATAGCAAAACCTTCAATAATTTCTTTTGGCATTGTTTCAATACCAATCGGAAAATTCTCTTTACTTCTTTGCGTCTGCGCACCCCAAAATTTATCATTAGCAACCTTAATCTCACCTATCGTATCACGTTCCATGCGATAATCCATTTTATTTTATCCCCCCTTAAATTAACTTCTTTTTATATTGTATCAAAAAAAGACAAAAATAGAGACAAAAGTTATTTTGTCTCTACATAAGGTAATCCTGTTCGATAAAGTCCACGGGTTTCCATTCCGCCAAGTCCTTTTTCACCTGTTAAGGTATTTCTTAACACATCATACACATCAACTTTCTCCATGAAAGGAGTGTAAGCTACTTTAGCAACTACATAAACAGGATCTAGTGCATGTATATTAACCCGATCAGGTGAACTGGCAAAATTTGCCCCCCCTGCTCTTATTAGTGATTCAAAGTGTGATTGACACGCCCCCCCTGCAAAAATAACAAGCTGATCTAAATTAGGTGACCAGGTTCTGGCCTGCCTTACAGCTTCTACAAAAAATCGCGTATTTCTATAAGCAGCTAAATCTTTCTTATTTCCTTTTGAACCGGAATAGGCATCATGTCCTGTTATTACCATTATTTCAGGCTGAATTTTTTGTATAAGAGCATCGATTTCAAAGGGCAAATCCTTTTCGTTTACATAAACACCATGTACCTGTAGTCCTAACCGCTGATATAAATCAATACATTTCTTTAAATAGAGTCGGTCACCATCAATGTGTAAAACCTTTACCGGCAATTGAAATCGTTGGATACTTCGCGGTTTTTCCTTATTATACTCATAATCTTTTTTCTCTTTCATTAGTTGATAATCTTGACGAAAAAGGCGATAAGAATATTCTTCCTTTTCTTTTATTTCTTCTTCTCGTTTTCGCACATCATCTTCCGGCAAAATCCGTAAGTCTTCTACAGGAGCATCAGCTTCTAGTCGTATATCTTCCCCATGAAGCAAGACTTTATCACCGTTTATATGTTTAACACGAAAAACAATATCGTGTTGATAAGAATATCGTGTCACAAGCATTCCTGTCATCAGATTCACTGCATCACCCCCATCTAAAGCTTGCTAGTATAGGCTATGTATCTGACGTCAATTTGGTGAAAAGTAAATGTCTACAACTATTTTAAGGATACAGACCAAAGTGTTCTTCTAATGTAGTCTGTGCTTGATATATTTCACTCGCTGTATTTTTTCCGACATACCTTAAATGCCAAGCTCATAGCTATAACCTGTGATAGCTTCTTTTCCTTCAGGATAACGAATAACAAATCCGTATTTATGTGCATGATTTTCTAGCCACTTTCCCTCATCTGTCTCAATAAAACTTTGTTCTAATACCGCTACAAGTGCAGCGGAAGCAACATCCATTGCAAGTCCTGTCTGGTGTTCACTCGTACCGGGCTTAGCTGAAAATTTATCTGCATGTTCCTGACCTTTATTAACGACATTACTTTCATATATTTGTTTTTGACGTTCATAGGAGCGATATCCAGAAACCGCTACAAGCTCAAGTCCGACTGCTTTTGCTGCTTTGAAAAGTTCCTCTAATGCCGTGGCTGCTTCTTGACGTAATAAGCGTTTCGGATCCCCTTCCGCTGCATAATAAGAAACATTTGCTTCGACTAAGTCATTTGGAGCATAACCATCTGGGAGTTTCCGTTGTTTGTTGACAACTAATTCTACACTTTCTGGATTTTCAATAACGGCTAAGCTATCCTCTGCTTGATTTGAATCCTGATTTTGTTCGGATTCATTGTTTTTATCTGTATTTTTTTCTTCTGAATTTTCTTCTGAATCTTCTTGATCTTCTTGATCTTCTTGTTCTTCTTGTTGTTCTTGTTCTTTCTTTTGTTCTTCATTCACATCAACATTTACTTCTTCCGTTTCTGGCTCTTCTTTATGTTCTGCTTCATAATTTCTTTCATCAAGTTTTTCACTTGAATACCTTTCCTGCTCACAACTAGCCAAAATGAAAGTTAACGTAAAAATAAATACCAATCCCATTTTTTTCATACATATTTCCTTTCCTTACTGCATCTGAACATTTATTTGATCTATTTACTATAACATATAACTAATAGGTACCATACAGGTGGAAAGAATTATTTTTATCATGACCAAATAAAAACCTCGCCATAAAAACGACGAGGTTTCAAAATTATGATTCCCATATATAACTATTGAATGTTTTGCTCAACTCTTTAAATGCTTCTTCATTTTGTTCATCTAATGATTGATTTATATCTTTCTCTAAGCGTGCTTTATTCCAACGGAAACAAAGGTCATCCAACAGAAGCTGTGAAGCTAATCGAATTTCAAACGGGATCTCTCTTTTTGCTTTTAGTTCAGACTGATTATTCTTTCTTAACATTTTCAACTGGTAATTTAGCTTTTGCTTTTTCATGGAGCACGCCTCCCTTTTTTTTTTCGATTCTATTTAAATAACATTATATGATGAAATGTTATTATTGTTAATAGTTATTTGACTATTCCCTTATATTTTTGATAATAAACGCACCGTTCCTTTCTTTTAAGCAATAATTTTAATAAATAGGTAACACTAATTCTAGACATGAATTACTTTTATTTGATAAGCTTATTTTATTAACAGATATACTGGGGGGGACGCTTATGGATCAATCTCAAAAATATAAAGAAGGAGAAAAAGGAGCATGGCTTAGCATCATTACCTATATCTTTCTTGCAACTGCTAAGCTGATTATCGCGACAATTGGTAATTCCTCCGCCTTACGCGCAGATGGATTAAATAATGCTACAGATGTCATCGCCTCGATTGCTGTCTTAATAGGATTAAAGATATCTCGGAAACCTCCAGACGCTGATCATCATTATGGACATTTTCGCGCAGAAACAATTGCCTCACTTATAGCTGCCTTTATTATGATGACGATAGGTATTCAAGTATTAATCGATACCGTTAAATCAATCATAGTAGGAGAGTTTTCACAGCCAGATATGTTGACGGCATGGACTGCATTAGTTGCAGCTATTATAATGTTTTTTGTTTATCTATACAATATCCGATTAGGAAAGAAAATTAACAGTGCCGCTCTGCAAGCAGCAGCACAGGATAACAAATCAGATGCTCTTGTGAGTATGGGAGCATTTATTGGTATTGTCGGTGCACAATTTCACGTTTATTGGTTAGACCCTTTAGCAGGTGCGATCGTGGGTATCATTATCTGTAAAACTGCCTGGGATACCTTTCGCGTGGCAACCTTGACCCTTACCGATGGTTTCCATCCAAAGGAATTAGATTTAATTAAAGAAAGTATTGATCAACATCCAGATGTACTGCACATCAAAGATATTAAAGGACGGCTGCATGGTAATCAATCCTTAATTGAGGCAACGATATATGTAGATCCTTTACTAACAGTCGAGGAAAGCCATGAAATCACTGATCATATAGAAGAAAAACTAAAAGAAGAACATGATGTACCACATGCCCATATTCATATTGAACCATATAAATAAAACATTTAGCCAAAAAGGACCGTAGCTACACGGTCCTTTTTGGCTAAATACGAATTATATGGTTAACAAAAATACAATAATAATGGCACTTAACACGACAATTATGACATGAATTCTTAGCCAGGCTAATATGATCGCGATTACTCCTGCGATCAAGCCAATATGTGGTTTTTCAGGTATGACGGTCATTATTCCGGGGGGGAAAATCAATGCGCCCAAAGCAGCATACGGGATTGCTTTCAATCCTTTGTTTGCCCAATCAGGAAATTGAATCAAATCTACAATAAACGCAGGTATGACCCGAGGGATAATCGTTACTATTGCCATTCCAATTATAATAAACCAAATCATACCTTTTCCTCCTCTAATACGAAAATACCAATACATGCACCTATTATTGTACCTGCCACAATACCCCAACCTTGTCCTATATACGGGCTAACTAAATAATTAACCAGCATGGCAGCAATACTTATCATGGCAATGCATTTATATTTTCGGACTGAAGGAATTAAAAGGCCAATAAACATAGCATATAAAGCTACACCCATACTTTGCTTAGCGTTTCCGGGATAACATCTCCTAAAACACCGCCAAGGAATGAACCAAATACCCATGATAAATAAGAAGTCAGCATGATAGTACCATAAAAATAATACCCATATGCCTGATCAACTTGTTTTTTATAAATGGACGAAACAGAAAAAGTTTCATCTGTTAAACCAAGTGTTAAAAGAAACTTCCATTTCATTGCATATTGTCTGATTTGATTAATAAACGACAAACTCATCACAAAGTGTCGAAAGTTCAAAACAAAGGTAGCAATGATAATTTCAGCCGCGCTGACTCCAAGTCCAATCATTCCTGCTCCCATAAATTGAGCTGCTCCTGCAAAGACAAAAAGACTCATTCCTGTTAATTCCAATAGAGATAATCCTGCTTGTTTCGCTAAAACACCATAAGCAATAGCAATTGGCAAATAGCCAACCACTATTGGTAAACCAGCAATGAGCCCATCTCTTATCTGTATCTTTATTAATGGTTTCTCTTTTAGGTCCACTGCTTCAAAGTACTCCTTTTTAATTTTCTTCGATAGTATCCTGATCTGTTATAATAAGAGGTCCTTCTTTTGAGATAACTAAAGTATGCTCGAACTGTGCTGAGCGTTCTCCATCGATGGTTCGTGCTGTCCATTTGTTATCATCCATTTTACTTTGCCACGCACCTTCGTTGATCATTGGTTCGATCGTAATAACCATTCCTTCTTTTAACCGTGGCCCTTTACCAGCTAATCCGTAATGTGGAATTTGTGGATCTTCATGTATGGTTGGTCCAATACCATGTCCCGTAAATTCTCTTACAACTGAGTAGCCTTCAGCTTCTGCATACTGTTGAATCGCGTGACCGATATCACCAATTCGCTTACCTGGCATTGCCTGTTCAATCCCTTTATATAAAGAAGTTTTCGTTACTTCTAATAGCTTTTTCGTTTTTTCATCGGGTTCTCCTACTGCATAGGTCCAGGCGGAATCTGCAAGTCCACCGTTTAAATTAACGACCATATCCACTGTTACGATATCCCCCCCTTCACTAACTTTTCATTTCGGGGAAATCCGTGACAGATTTCATCATTTACTGAAGCGCAGGTTGCGTAAGGATAACCACTGTATCCTTTTTGCTCAGGAGTGGCACCATGTTCTTCTAAAAAAAATTCTACAAAATCGTCAATTTCTTTAGTGGTTACTCCTGGCTTTATCAGCTTAGCAATTTCTTTGTGGCATTTTGCTAATACTTTACCTGCCTCTTGCATCATTTCTATTTCACGTTTGCTTTTTCTGGTAATCATCTCTAAAAACTTCCTTTCTAAAACATTTGCCTTTTAGTATCATTATAAAGTTTATCATATTTCCCAAAAAAGATGTGTCCTCACTTTTCATGTCTTCAGGAAAAAAACATAATCCGACAGAGTTGATTCATTAGATAAGATATAGCTTTGGATCAAAATGGTAATTTTGAAAGGGATGGTATCTATAGATCGAAAAGAAAGAGTCTAATTTCTAGCGCTTGCATCTGTTGTAGAATCTTATTTAGCGCAGGCGTCCACTTCGACTCCTGGGGGGGGATCAGCGTGATCTGAAGATCCACTTTGTAAAGGGGGGGTCTTCTTTGCAAAGTTAGCTGAAGAGCACGCCCCCCCGGAAAGCGAAGTGGGCAAGCCGAAGCGATTGCTTATCATACAATTTATTCCAAAATTACCGCTTTGATTACTTATCATACATCATACAATAATTCATGGTTTAAGAATATTTAATGATTGCAAAATCCTACATACGATGATTTTGTCTGACATAAGAAAAACTGACAAAGGATTTTTATCCCTTGTCAGTATCATTGTATTAAATTTGTCTTAATACCCGCCGTAGCCCCAAGAAGCACCAATGATGATTAAAAGAATAAACAATACGACAATCAGCGCAAATCCTCCGCCGTAGCCGCCACCATATTGTTGAGCACCCATATCTATCCCTCCTTTTCTTACTACACTTATAAAGTATGTCAGAAGGAGGGAAATGGTCAGTAAAAAATCTTAAAATGGGTAAGAACCTATTTTAAGATATCTTTTACACTGAAATAATCACCATTTTTAATGCTTTTTTCATCTAATAAACGGTCCACTAATACTTTAGCAACCACTTCTGTACTTCTGAGTTTATCTTCTTTCTTATAATTCTTAAATTGCTCCACATCAACAAACTGACTAGGATCTGCTGAACGTATTTGTCCCTGCATGTCTGTATCCATAATGCTAGGATCAAATAAAAATACTTTGTTACCTGTTTTTAATTTATCTTGTTCCAATGCCACAGTATCTGTATAACGATCTAAACCAGCCTTAGTGCTACCGTATGCATTCCAACCATAAACAGAACGATTTGCTGCACCAGAAGTAATGTTGACCAGCACCAATGGGATGTCAAGATCTCGCAATAAGTCTAACCATAGATTCGTAACAACCATCGGAGTCAGTAAATTGACATGAACGTGTGAGGTTAATTCCTTTGCAGACTGTTTCCCAGCTTGTTCAATCGGTGATACCAGGGCAGCATTTTGAACTAACTGTAACGAATCAAGAGGTTGATCCTCTAGAAAGCTAATAATCTCTCGGAATGTCCTTTCTGTTTGTTCGATATCAGATAAATCGACCTGGTAATGCTGATAGCTCCCTGGCAAGTTGGCATTTTCTAATTTCTGATTTGTTCCTCTAGCTAATCCAATCACGTGAACAGAGGCCTCCATTAATAATTTTGCGATGGACGCACCAAGTCCTTTTGACGTTCCCGTTATTACTGCATATTTCATTCCATCACCTCATTTTTTTGCGTTATTTAAGGCATTTATTAGCGTATGTATAATATCTTCAATATCTTCAATACCTACAGAAATACGTACTAAACCCTTCGTAATACCTAGAGCCTGCTGAGATTCTTTTGGTAAGTTACGATGTGACGTACCGATAGGATACGAAACGGTTGTCTCTACTCCTGCTAAAGTTGCAACAATTTTGATCCAATCTAACGATTCAAAAAAAGTTTCCACTATTCCATTATTGGTAATATCTATTGTAACAATTGCTCCGTTTCCTTTTTCCGAAACATATTCAGGAAAATATACCTTATCGACAGCTGGATGCTTTGCCAAGGCGCTAGCTAATTTAGCAGCATTTTGCACATGCCGTTCCATACGTACACTTAATGTTTTTAAACCTCTAACCGTTAACCATGCTTCAAATGGGCTTAAATTTGTGCCAAAATTCACACATTTTGTTTTTGCCTTTGTAACTAAATCTTCGTCTCCAACTAATACCCCCAGCTGTAATATCACTATGCCCGCCCAAATATTTGGTGGCACTATGTACGACAAGATTTACACCTAATGAATAGGGTTGTACTAAATAAGGAGTGGCAAACGTATTATCTATCATTGTTTTAATCTGATGTTTTTTAGCAATTTGAGTAACCTGTTCTAAATTTTCCACTCTTAACAATGGATTTGTGATCGATTCTGTATACAATAGAACCGTATTATCTTTTATCTCTGATTCTATATCACTTTCAAATGATACAAAACTTACCTCAATGCCAAACGATGTTAATTCATTTGCCAATAATTCATACGTGCCACCATATAAATCCTCCGAGGCCAAAATATGATCGTCTGTTTTCGCAATGGAAAGTATGCCGACCAGTATGGCTGATAAACCAGAAGAAGTCGCAATACCTGCTGGAGCCGCTTCTAAATTAGCAACGGCATTTCCTAGTTCATCCGTATTAGGGTTACCTACTCGTGTATAGAGATACTCTCTTTCTCCCGAGTAAAATCTCTCAATATCTTCTAGATTTTTAAAAGTAAAGGCGGAGGTTTGATGTATTGGTGTTACTTTGGTTGGCACTCCTTCTTCTTTTTTCCTTGTAACATGTACAGATTTTGTGTCAAATCCATGTTCCATAAAAACGGTCTCCCTCTCTATTCATAACTTTCTTATTAATTCAATATTTATAGTTATTAATGGAATTACTTTATTTCAAGATTTTCATTTTATTTATCATTCTCTTAGCCATGCAATACATAAGGTCCCATACCCTGTATGCACACCAGCTACTGGTACCAGCGTTTGGATATTGATCTTTAACTCTGTATAAAGTTTTTCGATTTCTTCTTTCCATTTATGTGCATGGTCTTTTACACCAGCATGTAAGATACATATTTCTTTTAATTGATAGTTATCCATAGCCTCATCTAACAGCTGTAACATTTTCCTTGTTGCTCTCTTTTTAATTCAAACTTTATCTTTTACTACAACCTTGCCATTAACAAATCCTAAAATCAAATGAATATTTAATAAAGACGCAAACATCGATTGCGCCGTACTTACTCTTCCACTTTTGCGCAATTGTTCAAAACTCTGAGACATCAGATACATCTGAGCATAGTCAGGTAAAGTGCGCAGCTTAGAAACAATTTCATCAAAAGGCTTTTGCTCTTTGACCATTTGCACACCCGTTTGTATCATCTTTCCAAGTGCATAATCACCGATTTTAGAATCTATCACTTCTACATCAAAACCAACCATTTCAGACGCAGAAATTGAGCTTTGATACGTCCCTGTTAATTGACTCGATGCATGGATAGCTATGCCAACATCATATTCTTCTTTAAGTCGTTCATACAGAGTAATAAAGTCTCCATATGCTGGCTGACTTGTTTTTGCATCATTACCATGTTCCTTTAACAATTCATACAATTCATCTTTCGATAGATCGACTTCTTCTCTATAAGTTTTACCATTGATGATCACATTTAAAGGGATAATATAAACATCATTTTTTTAAGCATATTCTTTATGTAGTCCGCAAGAGCTATCTGCAATCCATGCAATCTTTTTCATGATATGCGCCCCCATTTCCTGCACGAGCTGTGCGATATTATTAGCTTATATTTTACTTTATTTTAGCTTCTAAGTAAATCGACACATTATGCAAATCGATAATAGATCAAAATAAAAGTTGCTAATACAAATATGAAATTCAGAAATACAAAAACAAGTTGATCCATCTTCGTTTTATGGATTCTAATTGGAGGATGATAGAACGAAACCCCCTCTATAATAAAGATAATTAAGACAATATGAATCATGGCATGACCAATTATCTCTGTCATTCCAAATAATAAAGAAGTGGAAATAAATATTAAAGTAACAACTAATCCTAAAATTCGATTGAGAATCCCAACCACTAATAAATAGCCAACCACAAATTCCACAAATGCCGCCATTATAATAAATGTTTCAGGATCAAACCCAAACGTAGGTACTCTGTGATTAACTACAATATCAAGAGTCATCGATGGATAGACCCATTTTTCAACAGCTACCCAGCATAAACTTAGACCAGTACCTAAGTAAAGGAACGGAAACCCCCCAGCCTTCTAGATTTGTTTTCCCAATAAATAGCACAAAGATGATAGCCAGATAGAATCCATAATCTAACATATAGAACCATCCATAATCCTGCCATACCGTGATAAACAAGCCTAGCATAAAAAAGGCAGCAACCTTGGTACTAAAATGCTGTGGTATTAATAATGTTACGATAATGAAACCCATCACAATGGTTTGCCAACCTTCAGTAATTTCAAATTCAGGGGGGGCAAACATTGTTCCAGAAATAATTTGTATAATAAATGCAAGGGCTGTTCCATATTTTAAAATATAACGTGAATATTTTCGAATTCCATTTAAAAAGTGATCAACTTTTGCTGCATATGGTATTTTTAAAAAATAATCCATCACTTGTGATAAAATCGCTAAGATAACCGCCACAATGATGGCAAATGTTATGAAAAATGGAGATAGAATCTCTTCCATTGGTACTTTTTCCGGCTCCACTTGAGCAAACCATTTTACATGAGCATATGCCGTAATAGGAGTTGCAAGTAGTAATGTAACGAGAAAAGAAAATAGACCTTTTTTATTAAGTGGCATGTGATTTTCTCCTTTATTTGATTTTCTGATGCTATGATATCATATTAAAGAAAGGAAAGGATACAATATTGGTTGCAGATATAGATAAATTACCTTCCACTGATTTACTATCAGGTATACAGAAGGGGCAGCACTCAACTATTTCATTGAGGCAGCCCCCTTCTGTTTCTTATTACATTGCTGCGTGACCAGATGTGAGTACCCATATCGTACCGAAGATGATAATTAGAGCTAGTATCATACTATTGACGATATTGATAACATTGATTATTCCTTCTTTTCCTTCTGTTACGTGCATAAACATAAACAATTGGATAATCGCTTGAAAAATGGCAAAGGCACCGATAATCCATAAGATAACTGAACTAGAAAAGTCCGTATAAAACGTTACAAAAACAGCAAGTAATGTCAATGCAATCGAAAGCACGAACCCTACTAACAGATTCCATGGAAAACGACTAGTATGTGCACTCATTTACATCACCATCCCTTTTAGATATACAAATGTAAAGATAAAAATCCATACTACATCTAAGAAATGCCAATACAGACTGGCAATAAACAGCTTACTAGAGGTTTTTTCGGTGATACCACGTCGTACTAATTGAACTAGCAACAAGCTGATCCAGATAATACCAAAAGTTACGTGGGCTCCGTGGGTACCTAATAAAGTAAATAAACCAGCGGTAAAGCCACTTGTTTGAATCGTTGCTCCCTCATGGATAAAATGGAGGAATTCATTAATTTCCATAAATAAGAAGCCAGCACCTAGCAATAATGTAGCAATCATCCAAAGTAGTAAGCCTTTTTTATCATGATTACGCATCGCATGGATGGCAAGGCCCGAAGTGAAACTACTTGTCAAAAGCAGAAAGGTTTCAATTAAGACATCCTTCAAAACAAAAATATCTGCCCCCCCACCAGGGCCTCCCGCAGTATTATGCTCCAATACAAAATAAGAAGCAAACAGCGTGGCGAAAAGCACAATTTCTGCACCAAGAAATACCCAAAAACCTAATATATTCATTTGACTTTGATGTGACTTATATTCTAATGGTGTTGTGTGTGACGTCATTTTAAATCACCTCTCCACTCTCTTTCTTCTTTCTCTAATTCATCTACTGGAATATGATACCCGTCATTATAATCAAACGTGTTGGCAACTAATCCGATCACAATACCAACAGAAGCAATGATCGCTAACGTAAACCATTCAAATACTAAGAAAAATCCAACTACGCCAAATGCTATTGCTAATACAATTGGTGTCCAAGAGTTACTTGGCATATGAACAGGTTTTAAATCTGCCTTTTTCAATCCTGTTTCGCCTTTTTTCTTCTTATACCAGAAGTCATCTAAGCTATCTACTTTTGGTACTTTGGCGAAATTGTAATGTGGTGCAGGTGATGCAGTCGCCCATTCTAGTGTCCGAGCATTCCATGGATCATTTCCGACTTTCCGTGACGCATAACGGAAACTCCAGTAAATATTGTAGACAAGTGCAGCGAAACCAGCTGCCATTATTAAGGAACCAACTGCTGAGAAGCCTAACCATGCACCCCCATCCTGTACTTTCTGCATAGGTATACATACGACGAGACATACCATCTAATCCCACAAAGAACATTGGCATAAAAGTTAAATTAAAGCCGATTACAAATAACCAGAAATGCCATTTCCCGATTTTCTCATTAAGTTTAAATCCAAACATTTTTGGCCACCAGTAATATAGGCCTGCAAATACCGCAAATACAACACCAGGTATTAATACATAATGGAAGTGTGCCACTAAGAACATCGTGTTATGGTATTGATAATCAGCAGCTGCCATAGCAAGCATTACTCCTGTTACTCCACCAATGGTAAAACACGGAATAAAGGCTAATGCCCATAACATTGATGTTGAAAATTCAATCCGACCTTTTCGTAACGTAAATAACCAGTTAAAGATTTTAACACCAGTCGGAATTGCGATCATCATGGTTGTTAAAGAGAAAATGGAGTTTACTGCTGCACTATTGCCCATTGTAAAGAAGTGGTGTACCCAAACTAACATACTTAAAAATGCAATACCTGCAACCGCATAAACCATTGATTTATATCCATATAAATTTTTTCGTGCAAATGTCGCGATAACTTCTGAGAACATCCCGAATGCTGGTAACACAACGATGTATACTTCCGGATGGCCCCATAACCAGAATAAGTTGAGCCATAACATCGGATCCCCACCAGCAGCAACGGTAAAAAAGTGTGTCCCGAAAAGTCGATCCAATGACATATACAGTAATGCTACGGTAAAGATTGGGAAAGCAGCTACAATGATAATTGATGTAATAAATGTCGTCCAGGTAAAAATCGGCATCTTCATCCAACTCATGCCTGGTGCACGCATTTTAATAATCGTTACCACAAAGTTAATCCCTGTTGCTAATGTACCAATACCAGCTATCTGTAATGAGATAGCATAATAGTTATTCCCAACTCCCGGAGTAAATTCCTTTCCTGCTAATGGAAAATAGGAGGTCCAACCTGCATCAGGAGATCCACCAATAACAAATGAGATATTAAATAACATCGCCGCTACAAAAAACAGCCAAAAGCTAAGCGCATTTAACTTTGGAAATGCCACATCTCTTGCACCAATTTGCAATGGAATTACAACATTCATAATCCCTATCAGCAATGGCATCGCCATAAACAATATCATGATCACACCATGTGTGGTAAAAATTTCATCGTAATGTTGGGCATCTAATATTCCCATCTCAGGTCTAGATGTTTGAGCTTTCATTAATAATCCATCGACGCCACCTCGGAAAAACATGAGCACCCCAGCTAAAATGTACATAATACCTATCTTTTTATGATCAACGGTTGTAAACCATTCACTCCATAACCACTTCCAACGCTTCAAATACGTGATTAATGCAACTAATCCAACCATTGTTAAAGCAATTGCAATTTGAGACGCAAGAATCATCGGGTCACCTGTGACAAAAAATTCATCTAATGACATGTCTTTCACCACCTCTATTAATGATGTGAGTGAGCTGTATCTGCAGAATCACTCGTTTCTTCCTCTACTTCTGTATGACTCTCTTCGGTTTGCACCTCTGTTTCTTCCTTATCTTCTTCATGCTTCCCATCACCATGAGTGATCCGATATAACTCCGGATCAATATATTTTTCAGAACCACCATGGGCATGATCAATCCATTCTAAATGTGTGTTATTGAAAGTCATTCTACCAAGATTTCCCGGTTCTAAGATTTCACCATATTTTTCTTCTGTTAAATCCATGGCAGTTGTTTTGACATCATTTACCCATTCATTAAAATCTTCTTTCGTTTGGGCTTGTACTTCGAATTCCATATGGGCATATCCTCTGCCATTAAAGCTTGTATTACGTCCATAAAAGGAACCTGGCTTATCTGCAACTAAGAAAAGGTTTGTTTGCATATTGGCCATCGTGTATTTTTGACCACCTAATTCAGGCACCCAAAAAGACTGCATCGTTCCTGCAGATGTCATCTTAAACTGTATAGGATGATCTGCCGGGATATTAATATAATTCACTGTCTCAATATCTTGTTCAGGATAGCTAAAAATCCACTTCCAATCAGCCGATGTTACATGGATCACAAGTGGTTCTTCTTCTTCGTATCCTTGAGGAATATTTTCAACCTCATATATAGTTTTTGCTGTTGGAATCATCAGGGCTATAACAATGATGACAGGAATTGTGAACCAGGTAATCTCCAACCAATGATTCCCTTTTTCCTCTTTGGGTTCAAAATCAGCGTCATCTTTTCGCACACGATATTTCCAAATAATATAAACAAACAAAACAAAAACAACAAGAACAATTACTAACATTAAGATAATCGAATACACAATTAAATCTGTTAAACTTCTGGCTACTGGTCCCTTTGGATCAAAGACTAATAGTTTTGACTCACACCCCGCCAAAAAAATAGGTATTACCAATAAGGTTAATAAATATATGAGTTTCTTCATTGCCTTCATGGAGTTTCTCCTCTCATTTGAAACATTTCTATACTTTGCATACCATTTAGTTAAAAAAGTTATGTTACAACTACTTTTTATTCTGACAGATAAATATGATGAAATTATGATGAAACAACTATTGTCATAAATTGTTCATAAATTATCTCACCAAAAATATTATTCTTATTTATCCGAAATAAAGACATACCCTGCGAAATAGTAACAATTTTGAAAGTATGCTGAGTGTAAGGCAAAAGCTCCCACTTAACACACTTTCAAATTAAGTTTGGATATACTATCCATGTAATGTTGAATGTTAAGCACTCTGTGTTTTACTAATTATGAATTTTTCTATACTATTTGAGTAGGGTATAAATTGATGTATGTAATGTGAGGGATAGCGATGACAACCATACTTATTGTCGATGATGAATTACAAATGAGAACCATGTTAAAATTATATTTAAGGAAAGACTATGAAATAGTAGAAGCGGAAAATGGAATAAAGGCGATTCAAATCTTACAAAACCAAGCAATTGACATTGTTCTATTAGATATTATGATGCCTGAACTGGACGGGATGGAAGCATGTAAACAAATGAAAACCGTCAAGCCAGGCGTTCCAATCATTTTATTAACAGCATTAAATAATACCTCGCAAAAGGTAGAAGGCTTAACTATCGGAGCAGATGATTATGTTGTAAAACCATTTGAACCTGTGGAACTACTGGCACGGATTCAAGTGCAGCTCCGCCATTTTTACAAAGAAAATATAAATAACGAAAGTTCACTATTATATGGAGAATTACGAATTGATCCGATTTCACGTACGGTCACAGTGGATAAAAATGAGGTGAAATACAGTCCAAAAGAATTTGATGTCCTGTATTTACTTGCCTCCCATCCAAATCGAGTATATACGAGAGAACAACTATTGGATTTAATTTGGGGGGGATTGGATGAAATAGTAGATATACGCACTGTTGACTCCCATGTTCGCTATGTAAGAGATAAATTAAAGAAAGCTGGCATTTCTTATCAGCACTGCAGACCGTATGGGGGGGAGTTGGATATAAATTCGATTGGGAGGGGGAACCATGAAACTAAATAGTGTGATTTTTAAACTGGGAGCAACCATTTTATTCTTACAGCTTATTATATTGATCCCACTTGGTATATCATCTTGCAACTTATTTTAAATTACTCGATAAATCAGACTGAAACACAACTCGTTCAGTTATCTGAAAAATATGCCAATCAGGTAACTGACTTAGATGATTCGGAAAACCTACAATTATTAGAACATCTGACAGAAATGACAGATACAAGTGCCGTTATTTTAGATCAAGAAGGCACTAAACTATTGCAAACAAATTGGCAAGAAGACCTTACAGATAAGACATTAACAAGCAACGAAATTATGCAATTGAAACGTGGTGAAACCATTGTAAAAGAATTTACATCTAATGGATCTACCTATCTGAAGGTTGCCCAGCCAATCATTAATCAAAATGGAACAAATGGCAGTGTCGTCTTATTTTCTTCCTTCGGTCTTATTAGTAATTCGATTCACAATATTATCTTTTTAGTTATTTTGGCTAGTTTAGGTGCCGTTGTGTTGGCCATAGGGTTTACTTTCTTTATTTCAAAAAAATTAGGTGCACCCCCCCTTATTGAAATGGAGAAAGTTGCAAAACAAATAGCAGAAAAGAAAAACTTCTCTTTACGGGTAGATTATAAAGCAAATGATGAAATTGGATCACTTGCACATGCCATAAACCATCTGTCAGAAACGTTAGAAAGATATCAGACAAATCGCAATGAATTTTTCTCAAATATTACCCATGAATTAAAAACGCCACTTACCTATGTAAAAGGTTATGCCAATGCAGTACGCCATGAAATGTACCAAAATAAAGAAGAAAAAGATGAATTTCTGGAAATAATCGAAAATGAAACAGATCATATAAGTGACCTGATGGATGATCTTATGGACTTATCAAAAATTGAAGAAGGTAAGATAGATCTCAATAAAGAGGACATTAATATTAACAAGTTAGCAGAAGAAATGCTTAAACGTTCCCAGTTTAGAGCTTCAGAAAAAGGACTGACGATGCATCTTAACCAGCCTGAAAATACCGTATATTTATTTGCAGATAAAAGCAGATTGGATCAGGTTTTAACTAACTTAGTGGAAAATGCGGTACGTTACACGGAAAAGGGTAAAATAACATTAACAGTGCAAGAAGAAAGGAAAGATGTAATCATTCGTGTGGAAGATACAGGTATTGGCATCAAACAAGAAGATATCCCATATCTATTTGAACGCTTCTATCGCGTAGATAAATCTCGTTCAAGAGCTAATGGTGGTACAGGACTGGGACTCTCGATCGTAAAAAATTTAGTTGAAATGCATGATGGCAGCATCCAGGTAGAGAGTGAAATAGACAAGGGAACAGCTATTACATTAAGATTCCCTACAGAGGAGGAGAAACAGTATAATGCGTTATCAAGATAAAGTAGTCGTTGTTACAGGCGGAGCAAATGGAATAGGAAAAGCAATTGCTAAAGCATATCAAGAAGAAGGAGCAACAGTAATTGTTGCGGATATAGTGAAGCCCTCTGAAGAATCGGTACACTTTTACAAAACAGATGTGAGTAATCCAAGCGATATTAATCGACTATTTGCTTATATAAAAGAACAATATGATCAGCTTGACATTCTTATTAATAATGCAGGTATATCATCCTTTGGTGACTTTTATGATATTTCATTAGAAGAATGGGATCGAGTGCTAAACACAAATTTACGCAGCGTTTTTTTATGTTCTCAACAAGCGGCTAGAATCATGCGTCAGCAGGCAAATGGTGGAAGTCTTGTTCATATTGCTTCTACTCGTGCTTTTATGTCAGAAGCAAATACCGAAAGCTATGCGGCAAGTAAAGGTGGGATTTTTGCCTTAACACATGCGTTAGCTATGACATTACAAGAGGACCATATTACAAGCAACGCGATTAGCCCTGGATGGATTCAAAATACGAATTACGAGAAGTTGCGGGAGATTGATCATGAACAACATCCATCTAAACGTGTTGGTAAACCTGAAGACGTTGCCCGTGCATGTCTATTTCTAACGGATCCTGCGAATAATTTTATTAATGGCGAAAATTTTGTGATAGACGGTGGGATGACAAGAAAAATGATTTATGAACACTAAGAAGGGACTGGCATCATGGAACTGCAGCTTATTGAAATTTATATACCAATTAATCGACTAGATGCTTTTCTATCCGAAATAGAAGAATTTCATGTCATTGAAAAATGGCACACACAAATTACTGATAAAGAGGAGTTAGTAAAAATACTGATAAAGAAAAAATACACCGAAGAAATTTTTAAATTTTTTAGAAGTAAATGACAAGAATCAAAAAGAAGTCCGTGCACTTCTGTATAATATTTCGACTTACCTGCCAAGGATAGAACCCGATCAGGAAGAAGATGTAAAGGAAGAGGACCCTAAGGAAAAACAAAAAGAAATCACCCGTGCCAGTCGTCATGAATTATATAATGTGGTGCACTCTTCTAGCAAGACAAGTGTCAACTATATTTGGATGCTTGTTCTTTCTGCTGGGGGGGTAGCTACAGCAGGGATTGTTAAGGATAGTGCAGCAATAGTTATTGGCGCAATGGTGATTGCTCCCCCCCTGATTGGTCCTTTTACAGCTTTGTCTTTTGCTGCTACATTGGGTGATTATAAATTAATGAAGAATTCCGCGATGACCTCTTTATATGGCTTAGCTATTCCAATCGGGATTGCCATTATTTTTGGTTTTATTTTCCCTTTACCGATAAATAGTGACGAATTTTTTGCGAGAACCAATATTGAACTCATGGATATAGTCGTGGCGCTTGCAGCAGGAACAGCAGGAGCTATGTCTTTTGCAAAAAGGGTCTCTGAAGCCTTGGTCGGTGTAATGGTTTCTGTTGCATTATTACCACCAGCTGTTGTACTCGGGATGATGCTTTGTGCCTTGGAATTTGAACAAGCTTTAACGCCCCCCCTTCTTCTATTATTAGTCAATATTAGTGCTATTCTCTGCTCGGCTATTATTGTGTTCTGGACAAGCAGGATTCAGCCAATTAATTGGAGTGAAATCCAAGTAGCAAATACCTCAAAAACATATTCATTAATCGCTGTAAGTATTGTCATTGTCATATTAGCTGTACTTATCTTTATCATTCAATTTTAACAAAAATTTTATATGAATATACTTGTCTGGTTTCTATGAAGATTGGTATACTGTATAGAACAAAATCATAATTAGGAGTAAATAATGATTACTCAGAAAAACAGTTTTCAGGATTATTTAATTATCTTATGGATTGCCACAAGGTTAGGTTTCACTTCCTTTGGAGGTCCTATTGCACATCTAGGTTATTTCCATGAAGAGTATGTTCGAAGAAAAAAGTGGTTAGATGAAAAAGCATATGCAGATTTAGTTGCATTGTGTCAGTTCTTACCTGGACCCGCCAGCAGTCAAGTAGGGATTGGGATCGGAATTATACGTGGTGGTGTTTTAGGAGGTATTCTCGCCTTTCTAGGGTTTACCTTACCTTCTGTCATTGTCTTAATCCTCTTTGCTTTAGCACTTCACCAATTTTCATTTTATGATGCAAGTTTTATTCAGGGTTTGAAAATTGTTGCAGTGGCAGTTGTGGCACACGCTATTATCGGAATGGGCGCCAAGCTTACACCAGACCTTTCTAGAAAAGCTATTGCAATACTTGCTGTTGTGAGCATGCTAGTCTGGCAAACCACAATGACACAAGTGGTAATTATTCTCGTTTCCGCATTGATTGGTATAGTCTTCTTTCAACAACAAGAGAAGAAGGAAGAAACGATTACTATTCATTTAACTTTATCTAAGAAAATGGCTATAATATGTATTTCTTTATTCTTTTTGTTATTAATCATCTTACCACTTGTCAATCAAGCAAGCGACTGGCAATGGCTTGCAATGTTTGATAGTTTTTATCGGTCTGGTGCTCTTGTATTTGGGGGGGCGGTCATGTTGTTTTACCATTACTTGAACAGGAATTTGTCCCTGCTGGGTGGATGACGGAGCAAGAATTCTTAGCTGGTTATGGAGCCGCCCAAGCAGTGCCTGGTCCACTATTTACATTTGCCGCTTATTTAGGAACTATAATTGCTGGTATTCCTGGAGGACTTCTAGCCACTTTTGCTATTTTCTTACCAGCATTTTTATTAATAATAGGTACACTTCCATTTTGGAACGCATTGCGTCAGATTCCATCTATTCGTGGTGCCCTTATTAGTGTTAATGCTGCTGTGGTGGGTCTTTTAATTGCTGCCTTCTATCAACCAATATGGACTAGTACTATCACAGAAACAAAAGATTTTATCTTAGCCGTCATCCTTTTTAGTTTATTAGCATTCTGGAAGTTACCATCATGGATTATTGTTATCATTGGTCTAATTGGCGGCATCCTACTACCATATTTGCCCATCTAGTGACTAGCATTTCTAGTCACTATTTTTATTAGACACCTTTTGCTTTTTCTGAACACTTCAAAAATTTCTTGCACATTTTCATCTCTCATTTTATAATATGAATATATGTTCATATATATAAAAAGGAGTGTTAAAATTGGCACATTCACACGGACATGACCATGCACATGATCATCATCATACCAATAACAAAAAAGCGTTACTGATTAGTTTTATATTTATTTTCACTTTTATGATTGTGGAAATAATTGGTGGTATTCTGACAAACAGTTTAGCCTTATTATCCGATGCTGGACACATGTTAAGTGATGCCTTTGCATTAGGTTTAAGCTTATTTGCTTTTAAATTAAGTGAAAAAGCTGCCAATGCTGACAAAACATTTGGGTATAAACGATTTGAGATTTTAGCGGCATTTATTAATGGTATCACTCTCTTAGCAATCTCGATATATATTTTTTATGAAGCATACCATCGCTTTTTAGAACCTCCTAATGTTAGTCCTATGATGCTTTGGATAGCAGTTACTGGTTTAATCGTAAATATTATTGTCGCATATATTTTAATGTACAATGGTGATACAAAAGGTAATTTAAATTTACGGAGTGCTTTATTACATGTTTTAGGGGATTTACTTGGTTCAGTTGGAGCCATCATAGCAGGTATACTAATTTTACTGTTCAATTGGAATATAGCAGACCCGATCGCCAGCATTATTGTTGCGATGCTCATTTTAGTTAGCGGATACCGTATCACTAAAGATTCCTTACACATCTTAATGGAAGGAACTCCAAATAATTTATCCTATGTGGAAGTAGAAAATATGTTAACTCAGCTGGATGGAGTCATCAACATACATGATTTACATGTTTGGACAATTACTTCTGACTTTCCAGCACTATGCTGCCATATGGTAGTAGAACAAGATACAGATCGAGACGCTCTGTTAAAACGAGCCTCTAAATTATTACATGATTCATTTTCTCTGCATCACACTACGATTCAAATCGAAGGTATTGATGCTGAAATAGAAAAAGAGGAAGATTGTTGTAATTAAAGGAGTGGTTAAAATGGCAGATGAAAGCCAATACGAACTTGACGAGGAAACTTTATTTTTAGTATCACAAACCTTTAAGGCACTAAGTGATCCTACAAGAATTCGAATTTTACATTTACTATTTGAAGAAGAATTATCTGTTAACAAAATAGCGGAGACATTAGACCTAAATCAGTCTAATGTCTCCCATCAACTTCGCTTTTTAAAAAATTTACGTTTAGTTAAGTATCGCCGTGATGGCAAAACAATTTATTATTCCCAAGACGACGAACACGTGATGAAAATCTTACAGCAATCAATTGACCACGCTACACATCATTAACAGTTCACATGCGGATATAAGTTGCAATGCCTTTATTGCATCTTATATCCCTTTCTATACTACTTATTATTAATGTTTTTCGCTACCTTTTTTTGTTAAAGTAGTATGTTTTATTACATTACTCATTCTTTTCTACTCTTGATCAAACCATAATGGATCGTCTATATCAACGTCACCGTTATAATTAATTAAAATCTCATCACCTGCTTTGATATCTGTATAAGCGTAGAATTCAAATGTGTGATTATCAAAGTTAATCTCATAATTTGCATTAGGCTGATAAGAATGATTAAACAACATTCCATAACCAAGCAGAATTGCAGAGTGATTTATTCCGTACTCAAATGCATAATCCGCGAGTAACGTCTTTTCAATATGCTGATGCTGATCATTTGGATAAGCAATGACCGGTGCTTCGTGTATAAGCTTGCCTTTTTCAATATCACACGTAGCAAATACTCCTCTATTAAATTCTCCATCACTAATTTTTGATGATTTAATCTCAATCATGTTTTTCACCTGCTTTTTTAAAATTATTCCATCTAACTGTACCATTAATTTTAATTTTATGCCCCCTATTGTCTATCATTACATCTCAAAGATAAGTATAAAGTGAGACTTCAATCAGTGGGGGGGGTTTTACGGACGGTTAGCGCATGATAAATTTCAACCATAACAAAGAGGCACAAATCGTCTGACGATTTATGCCTCTACAGAATGAGTAAACAAAAATTTAGTATTCGCTCGCATGAACAGATATTTTTAAACACATGTAAAAGATTGAATTCGATCGAGATCAATACCAAAATATACCCAGTTAAATCCTGTCCACCGGTAACCTGCCACCGATCTTCTTCCCACATAAGTAGGATAGAACCAAAAAGCATTGAAACGATTTAACCATATATACGTGAAGCGAAATAGACACCCTCTTATTGAACCTGGATCAACTGCAAAAAGTTGTGCTCCACTCCCTGATTGTGATGCCTGCTGTGGAACAAACTGTGGTGGTGGACTAGTTGGGGGGGGACCAGATTGTTGTCCCTGACCTGGTGGAGGACCAATTGGTGGTCCACCTTGACCCGGTGTATTACCTCCAGGAAATATTCCAGGTAAAAAAGGAAAGAATGGTAGCTGACGATAGTCTTGATACATGTTTCCGTACTCATCGTATATTCCATAATTAGCTTGATACATAGAGTCCAATGTGATTACCTCCTCTTCCTTATCACTATATGATAGGCAAAAGTTTAGGTAATTTGTCCACTCGCAAAATAGGCAATCATGCATTAATTCGAGAGTTTAAGCTTTAAATACCGATGAGATGCACTCTCGTCAGTTTTTTAATCCCGGTA
>NZ_BAVS01000029.1 GCF_000521485.1 Gracilibacillus boraciitolerans JCM 21714 | reverse complement strand
TAGTGCAAACGATAATAAACAAAATATTGTATATCCTAGTCTGAAAAAAGCAATTGATAATACTTATGCTAGGGAAAGTAAAGCAAACTTAAAAAAATCTTTATATGATTCTTATATACAGGCATTCAGATGGGCTACAGATAGACTGTGTGACAAGGGGGGTTATTGGGTTTGTAACCAATGCATCTTTTATTGATAGTAATAGTACAGATGGATTAAGGAAATGTTGGGAAAAAGAATTTAATTACATTTATGTATATAATCTTCGTGGTGATGCTAGAACTTCTGGAGAGCAGAGAAGAAAAGAAGCTGGAAATGTTTTTGGAGAGGGCACAAGGACTCCAGTAGCTATTACATTATTAATAAAGGATGGCTCTGATGTACATGAAATCAAATATTTCGACATTGGAGACTATTTGTCTAAAGAAGAAAAGTTAAAAAACATTTCTTCTTTAGTATCCTTAGAAAATGTCTCTTGGACTAAAATTGAATCTGATGAAAACTATGACTGGATTAATAAACGGGATAATAATTACTTAAATTATTTGGCATTAGATACAGAAATTTTTAATAAAAGAACGGTCGGTATAAATACTGCGAGAGATTTTTGGGTGTATAACTTTTCTAAAGATAATGCACTTTCAAACGCACGAACATTAATTGGAAATTATAATTCTGAAGTTTCAAAATTAAGTGGTGTTGATCCGAAAGAAAAGTTTACGTTAGCCAATACATCTGATAATTATATAAAGTGGAGTGCAGGGTTAAAGCAAAAACTCTTAAAGAATATCATTTTAGAGCCAGACGATTCAAATTTAATATTAAGTATGTACAGACCATTTGTGAAGAAACATCTTTATTATCAAGAAGATATTATAGAGCGACCAGGTAAGTTTAAAACGGACTTTGGTGAAAATAACAAAGCAATTTATATTACAGGAATAGGGACATCCAAACCTTTTTCAGCTTTAGTAATTGATTGCCCACCAAACTTCTATTTAATGGATACAGGCTCGGGGGGGTTCATTTTAAAAAATAATAAAGATATTAACCTCCTAATAAACGAAGAGTTTAATCTTAAAGAAGATGTAGCTAATAAATTAGGATTAGAAACGGAAGAAATGTTCTATTATGTTTATGCTGTACTTCATTCAAATGAGTACAGAACTAAATATGCTAATGATTTAAAAAAGGGATTTCCTAGAATACCCATCCTAAAGAAACGAAAAAAGTTCACTGAAATTGGTAAGAAACTTGTAGAATTACATTTGAATTACGAATATATTGAAGAATTTAAAGATTTACATGTTGCGATTTCTAGCAACCCTTCCTATAAGGTTAACAAGATGAAACATCCGAAGAAAGGTATGATTACAGAAATTATCTTTAATAATGATATTAAAATAAAGAACATACCTGAAAAAGCATATGACTATGTTGTAAATGGAAAGCCTGCTATTCAATGGGTTATGGAACAGTACCAAGTAAAAGTTGATAAAAGTTCAGGATTGGTTGATGATCCTAATCTTTTTTCTGAAGATGATAAATATATTTTTAGTTTGTTATTACGAGTTATTAATGTATCAATTCAAACAGTTGACCTAGTGAATAGTCTTCCTGCGTTAGAGCTTGAATAGCATCCGAATTTTTTCTAAATGAAATTTTAAAAACTTATCTCACCTTAGACCTAATTAGCTATAAATACATTAGTACTTCTAGATGATTTGTTAAATTTTATTATTAAATTTACTAAACATAAAGAAAGGTAGGGGGGGTTGTCAGTCCACTACCTTTCTTATTTAACTATTTAACCCTATCCAACGTTACGGTGAACCGTATCATAAATAGAAGCAAAAAAAGTTGTAAATAAGGTGGTGTTTTATTGTCGGAAGCGGGTAATTCCTACGAATAAGAGGTATTTTTATCCGTTTCACGATACAACATGTCGATAAGTGTAAAAGTTTGTGATACATTCATTTCTGTAAAGTTAAAGTTGAGTTCTATGTTGTCAATATAATGGGAACGATTTTTTTTCGCGGCCAACAAGTATGGCGATAAACAGGTTTGCTGTTTCATGGATTAAGAATATTGAGGTATAAAATGAAATGACTGACAAGAAAGGGAACGTTCTGTTTCCTTTTTTTGTGGAAACCATTGGAAAAGCATATGAAGTAACCATACTACTTTTAATTGTACTTGTTCAATTATTTGATTTTAATGATTCTGAACCGAAAATCATTACAGTTGTAGACATATTTTAAAAAGTGTTACATAAACGATTTTATTTTAGATTACTAAAAGGTTTGAGGAAATGTAAACATTTATGTAATAGTAATTGTTTACATAATGAGTTACAGCAACATGGTGCCTCTTGTTTCACACTTACCTAACACCACTTATCCTGGTATGACATGCTATAATAATTGATGGTAATGAAAGAGAATGGAGATAACATAGATATAAAAATCGGGGAGGAACGCTAATGAATAATGAATCTAACATTTTGATTTACCAAACAGAAGAAGGAAACACAAAAATAGATGTTCGCTTAGAAAATGAAACGGTTTGGATGACACAGAGGGCAATTGCTGAGCTTTATCAAACAACTTCTCAGAATATAACTCTTCATATAAAAAACATTTATGAAGAAGGTGAATTGGAGGAAGAGGCAACTTGTAAGTATTACTTACAAGTTCAAAATGAAGGAGCAAGAGAGGTAAAAAGAAGAGCAAAACATTACAACCTCGAAATGATTCTTGCGATTGGCTATCGTGTCCGTTCCCATCGTGGTACACAATTCCGCCAGTGGGCAACAGAGCGTCTGAATGAATATCTGGTAAAAGGCTTTACGATGGATGACGACCGCTTGAAGGAAATGCGAAACTTTGGACAAGATTACTTTGATGAACTTCTGGAACGTATTAGAGATATACGTGCATCTGGGAAAAGATTTTACTTAAAGATCACAGATATTTATGCTACAGCAGTTGATTATGATGCTAAAGCTGAAATCTCGAAGAAGTTTTTTGCCACCGTTCAAAATAAATTACACTTTGCAATTACAGGTCTAACAGCATCGGAAATCGTTGCAAATAGGGCAGATGCTACGAAAGAAAATATGGGCTTAACTACTTGGAAAGGTGATAACATTCGTAAGAGTGATATCACTGTGGCAAAGAACTATTTATCTGAAAAGGAAATCAAGCAACTTAACCGTATTGTTACAATGTACTTAGATTATGCGGAAAGTCAGGCCGAACGTAATCAAGTCATGTATATGAAAGATTGGACAGACAAACTAAATGCGTTCTTGAAGTTTAATGAACATGATATTTTACAGAATGCAGAGAAAGTCTCGAAGGAAGTTGCTGAGAAGTTAGCGACACAAGAGTACGAAAAATATAGGCAAAATCGAATCACACAGAATAAAGAAAGTGACTTTGAAAAATTCGTAAGAGACAATAGACTAAAGTAATTTGAAAATGAGTATCATGGCCGCTGTTTTAAATATACAGCGGCTTATTTTGTAATATTCTATGAAGTGTTATAGGTTTAGAGGAAAAAATATAAACATGATATAAGGGATGATAGTTTTCATGAGAGTAAATCATCAAAAACGAAGAAGAATTTATATCAACAAGTTGATAGAGATAATAAAAAGCTCAGAATACCAGGAGTATATTGAAAAAGATGAACGTTACAGAGAGTTCCTTGAATCAAAGGCTTTATTAAAGGTGTGGGGGTTTTACTATACTGGATACCTATGGGAATAAAGCTATGAATAAACTGATAAAAGGATTTTCAAAATTAAATAAGGACAGATACCAAGTAGATTTAAGTTATAGACCAAAAAAGATAAGAGACCTTAATTATTTTTCTCTTCAATATGCAGGTTCAAGCCAATCGTGTTTAGCGAAAGTAAAATTCTTAGAAGATAAATTTATAAGAGAAGTAGACGCTTCCTTTACACAGGTAAACAATAATTGAAATGCACGATACCAATTCCTGGATGCCACTGGGTATTGTAGCGATTTGGACAATTGCCGCAGCAATATTTACTTATATCTGTTTTAAAAAGCAGAAATCGGATGACTGATACTTATTTCTATAAATCTATTACTGACAGGCAACACATTCAGTATAAGTGAATACGTCTGCCTGTTTTTGCTTCTTTGATTGTAGATGTGGCAATGTTGCTCCTTCTTTGCGTAATTAACACATTAGTATAGAAAGATCTCGTGCTTATGTAAGTCAATTTAGTTGTGTAATTTAGTTACATGCCTTATGATATGAAAAAAAAGAGTGCTCTTAACTAAAAAATATGAAACCAATCTAAAAAGTGAAACGTATATACATTAAAGGAGGGAGCTTCATGTTCAAAAAGTTCCTTAAAAGTATTTCTCATGAATTGAAAAAGCACGGCAGCAGTAGTGGACGGTCAAGGTATCACCGTTATAGCTCCAGTAGCAGAAAAGGCCGATCCTATTATGGAAGCAGTAGCGGGCATCGCGGACATAATCCATATAGCGGATCACATCGTTACCGCAAAAGAGGCGGTTACTCTAGAAGTAGCTAATCTTTAATGGAATAACTCGCAATAAGACTCCATTTGGTGGGAATAAGAACCACTCCCAGCGAATGGAGTCTTTTATACGTTAAGATTAAAATACAGCTAGGCCTTTGCTTTCGGCAAAATTTCCCCGGAAATAATTGTAATTGCCTCCACCATATCTGTCATGATATCCTCACATCGCTGATACGACGGATCAATCTGAAGTAACCTTTTGAGGATATGGGTTGTTTTCTCATGAATGTTTAACTCTTCGGTCCATGGTCTATTTCTCTTTGTGTCACCCTCGTAGGCAGAGTATAAAAGAAAAAGCAGGAAATCCCCAATGTCAAAAAAGTCCTCTTGTGCCAATTGTTTATGATGTTCTCTCGACTCCTTGTCTGTATGAATGTTGTGTGCTAATCCAAAGTCTATCAGATATAGCCCACCACGGTTAAGCAGTACGTTTGGAATTCTGATATCGCCATGGAATATCCCTTTTTCATGAATATAGCAGACAATGGCGGTTAGTTGCTTTGCCAGTTCCAGACATTCCTTCTCACTGTACTTCTGCTCGGATGCAAATAACGTATCCTCTACATTACTCCCCCCCTCGACAAACTCCATCGAAAAGAACTGCCTATCCTCATAAACAAACGTTTCGATCAGTTTGGGAATACCGTTATTATCCAGTATCTGTAAAATAGCAGTTTCCTGCTTATAATTTTCCACATTTTCTTTCTTCTTGCTTTTGCGCATCTGTTTGACGACACACTTTTGATTGGCATGCAGATCCCAACATAGATATATGATGCCGTAACTGCCATTCTGCAATATCTTCTCAATTTTGTATCGTCCTGCGAGCGTCTGCTGTATAGCATATTGGTGGTCGAATACCGTCTGTCTTACTTTTTTATCATCCAATGTATAAGTTCCATACGCACCTCCTTGTTTTACGTTTGTTTGTATTATAGCAAATTTTGCTGCTAGAAATAACTTTTTCAAGTGACATCATAAAGTTTTAATTTATATTGTATTCATTTATCAATATTTTCTTTATCCCTTTAAGAACCGTCTGTATCTGATGTCTCCTTTTTGCGTGAATTTATCACTTGTTTTTCGGGTATTAGCGTTTCAACTAGTATGATAAACTTCATATAAAAGAAAGCGCTTTCTATTATTTCTTGGGAGGGATTAATATTGAGAAAGAAATTCATTTTTTGCTTTTTTACGTTTGTATTACTTCTTAGTTTTACTTCCATTACTTCATTTGCTGAGGAAACTCCTACCACAGAATTGGACATCGAAAGATATGCTGAAAATATGCAACCAGGTTGGAATTTAGGTAATACGTTTGATGCTGTTGGTAATGACGAAACCGCATGGGGGGGTAACCCGTATGTGACGCAAGAGTTAATTCAGAGAGTTGCAGATCAAGGCTTTAAAAGTATTCGCATCCCGATCACCTTTGATCAACGTATGGGAGAAGATGATGATTACCAGATTAACGACGATTTCTTGAAGCGTGTCGATCAGACAGTGCAATGGGCATTAGAAGAGGATTTATATGTCATGATTAATGTCCACCATGATTCTTGGCTTTGGGTTGAAACGGGAATGCAAGAGGAACATAATCAAACCGTCGATCGATTCAATGCTATCTGGACGCAGTTGGCGGATCATTTTAAGGACTATCCAAAGGAACTAATGTTTGAAAGTATTAATGAGCCGAGATTTTCGGGAACGGAAGAAGAAAGTCAGGCATACCTGAATGAATTACACACACATTTTTATGAAATTGTTAGAGGATCAGGAGGTTATAACGATAACCGGCCATTAGTGTTGCCCACCCTTAACACCGGGTCAGAACCAGAGAAAATAAACTCTTTATACGAATATATTCAAGGCTTAAAAGATCCTAATATTATCGCCACAGTTCATTATTACGGTTTCTGGCCTTTTAGTGTTAATATCGCTGGATATACCCGCTTTGAAGAAGATACAAAAAAAGACATTCATACTGTCTTTGACCGTGTACATGAAACCTTTACTGCTAATGGTATCCCTGTGATAATTGGTGAATATGGTTTGCTTGGGTTTGATGTAGATACAGGGGTTGTTCAACAAGGAGAAAAATTGAAATTTTTTGAACATATGATTCATTATGCGAATGAGAAGGAACTGATTCATATGCTGTGGGATAACGGCCAACATTTAAATCGTGATACGCTAGAATGGAACGATCCCGAATTTTTTAATATGTTAAAAACAAGTTGGGATACACGTTCCGCAACACCAAATGATAATTTTATTTATTTGGAACAATCTGAAGAAATAACGGATAAAGTGATCACATTCGATTTGAATGGCAATGACTTTGATGAGGTCACTGTAACTGATCAAGTATTAGAAGAAGAAAATGATTATGAAATAAGTGATAATACGATTACGTTTAGCAAAAAATTCTTGCAATCTCTTGTAACCACTGACGAACTTGGGACAGTCTCCACTATAACGATAGCGTTTACTGGTGGAGTAGATTGGGAAATTGATGTTATCGTATATCAAACAGTTGAATTGGAAGAAACTGAAGGGACCACCGTTGCCTTTCGAATTCCTGCGTCTTTTAATGGGGACCAATTAGCCACAATGAATAACTGTACTCTGACCAAAGGATGAATAAAGACAAACGCAAGCTAATAGAAGAAACTATGAACTGTATAATCGGCAATAAAGTACGCTTTACGTCTGATTTTCTAAATTTTTTTCTTTGATTCCACATTTTCAATTGTTTCTCCGCAAAAAACAGTAATTAAACCTAACGCAGCAAGAAATGACATCGGTAAATCAATGAACGTATGTAAGGCATTACCCAATGTTGCCCCGATAAAAAATAAAGGAATTGCTTCCCCACCAACAAAACCAGTGCCAAGGGTTACCGCAGTAAAAGCCAACTTGGCCAGAAAAGCAAATGGCGGCACGTCTTCATTAAAAGATTGTTCTAACATCTCTAGTCCACGTCCATTGTAATCTTGTGATCCAACCATCATTGTTAATACTATAATGATGATACCTCCAAAAAAGGCTCTTTTCATATGGTTTTTCCTGAAAATTTTATTAGATATTTTTCTATCTCATGTCTCAATTGACAATATAAAACACTTATAAGGCTAAAAAGAACAGATAGAAGAATAACGATGATAAAGGTAGTAATAGTTATTTTCGGTACGATTTGTATGATAAATTCTTCATGTTTATGTCCCCAGGCTACTGTAGTTAGATAATGACCGACAAAGCTTGCGGTAAGACAAGGAACAAATGCTTCCAATTTCAGTTTTCCCATGGCAACCATCTCCATGCCAAAGACAGTACCAGCAATAGGTGCACCAAAGGCAGCTCCGAAACCAGCACTTATACCGCTCATCATTAAAATTTTCTTATCTAGTTTGTTTACCTTAAAAAATTTGTTAACCGCTGCAGCTACACTTTCTCCCATTTGGACAGCTGCACCTTCTCTCCCCCCCGTAGAACCCCCCCAAAAAAGGATGGTGATAAAGGTCCCGAAGAATCAGGACAGAAAAAAGTTGTTATACTTCAACACCATTCACCGATTCACCTCTTTTCTTTCTCTTGGTAGTGTTGCCCATCGTATTAGAATTATTATGATGAATAATGAATCGCTCATTACGAAATATACAAAAGGGAATTAATACATAATTGACAGGTGTTAGAATCCACTAATTTTGTTGTGCGAATTGTTCTTGTAAAGTAACATTAAATACGTTTGTATGTAATTACATACTAACGTATAAATCTTAGTTTGAATAATAATAAAGAGAAAATATGATTTAGTTCTATATGTTTCCATTCCTGATTAATTCCTGCTAAGCCCTCTTTCAAATGCTGCTAAATGGTTTAATGAAGCATCACGAAGTTGAGTGAAAACACTTCTTACATCATTAGGAAGATTTAGGGGGTAAAAATCTCTCGTACATAGCAATGTTGTCAATTTCCCCCCCTTGTACTCCTGTAGCATATGCGGCCTTAAGATTTTGCGGAGTTGTCACAAAGGATCCCGAAATATCTTGAGGTAAAGGTACTTGATAACGCTCGAAAAGGGGTAATAATGCTCGGATATGCCTTAATTCAGCTTCTCTAATTTGTACGAATGTTGGAATGTTACCAAAAGTTCCGATTATGTTATTATATCTAGCCTGGGCCAAGTATTCATCCTGTAGAGCATACGTCAACATTTGAGGTAAGGATAAAGAGGAAGCGTTTAAAGCTCCTATAGCCCCCATAGTCTTCGATTAGTCTTTGGGCGTGTGTTGCCGATGGATTTTTTGAATGAAAAAATAAAAACCATACTGCATGATTTTGTTCATCTGCTGCTGCACACTTGAATCTATCTTTGATTGTTATATTCTCGGCTTTATCTGAGATGCTCAAATAAAAATCTACCGCCTCTTGTTCATCTTTAAAGGTGAATTCAATACCAGCTTTATAATTGTTTGGACATTGCTCGATGATTTGATAAGAGGGAGCTCTCCCCCCGTAAAATGATAATAAATGCTGCTAAATTCCTCAAGATGTCGCTTTTCATCATTCTGAATCTCCTGTATTTTGTCCCTTTCCTCTTGTGATGGTGCCATTTGGGCTAATTTCTCATAACAAGCAATTGCGCTATACTCTGCATGTATTGCTTGTTGGATATCTGTTATAAGTTGTGTATCTGATACACTTCGATAAAAATCATTATCATACGATGGATTGGAATACATCGTTATCCTCCCTTAGTTGAATCGTCTAATATATCGTATGTATTTGAAATGGGTTATTGTGCATGGACTCAAGAAATAAATTTAATTGATTCTTTCTTTTAACCATCCTCCAAATGTCATATTGGATACGGTTTATGATTTTCATGTTATAAACCATTATATAAGATTACATATACATTACAGCATACATGTAAACAAATATATATATAAAGTAAACGTTTATAGCATGCATGTATGCGATAACGTAAACATGTTGGTATGTATAGATTTTTTGGAAGATGTAAACATGTAATCCGAAAATGTAAACAAAATATTTACATTACAAAAAGATTACAATTTTCTTTCTTTTCAACAAAAGGCATTGCTGAAAACCTTAAAATAAAATATGCTATACTTAAGGCTTGTATTATTTTAATAAAAGTCTGACATGTAAAAGTTAGAGAGGATGGATATATATGAGTCAGTCAAGAATAGCAGCAATTGATGTAGGTAACGATTCTATTAAAGCGATTTTTGGAAAAATGGAAAGAGAGCTTAATCTTCCAAATATCATCGCTAGAGATACAGAAGACCGTCCTGTTATTGGAATTGAAGAATTAGACCAAAAGGATCCAATAGAAGGGTTACATATTCGTATACATTCACCAGCGTTGAAAGAAAATAATGCGATTTATCGTGTGGGACACTTAGCAGCAAAAGCAAGCAATTCAACAGAACTTGATCCAGGCAGCAGTAAATCGCAGGAAGATCAAACGTTAGTGATGCTTTTGGCGACGATAGCCTTAGATGCTGTAAATACATTTACAGTAAATGCCAATCAGGTTATTGATACAAATTATACGTTGGGAACTGGATTGCCATTGCGAGAGGTGAAAGAAGGAAAAGATGCAGGATATCGTTCCAAGCTGATCGGTTCTGTTCATCAGGTGGAATTTTTAGTTACACCACAACACCAAGGCAAAAAAGTGAACATAAAATTTGATGAAGTGAAGGTGTATCCTGAAGGGTTTGCCGCTTTTATCAACCTTGTGATGGATCAGGATTTAAAAATCATTAATAAGCAATTAATAGACAAACAAATTTTAATTCAGGATATTGGTGGTTTATCAACAGATATAGCTGTGATTAGAAACAGAACGGTCGATGATGATAAAGCACAAGGGTTTAATCTTGGTGTTTCCGAGTCGCTTGAGCTTATTCGTGAAGAAATTTTCTCGAAATATGGGGTGGAATTAGACAGTCGCCGTGACGTGGTGGACATTATTACGAGAAAAAATGACCGTAATCACATAATGGTAAAAGGAAGCAGAACGAGCGTACATGAATCGACAGATAGAATTTTGTTAGAATTAGCGAAGAAACAATATCGCCTGTTGCGAAATATATGGCAAAAAAATTCACAAACGGAAATCTGTTATTTTGTAGGCGGAGGATCCAATGTATTAAAAGAATACTTGAAAACATTAAATAATAATTTAGATGGCTATAACATTGAATTTTTTGAAGATGAAAAGGAAAGCATATGGATGATGGCAAATGCCTATTATAAACTGATTGCTGAATATCTAAAGAAGTCTGAGAAGAAAGAAGAGAAAAAAGTCTCACAACAATCTTAAGGTGATAACATGAAGAAAAATAACGAAATTAATAGAGGTCAAACTATATCATTTCGGATCCCGTCAGATACACCGGATTATATACTAAAAGAATTGCAGCGTTTAAAAGAAATAGAACGTCGTAATTTCTCTAGTAAAATCGCCGAGTTTGTCACAAAAGGTGTGAATGAGGGAACATCGAAACAGCAGGAAACCATTACGGTACCTCTCCCTAAAAGTTTGACAAAAGCACAACGTAATTGGATCAAACATGAACATTCCGAAGCGTTGCTAGGAAGTATCATGTATCAACTATTAAATGATCCCGTTCGTGCAACTTCATTGTTAGCTTCACTGAACAGTAATGCAACAAATATCGATGAAGCACTATATCTACAGGAAGAACCTCCAATGGAGACAAATGAGCAGGAATCGATGGTAGATGAAATCGAGGAAAGTCCTTTAAACAATCAAGAGACAGATGATGATTTAGATTCGATTGATTGGAATGCAGCATTAAGTCACAATCGAGATTCCGAGGAACCAGAAGAACCAGAACCAGAAGAAGAACTTGATGATCTGTTAGGAGACTTTTTAGGTAAGATGAATAAATGAATGGGTGAAAGATGAGGGCGATTCTACTGTTTCATAAAGCTGAAGACTTTTGTGTCTTCAGCTTATTTTATTGTTGCTTAGGAAATTATAAATTTTTGCACTGTGGATAACATTTCGGAACAGGGATAGCCACGTCCAGCTCCGAGCGCCAAAAACTAGGCAACTTCACGAAGCAATCTACGATAAGTCATCATCGGTTCGCAAGCTTACCGTGATTTCTTTATCTCAATTGATTCGCTCCAGTTGCTCTTGTTTTAACCGACGCTCTGCGCTTTTGTTCTTATAAAAAATTATTCGATTGTTTCTAAATATTCAAATACTTTTTTCTGTACTAATCATCGTCAACCGTGTCTATTACATTTGTAGCGGTTTGTTTAATGCTCTCATCAATATATATATTTTCACTGAGTAAGGCGTTTCCGTGCCGATCTTTTATCAGATCTAACCGGAATATGCTCCATGGCTTTTGCTAGACCATATTGTGGCATATTTCCATAAATGGATTCATATTGTCCTTTTTTTATGATATAAGTTTCATGGTAAATTCCCACTGCTGTATGATCGCCAACTTTTTGATTAAAATTCTTCCGAGCTTTTAGATGGTTGCTCCCTTTTGCATAGGAGAGCAAATCTTCCGTTGAACGCCAATATTGAATCATGACTGTTGTGCGAAGTCCGAAAAAGCTCTCCATTGATAGAAAACCAAGCTCCTCCTTGTTTGTATAAAGCTCTCTAATCATGGAGGGCATCGCAATAAAAACAGGAAACCATTTATGGACAGCCCATCGCTTGTTTATGCGCATCCCAATGATAAAAACAACTAAGTCTTCTTCATTTTTTGTTGTAAACCTTCCGCTGAATATTCCCTTACTCATTTTCGTCTCCTCCTTTAGATAGCTTCTATCGTTGCCTGGCACCAATCGATGCAGCATAGTAGTTCGCTTGCCATAATCCAATGTGAATAGCCAATACTGAGCATTCGGATCACTTTCATGATGTGTCTGAATGGAATGAGCGATGGTATGGTATGTCTGCAGACGCTCTTCCAGCTTGCGTTTGTAGTCTTCTAACAGCTTGACAGTTTGCTCTGTAGTCTGGTGTTTGCCAAAAAACAACTTTAGAAGCACTTCATTTCGTTCCACCGGAATTTGTTCAATAGGTTGTGAGAGCCAATGTTTCAATGCATCCTTTCCTTTTTGGGTAAGGTCATACTCCTTTCTGTCCGGCTTTCCATCTTGCTGAGTATTCGTAACGGTGACTAGTTCATTAGCAGTAAGTTGTTTCATTGTAGGATAAATCTGGCCATAGCTGATCTTCCAAAAGTGGGTAAGACTTTGATCCATAAGCTGCTTTATCGCATATCCTGATTTGCATCCTGTTGTAAGAATTCCAAGAATTGCGTAGGTTGTGTTATTGTATTCTTTCATGAGTTGACTCCACCTATCTAGTTGATATATATCATTTAGATACATTATATATGACAAATATGGAAAAAGGAAGTGCGAGTCACTATATTTTTTAGAAAAAGTTGTGGGTTTTTTGAATGAACTAGTACATGAAGGAGTGAAATGTGTATAAATTAAACCACTTAGGCATTTACACACATTCCTTCCCGCAAGAATACAATGAGTAAAAACAGGAGAGGATGGGTATGATGCCTTACACATTTCCAGTCCGGATAGAAACGCATAAAATCAGTGACGGTCACAATAAAACCGTTTTTTATCCCCAAGTGGCAGCATTGCAAAATCAGGCATTGGAAGGGTTGATTAATCACGCGATTATTAATCAAACTCAACAGCTGATAAACGAACAAATTGGAAATATGCCAACAGCAGTGGAAGAAATGATTGGGTTATATGAGGTGAAAAACAACCAACGCAAAGTCCTGAGTTTATCACTTTCCAATTATACGTATCATTACCAGGCAGCGCATGGGATGACCTATATCAAGTCGCTAACATTTGATCTGGAAAAAGGGGAGCAATGTAAGCTGAGTGAATTATTTAAGCCAGGAAGTAATTATGTGGAAAGACTCTCCAGCTTAGTTGATCAGCAAATAAAGCAGCGGGATATCCCGCTTTTGGGCGAATTTACAGGTATTCGACCTGATCAAGATTTTTATATTGCGGACAAAACTCTGGTTATTTACTTTCAACTATATGAAATTACTCCCTATGTTTATGGTTTCCCTATGTTCCCAATTTCGGTATATGATCTCCAGGATATAATCGTTGAAGATGGCCCACTCGGACAATTGGCTGTTAATAATTAATGCTTTGTAACTTTTTCCTCAAATGTAAGAATAGGAGTGGAATAAAGCACCATTTCAAAACTAGTGAGTATCCAATGAAGGTCGGTTGATCATGGGTCATTGCTAAAATTACGCATTCAACCTTATTATCACAGGGCTAACTACATTGGAAAAGTACCCCCCCTTTGCAGTTTCAGCCCCCCCTGATTGCTCTATAATTTACAAAAGAGACGGTGTGAAACAGAGTAATGAGTGAATTACAAAAGCTGAGTAAAAACTTGAATGATTTGTAATCAATGGGACTTGGGGGACAGGCTAGGTGCTCCATTTTAATTGGTTCAAAGAATAGAGGATGGAACAGAACTATCTATAATACCTTGAATAATTAGTTAATGAAGAGAGGTGGGGGTCTGAATCGCTCCTCTTTTTTTGTTATATTCCCATAATCGTAGAAAGCCGACTAACGAAAAGAAATGGTGAATAATTTGAAAGTAATAGAATGGTAAAAAGGTTAATAGGCATATAGATTTGTTTTTCCATTTTTCACATATAATAACTGGATTATTATTCTAATTTTTCTATATAATTATGTATTAGATAAAGGGCTTCATTGGATTATTGTCCTGTTATGGAGGTGTATAGGTTGTCAGATTTTCTTAGTAATGCATTCCAGGTTATCTCTAACCGATCGGCAGACATAGAGGAAAAAATAGACCGGCTAAAAAAGGCGAAGCGTGATATAGAAAACGAACAAGACCAGGCTTCCGTAGAAATTAAAAAATTGTTACAGCCTTCATTGGATTCTTCCTGGGAGGCACTCTAGCCAATACATTTGATGAATCCCGCAGGAAGCCTATGAATTTATGAAAAAAAAGATCCTGTATCAATACCCGTATTATATCGGTCAGATAGAGTGGGAAATAGGTCAGTTGCAACTCCAGCAGAGCAGCTTAGATATAGCTAGTACAATTGCTCACCAGGCTGATCGATTATGGAGCCAGGGGGGGGAAGAGGCAGCGGAAGCATACGGAAGTAAATTGAACGAATTAAAAGGATGGTTGTTCTGATGAATATTCGAGTAGGAAGTACAATCAGCGGCGGTACAGAAATTAAATTGCATTTTCCCTCCGTCATGGCGCAGCTTGAACATGCCAGGTCATGTCTGTCTCGATTAGACTTACCCAAGCCTGCCAATGCATTTAGTAGAAATGAGCTAGCGTTCACCGATGAATGGCTGGAACGAGAAGAGATGATACATTCGTTTTTGTTACAGTATATCGAAACAGTTGAGAAAAATCTGGCCGATACCAGGGAAAGTGTAAGGAAGCTAAAAGAGCAAGATGAAGCAATCGGGAAATAGAGAGAGGGTAAGGGAGAGGAAGCGATGAGCACAACCCGAACGTTGGAAACAAAATCGTTAGTCGCAACCGTAGAAGCTCGTGCAAAAGAATACCAGGCATTAAGAGAAAGACTGGAAACATTACGAGCTGCTTTTCAAAAAATAGTCGGAATCGATGCTTTTACTGGTAAGAGTGCCGATGCGATTAAAGGCTTTTAGAGGTTGAAATAGATGGAGCAAAGATTGAATGATTTATATAGAAAGATAGCTGAGACCGTTAATGAAATGATTCCAGAACAATGGGAGAGATTTTACTATTATACTCAAATTTCAGAAGATGGTGGAGGTACATACTTCTTCTACCAGCCTTCAACCAATCCAAGTTTGAATGTATATAGTCTTGAAATTCCTTTTAACTATCAAGTAGACGAAAAATCGTTCAAATTAAATAAAAGAAAGCTATTTTCTTTATCAGAAGAAATGAGAGAAGTTTTTAAAAGCGAAGAGCAAGAACTTTGGTACTCTTTCACACTGACACTAGAGAGTACAGGCCAATTAAATGTTCATTTTGATTATACAAATTGGTTTGATACGGAATATAGTTTCAGCGACCAAATGACTATTTGGAAAAAAAAATATTTAGGTGAAGTACTGGATGATGAAAATGATAAGGCATTAATTGAAAAGTATTATTCTGATTTTCCAAATGACCCCATTTAATATAAAGTTTTATGCATAGTCAACCATAAAGCACTTGATTGTATTAAGGATCAAGTGCTTTTTTTAAATATAATAAAATTGGTTGAACACAGTAAAGAATACTTATGTAAAAAGTGCCCTTATGATGGCTTTACCATCATGGAGTCCCTTGTAATTCTTTATCTTTCGCAAGAATCGAACGAGATGGCATTTTATAAGATAAGAGAAGATTTTAAGGGGTGGGGGTGTATCGACTGAAGATATAGTAATAATGAGAACATTAACGAAAGACGTTGAGTTTGTTAACCCGGTAGGAAGACATGAATTTGATGGTTCTGGCAAAGCTCATAGAGAGCTTCTCCATTTGATTGATTACTCACTAGATTATGAAACATTTAAAAGAAAATTAAGAAATTGTGTATTTGTCAATTGAAAAGTGAACCGTTTGTTAATTTAATTTTGCACCACTTGTACACTTTCTGCTTTCAACCATTCTTCTGTTTCTCGCATTCGATAAGAATTACCATTCATATTTAAAACGTAAGATCTATGCGTCAAACGATCCGTTAAAGCTGCGGTCAAGACAGAGTCATGAAATATATCTTGCCAATTGATAAAAGACAAATTACTCGTTATTATCGTTGATTTTCTTCCAGCTCTTAAGGATAAATGCGAGAACAGTAATTCTGCTCCCTCTTTATCAAATGAAATATAGCCTAACTCATCGAGAATGACGAGATCATACTTTTCAAATTTCAATTCAAAGCTACGCAACGTTCGTTCTGAACGATGTGCTTTTAATTGATTAATAAACGAAGGTACCGTTGCGAAAAACACACGATAACCAGCTAAACAAGCCTCCATTCCTAATCCAAAGCTTCTTTTTCATTCTTAAATGTATCAGAAGATTTAATCAGCCTTCTGATGCTGGGTAATCTTAACTCCTTACATAATTCAATTAACTGGTATGTCAACACTAAATCGAACAAATTTTTAAAGGTTCATCAACTTGTATTCAGTAGGTGTTAAGTAACTTAGGGATTCATGAATTCGTATGTGGTTGAACCAATGAACATAATCAAAAAGTTCAAGGTCAAGTTCGTGTTGGTTAGTAAAAAAGTCCCTTTGACGAACTCTGTTTTGATCGTCTTAAATGTAGCCTCAGCAACTGCATTATCATATGGCGTTCCTTTTTCGCTTAATGAACGCTCAATACCAAACGTTTCTAATGCCTGGTCGATAAGTTGGTTCTTAAACTCACTACCTCTATCTGTGTGAAATAATTCAAGATGATGAAGATTGTATGGAACGGATGCAAAGGCACGTTGAACTAAGGCAGCATTTTTATGAGGTCCTGCACTGTGTCCAATAATTTCACGATTATATAAATCTATTAAAACGCAGATATAATGCCACTTCAGTCCAACTCTCACGTACGTTAAGTCACTTACAATTACTTTTAGTTCTTGATCCTGGTCAAATTCTCTATTAAGTTCATTTCCTACTTCCGACTCATTACATGATGATTTAGACGGCTTAAATTGAGCGACGGTATACTTAGAAACAAGTCCTTGCTCTTTCATGATTCTCCCAATACGGCGGCGGGAAACGATCCATCCCTTCTTTTTCAGTTCTACTTTGATCTTTCTTTGTCCATAGTTATTTCGGCTTTTTTTAAAAATATCGAGGATCAGATCTGTTAATTCTCCGTCCTGGTCATCACGAACCTTTGCTTCATAATAGTACGTACTTCGGGCTATTTGCAGGACGTCGCACATTGCTGATACCCAGTATTTGTGACGATTATTCCGAATCACATCTACTTTCGTCCCATGATCAGCGCGGCCTGCTTTAAAATATCATTTTCCATGGACAGTTTTTGATTTTCTTTTCGAAGTTTAACTAACTCTTCTTGTTCCGGTGTTCGATTGTCTTTTTCCTGAAACGATCCACTGTCCTGATATTGTCGAACCCACTTATCAAAGGAAGAAGGTGTTAGTTCATATTCTTTAATAATTTCTGCGCGGGGGGGTTTACCAGATGCATGCAGTTGAACCATTTGTTCTTTAAATTCTTTGGAAAAACTTCTTCTCACTCTTCTGGTCATGTTATAATACTCCTCGGTTTTTATTTGAACCAAGTCTATCTGACCACCTTAACTAACTTGTCCAATTAAGTGTAACCGATCCAGTTAGAGGGTAAGAAGGAGAAGGATGAATTGGAACAGCATATAGAAACAGAGGGTTCTAAGGTTGGTTATTATGCTTTGATGATACTGTCTGGATTCGTATTATTTATAACTGAGGGTGTCAGTAATTTAAGTGATATAAAGAATTATCCTTTACTTATTGTTGTCGGTCTCACTTTTGTCATTCAACCGATAACAGCTTTTATTTATTCAAGTATATATAAGTAAACCAATTCTTTAATCCACTTAATGTTTGACTAATTACTTTCCGAAGTTGAGTCATAAATAAATTGCCTGGATTAACAAAAGCATGCATAGTAAAAAAACAAAGAAAAAATCTGATTACACGAAATACTTACTTCTTCTCCTGCTTATTATCCAAAATAGACCGCAGCTCTTTAATATCTTCCTCAGACAAGTCTTCCTCCTGAATAAATTGAACAAGCATTGATTTTAGTGTGCCGTCATAGAATCGTTTCACAAAGGATTTTGTTTTAGCACGCTGACATTCATTCTGCGAGAATAGTGGATAGAATGTATATACACGTTGATCCTTGTGTACACCGATAACTTCTTTTTTTGTAAGTCGATCCAACAGGGTGCGTACGGTTTTTGGCTTCCAATTTGTTTCTGACGGTAAGAATGAAATGATTTCATTTGCTGATTGGGGGAGCTTTTTGCCAAAGCACTTTCAATACTTCCCATTCCGCCTCTGAAATAGTGGGTATCTTATGTGTCAAGTGAATCCCAGCCCTTTCGTAGTTAATAAATGCCTTTGTCTTTTAAAATCGATTTGGTAATATCAGCGGCTATACTGCCTTTAGCATGATGATCATTTTCAATGTTGGTTGCAAAGAAAAATGTGTTGTGGTGCACTTCAACATATCCGATGAACCAGCCATTAATATTTTTCCCGTTGACCGTTCCTGTTCCGGTTTTACCATATAGTGTGGCATCGTCCTTCGTCTCCAGCATGATCGTATCTTTTATTAATTCAATGTTCTGCTTATCAAACCCAAATTGGTTTGTATAAAAATCCTTGAGTGTCTGTACTTGTTCAATCGGTGAGATCTTTAAAGAAGATTCTAGCCAATAGTCTTTAACTCCACCAGATACATTTTGATTACCGTAATTTATATTTTGGATATATGCTTGAATATTTTGCTTCTGCATTTTTTGGTCTAAATTTTGAAAGTACCAAGTCACCGAGTTATCCATTGCGGTAAATAAGTTCTGATTCTGATTCCAAGTTTCGTATGGATATGTTTTTCTATCCCATTTTATGGAGGTATGGTGATCTGTAATTATGCCAGACTCCAACGCGAATAATGCACTGTATATTTTATAGGTAGAATTGGGTGAAACTCGTAACACACTTTTATCTTTATTATAGATAAGGTATTGTGCTTTCCGCAAATCATAGAGTACGAAGCTACCGTCATATCTGTTGAAATAGGTACTTAAATCCTCATAAGTAGTCTTTTGATTATCAAAATCGATCCGATCCTCGCCATACGGCATTGCAGAGACAACTGGTACCTGGCTGATCACAATTCCGGCCAGAAGCAGAAAAATGATGATGCTTTTCACTTTTAATAGCCTTGATTCGGTTGTGAAAACTGCAATTCTTTCTATCCTTTTCGTTAATTGTTTTTTGGAGCTAACAAGTGGATTAACCATTGTAAACTGACTTTTAAGAAAGGATTTATGAGCAAACTTAATGATGGTGTTTCCGTATGCTGAATAATTGTTTGGGTTGAGCATTTTTAAAACGGCACTATCACAGGCGATTTCTCGATCTAATCGCATGTTTCTAAAGGCAATCCAGATCAATGGATTATACCAATACATAATCTGGAAGAGGACAACTAAGTAATTTGTTGAGATGTCCTTATATTTATAGTGATGTAATTCATGTAATAGAATGTACTTCAGCTCATCCAGGCTCAGCCATGCATCAGCATGACGTGGCAAAATAATATAGGTTTTAAACATGCCGAATGTTAGTGGCGACTTAATTAGTGGAGAATTCACCAACACGATCTTCTGAGAAATGCCGAGTCGTTGTTTGCACTGTGCAAATAAGGAATGAACCTCTTGATTTTTAATGATGCTCATCGACTTTTTAATACTCCGCAGCCTCAACCATGCGTGAACAGTAAAAGCAAACATTACCAGCATGCCTGAAACCCATATAATAGTTAGGAAAGGGCTTAAAAAGGTTAGATCAAATCGGCTAACAGACACGGAAAAATCCCTCATCCAATCGCCACCATTTTCTGTAATGGGATTTGCTGTTGTGGAATTGGACGCTGTTGGCATACTGGTTTGAGGTCCACCGTACGTGAACTTGGTTCCGAAATCCAATACATTTGTTGGAAGAAAGGGTATGGTTAACGCGGCCAGTAAAATAAACCATAAATTATATTGCCATTTAGACGATAATTGGTACTTAAAAATCCTTCGAATCAGCAGGATAACAATGACTACAAAAGAGGATATAAACAGGCATACACCCAGGTGGAGGACAGACATTTACTTCATCTCCTTAACCGAGAATTGATGAATCTAAATTATCTTACTTTTAGGACCTCTCGTCAATAACTATATTAAAGAAAGAGGCACACAAGCCATAGATTCCAGACATATGTACTCCTTACTTTTTTTATTTAAAAGAATGCAGTATGATCTCGGAAGTCTTTGCTATCAACTCATTCTCATATTCTGCATCTTCCGTATCACGGCGGGACATCACTGCAATGACGATCGGTTCTCTATTTGGTGGCCATACTATGGCAATGTCATTTCTTGTACCGTAACTTGCTGCACCACTTTTGTCTCCAACTACCCATCCATCAGGTTTGCCGGCTCGTATAAGTTCATCGCCTGTTGCGTTCCCTTTCATCCAATCGATTAGTATTTCGCGCTTATCATTTGGAAGGAAATCATCAAGTGCGACCTTTTTTAAACTGGAGGCCATCGCTTTTGGTGTACTGGTATCCTTGTTACTATCCGGTGAAAATTCATTCAATTCGGTTTCGTATCGCGCGGGCTCCGTAATGTCATCTCCAATGTCTCGCAGGGCTTGCTTAAACTTATCAGGACCTCCGAGGGCTTCAAGCATTAGATTCCCTGCAGTGTTGTCGCTTTTTCGGATGGCCGCCTCACTAATCTCCAACAAGGTCATACCGCTATCCACGTGTTTTTCGGTAACTGGAGAATAGGTAACCAAATCATCTTCATTGTAGGTTATGACTTTTTCGAGATCTTTGAAGTCATTTTCCTTAAGCAGTATGGCGGCTGCTAATACTTTGAAAGTAGAGGAATAGGCGAAACGCTCCTCCGAGTTGTACTCAATAACTTGATTGTTACCCATATCCATAGCATAGACACCGAGTCTGACGTCAAATTCCTTCTCGAGTTTTTCAAACTCTTGCTCTTTATTGAGTGTTTGCTCGGTATCAGGTTTTTTGGTGGTTGCTCCATCGGTTTTATTGGTTTCATTTGTACAAGCAGTAAGTACTATCAAAGTTAACAACGCTATGTACAGGTACAAGGTAAATCTCATAATACTAGACTGATCTGAAATTATTTTTATCATATGTTACCTGCTTTCTATCTAATGTAAATTCCTTGTATTCGTTTATTGCTTTAACTAACTATTTTTATTCGAAGTCTAAATTTCCCCCCCTCCGTTATATGGATTACACGTGTAGTACAATATTACATCTGTAATCAATAAAAAGTCAATCGAAAAGTCTAAAAAGTTTACATTAGTAATAGGTGGGTGAGTTATATATGTCTAATCATTTTAAGGAATTAAAATTAGATGGTAATTTCGATGAAGCAAAAAAATATTGAATAATTTTTCTTTTGAGGAACTTTATCGGTCCTGTCGCACTGTCGATTCTTCCACCCTTTTCTAATAACCAGTTAATACTATCATGATCTGGGACACCGATAACAGCTATTTTAAGTATTGTGGCGACTATTATTTTTCTGTTACTAGATCTATCATTTGCTACAGATGAACTAAAGGTTAGTATATTATTTAGTGGAATTGTGCTCGGGTTTATGGTTCTCAGCTTTCTTATTTATCTGGTTTTTCATCGTAACATGAAAATACTCTAGCAGAATCATAAATGGTCAGCAGATAAATCACAGCTTGTTGTCGTTGACACTGATTTTCGTGAACAAAAACTCAACTATTCCAATCTACGGTTTGTTATTTCATTTGTGATTGTACTGGTTACAGTGTTCCTTACCTTTAAGAATTACAATGCTATGCCTGAACAGATACCGACAAAGTATAACTTTGTGGGGGGTGGTAACGAACGGGGGGGTAGATAAATCCTATCGATCTGTCTTAATGATGCCTATTATGCGGGTATATTTAACATTAATGTTTATTTTTATTAAAACAATAATTTCTAAGGCGAAGCAGCAAGTGAGTGCTGAAAATTCTAAAGAATCAATGTACAAAAATGTTATTTTCAGAAAGTCACTTTTAGCTAAATTAGCTAAATATTATGCAGCACGTGAGCGTTGATGGTTATCTTTATGGGTTAAATCCTCTAATAGCTGGTCCCAAACTTCCAACAAAAAAGTAAATAATACCTGAAGAGAACAAGCCCAAGCTGTTGCTATTATATTTACAATGAAAAATAAAAAAGTCTATAATAAAAATAGTGGGATGAGTTATATATCTCTAATCATTTCATAGAATTACAGTCATATAATTTCGATGAAGTAAAAGTCGATATAAAAGAAGATATAACGGATCAATTTTACAAACAACGGAAGGGAGATTTCATTCATGCAGACAATCATAATTACTGGAGCAAGTGATGGTATTGGTGCCGCAGCTGCTCGTCAGTTGAAAAACAAGGGTTACAATGTCGTACTCGTCGGTCGTTCCAAGGAAAAAACCGAAAGGATTGCAAAAGAACTCAATGCTCCTTCTCATTTAGCCGATTACTCGCGATTGGCCGACGTGAAACGCCTCGCCTCGGAACTAAAGCAATATAACCGAATTGATGTGCTGGTAAATAATGCAGGTGGCATCATGGGAGCACGAGAGGTGACCGAGGACGGATTTGAGAAAACTTTTCAGGTCAATCATCTTGCGCCATTTCTGTTAACGAAGCTACTTATCGAACAACTGATTGACAGTGAGGCAAAGGTCATCCAAACCTCTAGTGCAGCAGCAAATGCGTTCGGCAAAAAGTTCGATGTAACGGATCTTAACAACGACAAGGGATATGCCCCCTCTAACGGCCTATGGTTATGGCAAACTAGAGAACATCTTATTCACCCGGGAACTCGACCGACGCTATGGGAAAAGCGGGATCTCAACCGTGGCCTTTCATCCAGGAGTGGTGCGTTCTAATTTTGCTAGTGAGACCAATCACTTCATGAGGATTTTCTATCACACGCCGTTAAAGTACTTGATGACAATTAGCCCGGAGAAAAGTGCGCGCATGCTCACGGAGCTAGTAGAGGGAAAACCAGGAGTCGATTGGAAATCAGGAGAAGTCTACTCAAAAGGCAAGCCGATGTCCGTCGCGTTTAAAGATGATGGCACAGTGCACGTGAACTGTGGGAGCGCAGTGAACAGTTTGTTAATAACGTACTTTAATTTCACAAAGTTAGTAGTTTTCGTCATAAAAGCGTAATTAAAATCTTAAGGTATTCTACCAGTGATTATATGTGGTTATTCAATGGAAGTTACACGAAGTATTAGATAAAGTAGTAAGTAAGGATGAAGCAATGGCTGCTAAAAAAAATTACCGGAACTAGATGATAAGCCTTTTGTGTTACTTGCCAAAAGTCTGTAACTTTGCATGGTATCTTCACGTCATACAAGTACAGTAGGAATATTCAGTTTGGTTAGAAACAGATAAGTCAGAAATTGGTGTAGCGAATCTGTAAATGATTCTAATTAAAAATTAAAGAGAAGAGTTCTATATGAAAAACTACTTGTGTTGTTCTTTCTCTTTTATTTATATTCTTGGGGGGGGATAAATAGATGAAATTAATTAAAATATCTCTATTATCTTTAATGATACTAACTGCATGTTCATCCAATTCAGAAATTCTTAAGATATCAGAACCGAACTTCACTGACCACTCGAGCGAAACCAATTATCAAATAGAAGGAGCAACATTAATTCATACTATTGAAAATAAAGAGGAAATTGATGAGATAGCGAGTCTAATTGAAAATGCGGATGCAATTAATGAACCAGATCTGGTTAAACAAGCTAAACCAAACGCAATAATCGAAATTTATAATCAAAAAGAAAATACAAGTAAATTTAAAAGAACAATATGGTTAGCTTCAGAGATGGTAATCTTAAAAACACCGTCTGGGGGGGAATATTATCAAATAAGTGCAGAACAAGCTGAATTACTAATTAATAATATTGATATTTAAGATAAGAGAGAACTAGTCCGTAGTTTACTTGAAAAACTTTCTTAGTTACAAGATCTTTATTATATAACAAGCTTTAAAATAATAAACTTAACCCTAATAGAAAACCAGTTATTCTATTTGAGAATAACTGGTTTAATTCGGAATTATTCACAGGTGAGACCTCCTATTACTCCTACTTAGAACATTTACCATCCCAAAACTTTTACTATCAACTGCGATTTGGTCTAAGCATAACATCCCTTGAACCGTCACATCACTATTCATTAAGTAATTTCCTTTACGATCCTTCACCAAATATAGATACTCAACAAGTTCTTCTAATCCTGTCGCTGCATATTCCACTCTTGAGGTATTCTTCACTTCACCGATTGTAAGCTCCGTTAATCTATTGGTCGCTTTTTCGTATACTTCGATAAGGAAGTCAGGTCTCCCTCGCCATAAATGACTAGTAACATTACGGCCAAAGATATCTTGTGTTAAATCCTTGGTTGCTTCTAAAGATTGATGCTTTTGTTGAAGGTAGGGATGGTTATTACCTGCAATTTCACGGCTCGGTATATGAAATATGACAGAATCAGAGCCACTTGAATCATGGTACAAGTGATAAATACGAGAATTATCCTCCCATGCTGCTACTTTATTCTGTCCGCCATCCATGAGATATAATTGACTATTTTCCGTCTGTTGCTTAATTATCTGTACAATCCAGTATAGTTCAAATAACACATCCTGATTTTCTGGCGCAATAAAGGTTTCTCGGAGTAACATTTTTAAGTCATCTTCCGTGTACTGCCCTTTTATTATTTTGCGATAAGACACTAATAATTGTGCTGCTTCATGATATAAGCTATTTCTATGGTGTCTTGTTTTTTGAACGGTACGATCACTAACGTGTGCTTGATTTACCCGTTGCAAATAAACATTGTATTTAAACGCATATTCTATATTGGATTTTAAATCCTACCATTCTGCGAACCATGCAGCTTTTTCAAATCCCTTCAGATAGGAATCATGAAAAAGCAGTCTGTAAAGTATCCCTAGTAATTCCTTCAATACTAGATTCTCTGGTATATCATAAGACCGAATACTTTCATTCGTTGAAAAGATGGTCCGATCTTTATGATTTCTTACTAAACGACTCTTCGTTGTTTCCGCCCAATCAATTTCTCCTCTTACTTCCCCCCCAATATTTGTTTCCTTACGAGTAGCTGTAGTGGTTTTGAAATTCTTGAGTAAAAAAGGTAGCCTTTTGGCAAAATTCTTTGTTTCTTTTAATAATAGAAAACGTATCATTAATAATTGCTGCAAATTAGAAATGTTAAGATTCGTTTTCGATAAAAAGGAATTAATTCTTACATTTCCAGCTTTTAAATAACCATGAAGAAATCCAGAAATCTCCTCTAACATTTCCTCTTCTTTTCTACTCATTCCATTTCACCAGCTTCAAAAAAGTCATTCACAAAGTCATTTAGATAATCTTTTTCAATGATAACGTCAGTTTGCTCGTCAAGCTTGGTGATAAACTCTTTTATTTGGTATACGGGTAACCCCCCCTCAAATTGTGGCAGCACATATAAGATAATCGCTGACGTAAAATCATCATTGAACTGTGTATGCTTCGCAATGTCCGCAACGATAGCAGGTCCAATCTTTCGGTAATTATTAATTAGCTTCCATATAATTGTTAAGGTATCAACATGTGGATAGGTGTTGAATTATAAGTTTGTGATATTCATAATTGTACCATTAAAATAGGACGTATTCATTTTCTCAGACACCTGTAAGATTTGAATAACTTTGAATAATAAGCATTTAAAATTTTGATTGAAAATGTCACGTTTAGGATAAACAAAAACTTAATACGTTACATAATATTGAATTAGTGCTATAATAAAGGTGTCAGGAGGGATGTAAGGTGAATAAGCTTTATGAAGTCATTATAAAAGAATATGGTTACGATGAGCCTGTATTTACAAAGGAATTAAAAAAAAGAATAGATATGTCAGATGAGGCCTTACGTCAAAATGTGAAAAGATTATCTGATATAGGTGATTTGATTAAAGTCAAAAACGGTATTTATTATCTCCCGAGAGCTAGTAATATATTAAAGAAACCTCGTGTAAACATAGATAAAGTAATAAGAAGGAGATATATTAAACCGATTGATAAGAATGTAATCGGCTATATTAGTGGCACTAATTTTGCGAATCAACTTGGTTTAACTTCACAAACTGCAAGTGTGCCTACCATCGTAACAAATGAAGCAGGAAGACTTGAATACGAAGTCACATTTGGAAAAAAGGTCGTGAAGCTAAAGAAGCCAAGAATAAAGATTAATGATCAGAATTATAAGCTGTTACAAGTATTGGACTTATTAAATGATTATGATCGAGTAAGTGAAATTCCATTAGAAAAAGGGTCAAGCTTGATAAAAAAGTATTTACAAAATTCCAATATCACCATCAGTGAATTAAATCAGCATCTAAAAAAATATCCAAGAAAAACATTGGAAAATGTAATAGAAATGGAGCTTTACAATGAACTTGCATGAAAATAAGGAAGTATTCGGGGAAGTCGTTGAAGCTGCAGCAGATGAATTTAACTTACAACCTTTTCAGGTGGAAAAAGATTATTATGTTTCGCTATTGTTGAAAAATTTGCAAGAGGTCGTGCCTAATCTAGTTTTTAAGGGTGGGACCTCTCTTTCAAAGTGTTACGATGTCATCCATCGCTTTTCTGAAGATATTGATTTAACCATTAACTTTGATGGTGATAAGTTAACGAGTGGTCCATTAAGAAGACACCAAAAATCATTGATTCAATCAATAACAGAAACAATAGAAAAACTAGATTTCGCTTTATTAAATGATGAGCAAGATGAACCAATACGTTCAAAAAGGCACTTTAATAAATATAGGATAGGTTATAATCGAACGTATCAGGATGAAACCGACTTTCAAATGTTAGATCACATCCTCATTGAAACCAGCCTTGGCTTTAAACCCTTTCCGTGCGAAATAAAGCTCGTTAATAACTACATAACCAAATTTTTAGAGAAAGAAAATATAGATTATTTGATCGATGAGTATAATATGTATCCTTTTTCCATGAGTATTCAATCAATCGATCGAACGTTTTTGGACAAGCTATTTGCGGTATGTGACTACCATCATGACAAGGATTATATCCGAAAGTCCAGACATATTTATGATATTCATATGATTTATCAAAGCGGATTAATAGATTCGACGAACTTAGCCTCTCTGATGAGCCAAATAATAGAAATAAGAAGAAGGGGAAAGAAAACTTACTCCTGTGAGACGGGTTATAGACCACGAGAGGTTATGCAAGAAATAATTGATAATGAAGTTTTTAAAGAAGATTATGAAACAAATACAAAGGAATTTCTATCAAATTTTGTTGACTATGAGACATCTATTAAATCTTTACAAGAGATTGTTACTAGAGGCTGGTTACCTGAAGAAATTCCTGAGGATGTAGCCAGTCTTGAAACAGGTCTACGTACTGATTGATCACAGAATAATCACAATATTTCTCATAAGAAATCAAGTAATGAATGAAAGAAGGTCTGAAACATGTCTTTACGAACAAAAACGATTGACGAACTTTTTGATTTGGAAATAGATCTTCATCAGTTGACAGATGAGGAAAATGATAGTTCTTTAAATCAAATAATATCTCTGTATGAAGAACTTCATAAAAAAATTACGAGGGACAGGGGAAAGGAATATGAGTCAAGTTTGCCTGAAATTAGAAAGAAGCTCCTTCGCTATTTAATTCGCTATGGAACATATTTGAAGACACAATTTCAGAAGGATGACTATACTGCTGAAGCTAGCTTAAGAAAAGCCCTAAGGTATGACAATCGCAATCCGATAGCTCATTATCGTTTAGGCTTTTTGAATTATAAAAAAAGAAGGTATTCTAATTCGATTAATCATTTTCAACAAGCTGTTAAACATGATGTCGACTGTCCTTCTCCTGAATATAGACTTACAAATCAACAGCTCTATAATACGCAATTGTATTTAGCTAATAGTTCCCTTTATATTGCGGAAGAAGCTCAGCAAGCATTACAGCGTTTGGAGAATAAGGCGAACCCGGATAACGTACCTCAGCTTGAAAGGTCTTCTTTATATGAAAAGATTAATCAAAATGAAGATCTTTTGGCAACTAATGCTTTTGCAATATTTACACCAGATGGAGAAAGTCGATGTTCGAAAGAAAAATGTGATGATATAGCTTTTGGTGAGGCTTTTCCAGATAGGATAATTCTTTATTTTACCGATCGAAATCACCTCTTAATTTACAACGGAAAGGATATACAGTTATCCGTGAATCAAGCGGAGATAATGCGATATCTTTTTTTGAAAACAGGAGAGCATTGTCCTGCAACGAAAAACGCCTTTTCTGAGATTTTCACTAGTAGTGTTAAAAATGGAAACATTCCTAATAACACATTCACTCAAAGTGTCCGTCGGTTAAAGAGAAAAATGGAACAGAATGATGTACCTGCATCTGTTATTATTAACAGTCGTTCATTGAATAGTGAACCTGCATATTATTATACCGATGCAATGCCTTATATCATTATGCATCGCACTGACACCACGTTTATATTAGATCAATGACATAAGTGTCATCCTCTTTTTGAGATACTGTATGTAACAAATCGAAAAGGGATGATGGATGTGAAAACATGGAACCAGTTATTTATTCGTCACGGATGGAATGTACAAAAAAATGAAGGGAATGTATTTGATTGTCAGATGGAAACAAAGGAGAATGTAGAGTTTTTACAAAAGAATCTTGAAGCGCTGGGTGTATCTTATTGGATGGAAGGCTCAAACCTGATACTTGCAGATAAACCTGTTGCAGAGTGTGAATGGATTAAGATACTTGATTTTCCGAATCGAGGGCGAGGCGAAGGTCTATGGTTCGAACCAGGGCAGGAGGATCCCAAGGTGGAGGAGCTAGATACGTATATATGCGGAATCGTTCGTCAGTTCAATCGCCTGGGATTTCATACGAAGGGTTCTTGTGATGGTCATGGAAAAAGGTCTCCTCATGTGATGGTGAAAAAAGAAAAAGACATCGATCAGTTAGCAGGAATGCTTTTGGCATTAGGATTAAAACGGGTGTATTATCGTGAACAACGTAATAGTTATTGTATTTATTTACACGCTCAAAAAAATGAACTGCTAGATCTGGCTGAAAAAATGAGCCTTATTGAAGAACATTGGCTTGAGTTAGGGTTAGAGTATATTAAGGAGCAAATGTTTTATCTATCACTTGAGGGGGGGCTCTTAACAATACCTGGAACAAGTGGTGATGAAAGTCTTGTACGTGAGTTTGTAAAAGAGAAACTCCAACCTTTTGTAGATAATATTTCAACCGATCGGCACGGAAATTTATTAGCTGAGAAGACATACAATTCAGGAAATGGGCCAACCATCTTATTAAATGCACACCTGGATACGGTTGTTGAAATAAATGCGGATCGCAAAATTAGTAAGATTGATTCTATCTGGACCAGCAGCGAGGGAATACTTGGTGCAGATGACAGAGCAGGTGTGGCAATCCTGCTAAACATAGCGGAGTCACTTGTCCATTCCTCATTCAGCGGAAAGGTAAAATACATTTTTACGATAGAGGAAGAACGCGGACTTATTGGAGCACGAAATCTGGATGACTATTTCCTTTGGGGGAACAGATGCTGCAATCGTCGTAGATCGAAGAGGTAAAGGTGATATTGTCACATCTTGTGGTGGTTACATTCCTTTTTGTGATGAAGCGTATGGGAAGTTCATAGAACGTGTATCGTTAGAGGAAGGATTAACGGAATGGAAGTGCACGAATGGCGGGAGCAGTGATACAAGGATTTGGGCAGAAAAAGGTATTCAAAGCGTTAATCTTTCTGTAGGTTTTATGGATGAACATACAGAAGAAGAGTCTCTGGATATTCATGTAGCTTATGAAACCGTGAAGTTGATTAAAGGAATATTTAATAATGCGAAAGACTTAAGGAGCGTGTTGCGGGAAATTGAAGGGAAAAAGTTTGTGTCGAAAATTACAGGATAGATATGCTTTACAATCCTATCAATTCGTATAGAATAGTAGGTAACTATATATCCTGAGTTTTGCACTTAAAAAAGATAAAAACAGCCGTCGTCCCTTGATAATATTGGGGGTGGAGGCTGTTCCTTTTTTGCACGAACATGTAGCGAATTTTACTGTTTTTTGGTGCTCGCTAAAATTTTTTTAATTTCTCCTCGAGAGCGAATTTGTTTAGAAAAATCGATGTGAAATTGATCGCCTAACGTTTTAAGAACCTCATCATAATAATCGAATAAGTAATAGTTTTGTTTCATATGTGTACACTCTGCTTTTGATAAACTCTCTAGTAATTTACCCACGCTATATTTATAATCCATCTTTACTTCGATAATTCTTGCGATGACGAGCGCAATAAAACAAGTTAAGAAATGTGCGTGAATATGCTCTTCTGTTGAAACATAAACGGGACGTGCTTCAAGGTCACTTTTCGTTACTCTGAAGGATTCTTCTATGCGCCATAATCCACGGTATGTATCGATAATATGATCATCACTTTCTTTGTATTCACTTGTTATAATTGCATAATAACCGTCTAACGCTTCTTCTTCCTTTAGCTTATCATAGTCAAACTGAAGTTGATGATGAGGGGTGATAATCTCGCCTGTTTCTTTGTCAATTTCCATGTTTTTAATATAGCCTGCAGCTCCATAGGAATTGGTTTTTTTGTATCTGCTCGGGTTATCCATAATTTCTTGTGCCTTTTTAATGGCTTTTTCCCGATCAGCTCTTGCTTTCTTTGCATATTTTTCACTATAAAAAATCACTTGTTTTTCGTCGACTTGCTTTTTGATTTTTTATTATGAGTTGATGTGACCGAAATCATTCTTGGTTCTAAACGAGATTTTCTCTTATATTCGGTGCCGTACCACGTATAACTTTCCTCATTGAGTACGTATTTCTTAAATGCTTTACTAGCTCCTCGTACAGACATGCTAAATACATACCCGTGTTTTCCTGAGAGTATGTAATTGATATTATCACCTGTCGTCATCCCTTTGTCGGTAACGACAACCACTCTTCCTAAATTATACTCTTTATGTATCTTCCAAATCCCGGGCGAAAAGTTAGACAATCATTGGTGTTTCCGGAGAATAGTTTAAACGTAATAGGGATACCTTTTGTATCCATGAATAACCCCCCCATTTGTACGATAGGATTGGGACGGTGTTCCTTTGATACCCCCCCTTTTTTTCTCAGCTCATCATGGATGTCTGTTTCAAAGTAATAGTTGGTGACATCATAATACACTAAATCTGTTTTTCGATTGTAGACGGATTTTATTCGGTCATTTATTTTTGTTTGTAGTAAGGAACTGTGCTTATAGAAAAAAGAGAGTGACCGATATACATCATCTAGAGAATAATCATGTCTATCAAAAAACTTCTCTTTATTTTCGAATGTCTTTTTCTTGGAACCAGGATAGAGTGAGCGTGAAAAAACGAGTAGCTTCATGATGTCATTGACATTATAATCAATCTTTGATGGACGCTGTTTACTTGTTAAAACCTTATCAATCTGTAGCTCATGATATATTTGGCTGAGAATCATATAACCAAAATTTTTTCGATTACTTTGTCCAACGGATAACGTGTCATCCTGATTAAATGACAAAGTGATTGGAGCTACTTTTTCAGCCTTCTTTTCTTTTAACTGTTCTACTCTTTCTTTGAAGTGGGCCATAGGATCATCATAGTCTTTTTCTAATTCATCAAGATAGCCTACTTTTTCAACTGTCACCGTACGTGCATAACCTTTTTCTTTATCGCGATAAGTATCGACTATAGAAAGATAAATACGTCCGCTTTTTTGTTTGGTTTTTTTGAGATACATGATGATAGCCTCCTTCAAAAAGTATGATATATACCTATCATACACTATTTCGCTATAATTCGCTACGAAAATTTAAATAAAAAATAAAATAAAAAAAGCTTCAACTTGTTGAGACACAACAGATAAAAGCTTAATGGCTAAATAAGTAACTGCAAAACTACGGGATTGCATAACAATAAAACATATAGAGTAAGCGATTTTATGGATATCATAATTTTCTAATATTTAGTACAATTGAATTAGGATAATTTGAGAGTAATTGAAGTGTTTTTTGTAAAATAGAAATATAGTATAAGCTAGTACTTCATCAAAGGCGGTGTAAACTTGCTAGAAAATGCATTATTAGAATACCTAAAAAGTTTAAATAAAGAAAAAATAAATTTAAATAGCCAATACTATTGGATTGCTAATATTGAATCAGATGGCTTTGTTATAAAAGCACATCCAGTGAGAGAGGAGTATCAAAAAAGCAAAAAGACAATATCTTCCGTTATAAATTTTGATATAGTACGACGGGAAATTTCCAGGCTATTAAAAACAGGAACACTTAAGCGTGCTGAAATAGAAGATCAGGAAAAGTCTAGATTTATTCTAGCGTTGCTTTCTTGTTTACCTTTTGTGGAAGTAATTACTACTAAACAACAAACTTCATTGCAGATCATTGAATATAAGACGAATCAATTACCAGAGATGAACTTCAATGGAACATTAAAATTTTTAGAAGAGATACAAGCAGGTACACATGATCCTAAAAGGTTACCTGATATTCCAGAAGAAGCTCAAAGACGATCGAAATCTCGAGCGCGTCAAGGTTTGAGAATACTAGGATTCCTAGATGATGAATTTTCAATAATTGAACCCCAAGCAAGTAAATATGAACTTGAAAAGAATAAAATCACTTTTCTACAAGAAATGGTGCTAACAAGCCCTTATATATCAATGGTTTATGATCTATTACAATATCTCACTAGCTACACAAAAAAACAAAAAATCAATTATTTAAAAGAACTTGGTATGAAAATTGTACGTAATTCCAAAGGGGATAACTTGATGGTAGAATCAGTAGCTGATTATCGCACAAGGAATATCATCTCTTGGTTACAAGATGTTCAATTAATTGATGAGGAGTTGAACCCAACAATGACAGAAGAAATACGTCCATTACTACAAAAGGTTATGGATAATTATATATCAGCAAAACGTGAATCCACTAAAGATCATAAAATGGGTATGCTTGTAAGAACTGAACTAGTAGAAGCTTTTAAGCAATTAGAGTTCTTGGATAATAAGTATTATGAGATTAAAGGTTCTGTTGGAATAGGAAATTGGGCTTCTGTGCTTGGTTAGCGATTATGAATAAAAATGTGACCAACTCTACTCAGAAAGGCTATTATATTGTGTATTTGTTCAGCGAAGATATGGAGAGGTTGTATCTTACCTTAGCCCAAGGAGTAACTGAATCAACAAAAGAAGAAATGGCTAAAATCAATGAAGAAATACGCCAATCGATACAAATGGATGACGATATTGCAACAAATAATAATATTGAGCTTGGTGGTAGTACGTTAGCGAAAAAATATGAAATATCTACTGCAGCTTACATTAAATATGAAAAACAGTTGCCGTCAGAACAATCACTACGTAATGACTTGAGGCGAATGATTGATTATTATGAGCAATACATACAAATGAAGCAAGAGACAACGGGCCATACAGAAGTCGATACAACTAATATGGTTGAAGAAACTGATACCTTAACCTTTAAAGAAATCGTGGATCATATCTACCAATATATAAAAAGCAAAGGATTCTATTACGAAAAAGAAGAAGTAACTAATCTCTTTTTATCACTTAAAACAAAACCATTCGTCATTCTATCGGGTATATCAGGAACAGGAAAAACAAAAATAGTTGAATGGTTTGCAGAAGCAATAGGTGCAACTAATGATAATAATCAGTTTACACTTATTCCTGTTCGCCCAGATTGGAACGACAGCTCTGATCTTTTAGGTTATATCGATATCAAGGGGGATTTTAAGGAAGGCCCATTAACAAAGATTGTTAGGAATGCTTATAATAATCCAACTAGGCCTTATATTGTCTTATTAGATGAGATGAATTTAGCCCGAGTGGAATACTATTTGAGTGATCTCTTAAGTGTGATGGAGAGCAGGAAAAGGGAGAATGGTGAAATAATTACCTATCCTCTTTTAACAGAAGAAATAGCTGGTGAGAATCTCCCGCTTCCATCGAATGTCTACATAGTTGGAACCGTTAATATGGATGAAACAACACATCCATTCAGTAAAAAGGTATTAGATAGGGCAAATACGATTGAATTTAATCGAGTAGAACTTGGATATTTAGACTTTCTGCAAGAATTAGAAGAGATGGATCCCATTAAGTTGGATCAGAAATCACTAGAAGCGAATTATTTACATCTTAAAGAAGTGTATGATGAGAACTCTGATTTGGTAAAGCAAGTTACAAAGGAGTTAGTTTCAATTAATCAAGTTCTTGAGCTTATTCATGCACAGGTAGGCTATCGAGTACGTGATGAGATATGCATGTACATTAACTATAATCAACAGGGTAACCTGATGGAATATGAGCAGGCCCTTGATCATTGCCTGCTTCAAAAAATACTGCCGCGAATTGCAGGAAGTGATAGCCGTGTTAGAGACGTAATCGATCAATTAATTGAATTCTGTGCATTTGAAATACCAGAGGATACGGAGCAGCCCATTGATTTAACTTATGCAAAATATCCTAAGAGTACTGCGAAATTAGTAGAAATGAGAGCGAGGTTAGTAGATGGCTTCACTTCATTCTGGATCAGCTAGAGATGATGTAGAATTACTTCACATTGATACAAAAGATATGACGATTGTTATAAAAGGGAAACCATACCATGAAAAATATGAAGGGTTGACGCAATATCGTAATATGGATTTCCATGACCCCCCCATGAGCTTGTCTGTGATTGGGGATGACATAGGATCCATTCAAGTATTTGACGTAAACACTAGTGAATTAGCAGAAAAATACTCACATCGACCAATATTCTTTGAAAATGGGGGTCTATCAATTAATTGTTTCACCTAAAGATAGTAAAGAATTAACTTTCTACCATGAACATCAAGGGCTAAGAAAAGCAGTGGACAAAGTGACGATAGGAAATAGCTATATCTTAATGGGGGGGAATCTCCAATTTCAAAATGAGGTAGGGTTATCCACGTTTGAGATTAGGCATGAAAATAAGGCACTGATAACAGTCACAATTGAAGTATTTCCTACCAAATTAGATTATCGAAAAGATTATAAAAAGCTATTAGAAGAGGTAAATGATGAAATTTATAACCTAGCCTATCATTTTATAAAGAAAACACATCTTGGGGGGGCAAAAACTAAGCTAGAGGGAACACCGTCAAGAAGTGAATTTTTCCGTTTAATAGAGTCACACTTTGTGAAGTTAATGCAAGCCATTCAACGGATCGAACAGCAGCCACATCACAAATTTCATACTACGCATCGAAAAGTAAGAGGAGATCAGTTAGGCAGGCAAGACCAGCAAGCGCGAAAATATTTGAGAAAAAGACCTCATCTTTTAGTCCAAGTAGACAAGGGGGGGATTAATTTAGGCGGTCAACATGTCATGCCAACAAATGGTTTAAATATTCGGAAAGAAGTAACCTATGATACGCATGAGAATAGATTTGTTAAATGGATCATGATCCGGTTAGAAGAGAAACTTGACGATTTAATTAAGACTTTACAGTTTAGGGCCGATTATACCGTTGATGGGGATATAATAGTCCGTTTAAACGATATGAAACAAAAATTGAAAGACAAGGCGCAAAGTTATTTCTGGAAGTCTATTAGTCGTCTAGATCGGTCCGTAATGAGTCTCGTATTACAAATGGCGCCTGGATACAGAGAATCTTTCCAGATTTATTTGTTGTTGTCGAGAGGATTAGCACTGCAAGGAAATATTTATAATATGTCCGTGAAGGATGTCGCTACCCTATATGAGTATTGGACTTACTTAAAGCTAGGACAATTGCTGGGAAGAAAATATGAAATGGTTGATCAAGACGTAATTAAGGTTAATCATAATGGACTCTTTGTCAATTTACAGCCTAACGCCTCAGCTAAGAGAGTATTTCGCCACCCTAAAACAAAAGAAAAAATTACACTTATATATCAGAAAAGAGAGCAACGACTGCCGACGATCACACAAATTCCAGATACGATGTTAAGCATTGAGAAAAAAGGAAAGGACTATGAATACCAATATGTCTTTGATGCGAAATATCGTATCGACTTTGCTTTAAATGATACAACTTATGGGCGTAACTATGATGGAATTCCCGGTCCCATGGAAGAAGATATCAATACAATGCACCGTTATCGTGATTCAATTGTTGTAAATGAAGAGGGACCTTTTGAAAGAAAAGCCTTTGGTGCCTATGTGTTATTTCCGTGGAATAATGAAGATCTCTATCAAAGCCATAAGCTCTATAAAAGTATTGAAGACGTGAACATTGGAGGTTTACCATTCCTGCCGAACGCTACAACATTAGTAGAGCGATTTGTTGAACAATTAATTGATAAAAGTCCAGAAGAAATCCAGCAAGAAGGAATATTGCCAAGAGGCACTATTAGTGAGTGGGAATCTTCTATTGAAGAAAAAGTAATGGTTGTGAAAATATCTGATTCAGAAGAATATAAACTGGCCCTACATAATCGCTATATTAAAATGGCTGTAAACCGATTAAATCAAAATTGGCAAGAAGTAAAGTATGTATCTCTTTACACAACAAGAAATGTAATGGAGGAAAATGGTGTCACACACTATGCAGAAATTAAAGAAGTGAAGGTTGATGGAGATGCAGTTTGGTTCATTGTTGATAACTGGAAGCTGCTCGCTAATATTATAAAGCCTGTTGGTTATGGAATCTCTAACTATGTTGTAACCAGCCTAAATAATTTATTAGCTGCTAAGGAATTGCCTGAATTATTTATGAAATCGAATGATGAACGGACACTTTGGCGGATGCTGGGAAGGTTTTCGGGTCGGGTGAAGTATGGGGCTTGATGATTATAGTTTAGATAAGGCTGAACGGGTGGAAAGTTTTTATGTTAAGAATTTGGAATTGGCTATTCAGGAAGAGAATATTTTAGTGAAGGAAGAGAATGTGTTGAAATTATCGTTTTCTTTAATGGGGGGGCTAAGAGAGAGGCCTTCTATGGTATTTAAGGAGTTGGCGGGAATAATTGTCGGAGAGTGAGTGTGTTTAGATTAGCATCACCAATATACTGATTTGGTATGCAAGATATCAGTAGAAATAGGAGACTAATATGAAATCGTTTATAGATTATTATGATGTCTTAGGAATTACACAAGAATCTATAAAAAAGAAATTAAAGAGGCTTATAGAAAACTTGCTAAGAAAAATCACCCTGATACAGGAGGTTTACATGAAGACTTCATCAAAATTAAGCAGGCTTATGAGACATTAATAAATGATACTAAGAGAGCAGAATATAATTACTCAACTTTCGCAGACCGAAATAGGTAGGTATGCCTTGATATAGTTGGGTAAGCCTGCAATCCATTGTTGTAGTTGACTTTTGATTAGTTTTTGTATATTTTTGTTACTCTTTTTTAAGGTATCTTCAAGAAGCTCGAATAATTGCTGTAGAGCTACAGTCCAATCGAGGTCACTGATTTCATCACTTAATTCATAAAACATGCCACCTAGTGTTCGTTGGTCTGAGCTACATCGGTTTTGCCATGAGAGAACGATATATCTTGCAAAGACAATGGTTGTATGACTAATTAAGGAGTCATATGAACGACCTTGAAACTCTTTTTGGAGCTTTAATAGGGATTTTGTTGTTTTGAAAAAGACCTCAATGTCCCAGCGCATGCTATAAATACGGATTATTTCTTGGTCACTAAGCGTACAATCTGTACTTAAAATGGCTAACCATTCACTTTTTTTATTACGATTGCGAACAAAGACAACTTTGATTCGAACTCCGTTCGCTTGTGTTGTATGAATAGAGCGAAGAATACCTTTTTCTCCAGTCGTTGGCTTCGCTAAACGATAGAGTTGCTTTAAACTCACACGCTTTCCATCTACAAGATAACGTTGTTTCAAGTTTTTAACCATACCAATTACGTCAAGCCCTTGGTCTTTAATATTCTTAACGAGAGGCTGAAAGGTGAACCAAGAGTCCATCAACACATAAGAGGCATCAATGCCGACATTCATAGCTCGTTCGATCATATTAGGTATTTGTTCCGGCGCCGTTTGTAGAGCTTCCACTCTTCGTTTATAGCCAGAGCTACGCTTATCCACCTTTGATGATATTCCATTAATTTGGCTTTTCTTTGAGCTTAATAAAGAAAAGTCCACTGGGATGAAGGTCGCACCATCTGACCAACCAAGGGTAAGCATACGAAAACCTTTATAAAAGCGCATCTTTTGAGACGCGTGGTCAAAGCAGCGGGCTAGTAATTCAACAGATTTACTGCGATTTCGATCATACGAAGAATCATCTAATATCAGCACTTTCGGACGATCATGGTTCGTTAGCTTCGTTACTTTTCCAATCGTGTGAACGCTGAGGAACAGTAAAAATCTTCTCCACGCAAAGGTAGACTGATGCAAGAAACGATATACGGCATCCTTGGCAGGGAAATCGGTAGATTTCTTACTTTCAAGAGTTCGAAACCAGTTCTTGTTTTCAAAGATCAAACAAAAAATCAATTGGAAAAGGTAAGAACATGAAAACCCGAAGGACTTTGTAATACCGGCCTTTCTTAGATGTTTTAGTACTTTTAATTCCTTAAATGTCGATGTTAGTTCATTCGGTAGTTGCTTATTATGGTCATTATTCGTTATCATATAGGGGGGCACCTCTTCTGTATGGTTATGTGATTCTCGACAAATCAACTATACCAAACGTTGGGGTGTTTTTTCATGTTTATGCTCTTGTCAATGATCAGACTTCAATCGCTATCATACTTACAGCTAGTTAAACTTATAACATTTTTTTAGGTGCGAAAGTTGAGTTATTATCTTATAATAGTTTTATGTTATTATTTAATATGATGTCTGTCTCAAATTATTTAACCTATGAAAGTTTTTATGTATATTTAATTTCATCGATTATATTAGCTTTTATTAGTATTTGGGGGGGTATACGAATATTCTATTATGGAGTCTTAAATTACGCTGGCCTTTCGAGAAAAATTTCCTTAATATTTGCTTCAATCCTTCTGCTGTTTAATTTGTTTTCAATTTTTTACGGGGGGGTGGCTTTAAATGTCTCAATTTAAGAACCCGTTTCTTAGAGTAGATAATTTATATTTTAACTACGAGGAAAATATAATCTTAGATAATTTAAATTTAACAGTTAATAGAGGAGAGGTTCTCTGGATAAAAGGTTCTAATGGTGTCGGTAAATCAACATTACTTAAGATATTAACTGGTGTAATTAAGATAGAATCCTTACAAATGAAATTTTATGACGAGCAATTTAAATCTATGAATGATTATAAAAAATCCATTGCATATATACCAGATTATCCAATGCTTTATGATTTCTTGAATGGATACGATAATTTAAAATTAATTATGAATCTTTGGAAAATATCGAATAAAACAAAGTATATTGATTTGGCTAATCATTTAGCAAATGAACTACAGATTAAGGATTATTTATCTCAACAAGTTGGTAATTATTCTTTAGGGATGAAGCACAAGCTTTTTTTCATCGCTATGTTTGCCAGGGAACCCAAGATTTTATTTATGGACGAACCCTTTTCTGCTTGGGATAATAAATCTTATGGTATAGCATTAGAAATTTTGCAAAGATATAAAGAGAAGGGTAACTCAATTGTTTATATTTCCCATTTAGAAAATATAAAAATGATCTGACTGCAAAGACATTGCTATTGGAAAACAAAAAAATAAAGGAGGCCTTGCATGAAGTCCCATAGTGAAATTAAAAACAAGAATATTGGCAAAAAGATAGTATTGATAATATGTTTACTTATTTTATCTCTCACTTTAATGTTTGGTCTACAAAATGAGTTAGTGGGTAAAGTGTTATTAATAGGTTCTGGATCTATTGGTATAAAGTTATTGTTTGACATCCTAATATTTGAGCGGTAAATACGTATTATAATAAATAGTGAAATTAACCAAAAGATATATCCTTAAAATAAATTAAATTTAATTGTGTTGCAGTTTTACTAAGAAAAAAATTCACTACATATCTTTTTATGGAGATGAAAAAAATTATTCGTATGTATAAATATTTAATTTTACGATGGTAATATAATTTGAAATTCAAATCTGCTATATCAAAATTATTTTAGGAGGTATATATATGAATATTGAATTGCTTTACTATGACTTGGCAGACGATAAATATATTTTTTCAACGCCTTTAAAGTTTGAAGGTTATACGTTTACCCCCCCTAGTTACGGGATATTTTACTTTTAGATGGTTGGGCATATAGTGTAGGTAGAAAAGAATTTTATTATGAGACAAATACAACTTATATTACAATATTTTGTACAAAAGAAGAAAAAAAAAGATTATAAATTATATATAAGTATAGACGAACTTAGTCGTTTGAGACGCATATAAAA
>NZ_BAVS01000030.1 GCF_000521485.1 Gracilibacillus boraciitolerans JCM 21714 | reverse complement strand
GTTAGAAGACGATACGAAAATGGAGAAAGTGAGACAATTTAAACAGTATATTTTACATAACTGGTCACGCATACAGGATTGGCGCACAGTGGTAAAGCATCCACCGAAAGGAGCACGTCGATTAGGAGGAATGGAATCGCATCAACGTCATGTCACGTACCGAATGAAGAAGCGAGGAATGCATTGGAGTGATGAGGGTGCAGAAGTCATGGTGAAGATAAAGCAAGGGATGTTGAATCACACGTTACGAAAAGCTTATCTTAAAGGGCAGAAACGTAGTGTAAGAGAGCAAAGGAAAGTAAAGCAAGTCATTCGTATGTCCACTTATTTGAAGCAAGAAACGCATCCATCGATTGGAGTGAAGCAAGGATCGATTAGTTTATATACAGCGCATTCGAGTGCTAGAGGCCAATTATTGAAGAGTTTCCGTTAACCGCTCGATGGAGGTTAGCTTCTGAAAGAAGGTTACCTCTATCGAGTGGAAACCAAGCGACAGCGCGGTAGCACCGAAGTAAATTCCCAGTTAAAGTGTACGAAATGAAAAAGCGTGATCTATTGGGGCTTCTACCTTACCGAGAAAAACTTGACACATACATTATTTAAAAACTAGTTGTGATTTTTTAGATTTATTGTTATTATAAATCTATCTAAACAATTTAACTCTTTACTTTTTATGAGAACAGATCGTAAAATTTTTAATGAAAAACTTGAAGGCAGTCAAGTAGATTTTATTATTTAAATAACTTTATAAAAGGAAATTAATCCATGCTGTAATACATAGGCATGGTAAAAAAAGCTCTTTATGTTCTTTATTAAGAACATAAAGAGGAGTTTCCACTAGGATGGTTCTTTATTAAATGTTTAGAGAAATCCATTATTTATTTTAGAAAGCATCACTCTAAACCGAAAGTTGGAGTCATTAGGGGGAGAAAATCACCATGCAAATTAATAAACTTGAGCTAAGTTCATTGTCCAAAGAACTTAGACTAATACTAGCGATCATAAAGATCGATAATGTCTCTGATTATTTAAAAGAAAATAGTGAATTACTAGATGATATAGACTGGAAAGAGTTTATTTATTTAGCAAAACATCATCGTGTTTACCCAATAATTTATGAAAAAGTATCTACAAAAGGTATTATTAATATTCCTAAAGTTGTTATAGATACTTTAAATCACTTATATTCTAGAAATACAGTAAATATGTTGACCCTAACAGCAGAATTAACGACTGTGACTCAGACTCTTAAAAATAATAATATACCTTCTCTCGTATTAAAAGGACCTGTACTTGCGGACTATCTATATGGAGATGTATCTAAACGCACATCAAAAGATATTGATCTACTAGTACCACACTATAAAATAGAACAATCTGAGGAACTTCTTTATAGTTTAGGCTACCAATTGGAATTTCACGGTCCGAGAATTCTTAATGATTGGAAAGTTAAATTACATCATCTATCATTTTTTCATCCAACTAAGCATATTCAAGTAGAAATACACATGAATTTAAATCCTGATATGGGATCGGAACCAAAGTTTAAAGATTTATGGATGCGTAAAAATACAAGTTATATTGCAGATATACCCATTTACTTTTTAGGAAACGAGGATCTATTTTTTCACCTCGTTACACATGGGGGGGCAAAGCATGCCTGGTTTAGATTAAGGTGGCTTATAGATATTGATAAAATGGTAACGAAGGAATTTAATTATACGATCTTGTTAAATTTATTAAATAAATATGAAGCTAATAGATCATATGGACAAGCAATGATTTTATGTGCATCTTTATTTGATACTAAAGTTAAGAAAGAATTTCAAGAACTAATAAGTGAGAATAGTGACCAAAAAAAACTATCACAGCAAGCTCTTTATTTTATTAATCGAGGGTTAATACCTCATTCGCAAGAAAACTCAAAGGCATTTTTTAATGAATATATAAATTATTTAAATACCTTAAGAACTAAAAGGCAAAATGTGTTAATGATAATGAATCGAATGTATCCAAGTTCCAAAGATGCAATTGCTTTACCATTACCAAAGCCTTTACATTTCCTGTACTTTCCTTTGCGTCCTTTTATCTGGTCGTATCGGAAAATGAAGAAGATTCAATAGCTTAATAGTCATAAAATATACTATTCAATGAGGGATTGTAATGAGTGCAATAGCAGGTATCTTTAATGTGAAACAAAGGTCTATAAACATGGAAGATTGTAATAGGATGATGCATAAGTTAAGTCAATACTCCATAGATAAGACCGATGTATGGACTGGTGACTCTATTTTCTTAGGTTGTGCATTACAATCGATTACTCCTGAATCGATCAATGAGCGTATCCCTTTTTATGATAGCGAGCGGCGATTGGCAATTACAGCTGATGCGATTATTGACAATCGCAAGGAATTATTCGATCGTTTACAAATTGATAAAAGCAATAGACTGCTCATGCCAGATAGTCAGTTAATAATATTAGCTTACTTCAAGTGGGGGGGGAGGACACTCCTCTATACTTAATTGGTGATTTTGCATTTCTTATCTGGGATGAAAGGCAACAAAAACTATTTGGTGCCAGAGATTTTTCGGGAATGAGAACACTTTATTATTATAATGATGCAGAGCATTTTGCATTCTGTACTGCCATAAAACCGTTATTACAATTACCATATATTCAAAACCAACTGAATGAAACATGGCTAGCTGAATATTTGGCTATCCCTGAAATGATTGATACAGTGGATTCCTCTCTTTCAGTCATTAAGAATATTAAACAACTTCCACCTTCCCATTCCATAACTGTCACGTCTGACCGCACCACAGTAAGCCCTTATAGCCCATTGCAACTGGATAAAAAAATAAAATTTAAAAAAACGGAGGATTATGTAGAAGCATTCCAGGAAGTCTATCAAGAAGCAGTGGATGCCCGTCTCCGTTCGATAGGTCCTGTTGGTGCTCAATTAAGTGGCGGATTAGACTCTGGTTCGGTTATAGGCTTTGCTAGTAGAACACTAAAGAAAGAAAATAGGCCATTGAATACCTATAGTTATATTCCTGGCGAGAAATTCGAAGATTGGACACCCTCTTATATGTTAGCAAATGAAAGTGACTATATAAAAACACCGTTGATTATCTAGGAGGAATAAATTCGAATTACTATTCATTTGATGAGAAAAGTCCTTTATCAGAACTTGATGAATGGCTTGACATCATGGAGATGCCGTATAAGTTCTTTGAAAACTCTTTCTGGTTAAAGGGAATCCATGAGCAAGCGCAAGATCATGGCGTGAAGGTATTATTGAATGGAGCTAGAGGAAACTTCACCATATCGTGGGGAAAAGCATTGGACTATTATAGTAATTTGATTCGTCAGTTTAAATGGATGAAACTTTCTAAAGAAGTAAAGTTATATAGTGGAAATAATTCGGTTAGTCAGAAGCGAGTATTATTTTCAATTGGAAAAAGAGTGGCTCCATTTCTAGAACCAACTAAGAATCTATTCACATTTCCAGAATTAATCAATAAGAGCTTTGCTGCAGAGACAGATGCTTTTGAGAGAATAAGTGATATAAACACAGATGGTTTAAAAAATGATGAGATTCGACAGATGCATTTTACACAATCATGCATGTGGAATGTTACAGGAACTTCTGCTACGAAGCAATCACTTAAATATGGAATGTGGGATCGAGATCCGACAAACGACTTGCGTGTAATCCAATTTTGTCTGTCTTTACCTGATGATCAATTTGTTAATAATGGATTAGACCGTGCATTGATCAGGAATGCAACGAAGGGATATTTACCAGATAAGATCAGGCTAAATCAGCGAGTCCGTGGGATACAAGCGGCAGATTGGCTCTACCGAATGCAACCAGTATGGGAGAATTAGTTGCAGAGTTTAAACGGTTAGTTCGTGACCCAATCTGTGCTACCTATTTTAATATGGACTTGCTGAATAAGATACTTGCAAAAATGGAAGCAACACCGTCTGCAGATAAAGCATTTGATCCTGAATACAGGATAATGATGCGGGCGTTAATTGTATACAGATTTTTGAATAGATTTGAAGCTAAAGGAGGTGATATACATGAAACAAGAATGGAATGCGCCACAGTTGGAAGTACTTGATGTAAAGGAGACAATGTTGGGACCAGGATATAAATTTGTTGATTTTACTTTCAGTGATATTGATGAAGTAGGAGAAATTCATGCTAGTTAATAAGTAATACCAAGCAATTATATAAGAAACCCTTCTAATGGTAAGTGTGAAGGGTTTCTTTATCTAAAAAATATTTCATTATTTAGTTTCTAAAAGGTATACTTTTGTATTTTTTACACTAATTGTTCTTAATAAAGAATAAAATTGTTAAAAATTACGTTAAATAATGAAAGATAAATATATTCGATAAGGGTGAAATAATAGTGAAAAGATTTGTTCGATTTCTATCTTTACCACTAAATAGAAAGCTCTTATATATGGAAGCTTATATACATTTAGGAAGAGCAAGAGTATTAAAATCACTACCTTTTAGTCAAGTGGCGAAAGGGTTAGGAAAACAAGCGATAGAGACTGATAGGGATACCAACTGTAACCTGTCTGATCTAAAAGATGTATCCACAGCCATTCAGATTATGAGTAAATATACGATATGGCAAAGTGCATGCCTCGTGCAAGCAATTGCTGCCATGAAAATGCTTGAGCGAAGGGGAATAGAAAGTACTATTTATCTCGGTACTGCAAAGGATAATAAGCAAAAAATGGTTGCACACGCATGGGTGAGAAGTGGGCCATATTATGTTACAGGGGGGGTTACAGGGATGAAAAGTTTTACTGTAGTTGGAGTGTTTGCAAATTTTTTGGATAAGGAAGTGCACCATTAATTACCTGATAAATCTCGACTTTCAAATGCAAGTATACTACTTCCAAAGGAGTGACTTTCACAATGTATAAGGATGAAACAAATTTTTATCATGCATTTGGCTTCAACATTAAGAGTGATTTTATCTTACCTGAGTTAACGGTAATCAGAGATACCGGAGATAAATCGATGTCATTATTGAAAGAAGAGAACTCGATGTGTGGGATGAATTCGAAGAAACTACCAGTCATTTTGTTGTGAAAGAACAAAGAGTATTGTTTCATGTACCAGATACCGCCATATTTATGATGGAACATGGCTCAAAGATTACGGTGTCACCTATAGATGATAACAAAGCTGACAATTTACGCCTTTATCTGCTTGGCACATGTATGGGTGTACTGCTCATGCAACGAAGAATTATTCCATTACATGGGAGTGCGATTGAAATTGAAGGACGAGCTTATGCTATTGTTGGTCATTCAGGAGCAGGAAAGTCCACTCTTGCTTCGGCATTTATGGAAAGAGGCTATCGACTTTTAAGTGATGATGTGATTCCAATTACCTTTTCCGATGAAGATAAACCAATCGTTACTCCATCTTATCCACATCAGAAACTATGGACCCAAACGCTTGAACATTTCGGCAGAGATACAAGTGGGTTGAAGCCAATTATTTTTCGTGATACTAAGTTTGGGGTACCAGTTACTAATCAGTTTTGTTTTGAAAAATTACCACTTGCAGGAGTTTTTGAAGTTACAAAGACGTTAGATGATCACATTCAAATAAATCCAGTCGAAAAATTACAGCAATTTTATCTTCTTTATAAACATACCTACCGAAATTTCCTTATTAAACGAGCTGGACTTATGGAATGGCATTTTCAGACCGTAACCAAAATTTCTAACAGTATTGATTTCTATCAATTGGAACGACCAAGTAACCGATTTACCGCAGAAGAATTAACGGACGTACTATTAACGACGATTAACAAGGAGGAATGGATCGATGAACAAAGTAGAGAAATTCTCAATTAAGCAGACAGTCAAACAAATGGAAGGAAACATTGTCAGTGATATGAATGGCGAAAAAGTGATGCTGAGTGTTCAAAATGGCAAATACTATAATTTAGGAGCGCTCGGTGGAGAAATCTGGGATCAAATCAAGGAACCCATCACTATCGAAGACCTCATTACAACTCTACGGACCAAATATGAAGTAGAACAACAGCAATGTGAGGAACAAACAATTGCTTTTCTTCGCCAGTTGATGGATGAAGGTTTAGTGGAAGCAGAGTAAGTAGTTATTATAGAACGTGGGGGGTGAACGTGGTGCAGCATGTTGTCTATTTTCTGAAACAAATTCATGAATACTCAGGTGCCGTGTTATATTTTAATATATTAGCAATGATGGGCATAGGACTGCTGAACGGAATTGGTATATTACTTCTTATCCCGATGATTAGTATGAGCGGAATTATTGAGATCAATGCGAAAGAAATACCTTTCATGGAAGTATTTCAATTCCTGGATTCCTTCTCCGTTTCGATGGGATTAGTCATCATTTTAAGCATTTTTGTGGCAATTGTGATCGGCCAGAATCTGCTACAGCGCCATATCACGATTCGTAATTCGGAGATTCAGCAAGGCTTTTTGCGCTATTTGCAAATCAATACGTATCAGTCTTTATTGAAATCAAACTGGGGCTTTTTTTTGAAAAACCGAAAATCTGATCTGATACATATATTAACGATGGAAATATCGAAAACGAATGCCGGTACGCAATCGTTTCTGAATTTAATTGCTTCCTTTATTATAACATTGATGCAAATTGGATTGGCTTTTTGGTTATCACCTGCCATCACCTCATTTGTTTTAATATGTGGGTTATTCCTTATGTTAATTAATTTTAAATTCTTAAGACGATCTCTTCACTTAGGTAAGAAGAATGTCGAGTTAGGGAAAAGTTACTTAGCAGGTATAACAGACCAAATTAACGGAATGAAGGATATTAAGAGTAATTCGTTAGAAGAGCCAAGAATGGAATGGTATCGTTCCATTACCAAACAGATGCAAGACCGACATGTCGATTTCACCAGGGTGAAGACGACGTCACAAGCCTACTATAAAATTGCCTCAGCAGTATTTATTGCGGTGTTTGTGTATGTGGCTATCCAACTGTTTGCAGCACAGGCAGCACAATTAATGTTAATTCTGCTTATTTTTTCACGTTTGTGGCCAAGAGTTGCTGGTATGCAAAATTCAATGGAACAAATCGCTATGTCGCTTCCCTCTTTACAAATAGTCCAAGGATTACAAAAGCAAACAAGTGAAACAAAGGAGTTCCAAGAAGACTTTAATCCATCTGTTGCACCTTTAGAAATTGTCGAAGGTATCACGTGTGAAAATGCTTCGTTTCGTTATGATAGAGAAAAGCCGGAGTTTGCATTAAAGAACATTAATTTGTTTATTCCCGCTAACAAAATCACTGCGATTGTCGGTAAATCTGGAGCTGGGAAAAGTACACTGATTGATTTGCTGATGGGGGGGCTTAATCTTCCTGAAGACGGAGAAATCAAAGTTGATGGTCAATCACTATCATCTACCCGAATCATAGCTTTGCGAAGCTCGCTAAGTTATGTTTCGCAGGATCCTTTCTTATTTAATACTACGATTCGGGAGAATCTATTAATCGTGGCACCAAATGCTAGAGATGAAGCATTAATGGAGGCATTAGAATTTGCCTCTGCAGCCGAATTTGTTAACAAGCTTCCAGACGGTCTTGATACGATTATTGGGGGGGATAGGGGGGGTATAAAACTATCAGGTGGTGAGCGCCAAAGAATTGTGTTAGCACGAGCCATATTACGTAAACCTTCTGTATTGGTATTAGATGAAGCAACAAGTTCCTTGGATACGGAGAACGAAACCAATATTCTAGAAGCAATCGAACGCATAAAAGGAAAGCTGACGATTATTGTCATCGCTCATCGGTTATCAACGATTCGTGATGCAGACCAGGTCGTTGTGCTGGAAAATGGTGAAATTATTCAACAAGGAAAATACCATCAACTATCTACCACAAAAGGAGTATTTCAAAAAATGCTTCATCGGCAACTGGTAGGAAGTTGAAGACAAGGAAGAGATCAACCCAGATCCTTTAGATAATCAGGAGAGATCGGATATATCCAATGGTTGTCCTGTCGATGAATGAACAGGAACGACTGGCATGTTGAGTTAGTGGATTCTTAAACATGGAATAAGGATAATGATCATGCTAAAATGGAGTGGAGATAAGCCGTGCGAAAATTTGGTAGTGGAGGTATTCCAATGAAAAAGATCACAAAAGCGATTATTCCTGCTGCCGGTCTAGGAACGCGCTTTTTACCAGCCACAAAAGCGATGCCTAAAGAGATGCTGCCGATTGTAGATAAACCTACTATTCAATATATTGTGGAAGAAGCAGTGGCATCTGGAATTGAAGATATCATCATCGTAACGGGTAAAGGGAAGCGTGCCATCGAAGACCATTTCGATCACAATTTTGAGTTGGAAGATAATCTTATAAAAAAAGGAAAGTTCGAATTACTTGAAAAAACAAAACAACCCTCCGAGGTTGATTTACATTATATTCGACAGAAGGAGCCATTGGGATTAGGCCATGCTGTCTGGTGTGCCCGTAAATTTATCGGTGACGAACCATTTGCTGTTTTATTAGGTGATGATATTGTCAAAGCTGAAAAGCCATGTTTGAAACAATTAATCGAACAATATGAAAGCTCAGGTGGATCGATTCTTGGTGTACAGCAAGTGCCAGAAAATGAAACGCATCGCTATGGTATTGTCGATGCCTCCGAAAAAAATGGTGATCTGTACTCCATTAGGAACTTAGTCGAAAAACCAAAACAGGGCACCGCGCCATCCAATCTAGCCATTATGGGACGATATATACTATCACCTGAAATTTTTGACTATTTAGATCTGCAAAAAATCGGCGCTGGTGGTGAGATCCAGCTAACAGACGCCATTCAGCAATTGAATAAAAATCAACGTGTTTTTGCCTACGATTTTGAAGGAAGACGATATGACGTCGGAGAGAAACTAGGCTTTATCAAAACCACCATAGAATTCGCCCTGGAAAATGAAGAAATCGGCGACCAAGTAAAAGAAATAATCCAAGAACTCCTGCAAGAAAAAGCTAATAAGTGAGCCGCGGTGAAACATAGGGGGGGACGTATCTCGGTGTTTCATTTTGAGCCGCTGGGATAGGTTATCTGTCCCGTTTTTTAAATTTTTATAAGCAGCGTGTATTATTTTGAAAATCTCTTGCCTTAATATCTGATATAAGTCGACTTAATGCATTCTGATGCTACTTCAGGTAAGGGTTCCATCCATGCATTTATCATTGGCCCCCCCAAATGTTGGAAAATAAACATCTCATATCTAATTTAGTATAATATTACATTCTCTTCACTGGAAATGTAGTGCTGTAGACGGGAAAAGTAGCTCGCTTCACTGGAAATAACATTAATTCCAGTGAAGCGAGCTACTTTTCCAGTGAAGAAGAAGATATTTCCCGTCAAGAGCAAACGATATCCCGTGAAGCGGAGATTATTTCAAAGGTGCAGACCCCCTCAAAAATACAATTGTTCACATATGGAGGACAGTGTGCGGATTCGAACCTGTTTGACAGGATTGTTACTTTTATGTGATTTTAAGTCGAATGCATTGCGTATGAATTATTTGGGATCATTGGGCATAAATATATAAGTTAATTACAGCTCATTTCTTTTGGAAGTTGGTAGGCATTTTTATTTGCTTTTATCTACACTGAGGTATGTTTTTGGTTCACTCACTTCATTTGATCAAACACTACCTTACACATGCCTTTACGATTGTATTGTTTTTTAATGGTGTGAATGGATTGATCTATTAGAAGTGTTTTATTATTAGCGAGAATGACTTGTGTTCCACTGCTCGTAGAATGTATCGATTGAATGGCGTGAAAAAACAGCCAGATACAATGAACTGATGCGGGCAATGGGACGAGAGGATAGGCAGGCTCTCTGTCCCCCCCTAATTATTCATTCCTATATATGCTGAAATTGAGTTTAACTGCTATGAAGAAAAGTTTGTTGCACTTGTGCAATCTTTTTTTAGTTAGAATTGTACAGGGAACTTTCATTAAAAAGTGATTAGGGTATGAAACTTGGTAATAGATTTATGTGAAAATATTGTGAGGACCAGAAGTATGATGCCTTTTTATTTGGGAAATCCTACCTTCAATTCGAAAATATGGTAAAATAATACTATTATTATAATGTGTAGTTAAAATATAAATTTTTGAGGAGGTGGAATTTTCAAATAGAAAGTTACGATCATTTTTATGCTAATTCTTCTTTCTTATATGATCCGATATTTTAGCACAAGTATGGGAAAAATCTTAAAATTTTACTAGAAGTAAAAACTAGTTCTTGGATATGTTAGATTTGGATTATTCTGTTCTTTGATTGGTTCTATTCTTATAGATTACGGGCTAAAAGGGGGGGTTGAGTAGATTTGTCTTTTGATGATTTAGTAAATGGTAACAAACTGCCGGTATTGTTTATAGGTTCAGGTTTTAGTCGACGCTATTTAAACTCACCGGATTGGGAGTCATTGTTAATAAATGTTTATCAATTCATGGGTAAGCGTGAAATAGATTATAAAACTTTAAAATTAAAAATTAAAAATAAGAGGGAACACAGAAAATTAGGTGACGGAGAAATAAACGCAATTATAGCTGAAGAGATGGAAATGGAATTCAATGATTATTATTATGAAAGTGAACTAGCACAGCAATATCCCAGATGGATTGAAGAAGAAGTAAATCCGTTTAGACAATGTATAGCAACGATTTTAAGTGAGTTGAAATTGCTTCAAGAAAAGGAAGAAGAAATACAAGCATTTAAAGAGTTGAAAAATAAGATAATGTCTGTCATCACTACCAATTATGATAATCTTATAGAAAACTTATTTGATTTATCAAAAGATAGCACATTTATTGGTCAACCACAGCTTTTCAGTCCTAATTCAATGGAACTTGGTGAACTATATAAAATACATGGTTGTGTGACTGAACCGGATAACATTGTAATTACAAAAAGTGATTATAGTAATTTTAGAGAAAACGCAAAATTATTTAGTGCAAAATTGCTTACATTAATATCTGAAAATCCAGTAATCTTTATAGGGTATTCAATAAATGATCCTAATATGCAACAAACGTTGAGTGATTTAATTCGTTGTTTATCCAAAGATCAAATTGATAATCTGAAAAATCATTTTTATGTTCTTGAATATAATAAAGGCGTTCAAGAAATACAGGAAAAAGAATTACTGTTTCATGCAAAATCTTATCAAGGTGAAACCACTACCTTTCCATTAACTGTTATTAGCACGGATAATTATCTGGAGATATATCAAAAGCTTAATGAATTAACTCCAGCAATGAATTTAAATACAGTCAAGCAAGTAAAACGTATTGTGAAAGATATTGTGATTGAATCTGTAGAATCTAAGGCGAAAACAGATGTGATGACGATATTTATGGATGATATAAGTAAGTTGAAACAAACTGATCAAAAATTTGCTATTGCAATTGGGAATATAAAAGACATTAACAGTAATTACGGGTATAATCTTAGGCCACTTGAGGAAGTTCTGGAGGATGTATTGTATGATAATAAAGATTTTAATTCAAAAAAGTTAATTAAAGAAACATATGAAGAATCTTATCTTAAGATAAAGCGTATCATCCCGATTTATAAATATCTTAATAAGTTATCTCGCGAAGAGATTGAAGAAAGCCCCCAATGTTGCAAGTTATGTTTCTTCACATTCGAAGAAAATGGATTATTTAAATTCTGGCATTATTAGATCACTGAAAAATATATTAGTCGGCCATAGTATGGCAGATATGCCAGCTGGTAATAAAGGGAACTCATATAGAACCTATTTGTGGATTATAAAAAACTTTGAATTGTTGCCACTTGAAGAAATTAGAGACTTCTTGCAAAATGAATTTGAACATTATGCCCAATTTGACAATAATCAACAGAGTAGTTATAGAAGGTTAGTATCATTATATGATTTATTTATGTATAAATAAAAATAATCGCATGAAGTGTTCATATTTTTAAAATATGAATTCCATGCGATTATTGTTCTTCAATAATTATTATGCTTTTATTATATTCAATTATGACCAATTCGTCAATTAATTATAAATTTTTTTGGTTAGAAATTATTGTTCTTTTAATTTCCAAATGCGTGGTCTAACTCCGCCGTCTTTAGACGGTATTCGCTTTTAGCCTTATCTTTTCATGTCCATAGTTAAACTACGAGGTGAAAAGTATGGATGGATATAATAAAAACAGTCATGTTACATGATATCAAGTTATAGGTGCCAGACCCTCCGAAAATACCATTGTCTTCGCTGGGAGTACAGTTGAATAGATGACCCTAGTTGTCTTCCACTTCCTGTTTTTTGTTAAATGAAAACAAAAATCGGGGGGGGAGTTTTTGATTCATATGTGAATACATGTTCATGTATTTAGTGTATTAGTGAACATTGTTTTACAACATCCTGCTAAATCGTGTTGCTTTTGTAAGTAGTGTTTGATTGGATTTCAAAAAAAGAGCATGAAATCGCTTGGCAATCTAATACTCTACTTCTCTATGGTATATATTCTTCCCCACTTCGAATATAATAGGCAACAAACTGAAATGCATCATCTAATGTCCATACATTCCAATTATCTTGCCTTTTATTCCAATCACCTGGAATGTAGTGATGATGATGTGGTTCGGATTTGAATCGTAATTCAGGTGGCGTGTTTTCTGAATCATGTGGGTCGTTTCCCTATGCAGATAGGTGCTGTTTATGTTTTCCTCTTCTTGGAATAATAATTTTCCAATGATACATATACTTTGTTACTCTGCCATCTTTATACTTCTCAATGGCATGTAATCCTGTCTTTCCATAAACCGGGTGTTCGATTAATGGAAATAACACCGATAATACATTTGATGTTAATTTTATTTTAGGGTATACCTTTTCTCTACCAGGTACGTAAGAATAGGTTGCGAAAATATCCTTGTATTCTTCTAATATAACAGGGATGTTAGCAGGAAGAAGTAGTTTGTGAACGTCAGTATATGTTCTACTCTTCATTCTTTCAATCTCCATATACTTTTTCTTTTAAATCCCGAACTTCTTCTTCTAAGCTTTCCCATTCGTAATAGTCTGACAAAGCATCCTTTTCATTACCATCTACTGTGGGGAAGGCTTCTTTGACTGTGTCTGCTTTATATTTCATTTGAAATTCTAATAGTTCTTCCACAACTTCCTGCAAGCGCTCTTTCGGTTCTTGATTCCATAACTTCTTTTGTTGATACATCTTTTGTATTTTAATGGCATATACGTGTCGTGCCATAACGGAATCATATGTTTTGGAATTCGGTGGTGAGAACTATTGTTAATATATTCAAATCCCTGTTTTACATATTTATTTAATGTTACAGTTGAAACTTCAAGCTGCTCTGCCGCCTCTGATGGTTTCAATAGATAGGATTGATGATAGTCAAAAGTAATCTCTCGTCCACCAATCTGATAATACCATTGTTCAAAATCAACCTTTAACTTGCCAAATTCATAATTATCGGTGTAGGGGTGGTCGATCTTAACCAATTGCTCCAACCATTTTAGTAAGGCTGTCCGGTTTTCTTCCGATGTAATAAATATTTCATTAAAATGAAGCTGCTGCATGTTCACATATACGCTTTTAATTCGGTCACTAAACACACTCATGAACATCATAACAAGCTGACTAAGAATATAGCTGGTTTCTTTTTCTATCTTTGGCTTGTTCTGCTCTTTATAGGCCTGAGCAATGTCTTTTCCAGTCTCTTCATAAACAGCTAAACTCATAATAAACACACCTCCACACCTCCATTATAGCTTGTTCATTAGCAATACGTCAATTTTATTAAGTTAATGAAATTAATGGTTCGCTAATTATTCTGTCCATTTTTCTTTGTTTTAAACTACAAATTACTGCCCCGAACCGATCATAGTCTATGAATTTCTTACTGTTATTTGTATGCAAGAAGAACTATAGATATGTATTTGTATAGGAGTCAGATCCCTAATTATGAATTATGTCGATGAACTGGTTTTAAAAGAGTTATCATAAAAACCGTTCTCCCTGGTATACTCATAGCATCAATTTTACCACCATGAAGTTCAATGATGCTTTTGGAGATGGTTAATCCTAAGCCTGAACCGCCTGTGAAATGGGAACGTGACTTTTCCACACGGTAAAATCGTTCAAATATATGTGGAAGCTCTAAAGGAGGAATAGCTTGTCGACCGTAGTTGATGATTTCAATCTCGATTGTTTTTTCTGTTTCGTGTAGCTTTACATCTAGATATTTACCATCATTGCCATAGCGAATCGCATTTTGAATGAGGTTTTCGAATACCCTCGCCAGCTTTCCACCCTCTCCAACAACAATGGGGGGGTTTGCTACAAAAGAAAACAAGCGGAATTCCATGTCTGCTTCTTCTAACTGGACTCTTGATTGAACAGCTAATTGATTAAGCATTTCTTCAATATGAATCGATTCCTCTTGAAGTTTAATCTGCTGATTTTGCATATACGTATATTCAAAATATCATTGATTAACGTATTCAAGCTTGAGGCCTTATCGTGAATGACTTGAACAAAATTACGAAGCTCCACTTCATCTCGATACTGATCATCGTTAATTAATTCCAGGTAACCAATGATAGAGGTAAGTGGTGAGCGTAGATCATGAGCTACATTTGTAACAAGATCATTTTTTAATTGCTCTGCCTGTTTCACCTCATCGATTGCTATCTGGGAATTAGTAATGATTCTTTTAATCCCTTCAGCAAGTTCTTTGAATTCAGATTGAATGAACAAATCAGTAGACAGTTGTTCTTCACTATCTAACCGTTGAATATCTTCTGTTATTTTAGTTATCATAAAAGTAAGATATCGTTTTCGCTCGTATTGATAAAAGAGTAACAGGTATAAAATGGAAGTAATGATATAAAAAGTGACTAAAATTAATACTCTAAAATAGGATAATATAAATAATAAACTCTCAAAAAACCTTGAGTTTTCCTCTAAATACCATAAACCTGGCATGAGAACAATTCCTGTCAGACCTGCTAAAATAAAAGAACAGAGAACATACATAGAAATCTTCCATTTTGGCAGAAAGCTCAATAAATTCATCACATTATTTTTCAATTTTATACCCAACTCCCCAGACGGTTTGAATGACCTTCTCACCTGGCATTGCCATTTCAAGTTTATCCCTAAGGCTGCTAATATGGACCATCACGGTTTGATTTGATCCTTCTCCAGGCTCATTCCACACCCTCTCAAAAATCTCCTCCGATGAGTACACACGTCCTCGATGCTTAGCGAGTAGATATAAAATCTCAAATTCTCGTGCCGTAAGCTTAATCACATGTCCATCTGCAGTAACGGTATGACTCTGCCGATCTATGTCTAATAATCCAACATGAATTACATTCTCACTTTTTTCATTTTGCTTATAATTAGACCTACGAAGCAATGCTTTTACTCTTGCGGTTTACTCCAAAGGATTAAATGGTTTAATCATATAATCATCTGCACCTGTCATTAAGCCAATGATTTCCATATCCGCAACCTTTGCACTAACCATTAAAATAGGCAACTGACTATCTTCACGTACTCTTTTGCAAAACTCAAGCCCATCCATATTTGGCATCATTATATCTAAAATAATGAGATCTGGAGTGGTGTGCTGCAAGAGTTGGTAAGCCGCCATCCCATCTATGGCTTTATCAGTTATATAACCTTCATTTTTCAAATAAAACTCTATTAAATCAGCAATTTGTTGATCGTCATCTACGATTAAGACTTTAGTCATCTGTATTTGACCCCCTTATTTTAGCTGGAGCTGAAATCTCTGAAGAAGATTTCTTAATAGGCTTAGCTTAAACAATTTCTTTACAATTAAGAAACCAAAAACAGCACCAGCTGTATTTGCTAATATGTCATTAATATCAGTACTTCTCCCGCTTCCTAACGTCTCTCGAATAATTAGCTGCACTAATTCAATGGAGAGACTGAAACAAAACGCTAGTGTTGCCATCTGTTTTACAGAAGCTACAGCTTTGTTTAGAAATGGGATATACAGCCCAAAGGGATAAACATAATGATATTTAATAAAAACGACTCAACATCAATGGTTAAAATAGGAATGAAGTTGATCGTATTATACCACGGTGTTTGATTGGCAAACTGGCCAATATTCACATCAATTGGAAAAAATACGAGGTGAATAACACAAAGTAAGTATATCCCAAACGAGATAAGAATAACAAATTGAGCTAAGCTTATGTTGCCGTTTTGCCTCTTTGCCCAAATGATCAACCAAACCATTCCTAATAGTAAAACCGGAACTAACACATACCATGACTCTATTGTAAAAATAATGGACTCTTCCAACAAAATCCCTCCTGAATAACATTTTATTTAGACAAGATTCAGTATAGGCGTTAATTCTAAAGTTTTTATAAAGAATTACTAAAAGGTTCCTATAATATGGGTCATACCCCCCCTCAAAAATACAATTGTTTACGTATAGAGGACGGTGTGCGGATTCAAAAAATATCATAAAAAAAGTAGCCCCTTGGACCAAGGACTACTTGAACAATTTCCTTATAGCTTTACCTGCAATTTTCCCCCGAAGCACGTCTTCCAATCCTCTTTCCAACTCTTCCTTTTCTGACAGAATTAACATCATTCCAAATTCTTAATATTTTATAGATATTTGCTTTTAAACTCATATGAAAAGCCTCCTATAGAGTATTTACACCTATTATTTCCCCAATGTTAATGAACAGTATATCATCACTTGTAACTATTGTTATTTTACCATTCTTCGGAGTCTTAATACTACCTGTTACTTGATGTATACGTTTATTTTTATGGTACTTTATAGTTACAGGCAGAGAGTTCTCCAATGCTTCATTTAATGTTGTTTCCATTTCCTCTAATTGATCAACGGATAAAATGGGCTTTTCCATATCCTTTTCCATTTCATCAAGGCTTCTCAATATCTCTACGTGTTCGGGAAGCATTAGGGCAGTCCATTTCTTATTCCCTCTATCGTTAACCAAACGGATCACCTCTTTATTAAGGAGTATACAAGAGTTAATCAGTTTAATCAAGAACATTCGTTCGATAAAATAAATTGAATTTTATAGTTGGTGAAATAACTGATTCTGACTCTCTCCCATAAAATGAGATTATTATCCTATACAAGCGAAAACCTTTTATATGTTAAAATATGTAATGGATGATATTTCCTTTAAAAAAGTGGGGGGGTGTGAGATGTCGAATCAGAGAGTGGATATGGAGGAAGTAAGTGCTTTTTATCAAGAAATGAGTCGTGATACAGCTTCTGTAACAGCAGCACTTCAAGTAAATTGAATGCCTATTCCCATGGTTTCAGTAGGGATAAGGAACAGATGGAAAACTCCTTACACGAAATTAAAGTATTAATGGAGAAAGTGACCAAGCATTCCGTCAAAAAAGAGGTGGCCCATAGCTTTCAAGCGCAATTACCTTTTATTATGTCTTTGGTAGCGAAAGCAAAAGAACAGTCTTCTTTTAACCGAATGCTGCTGACGAAAGAAGCAAGAGAAAGACAATCTCTTTTAGCGTTAAGGAATACTCGAGAAAGCAGACAGACCGTTGGATTGCGGCAATTTGAAAGGACATCGGTTGCAGGAAGGCTATTAGATGCACGTATCCAGCACTTTTTCAAAGCTCGCCTTCATCAACATCTTTTTCAGGCTAACCGATGGTGGCAGCAGACGTTTACCCATCAGGTAGACGTAACCAAACGTTATCTCTATAAGGCTGGTTTATCCTACCAAGACCATATTGCCAATGTAAAAACATCGGCTAGCGAATTTTTAAATGGAGCTTTCGTAAAGCCTGCCACCAAGTCATGGGACAGTTTTACGGTCATCGGTGATTCGGTCGCAGATTCCTTTCAAGAACGAAATGAAAAGAAGCTTGATTCCTTCTATGATTTTGCGAATTATCTCACAGTAGGGATTCCAGATGCAGTGGTAGGTGTGGGAAAAGGGTTAGATGAGCGTTATCAAACATTGAAAAATGATCCATCTCACCCTCATTTTCTGAACTATGCTACGATGGGGGGGACAAGTGAAATGGCCGTAAATGCAGTAAACCCGGAGGAAGCCTATTCACCAGAACATTGGCTGAATAGCCTGGGAACAGCAAGTGTCCTTTTTACCGGAGGAATAAGTGCAACCTCAAGCCATATGGTAACGAAATCTACTCTTTCCAGTCCGAAACCGTCTGTCACTGTCCCGAAAGTGCAAGAGCCATGGACAGCTAATGCTGCGCTAGAATGGTTGAAGGATCCCCCCCTTCCAAACGTCTACGTTGTACATGATTCCCTTGGTGGTAATCATTATGTGTTTTCGAAGCGTCTTGGTGGTGGAGAAGGGGGAAGTAGTAAGAGTACGGACAATGTTTTGGATGGAGTTAGAATAATAAATAAGAAATATGCAAGAGAAGTTTATAAACTTAGTGATGATTTAGGTAAAAAATATCCTAAAGGTGTCAAATTTTCAAAAGAAGGCTTTCCTGACTTTAGTCCATATTCAAAAGCAAATATAGAAATAGAGGGATTAATCGGTGATCACTATTTTGATTTTAAAAAAGCAAATGAGGCAATTGGTCTCAAAAATATTCCATCAGGATACACGTGGCATCACGTTGAAGATGGAAAAACAATGATGTTGGTTCCAAGTGATATTCATGGAGCCGTAAGGCATACTGGTGGTGCTTCTCTGATAAATAAAGGTATTAGACCTTAAAAGAAATTGTGGAGGTGTTTTATAATGAATATAGCTTCAAATGAAGGATTCAATAAAGAGGACTTAATTAAATTCTCTGAGAAAATTGGTTATGAGTTACCAAACGATTACATTGAATTTTTACGACACCATAATGGTGGCTATGTAAAAATAACATTAGTAGTTATTTAAAGAATGGAATACAAAAGTTTATTTTAACATATATGTTTGGATTAGGAGCAGGTGATGATTTATTAAGCCAATTTGACATATATAAAAAGAGAATTCCTAATACTTGCATTCCAATTGGAAGAGATGCAGGGGGGAATTTGGTATGTTTAAATTTATCAAAAGATAGATATGGATTTGTTTACTTTTGGGATCATGAAGAAGAACTTAACTATGAAGAAGGGAAAATAACTATTGATGATTTATATTTGATTGCAGAAACATTTAATGGATTTTTAAGTTCTATTGAGAGAGATGACCTAAAGGCATCAAAAGAAGGATACAATGTGAAAAAAGTATGGGTTGACCCAGATTTTTTAAAAGAGTTAGAAAATAACTCAGATAAATAAAGTGAAAAATACTTAATAAACGGTTATCTTTCGAGATAATCGTTCTTTTTAGATGTTATCTAATTTTACATATGGTAATTTAGTGATAAATAATGGGGACAATGTGAGTAATATTACTTATGCAATTCATCACTCATGATAGTTTTGCCATATACGAATTTATTAAAGGTTCAGAGTTTAATATTAATCGTTTTATGGATCCCTATGCAGTAAAAGATTTTCGATTGAGAGTTAATGAGTTTGAGTTTTATCCCGATATAGAAATCTATGATGAATTTGAGGATAACAAATTAATTTTTTTTGAAGGCAGTGAATCTGCTTTAATATCAATAAAATTGAATGAAAGTGGAGTGGATATCAAGCACAACATATTATTCCATCTGAAATGGCAAATAATCCTGTTATTCAAAAGGTTGGAATGAATTTTGATGACTCAACGAATAGAGTTTTTCTAAGAGTGCCTGATAATGATATAAGTCCTATGTCTAGGCACAGGGGGTACCATTCTGTTTATAATGAAGTAGTTGAAAGAGCATTGAACAAAATGGATATTAATCAAAGCGTTGGTAATTTGCAAAGGCAAGTATACGATTTACAAAGTAAACTAAGGAAATTACAAGAGAAAGGTTTACCTTTGTACCCAAGTCAAGGTGCAACAGTTGAACTTTGGGAAAGGAAACTTAAACAGTTTGGTAAATAATTATATGTTGAAATAAGGTAAGGAGGTAAGTATTTATGGATGAAAAAGATATTATTTTCATTGAACAGCTACTTTATAATACAGATAAAGGCTATGTAGTAACCCAGTTAAAGAATATAGACAACCCTTTATTACTTCATTACTTTGCTGCCAATTATAATTGGAATAGCGGATTTGATGTACCAACAGTTATTTTAGAAAATGAAGCTTGTGATTTAGGAACAGGTTTATTAATGTTTCATTATGCAGATGGTTATCGTTTGTTAGAGAATTCAGAGGAATTTTCAAGTTCTTCATTAGAGGAATGGAAAAATTTTTTAAGAAAGATTTATAGTAAACTACTTAGCCTAGACTTTAAATCACAAGATATCTCCTTTGACCCTGAATTAACAAAAATTCAAAAGTATAAGTTAAAAAAGAATAATCCAGAAGTTCCTGACGTTCTAATTAATAAGTCACCAGGCAAAGAGATTGATATACCTAAGATATAATGTGTTGTATTTGAAACCTTGATTGGTAAATTGCCTTTCAAGGTTTATTTTTTGAGGGGGCTACTTAGTGCCGAATGAACCGCTAGTTATTAATAGAAAATAGATATTCTTTGTAAGTGGTATTAGTTGTTTTTTATTTAGAGCTTTTAAGATTACAACATAGGGTATAGGTAATGGTACTAGAACTATGCTACGATGGGAACAAGTGAAATGGCGTAAATGCGGTAAACTCGGTGGAAGCCTATTCACCAGAACATTGGCTGAATAGCCTGGGGGGGATAGCAAGTGTCCTTTTTACCAGAGGAGTAAGTGCAACCTCAAGCCATATGGTAACGAAATCTACCATATCCAGTCCGAAACCGTCTGTCACTGTCCCGAAAGTGCAAGATCCATGGACAGCTAATGCTGCGTTAGATTGGTTGAAGGATCCCCTTCCAAACGTCTACGTTGTAAATGATTCCCTTGGTGGTAGTCATTATGTGTTTTCGAAGCGTGGTGGTGGAGAAGGGAGAAGTACTAAGGGTACGGGTAATAATAGGCAGATAGACTTTACAAGAGGATTTGACGTAGAGCCTAAATATAGCTCTTATGAACAAAGAGTAAAAACTACACCTGTTAATAAAGGTGAATGGAAGAACGATCGAGCAGAATCGTTATTTATCTCAGATAAGACCGGTGAAACAAAAAAATATCTTGATGAAGCAGGGGGGGTTGATGGAGTTGAGTATAAAAACGGAATGCCAGACTTTTCTCCATTTTCCAAAGATGAAATTAAATTAGAAAATATGACTAATGATAGAAAATTAAACTTTTCAACTGCTGATGAAGAAATGGCTAAAAAGTGGAGTACACCAGAACAAAAATGGACAGCAGAAGATATAGCTGATTGGCGAGAAGATAATAAATATACTTGGCATGAACTTAACGACTTGGAAACGATACAATTGGTGCCAAGTAAAATCAATAGTGTTTTTAGACATATGGGTGGAGTTGGGGGGGAATATAATATAAAGGTTAAGTTAGGAGAGTAATTAGGATGGCAATGATTAATGATGATTTATTTGGAAAGCTTGAATATAAAAACAATTTTTGGAGAGGAAAAACAACTATAAGGATGTTTGATTTGGATGAAGAAATACTTTTAAGTGTAGATGCACATGAAAAAGCTGATTTTTCAAATGTGCAGAGAGAAGCATTTATTAACTTTATACAAGATATGAAAAACATAATAAATGAGGCTGAAAAGCAAGTTTACGATTACTATAATGAGAACTATGAAGAGTATAGAGAGATGTTAGGTAATGAATCAGAAGCAGATAAGTTTGCACCAAAGATTGATTCTATTTCAGATTTAAAGAGAATAGTGAAACCGGTTGAATTAATTGTAAGAAGAGTAAGAAAGAATGGGAAAAGAAGATTAGGTTTACTTTGTGATGTCTCCTGGGATATTGATAATGGATTGGGAATAAAAATTGAAGATGAAATGGTAGAAGAAGTAGGTTATCAAGATATTGTATTATAACTTACAAAATATTATTAATGTTAAAATTGACATTGAATGGATATAAGTTCATTCAAGGTTATTTCTCATAATTAATAGATGAAAGAAGATAAAAAAGACTGTATGAAATTTATAATTCATGATAGTTGTACCATCAAGGTATTATGTTTTAATACTTGTTTTGTAAAAATAATACGTTAATTAGGCGAGATGACATTTTGCATGGCAGTGGTAGTTATGACATGGAATAGCTTATAAATTAACAAGAATGACAAAACTCGTGGCGTGTCTAAGCTTTAAAGGTTTTTTACTTATTAAGTTTATCCTATCCCTTAGCCTTTTTACCATATCATTGACTGAATAGCCGTGGAACAGTAAGTGTTCTGTTTACTAGAGATTAAGTACAACCTCAAATCACCTGGTAACGAAATCTACCATCTAAGGATAAACTTCCTGAAGAATTAATAGAAACATGGAAAAAATATGGTTTTGGTACTTTCGTAAATGACTTTTTAAAAGTTATTAATCCAGACGATTATTTAGATATTTTAGAGAGAAGTTATCTAAGGTATGAGCAGGCCATTCCTATTTTTACAACCGCAATGGGTGATATTATAGTATGGGAAAAAGATAAGTATGTAAATTTATTAAACTTTAGGAAAAGATATGTTAATGTTGTTTCATCCGGATTTGAATTCTTTTTTGATGACTTAAAAGATAATGATTTTATGAACGATGAATTAATGTGGCAGCCTTATTCTGACGCGATTAAAAAATACAGTGCCCCCTAACTATGAGGAGTGTTTTGGATACACCCCCTCTATTAGGTTTAGGTGGCGCAGAAAAAGTTGAGAATCTAAAGAAAGTAAAATTGAAGGAACATATTCTTATTATTACTGAATTTATGGTATCAGTTCAGTAATGTTAAATACTATGTTAACTATAAGCACTTGATTGTCTAATAGAATAGGCAATAGGTGCTTTTTTTATGAGAAATTCATGACGTGGAGCAGATAATACATATGTAACTATTTCAAGTAGAAGCTGCAGATGTGGCAAAAATGTATTTTCAAGAATTACACCAGATATTGCTTCAAGCATTTACAGTTGTATATGAACAATTAGATACTAACATAGCTAGGCATCTTCAAGAATTTACTAATGATCTAGATGATAGTAGTCAGGCTATAAATAAATTTTTTCAAGCTAACCGATGATGGCAACAGACATACACCCATCAGGTAGACGTAACCAAATGTTATCTATTAAGGCTGGTCTCTCCTATCAAGACCATATTGCCAATGTAAAAACGACTGGTAGCGAGTTTTTAGATGGAGCGATCATACAGCCTGCCACAAAGTCATGGGATAGTTTCAAGGTAATCGGTGAGTCTGCAGTAGATTCTGTTGTCGATTCCTCTCAAGACAGAAATGATAAGAAGTTCGACTCAGGCTATGACTTTGTAAATTATCTAACCCTTGGTTTACCAGATGGAGTGGTTGGTATAGGGGGGGAAAGCTTTGATCAACGTTACCAAACATTCAAGCATGATACTACTACCGCTAGTTTCTTGAATTATGCTACGATGGGTCCAAGTGAAATGGTTGTCAATGCGGTTGCTCCTGAGGAAGCTTGGTCACCAGAGCATTGGCTGAATAGTCTAGGATCAGCAAGTGTCCTAGCTACTGGGGGATTAGGTTCAACCTCAAGCCACCTGGTAAAGAAATCTACTCTTTCCAGTCCGAAACCGCCTGCCATCATCCCGAAAGTGCAGAAGCCATGGACAGTTAATGCTGCGCTAAATTGGTTGAATGATTTCATTCCCAAGGTCTATGTTGTGCATGATTCGCTTGGTGGTAATCATTATGTGTTTTCGTGGCGTGGTAGTGGTGGAAAAGGGGGGAAATACTAAGGGTACGGGTTACAAGATAGATTCTGATACAATAAAAAAATATATTAGAGAAATAGAAGGGCGAACTGGCAGAGAGTTACCTATAAACCAAATAGAGAAGTTGAAGGAAGCCTTAAGAAATAAAGAATATAAAAAAATGTCACTAATAGAAACAGCTAAGCATAGGGCAGAATTTGATAAAGTGAAAAATAAAGTAATTAAAGAGTGGGAAGAAAATACTGGGCAAAAGTGGCCTGCGTATAATGAAAATGTTATTTCAGAAAAAACAGGTAAAATAATTAGGAAACAAGGAGATAAGTATGATGCTCATCATATAATTGAAAATACTTTTGGCGGAGAATATGAATGGTGGAATATGCACCCTGCAAAATTCCCAAATGAGCATCAAGCTGGTATTCATGGAGCAGGTTCACCAGCAAATACACTATTTAAAGGAGATAAAAAATAATGAGCAATGAATTTATTAAGACAAACCAAGAAAATAGTTTTTATCCAGTGACTGAAAACGAAATAAAAGAGGTTGAGAAGGAACTCGATTTAAAATTTCCTAAGGAGTTAGTTAATTTTTATATAGAGGTGGGCTACGGATTTATTAAAGGTTCAGAGTTTAATATTAATCGTATTATGGACCATATTCAGTAAGGGATTTTCGATTAAGAGTTAATGATTTTGAGTTTTATCCCGACATAGAAATCTATGATGAATTTGAGAATAACAAACTAATATTTTTTGAAGGCAGTGAATCAGCTTTAATGTCAATAGAATTGAATGAAAATAATAGAAGTGCAGTTTACTATTATGATATTCAAATTGCGACTTCTCTTGAAGAATTTTTAAGAAAGATAGAAGAAAATGATAAAATATTACTTGGAGTTACTAACTGACGGTGTTTGACAAGTTAGTTGTCATTTTTAATCCCAATTTTGTATAGCGTTAAGAAGTTTTTTTATTCTCCTCGGATTTCTTTTCTGATCGTTCTGGATTAAGCCAAACTTCCTCTTCAAGAGTCCAATCCCTTGTTTCCCTTGACCATCTTTCTGGATGCCGTGCTTTTGCTTGTTCGTATACGCGCTTCCTGTGCGCGAGGATCTCGCTTGCGGATCCATCATCCTTTGGTTCGGCGTTAGGAAATTAGCCACTGTGTCGGTGATCCTTGTTGTACCAATGCACAAATGCCAATACCCATTCTCTTGCCTCTGTCAGTTCGGAGAACCCTTTTGCTGGGTAGTCTGGGCGATATTTACATGTTCGAAAAATCGATTCTGCATAGGGATTATCATTACTCACTCTAGGTCTGCTTCTATATGGAGTGATCCCTAGCTGGTACAGCGTTTCTAATATCGATGCGCCTTTCATCGGACTGCCATTATCGGAGTGCAGCACGAGCGGCTGAAGATGCGCGATGATCTTTCTGTTATATAAATCTAGGATAAGATATAGGTAAAAGTATATTCCTTTTGCTGATCCAGGTAGCCAGGTAATATCCCACATCCACAATTGGTTGGACCGGTTGCACGATGCGTTGATATAGGCTACACATTCGGCTTCTTACTTCTTCCACGGTGATGCTGCATATCGTTCTCTTTCAGCACACGATATACGGTCGATTCAGATGCTAAATAAACGCCTTCATCCGCAAGTCTCGGCACGATTTGACTAGGCGGTAAACTTTTTTGTAGGCTGGTTGATTGACCGTTTGCACAATGGTTTCTCTTTCTTCTTCACTCAGCTTGTTTTTAGGCGTAGGACGCTCCGCATGGGGGGGACGTTGATCATCTGCAGGTGTTCGATTGCTTCTCCAACGTTGTATTGTAAGTCTGCTGATACCCAGCTCCTCACATGCCTTTTCTTCTCGCGCACCATTCGTAACAGCTTCTTTAATCAGCTCTATTGCTTGACCGCGATCGGAGGCACTGATCATTCGTCCTCGTTGTCCCCCCCAGATCGCGTTGGCTTTTTTTCTTAAAACAAGTAAGGCTGCTGTTTCTGCAAGCGCTGCTTCCTTTCTGCGAAGCTCTTGGTTCAGTTTTTTGAGTTCACGATCTTTTTCACGTACACTTTTTTGAAAGGCACTTGCTTGTTGTGCGATGCCACCATTCGCTTGCATACAGGCATCACGCCAAGCTTCTACCTGCTCGACATAAAGCCCTTTCTTACGGCAATAGTCAGCTAGTTCAATTTCACTCAAAGGAAAGGTCTCCATTACGACAGAAAACTTATCCTGAGTGCTCCAACGTTCTGAATCCTGCTCTCCACTAGGTAAGGGAATGCCATTTGCCTTTGCTTTCTTTTTCCAATTATATAACGTTCCTTCGGAGAGACCCGTTTCCCTTGCGATAGTGCTAACCAATTCACTATGCGGAGGCATCATTCTCGTAATGATCGATTGTTTAAATGTTTTGCTATATTTAGTCATAGTAAGTTTCCTTTCCATTTCTTCTTACACTCACTATACGATCTATGGAACCTTATGACAACCATGCTAACACAGGGGGGGGTGATGCAATAAGGCCAACGTAACATTTTTCTTTTGCAGTTCCTTATGCACCTTTTCCCAATCAACTGGTAAGTAACCTTTCTCAATAGCCTGTTTCTCCGGGAAGAGAAATGCCAATAGCCATGAATTGATCATGGTGTCGCTCAAACTTTCTAAACCAAGTTTCTTGGCGCGTTTAATGACCTCAGAAACTGTATTCCTGGAGTGACCAGTGCTAGAACTGATGGTTCTTTGACTGACCCCCCCATCAAAATACAGCTCGAAAATCTTACGACAATTAACCATAAAAAAAACTCCTGTATAATAGTGTCATGCTTGTTTGCATGCCATTTAATTATACAAGAGGTTATTCTATTTATAGTGCTGGCTCTCCATTCCGCAGAATGTGGCTCATTTTTCCGCATTAACTGGCTCAAAACTCCGCATAAGTGGCTCAATTCATCCGCAATAATCACATTACAAGAGTAAAAATAAACATATTTATTTAGTCATATAAATTAACAGTGTTAGAAAAAGATTGAGAGCGTAAAATATCTTGTGTAAATGAATAAATAGAAAAAGGAAAACCTTTTCTTGTAGAATTAAGTCACCACAACCAATTCACAGAAAAGAGGCCTTCCCTATGACTCAGTTTACAACAGATATTATGCAAGCTCTAGTAAAAAAAGAAGACATCTCCGAAGTTCCGTAAACATCTGGAGACAGCGGTCAATACGCTCCTCCAAACCGAACTGACAGCTTTCCTGGATTACGAAAAATACGATCGCATCGGCTTCAACTCGGGTAACTCCCGCAACGGTGCTTACACGCGTACTCTTCATACGGAGTATGGCGATTTAGAACTTTCGATGCCACGGGACCGGAATGGCGAATTCAACCAACAGACGGTCGCTCCGTACAAGCGCTCAAACGATACGCTAGAAGCCTTCGTTATTCACATGTTCCAGAAAGGCGTCACGATGTCCGAGATTTCGGATCTGATCGAGAAAATGTACGGCCATCACTACACGCCGCAAACCATTTCCAATATGACGAAAGTCATGAGCGAACAGGTTGAAGCGTTTAAATCTCGTCCGTTAGATCAGCGCTACGCTTGTGTCTATCTGGATGCAACTTACATTTCCCTCAAGCGCGACACGGTCTCTAAGGAAGCCGTCTATATTACTATTGGCATCCGAGAGGACGGTTCGAAAGAAGTGTTGGCCTATACAGTGGCACCTACGGAATCCGCATTCGTTTGGGAAGAAGTCCTATTGGACTTGAAAGAGCGTGGTGTCGAAGAGGTGCTGCTGTTTATCTCCGACGGCTTGAAAGGCATCACTGATCGCATCTTTGCGGTCTTTCCCGATGCGAAATATCAGGCGTGCTGCGTCCACCTGTCGCGTGGTATCCGCCACAAAGTTCGCGTCACCGATCGCAAGGAGATTCTCGATGATTTCAAATCGGTCTACCGGGCAGAAAACCGGGAACTGGGTGAAAAAGCGTTGAAAGCCTTTGTCGACAAGTGGAAAACTGCCTATCCCAAAGTGACGAAATCATTGGAAGCAAATCCCTATATCTTTACCTTCTACGACTTCCCAAAATCCATTTGGCGAAGCATCTATTCAACGAATCTCATCGAGTCGTTCAACAAGAAAGTGAAGAAATACAGCAAGCGTAAGGAGCAATTTCCAAACGAAGATTCCTTGGATCGCTTCCTGGTTTCCCAGTTCGAAATCTATAACCAGAACTTCTCCACCCGATGCCATATCGGATTCGATCAAGCGCGTGCAGAGCTGGCTGAGATGTTCAAACAGGCTTAATGAACATACATACAAGAAAAGGATTTACTTATTTACACATAATTCTTGACGGTCTCAAAAGATTACTCTTCAGTGCTTAAAATAATACAAATATATTGTATAAAACAACTATATATTAATAATATATATAGATGAATACATAAAATATAATTATTAACTTTATTAAATAACTATGAAACTAGGAGGAAGTTCATTGTTAGAACTATCACTAAACCATCCAAAAAAATTAAGGAAAGTTACTCATGCGTTGTCTTCACAAGACCGATTAAAAATTATTGCTCTTTTAAACAAAGATAATCTTAATATTCATCAGCTTTCTGAAAAACTATGTCTTCCCGTTTCTACAGCTGCATCTCATGTTAAAGTTTTAGAAGAAGCTAATCTCATTCATACTGAATTGCGTCCTGCTAGCAGAGGTGCGATGAAAGTATGTACTAGAAATTTTGATGATATTCATATCAAACTTAATGAAGTTATAAAGATTAAACATGATAAAGAGAGTTATAAAATTGAAATGCCCATTGGGCAGTATACTGATTTTGAAGTTGCCCCAACATGTGGAATGGCCGATCAACAACAATTAATTGTACCTGAAGATGAACCTGCTCATTTTTATAGTCCAGCTCGGAGTACAGCTCAGCTTATTTGGACACGGAAAGGGTTTTTGGAGTATAAGTTTCCAATTATCATTAAAAACGAGGCAAAAATAAGCAATATTCAATTCTCATTAGAAATTTGCTCTGAGGCTCCTAATCATGATCATAATTGGCCTTCTGACATTACAGTTTGGATCAATGGTGTCGATGTCGGTACTTGGACTAGTCCTGGGGGGGATTTTGGAGATCGTCCTGGTAAACTAAACCCTAAATATTGGGCTGAAACCACGAGCACGCAATATGGAACACTTAAGACTTGGAAAGTTACAAACGAAAAAACTATGATTGATGAATTTTATCTTTCAAGTGTAACGATTGATGATTTAAATTTACTTGAAAAGGAATATGTATCATTTCGTATTGGGATCAAAGATGACGCTAATCACAAAGGTGGAATGAATATTTTAGGTAAACATTTTGGAGATTATTCTCAGGATATTAAGTTAGAGCTTGAATTTTATTAAAGTATGAGATCGATTATTTTGATAAGGATTTTCGCCATTAAATGGTGAAGTCTTTTTTTAAAAACTTTAAAAATTAACACGACAATTAATTACAAAAGAAATGTATTCAAATATAAATTATAAAAACTAAGTGACAAGCATAAAGCGAAAGCGCATACATATAATAAATTACAGATAAACAGTTATTATCCTGATTATTTGTATTAATTAAAGGAGGGATTACTAGTGAAAAGATGGATTTTAACACTGTTGGCATTTGGAGGAATATTCTTATTTGTAACAGCATGTTCTAATTCTGAAAATTCAGATTCAGAATCTGAAGAGGGATCAGATGTTGAAGTTCCTAAGGGGGGGGCTACAGAAATTGTAATGTGGAACTTGTTTAGTGGTGGAGATGCTGAGTATATGCAAAATATGGTTGATAAGTTCAATGAAGATCAATCGGAATTTTTTGTAAATAATATTATGCAAGAACACTCGGAATATTATACGAAATTACTTACTAGTATTGGTGCAGGTCAAGGACCGGATGTAGCAATATCTCATGATTATATTTTACCAGAATTAGTTAATCAAGGCTTAGCAGTTGATCTAGGCGATATTGCATCTGAGGTAGGTATTGCATGGGATGAGTTTAATTCTAATATATTAGAAGCAACTATTTTTGATGATCAACACTATGCAGTTCCGATTGATACACATGCTCAGATCATGTATATCAATAATGAATTAGTTGGAAATGCTGGTTTGCTTAATGATGATGGAACTATCAAAATGGAGAATTCTATGGAAGGATATCTCGAATTTTTTCATACGTTAAAAGAGAACTTACCAGAGGGGGGGAACATGCCATTCGCCTTTTCAAATTCTGGAAATGATCCTTACTGGTTTTGGTGGGGGGGACTGTATAGTCAGCTTGGAGGAAGAGGTATTACTACAGAGGATAATTTAGAGAATCCATCTTATGATTTGGATACTGAAAAGGCTATTCAAGCAGCTGAATTTGTACAAAGTCTCTATCATGAAGAGGAAATTATTCCTTTAAATATAGAGGATTTTTATTCAGAATTTCAATCAGGGAATGCAGCTACTATTACAACCGGAGTTTGGGCTACTGGTATTTGGGAGAAAACAGATGGATTAGATTTCACACCTATGCCAATTCCACGAATATTTGAACAAAAAGGTGTATGGGGGAAGCTCTCATACTTTGATTATGCCTTACTATGATAACGCGGATGCTGAAGTACAAAAGGTTCTGCAGAATTTATGAAATTTGTTGCGGAAAATGGTGCTATGTGGGCTCAAGCTGGTCATATTCCAGCGAAGGATACCGTAGTGGAATCAGATGAATTTCAAAGTATGGATTATCGTAGCCAATATGCAGAAGTAGCTAGCTATGTAAATTTCTTAGATCGAAATATTCATACTCGAGGGGTGCAATCCATTATCCATAGGCATTTAGATACAGTGTGGTCGGGTGATGTTACGCCAGCAGAAGTATTCGATGAAATAGAAAATGAAGTGAAGGATTTGATTGGCGAATAGATGTTCTAAAAAAGTGGGTGTCACTAAGTTAATCATTAAGATATCCACTTTTTTACCCTTTTTCAGAAAGGAGTTAACGAATCGAGATGAAGAAGAATGCATGGGTAAATGAGCTGAGAGCGATTCCGTTTTTACTACCGTTTTTTATTGCTTATTTTATCTTTACTATTTTTCCAATATTCAAAGGATTAGAAATGAGTTTATTTGATTGGACGTTAATTCGAAAATTAGATTTCGTTGGTATGGAAAATTATCAAAAAATGTTTACGGATAAACAATTCTGGCAGACTTTGAAGAATACAACATTGTTTGTTATTTTAACCACACCATCAATGGTACTATTGGCGTTATACTTAGCACTTTTGGCAAATCTTAAGACAAGATTTCAGCGATTCTTTAGAAGTGCATTTTTCCTTCCAAGTATACTGTCAGTAGCGGTAATATCGTTTATCGCAGTATTTATGTTGCAACCGTATAACGGTTTTGTAAATACAATTATTCAATCATTCGGTGTGGATGCTGAACCATTTTGGTTAAGAGATAATATTCTAGCTTGGGTAACGATTATTGTGGTTACTCTTTGGTGGACGGTTGGTTTTAATATGATCTTATTTCTTGCCAGCTTACAAGATATACCTGACTCACTATATGAAGCAAGTGAAATTGATGGGGGCTTCACGTTGGGATCAGTTTCGTTTTATTACATTACCACAACTGATACCAATTGGTCGAGTGATTATTTTGCTGCAGATATTAGCATCATATAAAGTGTTTGCGCAGATTTTACTGATTACAGGCGGTGGTCCGAGTGGGGCAACTAGACCATTAATTCAATATATTTATGAGGTTGGTTTTACACAAAATAATTTAGGATACGCTGCAACAATGTCATACGCATTATTCGTCATATTGTTAGCGCTTTCTATAATTCAGCTTAAGCATCAGAGAATGGGGGGAGAATAGTGGCAAACAAAAAGGTAAATAAAACAAAATTGTTGGAAAGAAATCGAGATCCCTATCATGGAATCAAAGTATTCATAGGATTTTTCATGTCCATCGTTTTTATTGTCCCGATTATTTGGATGTTATTTGTTTCGGTCAAGCCCAATGGTTTTACCACTAATCAGCCATTGGAATGGTTTATCCCGCCATTTACGTTGTTTAATTATTGGAATTTAATAGCGGAAAGTCTGATAATAAGATGGTTGTTTAATAGTTTTATTGTAGCAGTAATTACGACAATTTTGACATTGATCATTACCTCTCTGGCAGCTTTTGCGATTTCGAAGATGAAATTCCGCTTTAGAAAGTCCATTTTTCTTTTCTTTTTGATAGGATTAATGATTCCTGGTGAGGCTACCATAATTCCATTATATCAAATTGTTAAAAGCATGGATATGATTGATACTTATGCAGGTTTAATATTGCCAATGATCGCTTCACCACTAGGAGTAATTATCTTAAAGAGCTTTTATGATGGTGTTCCAAAGGAACTTATTGAAAGTGCAATAATGGATGGTTGCTCCTATTTTAAATTATATTACAAAATTGTATTACCGTTAGCTAAACCAGCAATGGCTGCAATTTGTATTTTCACATTTATCGGTTCATGGAATAACTTTCTTTGGCCATATTTATCTACTTTATCAGAAACACTATATACGCTACCAGTCGGAATTCCGGTTTTTAATTCAGCATATACTCAAGCATATGTGTTACCAATGACAGCAAATGCTGTAGCTTCAATTCCAGTTATTATTGCATTCTTTATTTTTGAAAAACAAATTGTAAGAGGTATAAGTTTTACCGGAATAAAAGGATAGGAAAGGATGGACTGAAATGACAGAAAACATGACGAACTATCAGCGCACTGAATATCCACGCCCTCAATATCAGAGGGAAGATTGGATTAATTTGAACGGCATATGGGAATTTGCTTTTGATGATAAAAATATAGGACAGACTCAAGGATGGTTTTATCAGCCTCCTTCGATCAAAAAATTCAAGTTCCCTTTACTTATGAAACAAAGGCAAGTGGGATTGGAGATGAAATATTTCATCCTCATATATGGTATAAAAGAACATTTGAGATTCCAAGACGGTCACGTAATAAAAAGGTTATATTAAGATTTCAAGCAGCTGATTATCTAACACAGGTATGGATTAATGGTTCCTATATTGGTGAACATCGCGGAGGAAATGCTGCTTTTTCGTTTGAAATTACCAATGCTGTGGATGTAGATAAACAAAACGAAATTGTTATAAAAATCGAGGATAGTAATAGTTGTTATCAGCCTCGTGGAAAACAAAGGTGGCGGGAAGAAAATTATGGTTGCTGGTATGTACAAAATACTGGAATCTGGCAGACAATTTGGTTGGAATTTCTTCCTGCGGAGTTTATAGATTCTGTGAAGATAGATCCAGATGTTGATACAAATTCCGTTTCGTTTGAATATAGCTTAGCAGGTGATGTTGATAAAAACTGGCGGCTTGATACCATTATTACGTTTGATGGTAGTTCTGTAAAGAAGACTTCTATTTATCCGGATCGTAATTTATTGAAGCTAAATATAGATTTATTAGCAGAAATTCATGAATGGAAACTTAAATTATGGTCACCGAAACATCCTAATCTATACGATGTTACCTTTCAACTGTATGTCAATGATCGTTTAAAAGACGAAGTTAAGTCGTATTTTGGTATGCGTAAAATATCTATTAAAAATGGGCAAGTGTTGCTTAATAATTCACCGATTTATCAAAAATTATTGTTAGATCAAGGATATTGGCAAGACACGATGTTAACTCCGCCGTCAGATGAAGCTATATTATCGGATATCGATAAAACATTAGCAATGGGATTCAACGGTGTTCGTAAACATCAAAAAATTGAAGATGATCGATTTATGTATTGGTGTGATAAAAAGGGATTACTCGTTTGGTCAGAAATGGCAGCAACCTATGAGTTTTCGGATGAAGCAATAGAAAACTTCACGAAAGAATGGTTAGATATTATGAGACAACGTTATAATCATCCATCACTTATTACTTGGGTCCCATTTAATGAATCGTGGGGGGTGTGCCGAGGATTTTGACAGACAATAAACAGCAAGCATTTACTGAAGCTATTTATCATTTATCAAAAGCAATAGATTCGCAAAGACCGATTATTGTAAATGATGGTTGGGAGCATACGGTATCCGATATTATTTCGCTGCATGATTATGAAGAATTTGCTGATGCATTTATAGCACGTTATCAGGATAAAGATAGAATACTAAATAATCTCCATCCACATAACAAATCTAAATATGCATTCGCACAAGGATATGAGTATAAAGGCCAGCCAGTAATTCTAACTGAATATGGCGGGATCGCTTTTAATGATAACAGAGGTTGGGGGGGTTATGGTAATCAAGTAAATTCAGAGGATGAATTTATCAGACGATATCGCGAAATTACTAATGCGATAAAAGAAATTCCTTATATTTGCGGATATTGTTACACACAAATAACGGATGTACAACAGGAAGTAAATGGATTATTATATGAAAACAGAGAACCTAAAGTCCATGGAAAAATTAAAAGAAGTAAATGATGCATAGGGAAGTTTCGCAGGATTGTTCAGTTACCTGAACAATCCTGCGTTAATATTCATAACAATGGGGGAGGATATATCAATTAATAGGAATTATGCAATCGACTATTTTAAGGGATTATTAGTCATAGGAATGATCTATACCCATGTTCTGCAATTCTTTAGTGATCCAGCCATTTTCGACTCAGTTGAAATAATAACGCAATTCTTTAATTTGGTTACGTTTTCAGGGTTTATTTTCTGTTTTGGATATGTCAATCAGCTTGTATATTATCGTAAATCATTTGCGAATGTGTATAGAAGAATGCTTGTAGCAAGTATAAAGACTTTACTCGCATTTTATATTTCAGGTATAGCTTTTCAAATTTTTGTTGCTAATGAAAGTTTAACATGGAAAACCATTTATCCTGTTTTATTGCTAGAAGTAATTCCAGGGTGGTCAGAGTTTTTATTATCTTTCTCCATGATATTATTTATGGGTATCTTGCTATTTCCATTTATAAAGTGGATGATCGAAAAACCATCAATTTTCTTAATAATTACCGGATTATTGTTGATAAGCACGAAAATGGATTATGGCTTGATTGATACTCCTCAACTTGGCTTGCTTATTGGTACTGATTTGTTTCCGACTTTTCCTGTTATTCAATATTTTCCTTTTTACATAATAGGAATCTACTTTGCTAGATATTCCATCCGTTTTAATTGGAAAATACTTATTTCATCTGTGATTGGGACACTAATATTTCTTGTTTTTTTAATCATTAATCATTTTCAATTACCTGAAAGATTCCCTCCATCTATTTATTGGATATTGGGATCCACATTCTTTATTTATATGTATTTCTTAATTGTGAAATGGTTGGAATTTCATTTTAACGATATTTCTTGGCTGAGAAAAATAGGGGAAAATGCTCTTTTATTTCTTATCTTAAGCAATTTGTCGATATTTGCATTGGTAAGTTCGTTAACAAGTTGGATAGTAAGCCCTAGTAACGGTTTTTTAATTACGATCTTTATCATTTCGTTAGTTTTCTATCTTATTAATATTACAAAAAATTCACCTCGACCTGAGTCTTAAGCTATAATTCTACCTGAATTATTCATAGAAAATCTTTAATTGGCTACTAACGTCTATCTAATAAGCTTTCTGGTTAAATAGTAATTCACTTAAAAAATGAAAAAAGAACCCGTTTCTGATAAGGTTAAAGCATCTACGAAATAACCATCAGAAAGGATTCTTATAATGGCTACTTTACCGCAACTAACGCTTGATTTCAATCGTAAAATTAAACTATCAAATGATGGAGGAGAACTTTCGTCAGATACAGGTGAATTCTTCTTTAGAGAATTCGATGAGAAAATTAGCTTTTCAGAAATATTGGCTAAACATTTAAATTTGAAAGATGAAAGACTTTACTATTTTCATTCAAATGAGAACTTGCTTCGCCAGAAGATATATCAAATTATTGCTGGCTATTCCGAAGATGACGCTGCTGATCAACTAACGAAAGACCCTGTATTTACTCAAATCATTGGAACGGATGTGTTAGCTTCCCAACCTAGTTTGTCACGTTTTTTTAAACGGTTTGATAGCCAATCCATAGAGGAATTAAATCAAGCTAACCAAGAACTTATTGACAAAGCACATCAATTCAGAGAGTCAAAGGCACTCATATTTGATTTGGATTCTACGCATTCAGATACCTATGGAAATCAAGAATCCGCGGCTTACAATGCCCATTACGGAACAGTTGGTTTCCACCCATTAGTTGTATTCGATGGAGTAACCGGTGACTTTATCAAAGCTAAGCTTCGTCCTGGGAATGTCTATACTTCTAACGGTGTTGTTGATTTTATTCAACCGTTGGTTGAACATTACAATAATAAATTCCCAGAAACGACACCATTTGTTCGTGGGGGGGATAGTGGCTTTGCCGTCCCAGCTCTGTACGATTTGTGCGAAAGAGAATCCGTTTATTACGTTATTCGACTCAAAGCAAATGCGAATCTACAACGAATTGCGGATGAACTTCATCCATCATTAATGACTTCCGATGTAACGAAAACGGAATGTTATTATGAAGAAACCCTTTATCAAGCGAAATCATGGTCTAAACCTAGAAAAGTGATTATAAAATCGGTACGCCCTGCAGGTGAATTATTTTTTAACCATTCGTTCATTGTGACTAATTTAGTGGATGCCTTTTCTCCCAAGGACATCGTCCTTGCTTACCAAAAAAGAGGGACAATGGAGAACTACATCAAGGAAGCCAAGAATGGCTTCTATTTAGATAAAATGAATAGTCATTCCTTCCAAGTGAATGAAGGAAAGATGATGTTGAGTCTGCTAGCTTATAACCTAACGAATTGGCTGCGTACGCTTTGTTTTCCTGAAGAACAAAAAGACTATGCAAATCGAAACAATACGGACACGGATTATTAAAGTTGCTAGTAAATTAGTAAAGTCAGGAAGATCCCTTTACTTTAAACTATCTTCAAGTTTCGTGTACCAAGAACTCTTTTGGAAAGTGCTTCAGCGAATTCAGAACCTAAAGCTAGAGTAGACATCTCTTAATACCTGTTTTTTTAAAAGTTAATGTCAGACCGAGGGAGCGGTCTGTCCAAAAACTGACTTTCCTCAAGCACTTGCTTGAAAATCACATCGAAGTGTTCTAATTTACTATGAATTTTTTCGATGATATAGAAAAACATTAGATTTTGGTTTTATCTACGACTTAAATTTGAAGTATGAATAATTCAGGTTCTAATATCATTGAAGTCAAAATATACAATCATGTACGTATTAAGTACGGTGATGGATTCAGATAGAAGTATAGGAAAGCATTGCGTGTGTATTGTTGATTGAAGTATGATACATGCGCTTTATTTTTTGGGTGTATTTATGTGAGAACTTGAGCATATATCAAACTTATGAGTTATAGGCGCCAGTTATAGGTGCAAGACCCTCCGAAAATACAATTGTCTTCGCTGGGATGACAGATGAGTAGATGACCCTTGTTGTCTTCCACTTTCTGTTTTTAGTTAAATGAAAACAAGAATCGGGGGGGAAGTTTTCGATTTATATATATGAATACATGATCATGTATTATGTAATGTATTGGTGATCATTGTTTTACAAAATCCTGCTAGATCATGTTGCTTTTGTAATGAGTGTTTGCTTGCATTTAAAAATAGAGCATCGAATCGCTTGGCAATCTAATACTCTACTTCTCTTTTGTATATATTCTTCCCCCCCACTTCGAATATAATAGGCAACAAATTGAAATGCATCATCTAATGTTATACATACAATTAGCTTCCCTTTTATTCCAATCGCCTAGAATGTAGTGATGATGATGTGGTTCGGATTTGATTCGTATTTCAGGTGGCGTGTTTGCTGAATCGTGAGGGTTGTTTCCCCCCCATGCAGATAGGTGTTGTTTGTGTTTTCCCTTCTTTCAATCTCCATACACTTTTTCTTTTAAGTCTTGAATTTCTTCTTCTAAACTTTCCCACTCGTAATAGTCTGACAAAGCATCCTTTTCATTACCATCTACTGTGGGGGGGAAAGCTTCTTTTACTGTGTCTGCTTTATATTTCATTTGGAATTCTAAAAATTCTTCCAAACTTCCTTTAGGCGTTCTTTCGCTTCTTGATTCCATAGCTTTTTTTGTTGATACATCATTTGTATGTTAATCGCATATACTGTGTCGTGCAATAATGTTTTTGGAGGACTGGCACCTATATCAAAACGTCCGAGAAATAGGAAGAAAAGAAAATAGCGGAAAACTAGCAACCCACCGAGTTAGCATCTAGGTTTTGGATGGTTTCTTGGTGGGTTCGTTAATCTTCATCCAAAACAGAGGAATAGAGGATATTCATTCCCTCAACAAATTGTCCCCATTCTGGATTATTCTTTTTTTCATAAGGAGTTAGATAATATTGATATTTGTAAAGTATTCTCAAGGATTTTCTATCACCGAAATCCATTTTGTGTAAATAATAAATAAGCTCATACATTTTGATAGCTTATACATTATCTAGTCCCGTAGTCCACTCTTCAGCCTTTTCAACCAATTGAATAGCATTCGAATCATTAGCAGCAAAGTACAGTAATTCTTTTATAGCAATGAAAGCTAGGGACTTTACTTCACCACGATCCTCTTTATTATCTAGTAGTGGCTCATACTTGGTTAATGGACAAATTTTCTCTTCAATGGAATCTCTTAACACTTTTTCTTCAGGAGTTAAAGCCGCATCTTGATGAACAACTAAGCGACGTGGAGTACTATTAATTTGACTATCAATATAAAACTGAACGGACGGTATAACCAACTCATCATAGACGGCCTCGTGTATCGCTAAGTTAGGGAATGCTTCAAAGATTGGGTCTAGCCACACTTCTTTAAATTTAGGGAAACGAAAACTATACTTTGCGTGTTTACTTCTATCTGGAGGAATAAGAAAATTAGCATCCATTGTTATCATTTGATCAGGATGCTTAAAGATACTTTTTAAACCAGGGTTAGAGGAAGTTACGTTAACTATCATTGTCTCTCTCCTCTTTAAAGAAGGCTTCAAATTCATCCATATCTTCATCCGAAATTGTAAACTCATATCCTAAGTCATCAGGGTTTTTATGAAACAAGATTAATGTCTCAGTAAATTTATCTTCCTCTATAATATTATCTTCAAAGTTACGAATAATGACCTCGATGTCTTTTGGAGAGATATCAGTTGTTGAAGTAGTAGTGTTAAGCTTAGAAAAGATATCTTTGTTAATGGCTTGGCCTAATCGACCATATTCGCTATTAAGATTACGTTCGTCAGTAGCATAAAGTTCAGTATACTGTTCCTCTGAAATTGCATTGATCTTCTTTAATCTCTTAACCAATGAACGAAAGGGTAGCCACCATGTACATTGAAGCCTTGCAATGAAACGAAGTATGGTCTTGGTGTGCACTTTTTGAAGCGAAGATGTTTTGAATTCTCTAAGAACGATGCTTTCCAGGATGCTTTCTGGTAACAAGAATTCAGCTGTAAATCGGTTGGCCTGTGCTTCAATTAAGTTGTGTTCTTCATCTTCTAATCGACTCAAGTGAGATCCAGTTTTCGTATAAAAATGATATAGCTCATGAGCAAGAGCAAAAACCTGTTTATCAAAATAATCGGCAGTATTCAAACCAATAAAAACAAGTTCTTCGCCACCTTCTTCGGAATACATGAGTGCAGCTGAAAAAGCTGGATTCCCGTCCTCTGATTTGATTGGGTACTCCAGCAGTTTAATGTCTAAGTTTTCAATTATTGTAAAAATATTATTAGCAATTGGAGTTTCCCCCCCTACAAAGCCCAAGGTTTGACGTTTATGCCTGGCTAGTTTATGAATATTTTCAATTTTTAGTTCGTTAAGTACAATCTTATTATTCATTTTCGAATGTTTTCCTTAATAGTATTTGCTGTCTAAGAGTGTTGGGAAACAATCGGTATTAAACAATCGTGTTGAATAGGCACGTACATATTTGAGTAAAGCTGATTTGATCAATGTGGTAAGAAGAGCTGTTTAAGTTGTCTTTTCACAAACTATTGCGGTTTTTTTCTCCCCATTCACATAACTGTTCTAAAATGGGTAATAAAGATTCTGCTTTTTGTGTGAGGCTGTACTCCACTTTTGGTGGAATTTGAGGATATTCTTTCCTTCGAACTATTCCATCTGCTTCCAATTCTTTAAGTTGAGAACTTAATATTTTAAAGGTTATAGTTCCTATTCTTCTTTTCATATCATTAAAACGAACGGGTTGATTTTCCGCTAAAAGGTAAATTATAAGCATTTTCCATTTACCTCCTATTACTTTCAATGTATAGCCAAAAGGTGTCTCTTGGATATTACCCTTTTCTTTATAATCAGCCATACTCATATGAACACTATCCTTTCTGATAGTAGCAATCAATAAAGTGCGTACTATTTTTTTCCTTTCACTCATTATATACTTACTTTACTTTCAAATAAAGGAG
>NZ_BAVS01000031.1 GCF_000521485.1 Gracilibacillus boraciitolerans JCM 21714 | reverse complement strand
AAACAAGAGGAGTACTTCTTTATCTTTTAATCCTAATTGATCATCACCTAGCCATTCCATGCCATCATCCGGTTTTTTTCCGTCGAAAGGGAATCCCATATCTTCTACATCGCTCCTTTTCTATATCTTCCATATAATGATAGATCCATCCATAATCCGCATGCCATATCCCTATTAACTCCATCTCCTGATGACAATGTGGACACTGAAATGGATCCTTTTCAAATGATTCTATCATACGTTGACGATACGTTTTCTTCTTTCTTTTATGTTCTAATAATAAGGAAATTTGCTTGGTTCTCATAAATGCATACAGACGAAGCATGTCTTTTGCCTTTTGATAAGACCTTCTACTGTACAAGCCATAACGACCTACCATTCGAAAATGTTTCGGTGGAATATGTTGAAGCATTTCGTATATAAATGGATACACACTCACCTTTTTATCGATTCGTTTCCCTGTTCGATGATCTTCATACCAATAGTGAACCGTTCTTCCATCATAAGAATTTATTCGATTTTCAGCTATCGCTGTTCTCGCTAAATATCTCCCTAATTATGAAGAGATTGTTTCTTTTGTTAAAAGTTCTGGTTATGAAATTGTTATTGTAAATCCTCTAACGACGTATGAAGAACGTTCAGCTTCGCTAACTTGGTGTAAAACGGACAATATTGATTTATCAGCGATTGCCTACTGCGTTGCGTCATTCACAATAAAGGTACTAGTTCTAGACTCCCAAGCGGTACAAACTGAATCTGTTCTCCTTCTAACTTGTCCTAAAACTGGTATAACTACCACAGCTGAATTCATCTAAGAAGTTGGTCCGATAGATGATTTTTCCCATGCCGGACAATTAATAAAACAATCTGGAACAAATGCAATTGTAATTCAAACAGATGGTGGCAGAGGGGGGGTTTATACCAAAATCTCTAAGCAGGGGGGGAACAACTATTTACGTGCAACTATATATACAATTGGGAAAAACTTATCACATGATAATCCATATTTCGAGGACTTTTACGCTAGATTGAAAGCCAAAGGGAAACATACACACGCGGCATATATCGCTGGAGGAAACAAGTTTCTAAAGGTTGCTTTTTCCATGTTAAATAAAGGCCGCCCCCCCTTTATGCCTCCCTTATGGATGGGGTATCACTTACTGTAACTACAAGCTCATCGATAAAGTGTCCCAAAAACGCTGAAACAGCTAAGGAAACCTTACAAACGATCTTATTAAATCAAAGTAAAAAAGGTAACAGCTCGTCAGCCGAGAAAAAATAGCTATGTAACCATTATGTTATTAGGAGGTTTTTACCTCCGTCAAGGAATCAAAATGAATTGATTTCCTGATAGGGGTAAAACCCCCCCCACTAGTGCCGGATGGAAGAGCGAATAATTTCCTGAGGATGAGATAACCTCGTTGTTTAGCCTTTTCTCCCTTCGTTCTATTAGTGCGAATAGTACGTTGGCAATATTTCCGAACTAGCCAGGAATATCAATGTAGAACAATTTGCGTAGGGCATATCTTCCGGTAGGGTTTCATCAAATAAGAATACCAAAGCAACCCGGCAAGTTGCTTACCTATGTAAAAAAATTACCATTATGTTAAGCTTATTTAGCATGCCTATAATCAGAAAAATATTACTAATTTGGCTATTGACATAGTACGGCTAAATAATTAGAAAGGAATTCCCATCCTTGTATGGAATTCCTTTCTAATTATTTTGTTTTGTTTAGCTTTTTATAAGTAGCTGGGGGGGTTATTCCGGTAATTTCCTTAAATACTTTAGTGAAATATTTTGGATCAGTATAACCTATTTTTTCTCCAATTTCGTAAGATTTCATTTCGGATTTAGTCAAATATTCTTGCGCTTTATGAATTCGAAGTTGTTTTAAGTAAAGCGTAAATGATTTTCCTGTTTCCTTATTGAATAATGAGCTAAGGTATTCAGGTGTTACATTTAATTCGTTAGCGATTTCTTTTAGGCTAATCCCTTCTTCATATTTATCTTTAATTAAAGAGATTGCTTTATAAACTACTAAACTATTATTACTTGGTTCTAATTCTTTGAAAATTTTTATGAAATTGTAAAACATATCTTCCAGTTCATTTGGTGTCTGAACATTCATTAATTCATTTAATAATTGTTGATTTTTTCCTGAGAAATCCCCCCCGATGGACTAAGACGGCTGAATGCAGGATTGCTGAAAAGAAACGAAAACAATTGTCCAATATTTCTTTAGGATGGAATATTGTTTGAGTTATCTGATCTTTAAATTCAATGATAAAATCACTTGCCAACCATGGCGTAGATGACGAAATTGCTGAGTTTGCTTTTCGTTCAATACCAATTGGATATACAAATGTTTCCACGGAATCCTGTACGTTACGAATTAGGTCCTCAACTATTACCTGTTCGTCTTTTAGAGTAATAGACCATTTTCGGTTACATTCATTGGCCATAATTGCTGTTTTAATTTCCTGAAAATTAGGAACTGTAATAACAGAAATAATAATATCTTCACCTAATTGCTTTAACTTGCTTAGAAGACGACTATCGGGTGTATTAATTATTTTATCTTGCTGAATAATAAGCCATTGATATTGATTATCTAATATTGCAAAAAAGAAAGGATCATTAGACTGCTTTTTTATAATAGAAAGAAGGTTTTTGATCTCAGAATAATAACGTTCATGATGTTTGCCATAATAAAGATTTATTATTGTAAAGTTATTTTCTAATAAAAAACCTAATATTTTATTCATGTAAAGTCCTACTTCTTCTAAGTCAGATGAAGTTCCATTTATAAGTTTTTCCAATGTCTGCTTGTTCTGTTTATCAGATTCTTTGTATGAGATACCAAATAAAGACTGTTGCAATATGTCCTTTTCTATGGTATCTAATGTAAGTGTAAGATCGTCAATTGTTATTGGTTTTAATAGGTATTCTTTTACACCTAATCGGATAGCGGTTTGGGCATATTCAAATTCGGAATAACCAGATAAAATAATCGTTCTTCGTGTTATTTCAAGATCGTTTAATTTTTTTAACATTTCTAATCCATTGAGTTTAGGCATATTTATGTCTAGGAATACAATTTCTGGATTGATTTGTTTGATAAGGCTGTAACCTTCCACACCGTCTTTTGCTTCTACAATCAGTTCATAATTTGGTTTTAACTTTCGGATCAGTTTAACTAGTCCGGTTCGAATCTTTATTTCATCCTCAATTACAACTACTTTCATCGTATTATTCCTCCTACTTAATCTGTGAAAATAGTAATAGTTATCATTGTTCCAACGTGGGGGTGAACTTTCTATTTGAAAATTAGCTTTTTCTCCGTAATAGCTGTTTAATCGCTCCATAACATTTCTTAATCCTATCCCTCTTTGCCTATTGGATAGAGATTGATCCTCCTTAATTGCAAACTTTATAGATGCTAGTTTATCTGCAGTCATTCCGACACCATTATCTGTAATTATAATAATGAGTTCGTTTTGCTCCCCTTTTTTAAATGTTAAAGTAATCAGCCCTTCCGATTGATAAGAAGATATCCCATGGGCAATTGCGTTTTCGATGAAAGGTTGCAATAGAAGTTTATGAATCGGATGATTATATAAGGATTTCTCTACCTCAATGGTATAATCAAAAGAGTAATCATAGCGATTTAGTTGCAAGATCATATACTTTTTGAGCCAATTAATTTCTTCACTAATTGTCACAAGCTCATTACTGTTCTGTATACTATATCGTAGTATTTCAGCTAAGCTTTTTAACATTCGGCTTATATCATGTTCCTCTTTTTCTATTGCCATCCAATTAATAGAATCTAATGTATTGTAAAGAAAGTGAGGATTGATTTGAGCTTCAAGAGCACGAATTTCCGCCTCCTTTTGTTTAAAGGTAGCTTCTTTTGTTTCAGTCATTAGGTTATTTAATTTATTCATTAAGGAGTTAAAGCTTTCCATAATGATAGATATTTCATCTTTTTTCATTTCATTAATTTGCACATCTAAGTGTCCTTCTTTTGCTATTTGCATACCATTAATGACTTTTTTTATAGACTTGCTTATGTTATTGGTAAAGTAAAGAATTAAAAAGGAAGAAATTAAAAGAGTAATTAATCCTGTAATAATGTTAATCCTGTGCGTGACATACATATTTTTTAACATCGTATTTTTATCAATTACATTTACCAAAGTCCAACCGTTAATCGGTTTTTGATAATTATTTACTATTATGGAATCACTATTTATTATATTTGCTCGTCTTAATAGATCAACATATGTATGCTCAAGTTGTATACTATTCTCATAAGATGATAATTGATATCCGATAAGTTCATCTTTGGGAAATGACACTATTTGTTTATTATCATTAACTAGGAAGGTTAGATTGGGTATGCTATTTTCTGTTCCTATAATCGGATAATTTATGTTAATAGCTTGATTTAGGACTTCTTGATCAATACTAATAACTATTAAGTTCGGCCTATCTTTCAAGCTATAATTGGTTTCTTGTAATGGCACATATATATGAAATAAATACTGATCTCTACCATTTATGTGATCGGTAAGTTCAGGACTAGTTATTCGAATTCCATTACCAGCAGAAGCTTCTAATTGAAATTCCCTTAATCTTTTATTGTTTTCTTCGATTGTCCAAATATTCTTAATATTTGAACCAGTTTGTTTATCAAAACTGACTATATTCCTATTAGAGGTATAAATTGATACACTTCGAATTAAATCTTTTGCATAAGCATAATTTGATAAGACTTCTCTTAATTCACCTTCTACTATTGGATTATTTGTTGATTCGATATTCATTTCTTTTACTAAACTATTTATTTTTTCATCTGAAAATAATTGGACTGTAATGTCTTCGTATGCCTTTAAAGAAGTTTCTAAGTTTTTATAGGTTTGTTGTAAATTTATATTAACTAATTCATCAACCTTTTCTTGCATTGATTGGGTAGAGTTGTAATAGGTTACAGATTGAACTAAGATAATCGGGATCAAAATACCTAGAAAAAAGGTTAAAAGTAATTTAGATTTTAAACTCATGTTTGTATGTTTAAAAAATTTCATTATTTCTCTCCATGTCTATGATTGAAAACGCTTAAAAATTTAGGTAGTAAAAGAATGCACAGAAACTTAAAGTCTCGGTTTGGTTATTATTTCTATATATAATTATACTATAAATTTATTGGTTATACCTTACTTTTGTATAAAAAGCTTTTTGTGAAGTATCATTTTTGAGTTTATAACCTGCATTCCCGGAATATATAGCGATGTGTGTTGAAAATTAAGTTGTAAATGGTGGTTTAAAAATGTTTTTTGCATCGTTTATTATTATTTCCTTGGTGATATAAATATGGAGCTATAAATTATCAATTTTTATTAATAATAAATAGTGCACTTTATCAAATTTTTTAAGGGCATTGAAGAAATGAGTCTTGAGGATTGGCAACGAAACCTCAATCTTAACCTGACAGCCCCATTCCTGTTGATTCGCGCAAGACAAAGGGTACAGAAAACAACAGAGGCTTCCCATGCTGAAATAAAAATTAATTTATTTCAAATAAAGTGATTAAAATATACGGTACAAGGGTATTGTATTTGAAAGGAATAGAATAAAGATTTATAGCTACCTTATAATAAGTACAAAAAGGAGTGACCTATATGATTAATAACGACAATCATGGGCATGGGCAAACAAAGCATCATGAACACCATCATTCCCATGACCATAAAGATCACCAAAATCAAGTGAAAGATGGAAAAGTCAACGCACACAATCACAGCAGTCATGGTGACCATGAAAAGAGTGGTCATGAAGGACATGAAAACCATAACCATCACGATCATCACAATCACGACAACCATAACCATCACAGTCATCATGACCATGGAAATATGGTGAATGATTTTAAAAAACGATTCTATATTTCATTAATTGTAACAATCCCAATTCTTGTTTTATCTCCAATGATACAGAGTTTTATTGGTGTGAATTGGCAATTTGCGAATGATCAATATATTTTATTTGCGCTATCTACTTTTGTATTTTTCTATGGTGGCTGGCCGTTTATTACAGGTGGAATTAGTGAGTTAAAAGATAAGAATCCGGGAATGATGACACTTATTGGTCTTGCTATCTTAGTTGCATATGGCTATAGTTCACTTACAGTGTTCGGCTGGGAAGGAAGTGACTTCTTTTGGGAATTGGCTACATTAATCGATATTATGCTACTTGGGCACTGGTTAGAAATGCGCTCGGTAATGGGTGCTTCCAATGCACTTGAGGAGCTTGTAAAGTTAATGCCAAGTGAGGCCCATAAATTAGACGAGAATGATGAGGTACAAGAGGTTTCCGTATCTGATTTGAAAAACAACGATAGAATTCTTGTGAAACCAGGTGAAAAAATCCCGGTCGATGGAATGATTTTAGATGGTAAGTCAGCAATAGATGAATCTATGTTAACCGGAGAATCTGTCCCCGTTGAAAAGAACAAGGGTGATGAAGTAATTGGAGGCTCTGTAAATAAAGAAGGTTCGCTTACCATTCAAGTTGAAAAAACCGGAGAAGACTCGTACTTATCACAGGTTATAAATTTAGTTAAGGAAGCACAACAATCAAAATCCCGGACGCAAGATATCACAAATAAAGCAGCAAAGTGGCTATTTTATTTGGCGTTAGTTTCGGGTTTTGCGACATTATTTATTTGGTTAATGCTTGGTTTTTCATTTGATGTGGCTTTGGAACGAATGGTAACGGTGATGGTAATCACCTGCCCACACGCTCTTGGTCTAGCTGCACCACTAGTAATAGCAGTTTCAACTTCTATATCGGCAAAACAAGGGCTGTTAATAAGGAACCGTGCTAATTTTGAGGGTGCAAGAAATCTTAATGCTGTTGTTTTTGACAAAACGGGAACGTTAACTAAGGGTAAATTTGGTGTTACAGATATTGTACCAAGTGAAGGATATGAAATAGAAACCGTCTTAACTTGGGCAGCAAGCTTAGAACAGAATTCGGAGCACCCAATAGCATCTGGAATAGTTAGAGAGGCAAAGAATAAACACATTAAATTGAAAAAAATAGCAGAGTTTGACTCCATTACTGGTAAGGGTATCGAGGGAATGATAGATGATAGAAAGATAAATGTGGTTAGTCCAGGTTATGTAAATGATAACAACATGAAATACGATCAGGATGCTTTTAACATAATGTCTGCTGAAGGAAAAACAGTAGTATTTGTGTTGCTAGATGATAAATTAATTGGAATGATAGCACTTGCCGATATCGTTCGTGACACAGCAAAAGAGGCGGTTGCTGGATTAAAAGAAAAAGGTATTCAATCCATTATGCTTACAGGCGATAATGAAAAAGTAGCGCAGTGGGTAGCCAAACAGCTGGATATCGATGAAGTTTATGCAGAAGTGTTGCCGAATGAAAAGTCTGATCAAGTGAAGAAAATAAAAGATAAAGGCTGGAAGGTTGCCATGACAGGAGATGGGGTCAATGATGCGCCTGCACTTGCTACCGCAGATTTAGGAATTGCAATCGGTGCTGGTACAGATGTAGCAATGGAACTGCCGATGTTGTACTTGTTAAGAGTAACCCAAAAGACGTAGAGTCCCTGATCGATTTATCAAGAAAAACTTATCGAAAAATGGTTCAAAACCTATGGTGGGCAACAGGTATAACATACTTGCAATCCCCCCCCTGGCAGCCGGTGTTCTAGCCCCCCCAGTTGGAATTGTATTAAGTCCAGCAGTTGGTGCTGTACTGATGAGTTTGAGTACAATAATTGTTGCTATCAATGCAAAGTTACTAAGGGAATAGATATTTTGTAAGGCTAATCTTAAATGAAGAAATGCTATGTTAAATTAGTAGATAGTACTATATTAAGAACGAGCTTTGGCATTTTCAGCTAAAGCTCGTCTTACTTATATTTGCTAATATCACTTGTCCAGGGTATTAGTACAAGCACGACACCTGCGCTTATGCCATTTTTCCATTTCATTAAGATTATCGCTAATGTTCGTGATTATTTGATATGTTAAACTCTAGCGGTGCCATGTGATTAAATAGAAGAAAGAGAATAGTAATGGAACAAATCAATAAATACGGATGTTTAAAAAAGGAAAAAATAGCTTGGTTAGCTTGTTTACGAATGGAATCTTCTGCTGAATATAAAACAAGTACCAAAATCATAGTAATCATGAAAGCTATTATATTGATAATGGCGTTAGGCTTCGTCATAGCCACCATATCACCAAGCATAGCCCCCCCATCATTCCCCCCCCATCATTCCAGAAAGAATTCCATCTATAACTGAAGGTAAACTTAGTGGAATGCCAGCTAATAACCCTACGGATAATCCAATAATCATAGAAAAAATGGTAGATTCAATTAAATTCCCATGAAATATAACCCCCCCAAGAATTGTCCCCCCCATTAAAATTCCTACCGACATCCCTAACGCCATTGCTATCATCATTCCATTCATGTTTGTTACCCATCTTCGGTAGTGTTTCACATAAAGAATGATTGTCACAACCTGAATGGTACACATGATAAAGATAAATAATAATGTAAGTGACATACTTCCAACTCCAATCATCATTTGTCCATATATTGTATTCGTAATTGATTCACAATATGATACCCTGGTATGGTGGTTTGGGAAGAGTGATGTTTATTTTGGTTAATTGAATTTCTAGTTATAAGACCATAGATATGATTATGTAGCAATGGCATTACTATATAATCAATATAAGTTAATGTGTTCAAAAAAGACATGGAAATCTTTTTGGTTCATTTAAATAAATAATTTCTTCCCTCTTTACAATACATTACAGGGGGGGTATGGTAGTGTTATGGTGAGTTAAAAATTAGGAGGTAGGTATTTTATATGAAAAATAAAACACTTGACGTAAAGGCATGTCTTGCGGACATTGTGTAAACACAATGGAAGGGAGCGTGGGAGAAATTAACGGTGTTGAAGCTGTAACTGTTCACTTAGCAGACGCAAAAGTTGATGTAACCTTAGATTCAGAAAAGGTGGACTTGAAAGATATCAAAATATATGAATGAAGAGGATGAGCTATAATTAATCACATTCCAACAGCAGTATCTGGAAATTAATGTGATTAATTTTTAATAGGATGACATAGACTAACAATTTCTTATATTATGCTATTTGATTATACATTCCTTTATATTTGACAATTATACCTTATGGGGGTATAGTATAAATATAAAAAGGAAAAGGAAGTGATTGATTTGGATAAATTCTTACATGATCACCCAAGTAAACCTAGAACTCAAAGTGAAAAGCAAAAAGTAGTGAACCGATTAAAACGTATAGAAGGCCAAGTACGCGGAATTCAGAAAATGGTGGAGGAAGATCGGTATTGTGTTGATATTTTAGTTCAAATTAGTGCCATTCAATCCGCACTGAAAAATGTAGGTTTCTCCGTCACCGAACGACATCTTAACCATTGTGTCAGTGATGCGATCAAGCAAGGCGATGGTAAGGAAACCATTGATGAATTAATGACGGTTATGAAGCAGTTTTCCAAGTAGGGAGAGAACGATATGGGAGAAACAAATCATACAACAGTTGGTGTAACAGGAATGACCTGTGCTGCTTGCTCTACTCGTGTGGAAAAAGTTTTAAATAAAATGGATGGGTCGAGGCCAAAGTCAATTTAACAACCGAAAAGGCCACCGTAGATTACGATTCAGATAAGGTTTCGATGGAAGATATTACGAACAAAATTAAAAAAGTTGGCTACGGGGGGGTTTTAATGGAAAAAACCGAATTAGATGTTTTTGGAATGACTTGTGCAGCTTGTTCGACCCGGATTGAGAAAGTACTGAATAAGCAAGAGGGTGTTAAGTCTGCATCTGTAAACTTAACAACTGAATCTGCATCAATCGAATATAATCCCGGATTGGTGGACACGAAGGCAATCATTGAGAAAGTTAAAAAACTTGGATATGATGCGAAGCTAAAAGCTGAATCGGCAGAAAAGAAAACACATAAAGAAAAAGAAATCAAGAATATGCAGACGAAATTGATTATTTCTACCTTATTAGCTGCGCCGCTATTAGTAACGATGTTGGTTCATTTATTTAATATGACGATACCGGATATATTTATGAATCCATGGTTTCAATTTGCTTTAGCCACACCTGTTCAATTTCTTATCGGCTGGCAATTTTATGTTGGGGGGGCATATAAGAACCTTCGTAATGGTGGAGCAAACATGGATGTACTTGTCGCATTAGGTACAAGTGCAGCATATTTCTACAGTTTATACGAAGCATTTAAGACAATTGGCAATCCAGACTATATGCCGCATTTATACTTTGAAACAAGTGCTATTTTAATTACATTGATATTATTCGGTAAGTATCTGGAAGCAAGAGCAAAAAGCCAAACAACGAATGCACTATCTTCTTTACTCAATTTACAGGCAAAAGAAGCACGTGTAATCAGAAATGGCGAGGAAATGATGATACCAGTCGAAGAAGTTGCTGTTGGAGATCGTTTAGTTGTAAAACCAGGTGAGAAGATACCTGTAGATGGTATTGTGGTAAAAGGAAGAACATCTGTCGATGAATCGATGATTACAGGAGAATCGATTCCAATTGAAAAGGAAGTAGAAGCAACTGTTATTGGGTCAACGATCAATAAAAATGGATCCATTGAAATGGAAGCGACAAAAGTGGGGAAAGATACTGCCCTTGCATCGATTGTGAAAATAGTTGAGGATGCCCAAGGGTCAAAAGCACCTATCCAACGACTAGCAGATGTTATTTCTGGCTATTTTGTACCGATTGTTGTAGTGATTGCGATTCTAACTTTTGCTGTATGGATTTTATTTGTTCAGCCTGGTCAAGTTGAATCTGCTTTAGTTGCCTCAATCGCTGTCCTGGTTATTGCATGTCCTTGTGCTTTAGGACTTGCAACACCAACTTCGATTATGGTTGGCACAGGAAAAGCTGCAGAGAGTGGCATCCTATTTAAAGGTGGAGAGCATCTTGAGCGTACCCATGCATTAAATGCTATTGTGTTAGATAAAACGGGTACCATCACCAAAGGAAAGCCTGAAGTCACAAACTTTACCGGTGATGAGGAAGCATTACAGCTACTTGCGAGTGCGGAGAAAGGCTCAGAGCACCCACTTGCAGAGGCTATTGTTGCTTATGCCACCGAAAATAATATGGAATTAGTTGATGTTGATCATTTCATTGCAATACCTGGACATGGTATCGAGGTAACCATCTCAAGCAAACAAATTCTTGTTGGAAACCGAAAACTGATGCAAGATCATCAAATCGATGTCGGTGGGGCAGAACAAGAACTGGTGAATTACGAGATAGAAGGAAAAACAGCGATGTTAATTGCAATTGATGGAAAATATCGTGGCATTGTCTCGGTAGCAGATACAATTAAAGAAACCGCACCACAGGCAATAAGAGAGTTAAAAGAAGAAGGTTTAGAAGTTATCATGTTAACAGGAGATAACGAACGAACTGCGCAAGCAATCGCAAAACAAGTTGGTATCGACAAAGTAATTGCCCAGGTCTTACCTGAAGAAAAGGCAGATAAGGTGAAAGAAATTCAAGATAACGGTAAAAAAGTCGCCATGGTTGGAGATGGAGTAAATGATGCACCGGCACTAGCGATTGCCGATATTGGAATTGCAATTGGTACCGGAACGGAAGTAGCAATTGAAGCAGCTGATGTAACGATTCTTGGTGGCGAATTATTGCTTATTCCTAAGGCAATCAAAATCAGCCATGCGACGATTAAAAACATTCGTCAAAATCTCTTCTGGGCATTCGGTTATAATACAGCAGGAATTCCAATTGCAGCGATCGGATTACTTGCGCCATGGGTTGCAGGTGCAGCAATGGCATTAAGTTCGGTCAGCGTTGTTACTAATTCACTACGTCTTAAACGAGTGAAATTATAAGAGCATACTTGTAAGGAGGTGAAAAAGTCATGGAAAAAACAATAAACGTACAAGGCATGACATGTGTCATTGCGAGATGTCAGTTGAAGGTGCATTAAAAGAATTAGATGGTGTGTCATCCGCTCAAGTTGATTTAGAAGCTGGTAGTGTAGATGTTACTTTTGACGAATCCAAAGTGAATGTGGATGCCATGAAAGAGGCTATTGAAGATCAAGGCTATGATGTTGAAGCCTAACTATAAGAATAAAAAGCTGGTTTTCAGATTATGAAAATCAGCTTTTTATTTAAAGTTACATAAAACCCAGAAAAATTCGCCGTCGAGTAGAGGTAATTAAAAATAAATTTCCTAATATAGGTAGAGAATTTCCATGGAAAATGATATATTAGTCTTAGTATTTTTGTTATATATATTTACACTATTGACAAAATAAAAGGACTGGAGAATTAGGATGAATAATTGATTATGGGCATAGTGGAAGGATTTGAAATGGGATTGGATTTATTATGGTCAATACTTACTGCCGATCCTTTACTATTATTAATCATTATTCTTTTTATTGCTTGTTTTGTAATTTATGGAGTTATTTTAAACATAGTAAGAGAATATTGGCTTAAAAGATCAGGTATTTGCAGATCTTATTTAGGTTACTACTAATAAAAAAATTGTTGTACAAGCCAAACGATATAAAAAAAATGTCGGAGTTCGAGCTGTACAGGAAATAGTTTCTGCTCAAAAGTATTATAAAGCGGATGAATGCTGGGTGATTACTAATAGTCTTTTTATTAATCAGGTAATAAAATTAGCTGGTTCAAATCATCTTAGATTGATTGACCGTTCAGAATTAATGGATTGGATGATTCAATATAATAAGAGTGCATAATGATTTATATGCAAATTTAACTAAAGTAGCTTAATGAATTTTATAATGTAAATATCGATGAAAAAACTGTGCAAAGGAGATTAATCGATCATGACTACTTCTCAAAAAACAAAATACTTATCAACTACAGCGCTTTCAAAAGAGTTAAAAGTGAATGTAAAGCAGGTCTTTCAGATCCTTCTTGATAACGATTTGGTTAAAAGAGTTCATGACAACTGGGTCTTGACTGAAAAAGGGGGGGAGAAGGTAGGGACGAAAAAGAAACATCCTAAAATAGGGGGGGAATACATAGCATAGAATGAAAATATTAAAAATAGTAGCATATTTAAAACGACAAATGAAAAGGATCAATATATAAATGCAACAATTTTAAGTAATCACTTTGGAGTATCTAAATTTAAAATAAACCTATTTTGCCAGAGCTTGGATTTGTGGAGAAGTCTATTAAAGGATGGACTATGACAACTCTAGGCAAAAGTATAGGCGGGAAACAATGTGAATATGAAAGAACGGGAATTCCGTATGTAAATTGGCCTAAAAGGATTTTACAGAATAAAAGACTAGTAGAAACGATGAATGAAATAGCTGGAAAAGATTCAGAATCAAAAGAAGAGGAAGAAACAAAGAGTTTTGTTGATTTCAGACAAAAGTATGAAGCGAAACACAGAGCTGCAGATGGTCACTATGTAAGGTCCAGAGCTGAGATGTTGATTGATAACTGGTTATATATGTCAGGAATTGCACATGCTTATGAGCGAAAACTACCCATTGAAGAAGATGTCTATACTGACTTTTATTTGCCAGTGGGTAGAGTGTATATAGAGTATTGGGGATTAGAAGATAATCCGAAATATCAGGCAAGAAAACAAGAAAAATTAAAAATTTATGAAAAGTATGATTTCAATCTGATTCAGTTAAAAGATGCTGATATTCAGAACTTAGATGATATTTTGCCGAAGAAGTTATTGAAGTTTGGAATACAGGCTTATTGACTTTAAATTATGAGAGGATGTGAAGAGGATAACAATGCTAAGTGTCAGTTTGTGAAGGTTTTAATATTGGATAGTAGACATATACTGTGCAATAAGGTAACTTCGTTTTGCATAGGTTGTCATTAAAGGTAAAGAGATTTTATTTCTAGTCTACATGAAAGAAGGCTTAAAATAGCAAGTTTTTTTAAAACTACAAATAAATCTGACAAAAAGTATGTGTTAAAATATATTTAATAGAATTATTTTATATATCAAATAGTTTAAAGGGTGGTTAAAATGCTTGGAATGATAGTTTTGGAAAAGGCGATAGTAAATAAATATAAAAGCATTCAACAAGCACAAGAAATTAGTTTTGAAAACGACGTAACAACTTTTGTTGGTATGAACGAGGCAGGGAAAACTGCAATACTAGAAGCTTTAGCTAAATTTAATTACTTTGAAGACAATGAGAAATTTCAATTTAATCCTACTCTAGACTATCCAAGAAAAGAATTAAAGAAATATCAAAGATCAGAAGAAAAAGTTAAAGTAGTTGAATGTCAGTATAAGATAACTGAGTTCCTACACAACAAAATAACAAAAGATTTAGGAAAAGGTGTATTTTCAGAACAATCATTTTCAGAATATCTTTACTATGGAAGTACAAATAAAACGGTATGTGGAATAAATGCTGATTCTAAAAGGTACCTGGAAAATTTGATTAAAAAATATGAAATCGAAGAACATGAGTCTGAAGTACTTCTGTCGCATAATTTTAATTTATCTAAAATTAGAGAATTACTAGATGAAAATTCCAGTGATAGCTTAGTTGAGTTAATGAATGAACTAGATGAGAAAATATTAAAAGGAGCTTGGGAGAAATGGAAAGATCCCTTAGCTAATTACATTTTTAGAAAATGGATCAATCCATATATCCCTAAGTTTTGGTATTATGACGAATACTTTAGTTTACCTTCTAGAATAGATTTAAATGCTCTTCATCAAGGTGAGATCAATGATGATTCTAGTCAGACAGCTAAAGCGCTTTTAGATGTCGCTCAAATTGACCTAGAAGAATTACTGTCTTCAGATGATTTTGAGACTTTTACAGCTGAACTAGAGGCCACTTCCAATGAAATTACTGATCAAATGTTTGAATACTGGACTGCAAATAAAAATTTAGAAATTGAGTTTAAAATTGACCACCAAGGAAATAAGAAAATCCTTGATATTCGTGTGAAAAATCAAAAGCATAGAGTTTCAATTCCGTTAAACCAAAGAAGTAAGGGATTTAATTGGTTTTTCTCTTTTATAGTATGGTTTAGCAAAATTAAAAATGATAAGAATTATAATTACGTTCTTTTGTTAGATGAACCAGGGTTAAATTTACACGCTTCTGCACAAGCTGACCTGCTAAGATTTATAGAAGATCTCTCTGATGAGTATCAAATAATATATACAACCCATTCTCCGTTTATGGTTGATTCCACTAAACTTGATAAAGTGAGAACAGTATATGAAGGAGAAGAGGGAACTACTATATCTCAATCGATACAAGAAAAAGATAGTAGGACCTTGTTTCCTTTACAAGCTGCATTGGGCTATGAAATTGCACAAAATCTATTTATCTCTGAGAAAAATTTATTAGTAGAAGGTCCTGCTGATATTATTTACTTAACCAAACTCTCTGAATTTCTAAAAAGTGTTGATAAGGAAGGATTGAGAGATGATGTAGTGCTTGTTCCGGTTGGAGGATTAGACAAAATACCTGCTTTTATCTCATTAATGACAGGAAATAAATTAAACATTGTCGCACTTCTAGATTCTTTCACAAATTCTAAAGGTAAACAAAGGTTAGATAGTCTTATAATGAAAAAGATAATAAGAGAGAAAAATATTAGATTCTTTGATGAATTTACTGACGGGCTTGATAAAGCTGATATTGAAGATTTATTTACGAAGGGTGAGTATTTAAAGTTCTATAATGCAGCATTCCCGGAACAAAAAATTCTAGTTAAAGATTTAATGGATAGAAATGATAAAATCCTCACACAAATAGGTCAGATAAGCGGCAAAAATAGATTTAATCATTATTTGCCTGCTAAAGAGTTTTTAAAGATTAATTTAACTAAAAAATCTTTAACTGAAAATACAATTAATAGATTTGAAGATCTATTTAAAACTATTAACAATTTATTTTAGACAGATCGTGATTAACAATCATGGACAAAACAATTTTTCTGCTGCGCAGTTCAGCGATACTGTTCAAAAAACTCTGGTGTGCCTGTCACTACCCGTATTTTGTCAATTTCGATTTAATTCGGTAAGTGGCAGGCACCATTTTTATGAGTCCTTATTTGAATGTCTTCATAAATTTTATATTTTCCAAGGGACCAGTTCTAAATTCATCCTCAATTATATCTATTTCACCCTGAATTTGATATATTTATTATATAAGCAATGAGATTAACAAAAGAAAAGCGAGGAAAATATTATGTCGAAATTAAATGCAAAACTATTTAGTGCTGCAGATAGCTTGCGCAGTAAAATGGATGCATCTGAATATAAAGATTATTTACTAGGATTGATTTTCTATAAGTACTTATCGGATAAGTTATTGGTGAAAGTGGTGGAATTAGCTGATGAATCATCAGAAGAATACAACACGCAAGAAAAACAAACCCAATTATATCGCGATTTATTAGCAGATGAAGATGTAAAGGATGACCTGATTGAAACGTTAGTCGATACATTAGGACATCATATCGAGCCTGATTACTTATTCAATGTATTAGCTGATCAAGCGAAACAAAATACCTTTCAATTGAATGATTTAAATAAAGCTTTTATTGATTTGTCCACCAAATACGATCAATTTAGTGGCTTGTTTGATGATGTAGACTTGACTTCCAAAAAACTCGGTTCAGACGATCAACAGCGGAACATTACAATCTCTGACGTCCTAAAGAAATTAAGTGAGATTGATGTCATCGAACACGACGGCGATGTAATCGGAGATGCTTATGAATACTTAATAGGTGAATTCGCTTCTGAGGCTGGAAAAAAAGCTGGTGAATTCTATACGCCGAGTAAAGTGTCGGACATGATGGCTCAAATTGTTGCAATCGGGCAAGAGGATAGAAAGTTATTTAGTGTTTATGATCCAACGATGGGCTCTGGTTCATTAATGCTGAATGTACGAAACTATAATAACCATCCAGAAAGTATAAAGTATCACGGACAGGAACTGAATACCACTACATATAACCTAGCAAAAATGAACTTAATCTTGCATGGTGTAAGAAAAGAAGATATGCGTTTGCGTAATGGGGGATACATTGAATAAAGATTGGCCAACGGACGAGCCTTATACGTTTGATTCCGTACTGATGAATCCACCATATTCTGCAAAATGGTCAGCAGATCAAACATTTTTAGACGATTCCCGTTTTAATCGTTACGGGAAGTTAGCTCCAAAATCAAAAGCAGATTTTTCCTTTTTGTTACATGGATTCTATCATTTGAAAGATTCAGGAACAATGGCAATCGTCTTACCACATGGTGTATTGTTCCGCGGGGCTGCAGAAGGTTTAATTCGTAAAAAATTACTGGAAGATGGAAGTATTGATGCAGTTATTGGTATGCCCGGAAATTTATTCTTCGGAACTCCTATTCTAACAACCGTCATTATTTTAAAGAAAAACCGTAACAATCGTGATGTTTTCTTTATAGATGCGAGTAAAGAGTTTTCCAAGGGTAGGAATCAAAATAAGCTAACGAAAGAAAATGTGGATAAGATTGTCGAAACGTATGAAAAGCGAGAAAATGCGGAGAAGTATGCATATTTAGCATCCTTTGAAGAGATCAAAGAAAATGATTTCAATTTGAATATCCCGCGCTATGTGGATACGTTTGAAGAAGAAGAACCTGTGGATATGGCTACCCTTGGTTCATCAATTCAAGATGTTCGAAGAGAAAAGTCGGAATTACATTCAACCTTGTATGAGACTATTTCTACTTTACAATGTGATAAAGAAAATGATGAATGGATTAAAGGTGCATTAGAGGTGTTTCACTATGGAAAGTAAACGTATGCCAGAGATTCGGTTTCCAGGGTTTGGTGAAGAGTGGGAGCAAGTAAAAATTGATAAGATTGTAGAGGATTTCGCTGAGAAAACCACTGTTCAAGATCAGTATCCTGTACTTACTTCATCACAAACACATGGCATAATGCTTCAGGATGATTATTTCACAAATGGACAGGTACCAAATAAAAATAATATAGGTTATTTTATATTGCCGAGAGGATATTTTACATTTAGGTCAAGAAGTGATAATGGGGTATTCAAATTTAATAGAAACGATCTAATTGAAAAAGGGATTATTAGTTACTTTTATCCTGTATTTAAATTATCTCGAGGTAATAGTGATTTCTTTTTAAATATGCTTAATTCGACTATCAAAAAAGAAGTTGCAATAGAAGCTGAAGGGACAGGACAAAAAGTTCTTTCATTGAAAAAATTCAAAAATATAAATGTAATTTTACCAGAAAATAAAGAGCAAGAAGAAATCGGGAACTTTTTTAAACAACTAGATGATATGATTGCTCTTCTTCAGCAAGAACTAGACATTCTCAAACAAACAAAACAGGGATTTATACAAAAAATGTTTCCAAAAGAAGGAGAATCCGTACCTGAAATACGTTTTCCAGGGTTTACTGGGGGGGAGTGGGAACAGCGTAAGCTAAAAGACATTGCTAAATTCAACCCGAGAGCAGAACTGCCAAGTGAGTTCGAATACGTTGATTTAGAATCGGTAAAAGGAACTGAATTAATTTCACATCGAACAGAAACACGACAGGCAGCTCCCTCCCGTGCCCAAAGGGTAGCTAAAAGAGGTGATGTTTTTTATCAGACGGTTAGGCCGTATCAAAAAATAATTATCTATTTGATTTACCATTTGATAACTATGTTTTTTCAACGGGCTATGCTCAGATGCGTCCATATATAGACAGTTATTTTTTATTAAGTAGAATTCAAGAAGAAAGATTTGTTTCAAAAGTTCTTAATAGAAGCACAGGAACAAGTTATCCTGCAATAAATTCCAATGATTTAGCTCAAATTGAAATTAGCATACCAATGTTAAAAGAAGAACAAATCAAAATCGGTAACTTCTTCAAACAACTAGACGACACAATCGCTCTACAAGAAAAAGAACTAGAAACCCTAAAACAAACCAAAAAAGCTTTCCTACAAAAAATGTTTGTCTAACGGCCAGAAAGGAGGAGACCCATGACAAAGCTATCCCATAACAATGAAGCTGAAGTCGAACGTCGGCTTATAGAAGTATTGGGGGGGAAAGGGTATAATCAGTGGAATTATCGCCCGGATTTAAAGTCGGAAGAGGACCTCTGGAATAACTTGCGTCAAAAACTAACCCAAAACAATCTTTCTGAAATTGGCGAACACCCGATTACTGATAAAGAGTTTGATATGATTAAAACCGATCTGTTGCTGAAAACAAAAACTCCCTTTGATGCTGCTAAATGGCTCAAGGGGGGGGAAAATGGCATTGCTCGTATTACCATTGAAAGAGAAAACACGGCATTAGGACCGATGTCATTGATGTTATATTCAAATCGTGACATTGGGGGGGGTGGGATTTCTACCTATGAAGTCGTTCACCAAATATCAAAGCAAAAAACACATGTGGATGATCGCGATCGCCGTTTTGATGTGACGCTTTTAATTAACGGATTACCAATCGTTCAAATTGAATTAAAACAAGCGAGTGCCAAAGATGGTGTCTTTCAAGCATTCAATCAAATTAAGAAATATGCAGAAGAAGGGATGTATCGCGGGAACATTTTTTCAACGTTACAGCTATTCGTTGTTTCCAATGAACAGACAACTCGCTATTTTGCAAATGCGATGCCGAAAAATATGCACCGGAAATTTCTATTTAGTTGGCGAACGACAGACAATCATAAAGTAGAAAATCTCTATGAATTTGTCAAACAGGTCTTAAATATACCGGATGCTCATCGATTAATTGCTGATTATACCATTGTAAGTGAAGACCAGGATAATAAAACATTAATGGTTTTGCAACCGTACCAGATCCATGCGATCCAAGCCTTATATAAATCTGCAATGCAGCATAAGTCTGGGTTTGTTTGGCATGCAACTGGCTCTGGGAAAACCTTAACGAGTTTTGTATCGACCAAATTATTAGCTCAAAAACCAGGTATCGACCGGACAATTATGCTGATCGACCGTAAAGACTTAGATAATCAAACAACTTCAGAATTTACCAAGTTTGCTTCGGAATATAATACCGGTATCTCTTCTGGTAACGCAAGGTCTAACAGTTTAATTGTGGGTACTGGCAGCGCAAAAGAGTTAAGCAGTACGTTACTATCTGATGCCAATACAAATGCCGTCGTCATTACGACGCGTCAAAAGTTAGAGTCTGCATTACGTCACGCCGGAAGGTAGAAGAAAATAAAGGGACACAACGCTTTAAAAAGCTACTGGGACAACATATCGTTTTATCGTCGATGAATGTCACCGTGCTTTAAGTGCAGAAGGAATGGAGCGAATGAAAGATTTCTTTCCAAATTCCACTTGGTTTGGCTTTACAGGAACACCCATTTTTAACGTGAATAAAAAGCAGGCGCAAGGGCAATTAGCACGTACGACTCGTGACCAATATGGAGATGTGTTACATACCTATACCATTAAAAATGCGTTAGAGGACCATGCGGTTTTAGGCTTCCAAGTAGAGCATGAGGATACCATAGAACCGATCTCCTTAAACAATCATATTTATGATCAACTCCGTCAAACTGAAAAGTATGCGAATGCATCAGCTATAAAAGTAAATGATGTGATTGATCAAATGAATGGCATCGAGAAGGAAAAGTATATCGACAATGCCTCTTTTGAAAGTGACGCACATATACAAAAAGTGATTCGCAAAATATTCCGCCCAGATAATGCTTATTTGAAATTCGATTTTCAAAATGGTCGACCACAAAAATCTGCTATTCTAACAACTAGTTCGATTGAGATGGCGAAACGTTATTACAATAAAATTAAAGAAATGACGAAAAATCCAGATTGGCTGTGGGATGAATTTCCTGATTACCCGATAAGAAAAGGTCGTACCATGGAGGATCCGAACTTTCCACGAATTGCGATCACGTATCATTAGAAGAAAATGAAGGACATGCGACAGGGAATCAAGCCGAAATGAAACAAATTATCAAGGACTATAATGAATATTATCAAACAGCTTGGTCCCTGGAAAGTGTGGAACGTTATAATGGCGATATTAATAACCGATTAGCTCGAAAGAAAGCAGAGTTTAAAGAGTTTGGGAAACAAATTGATCTTGTCATTGTTGTCGAACGTTTATTAACAGGCTTTGATGCGCCGACTGTTCAAACACTTTTTGTGGATCGGAATTTAAGTTATGCCAATTTGATTCAAGCCTTTTCCCGAACCAATCGGACATACCCGGAAAAGACGAAGGGGGGGTTAATCGTTACCTTCAGGAAACCATACACCATGGAATACAATGTACAAGAAGCAACAAAGGTCTATTCCGATGAAAGCGCAGAATCTACGTTGATCTATCCCACGTACGAGGATTCAAAGAAACGTTTCAAAAAGGCGCATAAAGAATTAGAGAATATTACAGCCAATATAGAAACTATAAATGAACACACCCCAATGGAAACGCGTGTGGAATTTGTAAAGGCATTTCAGGAATTAAATAATTCGTATGACGCGCTCGTAACGTATAATGAATACAACGATGATATCGAATACTCAACTACATTGAAAGATCAAGTCCTGACGATAGAAGAATCCGTAGGCGTATATAACACGGTAAAAGGATCACTAATGGATGATGAGGATTCAGGTGAACCAGAGGCTGATTTCTCTGATATTGAATTCCATGGGGGGGACAATTTAGCTAAGATTTACGATATCGATGCAACCTATATTGATAAGTTACTCGAAACGTACTCAGCAAATAATAAAAATATCCGTGACGATATTGAAAAAGCACTCCAAAAGCTAGAAAAAGCAGAAATCGTTAAGGATGTGTATCGCGCCATTTTAAATGCGATCGATAATAAAGAAGTGGATGAAGAGGAAGATATTTTTATCGTAAAAAGAGCATTCTTTACCGAGGAAAAAAATAATGCGATAGATGATTTTGCAAACACATGGTTTGTAGCAAAAGATGCACTGCATTTGTCTGCCATTCAATATGTGATTGGAATGGATCCTATTCCAAATATCAGTGATATCCTTAACAGCAGGGATTTTGATAAGTATAAAGCTGCCAACCCGGATGCAAAAGCCTTGAAATACGGACCAGAGATGAAGCGTCAGTGGAGGATTGCTTTGGATCAAGTGATTATACCATTGGATGATGAATTGCGATAGAAGTGTCTATTGGTTCACTAATAACTAAAGAATATCTCATTCTACGCGATATGAATAAAATTGAGGATGGCTATATTTAGTCAAAATCAATATATGTTGTATAATAGATTAAAGAGTTGAGACGCTTTATATGACGTGTTTCAAACAAGTATAAATTAGATCGTGATTAGGAGTGAAATACATGGATGAAATGAAGGATATTCGGTGGAAACAAAGATTTGAGAACTTTGAAAAGTCTTTCAAACTCCTAGAAAAATACTCAAAAGAAACGATATCGACTGAATTAGAAAGGGCAGGCATCATTCAATTCTTTGAAACCACATTTGAATTAGCTTGGAAAGTTTTAAAGGATTATTTGGAAGCAGAGGGATACCCTGCTAAAAGTCCAAGAGAATCCATTAAGCAAGCGTTCCAAATAGATATTATTGAAGATGGGCATCTTTGGATGGAGGCACTATCCAAGCGAAATTTAACAACCCATACTTATGATCAGGAGCTAGCAGAACAACTAGTTATAGAGATACAAAATAAATTTCTACCATTATTGATAAAATTATATGATAAATTAGTAAAGGAAAGGTAATATGTTTGGTCTACTTGAAAGTGATATACGTTATATAAATAAAGCCTTAGAGCAATTTGCAGAAATAGAATATGGAATTATTTTCGGAAGTCGAGCAATGGGTAATTACAAAAGAGGATCTGATATAGATATTGCAATAAAAGGAGAAGACATTACGTCAGAAATTTTGTGCAAGGTCTCTGATTTGCTGAACGAGGAATATCCACTACCTTATTATTTTGATTTTATTCACTATGAAACAATCTCTAATGAAAACTTAAAAGATCATATTAATAAAAAAGGTAAAGTCATATATGAAGCCAACTCTTTGAACTAGGCTTAGAGTACATCAAGTAAAGAATGAATTGGGAGACCAACAATTAAAAAATGATGTGTAATTCTTTCATGATGAAAGAGATGTTTAAAATTAGTAATTATTCCTATTATAGAACGAACGTTCGTGATGATTTTGATATACTAAAATAGGATAACGTTCTTTTAGGGAAAGGTCGGCTAATCCCCCATATAGAAAAGGGGGGGGTAGCCTTTCGAACATGTATGAAAGTTTCATGGTACTATTTGGTTTCGGTACCTTCTTGATTGCATTACTCGCTTTGATGGTGTCACTGATCAACAGAAAATAGACCTCCCTATTTTATTTACCCTGAAACGTAGTAGGTGAGGTCTATCACACTTGATAGCCGATCCTCTAGGGAACCGTTTATCCATAACCCGTAGTGTCCGCTACGGGTTATATTATATTCATTTCTTACTGTAATTATAACATAAGGGTTAGAATTGTCACAATCTTCAAAGTTATTAATTAGAAATAGGAGTAGAACTTGAATGATTCGAACTATTTCTATTGCTTTTTCAATAATCAACTGAAGCAGCAATTGAAATAATAATTCACGAATTAGCTTTAACATACAAAAATTGATTTTCATGATAGGATAAACTATGTCGAAAGTAATTATTCTGATAGTTAAATTTAAATATGCATAAGAATGGATAAACAGCAGGAGGATATATGAAACGTTTAATTTGGATTGGGTCTTTTACATACTTACTTATTGGCTTTACACACATTATTCTTGGCTCCATCTTGACCGAGATTTTGGATTATTATGATCGAAGCTACACGGAAGGTGGCATTCTCATTGCGAGCCAATCTGTAGGCTTTTTCGCAGGGGTGATTTCAGCGTCTTATTTATGATCTTTTTCATTGTTTATGTTGGATTAGAAATCAGTGTGATGAATTTCTTGCCTGCTATTCTAGTGAACCAGGTGGAAGCAGCTACCTTTCTAGCAACATTGTCTGTCACGATTTTTTGGGGGGGAGCTATGGTCGTTGGTCGTTTAGCTGCGGGATATTTAGCTGAATGGATGCAATATGCTCGCTATCTGATCCTTTGTTGTACAGGAACGGTTGTTTTTATTGCTATATTAGGATTGGCAACTAGTCTGTGGCTGAGCTATGTGTTAATAGTACTGATTGGATTAATGATGGCTGGTGTATTTGGTATTGCGATTGTCTATGCGACAACCTTGTTACCTGGAAGCACGGATAAAATCACGAGTATTTTAATTGCCTCAGGTGGAGCGGGTGGGATATTCTTTCCATTAATAACAGGGAGTTTGATGGATCATGCAACGACAACAACGGTTGCGTTTGTGCTGGCTGGGTTATCGATTTTGATGATTGTTATTATCCTTATTGCTCGCAATTATCAAAAACAACTAGTTTGATTCTTTTCTTTCATCATAAAAAGAGCATTTTTTACTGAGGAAAAAAATAATGTGATAGAAGATTTTGCAAACACATGGTTTGTAGAAAAAGGTGCACTGCATTTATAATTACCCAATTCTTATAAATGGTGGTTAAGAAACTATGGTGGTGGAGAAATATATGGCGAGGAGATATTTAGTATCTATGAAAAGGATTTTGATACTGTCGTTGGTGGAGATAAGCATTTGCTATCTTCTGTGCTATTACACTTTACTTAATCATGATATAATATAGTAAATATTTATGGAGGTGACTCGGGATGAAGTGGGAGGATGTATGCCAGGCTTTCCCGGAGCAATGGGTATTGATAGAAGCTGTTCAAGCATATACAAATGAGAAAAGTGAGCGCATTTTAGATGAGATTGCCCCCCCTTTAAAGAAATTTTCTAATTCCCCCCCAGAGGCAATGAAAACCTATCAAGAAATTCATCGAGAAGAACCTAATCGGGAACTATATGTACTTCATACTAGCCGTAAGAAGCCTAATATCATTGAGAAAAAATGGGTAGGTGTTAGGCGATAGTGAAAAAACTAATTATTGAAGAAGGTTTATTGCTGACAGATATGGAACTAACATTTAAAGGAAAATTACTTCATTTACAACGTGTCTTAATCGATACTGGCTCAGGAAATACAGTTGTATCAACAGACTTAGCAGAGTTAATAGGGATTGTAGCAGAAGAAAATGACATGATATATCGGATAACTGGTGTTGGAGGATCAGAATTTGTGTATTCAAAAACGGTTGATTCAGTAAGAATTGGAGTAATGCAAACTGAAGATTTTGCTTTAGAAGTTGGCGCAATGAATTATGGTTTTGATTTGGATGATATCATTGGATTGGATCTGTTACAACAATTGAAAGTAATTATAAATATCGATGAATTAACAATTCAATCAAATAACTAACAGCAAGTATATGAAGTTCACTTCTATGCTTGCCGTTTTTTTATTCAAGTTGTTCAACTAACGCCCCTTACTTTAATAAGGCGAATGCAACTTTTAGACGTTGAAGATACAATTTCTCATACTGCTTATATAATACTATTTATTTGGACTTTTAGGTCATCACAGAAAGAGTTAACGTATCGAAGTTTCCTCTATATTATCATTATTGGTTTATTATATGACAATTTGATCCTAGCGGTTGGGAGATTTGTTGGTACAGGTGATTTACTGGAAATATTAAATTTAGGGCGCTACTGGATACACGCATTGGTTACGCCAACTTTAGTACTATTTACTTATGGGATCTTAAAATTAGCAGAAGTGAATTGGATGAAAAGCAATATTGTAAAATGGCTCTCAGTCTTTGTTGCACTACTGCTTAGTGTGATTGAAATTCTGGTGGTCGTTCAATTAGAGCTAAACCCAGTATGGATAATGGGGTTCTTCAATACATATCAACTTCTTCAAGTAATCATCCCCCCCCATATATGATCATTGGGGTTACTTGTGTGCTGTTAATTGGAGGCTTTATTTTATATAGGAAAACAAATTGGAAATGGATGTTGTTGGGAACAGTCATTATGGTGTTTGGCAGTGCTTTGTCTTCTTTCCTGCCAAGCTGTGCGGTGACAAATGGATTTGAGCTATTTTTGCTCTTTACATTATCGTTAACTAAAATCCATTTGGAAAAGATATATTGTGAAAGGATACCAAAAATATAGATTTGCGTCACTCCATTAAATGAAAAATACAAGTATTCATCTAAGATTATAGGTAAGCAGACATTTATAATTAACTACCATTTCAGGATTTCAGATAATTTTTACAGATATAATACATGCTTGTATCGCAGGGTATAGGAGAGTTGGAAAATGGATTTTGAAGAAATATTTACTGTACATGTTCAATTAGAGAATACACTTAAACTAAATAATAATGATGGAGATTCAGTAATAATGATTTCCTTCGACGGTTCTATGTTCGACTTTCTGGATATAATAATCGCTAATGATGGTGAATCTTCCAAAGAGAACAAAGGGAGAGTGCTTTTAACAAACTACTGAGGCCATTCTTATAATGTATAAATAAATAGATTGAATTATCGCTCACGGGAGCGTTGATCCAAGAAAGAGGAGTGTTTTTGTGATATAGAAAAGGATAGGAAAGCAGATAGAAACACTGCTTTCCTATCCTTTTTTGCAGGTAAACACGTAACGGAATGTTTTTCCTGTCAATGATTATACTTACTCAATTTCAAGTGAAAAGTTGAGTAATAAATTAATTTTCACTATAATAATTTTCTAGTTCGACTTGTGCAGCATTTGGGATGTCGTCCCACGTTACTTCATCATAAGATGTTACTTCATCATTACTCTTAAGATAGAGCATTAAATATGCACCTTGTCGTAATTCTCTACCCGCAGAGAATTCTACATCTACTGATTCTCCTTCTTCATCAAATGCCTTTTGTTTGTAAATATATCTAGTTATTAATTCTCCACCATCCAAACTATCTTCCTTAGTCTCTGTAGGTTCTATCACTTCTATATATAAATTGTCTTTTCCTATTCTTTGAATGTTACAAGCAGTAAGTAATACTGCTACTAGCATGAATATAGCTAAAATACTAACTATTTTTTTCAAACTAATTCACCTCCTTTACAGCGACATTTTAATCACTTTCTTATAATGAAGCACAGACAGAAAGCCAAAAACTGAGTACAGTGCTGCGTACAATCCCATGACAATAAGCATTGGTGTCCATAACTCTGTCCCGAAAATGAACCAGCCTGATTTGACGGCAAAGTAGCTGTGCATAAGTCCAACAACAAGCGGAATGCCGAAGTTGAATAATTGCTTCCTTAGGATCCCTTGTAGAAGATCGTTTTGAGTGAAGCCTAGTTTTCGCAGAATTTTGTAATTTGGTTGTTCTTCATCGCCTTCTTCTACTTGTTTAAAGTAGAGGATACAACCTGAAGTTATTAAGAAGGTGAGGCCGAGAAAGCCGACACTGAACATCGTAGTGCCCATATTGATTTTTTGCTGTAGCGCTACCGAGTATTGGGAGTTATTGCCTCATCTTGACTGAATGGCATGCTTTGAAAAAGTGTATCAGCAGCTTCTACGGTTTCTCGATCAGCTAATGTAAAGCCAATATAAAGAGATGAGTTCAACTGAATATCTGGGTCCATGTCATTAGCGAGCATAGTGAATGTCGTTTCATTCACAATCACTGCAGGCAATCCGCCAGTAAAATAGAGAGGCAGCACACTATCATTATATATGCCTACATACTCCTGATTGAAAGCTGCCGTGAGTCCGTGAAAGGTAACTGTTCCTGAATCTTTCAAGTTTAACAGTGTCAAAAGCGCATCACTATATCCAGAAAATAACGTTTCACCTTGACTTACATCAATGCCTTCAACATAAAGGTCACTTATAACCGCAACTCTCATTTTGCCAACGTCAAACTGTAAGTTCTCGATATCGTTGTTCGTAATCTCTTTGATATCAATTTCCACTCGAAGCACTTCAATCCTTTGTTCACTGTAGCTAATGCCGCTTTCCTTTAATACCTCACCAAAAGCTACTGCATCCTCTGATGTGACAAATGCAAAATCAGTCGGTGCCATATTCTCAGCATTACGCTCAGCTGAATAGTAGGAGATATAGTTTAAGGATAGCAGGCCGATTGCTAGTGCTGACACAGTTGTGATAATGGTAAGTAGCATCGCATTCGATCGCATGCGGAACATGATGGAAGATAGTGACATCACTTGATTGATGTTTAAATAGCCACCTTTATTTTTTCTTATCAGGTTGGTAATAAAGCGTACAGAACCTTTGTAGAAAAAATATGTTCCGAAGATAACAGACGCTAGAATAAAAATCATCGCTAAAAATAGGTGGTTTACGGACATGGAATCCCCCCCATCAAAAAGTCTTGCCGATACATAGTAACCAGTTAAAATAAGTAGAATCCCAAAAATCCCGATCAAGATTTCTATGATCGAAATCTTACTTACTCTGCTTTCTGTTTTACTAGTAATATGAAATAGTGACAAAATGCTTTGGTTCCTAATAAAAAGATAGTTCATCAGCATGATCAAAATATAGATACTACCGAATACGAGCAATGTTTGGATGAAAGCCTCGTCAGAAAAATAGAGAGAGGCAACGGCATCCACGCCCGTTATTTTAAATAAGGTCATGGCGATTAATTTCGAAAAGGCAAAACCGATAAACGTTCCAATGAATAATGAACCAAAATAGAGTATGACGTTTTCAGCAGTGAGGATCTTGAAAATACGGTTTTTCGTCATGCCTATAAGTTGAAATAAACCAATTTCTTTACTGCGTCTTTTGATAAATAGATTATTAGCATATAACAGGAACACAGTCACAATAACGATTAGAAGTACAGAAGCCGCCCTAATGGCTGCTAATCCTCTAGTCGATCCCGATGCTTCGGCCATTAAAGGATCATACTGCAAGGTAACGAAGGCAAAGTAGAGGGCAGCACTAAAGACGAGAGCAAACACATACAAATAATAGCTTTTTACGTTCTTTTGAAAGCTGCGGAAAATTAGCTGATTAATGCTCATTTTGCACCCCCACCTAAAACTCCTTGTGTCTTCATAATATCCTTTAAGAATGTGTTGCGGCTTTCTTCTCCTTTGTTCAATTGGGTATAGATTTGACCATCTTTAATAAAAATAACACGGCTACTGTAGCTTGCTGCAACAGGGTCGTGAGTAACCATCACTATGGTTGCTTTTCGCTTTTCATTTAAAGTGCTTAATTTACCTAGTAGGTCAGACGCTGCTTTTGAATCAAGTGCACCAGTTGGCTCATCTGCAAAAATAATACTTGGCTCGTGAATGAAAGCTCTCGCCGCAGATGTCCTTTGTTTTTGGCCGCCTGATATTTCATTGGGATATTTATCCTCTATGTCTTTAATTCCAAGGTCTGCTGCGACCATTTGAAATTTCTTTAGTGCTTCCTTTTTGGCAATATTTGAGATCGAGAGGGGGGTAATAAGATATTTTCTTTTACTGTTAACGTATCAAGTAAATTATAGTCTTGAAAGATAAACCCTAAATGATGCTTTCTAAATTCCGCGAGCTTCTTTTCTTTGCTTTTCGTTAGTTCCTCACCTTCGATTTCTAAGGAACCATGGCTTACCCGGTCAATCGTTGATAACACATTTAGAAGAGTGGTTTTCCCAGATCCTGAAGCACCCATGATCGTAACAAATTCCCCTTTTTTAATGCTAATATCAATTCCCTTTAAGACCTCTTGTCTCGTGAATTTATTTCCATAGCTTTTATGGATTTTTCTAGCTACAAGTATATTCATAAAAAGTTCCTCCAATTGTTAAGATACCCTTATTGTATATATTCCTCTCCATGAAGTCCTTTGATTATCCTAACAAAAAAGCAAAAGCGAGTGACATTTTTGTCACTCGCCTTGAATCTGGAGGAATCGATTCTCTTTTGAGAAGGTAAGTGTAAATGTTGTCCCTCTACCAACAGTTGACCAAACGGAAATGTGAATACCAAGTGGGATGGCAGCCTTTTTTGCTAAGTACAATCCCATGCCTGTAGCATGTTGGTCCTGATGCTTGTTTATAGACGTAAAGCCTTTATCGAAAATTCTTGGCACATCACGGGGGGGGTCTATTCCGCGGCCGTTATCTGTTACATTTAGGATCGTTTGTCCCTTTTGAACAGCCGACTGTATCGTAATTTCAGATCCTTCTTCGCTGTATTTTACGGCATTCGTTAAAATTTGACGGAGAATAAAGGACAGCCATTTCACATCAGTAAGCACATGTGTTGAAGATAATTCTACATCAAATCCTATTCCTTTTTTTAAACACCAAGACCGTAACATATGAATTTCACTGTAAAGAATAGACTCTAGTTCTACGTTTTCAATGAACAAATCATTTTCAATGAAAGGTATACGTTTTTTATGCAGCTGTTGATCAAGCAAATAGTAGATTCTTAACCATTCATGCATAAGTTCTGATTTTAATTGATGATCTTCCGTCCGGTCAATGATTAATTTCAGGGCTGTTAATGGTGTTTTCACCTCATGAATCCAAGAAAGCATCTCGTCTTTCTCCTGCTCAAGGAGAAGCCGATTTGTAGAGGAATCTTTTTCTAACTGTTCGATTAGAGAGGTGATTTCATTATAAATGAATGATTCAAATGGGCTGTTTGGTTCAGGAAGACTTGTAATATCAGTCGTAGAATCCCGTAAGTCAAGCTCTTTAAAAAATGAAGTCTCTTTGAAGTAGCGAATTACGACAAACAGAGAAGAAATAACGAGTGATAGAAATACATAATAGAACATTGAGTCAATAGAAAGAGAAGAGTCTAGGTATGCAAGTATTAAAGCAAGCAGCTGCAAAAGTACAATCAAACTAACCCAGCTGATTCTCTCTATCAAGAATTTCCTAATCATTTTTCCTCCTGCTCTATAGCAGAGTATCCTTGGCCGACCATTGTTTTAATGCCATTTCCCAGTCCAATTTCAGCAAGTTTTTTACGAACCCTGTTCACATTCACCGTTAACGTATTATCACCAATAAATCGATGATCATCCCACAGCAGGTTCATTAAATATTCTCGGCTAACAATCTTATTTTTACGTTCAACAAGTAGTTTCAAGATAAATATTTCATTTTTAGTAAGTTCGACCATTCCCTTTTCATTTGATACACGATTTCTCTCCAGGTCAATCGTTGCACCCATCCACATCTTCAAGTCTGAAGTGGTTGTACTGTAGTTATATACACGTCGCAAAATGGCTTGGATTTTTGCGATTAGCACATCAAAGTGAAAGGGCTTTTGAATGAAATCATCTGCACCTAAATTCATCGACATTACCATATCTGTAGGATGATCGCGTGAAGATAAGAAGGCAATCGGAACATTCGAATGTTCACGGATCATGCGGCACCAATGAAAACCATCATATTTAGGAAGCTGAATATCAATAATCACTAAATCTGGATGAACCTCAGCAAAGCTCTCCATGACACTTTGGAAGTTTTTAACCCCAAACACTTCATATTCCCAGTCTACAAGCCGGTCTTTTATCTCTTTAAATAGAGTAGCATCATCTTCAATTAATAATATCTTAAACAACGTAGTCACCTACACTTTCACTATAAGTATAACAAAAACATAATCAAAATGGGAAATGTGGTAGTGAAAAAATACTATAATGAGAACGATAATAATTAGTAGGATAAGACAGGTAACTAAAAAGCAAATGACTCTTAAGAGCCTTTGACTAACTACTGCGCAATAAATTATTTCTATAATTTTGGAAAATATGAACAATAATTCTTTATCTTCTGGTATGATTTTAGAAGGTTGTATTAAGTTTTTTGAGAATAATGTAAGTTTAGGGTTTGCCTATAAAAAGAGGGGGGGAGCAATAGGAAAGTATTTTTCTTTGCAGTATAAAAGCATTCTCGTAAAAGAATGCTTTTATATATATGACTAAACAATAATAAGGTGCCAAAAAGCAGAATCAACATATAACCTAATCCGTTGTTGATTAGGCAACACTTATTATATTAGACAATGTTTTACCATATCTTACAAAAATGTAATATCTATTTAATAAAATTCGATGGTTACGATCTCCATTATTTTTTACAATAAAATCAATAGTTGTTAGAAATAAAGGAGCGATGATATATGATAAAGATTTTCAATATAATTATTTGCATTATTGAGGTACTTGTAGATGGTAAGCGGGTAGTAATCGAATTAAATGACCAAATGAGTTAAAATGCAATAAACGATTAGTTTAGAGGGGGGGAGTCTTACTTCTCTCCCCCCTTACATAAATAAGCTGAGAAGGGATAATATCCATGAAAAAAATCATGATAGTTGAGGATAATGATAAACTCCGTATACCTTTAGCTAAACATATAGTAAAATTCGGGTACGAAGTAATTACTTTAGAACAATTCAATGATATCTTAGGCAAATTTCTTGAGAAAGAACCTGATTTAGTATTACTAGATATAAATTTACCATCATTTGACGGCTTTTATTGGTGCAGACAGATTCGCCAACGTTCTACATGCCCGATTATCTTTATATCTGCACGAGAGGGTACAATGGATCAAATTATGGCCCTAGAAAACGGAGGGGGGGATGACTACATTACAAAACCTTTTGAATATGATGTGGTAATTGCTAAAGTCAAGAGTCATCTAAGACGAGCATATGGCGAATATGCACCCAGTCAGGGTGAGCGGATGATTAATTTTCATGGTTTAACATTTTTACCAGAGCGAATGGAACTTCGATTTCAATTGAAGTCAACAGAGGTTTCAAAAAAGGAATCATTATTATTAGAAGTATTATTAGAACGTGGAGAAAAGGTAACAAGTAGAGATCGTTTAATTGAAAAAATGTGGAATACGGATATGTTTATTGATGAAAATACGTTAAACGTTTATATCACACGGGTAAGGAAAAGACTTTCTGATATTGGAATCAAAGATGCTATTGAAACAGTTCGTGGGGGGGCAGGTTATAGGATGAGATGTACATGGGGAGGAAGCAGAATGAAGTTATTTCTTCGTTCACATTTGTCCCTTATTTTTGTTACCACCATACAGGGAATATTTGTATTTGTTTACTACTGGTTTTTAGGATTTCAAGAATTGGATCATTTGTTTTATGTCTTTATGATTCAAGTAATAACTATAGGAATTTATCTAATTTATCGATGGATACAGGATATAAAACTTTACCGATGGTTACAAAAGTCTAATAATGACGAATTACATGTAACACAATTGGGAAAAAGCGTACTAGCTGAATCCATTTATGAAAGGCAATCTGTACTCACCGAACTATATGAAAATAATCTGCAACAGGTTAAGAAAGATTTAAATGAAAGAGTAACATTTACAAATCAATGGGTACATCAAATGAAAACGCCCTTATCTGTCATCCACTTAATGATTCAAGATAATGATGAAGCGTTATTTCAGGAAATTCGAAAAGAGTTATATCGATTAGAAGATGGATTAAAAACTGTGTTATACTCATCACGACTATCTATGTTTGAAAAAGACTATTCTATTGAAAAGATCCCTCTTCAAAACTTTATCAATGAAATTATAATGGAAAATAAAAGATTGTTTATTCAATACAAAATTTTCCCTAGAAAGTACTTCCCAAAAGATAAATTGTGCGTGTATTCTGATAAGAAGTGGCTGCAATTTGTTATAGGTCAAATTATTTCAAACGCCGTTAAATATTCCACTAACAAAAGTGATACATTAAATATCAAAATTGAGAAACAAGAAGAGTGCATCTTATTAGAAATTAAAGACTTCGGTGTTGGAATTCCTTCACAAGATATCAGAAGGGTTTTTGAACCTTATTTTACAGGAGTAAATGGTAGATTGTATCACGAGTCCACGGGAATGGGGCTTTATTTAGTAAAAGAAATTATGGGTAAGCTCCAGCATGAAATAGAACTACAATCAGAAATAGGACAAAGTACAACCTTTAAAATATATTTTAAGGAATATGTTTCATCGAATACCTTACCCAACTAATGAAGGGGTAAGGTTCTTTTATTGTCTAGGAAATTTTAGAATGAAGCCCTGTGTATAAAGTAAACGCGAGTAGCCACGTCCAGCTCCGAGCGCCAAAAACTAGGCGACTTCACGAATCATCCTACGATAAGTCATCATCGGTTCGCAAGCTCTCCGTGATTCCTTTATCTCAGTTGATTCGCTCCAGTCGCTACGTTTTTAACCGGCGCTCTGCGCTTTTGTTCTGTCTTTTCCTTACTAAAGTGTAAGGTTGATTTAAGGTAATTCTATTTTTGTATTTTTATATTCCTTATATAATAAATATACAGTCAAATATGTAGGAGGCAATATAATGGCAGATGTATTACAAGTACAAGATTTAAATAAAATTTATGATGGAAAAGCGACCTTCCAAGCTTTAACAAATATTACGTTTAATGTGGATAAGGGAGAATTTATTGGTGTAATGGGGCCGTCTGGATCGGGGGGGAAAACTACACTATTAAATCTAATCTCCACAATTGATAGACCGACATCAGGACAGGTCATTGTTAACGGGCAAGAGCCTCATAAATTAAAAAAAGGGAAACTTGCAGAATTTCGAAGGAAAGAACTAGGATTTGTTTTTCAGGACTTTAACTTATTAGACACATTAACAGTGGAAGAAAATATTATGCTCCCTTTGACACTAGAAAGAGTAGATTCAGGTGAAATTGACAAGAAAGTACAGGCTTTCACTCAAAAGCTAGGTATTGATTCAATCTTAAATAAACGAACATATGAAATATCAGGCGGTCAGAAACAACGTACTGCAATCGCTAGAGCAATCATTCATCAGCCTTCCTTGTTGTTAGCCGACGAACCAACGGGAAACTTAGATTCTAAATCATCGAAAGACGTGATGCAGACTTTACAAATGATTAACGAAAAAGATAAAACAACGATGTTAATGGTTACCCATGATCCATCTGCTGCTAGCTATTGTGATCGAGTTATTTTCATTAAAGATGGTAAATTGTACAACGAAGTATTTAAAGGAACGAATCAAAAGGTATTTTTCCAACAGATTTTAGATGTTCTATCAATGCTAGGGGGGAGATTCGGATGACCTTTCCACAGTTCGCTTATAAAAATATAACGCGTAATTTGCGGGCATATCTAGCCTTTTATTTAAGCAGTTCGTTCGCTGTTATGATTTTCTTTATGTTTGCGATGTTCATCTTTCATCCTGCATTAGAAACAGGTTATATGAATAACATTGCCAAAAAAGGCATGGTATTTGCAGAATGGGTCATTTTTGTATTTTCAATCTTATTTGTCCTTTATTCTGTAAGTGCCTTTTTAAAAACACGGAAAAGTGAATTTGGAATCCTTACAATTCAAGGGGCATCACCTAAACAACTTCGCCTACTAATCACACTGGAGAATGTATTCATCGGTCTTGCTTCTATCGTTACAGGAATCATTGGTGGAACAGTGCTTGCTAAACTGTTCTTTACTGCAGGGTCATATATAGTCGAAATGGAACCACTTGAACTATATTTCCCCTTGAAAGCACTAGGAATAACAATTGGGGGGGTATTTCTACCTCTGTTTGTGCTTATTTCTCAATTTACACTCTTTATTATCCATTCAGAAGAAGTAGTTTCTTTACTGAAGGGGTCGGTCAAACCAAAAAGAGAACCAAAGCCTTCTATACCTTTTTCTATACTAGGAATGATGTTCTTAGGTGGAGGGTTTGGCTTGGCTTTATTTGCAGGTATTGATATTGGTAGTGCAGTTATTATTACTGTTTGTACAGTAATAGGGACCTACTTGTTTTATAGCCAGTTAAGTGTCTGGGTACTGAAACTGTTGAAACGAAATAAAAAATTTTATAGAAAAGGTACAAACCTACTTTGGATTTCTGATTTAATGTATCGAGTCAAAGATAATGCTCGTTTATTTTTCATCGTAAGTATTGTTTCTGCTGTAGCCTTTACGGCAACAGGGACTTTAGCCACTTATAAATCAATGTTTACCACTGAAGATTCATTATATGAAATGGAGTTTCTATCCTATTCTAGTAACAAGGATGAAAATGAACAACTGACATATATTCAACAACAGTTTGAACAAAAAAATATAGATTACGAGCAATCTAAATTTAAAGCGATAGAAACTGGTCAAGGATCATCGAATTATCCTGTTTTAGTTCTTTCATACAAAGATGGGATGAAGATATTACCTGAATTAAAAACTCCTAAACTTGAGGAAGGAAAAGGGGGGTTTACTTTGGGCAAACAGAACGAGAAGGATATACAGTACTCCAAGATAATACGACAGACTTACAATTAAATAACCAACAAATGTCGATAAAGTTGCAATCAATTGAACAGCCACTTCTTTCTCTTCATGATGTGTTAGTTGTTGATGAAAATACCTTTAATCTATTGAAGCAAGGTAATGAGTTAGTAACCTTTTATGCTTTTCAATTTGCTGATTCAAAAGAGAACTTAGATATAAGTCAAAAGATACAGGATCATATCGTTGGTGAAACATATAACCCAGATGCTAGATACTCTTCAAAGGCCATCGAATATTATCAGACTGTTCAATTACCAAGTTTAAGTCTGTTTATTGGTTTATTTATTGGCATCATCTTTTTCTTGGCTGCTGGGAGTTTCTTATATTTCAGGTTATTTACGGATTTATATGAGGAAAGAAAAAAATATAAATCACTAGCTAAAATCGGATTGAGTGAAAAGGAAATGGTTAAAAACGCAAACATTCAAATGGCAATCCTCTTTTTCCTACCATTTTTGTTGGCTATTGTTGAAACAGGTTTCGCCTTACAGGTCTTACAAAGGGAGGGAGGATTTTCTAACGTATTTCAATCAGGAGTTATTACCATTTTAGGATTCTTGGGATTACAGCTTCTTTACTTTATTGTCATTCGTTCTAGTTACATCAAAAATTTAAAAGAATATGTATATCGCTAATTAAAAATTAAGGGAGAGATAAATATTGAAAAAAGTAGTGAAAATAACTGTAGGAATTGTACTTGCTTTAGTTGTCATATTAGTTGGTTTTTTTACGCTTGTTCCAGAAGTAGAAAGAGATCTTATCAACCCTTTTGTACCTAAAGAAGAGGTATATGTACAAATCAATGAAGAACCCATTATTGATGCTCGCAGATATGAATATACTTTAATTGGCTATACTGAAGACGGTGATAAAAAGGAAGTAACATTTAGTTCAACTAGAGTATTAAAAGAAAATGCCTTTTTAATAGTTACTGCAAAAAGGTCCTATGTAGAAAAGTGGGAAGAAATACAGGTTGAAGAACTACCAGATAGAGTAAAAGAACAGTTAAACAGTGATTGATCAAATCGATTTGCCACCATCTGTTTAAAGTTCGAAATGATAAGTTTAAGTATCTGAAATGAGTAAAAGAATATTTTGTAACTATATTAAGAGAAAATAATCATCCCAATAATTAAGATGATGGAGAGGTTATATGTTTAAATTAGATAAACAAAATAGACATCCAACATACGAGCAATTATGTAAAGCTTCACTTTATTCCATTCAAAAT
>NZ_BAVS01000032.1 GCF_000521485.1 Gracilibacillus boraciitolerans JCM 21714 | reverse complement strand
CAAAAAAAATAATAGTCATCCCACATAAATGTTGCCTATAATCTATTAACGAAAAAAGTAGAATAAAAGCAAGGGATAACCGGTTGTCCTTCTATCATAAGGAGGAAAAGTTCATGAATGAAAAAACACGGGAAGAAATTGCTTTATTTCGCTATGGAATGATTGCGTCTTTATTAAATGGGCAAGTAAATCCAAAGGACTATTTGGAAGAAATGGAAGGGAAAATTCACAACGTTCCTTATTACGGAGAACGAAAAGTTGCAGCTAAGACCATGCAAGAATGGCATTTGCATTACCGAAGAAATGGATTCGATACATTAAAACCAAAAAGAAGATCGGATAGAGGAGATGCCAGAAGGCTATCACCAGATGATAAGGATCACATCCTAGAAATAAGAAAAGAATCTCTCCACATGCTTGTCAGCGTATTCTATGAACAACTGATCAAACGTGGAGAGATACAAAAAAAACAAGTCTCTTATGCCACTATAAACCGTTTACTAAAAAAACACAAGTTGGCAGGCAGATTTGTCGCATGGCCCATTTATCCCTATTAATAAAAGACATTCCTTATCGCATTCATAGATGACTGTTCCAGACTTATACCATTTGCGCAATTTTTCTCTTCTGAGAAATTTGATGGATTACGAGAATTAACCAAAGAAGCATTGATACGTAGAGGAAAGCCAACCATCATTTATACAGATAACGCAAAATTTATCGTTCAGAAACGTTACAATATGCATGTGCTCAATTAGGGATTACATTAGCTCATACACAGCCATATGACCCTAAAAGCAAAGGGGGGGAAATTGAAAGGATCTTCAAAACTATACAAACGCGCTTTTACCCGTTACTTCAAAGTGATCCAGTTCACTCACTAGAAGAATTAAATGAACGCTTTTGGCGGTGACTCGAGGAAGATTATCATCGCAGACAACATGCATCGCTTGATGGCAAAACACCTCATGAAGTGTTTCGATCGTATTCAATTTTCAAATGGATTCATCGAATCCTTTTATTTTGGTCTTAGCTGGTCTACCTCATTTAAAAACACGACTAAATTTGAATCACCATCGCCCATTGGCTCAGCGAGTGATCATGAGGTATCAATTACAAGCACTAAATAAAGAAGATGTTTCTGACTATATCGATTACCAATTAAAGTTGGCGGGAGCTAAGATGCCTATTTTCACAGAGACCGCTTGGAAGCTATCGCTTTACGTTCACAAGGATGGCCACGTGTCATCAATACCTTAGCAACGCATTGCTTATTGTACGGAGCACAATTAAATAAGCAACAAATTGATGAAGATATTGTCCAAATGGCAGCTGAGGAAAATAGTTGGTGATGCGACGAGGGATTATGATATTCGATGTAAAGGACCAAAAGTGGAAATTATGGTTTGGGCAACAGTCCTATGACACATTTGAAGGGATGTATTTTGGAATACGCATCCTTAATCACTATCATCGTACGAGTTTAGGAAAAGAGGAAGGATGGTTTGTGACGATGGAGAAAGACGTATCCTTTGATCTTCGTATTTTTGAAGTATATAAGATACGGATTATATCGACAGAATTACTCACATTATTTGATGATGCCCCTTTCTAAGGGGGGGCATTTTTACTAGAAATTCAACTGAAACATTTTGCATAATTATTTTCAACACGGAAATAAAGTGACAAATAAAGCAATTTATTTCAGATTTAGTCCTGATTTATAATGAAAATGACTATCTGTAATAAAGTGATGATTTACACGATTCGAAGGGAGCATGGATCTTTTAATTGCTTTGTAGGCTCAATAAAGTTTTGGATGTGTCCATATTCTCCCACTATATTTGTAGAACCACGAGCATCTTTCATTAATTCCGAATGCATATCACGAATTAAACGTTCTGATAAGGGATACCCTGTTTGGATTATTTCAACTTCAATTTTTAAATCATGTTCTTAATTATCCTTCCATTATTTTATGGGCTAGTTTATGCTAACAAAACTCTTGTTTTTATTTATAAATTATATTATCTTTAAATGAGAACATACATTCTATATAAAAAATAACACCGTCCTAAAAAGGAGGTGAAACAAATAAATACAAATTATAAATATATTACCTTCATTAACTTCTGAAAGACTCCTTAGGTTCCTACTAACATAATGTCTAATATGTATTCACTTTCCAATTATGTATCAAAACATCAATCAAGTATGCTATAATTAAAAATATCATTTGAAGGAGATGCTGTAATATGACGGATGAACTTTTATTACAGATTTTAGATGAGATCAAAGTGATGAGAAGTGATATCACGGAGATAAGAGGTAATATTACAGGAATGAATGGTGATATCACGGAGATAAGAGGTAATATCACAGGAATGAATGGTGATATCACAGAGATAAGAGGTAATATCACAGGAATGAATGGTGATATCACAGAGATAAGAGGTAATATCACAGGAATCAATGCTGATATCAGTGGGATCAAAGCTGAACAGACAAAAACAAACCAACGTCTAGATGCTGTGGATCAACGTGTAGGTTCAATGGATATGCGATTTGAGCAGCAAAATAATACATTCATTGATCGTTTTGATCGTTTAGAACAAAAAACAGATGCGATTCAAGAGCAAACAGCTAAAATAAGCGAATTTCACGCACAAACTATCGAAAAATTAAACAATAAGGCAACGAAAGATGATTTTAATTATCTCAAAGAAATGGTATTTAAGCATGATGAAGAAATTTACAAAATCAAATCTCAATACCAAATTGTAAATGAAAGTCAGGATTACTAACTTTATTCATCGACAGGTGACTTATGGCACCTGTCGAATTTCATTATGAATCACAAATAACCAGCTGACGTTCAACAAGTTTAGGTTCAATATCTTGTTTATGTTGAATTAAATACTGTAACATTTGTGCTGATAATTTCCCAATAGTTTCTTTATCCTGCTTGATTGTAGTTAATTTAGGCTTGCTAAATTGGCATGCTTCGATATCATCACATCCGATCACGCCAATATCTTCAGGTACTCTTAATCCGTGTTCTTGAATTGCCTCTATTGCACCTAATGCCATTAAATCAGATATTGCGTAGACTGCCTTTGGATAGGATTTCTTTATTAATATTCGCTTCATAGCAAGGTAGCCACTTTCTGCAAAAAAGTCACCAGTCTCAATCCAGTCATTAACTATAGGTAAAGATAAACACTCCATTATGTTAATAAATCTTTTTTTTCGATTTTTGGCAACATAAGATTCTTGTTCACCGCCGATATAGGCAATATCTTTTATAGAATTATTATATAAATATTGTACGACATATACAGACAGCATCTTGTTATCTGTCGTAACGTAACTAGTATTAGGTCCACTAATTTTTATATCAATACCTATACAAGGTATCTCACTTTTTATTAATTCTTCGATTATAGCCTCGATATCATCACTAGAAATAATAAGACAACCATCCACACCAAAATGCTTACATCTAGCTAGATAGCTACCATCATCTTGTTTAAATTGCTCATTAGAAAACAATAAAATATCATAGCCTGACAAACCTATAGCTTTCTTAAATGAGGTGATTACTTTGTTGAAAAATAGATGGGTAAAATCCACGTTAATTTTTCCAGCGTAAATGACTCCAATTAAGTTTGATTTCTTTGTTGCTAGTGATTTTGCTGAGAAGGTAGCTGGTAGCCAGGCTCATTAATGATTTCCATTACTCTTTTCTTTGTTTTCTCATTTACACCGCTGTAATTGTTTTTAATTTTTGAGACTGTGGCCCGTGAAACACCTGCCATGTCTGCAACATCTTGAATTGTAAGATTCATACTACTTTTCTTCTTTATCTGGTATCTCACTAGCAGATCCTCAATATAAACACGACTGAAATTTATAGATATATTATACCATATACTGCTTCAATATTTGATTAGTTGCATAGGTTCTTAGTTAATATTGCAGAAAATTAACAATATATATGATTTCTCCATCAAATGAATTGAAACTTGTTTACATAAGGCTAAAAATGTTGAATTTTTTCAAATATAATGGACTGTATATCTGAATGTTTTAAGAGAAAAACTAGAATAGATATAAGCTTTACTCCAATTGTAAAGGGGGGGAACAATGATCACTAAATCGAAAAGAATAATCTGGGTAAATGGTCTATGAATTGGAGAAATATTTGTTGACTTTTAGTTATCTGAAACACGGAGAGGTATTGCCTATCTTTCACGAATTATATCACCATCTTCTCTGATTATTGGATGCATCAGGTCATGCTGGGGCGATTAATGAAGAAATGGATGGTGTAGAACAAAGGCTTAAAGAAAAGAGTCATGCTTTTGCGAAGCATTTTAGTCAATTCTATATAAAAACGGTTGAACTGACTGGGTATTTACGTTCTTATGTTAATGGATTCCCAGTATTAAAAAGGTTCAATAATACCATTGAGGGACTATGGGGCCAGGCACGCGATATGGACAATCGTCCACGAAGGGGGGGGTCTGGCACCTTCATTCGAGCTTCCTAGCTATATAGCAGCTATCGTGCATAACCAAATGTCTTCGCATGAGCTTTCTTCAAAACTTAGGGGATGTACCCCCCCGCCTGTTATACCCCCCGTATACAGGAGGAACGGGTGTGTATTGATTTTCGAACCATAACAATGGATGAATTTCCGGAATTGTTGAATAGTTTCATCGATATAGAAGGTAGTTTATAGAGAAGTTTTAAAGAGTATGTATAGTAGAAATGGCGAATAAATATGGGTATTAGAACCAAAGGAGGTATAGGAATGCTATTAGAAAAAATGGTAGTTGTTAAGCTAAAGGACTTAAACGGAAATGATGTTTCCCTTAGCGATTATCTTGGAAAAAACACACTTATTTTTATGTGGCTTCTTGGTGACGTTGCCGGGAACAACTGCCAGGCTGGCAAATGGTATACGAACAAAACAAGGATAAAAATTTTGAAATTCTTTCCGTTGCTGTTGATGGCCAAGGGCCTGAAGTAGTGAAGCCTTATGTGGAAGGCACCACCTTTCCAAGGTACATTCGTTATCCAGAAAAATTCGGCTCTGAAATAGATTTTGACTGGCAAAAGGAGCAATTGAAGAAAGAAAAAGAGGAAGAAGAACAACGACGAAACCAAGGTTTGGTTTGTGGCCCAGATGGCTGTTTTATTCCAAGTTAAATTAAGAAAAGCCCAAGCGCCCGCATAGAATCGTAGGGCGATTCGTGAAGTCGCCTAGTTTTTGGGCGCTCGGAGCTAAACACCAATGCAAAGTTTATACTCCTATTATGAAAGCACGGCACTGATATTAGTTTAGGAATCAAAATGAATGGAGGATGACAATGGATTGGTTTAGCAATCTAGTACAAGAAAAACCCAAGCCTGTTTGTGATAAAGGTGATTTTATTTTTGCAGCTATCGGTTTAGAACATGGACACATTAATAATATGTGTAGTAAGTTGATCGAGGCAGGAGGAGTACTAAAATGGGTATATGATAACGACCTAAAGAAATTAGATGCTTTTATAAAAAAATTTCCAACTTGTTCAATTGCTAAATCGCAACAGGAAATTATGCAGGATTCCGAGGTACATATGGTTGTATCTGCAGCTGTACCATCAGAACGATACAAGATTGGCATTAAAACAATGGAACACGAAAAAGATTTTTTTACAGCTGAAACACCCTTCACCCAATTAAGTCAATTGGAACAAGTTAACCAGGTAATAAAACAAACAAAGCGTAAGTATGCAGTTAATTATAGTGAGCGAGTATCAGATGAGAGTGCTATTTTTGCTGGCAGACTGCTAGAATGTGGTGCAATTGGCCGAGTAGTACAAGTTTTGGGAATGGGACCACATCGTTTAAATTTACCGTCAAGACCTGACTGGTTTTTTTATTAAAAAGTATTATGGTGGTATTTTATGTGATATTGGTAGTCACCAAATTGAACATTTTCTATTTTATACAGGGGGGGCCAAGGATTCCAGCGTAGACCAAAGTAAAGTAGCTAATTATTGTTCTAAATACTACCCTGAATTTGAAGACTTTGGCGATGCTACATTAACTGCAAATAATGGTGCGACGAATTATTTTCGTGTGGACTGGCTATCGCCCAATGGTCTTGGAAATGGACGAGATGGCAGGACAATAATTTTAGGGACAAAGGGATATATAGAGCTAAGAAAAAATATGGATATTACCAGGGAAACTGGTGGAGGGCATATATTTCTTGTTAACGATGACGAGGAGCGATATATAAATGTAAAAGGGAAGGTTGGGACACCGTATTATGGTGAACTGATTCGAGATTGTCTAGAACGAACAGAAATAGCGATGACACAGGAACATGCCTTAAAAGCCGCTGAACTTTGTTTAATAGCACAAAACAACGCAAAGAAAGTAGATGAATACTTATTTAGATAATTAGTAGAGTTTGAGGTTAGCTTGACAGAGAATGGTATTATGACTAAAGATAATTCTTCTTGAGTGTACAGTAATCTCTTTACATGAAGAATAGGTATTGAGTGATTTAATCTATCTATATATGGTGTGTCGACCTCTATCTGAATTATTTTCACTGACTTTGTCACTCGCAACTGGCACGTGGGATTCCCATAATCCTGAGGAGTGAGCGAGAATGTAGCAAAAGGTGAAAATACAACCAAGCCCATCTCTCACTTCTCATTCTATTCTTTTGTATGATAAAGTCATTGTATATAAAATATTTACGCGGTGAAATTACAGAAGATGTACATTGACGTTTATCGAGATAGAAAGTCAAATGTAAGTATGTGATGAATAAAATGGCAATGTGGTACATAATGGCTGTCTTTCTCTGCAATAAATACAAATCGCCCTTCATACATGAATAACTGTCCCATAAGGGGTCACAGACCTCATATGGGACAGTTTCTTTTCTTATTTTACTGTTATAGAAGTAGTAGCTTTAAACTTTTGACCAGTTGTTAGTTTACCAGTAACTACTAACTCTTGTTCTCCTTCTGTAAGGGTATTTAGTAGTTGTTGACGTGGGAATATAACTTTGTATTCATTCACACCATCATCATCAAAATCAACTACAGGATTTTTCTTTTGCATTTTCCTATCAGTTGGAGCCATTTCTCCATTGAGTAAAAGACTTTCTAAGTCAATATCTTCTAATAGGCTTTCGTCAACAAATTCAAGATATGCAGTTAAAACAGCATTGGTATTTTTCTTTGCTTTCTTGCTTTTCTTTTCATTTTTGTTTAATACGGATGGGCGGAATTCAACTTCAGCCATCACAGTTGGTAGATAAGATAAGAAATCTCCCCAAATGATCGTTGAATTTAAACCATCAACATCTTCATCACGGTCATACGGTAATTCTGGATCAAGACTTACAAAGTTTTCATCAGTTAATATATCTCCTGAAGCGTTAATCGACACTTCTCCATTAAAGAAATAGTTGTCATCAGACACCTCATGATCCGGATAAGTGTCTTCTGTCGTTATGGCATTCTGATAAGAGACAACGCCACCTAACTGGAAGTCTTCTTCAATGCCATCATAGGTAGAGAAATCTAAGTTTCTAGCATTGTTAAATGCAATAATATTTTCTGCAATGACCCCCCCTGGATTACTGTTACTAGTGAAACCAGCTGCTCCATTATTAAATGCAATACTGTTGCGAATGACATGTGGGACGTGGACACCTTCACCACCAAGCTTAAAGCCGTTCTTGTCACCGTCTCCAACTGTACCATCAGTCAGCGTACCATTCTCGTAGGCAATACTATCCTCGATTACTACAGCACCAATTGCACCGGTACCAACCTTTGTATAAAGATCCCAACCGTCATCAATGTTGTGGTGGGCAATACAGCCACGGAAAATGTTGCCTTCTCCTGAAGTTAATTTCGCAGCAAATCCATCGGCATTGTTGTTGGAAGGATCGGCATTATCAAATGACTCACTATTTAAAATCAGGTTGTGTGATGGCCAATCCTTAAGATTTGGGCTATCGTCGGTGCGACTGATTTGTAAACCGGTGTCACCATTTTCATAGAATCTGCTGTCTTCCACAATGTTGTGGTTACCACCAACAACAAAGCCTTTTGTATTGGCAGCCGAACGAGCAAAGTCGATTCCAGATACGTGCCAGTAATTACCATTTAATACGACACCTTCTGAGCGTTTATCGAAGTCGATAACCGGTTGTACACCCTCGGCAGCAACGAGATATTTTCTTGCATCTGCAGTACCGTCGTTATATTTAGAAATTTCTAATTTAGAATCTCTTACAAAGTTACCATCAGCAAGTACAATTCGTTGACCTGGTTGTACATACTCGATAGCCGTGTCTAAATCTAACGGATTTAACTCCGTTCCGTCTCCATTACTGGAACCATCTGGAGCAACATGGATATCAGATCCGTCTCGGAATGTTTTCATTGAAACGTTGAAGTTCTTGACGATTTTGTCGTAAGAAGTAAGTAATTGTGTGTCGCTTGGTAAGAATGAAATACTAAAGTTAGTGTCTTGGTTTTCTATAAGTTTAGTAGGAACTCCAACTAGTTCGTCGTGAGTAACTTCTTTATTACTGATAATAACTTGTTGGCCAGCTTTTACTGTTACTGTGCCGTCTACGTTAGACTTTAACAGTAAATCATAGTCTACTTCCGAAGCTTTGTCACGGGACACGATATCTAATATAGGCGTAACCGGTTCAGCAGGTGGGAATACTCTTGGTGCATCAGTTGAAGCTGCAGTTACATTAAAGTCAATGTTGTACACTTCGATGTCAGCTAAACGAGCTGTATAGAAACCAACATACATCTTGCCGTCTTGAACGTTTAAAATTTCAGCTCAAAGAAAAGTGCTTCTTCGCCATCATTTAATTGGCCAGTAAATCCGCTGTTTGTTTTTGCTAAAGTCAATCGGTAATCCTCTGCTGGATAAGTGTTATCAGTTGTAGGTTTTTCAGCTAATAACATTTGCTTTTGTACACCTTGACTACCAACACCATCTGAAGATTCTACTCCAGTACGGATAAACAATTGCGTACCATTTGTTTCTTTCGTACCACCACTATATCCACCGACTGTAGCAATGTTGGAAGCAAAAACACCATCGTTGTTGTTTTCACCAATCGCATCACGAGTCATAATACCAAAAGATTCTTGACCATCGTGTGGGTCTTTGGCATATTCATTTACTTTGATGTCGGCGGACAGAGTGAAGTTATCTTCTACCGCATCAATGACTGTGTAATAGAATGTGATCCCGTCATGGTCACCGGTAATTTTACCAGAGCTTGTACCTTCTGCTACGATTCGAATTCCGCCATTGTCCAGCGTTTGAATATAATTTGTGTCCGCACCAGTTGATTGACCAAACTGAATTTTATTCCATTCTACGGTTGTTTCTTCACGAACTGTTACGTCAAATGATGTTGACTCAATGGAATCATCTGTTGGGTTAATCACGATGGTGTATTGCCCTGCGGTTGAATGATCAAATGCTGAAGTGTCTAGATCATAATTTGTTGAATCCAAAACTTCTTGATCCCCCCCGTTGTCGAAAATCTTGGATACTTCTAGACCGTCAGAATTAAACGCATCTCCAACAGTGAAAGTTGTTTGAGGATATTCTGTAACACGTATCTCATCCAGTTCCTTTTCCTTTACGTTAACAGGGAACGTCGCCTCTACGCCTCTGTGAGTCACTGTTACTTCTTTGTCCCCCCCTTCTGTTGATGTATCTAATTCGGAAACGTCAAACTCACCTCGTGTTAATCGAACAGAACTTCCATCACTATATTCTGCAACAACAACAATTCCGTCTAAGTCTAATTCCTCATTAAGGTAGTATTGTGTTTTTTCAGGAAGTTGAGCAACATCAACTGCATCTAATTCCGCATCACTAACATGAACAGTAAATGATGTGGTAACACTTGAAGCTTCTAAAGATTTAACCGTTACCGTTTTTTCTCCGGAACTCTCAAAAGTGTAGTCAGAATCGATTTCTTCTCCGTCGATTTGAAAAATATAATCCTCACTCGTTAAATCTTCTACATTATAACCGTTATTATAAGATCCTGTTACGACCAGACCATCTGGATTAAAACTATCTTGTAAATAATAATCTGTTTTAGCCGGATAATATTTCACTTCCATGCTTGTTAAAGCTAGTTCAATAATATTTAAATCTATCGTAGTTTCTGCACCGTTATAATTAATAGTAATAGTATTTGTACCAGCAGAACTACTGTCAAATCCAGTGATAATTAAGTCCTCAACTGGGACAACAGTTTCTGTATTATCCTCATTTACTGCTGTTACTTTTAATCCACTTAAATCAAGCTCTTCACCAACAAGATACTCTGTTTTCATGCCAGATATATCAACTTCCAGTGATGAAGTTGCTAGATCGGAAACATTTACCTTCGTGTTAGAGAATGTAATTTCTCCATTTCGAGCAACAAACAAGCCGACATGAATGTTGCCTGAAAAAGCATTCTCTAATTTGAATGTTTCCCTTTGCCCATTCGAAGTTACAACGAATGTATCCCCAGATTTTTTAATAGATAAGTCGTATGACTCTCCAGTTGCGGGTGGGACATTGTCTGAGAAAATATCTAATTTAGTCAGACCACCTCCGTCATAACCGTCTTTACTATAAAAACCGCGCATGTCTTCATCGAGTGCACCGACTGCAACGTAATTGTGAGAATTCTTGCCATCACTGTCCTCACCGGTTTCATCAAGCACCATTAGACCAAAAGCGCGCTGGCTGTCTGGACTATAAGAATCAGCAGATGCTGTCGTAGTAATTTCAAAATTGTCAGCAGCATCAAGTTCTAATGATTGAAGGGATACACCAATTTCACTACCTGCGATTTTACCACCCCCCCCAACAAGTAAGGTAAGAGAACCATCACCATTGTCTGTCGGTGGTTCATTTTTGCTGTCACTTGTATTAGAACCAAATCCAGCAAAACTCCAATCATTTCCAAGTGGATTTTCAAACGTCTCTGCAAACACCATCAAGTTCATGTTAGAAAAAAACATCAAAAAGATAGCAAAGATTGCTATATTCCTGCTCCATCGTCGCTTCATTTAGTTATCTCTCCTTTTCTAATTTTTATTTAAGCTTGTGAAAAGATAAACTTTTATCTACCACCTCCTGCATGAAAAGATTACTAGACCTAGTTTTCTAGGTAAGTTTGTTTCGTGATGTGAATCATGAAGTTGATTTGTGTGGTTAAAAGAGGAAGTACTTCAAAATAACAACGTTGTAATTAAAAGATAATACAATTTTGAAAGCGTTGTCAATATAAAGTCTGAATTTTAAATTATACTTTACTGACTTTTAAACATGTATAGTACTAAGGATACAAAAGAGGGAGAGGGACTTTTGTCATACATCCTAATATGAAGTAGCATGCGCTTCAATATATTTTTAACCAAACACCTGCTAGAACTAACTGAAAACTATTTCAGTTAAAAATGTGAAGCTAAACATAGAGCTGCAGATGAGTAGCATTGTATAAACAAAGATGGAAAGATATTGAAACAACTATGGCGGATATGGTGTATGGTGGAAATGCTACTTCAACTGTTCCAGATAAATACAGAAGATAAAAGCGGTTGACGAGAGGAACATACCCTTTAATAGAATAACCAGAAAGGGTTGCGTTAATATTTCCCCAGTTTACCGAATAGAATAAACCAACAATGCATAAAAAAGGGGGGGATGTATTATTTGAAATCCAATTATTTGAAAAGTACTGTGTTTGAACATCAATTTTGGCTGCAGGTGCTCGGAGATCATGCTCGATTTATTAACGATTCCCTTTATCCATCAGAAATAGATGATATTGAAAAGGCCAAAATGTTTCGCTCGCAGTATGATCAATTGCTTGCACAATCAAGGGCCATAGATACGTCCAATGCCATCTCCTTCTCTATTATCGTTGAAGACCTGACCAAGCAATTCAGAGAGTTTAAGCTTTCCATTATCGAACGACATTTGACAGGACAAATAGGTATTCATCTGACACCTACATTTCTTAATCACATGGTCAATGAATTGGAAGAATATTTGTTGATTTTAAGTTATCTGAAGCAAGGAGAGGAACCACCTATCTTTCACGAATTACATCATCATCTTCTCTGGTTATTGGATGCATCAGGTCATGCTGGCGCGATTAATGATGAGATGGATGGAGTGGAACAAAGGCTAAAAGAAAAGAGTCATGCTTTTACGGAGCATTTTAATCAATTCTATATAAAAGCGGTTGAACTGACTGGTTATTTACGCTCTAATGTTAATGCATTCCCGGCATTAAAAAAATTCAATAATAACGTAGAAGTAGAAATCGGATTATTTAAAACATTTTTGCGCGAATTGGAAGAAATGGAGTTAAGTGCAGAAGTATTAAGTACATTTACCGCCTCCATGGCTGACCATATGGCTCGTGAGGAGCAATATTACTTAACGAAAGTGGTTCAATCCAAGCATGTTACCGGAAATTGAGAGATGACTAATCCCAATTCAATTTTTAATTAACAGTAACAAGAATTTAGCCAGACAATCATTCAATTGGTTGTCTTTTTTTGCACAAAAATCAATTGGTTACTTGGAATATTATGTAAGTATTGAGTAGAGACATTCCGCTAATTTGAATAGCCGCATTGCCTATCCATTACAGTGATGCCACGTATTAAATTTTTAATTACCTCACTTATCAGCTCTTCCCCCCCATGTTCCATTACAACCGTTAAGCTAAGTTTTAATAACGGGTTTGGATACGATCAATCGCTCTTCCAAAAATATAAATCGATGCCTTCATGTACAAAATTAATTTCCAAAAAAATATTGACAAACGAAGTGTATTAACTATATAATACACATTATATGTATGAACCACTTAGTACACACACTTTGGTTGTTAGTTAATAGGTCATATAGGAGTTGTTACGATGAATATAAAACTGAATAATCGTGAGCCAGTTTACTTGCAAATTGTTCGGGATTTTAAGGAACGGATTGCAATTGGTGAATTGGAGCCTGGCGAGGAAATACCATCAAGACGGGAGTTGGCTAACAGGATGAAAGTAAATCCCAATACCGCACAACGAGCGTACAAGGAAATGGAGGAACAGGGATTGATTTATACGGAGAGAAATCTTCCCAGTAAAATCACTACAGACCAAGCAATCCTGAGCAGGGTGAGAGATGAACTATTGCTGGAGGCAGTTGATACGTTTGTGACATCCGTTCGTTCTATTAATGTACCAGTTGAGGAACTGCTTGAATTAGTGAGAGAGAAGTACACAGGTAATGAGGATAAGGAGGCGTAAAAATGATAGAGGTTAAAAACGTGGAAAAAAGGTTTGGCCGGAAGAAAATATTGAGAGGGGGTGTCTTTCACTGCTAAAAAGGGTGAAATTACATGTTTGATAGGAATAAATGGAGTAGGGAAAACAACGATTCTAAATGCCATTATGGCACTTACCCCCATCAATAAAGGGCAAATTTTAATAGATGGTGAACCGTTGAAGGAAAAAACCTTTGAAAAAATAACGTTTATTCCCGATGCGATTACCATGCTTCCACAAATGACCGTGGCAGAGGCCATGGAGTTTATGAACGATTTTTACACCACTTGGAATCAGGAACGTGCAACCGAATTATTAGGTTTTTTCAGGCTAAATCAGACGGATCGTATTTCTTCCTTATCAAAAGGAAATACCGCTAAGGTTAATCTGTTACTTGGCTTGGCACTTGATGTGGACTATGTATTAATGGATGAACCATTCTCAGGAATTGATATGTTCAGTCGTGAGGAGATTGCGAATGTGTTCACCAGTCATTTAATCGAAAACAGAGGCGTGATTATTACCACACATGAAGTAGGCGATATCGAACATTTAATCGATAAGGTTGTCCTGCTGGATGACGGAATAGTTACAAAAGAATTTGATGCTGAGGATGCACGTGAGAACGAAGGAAAGTCTGTCATTGATGTAATGAGAGAGGTGTATGTTAGATGAAAAATTACGGGAAGCTTGTTAACTTTGAATTTAATCGTGTTGCGAAACTATTTGCTGTATTAATGGGGATAACATTAATCTTACAGATTGCAGGAGTATTCGTGGAAGCCAGAGATTACCTGAATATGGCGAATGAAAAAATCTACGAAGAAATGATGCCAAAAGCAGAGTTTCTTGAAACGTTCGGCCAAATGAGTTTTTTGCAGGTAATAAGAAGTATCTGGTTTCTTGGACCTATTGGATTATGTGTTGCAGGAGTAGCTTTCTACATCTTTCTTATCTGGTACCGTGATTGGGTCGGGAAAAATACTTTTGTCTATCGGTTATTAATGCTGCCAACATCAAGGCTGAATATTTTCTTTGCGAAAATTACCACAATTATGATCATGACACTTGGTTTCGTCGCCTTTCAACTTATTCTGTTACCAATCGAGATAGTGATTTTTAAAGGCATGGTACCAGTCGATTTTCGGAATGATATGGGTCTAACAGAGCTTGTGGGAAGTATGCCGGAATTGAGTATTATTATTCCGGGAAGCTTTTTGGAATTCATTTTATATTATGGTGCAGGTCTATTGGCTGTAAGTATCCTTTTTACTGGCATATTATTCGAGAGAAGTTTTAAGTGGAAAGGAATTTTTGCGGCAGTTGCGTATGGTGCCGTTGCAGTCGTCCTGTTTATTGCACCATTACTTTTGCAAGAATTTGTTGTGGATGGATTTTTCTATCCTATCGAGTTATTTGTACTTGAGATTGTCATCGGATTGATCCTGCTTGCTGCATCTATTTGGATGAGTGGATTTCTATTAAAGAAAAAAATCACGGTATAGGAGTGTGTGAATATGAAGAAATATTGGAAATTTACTGCAATAATCGCTGTCATTGTGCTCAGCTTAGGAACTTTTTTTGTAACCTCTGCAACGTCAGCAACAGAGTACCCCGAGTTTGTTATAAAAACAACAAGTGGGATGAAAGTGAAGTAAAGCCATTAGTATTAGATGGTTCTTATGCGGATACTTCTTCTATGAATTATGTGAATACGAACTTAAAGATCACAGCGAACGGTTCCAACTATAATAAACATTCCTTTCTTGATCAGATTATTGGACAGCCTCCGACATTCATTAAAGACTTACAGGAAGAATATCGTTCTTTTATGCGTGGAAAAAGTGCCTGGACCGATCTATTTGTTGAAAACGAAGAGGTTCTTGCATATGCAGATGTCAACTACAAAAGGGGTTCTTCTACCTTTACTGTCTCGGTTCTAAATAAAAAGGATGAGACCAGCGAAAATTTTACGATGAAGGTTCCGGAAAGTGAGAAGCTGTCACATATTTATGTAGAGGATGTACAACTTGTTGGTAATGAACTAAATCTTGTTACCCAAAACTACAGGTACGACGATTTCTCCAATGGGGAAAAACATATGTATACGATTGATCTGTCTAGTCAGACGATAACAAATCATGAGGCTATTGTTGAGGTGCCTAAAGGACAAAATGATACCTATTTTGACGTACAACTAATTAAAACGAGCCCAACAAACGCAAATGAATATCTTATTCTTATGAAGAAAGAAATACAACTGATAGAAGATAGCGAATCTATAAGGGAAGAAGTGATAAACAAAGAGTTCATTTCTTACAACATGGCAACGAAAGAGAAAGAAATTATTAATGTGCAAGACTTGCAATTAGATAGTAGCGGCCTTAGCTTCTATGATGGTTCTACCATTTATTTCACACAATTTGCAGGAACAGAACTGATTGTAACCCCCCCTTATTCTTTAGAAGACGACCAAATGGGTCTGGTGTCCAGGGTTCAGCTATCCAGTGAAACAGATTTGGTAGGAGGCACATTGACTACTGTTAAAGATGGCAAACTTTATGTTGCATCTACAACAGATAGAGAATCCCATTCGAATATTGTAGTTATCGTGGCAGACTTGGAAACAGGCAAAACAATTTATGAAGGGGGGGAAGTAGCTGTAAAAGACGCATCCATAGCACCAGATGACTTCGAATTATACATTAATGAACTATTTTTGAAATAATTCGATTGTTATAGAAGCTTGGAGAACCATCTTGAATATAGGCTTGATTTGAATCCAACTTACTAGAAATGGGGGGGAGATATTAGATGCAAACTAAAGAAAATAGATCCACTTTTCTAGCGAGTGTGGATCTATATTCAAGTGAAAAGAGAATGAATGCCCATTATGTGGAGTATAAGGATAAAATGTATAGACTCGCACTTTCTTATGTGAAAGATTACTATTTAGCGGAAGACCTTGCGCACGAGATTCTTGTTAAATGCTATTTAAAGCGGGAAAAATTTCGTGGCGAGAGTTCCTTTCGAGCATGGATGAATCGAGTTGCGATTAATCATTGTCTGGATTTTTTGCGAAAAGGATATCTTCGACGAGACCTTTTACATGAAAATGTAGCGCTGTATAATAATGAAGCAGTATCTACGCCTGAGTGCGATGTGTTACATATTTGTGAGAATGAGGAACTTAGAAATAAATTAGGCCAGTTACCTTTCAAGTATAAGCAAGTCCTTTTTCTATATTATTTTGAGAATCAATCTCTGAAAGAAATTCAACAAGTATTAAATGTAAAACTATCTACCGTGAAAACCCGCTTGTTTCGTGCGAAGAGAATGTTGAGGGACAAGTACGAATAATACGTTCCCTTGTTTCCTGCTTCTCGGGTAATTTAAAATTTCACAAGTCAGAAATCACATAAATGTAGAAGAAGGCACAACAAGCTGAATAAAATTCGCTCGTTGTACTTTCTTTCGCGCCAAAATTTCAGTTATCCCATATGCTTCCAACGTTTATCATCTGGTTAATTAGGAAATAGTTAGTTAGAACAGATTTTAAACAGGAGGCTACCATGTATGGTTTCTAATAAAATAATTAATGAAGCAAAGCAGTTAATGATAGAACAAAAGCAAGAAATGCTAGAGCACTTAGAAGTTAATGGAGATGGTTCAATTAAAGAAGGAACAGGAGATTTATCTCATTACGATAATCATCCAGGTGACCAAGGTACAGAACTATATGATAAAGAGAAAAGAATCGGATTGAATGAGCATGCCAAACAAAAAATTGAAGAAATAAATCAAGCATTGCAAGCGATAGAAAATGGCAAATATGGGGGGGAATGTGAAGTTTGTGGTAAAGCGATTCAGGAAGAAAGATTATTGGCGGTTCCAACAACGTTCAGATGTATCAAGCATGCTGAAAGTGAATTACGTGAGGGACGCCCAGTTGAGGAAGATATTATGAATCCCGATATCATTGGAAGAGATGCAGAAGCTGAAGCAAAAGAATCAGTTGGATTTAACGGAAAAGACTCGTGGCAGGCTGTCGAAGAATATGGTTCATCTGAAACACCTTCTGACTTTTACAATAAGAAAGACCATTATGAAGATATGTATATGCACTCTGATGAACAAGAAGGTGGCTCAGAACCAATCGAAGAAGTAGCTGAAACAGACATAAACGGCAAAAGCCAAGCAAACAGAAAATAGGAGGAACGGGACAGGAAACTTATCCCTCTGCCTTCCAAGTGGAACGAAGAGTAGTGATAAATATTTTATTAAAATATCAAGTAATCTTTTCACTCATTTACCCCCTTGTTGAATTCGCCTGCCCATTAGTACAACAAGCACAACTTCGATAATGTGTATAATTTATAATTTTCGTGTATCGCTAAGACCCTTATGAATTATCTTCCGATAAGGGAAGTACTTAACTGGAAAAATATGTTTCATTTTATCAAGCAAAAACGGAATTAAGGTATATAAATGGAATGTTAGTGAAAAAAACAAGGCATTCTGTATGGACAAATTCCCATGTAGAGAGTCTGGCAGCTTTATCATGGTTCTTCACTGGATCAGGCCCTCGCTTGACGGGATAACTCTCTCGCTTCACGGGATATATTGCTCGCTTGACTGGAAATAATTACTTATCCCGTCTAGCGAGCAATATATCCCGTGAAGCCAATTACTTATCCCGTCTACACCAACACATATCCAGTGAAGTAGGTTGGATATACCTATTCAGAGAATGTTTATGATTCATTTGTTGTGAAAAGGTTTCCATTCCCAATTCTTCTTTTAATTGACCGATAACGGTACTTAAACCTTCATCAGTTGGTATGAAATAATACGTCCCATTAATTCTTTGATCAGATCCCTCTACTTTATATTTGTTTATATCTGAAGTGTTCATAGATGAATAGGAACGTTGCAACTGATAGATTTCATTAGGACTTAGACTCGTAGAGATATTTTCTACTAGAATACTAGATATTTCACCCACTTTAAAAAGAGTCCCAGCAGAAATTGCTTCGTCAATCGCTGCTTGAATAAATTGTTGCTGCCTTTCTTCGCAAGAATAAATAGCATTTACTTCTCTTTGTCTCATACGAACAAATGCCAGTGCTTCCTCACCATCTAATTTTGATACACCTTCTTCAAAATCAATTCGGTCATTTGTGTAGAAATTCTTTTCCGAAAAGGCTTCTTTAATATCCACTGTAACACCACCAAGCGCATCTACAATTTTCCGAAATCCATCAAAGTTTACCATCGCATATTCGTCAATCGGTATGTTTAATAACTCTTCTACTTTTTTCACGGTTAGCATGTTGCCACCGTTTGTTTCACTATTTGTATAATTAAACTCTGCGACTATTACTACTTAATTCTGTCTAAAGCTAAATATTCCCGGGAAATACCAACATACTTCATTATTTCTCGCTAAATCGCAACAAAATTTTCTTGAAGAATAGACGAAAATAGTTAAAAACGATAGAATAAAGGCATGAATGATTGTCGAAAATAATAGAATGAAAGATGGAAAAGGTGAATGTCCAATGTTCAAAAGAGTTAAAGAAGCAACGTATTTGACGGCAGAAAAAGCATGGAGTTATCGTGCTATTTTACGGTATTTCTTTATTCAGCACGAACGAATGAGAGAGTTTTTATTTCCGGAAGAGATCTATGAATATCTTAATCAGTATGACGAATTCAGTGAATATAGTGAGGAAGGTCTGCATCAGGATCTTGATGCATTGGTCAGATGGGGGGGCAATTTAATTGCCAGGCAGGAACTGGGAAAGTCAAGAACAGTGGAGGAATTCAAAAAGAAACGATTTCGCTATCAATGCACACCATATACCGTGGAGTTTGAGCGAATGTTACTGGAATTAGAAGGGATTGGTGAGACATTTGGCGGCTCACTGGAACGAACCCAATTTGAACGGTTGTATCAATCATTGTCGAAAATAGCAGATATCACTTTGTCACAAGCACCAGAAAAAAGAGAGGAATCTGCACAAATTTGGGAAGATATTCTTACCTATTTTCGACAAATTACTCAAAATACATCTGATTATATTGCTTATATTAATAGTGAAGAAGTAGAAGAACAAATGCAAACAGAAGCATTTCTTGTATATAAAGATCAATTTACCACCTATTTACGAGATTTTATTGTGGGTTTGCAAGGAACAGCATTGCAAATTCAAGACCTTTTACAATCAATGACAAAGGAAAAGCTACAAACCTTTTTCTCACAAGTGGTCCAGCATAAACAGCAAGTATTCCGTTTAGAAGAAATTGATGGCAAGAAGGATCCATATGAAGACTATCAGCAAAAATGGTTGAGCATAAAAGCATGGTTTCTTGGTAATGAGCATGGTGAAAGTGAGTATGAAATGCTGCTACAGCGCACGAATGAGTCGATTCGCAGGATTACAAGAGTTGTGCAGCGCCTAGGTGAACGTCATCAGCATTTTCGCAGCAGAAAGAAAGATTATTTACATCTCGCTAATTGGTTTAGTGCAATGGATAACGTAGAAGCTGCCCATCAATTATCATCTGTAGCATTTGGTGTCTTCCATACCCGTCACTTTTTGATAGACGATCATTCGACAGATGATATCTACACGGATGTATGGGATGAACAACCAATGGAACATGAAACCAAACCGATTGTAAGAAATTATCGGGAAAAGTCCAGAGCTGGCGCAGTAATAAGTAATCAGCAAAAAAAAGAAGAAATGAAACGAGCTCATCTGGAGCAGAAACAACGAGAACGGCAACTTATTGAACAATATGTCAAAAATAATCAGATAAAGGTAGAGCATTTACCTATAGTGGAAGCACATGTGAGAAAGCTGTTATTATCATGGGTTGGAAAAGCAATGGCCCGTAAGGATCGCACCATAAAAACAGAGCTGGGTAAACGTGTGCATGTAATTTTGTCAGATGAGCGGATTACACTCGAAGCAGAGGATGGAAAACTTGAAATGCCAAAAGCAATCTTTCAATTTATTGATGAGGAGGTGGATGTTTGATGGAGGAAGCAGGATTTGATGAAAAACTGCAAGAAGCTTTAGGTCTTCTTTTTGAACAGTTCTGGATTCTGCGGACGGAAGAACCAGCCGCATATCAACTGGTTCGTGAACGAGAAAAAAGCTTAAAAAGATATCTTTCAGAAAAATTCGGTTTTGACTTGATTGTTCATCAGCACTTTATCAAACTCGAAAAAATTCCAGTTGACCCGAAAGCATGGATGGGCATCCAAGACTTTCAAACACCTCAGGATTATGCGGTTTTTTGTTGTGGATTAGCTTTTACAGAACGACGATCTGTAGATGAACAGTTTTTGTTGTCTGATCTTACAGAAGATATTCAGGATATGTATCCAGGTGATTTGCCATTGGATTGGACGAATTACCAGCATCGAAAATCATTGGTTCGAGCAATGAAGAAGTTGGTTGAATTACGGATTATGAAAACGGTCGATGGCGACATTGACATGTTTGCCAATGATCAGGAGCAAGAAGTGTTGTATGAAGTAACCGTTTATGCCCGTTATTTTATGCGATCGTATCCAGATGATTTGTTCCGTTATCAGACGATTCGGGAGATATTAGATAGTGAGTGGCAGAGACATACAGCAGATGCCAGACGTAAACGAGTATATCGCAAATTATTATTTTCCCCCCCAGCCGTATATCGGGAAAATGACAATGATCAGGATTTTGATTATATCAGAAAATATCGAAATCGATTGCGTGATGATTTAGAACAGCACACATCTTTCCAACTGGAAATTTATAAAAATTGTGCACTATTGGCAATGACAGAACGAAAACAGCGTTATACATTGTTTCCTGATCAAAAGGCAATAATGAATGTTGCGCTTCATTTTCAGGATTATTTAAGGGAACATCGCGAACATTATTCAATCAACGCCATGGGTGAAATCAGGATTACCAATAATGAATTCACTCAATTAATCGATATTGTGAAAAGTCAATATGGCCATGGATGGAGTAAAAAGTATCGCGAGATGACGTATACAGCAATCGCCTTGGAATTATTGCAATTGTATAAGGAGTGGGAACTGGCAGACGTTGAGGATGATACAGGAATGCTTGTTTTAAAACCAGCAATTGCCAGAATGACCGGGCATTATCCGAAAGATTATCTGATGGAGGTGAATCAACATGACTAAATGGAAAATGAATCGAGCAGGCTTATTAAATTTCTGGTACTATGACGAAGAGATTTTTACGTTCGCAAACGGTAAATTATTACTTCGAGGAAGTAATGGTTCAGGTAAATCCGTAACCATGCAAAGTTTTCTGCCGGTCCTTTTAGATGGAAGGAAATCACCAGATCGACTGGATCCATTTGGCTCAAAGGCAAGGCGCATGGAAGACTATTTACTTGGTGAGAAAGAGGTTGTCGATCGAGAGGAGCGGACTGGTTACTTATTTCTGGAATTTAAACGTCAGGATATCGAACAATATATAACGATTGGCATTGGTCTGCAAGCAAAACGGAATAAAAAAATGAAGTTCTGGGGGGGTTTCATCGTGACAGATAATCGCAGAATTGGTGTTGACTTTGACTTGTATAAAGTGGAACAGCACGGTGGAGAGAAACAGAAAATCCCGAGGTCACGTGTGGAACTGGAAAATGTGATCGCTGATGGCGGGCATGTTGTCCAAACTCAGAAAGAATACATGAGTCTTGTAAATAAGTATGTCTTTGGTTTTGAAACGTTGGAGAGTTATGAGGATTTAATCAAATTATTAATTCAATTAAGAAGTCCTAAGCTTTCAAAAGATTTTAGACCTACCGTCATTTATGAAATCTTGGAAGCAGCATTACCACCATTAACAGATGAAGACTTGCGTCATCTGTCTGATACAATTGAACAAATGGACCAAACCAAACAACAAATCGAGCAGTTGGATCGAGAAGTATCTGCTATTAACAGTCTAAATCAGGTATATAATACCTATAATCAATATGTCATTACGGATCAGGCAAATGAATATCTTCAGGCAAATAAACGCTATCGCAAAGAAGAAAAAGAATATCAGCAGCTTGAGACAACACGAAAGCAATTAGAAGCTGAGATCCAACAGTTAGCAGAAGAAATTGATAAGTTATGGATTGAACTGCAAACATATGAAAAAAAAGAAGAAAGACTTCGTTCCCATAAGGTGTGGGATCTGGAGAAAGAACGACAGCAGGAACAGGAGAAATGGAAGCAAGTAGAGATAACGCTTGTGAAGAAAGAACACCAATTAGAAGATAGACGTAAAAAAGAAAGAAAAATTTTAGATGATCAAAGAAATCTGGAAGAGCAAATCGAGCAGCGAAAGCAGGCAATAGAAGATCGCTTAATCGACCTGGATAATGATGCAGATGAAGTCTCTTTTGCGGAGGCACATCAAATTAATCAGCAAGACTATGACAGATATAAGCAAGATAATTTTGATTTTACGATGTGGATGAAGGAAGCGAGTAATCATTTACAGGAATTAGAGAATGTAGCAAACGAACTACATGTGTTTGCTACACTAAAAGAGCGGTATCAGGAAAAGGATAAAGAGTTGGCGAATGAGCAGCAGCAATTAGATGATGTTACCTATCAGAAAGATGAGTGGTTGCGCTTATTTGAAGAGGATAAAGAACAGAAATTAAATGAGATACATCAATGGCTCGGACAACTGGCATGGTTAGATGTGGAGGAAGATGTGGTTCAAAAATCTTCGAGAGCACTCCGTTCCCTTTATGAACCGGATACCTATCAGGCTGTGATTGATCCAATCAGACAAGTGATATTTAGTTACCAGCAGGAACAAGGGCAGTTGTTATCTGAACATAAAATCGACGAGAAACAGCTGGTAGAGCAAATCAAAGAGAAAGAGCAGGAGCTTGAAGAGTGGAAGAAGAAAAAAGATCCCGAACCACCACTTGAGTCCTTGTCGAAGGAAGCAAGACAACAATTAAAACAGGAAAATATTCCTTTTGTTCCATTTTATGCAGCGGTTGAATTTCAGGAACATGTAACAACCGATGTGCGAAAACGACTGGAGGCAGCATTGCTTGATAGCGGGGGGGTTTTAGATGCCTTAATCACTGATCGAAGTGAAACAGTAAAACATGATCGAATTTTAAAGCCGAATCCGAATATGATGGCTATACACTAGCGGATTATTTACAACCAGACCTTGACGAAGAAAGTCAGCTTTCTGCCAGTACTGTTGATGAAGTATTAAGAAGTATTTTGATTGGGGAAGAGGATACCAGCCTATTTTCTGTGAATGAACAAGGTTATTATCAACTTGGACTTATCAAAGGACATGCTTTGCCAGTAGAGAATGTGCGTTACATCGGAAGAACGGCAAGAAAACGATTTAGAGAAGAGCAAATCGAACGATTCGAGAAAGAGCTTGAAGAACTCCGGGATAAGAAAATAGTAATCAGTAACAGGATACGCGACATTAATGACGTAATTACTGTTGCAAAAAATAGTCTGGACGACTTTCCTAAAGATGCAGATTTACAGGAAAGCTTCCGCCATATCGAAAAAGCGCGCTTTGATATCACACAGTTTAAACAGCGAATTCAGCATCTTTCAGAGCAAATCAAAGAAATTCATCAGCACTATTCAAAAGTCAAAGGTATTATTGATGAGAAGATACGCCAATTTAATATTGAACGAAGTCTAAAAGCCTATCAGCAAGCAGTATCTGTCATGAAACGATACCAGAAGGATTTGTTCGGCTTAGAGAAACAGCATATACAATATGTCAATGAAGCGAAACGAATGGTCGATAAAGAAGACCAGCTTATGGAGCTTAGAGAAGGTATTGACGAATTGCAGGGTGATGTGAATGTCTCAACCAGTCAGGCAGAGACTCACAAGCAAAATATTCATCATATGGAACAACAGCTGGATCTCGAAGGAGCAGCAGATATTCGTAAGGAAATAATCGAAGTACAGGAACGTCTAAAGGAAATTAATGATAATCTTAAAACAAAAGAAATCACCAAGCCCACCAAAGAAACCGAGCTTAATCATCAACTTAAAGAGCTTGACAGGAAACAGATCCAGCTTCAGTTTTGGAGGAATATGACAGAAGCATGGAAAGGCTCTTTTAAAAAAGAAGTGCACCGTGATTTTATCGAGATCAATAAAGAGCATACATGGTTACAAATCGCAGAGAATCTATTGAACGAATATGGTGTGTTATGGCGCGAAAAAGACAGTAGTAAACTATTAGGTCAGTTAACACAGGAATTTTTTAAACAGCAGACAGATTTAATGGAATACCGAATGAATAGTTATGATACACCGCGGGACATGGCAGAATGGATGAAAGAAGTGGATTATGAAGAACAGTCTCCACATATCGAGAAGTGGAAGAATAAGGCGACACGTCGAATTATTGATCTACATTATCAAGGGAAACAGATTAGTCCATATACCGTGCAAGAGTATATTGAAGCAGATCAGGCAAGACAGGAGAGTCTGCTGAATGAACAGGATCAGGCATTATATGAGGAAATATTGTTTAATTCGGTTGGTCAAAAACTACGCGCCCGTATTCGGCGTGCAGAGCAATGGGTAAAAAAGATGAAGAGTTTAATGGAGTCGCGCGATACCTCTTCAGGTCTTTCTTTTTCGATTAAATGGAAACCGAAAACCGCTGATTCAGAGACAGAACTGGATACTGTTGATCTTGTCCACCTATTAAGACAGGATCCGAAGTTGCTAAAAGAAGAGGACCTGGAAAAGATTAGTGAGCATTTCCGTTCAAAGATTGCCAAAGCCAAAGATTTAATGGATGATCGCAGTGAACTGCAAACTTTGCTGCAAGTGTTGAAAGAAGTACTCGATTATCGTAAGTGGTTCTACTTTGTACTATATTTCCAGCGGGAAGGCGAAAATAAAAGAGAATTAACGAATAACCAATTCTATAAATTTAGTGGCGGGGAAAAAGCGATGGCGATGTATATCCCATTATTCACAGCCTGCTACTCCAGATATTTAGAAGCAGATGACGGAGCACCATATATTATTTCGCTAGATGAAGCATTTGCTGGTGTAGACGAAAATAATATCAGGGAAATGTTTGAGATTGTCGAGCAGTTAGGATTTGATATATGATGAACTCTCAAGTATTGTGGGGGGGAGATTATGATACGATTCATCAATTATCGATCTGCGAATTAATCCGTCCTAAAAATGCTGATTTCGTGAGTGTGATCCGATATTATTGGGATGGTAACCAGCTGAATATGGAGACAAAGCTGGGATCAGAAGACGAAGTGCTGGAATGAAGGTGATTAGATGATAGAAGATGCGATCCACTATTTTGCCGGCGATAAAACCTATCGCCGTCTCTTTTTACTTTTTAAAGCAAAGTATAAATCTCTTGGAAGAGTTGGTGGCACTATTACCGTAGATGCTTTTACCGATAAGGAATTAGAGGTAATTGGCCGTTTCTTTGGCAAAACTGGTAGTGAATTAAGACAAAAAGGAAAGATCTCATTAGAACAATTCAACAGACAATTAAACAAGACACGATTTGCAGGAATCGATTTACAGCAATTACTGGAAGCCTATTTTGATGAGACGCTTATCTCCAATAAAGAATTACAGCAAAGGAAAGAACAAAAGGTTCAAGATTCGATTAAAGAGCTGAAAGATCACTTTCCGGAACTAAGATTTTGGCTGGAATATATTCAGCATAAGACAGCAGATACCTATTGGATATTTCGACTGATCGAAAAAGACTTTGATCAATTTCAAAGAATGTTGCGTCAGTTAGCCTCCGCTTTTTCTCAAATACCTGAAAAATATGAAAGATTACCAATGTTTAGCCAACGAATCACACGAAACCCACATGCATTTGATCTCAATACAGTATTAGGTAAACTATTGATTCACCTGCTGTCTCTAAATAGTAATAAAGGTGAACAAGTAGTGGTACCATCAACAAGTGAAGCAATCAATGATCTTCTACTTCAGTATCAGTTACTAAGGGATGATATTACCAATTATGTAACATGTGCAAATCTTTTAGCAGAAACAAAACAAGAAGTCCATTCAATGTGGAAAGCAGCAGCAGAGACACAAAGTGTGCTGAATGTACCATTAAGAGAGTTAATTAAAGTCGAACGGGTTTTTTCCTCAGGTAAGCAGAACATTATCTGGATTGTGGAGAACTCAGGAGTCTTTTCCAGCTTATTAGATGAAGTGCCACACATTTCATTAATTTGTACACATGGTCAATTTAAATTAGCTGCTTTCATTCTCATGGATTTATTGGTACAGGAAGGCTATCAATTACGTTATGCAGGAGATATTGATCCAGAGGGAATCAGCATGGCAGCAAAAATAGTAGAGCGCTATCCTCAGCATGCCTATCCTTGGAAAATGACTGTTGATGACTATCATTTGTCCATGTCCGATAATCAATTGTCAGAGGAGCGGATAAATAAATTAGATGCAGTTAATGTTAATTCATTACAACCAGTTATCAATGAATTAAAAACATATAAAAAAGCTGGTTATCAGGAAGCATTGGTAGTTGAGATGGTGGAAGAATTACGATTAGAGTGAGTAATTGTTTTAATGGAAATAATGATTTATCCCGTCAAGCGAGCAATATATCCCGTGAAGCCTATTCATTATCCCGTCTACACCATCACATATCCCGTGAAGAGAAAGGCATGCTTGAAAATAAACAATAGAAAAGGTGAATTATTTTGAATCAACTAGTTTTCCTTTGAATAGGGTCTTCTTAGAAACGCTCAGATTCAACTGGCGACTAAACTTCTGCAGTTGTCGATCCTCACTCTCCGTGACAATGGCTATAACAGTTCCTGAGTTAGATCCCAACCGCCCAGTTCTTCCGGAACGATGAATAAATTGTGTCGTATCTTTAGGTAAATCCATATGAATAACATGTGTTATATCAGGGATATCTAATCCTCTCGCAGCAACATCTGAAGCTAGTAGTAAATCAGATTTCCCTTCACGAAATTCATTAATTGCTTTAGCGCGCTCCTGCTTATTGGAGTCACCATGTAAAACTCTTGCATTGATCCCAATATAATCTAATTTTTCTGCCAGTACCGAAAGTGTTGTAATATCTTTGACGAATACGAGTGCTTTCATTTCATGATTTCGTACGAGCTTTCGTAACAGTTCAATCTTATCTCTTGCTTCACAAACAAGATACATATATTCCACATTTGGTCGATCATCTTCTGCATTACCTACCCGAATCACTTCTGGACTGTGCATGATTTCTTTTGCCTTTGATTGAACTGTTTCAGGTAGAGTTGCTGAAAAGACGAGCACTTGCCGTTCACTTAAGGTACTCTTCACAATTTTTTCGATCGTAGATATATGTTCGGGTACCAACAGTTGATCCGCTTCATCCAATACAAGCGTTTTTACTTGATGCATCTTTAATTTTTTCTGGTTAATTAGTTCATTCATTCTTCCTGGTGTTCCAATGACGATTTGCGGTTTCTTTTTTAACTTTTCAATCTGGCGTTTGACGTTTGCTCCACCAATCAGTGTCGCACTTCCAATTTCGCTATCCCTTGACCACTCCTGCACTTCCTGATGTATTTGCATCACTAGTTCATGGGAGGATGCTAAAATAACAATTTGCGTATTTTTTTCGGTTGGGTCGATTTGTTGCAAAAGCGGTAAAAGGTAAGCAAGCGTTTTACCGCTGCCTGTTGGCGACTCAGCAATGATATCTTTCCCTTCGATTATAAAACGAACGGTATGGAGTTGAATGGCTGTTAACTTTTCGAAACTCGATTTATCCCATGCGGTTTGAAGAAATGGTTTTAGGTCGGGTAATACTTCGCTTAGTGATTGAGTTTTATTCATTTGTGTCATGCTCCTTTTATTGCATCAATTCGTGCATCTCTATTCAGAGTAATGCCGATTACTAGATACGTCAACTTGTATCATTATTTTGGGATAAATCAAGAGATCGCATTTGGAACAATGAGAAATTGATCTCCTAAAAATCGCTTGAAGCACTTAGACCTGATTTTCTTTTTCAGGATAATCGCAAAATTCTATAATGGTGCCTTCTGTATCAGCAGGGTTGAGGTAAATAAGACGTCTACCATGCTTGTTGGTTCTTCTTGTGTCTTCCATTACGCGAATACCTTGTTCGTTAAGCTCTATGATCGCTTCGTCAAGATTTGCTACCCGATAAGCGATGTGATGAACACCCTTGCCTTTTTGCTTTATAAAGCGGGCGATGGGGGGAGGTAGCGTTATTTGTTGGCATTAATAATTCTGTACGTGCTCCCTTTATATCCATGATCGCAATTTCACTCTCCACACCGATTGCCTCACTTCGGTAACGATCAATTAAGGTGCCGCCTAGGATTTGTTGGTAAAAGACAATGCTTTCCTCTAAATTTCTGACAGCAATACCTAGATGGTCTAATTCTTTTTCCATAATGCATCTCCTACTGGTTCTGATATAATGATTATAACATGTAGCTATAGATCCTGCAGTTAGCAGGAAATTGTGAATGGGATGCGATCATGGTTATTCCAGTATTTCATATTTTTGACATCGATAAAGTGGAAGAATTTTATCAGCATTTACGGGAGGTAATATCGTCATGAAACAAAACAAGTATGATGACCCTCACTTTTTTTCAGCATATGAAAATATGCCACGGTCAGCTAAGGGGGGGTTAGAAGCAGCAGGTGAATGGTATGCGTTAAAAGAGATGCTTCCGGATTTAGAAGATAAGCATGTGCTGGATTTAGGCTGTGGCTTTGGCTGGCACTGCAGATATGTGCGCGAAAATGGAGCAGCGTCTGTAACAGGCGTAGACATATCAAATAAAATGCTTGAAAAGGCAAACAGGATGACTGAGGATAACGCCATAACTTATATCAAGCTGCCGATAGAGGAAATAGATTTTGAAGTGGAGCAATTTGATCTCGTTTTCAGTTCATTAGCCTTTCACTATATCCAGAACTTTGATTCGCTTTGTGAAAAAGTCTACAAATATCTTGCTCCAAAGGGGGGGAACTTTGTATTTTCTGTGGAGCATCCGATATTTACCGCTCGCAGTGAGCAGGATTGGTATTATGATATGGAAGAAAATCCGCTTCACTGGCCGTTGGATCACTATCATTCAGAGGGGGGGAGCGGAATACCACATTTCTAACTGAAAATGTAGTGAAGTATCATAGGACGTTGGCTACTTATATCAATACGCTAATTCATTCAGGTTTTTCAATAAAGGAAATAAAGGAGTCGAAACCTTCCGAGCAAATGCTCGTAAAAGATCCGACTCTAGTAAATGAACTGAGAAGACCGATGTTTTTAATGATAGCTGCAGAAAAATAACTCATAAAACTCATTTGCTACTCCGCACACAACAACTACGGAATAATTTCCATTTTTAGATGGATCTGTCCAAGGCTTATATACTTGAAATCATATGTCATCTGTACACTTTGTGTTTCAGTTGGCTATTAAAATTACACTTTCTGTCATACAAAAGTAGATTGTTATTTTATGATCATGTATTGGTTCCTTTATTTCGATGATAATGTTTACTTGCATTTGCGCGATTCCCACATTGACTAACATCGCACCATCGCCTGGACATGTTGCGGCTGCTGTCATAGAAATACATAATGCAATTAGTACTGCTGCACTTTTTAATTCGGGAGTGTTCTACGTCATTAAGCAGTCGTAACGTCTGATCTGCAAAATAACCCACCAGATTTCTTGCTGAATAACTGCGAACTATACTCACTTTATTTTCGTTAATTATTAACCGATCGTACCCGGCATTCTGTCGAAGTTTATCATTCATATATTCTACCCATAAATGGTTTGGCAACTGTCCCACCATGAGGTGATCTACCATTTCCTCGAGTTTGCTGCGAACATCAAGTACCTCCGTAACGAGTATCGATTTATCTTGGTCACTTAAATTTGTCAGATCTTCCATATAGGGCAATACCCCAAAAGCGTCCAGCCAACACTCTATATCTGTAAATGATTCAAGCAGTTCAATACGTTGATCTTTCTTTATTAACCGTGTGTTCAAAAAGTTAAGAGCTGGATGGTTACCAACGTTTGTAAAATCATTAATCATAAAAATCACCCCCCCATATTATCATAAAACATAATATGCTAAAACGCAATTGACATAGTAGAAAATTCTGTTATTATAATAAGTGAAATACAATTTTGCTTATTAAAATTTAAAGGAGCTATGAAAAATGAAAATAAGTTATTGTTATCAGAAGGTCGACAATACCAATGTATTTTACCGAGAGGCTGGACCAAAGGATGCACCCGTCATCCTATTACTACATGGATTCCCAACGTCGAGTCACATGTTTCGCGAACTTATACCCGAACTTGCAGCCCACTATCATGTAATTGCACCTGATCTTCCGGGTTTTGGTAATACAGTTGCACCGCCACGTGAAAATTTTCAATACACATTCGAAAATCTATCTGGTGTTATAAAGCGTTTCACTGATGTCATCGGTCTGAATCGTTATGCATTGTACGTTTTTGATTATGGTGCTCCAGTAGGCTATCGATTGGCTGTAGCTCAACCAGAACGGATTACAGCTATTATCAGCCAGAACGGAAATGCGTATAAGGAAGGTTTTAGTGATGAGTGGGGGGGACCATGGGAAGCTTACTGGCACACTCCAACAACAGAAAATCGTGAAGCATGCAAAGAATCTCTTGCTCCAGAAACCATTCGTAACTTTCAGTATCTCCACGGTACCGATGTCAGCGATGTATCTCCGGATGGATATACATTGGATATTGCATATATGGCTCGCCCTGGTGCAGAAGAGATCCAACTTGATTTAATTTTGGATTATAAATCGAATATCAAGTGTTACCCTGACTTCCAATCTTATTTCCGGGAGTACCAACCGCCGTTTCTTGCCGTCTGGGGTAAGAATGATCCTGCATTTCTGCCAGCAGGTGCAGAGGCTTATCGACAAGACATTCCATCGGCTGAAATTCACCTGCTCGATACCGGACATTTTGCACTGGAAACACATGCTTCTGAGATTGGCCATTTAATGAGGAAATTTCTCGATAGTAACCTTGAGACCAATCAGTGAAATAACTGCCATGATTATGACTAAAGTAGACCTTTTATCATAGAAACCAGCTTGCATCGAAACTGAAGAAGGTACAAAGAGGAGCTCATAGTTAATTGATCTTAGCTCTGAGCTCCTTTTAAAACATCAATACGGTTGGTTAGTAAATTTCGCTATGATAGTTCAGTTTACACTTAAGTGTAAATATATATTTTATTTTTTAAAAAAACTAGTTCCTTAGATACTGCAAGATTGAGATAGATAATAGTAGCAGTTAAGTTAAGAAACATCCTCTTCATTTTTCTCTAAGCTGAAGCAAATCATGGTATAATAAAGCTAACCATTTTGGGAGGGAGTACTAAAATGGATAAATATCTAAAGGAATCAATTTCAGTAGATGAGTACTTTCAAATTCGCGAAAACAGTGAAGCATTAGATGAAAAAATGTATGAACAACATGATATGAAAACAGAGACAGGAGAAATTACATTTAACATCCTAGATGGTTTATGCCTGGATCTGAAAAATATTTTTCCGTCTTAATTTCCCACTTTGATCAGCGAATTTTGAATGAATATTTATTGTTTAGAAACCAAATACGTCTTACCGTCACGCTGTTCAACTTTTCTTTCCTTCATTAATTTACCAAGTGCACGTTTGAATGCTGCTTTACTGATCTTAAACGTGTCACGGATATCTTCAGGGTCACTTTTATCTGAAAATGGGATAACACCATTGCTTTCCTCTAATCTTGCCAATATCATGTCAGCATCTTCACCCATACTGTATTTTTTTAATGGTCTTAGTGATATATTAATTGAGCCATCCTCTTTCACATCAATTACGCGACCTTTCACTAGTTCGCCTAAACGTGGTTCTTCTTTTCGTTCGGTGTGATGGATAAACCCACGATATCCTTCTTCTGTTATACATGCAGAACCTTCTCTGTCTGTATCATAGATGCGGCCACTGATGTTTGCGTTTAATAAATCATCTGGTGCTGGTTCGAATAATTCTCTTTCAAAAACTATTTCTGTTGCAGGGAGTGCGAGAAGGCGTCCTTTTCGATCCTTTCCTAATGAAACATACAGTTTATCGCCTATCATTGGCCAGACGTTTTCAAACAATGGTAGATCATCTTTGGATACGAGGATTTCTTTGGTGGTACCAATGTTAACAAATGCACCTAAGTGTGGTAAGACTTCCACAACTTCCGCCCAGCCGTATCTATCGATTTGAATAGCTGGTAATTGTGTCGTTGCAACAGTTTGTCCTTTTTTATCCTGATAAATAAATACCTTAACAGATTGTTCCGCTTCAAGTTCAGTGTCCGTTTCATTATTGTGCAAGAGAATGTCGTCTTCTAAAACATAACCAGTATCAATTTTGCGTAGAACCTCAAGAGTTTGGATCGTACCTATTTGATTATTCATGTTAAAACCTTCTTTCTTACGTTATATGTATTGGAAAAGGGGCACTCTTTCTATAAGAGTACCCCCCCTTTGATTTATAAAGTAACACATAAGATTTATTAATATCCCGATAAATTCGGGTGGGAAATTTCATTAATGGAATTTCGCTTAACCGCGGTACATGTTCCACTGGGTATTTTCTAACTTAAGCAACGTAAGCCCTACCTACTCTTACGTCCTTGCGACCCCCCCTCAGCCGCGCCAGTGTGAATAAGCATCTTCAAAAAAACTTACGTAGAATGCCAGATACACTTATTTGTTACTTCGTTTTTGTTAACTTAAATATAATCTCACAAATGACGATAAATGTCAACTACTTATTATAGAACACAGCTTCTAAAGTGGGTAGTGCAATTTATTATAACTAAAATCTGTTAAAAGCGAAGTTGAACTGACAACAATTTCCTTTTGCACAGTGGTTGACTGCTTCATTATGTTAAAATGAGAGTAAATCTGATTTACAAAAGGAAGTGTATGACATGAAAGTACTATTTATTGGTGGTACAGGCCTTATAAGCAGTGCTGCTACGAAACTGGCAGTGGAACAAGGAATCGATCTTTATTTGCTTACCCGTGGAAAAAGAGATGCATCTGTACCAAAAAAAGCTACCATGATTCACGTAGATATCAATAATCGTGAAGAAATGAAAGCGCTATTAAAAGATAAGCACTTCGATGTTGTCGTTAATTGGATTAATTTTTCTCCTAAAGATATAGAGCGGGATATCGCCTATTTTAGCAGAAAGACGAATCAATATATTTTTATTAGCACAGTTGCTACGTATCAAAGCCCCCCTGCCTTTTACAAATTGGATGAATCGACCCCCCCGCAGAACAATCCAGTCTGGGATTATGCTATAAATAAGATTGCAAGTGAGGAGCGGTTGATGAAGGAATACCGTGACCATTCCTTTCCTATCACCATCGTCCGGCCGTCTCACACATATGGTGACACGACTATTCCCTTTGCGGTCTCAAGTGGTGCACATCCATGGACACTGGTCGATCGCATAGAAAAGGGTAAAAAAATAATCGTACCTGGGGGGGACGGAACTTCCTTATGGACCATTACCCACAACAGTGATTTTGCAAAAGGATTAGTTGGACTATTTGGAAATATGCAGACGATTGGTCATGCTTTTCATATAACGTCTGATGAAGTGAAAACATGGAATCAGTACCTTGATGTGATAGGTGATGCGGTAGGCGTTGAGCCTAAGCCCATTCATATGACCACAGAATGTATCTCCCTGTTTATGCCTGCATTCAAGGGACCATTATATGGAGATGCAAGCAATAGTTTTGTTGTCGATAACCATAAGATTAAGACGTTTGTTCCAACGTACATGGCAACGACAAATTTCGAAACAGGAATTCGTCAATCGATCAACTATTTTAGAAATAATCCGGAACTGCAAACCGTTGATGAACAATTAAACGAAAAAATGGATTTTGCGATTGATTCTTATGAGACATTTTTGGCAAGCATTAAATAGCAAAGGTAAATTAGGGAAGACCGAAAAAGCCTATTGGCGAGTGGTAAGCTGATTTCAAAGGTTTGTTAAATAGGGTTAACCTGATATTTTTTTATTATTTCTAAAACATAGGGGTTGAAAAATGTGCAGTTAATTTGTAAAAGCACCTATTTAATCTCTTTGTCTTTCAACAATTAGCTAAAGATTAATAACATTAGAGATCATACATGTTGATAAGTATGATCTTTTTTAGAATAATTTAAGGATTTATTCAAAAAACTTCTTATGCATTTTCTGGTTTGTAGTAATTCAGACTATCCTGGAATTACCTGTAGTAAAAATAATGACAAAGACATAAATCTGCTCCAGTTTCATATAAATGAATTAATCATAACTGACTGGGGGGATATGTATGTCAAAGGCAACAGAGTTGGAAAAGTCTTCTGAAGTTTCTGAAGACATGTTAAAGAAATACTATGATTTAAACCTTCAAAAAAGAGAATTAGAGAAGGAAATGAATCAGATTAAAAAGCAAATTCACAACTATCTGGATGTAACCTTTAGGAATGAGCAGAAAGGGGAAGTGAAAAGAGGCAAATATAAAGCACAGCGTACCATTCGTTCTTCCATTAGCTACGATGAAGAAAAGACAGTACAGAAATTAGAGGAATTAAATTTAGAAGACTTTATCTTACAGGTAAAACAACCAGACACTGAAAAACTGGAAGCAGCAATAAAGATTGATATAGTAAAAGAAGAAGATTTCAAGGATTGTAAACTGAATAAACGGTCTCAAGCCATTACGGTTAAGGAATTAAGTATATAGATAGGACACTGTTTGGATTTCGATGATCCAAACTTTTTTTATTTAGAAACTCGAAGATTGTTGTAGCTATTATAATGGAGGTGTTGTTATAATATGGTAAAAGATTTTTTAGATAAAGGTGATAATTTTGATAAAAAATTTGAAAAATTTAGGTTGGAAAAAATTATTGATCTATAGTATTTCAATTGTCATTGTATTTATCGTATTAGGCTTTACTATAATGTTTGGTACGCTATTATTATTAGACCAATTCGACAATCGTTACCAAGATCCAGAAACGTACGGGATGGATAATTGAAGCTATTATTTTAGCTGATGCCCTATTTGAGTATATCACTTGGATGAGCAACGTCATCCAATCAGAATTGCGCTACTTACTCCCATTGTCGATCAAATCGAACAAAAATTGTGCTATTGGAACCTACTCTTGAACTCGCCACCAATTGAACTACTCGAATAGATGAAATCCTTTTAAATGGCAAAGCAATTGATGAAAATAATTTGTTGTTAAGTGAACAAGTGAAACAGCGAACATTATATTAGTTCAGTCTTGTATAGTATTTGGAAATGAAAACGCCTGGTGATAAAAAACTTCTTCAGAAACTATGAATTCTCCTAGAAAATGGGATAGAGAGCGTGCCCCCCCGTGGCTCTCCAGAGAAAGAAAAGGGAGTTTGGCGGGAATTGCGGGGCTGTTCACTGGATAAGCGGTAAACTTCCTATCACCCAAGCTCAGACCGGGACGCAGAGCCTGTCCCCCCCGCGTCCCGTAGAAAAAAGCATGAATCGAGATGATTCATGCTTACCCTTTCTTGTTCCATTTATTTCAAATACTGCTTTATTTCTTCTAAGGTTTTATGTTCATATACATTTTCGATAATGGTTTCTAGAGTTGAAATATCTTGTTGCTTTAATTGTTGAACTATATCGTTAGGAACTGGCGCTATATATTTTTCAATTAATCGAACGGAAGTTTTTACCAGGGCGTTAGTTGCACCTTCCTTTTTTCCTTCTTCCTTACCTTTTTGTTCCAAGCGCTCTGCCAAGGTCATTACGATATCGCTCCCTTCCGGAAATGTTTTTTCTACATGGTCTATTATATCATGGATATCGGTTTCGGTAAGTGTATTTGCAGCGTAAAGCAAATACCTCATCCACGTTTCAAAAAAGGTGCTAGCAGTCTGTTGGTCTTCCAATTCGTGCAGATAGTGTAACCCTTGAAGAATCGATGTAATCATAGCGTCATGGTCATGTGTAAATACATCGCGAAACATCAGTTGAATGATTTTCAGCATCGCATTCATTTTCCGATCTTCTTCTTTATATTGTGTTAAGTCATGTAAGAAATATTCAAAATTTGGTATATATTTGTGTACTTCTGCCGGAAGTTGATCATATCCAAAGATCCATTCTCCTAAAGTTGTTCGAAGGTTCCACCTATGTTCCCCCCCATGGTACACGACAAGAGGAATGATAATTGGTAGTTTGTCTGCCTTTTCTTTGATTGCTTTCGTTT
>NZ_BAVS01000033.1 GCF_000521485.1 Gracilibacillus boraciitolerans JCM 21714 | reverse complement strand
AATTCTACCCAATGAGAATTTGTTATTGTTCGGATTTTTAGTTGCATAGCAGAAAGATTATGTGCACTAACTGATGATGTAATTATGACTTGACTGTACTGCGTAACAAGCCGCTCCGGCTTGCTACACCTAATATAAATTTCAAGAGTACTACTCAGTAAATTGAAGTTATATGGCGTAATCTTCCTTATGCGTAACTTAATTTTTTATAACATTCGGTTTTATTGTGAAAAATAATAGATATGTCCCATATTCTTTTTATACATAGTTAGAATGATCAGTTAGATTGAATCGGTAGCCAGGCTAATACTTCTTGGATTTTCTGATCCCAATAGCCCCCCCATTCATGTGTTCCTGAGGTAAAAGTATGCGTCAAAGGCAGGTTTTGATCCTGAGCAAACTGGTAGAACTTTTGATTCTCTTCCCATAAGAAATCTTCCGTCCCACACGCTTGAAATAATAGTGGAATCGATTCTTTTTTAGCTTTTAACTGTTGAATCAGATAAAATAAATCCTCTTGCGTATCTTCTATTTCCTTCCCACCATAAACTTGAAATAATGCACTTCCAATTGGATTGTCTTCTTTTATATTTTTTACATGGTCGGCGATATCTAATACACCTGATAAACTCGCTGCAGCTGCAAATTCTTCTGGTTTTCTTAATGCCCATTTAAATGCACCGTATCCGCCCATCGAAAGTCCAGCAACAAAGTTATCCTCTTTTTGCGCTGATAATGGAAAAAATGACCTAGCTATCCTGGGTAGTTCTTCTGAAATAAACGTCCAATATTTCTTACCATATACCATATCCGCATAAAAGCTGTGATCCACCTGTGGCATGATAACAGCAATTCCATATTCTGCAGCATACCTCTCAATCGATGTTCTTCTCGACCATATCGTATGATCGTCACTTAATCCATGCAATAAATAAAGTGTCGGGAATTTATCACCATTACGATTATTTTTTAGTCCAATTTGTGTTTTTGTTTGCTCCGGTAATATAACGGTCATCGACGTGCTAATCATTAATTCTTCTGAAAAGAAATCACATTTAATCAGTGCCATATTATTCCTCCTTGTTTTCTATTATTCTATCATAAGTTGTAAAAATTCTTTACTTTTTTACGATTCAATACATTCTGTACAGTTTTTGATACAATAAAAATGAGAGAAAAACAAAAGGTGGAATATCCATGGTACATCAAAAAACGAATCGACCACTTGTTTTAGTAGCACTTATCTTATCCATGTTCATGGCAGCAATTGAAGGCACCATTGTTGCTACAGCAATGCCTAATATCGTAGCGGATTTAGGAGGTTTCTCATTATACAGCTGGGTCTTTTCCAGCTTTCTATTAATGCAAGCAGTCACCACAATGATCTATGGAAAATTAGCTGATTTGTTTGGCCGTAAACCAGTATTTATAATTGGCGTAATTATCTTTTTATTTGGCTCTGTATTATGTGGCCTGGCAACTACAATGATCACTTTAATTATTTTTCGTCTTATTCAGGGAGTTGGTGCCGGAGCCATACATCCGATTGTTACAACCATTGTAGGTGATATGTATACAATGGAAGAACGAGCAAAAGTACAGGGTTATCTTGCAAGTGTCTGGGGAATTTCCTCTGTAGTTGGTCCCCCCCTGCTAGGTGGTATAATTGTTCAATTTATTGATTGGAAATGGATTTTCTGGATGAATATTCCTATTGGGATCGCAGGCTTAATAGGAGTGATAGTATTTTTCCACGAAGAAGTATTAAAAGAGAAGAAATCAATTGATTATTTCGGTTCGAGCTTATTTTTCGTAGCAATCTCAGCATTAATTATTGTCTTCGTACAAGCGGGAACAAATTGGGCATGGTTATCGATCGAGACAATTAGCTTATTACTTATTTTTATAATTGGTATTGGAACATTTTTTATGGCAGGAAAATAGAGTATCATCTCCAATGATGCCCCCCCTTTATTTGTGGAAAAGTAAATTAATTGTAATTGCGAATATAGCTACTTTATTATCAGGGATGATTATACTCGGGTTATCTAGCTTTCTTCCGACATATGTACAGGCAGTAATGGGAGAATCTGCTATTGTAGCAGGATTTACCCTAAGTGCGCTTTCTATTGGATGGCCAATTTCAGCAACAATTGCAGGTCATTTAGTGTTAAAAATCGGCTTTCGCTGGACAGCGATCGCTGGTGGTTTTGCTCTATTTTCAGGTGCCTTTTTATTTTATATGCTTGATGCTGATAACGGCCCTGTATATGCAGGTATTAGTTCCTTTATAGTTGGGGGGGTTGGAATGGGACTTTCTTCAACTACCTTTATCGTAGCCATCCAAAACACTGTAACCTGGCACGAACGAGGAGTTGCTACATCGCTGAATATGTTCATGCGTATTATCGGGAGCGCATTGGGAGCAGCCTTCTTAGGTGGATTACTTAACATCCAATTACAAAACTATTACCAGAAGAAAGGAGAAAATTTCGAGGCAATAAGCACAGATACGTTATTAGATGCAGAAATGCGTGAATCTTTACCTGCCGAAACATTAATTACCATGCAGGATGGATTAACCTATGCCTTACACACAGTTAACACAGGGTTATTTATTATCGGCACTGCTATCTTTCTTTTACTTTGGTTATTCCCAAAAGTTAAAATGAACTAATATATCCATCAGCAGAAAATCGATACTGATGGATGTGGAGTTTATCAGAACGTTTCAAATACACTTGGACAATCTGCATTTGTCGGTGTAAAAAAGCAATGACTTTTAAATCTGCCCGTGTTCCACTGCCCATACCATTGTTCGGGACAGCTTCCTTCTGGCATAAAAAACCATAAAGCATAGCTTGCCGGATGATTATGCTCCCCCCCACTAATCGATTTTCTTGCCAAACGAATCTCTTTCTCTCTGGCACGCTGATAAAAATAACCTTTCTGAGTTGCTTCAAATCCACCAGGACTCTGAAAGACCATACGGTTAATCGTGTTAATATCTTTGAAATCTAAACAGCGTGCCTTTACACGATTTACTCCTACATTTCCCACCATCAGCATACCTAGTTGACCATCCCCTTCTGCTTCTGCTCTCATTAAGCGCGCTAACACTTTTACATCTTTCTCGTTTGTTTTAATTACTGCCATCCGAATCACTCCTTTATTTCCTTTATATTCAAATGGTATAAAAAGATGAATGTCCAATTACATCAAATAATGTAATCCCTTTCATAATATGATATAATAAAAGCAGGAGGTGTTGTTGATGCAGCTTAGCAACTTTATCTTACACAACGATATCTTATTAATCCACGCTGATATTAATGGTAATGATTACGTATTTACGGTAAAGTGGAAGACTCTTCAAAATAAAAAAGGTGGCGAATGGGAGTTAAAGTCATACTTAAACAATTCAAATGGAAAAAAAGATTTAACAGAACAGCAATTAACAGCTTTCATTAATCGTATTAATCCAACCTGGGACTGGGAAAAAGATCAACAACAGATTTTAAATGCAATAAAAAATGACTAGTTACGTTCTAACTAGTCATTTCAACGTTAAAGATATGTTTCCGATGTTTCACATTGTTCTTTAAACCAATTTATTTTCTCATGAAGTTGTACAACTTCTCCAATTACAATTATAGATGGATTGCTTATTTCATCTAACCGGCTAACTATAGTATCTAAATTGCCAACAATCGTTTTTTGATTAGCTAACGTGCCCCCAGTGTATAATCGCTACAGGTATTGTTTTTGATAATCCGGCTTCTATCAATTTAGAACATATTATTGGAAAGTTTTTAACTCCCATATAAAAGCATAAAGTTTCTGCACCATTTGCTAAATGTCGCCATTCTTCAATTGTTTTGCTTTGTGGGTTCGAACCATTTATAAAACTAACCGATCCACTAATATCCCGATGAGTAAGGGGGGGGATACCTGCATAGGCCGCTGCACTTATTCCTGCTGTTATTCCTGGTACAATTTCATAGATAATCTTATTCTTTTCTAAAAGTAGTGCTTCTTCACCACCTCTACCGAAAATAAAAGGATCGCCCCCCTTTAGTCGAGTTACGATATATCCGCTTTTTGCAAACGAAACAAGCTGTTCGTTAATTTGATCTTGAATCATTCCATGCATGTTAGGTTTTTTTCCACAAAAAATACATGTTGCATCTGACCGTGCATATTCCAGTAATTTTTTATTTACTAATCGATCATACAATATAATATCTGCTTCTTTTATTGCTCGCAGACCTTTAATCGTTATCAATTCTTCATCTCCTGGTCCTGCCCCCCACTATATATACTTTTCCCACGAATTTTCCAATCCTTTCACATAATATCTTTTTTAAAAATATCTTTTTGAAATATCTAGTTAACCCTAAGATCCGCTCCGCTAGATACGTTATCTTTATTATACGTATAAAGTGATAATTGCAAAAATTAAAGTATACATACATAATGCTCATAAAGGACTCAACACTATTCCTCATAAGCTTTCTGAAGTTCTTAAAAATAGTCCTTTAATTCATTATAACCTATCTGAAAACTTGGTTTAAAAGTTAAAAAGAAGAACTCTCTTATTTATTTTTGTTAACAATTCTGATAAATTGATAACAAAGAGATAACACTACCATAAAGATGCACGATGTAAACACTATAATTCAACCAATCTATCTTGTCAATAGGTCGAACAATTTATCATTTTTTGGAATTTTCATTGTAATTTACCTTTATTTAATGTAAGATGAATTTATAAAGATTTACCAACAAAATATCTTATCAAGAGAGGTTTAGGGACTGGCCCGATGATACCTCAGCAACCAGCAAGTGATTGTATGGTGCTAATTCCAGAGAAGATAAGAAGAACATAACCTTACTAAGAGGCCTTCTCCTTATTGAAGGCTTCTTTTTATTTTGAACAGAAAGGATGAATTCACATGAAGTATATAGAAACTATTCTTGCGCAAATTGGAAATAGAAGAGACTTACGAACAGGAGCTGTCGAAGCACCTATTTATTTATCCACTGCTTATCAGCATCCTACCCTTGGGCAATCTACTGGTTATGATTACAGTCGAACCGCCAATCCTACCAGAGAAATCGTTGAGGAAGCAATCACCACTTTGGAGAAAGGTATCAAAGGGTTTGCATGTTCATCTGGCATGGCTGCTATTCATCTTGTCTTTTCACTATTTAAGAAAAACGATGAAATATTAATTTCCGAAGATATTTACGGTGGAAGTTACAGACTTTTTCAGCATTTAGAAAATTCTTACCAGATTAAACCAACATATGCGGAAACAGATCAATTTGAAAAGTATATAAATGCTAATACGAAAGCTATATTTATTGAAACTCCTACAAATCCTTTGTTATTGGAAATAGACATTAAAAAGATTGCATCGATAGCAAAAAAGCATAATTTATTACTTATTGTGGATAACACTTTTTATACACCTTACTTACAACAGCCATTAGAAGAGGGTGCTAACATTGTCCTTCACTCCGCAACGAAATATTTGGGTGGTCATAATGATGTATTAGCAGGATTGGTTGTCGTCAATAATCAACAGTTAGCAGATAAATTAGTTTATCTACACAATGCAATAGGGGCAGTGTTGTCGCCTCTTGATTCGATGCTATTAATACGTGGTATGAAAACTTTATCGCTCAGAATGGAAAAACAGCAAGAAAATGCGCAACATTTAGTGGATTTTCTAAAAAATGAAAAAAATATTAGAGATGTGCTATATCCAGGCAAAGGTGGAATGATCAGTTTTCGTGTTACAAGTGCCGATATAATTCCTTCCTTCTTAGAAAACTTAAAAGTTATTTCCTTTGCTGAAAGTTTAGGGGGGTGTAGAGAGTTTTATTACCTATCCTTCTACGCAAACACATGCAGATATTCCAAAAGAAGAGCGAGAGAAAAGAGGGATCTGTGACAGTTTATTGAGATTTTCTGTCGGCATTGAAAATGTCGAAGATTTAAAACAAGACTTACAACAAGCTTTAGGAGGCAATCAAAATGACAAATAAATTATCAACAATACTTGCGCATGGCGGTCAACATCAAGGACACCACGAGGAAAATACTGGAGCAGTAAACGCTCCCCCCCTATATTTATCATCCACATTTCATCAAAAAAAACTAAATGAATTTGGACCATATGATTATAGTCGCTCTGGTAATCCGACCAGAACACAATTAGAAAAAACAATTGCTTCCTTAGAAAATGGGACAAATGGTTTTGCATTTTCATCAGGAATGGCTGCGATATCCTCTGCTTTCATGTTACTGAACAGTGGTGATCATATAGTGATTTCAAAGGATGTATACGGAGGAACTTTTCGTTTTGTTACAAGGCTATTAGCACAATTCTCGATTGAGCATACATTCGTTGACATGACTAACACAAACGAAGTAGCTGAGGCCATTAAGCCCAATACGAAAGTGATATATGTAGAAACACCTGCTAATCCGTTACTGCAAATAACTGACATACGAGCAATTGTTGCATTAGCAAAAAAACATGATTGTTATACCTATCTTGACAATACCTTTATGACACCTTTGTATCAACAACCTTTAAATCTAGGTGTAGATATTGTATTACATAGTGCAACAAAGTTTCTTTCTGGTCACAGTGATATTGTTGCAGGATTAGCGGTTACGAAGGATGCATCTTTAGCGGAAAAGCTTTACTTTGTCCAAAATACATATGGTGCAATATTAGGCGCACAAGATTGTTATCAGTTGTTACAGGGGGGGATGAAAACGTTAGAGCCACGTTATTCCAAAAGTGCAGCATCTGCAGCCATCATCGCTAATCATCTCTCTAAACATGAAGCAGTAGAGCATATCTGTTATCCCGGATTAAGCAATCATCCTGGTGCAGATATCCATGCTAAACAAGCAACAAGTGCTGGTGCTGTGCTCTCATTTAAATTAAGAAAAGATGTAGATATAGATCATTTTATTGAGACCATATCCATTCCTGTATTTGCAGTAAGTTTAGGCGCAGTGGAATCGATTTTATCTCATCCAGCTACCATGTCCCATGCCGCTATGCCTGCAGATGAAAGAGAAGCAAGAGGAATAAGTGATCGATTATTCCGATTGTCTGTTGGAATAGAGGAAGTTGAAGATTTAATTCAAGATCTTGATCAGGCTATCCAGTCTTAAACAACTGTGTTATCCATAAATGCATGTCTTTGTTATGAATTAAATTATAGTTTAATGCCCAAGATGGCCGATGGAAAATTAATTTAAATATAAAATCCGAGCGATTAACCACATTCTAAAAAGAATTGCTTATCGTTCGGATTTTTTATTGAGTCATAGGAAGTTTATACGACATAACTCTTGTGACAATTTTGAAATTGTTTTACCTGTTAAGCAGCCGGAGCGATTGTTACACCTAATATAAATCTCAAAATTACTTACTCAGTCAATCAGATGTATGTCGCATTATGTTCCTTATGTTCATCTTAATTCTTTACATTATTCCTTTGCAGCTACAGATAAGAGATACGTGAAAGCCTCTAACAATTTTTTATTAACCTATAATTAATCGGATAGCTCCTAGTGCAGCAAATAGCAAGACTAAGACTTGAAAGACTTTTTGAGGCATTATTTTGATAACTTTCACACCTATTATCGCACCCACGAGAATAGCAGGAATCAACCACATATTAAACGTAATTGATTCTACGGTAATCATTCCAAGTGAAATATAAAAAGGAAGTTTTACTACATTTACAAAGAGGAAGAACCACGCACCGGTCCCGACGAACTCCTTTTTGGGCAGGCCTTTTACTAATAAATAGATAGCCATAACGCCACCTGCCGCATTCCCAATCATTGTAGTAAAACCAGCCAAAATTCCCATACTAAAGGTGAAGATTTTAGACCCGGGCAGCATCTCATTAAAACGTTCTCCTAATTTCTCACGACTTATATGTAACAAAATTAAAGCCAAAACCAAGATTCCAATCATTGGTTTTAATTGTTCACTTGTAACATAATCTAATACAAAGTATCCTATTACGATTCCAATAAGTACCCATGGAACAAGTGAGAACAAATATCGCCATACCACATTTATGCGATAGTAAGTAACCGCAAATAAATCACCAACAATTAATAAAGGAAGTAATATACCTACAGATTCGCGTGCTGGAAATATGATCATAAAAATAGTAACTACTAATATCCCCCATACTTGCAACACCAGCTTTGGCAAAACCAATTAGCAAACCTGAACAGATAATGATAATCCATTCCAAAGTTGATAAGTCAAACATGATAACCCCTCATCTCTCTATTCTTTATAAATCTGTTAATTTGACAAACCAATAATCATTTTTACTGGTTTCTCATACATTTTTCCGTATCCTCTTTATATAAAGTTGAATTTAGTAATTTACTAGATCAAAATATTTACAATTAACCATATTAATATAAAACTGATAATCATAGTTAGGTTTGAAGCAGTTCCAACCAATCGCTGATTATATCCAAACATAATTGCATAAGGTAATACTGATGCTGGTGTTGGTAATATAAAACCTATAAGTAATGTAAATCTGAACATTTCCTCCATCGGTAACCATAAGTAACAAGCGATTCCAGCCACTAAACCAAAAATATACTTAGTCAATATAAATTTCAAAATTAATGTTCCATACCCTCTGGCAAATGAAAAGTTCAGATATAATCCCAGTAATAATAAAGAAAGAGGCATATTAGCTACTGAGATTACCCCCCCAGAGACATTTATTACTAGTTCAGGTAACTCTATATTTAAAATATTTAACAGACACATAATTAAGTATGTCTGCAATGGAATCGATTTTGCCAGTTTTGTTATAATCGATCTCGTTTCTAACATACCATTACTTCCACTGTACACCCCCTGCTATAATATAAGAAAGTCCAAATACAATAAAGGCATTTCCTACATCGAACATACCAAAATATTGAAGTCCTTCAAAGCCAAATAATCCTTCTACTAGAGGATAGGCAAACAGTCCGATATTTAGACCTGGAACCATCATACCAAATGTCCCTTTCGTAGTATTGGGATGTTTCCTGAAAATAAATAGTCCAAGACCGCCATTAATCAGCCCAAACACAAAAGCGATAATGACTAAATAAAATAATGATGGACTAAAACTAATATCACTAAAGGTCACCACAATTAAACAAGGTAAGGTCAAGTTGAAAACAATTCTTGCAACTGCTTCTCCGTCTTTTTCCTTAACAAGATTATTTCTTTTTAATAAATAACCGATTAAAATAATCACAACTGAAATTAAAAATTGTTCATTAAAACCATCCATATTATGTATCTCCTTGCTGAAAAAATTGCTTGATATGTACTACTATACCATAACTAATATTAGAGATTACCTTATTAAACTTTTGACAGAAGGTTATCCAAGATGTACCATAAAGTAAGACATCTGTTCGTGAAATTCAAGCAGATAGAAAATGGCATGACAGTCATTAGATTAATTGGATTTTCAGATTATTATAACTTTTACCAGCAAAGGAGGCATAGGCTTTTTTTATTTACGAGAGCCTAGTACATTTATTATGAAAGAGACATGGTTTTTTTTAGACACGCACAAACAAACTCCCGCTTACAATATGGCTGTTGATGAATGTTTATTAAATTGGCACAGCGAAAATAAAATACCTCCAGTTATCCGATTTTATGAATGGTTACCAGCTGGTCTATCGATTGGATATTTTCAAAAAACAAGCAACAAAATTGATTTAGATGCTGTAAATAAAAACGGATTTCAGCTGGTAAGAAGGTTGACAGGTGGTCGAGCTGTTTTGCATGATCAGGAATTGACCTATAGTGTGATCGTATCCGAACAACATTCAGCCATGCCACGTTCCATAAAGGAGGCATATCTCGTTATTTCGAAAGGACTAAAAGAAGGATTTCGATCATTAGGAATCAATGCATCCTTTGCTATTCCTGAGGGAAAGCTAGATACAACACAATCTGCAGTATGTTTTGAAGAGCCCTCCTGGTATGAATTAGTCGTCGATGGAAAAAAAGCAGCTGGCAGTGCCCAAACTCGTAAAAAAGGAGTGATTCTTCAACATGGCTCAATCCCACTGAATGTCGATGATTCTAAGCTATATGACTTATTTTTATACAAAAATGAACGAGTGAAACAAAGGGCAAGAGAGGCATTTAGTGATAAGGCAATTTCTATTCGTCAAGCTACTCCACAAAAAGTAACGTTACATGATATGAAAGCTGCTTTTAAAAAGGGCTTCGAAACAGGATTAGATATTAATTTAGAGTCTTTTACCCTCAATGAAAAGCAGGAGCAGGAAATAAATGAGTTAATGCATCAGAAATACTTAAATGATAAATGGAATCTATCCAGATAGGAGACGATAAAAATGGTAAAAGAATACGAACATATTCGTAAGCCAGAGTGGCTTAAGACTAAAATTAATACGAACAAGTCCTATAATCGGTTGAAAAATTTAATGCGTGATAAGCGATTAAATACGGTGTGTGAAGAAGCGAAATGTCCTAACATTTATGAATGCTGGAGTGAAAGAAAAACAGCCACCTTTATGATTTTAGGAGATACATGTACAAGAGGATGTCGTTTTTGTGCTGTTAAAACAGGCCTGCCTAATGAATTAGACTGGGGGGGAGAACCACAACGTGTAGCAGAATCTGTGGAAATCATGAACTTAAAGCATGTTGTAGTCACAGCGGTTGCTCGTGATGATTTAAAGGATGGAGGAGCTGCTGTTTTTGCAGAGACTGTGCGACAAATTCGCGAAAGAGTTCCAGGTTGTACCGTTGAAATTTTACCTTCTGATATGAAGGGTGATTACGATAGTTTACATACTTTAATGGGTAGTGGTCCAGACATCTTTAATCATAACATCGAAACAGTAAGAAGATTAACGAAAAGAGTTCGCGCAATTGCTATGTACGATCGCTCACTGGAATTATTAAGAAGAGTCAAGGAAATTGCACCAAATACTCCTACAAAATCGAGCATAATGGTAGGACTTGGTGAAGAGAAAGAAGAAATTATTCAAGTAATGGATGATTTACGTGAGAATAATGTAGATATAATGGCTATTGGACAATATTTACAACCAACGAAGAGACATTTAAATGTAGAGCGTTATTACCATCCTGATGAATTTAACGAATTAAAAGAAATTGCATTATCAAAAGGATTTAAACATTGTGAAGCAGGTCCATTGGTACGTTCTTCCTATCACGCAGATGAACAAGTAAATCAATCCGCTGCACAGCGTCGCATCAAATATATGAAAGGATATGAAGAAACAAGCGGTGAAGAATTAAACAAGATTTCATTCTAAAGAAAGTAAAGGGAGCAAGGAGACACATTACATGATAAAAAATTATCAAACCTTATTTTTGGATATTGACGGAACCATCTTAAAACAAGACCATACGATAGAAAACACCACGAAACTTGCTGTGAAACAGGCACAGGAAAAAGGAATAGAAGTTTTTTTGGCAACAGGTCGTCCGCTTCATGAAGTGTATGATATTGCTGAAGAATTACAGATAAATTCATTTGTAGGTTATAACGGTGCATATGCTCTTTATCAGGATAAAACGGTTGTCAATGAACCTATTTCAGCTTCTATCATTGATCATTTTCTACAGATCGCAAAAGATAATGGTCATGAAATGATTTTATATACTGATCAATTTAATTTATTGACATCTACTACAAACTCTACTGTTAAATATTTTGTGGATTATTTTGGATTTAAAGACTATCAATTATATAATAATCAATTTCGAGATAAAATATTAGGAATTACGATCATGAATGTAAAACCTCATGAACCGGTATTATATGATTTGAAAAATGAGGAAATTTATTTTTCACAGGTTAATGTAAAAGGTTTAGAACATTGTTATGATGTTATCCGTGAAAATGTAAACAAAGGCCAAGCTATTAAAGAAATTCTCGAACGTTTAGATATTTCTGCAGATATGGCAATTGCCTTTGGAGATGGAATGAATGATAAACAGATGCTTGAGTTTGTAGGCGATAGCTTTGCGATGGGAAATGCCAGTCCTGAAGTATTTCAATATGCCAAGCATCGCACAACATCTGTCGAAGACTCTGGAATCTACAATGGCTTAAAACAATTAGGCATAATTGATTAGTAATAAGATACAAGCAAAAAACCAACTTTACAGTAAAGTTGGTTTTTTTGCATTTCGTTAAAAGCAGACACCTTAAATGGATAGGGGGGGAGCAACAAGTTTTCTTACATACATGCAGGCTAAAGTGGACTAATTATTTAGCTTACATATATGCTTATTAATTAATGAACTTTCCACATTCACTAATTAATAGCTTATAAACACTATAGCAAACGAATTGCAAGTACACCTTACATTTGTGATAAAATCTTACAAGGAATTTTTATTACGCCCATTTTTCAAGAAACTAGACATTTACCCTAACTTATTTTTGATTCATACATACATTATATAGTGATAAAACACAAGGAGGTTGATAGAATGAGCTATTATGGTGGCTATGGTTGCGGTGGCGGTTACAGCGGTGGTTACGGCGGTGGTTACGGCGGTGGTTGCGGTGGTTACGGCGGCGGTTTTGCTTTAATCGTTGTTCTTTTTATCTTGTTAATAATTGTTGGTGCTTCTTTCTATAGCTAATCCTATAGATCTAAGTTATCCTATCCCACCCAATAGAAAAAGGATCCCCCCTAAAGATGGGGGGGATCTTTTCTATTATAAAGTCAAACATTCATCAACACGTCTATTGCGTACAGGTAGTATTATGATAAAGATGATTCATTTAAAATTCTAAGCCGGTATACGCCACCTGCAACTTTATCTTTATTTGCCTGAAATTTCACTACTACATTTTGTTTATCCTTTACAATATCTCTAGGTATACGGTAACTTTTTGAGTATAATTCTGCGGTATCCTTATGATTAAAGTGCTCTGTTGCTATATGCTGACCATCAATACTAATGGTGAATTCCCTTTTCATTTTTATTCCGTCCATCTCTATAGTGTAATCACTCTTATTATAAGTGACAAATAAATACATATCTTTATAAGGATCTACTTTCATCTCATAGCTAAAATAACCCTCATTTCTCGCATCACGCCAGCCACTGTGAACAGCATTACTATATCCAGAATATGAGTTTTTCACCTTCATATTATGATCCACTTCAGGTTGTTGTTCGTTCGGTGTTATTTCATCAACAATAATATTTTGTTCTCTTGCTCGTCTTCTCTTTTCTTCTTCACCAAATTGTTGGTATTGTTTTTTATTCATAATATTCCAATAGATTGTATATCGCTCATGATGAATATTAAAGAATGGTTTTAATGTCAATTCTTGATTGTCTGGCTGTCCAATAGCTTTCGTTTCAAAAATGAGTTTCTGCTCATTTTTTAGAGAAATGCAATCTTCTATTTTCTCGTTTGTTACGAGGGTTGGAACCTCTATTAATGGATAATTATTCAACGATTGATGGTCACACACAATATCTGTTTCCGGAAATTTTCTCGTCCTAAAGCTCCAGCCAACACTAATGGTCCGTACATGATAACTTGTTTATGCTTATCATCTTTAGCATAATATCGATGTAAATTCATTGGTAACTCATAAGAGATTTCATCTCCGTCTTTCCATTCACGTTCTATCATCAAATAGCCATTTTTTTCTACTACTTGTTGAGGACTATTATTTACTCTAACTTGATTAAAATCCGTTAACCAGTATGGTTTTCTGATATTTATTTTCTTTATAGCTTCTGACCCCGTTTTAAATATTACCTGTGCACTTTGTTGAAAGGGAAAATCCGTTTTTTGTTCGATTTTTACCTTTTCATTCATTATGCTAGCTTTTGAAGCAATAAACAAGTGTATATATAATGTATCCTCACTGATTTCAAATATATTACGATTATAGCGTGCAGGATTTTCCATTCCACTTCCGGTGCAACACCAAAATGAATGATCTTGTGAATGATATATTTTAAAATGGCCTGGCTCAGATGAAACGAAGTATGTTTTCATCCCGCTATCTGGATCTTGTGAAGCAAGAATATGATTGTATAGAGCTCGTTCATAATAATCATAATAGTGTGCGGATGGTTGCCACGGAAATAGAAGTTCCGTTAATTTTAACATATTGTATGTATTGCAGGTTTCAGTCGTTAAAATACCTAGTTCTTCTGCATTTTTAGGTCCAAAATGCTCCCGTATGCTATTTCCACCGATCGCATATGTACGACTGTATACAACTTCATTCCAGAAAAAAGTCGCTATTTGCTTATATTTTTCTTTTCCAGTAATATTATATAGCTTCGCAACACCTATTACTTTTGGTATTTGTGTATTCGCATGTTTCCCTTCCAACACATCTTTATTACTTGCCAATGGATCTAAAACGGCTTTATGATAAAATTTTTCAGCTAATTCCAAATTTCGTTTCTCCTGTGTAATATGATAAAGGTCTGCAAATACCTCGATCATTCCTCCATGTTCACAAATCAACATCTTTTGCAATTGAACCTCACTTAAATTTTTCAGTCCGTTATAAGCCCAATTTGATAATTTGACCACCATATCTAATGCTTTCTGTGATTTAATACAATGATAAACATCAATAAATCCAGCAAATATTTTATGAATGGAATACCATGGAACCCAAGAGTCTCCCAGGCTGAAATTATCCACTTGAAAATCACCAGAAAAAACCTGATTAAAGCAATCCTTAGGAAAGCCACTGATATAACCCTCTTCATCATAGGATTGGATCTTTTGCAGTTCAGATAACGCATATTTCAAATTACTTAATAATTTTTCATCTTTTGTTGCTTGATACATGGTAGCAGTTGCAGACAACCAATGTCCTATAGAGTGTCCAGCAATAGGAGTGGATTCCCATCCCCCATACCTTTCTTTTTTAGGTTGTTTGTTTACAGCTTCATAACAAGGTGCAACAAGTCGATCAACATCTAAATAAAGCAAATATTCCTTTCCCTTTAATTGCGAGTCATAAAATAGTCCATCTAATAATTGTATGTTTTCCAATTCTCACACCTCCAAACAAAATCCTATTACTAGTATGAAATAAAAGGACTAAAAAGTACATTCACATATAATAATATTACATATCTTTTTTTAGATTTTGATAAAATTAGGGTTATACGAGTAATTGAAGGTGATATTATTATGAATAATCAGATAGAAATTATAAATAACTCTATTCCATTAGTACGTGAAATTGGTTTGATGAACGATAAGGAAGGTATTCTAAAACATCCTAATCGAATCATGAAGGACTTAAATGTTTTTATCTATGTAGTAAAAGGAAGATTGCAAATTAATGAGAATGGTGATATATTTCATTTAGAAAAAGGATCCTATCTTTTTCTTAGAAAAAATATCCATCATTGGGGAGATGAATTCTATCAACCAGGTTCAGAATGGTATTTTATTCATTTTTTTACTAATGATCTACCTGATCAGACGACAGAATACAGCACATATGGAAAAACTTCGTTAATACATAGAGAAGAATTTAATACAAAAGTTACATTACCAAAAATAGAAAAAAGTGAGAAACCATCGCTATATTTCCTCGCATTTGGATAAGCTATTTGAGATGTTTCAATCGTCTCATCCCATGCGACCCATGCTAACAAGTATGCACACTCACCAGTTTTTTCTGGAACTATATCTTGAAAATATAGAAAAATTTGCTGAAAAAAAACCGAATAGAATGGTGACTCGAATGATTGATTATATTGACGATACAAAATATAAAGTTTCCAGCCAAGCAATTGCTGATCATTTAGGAATGAACTATGCTTACTTATCAACTCTGTTCAAACAGTATACTGGAAAAAGCGTAACACAGTATCAGAATGAAAAGATGATTGAAAATGCAATCCATCTTTTCCAAAATGAGAATGTAAATGTTTCTGAAGTAAGTGAGCATCTTGGCTTTTCGAATCCTTTTTATTTCAGCCGTGTTTTCAAAAAGGTCACTGGCCTGTCCCCCCCTTCCGTTTATATTCAACAATTATACCGAAACTAGTAAAAGTCTTTTGTAAGAGAAAACTTATCCAAATAAAGAAAAGATCCTCAAAAAATGGGGATCTTTTCTTTATTATTTACCTTTTGATCCTCCGCCTTTACTATGTAAGGCGAATAAATTTGTATCGATTGAAAATTGAATGGATTGACGTTCTCTGTGCCGTTTGAGGGCTAATTGAATTAGTTGATCGGTTAATTGCTGAAAGTCTTTCCCGGCAGGTTCCCATAAATAAAAAGATAATGATCCAGGAATCGTATTAATTTCATTTACAAAAACTTCACCTTCCTGGTTTAATAGAAAGTCAATACGTGATACCCCGCTTGCGTTTAAAAGATTAAATGTTTTTTCTGCTAATTCTTTTACCTGTTTGGTAGCTTGGTCTGAAATCTCAGCTGGTATGATACGATTAACACTTTCCATCCCTTTTGTGTCCCCTGACTTTCCACCACTTTGATACTTATCAGCATACGATAAAATTTCATCTGAGCTTAACACTTGTTCACAAACAGAACTTTCTACTTCTTCATAATCCCCCCCAATAACGGAACAATTTACTTCTGTTAAATCGGTAATCATTTTTTCAATAATTACTTTAAAACTATATGCAACAGCTAATTCTATTGCTTCTTCTAATTCGTCTTCGTTTTTTGCTTTCGATATACCAACACTTGATCCTAAATTAGCCGGTTTAACGATTACCGGATAGCCAATTTTATCTACTAATTGCTTGACAGCTGCCTGATCTTGATGCCATTGACTTGCATAAAACCACTCATAATCCACGATTGGCACCGCTGCATCACGCAAAATTTGTTTCATCATTACTTTGTCCATACCCGCGGCTGAGGATGCAACATCACAACCAACATATGGTAAACCTAATAATTCCATATAACCTTGCAAGGATCCATCTTCCCCATTCGTACCATGAATAACCGGGAAGACTACATCTATAGCTGTAACAATACCTTTTGAGAAGAAAGAACGTTCTTTTCTCTTTAGAACGACAGTATCATCACTCTCTTGTTCTAACACGACTTTCTCTGCTTGCTTAAATAATTGGTCTAAATCTTTATAATTTTCTATATCTGTTAACACTTCACCGGTATACCATTCTTTTGTTTTACTAATATATATAGGTATAGCCTGATATTTTGATTCATCCAATGCACTCATGGCTTGTAGAGCAGAGATGACAGATACTTCATGCTCGACTGATACACCACCAAATATAACGGCAACTTTTGTTCTCATCCTTCATTCCTCCCTCGAAAACCCAGACAAATTCATATTTTTCTTATTCATTATAATTATCAGGCAAATCATTTTCCAATAAAATGATAGCATCTTGACGATTTAACGCTTGTATTTGTGAGATTGCATGATTTAAATCCTTAGCAATAAATAATTGCTGTTCTGGATAATTTTTCTCGCGCAATCCGTCTTGAATTGGCTTTGTTTGTTTTTCACCAACTAAGATGACATAATCACATGCATCTGCTGCATATTCACCAAATGCTTTATTGTATTGATATTCTTTCTCTCCTAATTCTACCATACCTGGTGTGACAAGAACTTTAAAACCATCCATCGAAGATAATACTTCTAAAGCCATCTTGGAACCTGTCGGATTCGAATTAAAACTATCGTCAATCACTGTTAAATTACCAAAACCTTTTTTAATTTCCATTCGGTGTTGAACTGCTTGAATTTTTTTGACACCTAGCTGCACTTTATTTAAAGGGACACCCATTTCCCAGGCAACACTTATCGCTGCCAAAATATTATAGACATTATGTTTACCAACAATCTTTGTTTCAAACTCAGCATCTAATGTCTGCTCTTTATTGGTAACTCTAAACGTCATACCCTTGTTATGAATACGAATATCTGAGGCAAGATAGTCAGCCTCCGTATCATCAATAGCAAAGTAAACTTTGCGACACTGATTCTTTGGTGTATAAGACATAATATTCTCATCATCGCGATTTAAAAACGCAATTCCATCTTCTGGTAATGTCTCGACAATTTCATATTTTGTTTTTTTGATATTTTCTAGTGTTTTAAACGTTTCTAAATGCTGCTCGCCGATCGCTGTGAGAATCGCATATTTATGACCTACCAATCACAAATTTCCTGAATATTTCCAGGTTCTTTTGCACCCATTTCAGCAATAAAGACATCATGATATGCCTTCAAAGAATTTCGAATTGTAATAGTAACACCAATTTTTGTATTAAAGCTGTTTGGCGTTTTTAACGTATTAAAGTGGTTTGATAATATTGTATCCAAGATAAATTTAGTACTCGTTTTACCAAAACTGCCTGTAATTCCAATCGTCGTTGTTTGCTTTGCACTTTTAATTTTGTTTTTAGCGTCCTTGTAATAGGATTCTTTAATTGCATTTTCAATTGGTCGGTTAATTGTATTAGCTAGAAGTACAATGCCATATGTTAATAAAGATCCTAACACGACAATAAATACAGCATAGCTTAGCGGATAATCATTCCAAATAAAATGTAAACTAGTAGCAATTAATAATAAATAAATAACCGAAATAGTTATAATAAGACGTTTAACCCGGGTTGTTACCACCAATTTCTTTTTCTGTTGTTTTTGCTTTGGTACTAATAAACCTAAAATTATAATTAGAAAGATCGTCCAACTTTGATTAAAGTAATACAATATAGCTAGAATAAGAGCAATCCATTCATTGATCGGAAATGCTTTTAACCAATGGCCGCTTATCCATCTCGTTAATCGCTTATTAAAATAACTGTTTAATTGAAGCATATGAATCGATTGTTTCACTCTAAAAAATAAATAAATAATCCATAACACACTTACAATTGATAAAATAATCTGCATAATCAAACTGCTCCTTTATCTTCTTCTAAAAATGTATCAATAATAATAGCTACGCGTCTTTTTTGTTCTAAGAATACATAGTGTCCCGCATTCTGGATAAGTGCTAAACCTGCATTTGGAATTAAGTCTTCCATTACTTTCGCATCGTGAACAGGGGGGGTGGAAGTATCATTTTCTCCCCCCCAAATCAGAAGAGTTGGTGCCTTAATATTAGGCATGTGATGCTGTAAGTCTTCGTTCACAACTTTACTTAAAGTTTGCTGCATAACTCTCGATGCATTTTGATAATCCGCTGATCCTGCTCTTCCACGGTATTGACCGATAATGTCGTCTTTGTATCGATTAAGGATGGGAAGGCTTAACACTTTTTTCATCGCTTTATAGGTATACACTTTCAGATAATAATCCATTTTTCGTTTTGGTTTAACACCAGCACTGCCAATGAGAATAATTTTATGTACTCCTTCCTGATGTCGATCTGCATACTTAATGGACACTCTTCCACCAAAAGAATGCCCGAGTAAGATGGGGTTGTTTATATTTAATTTATTAAAAAACTTTTCAAGGAAATCAGTATATTGACCTACATCCCAAGATTCTGGAGGTTCATCACTTTGTCCGAAGCCTGGAAAGTCTAATGAGGTAACCTGAAAGTTAGAAGCTAAAGCGTTTTGAAGATCTTCAAATAAATCAAGGCTTGTTCCCCATCCATGTAATAAAACGACTGGTCTTCCCTCACCCGTTTGCTGATAATTAATTTTTAACTGATCTATTTCAATAAACACTACTAAACGCTCTCCTTTATTTCTCGACTTATAACATTCGTACATTGCTACTACTATATGACGTATTTATATTTAATATTGTATATTTTATATTATAATTGTAATTGCGCTTATCCATCATATATCATACCATAAATTGAGATTAAAATTATATCTAAAAATCTTTTATAAAACAATTATTACAGTTGCAATGCAATTTTTTTATTTGCATCTTCTGCTTTTTATTTGCATCATAAAAGAATCGTCCCGTGTGGGACGATTCTTTTATGATGCTTGTTGTTCAACAATGGGCTCTTTAATTAAATTCGCTTTTTGTAATCGTCTTCGAACGATAATTCCTAGCCAACTTGCTAAAAATGCTTTAATTAATCCTACTAGAATGAAGGGGGGGTATACTCCAGCTGCCAGTGATGCAGTCCAGGTTAAATCAGCAACAAATTTAAGTTGAACCATACCGAAGGCAAGTGTAATAATCATACCTACTGTATTAGCAACCATAGCCATTTTGATATTATAGACAGTTTTTTCTAATATTATCCCTGTTACAAAAGCTGCAAAGATAAAGCCTATGATATAACCACCAGTTGGCCCTACAATACTTGAGGTCCACCCGCAAATCCTGCAAAAACAGGTAATCCGATAGCGCCCAGCATCATATAACATAGCATGGACAAAGCTCCTAATCTGCTGCCAATAATAGTTGCAGTCAGACCAACAGCAAGTGTTTGCCCACTTATCGGAACAAGTGGTAACGGAATTTCTACTTGTGCCAAAATTGCGGTAATTGCTGCAAAAATACTAGATAAAATAATTGCTCTTAATTTAGATGATTGCATCATGTTCTCTCCTTTGTTAACTAATATAAAATATAGGTTAACATATATTTTATAATTCAACAATAGAAAATGCCGATAAATTTAGAGCGAAAAGTAATTTGATTTTAAAAAGTATTATGACCATGTCAATGAATCAACTTATTTAAAAAGACATGTAAACACCTGACCATTAAAAATATTAAAACAAACAAAAAACTGCCTTACTCAGACAGTTTTTCGTTATAGCCTTCTTTTAATGTATCTGTTGCTTGCTCATGAGTTTCTGCTAAACCTTGACTAAATTGATTCTGGCGCTGATAATCCTCAATCTGATAATTCTGTTCTGCAACCTTTTGTGAATCTTTTTTCATTGGCTTTTTTTGCTTCATACTAATCACCTCACACATAGCATGTCTGCATTAAACCAATTATATGCTCTTTTTTTGTAATTGCACTATTTTGTTCTCATACTTGAATCGCTTTCCAGATTAATCTATATTATTTACACAAGAGTTGTTGCTTTACTATATCTGAAAGCAATTCCATATCAGATACTTTCGCTACATGTATAGCCTGATCTGCTACTTTAGGTTGTTCCACCCACTGACTTAATAAGTTTTTCTGTTCCTTTATATAAGAAGGCTCAAAACGCACGTCCTTCTCTCCATCAAATATAGCGACATAGAATATATCTGATTCTACTATATCCTGAAAAAAGTGACTTCCATACGATAACTCAGGCATAAATCCTTTTGCTTGGGATGACACTTCGCATATCGCATCAACATGTTGAATTTCGGAAAAATGAACAGGAACACCTAACGAGGGAGTGGAGGTTCCCCAACGGCCAGGTCCTACCAAAAATACACGTTCATTTTTTAAATCTCGAGTAATTTTGCCAACTGTCCGTGCTACAGTGTATTTATCTTGTTCATTTAATGCAAGATAATCATCCATATCAACATAGACACAGTAATCAATTGGTAAGCGGACATTTCCTCCCATGAAATTACCCTTTGTTTGAATAAAACATGGTTCATCTGGTCCCACCTCAGGTATGGCAACCGACTTTCCTAATCCTTTGGTTTGCAAAGGTCGACATTGCACAATATTTATTTGATAATTATCTTTATCGCGAAAGTTAGCCGTGAATTCTATATCAACTGGATAGTCATAAACAGTTGATATTTCTTCTAACATTTCTTTTATAACAGTTGGAAAACTAGAATTTTTTAGCAAATTTTTAAAATCAAGAATATAAGGTGTTGGCATATTTTTATACCCTAAGTCCTTTAAGCGGAAAGCTGTTTCTGTATCAATCGAAGCAAACAAGTTTCGCTCCACGTCCCATACATTTGCAATAGCTTCGTCTAATTTAACACTTGTTAACTGATTCTTCGATTTTGATAAGACATCTACCCCCCCATGTTGCGAAAATTTTTTCAAGTCATCCATATGCATAAGTGGTTTTCGCGTTGGCTGATCTAATGTAACGATCTTAGCATAATCATCGACTGTACGATCTACCGCCCGAGTCCCTAATCCGAATACAAGCCGAATCATCCCGGCATCCATATCAACACTCTTATCCCATACATATAAATTGGAAGAGTTACCAACTCCAGCAATGTGCGGGAAAAAATTATCCTGATAATGATCCCCCCAGATACACGTTGAATAAGGATAGCCATTTGTTCGTCTTTCTCAAATAAACCGCGATTCATTCGATATTCAAGCGCATCTTCATTCATCGTACTGGCATAGACCGTACGTATTGCATTTTCAAATGCTTGGTATCGTTCCTCCGGTGTACCTTGATTCACACAAAAAACGCTATCATATTTCCCGGCAAATGCATTACCAAAATTATCTTCTAACAAGGAACTAGAGCGAATAATAATAGGTGATTGACCAAAATATTCTAAGACCTGAACAAATTGTTCCTTGATATTAGATGGAAATTCTCCTTTTAAAAGTTTTTCTCTAAGTTCACGGGCATAGGAATAATACCCTTTCTTCGTTTTTTGATTAACACGATCCTTCCACCAGCCATTTTGAACAATATAGGTATAGAAAATATCTGAACCAATATAAAAGGAGTCGTGCGGCTCCATATATGTCGCGAATCGCTGTTTAGAATCCTGTTTCAAAATTTTTCTGGATAACAACATTCCGACACTTTTACCACCAATAAAGCCTGTGCCGACTTCGCGAGAAGCAATACCTAAAATATCTTTAAGTGTGAAATATTGATCACATAAATCAAGCATTCTTGATTTTTCTCCAATGAGAAGAGACATCAACAGTCTTTTTGTCTTCTCTTGCGTTTTTTGATCCTTTGCTAAATCTCCCTTTGCTTGTGAAAAAATAACATCCCAATAATCCATGCGTTCTTCCACTCGATTTATATTGGAGAATAATGCTGAAGCTTCAGCACTTGACGTGATACTTTTGACACGATCTCCTTCAATTAAGTGTGGAAAGAACATCGTTGGCGAATATCTTTGCCAAACTTTCAAGGGATGGATATAATGCTTTTGTTCTACTTCATACAAATCTAAAAGAACTTGTGTTGTTTCTCGAATCCGTGCAATTGTGCTATACGTATGTACATTTCTATTGATAGCAAAATAGGCAACAGTTTCAAGTTCAAAAAGATAGGGACAACAGACTTTAAAAAAGTTACCAATCATCAAATCAGAAGACCAGCTCGTTAGTAAGTCCGTTAAACTATCGAAAACATAGAACGTTTTAAATCCTTCCTTTTCAATTAAGCGATGAATTGATGTGGCAAAGCTTTCAAATCCTTTTTTAGCATCAATAGTATATTGGATAACATTTTGATCGTCTACTAATGCTTCGTGATCACCAAATCTCACATATACAACTTTCCTATTTGCTGATAATGCTGTACGAATAAACGGAGTAATGATATCTTTATAGGCGTTAATATGATCCACTTGCCATACGACATTATCACCTAATCTCAGAGAGTCAATTGTCTCATCAAATCCAGGCATTCCTGTCGATATTTTCAGTTCCATTTCCACGCTAACCACCAACCAATTATATAATAAATTTCACTAAATATTTTATATTCTAATTATAACATCATTATAAGATAAACCTATATCGATTTAGCATCATTATGATCATAGAAATTGATAAGGATACCATAAGCTTTAATATATACTACTTTAGTTATACTTTATGATTTTGTACAAAAGGAACGTTTCATTTATTAAAAAAAGCAGACAATGAAAACTAATCACTGTCCGCTTTTTCAATTTCATGTATGGATTGCTTTAATGCTCTTTGCTCATACTTAATCCGTTCTTGCACATCGTAGTGCACCTTATTAATTGCTTCTCGATTCATTTCCTTTCCATCCTGGAACTCTTTCATGGCTACATCCCATATAAACTTTATCTGCTGATCAATTGGCTGTGGCTTCCCTATAGAATCCCTGTCCATGGCGGATAGATATATAGATTTTAAATCTTCATTAATATAATAGGGGGGGTCATTCTCGGCACTTTCGTAAATGTTAAACATATCATTTGACATCATTTTAGCAAAAGACCAAGCCAACTCTTTATTCGAACTTTTATCTGAAATAGCTATTGACATACTTGATGGTTTATCAACACCTGATAAATGAAAGGGCAATGTCGTAATTCCCCCATTTACCAGCTTGATCTGGAGCCCATACTTTCAAAGAATCTTTCACATAACTCGCCATTTGAAACATGACTAATTGATCGTTATTAATTGCAGTTTGCCCTTGTTCATGCCAAATATTTAAATGTGGACTAAGCCCTTTATCCACTACATCTGTTGCTGCATTGGTGATGGTTTGAAAAGCTTCATGTTTACCCACATAATCATAATTTTCATCTAAAAAACTACTCGTTCTTAAAATCATCTCTAACATCATTTGTTCAGATTCTATTATATATTGTTGTTTAACTTGCAAGTCTTCGGCCAACTTCATCCAATTATCACGATTATTTAAAAAAATTGATAAATGATACGGATCAGATGGATAACCGTTTTCCTCTAGTATATCGGCGCGATAATAAGTTACATAGGGGAAAAATAATAATGGCATGGCGTACATTTTATCTTCTGAGTCGATATAATTATTTAGTAATCCTTTAGGTCGACTAGCAAAAAAAGCCTTATCATAATATGGTTTTTCATTTAAATTCTCAAAACCAGTAATTCCCGAGAATTCACCTAAAACGTCATCTGGTATTACATATAGATCTGGTGTCACTCCTGAAATAAGACTTTTACGATACTTTTCTACTAGATTTTGTGGTTTTTCAGTTACAATGTCAACTTGAATATTTGGATACTTTTCCTTATAACGTGGAAGTGAATTTTCAAAAATATTTTGATGAGTCCACACCACTAAATGATCTGATGACTGTTGCTGTTCCTCTTCTTCTCTTGATGTCAATTCAAGAGATGATTCCTTAAAAGGTGTAATATTTGCTGCATGACACCCCCCCATTAACAGAATTAAAAAGATAACAATTACCATTATTTTGAAGTTCCTCAATTTGTTTACCTCCTATGTATTTAGGAATCTAGTTGTTGATGATGTATTTCTTTTTGTTGATACATTAAAGTATCAGCATGATGGAGTAATTCATCTACTGTATCGCCATTATCCGGATAGAAACTGATACCAATACTAGCTTCTAACATTACTTTTTCATTACTAATGATGATTGGCTGATTAATAATACTAAGAATCTGCTTACAAAGGTTATGCACTTCATCTTCTGTCGTTAATTCGACAATAGCAACGAATTCATCCCCTGCAAGGCGATAAAAAGCAATTGGTTGACCATGTTCAAAATCTATTAGTCTTTTCGAGAACTTTTAATAACAGATCACCGCCACTGTGACCTAATGTATCATTAACCTGTTTGAATCGATCTAAATCTATAAATATAATCGCGAATTTACCTTCAGCTTGTGAAGACTCTAGCATTTCCTTTAAATCTATCTGAAAAGAATAGCGATTCGGAAGGTCTGTTAAAGTATCATAATGTGCTAAATGATATAATTTGGATTCAGACTCTATTAATTTATTAGTTCTAGCTGTCAACAAATCATTTTCTTTTTAGCTTCCAAAAACATCGATTGCAGTTGATTAGCAACTTTTTTAATATTGTCACCTAATGTCGAAAACTCATTAATATTAGTGTCATCCCAATAAAACGTTTCCTGCCTTTCCATTTTTTCAGGTAAATCACTTGTTAATTGTGTAAGACGAATCAGCGATTTAGAAAGCACATGATTGACAATCATACCAAATACTAGCGATACAAATAGGACAAATAATACAAAAATTAAATAATCTAAAAGATTCTCTATGACTTCGTTAACCAAATAAAAAGTTGGAATAACTAAAAAGGTTTGTTTATTTAAAAAGGAAGTTTCCGCAATATAATAAGCCCGATACCAATCAAATAAATGATTACTATTGGTAGATAACCAAATAAATCCATCAGAGTGTATTTTTTTTACATATCCTTGTTTTATCTCATTTAAGTCTGGTATATTTGTGTTTTCGCTATGCATATCTAGCCATACTTGATTTTTTTGATCTAACATATAAATCCTCTTATCTGTGAGACCAATATAATCCTGAAGCATTGACTTTATTTTTGCCTTTTCTAATAGAGAATCTAATTCATGATTTTGTATCTCAGTTGAGTCCATTTCGGTTATTTTAGTCTGTAATCGGCTTTCTAATCGCAGGTAATCGTTTTGATACTCTTGCATCATGTTTTGTTCCATACCTTGACTCGTTACAAGTATTACAATTAATATAGGGAAGACAGCGAAAAAGATAAGTAAGTGAGCAATTACCTGTCCAAAATAGACACGACGACTTGCTTTAAAAAAATATTTAAGCTTTGGAATAAAAGGAGCATAATCATAAAAAATATCAGCAACTAAAGCAGAGAATAATGTAGCCGTAACCGTCTGTAACAGCAAGAAATTAGTTACCGTCTGAGGGATACTAATATAATCAACTAATAATGTAATAATGATAAGATATAGTGCAAATATAATTAGGGAATAAACAAAGCTCCATGTAAATAAATCTTTGGCTTTTTTGCTATAAAACCATCCAATAACAAGTACTTCAGCAATACTTAAAAATACAGACAAATTATTAAAATGCAGATAATAAGTTACAATGGACATCATTACTACTAATAATAGTGAGAAGCGGGAGCCAAATATCCGAATACATGAAAAGTATATAATAGGCGCAAAACTAATACTGAGACCGAAAATCAGAGAAACAGAAAAAAACTGCGCAATTACAGAAAGTATAAGTACAACAATAAAAATAACTATTTTTCTATTAAAAATATTGCGCATGTTTTTCTCTCCTCAATTTCTATGTAAAGGATTAACTTCTCACATATTGTTAAATTAATTTATAATTATACAAATATGCCCATACAAATATGTATAGGATTCCCGGATATTATAATCAGGTAACCCAGCCATCGTCGTGTTTTATCACATTAGATCTGTGGTTTTGCGTCTCTATTTTTCAACAGATTTGCCTTTGTCTTTATATAGTACTATTATATCATTTATTTTAACATAAGTTACCACCATATAAAACTATATTCCTAATTAAATTTAATAAACTGTTAATAGCAGATCATCTATTTTTAAAGGCAATAAAAAGTAATCCCTTTATGGAATTACTTTTTTTATTACTATTCTGGTTTCTCTGTTTCTTCATCCATGCCAGCATGCCACCAGCCATATTTGTTACATCATAACCATTAGCTTCTAAGAATTCGGAGGCACGACCACTGCGTGCGCCCGAGCGACATACCATGTAGTGATGTTCATTCTTATCTATTTCATCTAAACGTTCAGGGATCTCTGCTAAACGAATATGTTTTGCTCCTGGAATCACTCCCTGAGCCACTTCATCGTTTTCTCTTACATCAATCACATTTACCTTTTCCCCCCCATTCTTAATTTTCTGAGCCAATTCTGTTGCCTGAATTTCTTTCATAACAGTCCCTCCAGCACATTATTAATATATTACAGGCTAAATATTGTTGCTACTTTACCGGCTTTTTTATCTGCTTTTCACTAATAAATTTACTGCTTCCTTTATCAAATCTTCTGATGTTTCCCCCCCATTCACTTTTTCTTCACGAATACATCTTTCTAAGTTGGAGCTTACAACAAGAGCTGCCGTTCGATCTATTGCGCTTCGCACCGCTGACATTTGCGTCACCACATCTCGACAGTCTTTGCCTTCATCCATCATTTTTATCAGACCACGAACTTGTCCTTCAATTCGCTTCATTCTATTTATAACTTTTGTATCATAATCCATGATGATGACACCCTTTCTTACGTTAATAACTTCATCTTCCAAAATAACTTTTCTTAGTTTCTATTTTATACCCTGTTAGGTATATAGTCAACTATCTAGGTTTACAAATAAATACCATCGTTATAATAATTGATGAGATTATCTTCTTACTTAGGATATGTGAGCACTAACAAAGAAATCTACTCAGAACATACACTTACTTCTATTCAGAGATGAAAAAGAGTATTAGACCGTATCATCTTGATAGATGTAAAATCCATTTTTACCATCATTTTTTGCCTCATAAAGTGCTATATCCGCCTGTTTCATTAATTGGAAAGCATCTTTATTATCCTCTGAATTAGTAATTGTAATTCCTATACTTGTCGTAACATCTATATTTCCGATCTCTAATCCCCCCCATGGCTTCTTCATTACTTCTTTTATATTGTTTGCAAATTGTTCTGCCTTTTCAGCATAGCTGATACTATATAGCAATACAATAAATTCATCGCCTCCAAGTCTTGCAACGATATCATTATCACCTAAGTATTGTGAAACCTTTTTTCCAAACTCAACAATGACAGCATCACCTATGTCATGACCAAACGTATCATTTATAGACTTAAAATCATCAATATCAAGCATTAATACCGCAAGTGAATCCGAAGAAGGATGACATAGACGTTCTGTCAATTTACTTTTAAATAATCGTCTATTCGGTAAACCTGTTAAATAGTCATGCGTAGCATTATGTTCCAATTGTTTCTCATACACCTTTTGCATTGTAATATCTCTTGCCAAGACGACCATGTGTTTAAAATTATCTGTTTTATCAAAACTGGTGCACCATTCGCTTCTACCCAAATATATGAACCATCCATGGTGTAATGCCTTGTCTGCAAAGAAAATGGTGTTCCATTCTTTATAGAGTTCACCACAATTTCCTGTAATCGTTCTTGATCTTCCGGATGAATATGGTATAAAAATATCTTTCCAGTATACTCCTGATTATCGAAACCTACAATGCGTTTATAAGAGGGAGAAGCATATATAATTCGTCCTTGATAATTAAGGAGACTAATCATATCATGCGCATGCTCGGCAATGATCCGAAATCGTTCTTCACTTTCTTCCCATTTTTTTATTGTTTCTATTTCTTTAGTTAAATCATGAAAAATTGCATAAGTGCCTTGAATCTTCTGATTCAGTATTAATGGACTTACCTTCACAGATACAGATTTTATCTGATTTGAACGGTTAGTAATTTCGACATTAAGCTGTGCAGTTTTCCCTGAACTAGGTTGATTAATTAAATTAAGAAGTTTTGCTGTGCTTTCTTCGTCCAAGATAGCGTTACACGTTTTCCCTATCAGTTCTATTGGTTTAAATCCAGTAATATCTTGCACTTGTGGGTTACCATTTGTTATTCTACCCTCTAAGTCAAAGGAAATAATTGCATCAGAATTATCTTTAAATAAAGATTGATAGCGTTTTTTGCTTTTATTCAATTCGTTCCATAAATGACTTAATTCTCTTTCTGCATTTTTTTGGTTTGTAATATCTTTTACGACACCTACAATTACATCTACATTGCCTTGTTTATTTAAGATCGGTGATAAGGTAATATTTGAGTGCCTTGTTTGATTATCAACAACATATTCATCTTCGTATATTATAATATCTTTTTTTTGCATTACCTTATCATATTCAGTAATAAGGACAGAAGCTATGTTCTGAGAGAAGACTTCCTCAAAGGTTTGACCAATAACCTGATCTGATAATCCTGTTGCCTTTTTAGCTGATTCGTTTAAAAATTCATAGACATAGGTATTCTCAGCAGGTTTCATCACATATACTTGATCTTGAATTCCAGCATATACTGCATCGTATAGCAGACTTTCACTTCCACGAATCAATTGAATACCTTCTTTCTATTCTTGTAGAAATTTGGCAAATTTTAATTATTATATATCTTTTCTATTTTATACTGAATATTCTAAAAAATAAATATGATTATAGACCTATAAAAAAACAGGCATTAGGCCTGTTTTTTTATATAATTTTAAATTTTTCAATTTGTTCCTGTAATTCTTCTGCTAATACGTCTAATTCTCTAGCACTATTTGATACTTCTTCCATTGAATGATTTGTTTGTTCTGCGGAAGCAGCAGTTTCTTCAACTGCTGCTGCAGATTCTTGACTAACTGCAGCAATTTCATCTACCGACTTATGCATATCTATGCTGTTTTCATTAACTTCCTCTAAACTAGATACAATCTCTTTCACTTTTATCACCATATCAGAAATGGAACCATTAATCTGTTCGAAACTTTTACCTGTTATTTCAATTTGAGCAGAACCTTTTTCCACTTCTTTAAAACCAGATTCTAAGGATTCAGCTACTTGTCCAGACTCTTCTTGAATATTAGCTACTAAACTAGTGATATCTGATATTGAATCCGTAACTTGTTCTGCAAGTTTTCGTACTTCATTTGCTACTACTGCAAAACCTTTTCCTGCTTCTCCTGCTCTAGCCGCTTCGATTGCTGCATTTAAAGCGAGTAAATTCGTTTGTTCTGCAATTTCCTTTATAACAACAATAATTTTATCAATTTCTTCCGTCCGTTTATCTAAACCGACTACTTTCTGATAAGAAGATTGTACCATTCCAAAAATTGTTTGCATTTGTTTGACTGATTGCTCTAATTCATCTCGTCCCCCCCTGACTGAGGTTTACAACATTTTGAGATTCGTCAGCAACTTGACTTCCAGATTCTGCAACTAGTTTAACCTTCTTGCTATATTCCTCCATTGCAATAGCTAAATCTGATGCGTGATTAGCCTGTGATTCACTGCCTGAAGACAGCTCTTCCATTGTAGCAGCAATCTGTTCACTACCTTCTTTTACTTGATCGGAGGATTGATTTAGTGAACTACTTTGCTGCATGACCTTACCTGTAGCCATCATTACTTTATTAATCATCGCATATAAATTATCTTTCATCTGATTCATCGCATCAGCTAATTGTTTAAATTCATCTTTGCCTTTTACACTTATTTTATCACCACTGAGATCGCCATTAGCAAGCTTAATTAATTCTGACTTTATAACACTTATATTGTAATTCATTAATCTTACAAATAAAATAACAATAACTAAGCCTACTAGGATGGAAACCGCCATCGTAACAATCATAGTGATTAATACGTCTTGGCGCATATTTTTCGCAAGTAAATACATATCAAAATCGATAGCCGCTACTCCCAATATTGCGCCTGATTCATTTAAAATAGCTTTTGCTAATGTTATAGTTGGTTTTTCGCTTGCTGGATCGATATATGGATCTGTCCAAATAACATTTTCACTTGATAATACAGCTTTATTATACCAATCCGTTTCCTTTGCATTATATGTCGTTAGATCAACATCTGCTTCAGGAATATTATGTAAATACATTGCCCCACTATTCGTACCAAAATAAAGATTAATAATATATTCTTGATCAGTTACTTGCTCCGATAAAAAGCTTTGATAGTAATTTGTGAGTTTGGGATTGTTTAAGATTGGCATATTGTCTGCCGTTGATTCTTCTAAATCAGAGGTCGAAACCTTTTCATAGTGTAATGCTTCTGAATTAGTGAGGGAGGTAAGAAAATCTTCATACTTCTCAAAGGTTTTTTCATATTTGGGTTGAAGATCAATTATGTCATCTTTCTGAATCATGGCTTTTTCTAATATTTCTGTTTTTTGATAAGAGATATACCTACTACACTTATCGGTATGATTAAAAGTAAAATCATAAGAATGGGTAATTTGTATTTAATTTGTCGAAACTTCTGCATTTTCATTGTCCCCCCCTTATATTTTTTCTGTTTTTATCATTCTATTCTATCATGAATATTTACCCATTACTATAAGTAATTTTACTATAATCCATTATTCCTTAATACATTACCTATTACTAAACTAAAACTTCTTCTTAAACAATTAAAAATCCGAACAATAGCAAATCCTAATCATAGAATTTGTTATCGTTCGGATATTACTTTGAGAAAAATCACTTTTGTCATGACCTCTTTTTTGCTATTACTATTCCAAGTGGATAGTGCTCGAGTTGAGCTGTTGCGACCGGCTCAATTAATGCGCCTCTTTGAAAATAAAATTCTGAGCTTTCAAAATCATCAAACATACTCATAAATTCAGTTTTTGTCATTTGATGAACATGAAATGGAGAACCGCATGGCTTTCCTTTACCTTCACCAAATGGAGTGGATAAAATTAACGTTCCTCCAGGTTTCAATAATTGATCAATATTTTCATGAATTGTGTTTCGTTTTCAATATGCTCAATTGTCTCAAAACTGAGGATGACATCAAATTGACCAAGTTTCTCAGGCAAATCAGGATCTGTTACATCTTCTATTTGATAATGTGATAGCGGATGGTAATAATGACCTTTTGCATATTTAATAACGTCTGGATCAATATCTACCCCCCCTATTATTTCTTCTATCTGTTTCTTGCATTTTTTTGCCATTATAAGTGCGCCATATCCGACACCAGTAGCAAAATCTAAGACCCTTCCATATGTATGAGGAACTGAGAAATGATAACGGGCTAAATGTTCGATAAGCAGCTCATTTGTAATCTTCATATTTTCTGGAATAATTCTTTCTCCTGTATCTTCAATCATTTTAATCACCACTTTTAGTTTAATTCGTTAATATCATAACATATTTCTTTGTTTTTTTACTATGTTTTCGTTAATATAGAAGAAGTGAAAGGAGAGAACAATTTGAGCAAACTGAAAAAACACCCCCCCGACTATCAAGAAGAATTAGATCGTCTGATTTATACGAAAGACTACATGGAATCCATTTTAGAATTAGCTCATACATCGAAAGATCAAGTTCAAGAAAATATTAAAGATGCTTTTACTAATTTAGATTATCTTGACAGTAGTTTGAGCTATATAAATATATTAACAAACTCTCGTTTATTAGATATGATTCAAGGTGACTTACGACAGTTAATAAAAATGAAGGAAAATCCTTATTTTGGAAGGATTGATTTCATCCCAGCTGATTCTGCCATGCCTGAGAAATATTATATTGGAAAATTTTCATTATATCGTAAGGATAATCAGGAACCAATTGTAGTGGACTGGCGATCACCCGTTGCCAACCTTTATTATGATGGTCGCTTAGGACAAGTATCCTACCAGGCAGAGGAAAGAGAACGATTTGGTGATCTCAATCTCAAACGTCAATATGTAATAGAAGAAGGCGATCTTGAAGAAATCAGAGATATTGACGTTACATCTCGTGATGAGCTTTTACAAAAATCTTTATCAGAGAAATCAGATAAACGTCTCAATGATATTGTAGCAACGATTCAAGAAGAACAAAATAGGGTTATTAGACAGGACCTTCAAAAACCTATGATTGTACAGGGTGTAGCAGGTAGTGGGAAAACAACCATTGCATTACACCGTTTGTCCTATTTCCTTTATCAGTACCAAGATAAATTGTCACCTGATAAAGTAATGATTCTTGCTCCCAATAATATGTTTATTGATTATATTAGCCAGGCTTTACCAGATTTAGGAGTAGAGAAAATAACACAAACTACTTATAACGAATATGTACAAGCATGCATTAGAACAAAAATTAATATGATTGATTCCACGTTAAAATTAAAAGATTTGCTGGAGACGACTAGCGAAAATAAAGAAGAAACAATCATTGTTTCACAATTAAAAGGATCGATTAAATATGAAAGTGTGATGAAGGAATACTTAATAGACATCATTAAAAACTATGTACCTAAGGAAGATTTATATATAGGTAAATTTAAGTTTTTCTCTTATAAAAAAATCCAGAAACTATTTTTAAAGGATTACCGTTACTTAACAATCGATCAACGAAAAGAAAAAATAAACCAGTTGCTTAAAAAAGAATTTAAAAGTAAGAAAAAAGAAATAATAGATAAAATCGAAGAAAAGTTTGAAGAGAAATACGAATCCATCTTATTTAAATATCAGGATGCTGAGGAAAGAAAAGTACATAGCATCACATTGCTTGATAACAAAGAACAACGTCTCAAAGAAGTAAAAGCGGAAACTTTCAAAACAATCTCACAATATATGCGTAAGTTTCCAAAACATAGTAGTATCGACTACTATAAAAATCTGCTCACTGACGAAAAGTTATTTAAACAATATAGTCAGGACATTTTAGACGAATCAGAAATAGATCTCATTCTAAAACAAACTGCAGAAACAGTTAAAAAAAATCAGTTCGAAACTGAAGACTTAGCTGGTATCTTATATCTGCAAGCGAAACTCTTTGGTATACCAGAAGATTTTAAAATGAAATATATTGTTATAGATGAAGGACAGGATTACAGTTTATTTCAGTATCGTGCCTTAGCAATTGCAAATCAAACTAGGCTTTTTACCATATTAGGTGACTTAGCACAAGGTATTCATCAATACCGTGGAACTAATAATTGGGAGGATATTCTTAATCACTTACTTCCAAAGGCAAACTATATCACATTACAAAAAAGCTATCGTACGACAATTGAAATTATGGATTTAGCAAATCAATTATTAATGAACCAAGCCAATAATCTGCCCTTAGCTGAACCAGTTGTAAGACATGATAACAAGCCTCAGATGCTGGAATGTAAGACAGATGAAGAAATTTTTTCCCGATGTACTCAACTGATTGATGAGCTTAATCAACATAACTATACATCCATTGCATTTATTACAAAAACTGAGAAAGAAGCAGAAGAATTAACCCATAAATTTAATAATGATTCAACATTCGAGGTACAGCTATTACAGGGAAAAGAAGCAATGAGTAAAAATATCGTGATCGTTCCTGCACATTTAGCAAAGGGATTAGAATTTGATGTGGCGATTCTAGTCAATATGAATACAAGATATAATACAAATGAGCTTGAAACAAAATTACTTTATGTGGCGATTACCAGAGCATGCATCGATTATATTTCATTAGTAAAGAGCAGGCTGCCTTTCAATTAGATTCAATTGACAGGACATACTATAATACTTAAAGTATAGCTATCGGATCCATTTCACTGTAATTATGTTGTGGTTGATGGGAATTATTACTGGCTTCACGGGATTTAATGATATTTCCGTGAAGCTTAGATTTATTCTAGTGAAGAGAAGTAATATTCCAATAAAAAAGAGTGAATTCCCATAAAACGTTTAATTACTTCTGTGAAGCCTGTATTGGTAAGATCATACGACAAATCCTGCTGTCTACTATAAATATTACTTATAAAAAACTGACTTAATTAAAAGTCAGTTTTTTAAAATCCTTTTCTGTGGTTTTCTAGCAATAATCCCACTTATGATCCCTATTATTGGAAAAATTAGGGCCAATACAATAACAGGATCATAGCTGTCAAACATGTCAAAGCCTACTCCAAATGGTAATGGGCCTAATGCTGAGCCAATTATCCCTACTGTAACACCGACTGCATTGATACTGCCAATATACTTCTTCCAAAGTAATTAGGCCAAATCACCGTTACTCCTATTCGTTCTAACCCTCCGGCAATGCCCCAAAGAATTCCAAACAATATTGCTAACCCAAAGTTATTTGTGATCAGTAACAAACATAAAACCATGAATTCCACGACAAAGATCGCTATCAATACATAATTGGTTTTTATTTTATCAATGATAAATCCTGAAGCTAATGACATTGGAATACCTACCATCGCCATCAAACTTAGAACCATTGCTGCTACTTCTAAGGAAAGACCATTTGATTTGAAAATCGAGGTTATATGAAATAGAATTCCCGTATTTACCATTGCAGGAAGTCCAACACAAATTAGAATAGCCCAAAATGCCTTTGTTTTCATTGCTTCCTTTAATGTCCAATCTTCTTCTGCTTCTTTAATTTTTGGTATAAGTGGAATAGAGGAGTGATCTTTATTTTTAATGTTAAAGCCATCTGGTTCTAAACCAATTTGTTCGGGTCTATCTTTAACACCAAAAAAAGCTAACGGGACAAAAAATAGCAGAAGCACTACACCCCAAAATTGCCATGCTACTTGCCAGTTCCAACTACTTATTAACCACGTGTTTATAATTGGAAATACCATAGCACTCGCAAAAGAAAACAATGTCATTAAACTAAAGGCTTTACCACGTGTTTTTACAAACCATTGGGCAATAAGTGTATTAGGAATTAATGACATACTACCCTGTCCGAGTAATCTTATTAAAAAGAAACCAAAAGCTAACATCCAAATAGTAGACACAATACTATTAAAGAAACAGGCCATCGCAAACAAAATTCCAATTATAACCATCATGGATCTCTGGCCAAAACGATCGATAAAACGTCCGACAAGAATCATGGAAAAACCTGCAATTAAGGTAGCAACGGAGTATACAGCTGAAACTTCAGATCTAGACCATCCAAAATCATTTATATATTGATCGATAAACTGAGAATTAGAATACGTTTGCCCAGGGCCGGAGAAAAATATACCAAAACCTCCAATAATTAATATAAACCATCCATAATAAATTCTATTAAATATTTTTAATTTAGAAAGCATTTGTACACCCCCCCTAGATGAAAACAATCTAATTTTGTCTTATCAAACTATCATAGTATAAACATAATGCAGATATACTTGCAACCGTTTCGATTTAAAATTCAGAATGAACTAAAAACTCACCCCCCCTTTTTTAAGGAGTGAGTTTTT
>NZ_BAVS01000034.1 GCF_000521485.1 Gracilibacillus boraciitolerans JCM 21714 | reverse complement strand
GTTTTGAATGGAATAAAGTGAAGCTTTACAGATATACGATTGTTTCTTTTTCAATACTTCTAACGGAATGTCACCTTTGGATACCCGTGTTTTTAGATTCTTAATCGAGTCGCCTGAAAAATACGGTCCTAATTTTTCTAATTGTTGGAACAAGCCTTCTGTTGCCTGGGATAAGTCATAAAGAATCGTTAAACTTTCTTTTAATTTTGGCCATGCTTTTGATGATAATCCACTGAACTTTTCACCATCCAGTAATTCTTCAATAATCGTTTTACCGGTGAAGCTTGTCCATAACCATAATCGTAGTTTCTGCAGGGTCTTTTTGCCTTCAGTATGTAAGTCGTCATAGATTTTCTCAAGCTTTTTATCGATTTGACGGCTATATGCCGGGGTAATGTCCTCATCATTAAAATGGTCTAAATGCTTGATGCTTTGTTCTGATTCTTTAATGGCATTTTCCAGAATTTCGATCAGTTGAATCCTGTTCTTTATCTCCATATCTGAAAAAGATTTGCGATCAGCTACAGGATTGTCTTTTCCAAATGTCGCGTAATAGCTGCCATAGGTACTGACTTTTCGTAAAATGTCCGCTAGATTTTGTTTATTCAGCTCTTCTAAGATACCTTCTAATGGGATCATTTTTTCTTGTTCTTTCGCTGTTTTACTTAGTCCATACAAATCATAGGCTCTAAAGCCATGAGGCTGCACTTCGAATAACGCTTTCGCTATTTTGTCCAGTTGATCTTCCGTACTTATAATTTTCTGAGATAATTGATCAAATGCGTGCTCGAGATCCTGGTAAGAATGATCACGATTCAGTTGGACATTCAATTTTTGATAAAAGGATTTACGATCGCTCTTCTCATCATGCAGTAATGCGACATTCGATGACAGATTAAGTGCATCCAACCTTTGATAGACGACATCCAACGCCGCCCGCTTTTGGGTAACAAGCATGACCCGCTGTCCCTTGGCGATCCCATTGGAAATCATATTGACAATCACTTGAGACTTCCCTGTTCCTGGTGGGCCGTGAACAACCATGCCTTTTTCATGATCAAGGGCATCCAGTATTTTTTCCTGAGAGACATCCGTCTCAAGTACATAATATTTATTTTTCTCTTTTGCTAGTTTATCCTGATAAGTTTGTTCGTTATTAGAGGGTAAATTATCTACTTCTTCACCAGTTTCCTGGACGTTAAGATCAAGGAATTCGGAGACCACTCCTAAATCTTCCTGTCCCTGCGCAAGCATCTCGACAAATTTTTCGTAATCGCGTAAAATAGCTGAATTTCCTTGTGGGAAATGACCAACTACTGCTTGCTGATTGAGACGGAATGATCCTTTATCAAATGCAGGTATCGTATCTTTCGTATACTCTTCGACGGATTCTAATTGCTCAGACCTATTGGCTGTTATCGTAAAGTTATGATCAGCCAACCAGCTGCTCCACTCTTCGATGTTCAGTGATGTCGCCTTTGTTTCTGCTTCCTCATACAAAGACTCTGGTACGTGAATATTACTTAACTTTTGTAACGCTAGAAATAATGTGCGATTCAGTTGTGGGGCTTGATCACTTATTGACTCGACATGCCATTCGACGCCATTTCGCTTCTTTCTTTCCAGTCGAACTGGATATAAAAACAATGGCGCTCTGACATAGGTACCATCCGACATAGCGCCTTCGATCATTGGATAGCCTAAATAAAGATCATATAGACCTGTTTCCTCTTCAATCGAGCGAATATTACGGAAAAGCGTCGTTAATTTTCGTGAGAGTGCCAACTCTGTTTGGTTATCCGCCTTTTCTTTTACAAACAGCTTCGATTTGTTGTCTGTGAGTGCCTTTAATATTTCCATTGAATTTTTTTCTATTTTTGCTAGCTCAGCTAGATCGAATGTCCATTTATTATATAATTTCAGCAAACGTATTGAACGATTGCTTCTGCTTATGTCGTTTAACCTGTCACTTAACGTTTGTAATTTATGCTTCATTAGCTACCACCCATTTTTTAACATGTTAGATGGTGCTATTATACTATAGTTGGTGGTGGGAAGAAAGGTCATGTGGATTATGAGATTGGAAGTAAGTAAAAGCCGTGATATTGATATACCTTACTTTGAATATAAAGAATCACCCTTATAACGACGGTTTTACATTAATTTTCATCAAGAGTGCGGATTGTTATATTATTTATCTATTTTTTTGAATTGAGGAGTATCGTGACACCCTTGGTATCACATCAATTTACAACAAAGGGAAAAGTGAATATATGGTATAATAGATTATAGGTACTCATTCGACAACTATAACTAAAGAATAGGGTGGTTGGTGTTATCCCCCCCGAAAGGGGGGGGTGATGCCATGACGACGTTCCAGGCTTTGACACTTATGATCTCGTTTACTACGATGATCATCGCGCTAATCGCAGTCGTTGTCGCTATTTTGAACGCAAAAAATAGCCCCCCTGTTCGGCAAAATGGGTAAGGGCTATTTTCTGGTCATGAACTAGATAACGCCAATCCCCCTATTCAAAGAATGGGTATCTAGGGACCGCAGCACCAACTGCGGTCTTTTTTAATATTCGTTTTCTTATTATTTAGTATACCACATTTTCGCGAAAAATACACCGGTTATTTATCACGTGAGATTAACTGTTTAATACTTTTTTCACCTCAGTTATGGAGAACTAATCTTTGTTTGCCACTGGTCTAATCACTTACTCTTTTTATTTTTCTTCCACAACTTTTTTAAAAATTTCTAGTAAGTAGCTTTTATAATAACTCAAAATTGAGCACATTATCTCGGAAGTTTGACACCTCAAAACTAAAAAAACGAACAAAAGCCTTGATATGGCTTTATTTTTTTGTCAATTTTATCATTTCTCAATATAGAATCTATTTTTGAACGAATTTCAAGGCTTGAGGATCATCTGCAGCCAATTTCGCTACTGCCTTTTTTAAAAACAGATCAATATTTAGTTGAAACTTCTTTCTTCACGGGATATGTGATGCTGTAGACGGGATAACGACTCTGCTTCACGGGTTATATTACTCGCTTGACGGGATAAGTCATTATATCCTGCCAAGCTGGGTACATATCCCGTCAAGCGAGAGAGTTATCCCGTCAAGCGAAAGCGATATCCCGTGAAGAATTCTTTATTCTAGAGGGATACGCTGACAATCTATTATTTGCTATCATTAACACTGCATTTCTTATGCTTTTTCCCACCTCCAATGGGCATGGCTCATTTTTTCCAATTTTATCAAACAAGACGTTACTTCTAATCCTTCCCCTGCTCCTTTCTCTGAGAGACCAACCTTAGAACCAGCACCCGAACAGAATATAATAGAAAAACATATAGACAACAACTCTTGATTGAACGATAATAAAACAAGTAATTAGATTTATTTTCCATTGAAAGGCGGAATTAATTTGAACGAAGTAATTTTATTAGTTGAGGATGATGAGCAGATTCATGAAATGGTTCTTAATCATCTTAAAAAAGAGGGATATCGGGTTATCTCTGCATTTGATGGCCATGAAGCAATAGCTCTTTTTTCAGAGGAAAAAGTAGATTTAATCCTACTAGACTTGATGCTCCCATCGAGTAATGGAATCGAAATAATGCAAAAAATTCGTGAGGAAAGTTTGGTTCCCATTCTAATCATGTCGGCAAAAGACAGTGATGTTGATAAGGCACTAGGACTTGGATTTGGTGCGGATGACTACATAGGTAAACCTTTTTCCTTAATTGAAATGACCGCAAGAGTAAACGCGGCATTACGACGATCCAATCAATACATTCAAGGCACCTCGACAAAACAGGAAAATAAGCTAATAATACTTGACCTACTCATTGATTTGGATACCTTCACAGTCTATAAAAATAATAGTGAAATCCGATTAACTGCAAAAGAATTTCAGATATTAAGTTTGCTAGCAGCACATCCAAATCAAGTCTTTACAAAAGGACAATTATTTGAAAAGGTTTGGAAAGATACTTATTATGGTGACGACAATGTCATCAATGTTCATATTAGAAGGCTGAGAAGTAAAATTGAAGATAATCCTTCCACCCCCCCGACATATATAAAAACCATTTGGGGAATTGGCTATAAAATGGAGCTAAAAAAATGATCATTACCTTGTCTGTTATTATCCTTGTTTTGCTTTTATTACTCTTCCAACAACAGCTTTCCAAGCAAAGGTTAGATAAAAATCTTCGATACATAACCAAGAAGATACATCAACTCATCTCCAAAAAGTCTTCAGATCGAATTTTATTAATGACAGAAAACAAGCTGGAACAACAACTGTTAATCGAAATTAATCAATTACTTAATTATCATCAAGAATCCTTAGCCGACAGTGCTCGGATGCGTATTTCCATGAAACGCATGCTTACCAATATATCTCATGACCTAAAAACACCTTTAACTATCATTTTAGGTTATGTAGAAAACCTGCAGCACAATAGCTATACAGCCAAAGAACAAGCTGACTTGTTAGCCAAAGTATCTGAAAAAGTGATGGATGCAACACGTTTAATTAACAAATTTTTTGATTTGGCAAAGCTGGAGTCAGGTGACTGGCAACTAGAACGCAAGCGTATTCACATCAATGAAATATGTCGCAAAGTAGTCTTAGGATATTACGACACATTAATGAGCAAAGGCTTTGATGTTGAGATAGATATAGCTAAAGAACCTCTCTATTTTTATGGTGATGAAGAAGCATTGAACCGTATTCTGCATAATTTACTATCCAATGCCATTCACTATGGAAAGGATGGTAATTTCGTTGGCTTAACCGTATTTCAACATAACGAGAGTATAATGATCGAAGTCACCAATAAAGGAAAAGGGATCCCCCATTCCGATCAGGACCGTATTTTTGATCGCCTCTATACCGTTAAAGAATCAAAGAGTGAATTTACGCAAGGAAGCGGACTAGGCTTGACAATTAGCAAACGGCTGACAGAACAATTAGATGGACAGATCAAATTTTCCAGTATTCCTCATAGACTTACTACCTTTACCCTTATGTTCAAAAAAGCGTAAGATTTACTTAAGAAATAAGTAAGAGAAATGACATCTTTCTTTGCTATAGTTAGTTATATCAAAAAGGAGGCAAGAAGATGACCTATATTATTCAAACACACAACTTAACCAAAGTATACAATGGTGCAGAAGTTGTATCAGGAGTAAATATGTATATTAAAAAAGGTGAGATTTATGGATTTCTTGGTCCTAACGGTTCCGGGAAAACGACTATCATGAAGATGATAACGAATCTTGTAAAACCAACTGGTGGAGAAATCGAAGTGTTGGGAGAAAAATTAAGCCCCCCCACTTCTTTTGAAGTGTTAAAAAGAATCGGAAGTACCATTGAATATCCTGTTTTTTATGAGAAGTTGTCCGCTAGAAAAAATCTGGATCTTCACTGCAGATACATGGGCTTTCACAATAAAAATGAGATTGATGAAGCATTAAAGCTAGTGAATTTGATCAACGTTGAAAAGAAACCCGTAAAGGAATTTTCGCTTGGAATGAAACAAAGGTTAGCCATTGCAAGAGCCGTTATTACGAAACCAGACTTATTAATACTTGATGAGCCTCTTAATGGACTAGATCCGCAAGGAATACGTGAAATGCGTAATTTGTTTTTAAACCTTAGCAGCCAATATGGAATGTCTTTATTAATTTCCAGCCACATTCTCGGTGAGATCGAACAAATAGCAGATACGATCGGAGTGATACGCGAAGGAAAAATACTCGAAGAAACATCAATGGATATTATTCGCGGCAAATATGTGGAACATCTGGAATTACAAGTAAAAGATCAAGCAAAAGCTGCATTTGTTTTAGAGAATGAATTAAATATCGATAACTTCAGAATAAAAGAACAAGATAGCCTTATCCATATCTATGATCGTAACATTTCGCAAAATGATGTTATTCAGGCAATGGTTACAAACCAGATTGAGATTGGATCCATTCATAAAAAAAGCAAATCGCTTGAGGATTATTTCCTCCAGCTAATTGAAGGAGGCAATAAAGATGCATAGCCTAATAAAACTGGAAATACAAAAGATGAATATTGTGAGTCTTTTATTAACATTTATTTATATCAATGCAGGAATCATCGGTTTATTTTTACTATTGGGACTAGACAAAGATGCTACTGCAGAATTGTTGGTTAATTATGAAAGTGTATTTATGTTAATGGAAATATTTATCGTGGCTGCCTTTGTAATCTATGCTTCCGTTCTTCTCTCTCATATGATTATAGAAGAATTCAGGGATAAAACGATCTCTGTATTGTTCATGTATCCGATAAATCGAACAAAGCTTTTGGTAGCAAAGGTCCTTATCGTAAGTATTGTTACCTTTTTCTTTATTATTTTTTCCCACATTCTTGTCTTTAGTAGTTTTGCCTTTATAAATTCAATGGTACACTACATCAGCGATCCCTTAACTTTAGAGATGCTGACCGAAAGGGCTCTTCGCATCTTTTTGATTGCACTGAGTTCAGCTGGAATGGCTTTAATACCATTATTCTTTGGCATGAGAAAATATTCCGTACCAGCGACAATTACTTCTTCTATTCTGATTATTGCAGTAATTTTTTCATCCATAGACAGCACCACGAATCTCTATTCTTTTATTGCTATTCCGATTTTTCTTGGAATCATAGGATTTTTAATTGCCTATCTCGTTATTACAAAATCGGTAAAAGCAGATCTTTAACAAACCATGGCATGAGGAATACGATAAGAGTTGTAGGCACAATAAATCATTTTTGCTATTGCCTTTTTATTAAAACAGATCAATATTTAGTTGAAACTTCTTTCTTCACGGGATATGTGATGCGGTAGACGGGATAACGACTCGGCTTCACGGGTTATATTACTCGCTTGACGGGATAAATCATTATATCCTGCCAAGCTGGGGGGGACATATCCCGTGAAGCAAGAGAGTTATCCCGTCAAGCGAAGACGATATCCCGTGAAGAATTTTTTATTCAAGGGAATATTTTGACAACCTATTATTTGCTATCATTACCACAGCATTTTCTTATGCTTTTCCCCACTTCCAATGGGCATGGCTCACTTCTTCCAACTTTATTTTCATTTACTACTGTAATTGATTTCCCCCCAGCCATCTATCTTACTGTCCGAATTCATAATTAAACAATATATATACCATGAATAATAGCATTGCTTCTTCTTATGCGCTACACTCGGAACGAGCTCATAGATAGAATTTCTAACTCTTTTTCCAGTTGCTATAGTAGTGTCCCCCCCTAGGTAAATCTCTGTTTTTATCCAACACCAAATGATTTATAATGATAAGTGCTTCCTGCGTGATCCAAATATAGACTTTCCTTAAGCTTTGTAGCATTTTTCAAGGATTTTAGCTGTTCCATAAATTACGTGACTTAATATTTTAGTCTACCTTTCTACGTCTCGCATATATTTCTACAAGAATAAGGTGTTAATTGAGATTCTTAGAAATCACCTAAAATAAAGTGAAAAAATGAAGTGATACATCAATCAGTGGGAGTTTTTTGTATGTTTTTCCCTTAGCTGGACAAAATGATTAATGATTTAACTAAAATCATTAATTAATTATATTTGACATATCAATAATCATAAATTTATAATGGAGGTGAAAGAGGTGATAATGATGACTGCTACGATATTTAAAGAAACAGAAAAAGACATTGAGAATGCTTACGAGTCACAAAACAAATCAAAGATTGAAAAAGAAACAAGCTATGTCTTAAGTCAAATTATTGTCATCATGTTAGGTACTTTCAAGAATCGCCTAAAGGAAATCACCTTTGATACGACCTATCTTCATTTCAATGAGCAATATATTTTATCGGACCAAAATCGTTTAGCATTACTGAAATGGTTAAAGCGTCTGATGATGCTTAGTCAACGAACTACTGATTTAGAATTTGGGAAACTAAAGTTAGATTTAGAAGAGTGGTATTATCGAATTAGCAGTCAAGATATTAGTTTCGATTACCGAGATGACTATTTAATCAAACCAAAACAAGCAGCAGAACTTTTAGGTGTATCTAACGTAACCCTTAACAAATATATGAAACAGGGGTTTGAACATATAGATACGTCTTCTCATAATAAAATTCCAAAACATGCGGTAGATCTTTGGAAGGACCCTGTTTACTGCATTAAAATGCAATACCTGTATCAAGAGAAGAAGCGTTTACGTCAAACACCTGAAGAACGTTTAAGTGAAGTTCATGAAGAACAGATGCAATACAAAAAGAAATACAAGACTCTTGATATAGAGAAAGCCTTTGAAGGAATGGATATTGATGCGATGGATGATCCCTCTGATTATTATGAGTGGCGGGATTTACTTGAAGAAGAAGAGGAGTTAACCAATCTAATTATAGGAGCGAAAAATATGGAGTAGTAGTGAGTTGGAACAAATTCTCCTCCCTGCTGACATCCCAGAAATATTAGAGAAATACGGTAACTTATTATACAATTACCCTCAGATTGCACCAAAAGATTTCATATATGGTAATTATAAAGTGAGACTGCATCAGTGGGAGTTTTTGACTCCCACTGATTGTTAGCGAAACTTATCAGGATGTTTACCGTCCGTTTATCCCCCCCCACTTTGCTTCTTTGCTTATGTTCCAATCTTGAAGTGGGGGGGGTTTTACGGACGGTTACGCCGTGATAAAAGAACGAATAATAAGTTATCGGTACTTTTTCCGCTAAAAGAACACCCTGTACACGGGAAGACAGGATTACATGCCACTGAAAAATATAAAAATGGCTTTGTTGCCGAGTATCATTACCAATGGAAAATTATTATTCCAAAAATGGGCAAGTTATATCACCATATTTCTGCTTGGGAAAATGAACCTCACGATGCATCATGGACCCGTGAGAAGTTCAAAATTAAATCCGAGTCACACCATCATCATCATGTACCTGGTGACAGAGAGCAACGAAAAGAAAATTGGGACACTTTGACCTTAGATGATGCCTTTTCTTTCGTTGCTCATTATATACATAGCGGTGAAGAGTATAAACCGTGATAAATTTGTAGATTGTTAGGTTCAATTTCTCTTCTAAATTGTCACATCATTTATTCATTAATCAAACTCGTTCTCCGTAATCCATTTTTTCATTTGTCTCTCTTTCTGCCAACCTCTATTTAAGTTTAAAAACAAATCTTGACATCCATGAACTAACCATAACAGTCTGGATCGCCATCCAAAATGTATTTCCTTGGTAAATAAGGGTTCTACCTAAGAAGAAATTATTCTCTTATCAAAAATCAGTAATTTGATAACTATTCACATCGATTCCTAAATGAGAGGATTTATAAGTTATAATAGGTTTAGGTTTAATAATCGAGGAAGGGCTAGTACACAAAACATGACAAAACATTACTTAGAAGCATCTGAATACCTATACAACTATAAACACGCTCCCGAAGAAAGCTCTCTCTGTGCATTAGAACAAAGAACACTCTTCGGAGAAGAATCAGATAACCTTATAAAAAGCACAATAAAGATCGAACCAAGCAGAAGCCCGTTTATAAAGGGGGGGAGACTATCGATTCTTTTCTCTGACAAATCTGTTCAGGCAATTGCAGAGCAGGTTGACCAAATCGAGCTTAAAAACCAATCCTTTAAGGTGCGTTTCCTGAAAATAAATGACCTCTCTAGTAAACAGAAAATAGAATATGCAGAACAGCGAATGATTGAAAGTGAAATTGGCTGGAAGATCAACGGAGAGGCGCAGATGAAAAATCCTGATATCCTTTTCGGAATTGTACCGTTTGAAGGACGCTGGTACTTCGGCACTTACCAGGAAAGCGAACCCGTATGGCTTCATCATGTGAAGAAACCTAAAGAATACTCGACAGCAATCAGTACACGTTTGGCCAGAACTGTTATAAATATAGCAGTTCCAGATCCATCAGGTCTCCGTGTAATCGATCCATGCTGCGGAATAGGTACCGTACTTGTCGAGGCACTTTCCATGGGGGGGATACAGATCGTTGGCTCTGACCTCAATCCGTTAGTAGTACAAGGGGGGGCTAGAGAAAATATCAGTTATTTTAGTTATGACGGAATAGTGGAAGTAAAAGATATTGCCGTTGAAGAAGGCCATTATGATGTGGCAATCATTGATATGCCTTACAACCTTTTTTGTCAGGCTACACCAGAAGAGCAGTACGCGATAATCAAGCACGCGAAAAGAATAGCAGATAGAGTTGTCATTCTTACAATCGAAGACATGGATCAGATGATTTTGATGGCTGGATTTACGATAGTCGATCGAGGAGTTGCTAATAAAGGGAAAAAGGGGCTTTTCTCAAGACAGGTAATTGTTTGTGAATAAAGTAAAGGACCGGGTTGTGTACACGGGAAGACAGGATTACATGCAACTGAAAAGTATAAAGATGGCTTAGTCGTCGAGTATTACCAATGGAAAGTTATTATTCCAAAAATGGGCAAGTTGTATCATAATATTTCTGCTTGGAAAAATGAACCTCACGATGCATCTTGGACTCCTGAGAAATTCAAAATTAAATCCGAACCACATCACCATCATCATGTACCAGGTGACAGAGAGCAACGAAAAGAAAATTGGGACATTTTAACCTTAGAAGATGCCTTTTCTTTCGTTGCTCATAATATACATAGCGGGGAAGAGTAAAAACCGTGATAAATTTTTAGATTGTTAGGGTCAATTTCTCGCCTGTTAATCACTTCTAACTGCCGCTATTAGATGGTCTAATTCAACTATTATATTATCATTACTTACAATTTTTCTTTTTTTATTTATTTCAATCATTCTCCACGTTTATCTTTTTACTCATCTTCTTTACCCCCCCAAAACATTTCTTCTTTCTCCTTGATAATTTGCTCTTTTACAAGTCTGCTATCAAAATAACTGTCATATCATTTATTCATTAATATAATTCGTTCTTCGTTATCCATTTTTTCAATTGCTCATATTTTCATTTACTTCTCTTTCTAGCAACCGCTATTTAAGTTTCAAAACAAATTTTAACATTGATGAAATATATATAAATGGTTTCATCATTTGAAGAAACCTCAAGAATACTCGACAGCATTAAGTACACGTTTTGCCAAAGCTATTGTAATTATAGCAGTTCCAAGACCCATCTCTCTGACATTGCCTCTTCCCCTTCCATCATGCAATATCCTAGATTAAGATCATACATTCTGTTTCTCTTCAATAGAGCGAATATTACAAAGAATAATAGGGCCGACTACATTTTTGGTCAATTTATTACATTTTTAAAAACAGACTACAGATGTTTATTCTAGTTTTAGATTTTGAATTCGGTGATGTACTTTCCAAAAGAATTCTTGGTACACGAAGCTTGAAGATAGTTTAAAGTAAAGGGGGGGAAGCAAGGACAATATCCTTGGGGAAAAAAAGCAGCTATTAAATTAGTCACTATGAACAAATGGTTAACTAACAATTCGCCTGCAGGACGTACCGATATTTGACAATTTAATCTGACGATTGAAATCAACCGTTAAATACCTTAAAGTAGTCATTATAAGAATCCTTTCTGATGGTTACAACAATAAAAAGAGAACTAGGGGGAGCAAGTTCCCTTAATTCTCTTCCTTACATTAATTATTTTTCAGTTTTAAATCTGCTTTCGGCTTTTCCTAATAAGAAGTCAGCAATAATTGCCAAAATAGCAGCAACGATCGCACCAGCGTAAATTTTATTTGGATCACGTAAGTTAATCCCGGCATAGATTTCTCTACCTAATCCCTCACCACCAATAAATGGTGCAAGTGTCGCGACACCAATGGCAATAACCACTGCAATCCGGATGCCGGCGATAATAAAAGGTAAAGACAACGGAAATTGTACTTTGTAAAGTAATTGGAAGGGTGTCATTCCCACTCCTTTACCCACCTGTGATATACTTTCATCGACTTCTTTTAAGCCAACATACGTATTGCGGATAATCGGTAATAACGAGTAGAGAAATAATCCAATCACAACGGTGTAAAACCCAAGCCCAAACATAATCATTAAAACTGCTAACAATGCTAAACTTGGAAACACTTGAATAATATTAGCAAATGCTAATATCACCGAAGCAACTCTTTCATTTCTTGCACTCATAATGCCTAATGGAATTCCTACTAACAATGCAAGTAATAATCCTAATATAACCATTAAAATGTGCTGATAGGTTAGCTCTAATAACTGATCCCAATTTCTACTTAAATAAGTGAAAAAATCGTTCATTCTTTGCCCCCCCTATTCTAGAAGACCTTCATTTTGCAAATAGTCCACTGCTACATCCTGTGGATCTTCATTATTAATATCCACTCTTGCATTCAATTCACGCATCGTTTCTTCGGTGATTTTTCCAACTAAAACCGATAAAGCATCATCTACCTCTGGATTATTATCTAACACTTCTTGTTTTATAACGGTTGAAGCATCATATGGTGGAAAGAATTGTTGATCATCCTCTAGTGTTATTAAATTGTACTCACTAATACGCGGATCTGTAGAATACGCGAGTACAATATCCACTTCATCGTTTTTAACGGCATCATAGACAAGACCGATTTCCATTGGGAATGTCTCACCAAATTCAAGTCCATATGTTTCGGTAAAGGCGTCATAGCCATCATTGTCACGCTCTAACCAAGTGGTATCAACACCAAGTCGCATCTCATCTGCGATTTCCGTTAAGTCAGATATTTTTTCTAGATTATGTTCCTCCGCAACTTCCTGTCTAACTGTAAAAGCATATGTGTTTTCAAAACCGACCGGATCGTACCATTGAAATTATACGTTTCCTTAAATCCTTCTTTTGCCTGTTGTAATACACTTTCTCTATCATTTGTATCTTCAATAGAAAAATGTCCATTAAAGATTTCACCTGTATATAATGTAGTAAGCTGTACATCATCACCATTCATTGCTTCGATAACCACTGGACTTGCCGAGAAGTCAGTTTTAACTACTACTTCCACATCGGTTTGCTCTTCGACTAATGCTTCATACATATACCCTAAAATCTTTGTTTCCGTATATGTTTGTGTACCAACTGTAATTTGATCATCACCACAAGCAGTCAAAATTAAAGTTAGTAGTGTTAGCAAAATAATAGAATTTTTAAGTTTACCCATTTATAATACCTCCTAAAGTTTTATTTTCTGTCAAAGATTTTTTTCTCAACTACACCCAAGATAAAATCTGTTATTAATGCTAAAACCATCGAGATTACCGCTGCTGCAAAAATTAGCGGTTTGTTATACACACCTAAACCACCAATAATTAACTGTCCTAATCCACCTGCACCAATTAATGTCGCAAGGGTTGCCCAACTAATAATGTAAATCGTTGTTAATCGAATACCTGACATAATATAAGGCATTGCAATCGGCAGTTCAATTTGAAAAAGTCGTTGCATTGAGCTATATCCCATCCCTTTTGCTGATTGAATGATTTCTGGATCAATCGATTCAAATGCTGCGTATGTGTTCCGCAAAATGGGTAGCAACGAATATAAAAACAATGCGGTAATAGCTGGAACTAGACCAATCCCTAATAATGGGATAAGCATAGCAAGTAAAGCTAGACTCGGTATCGTCTGAAAAATATTCGTAATCGTAAAGGCAACAGAATGTACCCAGCGTATTGATGTTTTTGTTAAAAAGATTCCAAGTGGAATAGCCAAAATACATCCTAGTATAACTGCAATGCTGGAAATAAGAATATGCTCTAACAGGGCATTAATAAGATCACCTGAACGTTCTGTAAAGATTGTTAAGTAATCCATCTTCACGCCCCCCCCTGTTATTATTAAAAGGATAAACGTCTGATAAATGACCGACGATACTACCTCGTGTTAAAAGCCCTCGCAATTTGTTTTGATCATTGACCACAGGGATGTAGGATGCATTATTTTCATTTATTAAGTTAATGGCTTCTGTTAATAACATATTTGGATTCACTACATGTTCAAATTTTTGAATAATGTCTTTGACACGCTTACTTTCATCTTCAAATTCATTTAATACATCAAAAATCGAAATATACCCTTGTAATTCATCTTCATCATTGACAATAAGTAACGTGTCAACCTCTTTACTTTCCATGATCTTCATCGCTTCTGCTAAACCCCCCCGTTTTGGAGAAATAGTAATAGGCTTTCTCACCATTATTTCTTTTACTGATGGCACTTTTGCTACCTGCTGTAATCGTTTCTTGCCGATAAAATTCTTTACAAAATCATTTGCAGGGTGTCTGAGTATTTCCTCTGGTGAGGCCTGCTGTACAATGTTCCCATCCTTCATTAACACAATTTTATCGGCTATTTTTAATGCTTCATCCATATCATGGGTAACAAATACAATAGATTTTTTTATTTCTTTTTGTAGTCGGATTAATTCCTCTTGTAGTTGTTCGCGACTTATCGGATCTAACGCACTAAACGGCTCATCCATTAGAATTAAAGATGGTTCGGCAGCAAGCGCACGAATAACCCCCCCAATACGTTGCTGCTGTCCACCACTTAATTCAGAAGGGTACCTGTTTCGATAAGTTTCAGGTTCTAATCCAACCATATTTAATAATTCATCCACGCGTTTATCGATCCGTTGCTTGTCCCATTTAAGTAGCCGTGGAACTACCGCTACATTTGTTGCAATATCCATGTGGGGGAAATAAACCGATATGTTGAATAACATAACCAATTCTTCTCCGCAGTTCGATTTGATTTATGGTCGAAATATCTTCTCCATCAATTATCACCTTACCCTTAGTGGGGTTTATCAAACGGTTGATTAATTTCATTGTTGTTGTCTTTCCACAACCACTTGGTCCGATTAATACTGTTATTTCACCATTCCCACAAGTTAAATTGATATCCTTTAATGCAATAAATCCATCACTATACTGTTTTTGAATATGTTCAAATATAATCATTCGATTTTATCCCCCCCTTCAATTTTAGGCATTTATATATAGTATATCTTAAAATACCGTATTTATTATAACATAGACTCTCAGAGTATCTAGATATCAAACATATATTCCCTAATATTTTATTGGGAATAGAGCTGTTTTCAAGGCATTTTCAAAAAAAGGAAAGTCAAATAATCCCGCGTTAGTTACTTTTTTAAAAAAAACTGATGATAGTCTAATAATTGGACACAGAGAACGGGGGATTTTTATACTAATAAAGGGAAACTTCCCATTCGTCCATGTGAGAGGCCAGAAAGCGGAGCGCGGTAGAGGTTTAAAATATTCAACATTTTTGTGTCCAATCTATTGACATAGATCCAATCGTCGGCTCTGACCTCAATCCGTTAGTAGTACAAGGGGCTAGAGAAAATATCAGTTATTTTAGTTATGACGGAATAGTGGAAGTAAAAGATATTGCCGTCGAAGAAGGCCATTATGATGTGGCAATCATTGATATGCCTTACAACTTTTTTTGTCAGGCTACACCAGAAGAGCAGTACGCGATAATCAAGCACGCGAAAAGAATAGCAGATAGAGTTGTCATTCTTACAATTGAAGACATGGATGAAATGATTTTGATAGCTGGATTTACGATAGTCGATCGAGGAGTTGCTAATAAAGGGAAAAAGGCGCTTTTCTCGAGACAGGTAATTGTTTTTGAATAGGAACTAGGTGCTGAGAATAAAGCAGTAATTTGCGATAATATTAAAACCTTCGTCAGTCAAATCTTTCTTTTTTGTAAATTTTTATTGTGATCAATACTCTTGCTAAATCCTGATTATGTAACAAGCCAATTTTAATAACAACTCTTTAAAAGGCACTGTGATTATTGTTGAACATCTTACAACGGAAGGTTATGCTAAACCTGCTTGCTTCCTCCCAATGTGTAATTTCAACATCAAATTCATATCTCGCCTGTTGGCTTGTAACTGTCGCTATTCATTGGTCTAATTCTACTCTCACATTATTATTATTCACTATACAGGTGGTTTTCTTTTTCCATTTTATTCGACAGTCAAAAGTTCACTTATTACAAGGGAACTCTCTTACGTATGTAATAATAAACGGTTATTGTCCATCAAAATCCCACCAGACATATATCCCTATATAAGTCCATTTGATTCAAATCTAAATATAATCATGGATATTAATTGGATTTAAAACCATTTTTTTCTATAATATATATTGAAGAACAAAAAAGGAGGAAGCACATGCTCCATAAGTATAATTATTTAACTATTGTAATTTTATCTACTTTACTATTAGGCGGTTGTAATTGGATGAGTGAAATATCCGATGTTGCAACTGACACAGAGGATTATTATGTTCCTGTCCAAGAGTATAAAGGTGAGGAATACACATTACCTAATGGAAAGAAAACTGACCGTATCGCTAACGAAAATCGTGAAGAAATAGAAAAAGCAATCAAATCATTTTTTAAAGAAGAATATAAGACAGAGGTAAAAGTACATAATATCGTTGGAAATGTTGATGGTGCGACTGTTATGGTAGAATCCATTGGGGGGGAACCGCATTTTTACACTTATGCAATTATACCAATCGATACGGAAAAGGAAATCGTACTAAAAGAGAAAGTATGGTCACAAGAGATGGCAATAGAATCTGCTATTATGACGGGGGGGATTTATGGACTTATTGAAAAAGATAAATTTGATAATTTAACTAATTTAATTTAACTGGTTTAAATGAAACTGCCATTCCATTAGGTACTAACCGTTTTAGTACGAAATATTATTTTACTGCAATAAGAGATGACGAACCTTTTAGGAATATCCTAGAGTATTATTTTGAAAATCCCGATAGATCTTCTGAAGAGTGGAAAGAACTTTTAGAAGTAAAAGAAATTGAACCAGAAGCAATAAGGATAGCAATAACTTTATTTATGGCGAACGAAAATGTAGAACCAAGCAAAGAAGCTTTCGATGCACTAATACAAAAAATTGAAGGTGATCAGAATCTACCAAAAGGAATTTATGGTATTTCACTGCATGATAACCTTATCCTTAAAGAAAAAGCAATTGGAGATAAAGATAATTCATTATCCATTGACAGTATAATTAAACACTAAATGAAAGAGGTGAAAGAGCTTGACATTAAAATATAATACACATGATAAAGATTTAGTAGAATTAGCAGGTTTTCATGCTTACTTAGGATATGACAAATTTGACTTGATTAATATAAATGATAGTTGGTACGAGGTGAAAAATATTAAAGCTGATACAGTAACCGGCCTTAACGCTATTACGATAAAAAACCTCGATAACAATAACAATGAGCATATCGTAGTTTTCGTCGGAACTGATGTTAAACAACTAGAAGACGTTAAAACAGACATCTTTTTATTAAGCGATACAAATGTTCCACAGTTAGAAGCAGCAAAATTATATTATGAAGAAATGGATAAAAAATACGGAGTCGATTCTGTAACGGGCAACTCCCTAGGTGGTGCTCTCGCCAACAGAGTTGGTGTAGAATTCCCGCACGTTCGGACGGTCACCTATAATCCTGCCCTTCTACCGAAACATCAAGTCGAGGCAGATAAAGATTATGACAATATCACAAATTACTTTGGTGAATATGATATTTTAAGTGGTTCACTGATTAGTTTAGGACTTGATGACACCATATTCCGGGTGCAAAGCATGAAACATCATATAATGGCATACCATCTGGACCAGGTCCGTTCAATACCAAAAGGTTATAATTGTTTCTTTATCAGTTGCAGAAACTCGGCGAACAGTTAAACAACATGAAAAATTAAACAGATGAGTTAACAGAACACTTTCAATAGATGCCCAATCACAAATAGCCGCATTATATTCTTACATTTTAAATGAAATGAACTGAGAAATGCCAAATACAATTAGTTATAATATAGCTAGTTATTGGCCGTCAACTCTCAACTACCCCAATATACCTATAATCCTCTTTTTCCATCTCTTAATCTATACCATTTGATTCATTTCCGCATATAATCATGGATAACAATTGGTTTTATAACCATTTTTTTCTATAATATTTATTGAAGAACAAAAAAAGGAGGAAGCACATGCTCCATAAGAATAATATTATAGCTATTGTAATTTTATCTGCTTTACTATTAGGAGGCTGTAACTGGATGAGTGAAGTATCACCAAGTAATCAAAATGATAATGAAGAAATAGATAAAAAGGAAACAGATGACTTATATGTTCCTGTCCAAGAATACACCGGCGAAGAGTATACCTTACCTAATGGAAAAGAAACGGACCGCATTGCAAACGAAAATCGGAGAGAAATAGAAAAGGCAATCAAATCATTTTTTAAAGAAGATTATAAAACAGAGGTGAAGGTACATAACATCGTTGGGAATGTAGACGGGGGGGCGACAGTCTTTGTAGAGTCAGTTGGAAAACCACATTTCTATACGTATGCAATCATTCCCATTTCCAAAAATACAGAGGAGATAAGAATGAACGATATTTTTACTGAAAGCGGACAAGTTGAAAGGGCAATCATGGCTGGTGTTTATGGTATGGTAAATGAAAATGAATTTCAAAATTTAACGGATTTAATTGACGATGTAAAAAAAGCGTATAATGTTACAGGTATTAACAAAAAAGCTGTTCCAATAGGTGCCAATCGATATAGCAATGAATACTATTTTGTTTCGATACGAAAAAAAGACAACTTCGAAATAATACTAGAGAATTATTTAGATAATCCTCGGCGTGACAAAGAAAACTGGTCACAACTGATTAATATGGAAAACATAAAACCAGATGAAATTAAAATTTCAATAAAGTTATACATGGAAGAAGAAGGTGTTGAACCTAGCGAAGAAGCTTTCAACTATTTAGTTAAAAAAATAGAACAAGCAGATAATTTACCTAAAGGTCTTTATTCCGTACGCTTGCATGATAATAATATTAATATAAAATCCGCAAGTGGCAGTAAAGAAAATTCGCTTAAAAGAGCGAATCCTAATGACATTGTTAAAGAATAGTATAAGTTAGGTGGGATATAAAATGGTAAGTTACAAGATGAATAGTTCAGATACTGATTTAGTGGAATTAGCAGGATATCGTGCTTATCTTAAGCATGAAGCAGATGATATTATCGAGGTGAACGGTAATGAATATGAAGTAGTTAATGACAATTATAATAATCCAACAGGCTTAGATGCTTTTACGGTTCAAAATCTGGACACTTTTGATTTCACCGTAGTTTTCGTCGGAACTGATGTTAAACAACTAGAAGACGTTAAAACAGACATCTTTTTATTAAGCGATACAAATGTTCCACAGTTAGAAGCAGCAAAATTATATTATGAAGAAATGGATAAAAAATACGGAGTCGATTCTGTAACGGGCAACTCCCTAGGTGGTGCACTTGCCAATAGAATAGGGGGGGTGGAATACCCTGAAGTTCGAACAGTTACATATAATCCAGCTCTTCTCCCGAAACACCAAGTTGAGTCAGATAAAGATTATCCGAATATCACGAATTACTTCGGTGAATATGATATTTTAACTGGTTCACTGATTAGTTTAGGACTTGATGACCGCATTCCAGGTGCCAAGCATGAAATACATAACGGCATACCATCTGGAGCAGGTCCTTTCAGTACCATTGCCAGTAACCATACCGGCTATTTACGGGATACCAACGGCCAATATTATGAAATCCGACCTGAAGGTGGCCCTGGTTCAGGAAAAATATTTATCGATGCAGATGAACATATCGTGACAAGCATCTGGACAGGTAAACCGCTTTACGGGGGGGGCGACCATCACCCAATTGACATCACACCTGAAGCATTAGAAGTGCTGGCAAATGGTCTGGAAAATGCCGTTATCGGTCGTTTAGCAAAAGTAAAACAATATCTAGGTAATGCCATGGAAATAATTATAGCGGAACGAGCAAAAAGAAAGAAAAGAATTACTACAATGCAAGAAGCCTTTGATGATCTAGTAGTGGAAGAAATAGGAGATGCAGTATTTGAAGATATTACTTGGATGGGCAACATGCTCAAGTCAGAATTGCGATATTGGCATTCCGTCCTCAATCAAATAGAACAAAAAGCACAATATCTGAACATTCTCTTAAACTCTCCACCAGTGGAAGTACTGGAATTCCTCACAAAGAGAGATATCAATGTGTCTTCGTTAGTTGCAGAAGCCAGGCGACAATTAAACAATATAGAAAACAACATAGATGAGTTAACAGAGCAATTCCGATATATTATAACCGAAATCATACCTCAATTACTGCATGCAGGCTTTCAGGCTGGTGCCGAACAATGGTATGACACGGTAGTGGAGAAAATGAACGCCCATTTTGAAATAGTGGAGATCAATACGGAAAGGCTTCACCAACAAATCAATCGATTTAAAAGGCAAGTGCACGAAACAGGCAATCAGTTTGCGGCAACAGATCTTTCCATTGCGGAAGCTATCACAAGAAAACAAGACATTACTTCCAACCCATCCATCGCACCTCTTTCAGAAAGAACCACCTTAGAAACATCACCCTATTTAAAAAGTAGAATGCTTATAAAAGAGATACAATTGGATGCATCGTTTCAACTTTTAAAAGTAAATGTTAATAGTTTAATTATACCTGTCGTACATCTATTACATCAGCTTACCTTAACAATAGAACATACCTTAGAAAGCATATCGGCTGCAGTTAAGATGGCTCCCCCCCATCTGTACTTTACCGTTTCATTGCCCGGAAAATTTATTGCGGCCTTTTCCAACTTCGACGAAAAAGTGCATGGTGCTGTCAACAATGTGATGGAACCGGTTGATACACTGGCATCAAGAGTGGAAGGAATCCGTGATGGATTGCAACGTTTGCAACTGAGACTACCAGCGATCTTAGATCGATTCCGTCCGTATATCGAACATGCCATTTTTGACAATTATCGCTATCATGAGGTTTATTTATATAATCACGCAGCCTTAGCCTTATTAAAGGAAACAGATATCTTATTCAACGATATCAATACGCAATTAGCAAATGAAAAAGCGAAAGCCATTGATGAACTTCTTCTAAATGGCGAAGAGATTGATAAAAATTACAAACTGTTAAGTGAACAGGTGGAGCTGGGAACCTTATATTAGTAGAAACTTTTATGGCTACAGAGCTACTGGAGGGAAACTGAAAAACCCTCCCCCTAATAGTTTGTGAAATTCGAAGATTAAGGATGACTCCTTAATCTTTTTTTAATCTTTTGCGATACATTTCATATAGAGGCATAATCAAAGTGGAACTGTATTCCCATATTTAAAATGAAATATGAGCAATTCACCTATAATAGATTCAGATTGATTATAGGTATTTACTAGTATTGAATGTTAAGAGAAAGCGTTACTGCAGACCATTAAACATATACTCTTTAAGCCTATGTTTATCAATAAGAGACAAAGGGTAAAAAAAATATATAACCCAATTCCAATAGAAGGATGAGCACTATGTCAAGAAAAGCACAGTATCAACCTATAGGAGGAAGTGGGAACGAACCATCAGCCGCTCAGGAAGTTATATATGCAAAAGAATTCAAAAAAGCAGATATTGCTGGTGGATATCGAAAACCTAGAGTAAAAGAAGCTAAACAGGAAAATCCTAACCTTAAAAGATAGGTCATCTAAAAGCAGCTTTCTTAGCTGCTTTTTTTTAAGAAAGCGATCCAGATGAACATAAAAATCCACTGTAAATAAGTGGTCTATTGATTCCTCTCATATATCCGAGCTATATTTTACTAAATATGGTAAAAATAACGAAATAACAACACCGAAAAGAAGAATTAACACTAGTCCAACAACCATCGATACAGGATTGAATGAAATAAAATTATTTAATACCCAACCTAATAACAGCATCGGTATAAGCAGAAGCATAGATATATGTCTAGATCGTGAAGCCACATCATGCTTTGTACCACACTCACTGCATTGTATTGTCCTAAAAGAAAACCATAGTGATCTATAGATTATTTTCCAGCCAAATTGATGTTTACACACATTACATCTTAATAGTGTCATAAAGTACCTCCTCAAATCAACAGCAACCGTAACATATTACACATATACCTACATTCATAAATAATCTGTAGCAACTTTTTTAGAATTCTATATCAAAGGACAACTCTCTAGTCCAATAATCAACAATGACATTTGCATGTTCGAGAACAAGTTCATTTTTAAAATACTTATAGCTATTAAGATAACCTATCCGTATTTACCTCTGTCCAACTCTTATTCTCTTCATTTAATAATATAAACAATTCTTCATCCGTTAAGTGATTCTGTGTATTAGTCAGTAACATGATTTTTCTGTCTTCTTCAGAATACAGTAGCTCTCTTTGCCAGTAAAAGTATCTTGGACCTTCTCCTATCACACGGATATAACCCATGAGTTTTATTAATAAATAGGCCGTAAACTTAGTATTATTTAAGCAGTCATTCACATAGAAACCTTCCCAAATCCCATACTCACTATTTCTCATCTCTGTATTGGCTTGTGCGAATTTTCCAGAAGCATGACCTGCTTTTAAAAAAGCACTCATATATTTTTTGTCATTATAGTATTCATATGCTTCACAAAATTCTAACACACCCTAGATACAAAATAAGTGGATTTTTGTTTGTAAATAGATAGTGGAATCAAGCAACAACTTTTGCTCATCTGTCAGTGTCTTACTAACCTTTTCGCATGTTTCATATAATCTGGCAAATGACTTTAAACCTTTTTGACAAATTTCTTTAAAATATTCCACTTGTTTGTTAAACGCGATATTTCCTGTCGCCCAGGTAAAATGGGTTGCTATATTCTGTTCATTTTCCATCCATTGACTTGCTAAAACTCTTACACCATAATTATAAAACTGCTCGCCGGCATGGTCATCTTCATGTTCTAAGTATTTAATCGTAGCATTAGTGTATTCTGCAAAACATTCTGCAACACCCTCAGCAGCATCAAAGTATTCGGTCACATCGAAGTAATGCTTCAAAGGTCATTTCCCAAAATTCATCAGAATCATTTTGCTTTGTCACATAATCGATCAATACCTCATCATTGATAAACCAGCCTCTGTATTTAACTGCTTTTTTTAGGGAAAAATAGGATTTAACAGGAACTTCAATTTTTTCGGTTTGTTTAATCCCCCCCTGATCCATCCAGAACCAAAAAGGCTTTATATCCAGAAAGTAACTACTTATAAAAAGCAAACCATAGATAAATCCAAGATCATCTGATGCTCGTACTTCTATAATGTCTGTAGATACTACCACCATTCGATATTCCTCTTCTGACAGCACGTTATCTTTTACTAATCTAATCTGATTATCAATCGTCTCCTTTAGGGTAAACTTCTTGTCTAAATCGCGTCTAAGAATCTTGATACCGTTTAAGATAGGCTTTGAGTCTAAGTTCGATTTAATTGAGGTACCTTTATTTAAACAAAAATAATTATCCATAAAATCACCTTTCTATTTAGGATGTCATTATTATGATTGCCTTCTCCAAACTGTATATTTAAACCGATTTCATTATTTCACAATGAAACGGATTTCAGCGATTTGGTTTATTATTAGTCTAAGCTAGTTTTTAAATATTTTTATTATAATTAACCGATTAAAAATTATAAATATCCGACTATTTGCACGGTGTATCACCTTTTAACAAAAAAGGTCTACGGCTTCGTATAATTTAGCAGGAATCAGAGAAAATAAAGTGAGACTGCATCAGTGGGAGTTTTTGAATCCCACTGATTGTTAGCGAAACTTATCAGGATGTTTACCGTCCGTTTATCCTCCACTTTGCTTCATTGCTTATGTTCCAATCTTGAAGTCGGGGTTTTACGAACGGTTACGCCGTGATAAATGGTAAGTACCAATCAAACTTCTGTAGCAATACGCTTACAAATAACAACATAACCATGGAGGGGGTTTTATTCGAATCAGCCTTATCAGTGCCCTAAATGTAAAACAAACCGTTCACGTTTTAATGTAATTGAACAAGTTGCCAAACCCGTAAAATTAAACACAACTACTGGAGAAGTGATCAATAATTACGAACAGGACCCGTTAGAATCCTTTCATGTCGCATATAACGGCCCTGACAGGAGAATACAATGTGGTGTGTGCAGCTTAATTGAGGATGAAAACACCTTTATAAAGTATGCTCTAATAAAATAACTAATCATGGAGGTTGAATAAACATGACCAAAAATCATAAAGGACCAAAACAGCAGGAACAACCCGATTTACCAAAAAGCGCACAACAGCCCTACGGTGAACCATTAGCAGGATCGCATAAAGTGAAAAATAAAAACCATTCCCGCCAAAAGCATAACCCATCACATGGCATGTGAGAAACCCGTGCAATAGAAGGTATTGGCGGTAGGAACTATTCTGCAATCTGGTCCAAATACAGTAGTAAATGAAAATAAAATGGGAAGAAATGAGCCCAGTCCATGAAAGTTGAAAAAACATAAGAAATGCTGTGGTAATGATAGCAATTGATTGGTTGTCAGAGTAGCCATCTAGAATAAGGAATTCTTCACGGGATATTGTCTTCGCTTGACGGGATAACTCTCTCGCTTCACGGGATACTTACCACGCTTAGCGTGATATAATGTCTTATCCCGCCAAGCAAACAATATATCCCGTGAAGATGAACTTTTCAACAATCAGATGCAGGTCGACTAAAAATGGTCACATCGCGTTAGTGCACTTCAACCCTTTATATACAGCTGTTTCATGTGCTTTGTTCATTCAAAATACTACAATAGCAAGGCTTTCTTACTTTATAATAAAAAATCCGCAACTTCTTGAATAATTGGAAGTTGCGGATTTTTATTGCATAATATAATGCAATCACAATCGTGATAGTAGCTATCAAAGTGAACAATTTGTATTTAATTGGTATATAACTCCTTCCTTTACTATGAAGGGTATGTCCTTTATACCAAAGTTATATTTACTTCCTAATGAATTCTGCCAGTTTTGAAATTGTACGACAACTCTTCTAACATCGGGGGGGCAGTTTTCATATCTCAAGTTATTTAATAAGCAGAATTTTTAAGAATTACATTTTTTTGTTACCTTTTTGAATCTTAATCGTTTTATAAATGAAGGGAGGAGCAAATGAAGGAATCTCTCGATACAATTTACCATAAATATTTTTACGATATATACCGTTTTTTGCTTTCCTTAAGTAAAGATCACTATACTGCTGAAGATCTAGTACAGGAAACATTTTTTCGAGCTCATCTTAACATTGAGCATTATGATGGGGGAAACAATTAAATCTTGGTTGTTCACTGTAGCATACCGAGTATACATCGACTATTATCGTAAACATAAACGCATTGTGGTGAAGGAACAAGGCTTTTTCGCAACGCTCTTTGATAAAAAGAAATTATTATTGGATTCTCTCGTAACAAAAGAAGAAATGAACGAGATTGTTACTTTACTAGATCGTTTACCTGATAAACATAAATACGCTGTGTTGCTACATGATTTTCATGGATTAACTCAACGTGAAGCGGCAGAGTGATGGAAATCCAGCAAAGTCATTTTAAAGTGTTGTTATTCAGGGGCAGGTCGGCAATTAGACGGAGAAAGGCGGAAGAAAATGAGTAGTGAATTTAAAAAGAAACTAGAAGCCTATGAAAAAGATGAATTATCTGGAGCAGAACTTGAAGCATTTGAAAAAGAATTAGATAAGTTTGAAGCATACCAAGAGTCTCTAGAAGAGAATAATCCAAAACAGGAAAAACATTCGAATAACGATAAGAAGCAGAAAAAAGTATTACGACGTGGTAAATGGAAAGCAAGATTTCAAACAGCATTAATGGCTTTTGTACTATTTATAGCATTCACTATACTTGCGACGATCTTTACTGCAGTTTATTTCTCATGGGGGGGAAAACCGGATCGGTTAGAGGTATACCGAAGTATTATTGACCATACGCTTACAGTAACAGACCCTTATGGTTATATGGGTGGAACAAGTACAAATACCAAGGCTTACTTTGGGTTAGAAGCGACAAGGGATCTAAATAAAATGGTAGGGCATGAATCTATTCAAGTTGGAGAATTAAAAGTGGATTTCTTGCTTTCATTGATGGCGATACCTGAGGAAAAGCAATATGGACGGAAAAGCCAAGATCAACCAGTATTCACCTATCCTGAAACAGGATCAAGAGGGATGTCTGATTGGAACCAGTTGGAGGATTTGCCTGAAGGTACCGTAGTTTCTGCCTATGTTTCTTTTACTAATTCACTTGAAACGAAACAAGTGTTTGAATCATTTCAAGGCAAAAATATGGATTTACTTTGGCTGGCAGTTGATACAGGTAGTGAAAATAAGGCTTTAGATGAAGGAATAATATTTGACCCAATCGGTTTTCCGAGTTTCCCCCCCATTTGGCATGACAATGACTTTATTGTAACGGAACATACAGAAGAAAAGTTTGGCTGGTTTGGAGGTAAAGTAGTTAGTGAAAGTGCGGTTTCACCCGATTATGAAGAAGACGATTACGGGGGGGTGATCCAAGAACAATTCATGAAAACATTGCACTTCTTAGAGCAGCATGAGAGTAAAGCAGATAAATTAGTATGGGGTGAGCTGAATCTAAGCGAACAAATCAATTATCTAAACGAAAATGGTTTCCAGCACTATGGAGCAGTTATAACAGGTCCAACTAAGGAAATATTACAGTTGCAAAATGAAGACTGGATTGCTGCATTAGAAGTTGATGAAGTAGCATTTTGGAACTGGAATGAACAATGAATACTCCCCCCCCACTCAATTTCTAATGAAATTTATAAGTGGGGGGGGAGTATGAGTGTTGGGAGTTGACACATTACTTTCCACACTGCTATTACAGTGTCGTAATAATCGGGCCTTCCTTTGTAAGAATAATCGTATGTTCGTATTGAGCACAAAGCTTTCATCGGTCAGAAAGGTCCATCCGTCATCCGGCGATTGGAAAACTTCCTCTTCAAGTGTCGAGATAAAAGGCTCAAAAGCAATGACCATACCATCTTTTAAAATTTCATCATCCCAGCGCGAATAGTAATTTAAAATATGGTCTGGTGCTTCATGAATCGAGCGCCCAACACCGTGCCCAGTAAGATTTTTTATGACAGTTAGCCCATGTTGTTTTGCTACATTATGTACCGCTTTTCCGAGAGCGCTTTTTTTCGCTCCTGGTTTGGCCTTCTTAAGTCCAGCATCGAATGCTTCTTTCACAACATCACATATTTTCTGCAAAATTGCCTCTCCATTCCCAACAACAAAGGAAATTCCAGTATCTGCGAAATACCCGTTTTTAGAACCTGAAACATCAATATTGACAAGGTCCCCCCCTTCTTTAATGGTCCGCTTCCCAGGAATCCCGTGCGCTACTTCTTCATTTATGCTAATGCACGTATACCCAGGAAAATCGTACTCTCCTTTTGGTGCAGATTGAGCTCCTGCTTTTTCAAACATTTCTCCTGCCATTTCATCGAGTTCTTTTGTAGTCATTCCAGGTTTAGTGCGTTGGACTAATTCATCTCGAATCGCCCCCCCGCAAATTTTACCAATTTCTTTCAATCCATTAAAATCCGCTTCCATCTTTGCAATCATCGTGGTACCTCACTTTTTAGATTATTTTATGGTAAACATCTCTCATTAAAAAGGACAGAAGCTTGGAATAAATACAAGCTCCTGTCAATGTTATGCTCTTCTGAATCCCTCTTCTTCCAGAAAGGCTCTAGCCTCATTATATGAACGAAAGGTACCATCAAGATTTAGACCGGCATAAACGTTCCACAAATCCCCTTCGTTCACAAGAAGGAGCGAGTGTTTTTCTGAATTAATCCATCGCTCTTCTTCAAATTCCTCTACAATGGGAGCTTCAGCGCCTGATGTTAGTGCCAATGATTCGATTGACATTTGAATGAGTGTACGTAATTCCGCTTCAGAAAAGTCTCTTATATTAATCATGCCTTTGTGATCTGTATCATAGTCACTCAGATATTCTGCATAAACAAATCCATTTCCATTAGGATGCAGATGATACACAACATTCTTTTTATCATCAGCACTTTCTTCATAATGAAAATTAACTCGATTCATCGATACGTCATGTCTTGTTAATTCAGGGAAAGATTCAATGATTTTTAATTTTTGTTCAAAAGTTAACATGTTACCTCCATTTTTGATTCAGATAAGATTAATCTAAATTATACCACTAAAATTGAACATCACCAAAACCTGCGAAGTAGCTTTAGAAAAAAGTGTTGGAATAAGCGGTTATCCAGCATTCTGGAAAAAAAGATTGCTTGTTTATGGTATCTTTGCTGAACATCTTATTTCTTCACGGGAAATGTTGTGCTGTTGACGGGAAATAGTGTCGGCTTCACCGGAAATATGGTGATGTTCACGGGAAATACCCTTTTATCCAGTCAAGCGAGATACTTTTCCAGTGAAGCGAAAGGTATTTCCCGTGAAGAGAGCAATATCAAATATTGAAGTACTATATTTTACTAATAGTCTGTTTAAATCAAATGGTTCAGTTATAATTTAATACAGGACATCAAAAATCCAATTCCTGTAAATTACTTTCAATTAGGAGCAGTATGCCATCGATGAGTATATGTTCAACTATTGCACCCCCCCTGTTGCTCAACAACTGTCCTTAATTAGGTCTTCTTTAAGTCATTTCTATTATTTATTCGATGGACAAACATTGCAATGATACCTATTGGAACTCCAAACAAGATGTACATGGCTATAACTGGAATTATACCTTCGATTGTCATAGTGTTATTCAGAATGATAACAGTAAGCATAAATAAAGTTATGAAGGCAAAAAACAAGCCTAATCCCCTTCTTTTGCTGTGAAAAGAGGAAATTCCATTTACTAACGAGTTTGCTGTTACCACACCTAAAATTAGTTGTAATAACGGTTGTAATAATAAGTCGCCATTTTGTGTAATTAAAGAAAAACTGGCAAAAAGTGCAGTGATAAATCCAATAATGGCAGAAAACATTTTTTTGTTTAACAAAGACTCTATCTCCTTTATCTATGGGTTATGGGTAAGGTTGGGATTGGCTATCCGTTTTTGATAGAGCTATACTAGTTAGCTGTGGTCCAAATAGAGAAGTTTATTTTCGATTGATCAGTGATATGATCAAAATAAGTAGCGCTAAAACCTAAAATAAAACATGAAATTTTAGTTATTACTTTATTCTTGAAAAAGTTCTTTGTATTCAGGCAAAGTATACTCGTCAGTTTTTATCACAGTCCATTGATTATCTTCCTTTTTCAAGAAGACTTTCATTAAATATTCGCCGCCAGATTCGTCGAAATCATTTCTCAAATAAGCAATGTTTCCGTGAACCAGGACGATTACTTCATTATCATTTATTGCGTTCGCTTTAATTTGATCATAGCTTTCAATATTGTAATTGGCATCTAACAAGTCAAATCCTTGATTTAAGGATTCAACTTCACTTTTTTCTACGTTAATTCCTTGTTCAAGATCAATATTCTCTTTTAATTTTGGGTACCTTTCCCAGAGAATATGTATATCCTTATTTATCATAGCTTGCGTTCTATAATACATATACTCTCTTACAGCATTTGTATATTTCACCCAATCTGATGATTCAGGTTCTACAAAACCTTCTATATCCTTATTTAAATTAAGTTCATCCGATAATACTGCATTTTGCTGGCACCCTAATAATGTCAATAATATAAGAACGATTAAACTTCCAAAATGAAACTTCTTCATATTATTTGTCCCTCCTTAAATTATAAGACGAACGGTACATAGCATAAGTTTCAGAATGAATATTCATTATCACTTAAAAATTACATTACTATACCAAATGAAAATAAGCAATTCAATAAGGTTGCAGCGGATATTTTTACGTTTTATAACTATGCTTCACACTCTCATCAAATTTATTTCCTAATATGACTATATAAGTTAAAATAGCTGTATGCTTAGATTTTTAAGTTCCAAGATTAAGGATGTGAAGTATTGAATTATGTAGCTATTGACTTTGAAACGGCAAATCAATCTCGATTTAGTCCTTGTGCAGTGGGACTTGTTGTTTTTAATAAAGAAGAAATTCTTGAAGAGTACTATACGTTAATTAACCCAAACATGGAGTTTGATCCATATAATACGATGATTCATGGTATCACAGAAGAAGATGTATTGGGCGCACCCACTTTCAATGATATCTGGAATGAATTGCATGCCTATTTAACCAGTCATCTCAGTATCGCTCACAATGCAAGTTTCGATATGAGCGTGTTGAGATATACTTTAGATCATTTTGGCATAAAATACCCAGAGATAGACTACTTATGCACCTGTATTATCTCCAAAAATGTATGGCCAGGATTAATAAATTATAAATTAAACACACTTGCTGCATTGAAAAACATAACATTCCACCACCACGATGCCTTAGAGGATGCAAGAGCAGCAGCTAAGATTTTTCAACATGCACTGATCGAAAGTAATGTAGAAGTAGCAGATGAGCTAATACAAAAACACAGATTAATTCCTGGTAAAATATTTGATGGTGGTTACACTGCTGCGAAATCACCAAGAAAGTCACGTGGTAAAAATATAGGTAAATCAACTAAATTCACAAATGGGATAACACCCTTCTAAAATATTAAATATTGGAGGAATTAATAATGGGATTTCTTGATGGATTAATGGGAAATGCTTCGAATGTAGACAAGAAAGAGATCATGAAGGAATTTGGGCAGTTATTTGTAGACGGAGAAGAAGTGAACGTAGCTTTTAAAGTAATAAGAGACTTGTTTATTTTTACTGATAGACGATTGATTTTAGTAGACAAACAAGGAATCACAGGTAAAAAAACAGCATATCATTCCATCCCCCCCTATAAAAGCATTTCACATTTTAGTATTGAAACAGCTGGCACTTTCGACTTGGATTCCGAACTAAAGATCTGGATTTCCGGTAACGTTGAACCACTCGTTTCAAAGACCTTTAAAAAAGATAGTAATATATATGATATCCAAAAAGTTCTGGCAGCTGTGAGTGGTTAAAAATAATTTATGAGTAAGCGCAAATCTAGTTTGCGCCTTTTTTGTTGATTTCTAGAAGGTGATTTTGCAAAGTCGACTGTTACAAAGCCACCTTCGTTTAAAGGTAGAATACTTAAGTTACGAACTTTACAGATCGACCTAGAAGACTAGCTTGAAAAACTCAGAGTTATCATTCGAACTCAAAAAAACTTTTCAACTTATGTATTTATAATATAAAATTTCAAATTTTGAAAAGCAAATATGAAGGATATGATAAACAAAGTCGTATTCGAAGCCCACTGAGCATCTTTATTACACCTGTCCTTCCGCTACTGCCGTATAATCAATCTCAAATCCCAGATCTTCAATCATTTTATGATCAACCGTGCTTTTTTGACCAGAAGTTGTTAAATAATCACCAACGAAAACAGAATTGGCTGGATACAGTCCTAATGGTTGAAGGCTTCTTAAGTTCACTTCCCTACCACCGGATATTCGGATTTCCTTCGTTGGATTAATAAAGCGGAATAAAGCGAGTACCTTCAAACAATAGCGGGGATCTAACTCCTCCGTTCCTTCCAATGGTGTTCCATCAATGGCATGCAAAAAATTTACCGGAATCGAATCTGCATCAAGAACTTTCAGGCTTCTGGCCATGTCGATTACATCCGCTTGCGTTTCCTTCATACCAACAATGACACCTGAGCACGGAGATATCCCTGCATCCTTGGCTGTATTTACTGTTTTAACACGATCATCATATGTATGAGATGTTGTTATATTGGGGGGGTGATGGGCCTTTGATGTATTAATATTATGATTATAGCGGTCCACACCTGCCTCTTTTAATTGTTGTGCTTGTTCCGGTTTCAAAATTCCCATACAAGCACAAACCTTCAAGTCATATCTCTCCTTGATCTCCTTTACAGAAGAGGCAACGGTATCAACTTCCCGCTTACTTGGACCTCTGCCACTAGCAACGATGCAATAGGTTCCCGCCTTAAGTCGATTTGCTTCGTCCGCACCACTCAATAAAGTTGTGCGATTTACCATTGTATATTTTTCCACAGGTGCAGTAGATAAAGAAGATTGGGCACAATACCCACAGTTTTCGGGACATAGACCTGACTTAGCATTAATAATCATATTTAACTTCACTTTATTGCCGAAATATTGGTGCCTAATTTTATAGGAAGCTTGTAATAATAATAAAAGTTCATCATCTGAACAGTTTAAAATTGCGAGTGCTTCTTCATCCGTAATTTCTTCTACTGCAATGACCCTGTCTGCTATTTCAGACCATTGATCTAACATGTTTCTTTTCCCCTTCCATATTTACAGTTTTTACAGAACCTATCAGGCAGGCATCTTTTTTTCTAATTTTCTCGCTTGCGATAGATAAACATTTCCATGAATACGGTATGCTAGTCCACCCGCTAAGACGGCAAATATGATATCTTTCGGTAACGGCGCTAGCATCCATAACCAAGCCATCGCATAACTAAATCCTTCTGGTGCACCAAACCATAATTGATAAGCAAAATACATCCAAGTCGTACCAAAAACGTAATTAATACTCATTCCTATCAAGGATGCAATCACGAAACTCATTCGAGTAGCTTTTATTTCTATTATTTTCCCGACAACATAGGCTACTAGAATATTAGATAAAATAAAACCGAACGTTGGGCTGAGAATATAAGATACCCCACCTGAAAATTGTGCAAAAACAGGTGCACCAGCTAGTCCAACCAATGCATAAACCGTCATGGAAATGGCACCTATCTGCTTCCAAGTAAAAGACCTGATAAAATACTAAAAAAAGTAGTCAGTGTAATTGGAACCCCTCCGACAACTATAAATGAAGTAATATTTGCCCCAATTGCCATTAATGCAGCAAATAAAGCTGCTAATGTAATATCCAATGCCCTTAATCTCATAATAATTCCATCTCCTTCTTTTACATAAATCCTAGGATCCTCGCAACTCCTAAAAGGGATTTCTAAAAGTTTTAATGAGTATAGAATATTTCATCTTTCTTTTATTGTCAACCTTTTAAATTAAATAGTTAACAATAATTAAATTAAGATGCTTCTTTCCTTTTTGAGCTAAAGGGTGGTTTATCTACAATAAGAATTTTACGTCTAAATGGTTCTAAAGAT
>NZ_BAVS01000035.1 GCF_000521485.1 Gracilibacillus boraciitolerans JCM 21714 | reverse complement strand
GCCTATTTGATGGCCACTTTACCTAGTAATATTGAGACAGAAGTACCAGTGATTGGCTTTCTTGCCCATCTCGATACGGCAACAGACTTTACAGGAGATGGTGTGACTCCACAGTTAATTGATAGCTATAATGGAAAAGAAATTATTCTTAATACAAGCAAGAACATTATATTATCACCAGTTGAATACCCCTCTTTACATAAATATCATGACCATACCTTAATGACAACCGATGGAACTACATTACTTGGTGCAGATAACAAAGCAGGCATCTCAGAAATAATGACAGCTATTGAATATTTAATACAACATCCTGAAATCCCACATGGAAAGATAAGAATTGCTTTTACACCTGATGAAGAAATAGGCCGTGGCCCTCACAAATTTGATGTAAAAAGATTTGGAGCAGATTTTGCCTACACGGTAGATGGTGGTCCTTTAGGGGGGGAACTGCAATTTGAAAGTTTTAATGCCGCCGCTGCCAAAATTACTGTGAAAGGAAATAATGTACATCCAGGAACCGCTAAGAATAAAATGATTCACGCCACCAAAATTGCCTTTGCTATCCATCAGCAACTGCCTGAGGATCAAGCACCTGAGTTCACAGAGGAGCACCAAGGCTTTTATCACTTACTCTCTTTTAATGGAGACGTAGAGGAGGCGAAACTGTACTATATCATTCGGGATCATGATCGCGCTAAATTTAATCAAAAGAAAAAATTTCTCCAACAAGTTGTGGAAGGAATGCAGCAAACTTATGGAAATGATCGTATTACTTTAGATATGAAGGACCAATATTACAACATGGCAGAAAAAATCGAACCGGTGAAATTTATCGTCGATATCGCTGCAAAGGCAATGCATGAGGTCGGAGTTGAGCCCCTTATCCAACCCATTCGCGGCGGCACAGATGGTTCGCAGTTATCTTTCATGGGGGGGCTGCCGACACCAAATATCTTTACGGGTGGCGAAAACTTCCATGGCAAGTATGAATACATCTCGATTGATCATATGGTAAAGGCAACCGAAACCATCATTAAAATAGCAGAACTATACAGCAAGCAGCGCTAAAACAAGCGCTGCTTTTTCATATCCACATCCTTTTGACTTATTTATATTTTTTGTTATATTTCAATGTTGTTTATTGACATATAAAACTAAATTTCATAAAATAGCCTTTGTGACTATACAGTCAAAATAATGACCAGAAAGTCAGAGGTGACAGATTGAATAAACAACAAGAGATTATAGATATCGCATTAAAGCTTTTTTCTAAAAATGGATTTAATGAAACTTCTGTACAGGTAATCGCCGAAAATGCTGGTATTTCAAAGGGTGGATTCTATAGTTATTTCGCTTCAAAGACCGACTTAATGATCGTTATGATTGAAAATTACCATAAGAAAATAATCGATCGAACGATTGAAATAGATAGCATATATTTTCAAAATAATGATTTAGCCACATATATCGAATGGGAATTAAAAACATGGATCGAACATCAACCTTTTTTTAATGTGCTATTCAAGGAATTTTCACCTAAAAAGGATGCTACAGTTACACAAAAGATGGAACAGTTACGAACAACATTAGAGAATCACCATCGCGACATACTTTATCGAGTATTAGGGAAAGCATACGAAATATTTTTTTCGGATTTAAGTATTATTCTTGAAGGCATCATGAAGGAATATCTAGTTTATATGACCATCCACCAGCAAGATATTAATGCCAAACAATTAAGTGAATGGATAGCTTCTCTTTTGAATACCATCGTTAAAGAAATACGGAATAAAAAACCCTTGATACAGAAGGAACAAGAAATCACATGGGAACAATTAATTATAGACATCCAAGATAAAATTATCGAGATGAAATCAGATAACCATCTCAAATTATTAGAAGCTTTACAAATAGTAAAAAACGAAATAGTACATGATTCAGCTTATTCATTAACTGCGGAGGCATTTCTTTATTATTTAAAGAGAGAAAAAACCATCCACTCACAGGTATTGATGCTCGAACGATTATGTAAACAACTGGGAGGACAATAAAATGAATCAATCGATCCAGACAGACGAAATAAAAAGAACGCCTATGGTCGCTGTCATGCTAATAGGTGCGTTTGTCGGCTTATTAAATGAAACACTTTTAGCAACAGCTTTACCTAGCATTATGAATGACTTTGGCATTGTTGAAAATCAAGTACAATGGTTGACCACTGCCTTCTTACTAACTAATGGCGTGATGATTCCAATATCCGCCTTTTTAATTGAACGTTTCACGACAAGGCAATTATTCATAACTGCCTTGAGTATATTTGCGACAGGTACCTTTGTCGCATCTATTTCACACACTTTTGAACTATTATTGGTTGCACGTGTTATTCAAGCTTCAGGTTCAGGAATTATGCTGCCTTTGATGATGACAGTGCTGCTCAAAGTATTTCCAATTGAGAAACGCGGAGCTGCAATGGGTATGGCAGGGATTGTCATATCCTTCGCACCTGCTATCGGTCCTACACTCTCCGGATGGCTTCTGGAATACTTTTCCTGGAGAGGCCTGTTTTATGTCGTGTTACCAATCGTGATCATTACGATTATTTTAGCTGCCCTCTTCGTTAAAAACGTAACAGAACAAACTTATCCAAAAATAGATATCTTATCTATTTTATTATCATCGTTTGGGTTTGGTGGATTATTGTACGGTTTTAGTAGTATTGGCGGCGGACATGGAGATAGTGAGGCTTCTGCAACCTTTGATAGTCAAGCACTAGCGATCATTATTGGGGCTGCGATTATTTTAACGATCTTTATTATTCGTCAATTAAAATTAAAGAAACCTATGCTGGAATTCCGTGTTTTCAAGTATCCAATATTCTCTCTGTCATTAGTTATTACAATGATTGTGTTAATGGCATTAATTGGTGCAGAAACGATGCTGCCATTATATATGCAGAATACCAGAGGTTTTTCACCTCTCGAATCAGGAATGATGCTATTACCCGGTGCAATTGTGATGGGTATCATGTCCCCAATCACAGGTATATTATTTGATAAATTCGGTGCAAAATGGTTAGCAGCAAGCGGCATGGCTATTGTGACCGTTACTACCTTCTTATTTACGAATTTATCAATGGATACGGCCTATAGCTTTTTAGTTGTCATTTATGCTGTCCGCATGTTCGGGTTATCGTTAGTGATGATGCCGGTAATGACAGATGGACTTAATCAGCTTCCACCAGAATGGCATCCACATGGGACCGCAATGGCAAATACGATGCAACAGGTTTCAGCATCAATTGGCACAGCTATTCTAATTACTGTGATGACGACTGCCGCAAGCAATTATCAACCGGAGCAAACAGCGATGGCAGGATTATCAGAAGCAGAGGCTATCAATCAATTGGCAACTGGTGCTGCAATGAATGGTTATAATGCTGCCTTTTTAGTAGCTACTGGTCTATCGATCGTCGGCCTTGGATTGTCTTTTTTCTTAAAAACCAAAACAAGAAAGGAACAAAAAAGCAAACAGGCAGCATAATGTAAGAAGATGTTAACAATCGCTTTGGATAAAGTGAGACTTCAATCAGTGGGGGGGGTTTTTGACTCCCACTGATTGTTAGCGAAACTTATCAGGATGGTTATCGTCCGTTTATCCCTCACTTAGCTTCTTTGCTTATGCTCGAATCTTAAAGTGGGGGGGATTTTACGGACGGTTAGCGCCGTGATAAATACTTTTTTTGATACACACCATGAAAAGAAGTATTTTTCCTGGCGTTTTACCTAGCATTCTATCAAACTCATACCTTTGGTTTTAATGTTTCCTTTCCACTTTAAAAAATAGCTCCCCCATTTTTTACCTTTTATTTAAAAATTTATCCCATATCTCGTAAAACATGTTAAAATAACCTATGTATTCTGTTTATTTTAGGAGGAGAAAATAATGAATGAAAACACGAATAAACCTTTAGGGTTTGGAGAGATTTTAGATCAAACTTTTCGTATTATTAAGACACGCTTTAAAACACTGTTCATGATAACTTTCTTAATTATGGTGCCGGTGTTAGCCATACAGGCTCTGATTCTTAGTCTATCTGGGCGAAGCTTTTTCACCAGTGTAGAATCAGGACAAAATATATTGGATCAACTTATTTCAGGAGCTGATGCTGTTTCTACCACGACAATACAAGAAGACCTGCTTACGATACTAGCGAATTTTTTCCTTATCATTGCCATGCCACTTATTGCTGGAGCAATTATCTGGACGGTAAAAGTTACACGTGAGAGCGAAACAATTCCAGTAACAAAAGATATGATCAAACGTGCACTCTCCCGGTACTGGCCGATGTTTTGGAGCACCTTGCTATGGTGTCTTATTCTCGTTGGCTTATTAGTTCCTGTCTTTATGGTTATAGGTTTTTCCGCAATATCGTTTGTACTTAATCCTATTTTTGGTGCAATTCTTATGTTTTTACTTTCAATCGGAGCTTTTATAGGGATTGGGCTCTTAATGACCAGATGGAGTTTATATTTACCGGTGGTTCTTTTTGAACAAGCTGCACCTGGTTTATCAAAAAGCTGGCAACTCACCAAAAGGCAAACATGGAAATTCTTTGGCCTAATCATCATATTATCGATTATTACCGGTATTGTTACAGCGATCTTACAACTTCCGTTGATCTTTTTAGGTAATAGTGTTTTATTTCACCTATTGAATAATATTATTTCATTGATTACTTCTATTGTACTTTTCGTTGGATATGCCGTTATGTATTTTGACTCTACAACCAGACAAGAAGCAACCGACTTAAAAGAAATGATTAGTGAATACCAAGTCACAGACCCATCTTAAAGGAGATTATCGATGTCCTCTTATCAAAGCAAACGGGAACAGTTAAATGACATTTTAAGTAACAAAGAATATCAGGTATACTACCAAGATAATCGTAGTTTATTAGATAGAATATGGGACAAACTTTCAGAATGGCTTGGTAAGCTGCTTAAAAGTATATTCCAATCGTTTGATCCTGGTACTACAGTCGGTAACAGCATTCTCTCTGTCATCCTAATCGTCATACTGGGCGCACTCATTATAGGTGTGGTGGCAATTGTTATGATTTTTTTAAGAAAAAGAAGACTGAAGAAACTGCAGCCCTTTAGCTCTAGTAATCAATTGGAATGGGACTATCAGCGTCACTTAGCTGTTGCCAGTCAATATGCCATGGAAAAAGAGTTTCGTCTTGCAACACGTCACCAATTTCTAGCTTTCTTACTTATTCTTGATGACAGAAATTTATTACTAGCCGGTTATGGAAAACAAATTGGGATTATTATGATGAATTGAAACAAAAAGATATTACCTTAGCACGAGATTTCTATCAATTGGCATTATTTTTTGAAAAAACAACTTATGGCGAACAACAAATATCTGAAGAAGATTTTAACCAATATCAGAACAATATCGAGCAATGGATGAAAGCCATTGCTCAAACCTATCAATCACATACAGAAATAGGTGAACGATAATGCTCAGTAAACGAACATGGATCGTAGCTGTTGTCTTTTTTCTTCTGCTTATTTTGGTTAGTGTCTTTTCTAATAATAATACACCTAAACCCTATCCACCCTACCTGGTAGATTCACCTGCGCCATTAGGAGTAAAAGGTCTATATACTTACCTAGATCAAAACAATTATCAAGTGGACGATAGCGATGTATTACCAAACACAGAAAAAACCGGAGAACTAAGATTTTTAATCGAACCTCCCATTTATTCAGATAATAGCGTGGAACAGCACTACTTAGAATATATCGAAGCTGGCAATACTCTTATTCTAGCAAAGCAAAATCCTGACAGTTTATTTGGCATTGAAACCGAATATGCTATGGAAACTTTTCTTATGGAAGAAGATGAAGTATCGGAAATCTCTCATCAATTCGAAACATTTGAAGTGTTACATCAGAACCCTTATCGTATTATTTCAGATGAGAATGATCAGATTCTGCTGGAGGATGAGTTAGGTCCGATTGGTATTGAAAGAAAAATTGGAAAGGGTTCGTTAATCATCCTTTCCGCACCTGATTGGTTTACCAATGATCAGATTACAAGGCATCAGCACCTTAATGCTTTATGTGAAGTAATTCCCTTTCAAGAAGCGGAAACAATTATTTTCGATGAATACAGTCTGACAGCGTCAGGTGGGACTGTCTCCAAGTTTGAATTATATCCTGATTGGGCCTATATCCTGCTAGTTCAGGGAACAATTCTTGCTATTTTTATTTTATGGCATCAAGGAAAACGATTTGGGCCAATCATACCTGTTCGCGAGGAGACGGTAAGGTTAAGTGATGAACGTTTAAAGGCACTTGCTATTTGGCAGTTAAAGGGGGGGAAAAATTTTCAACCTTCTCTCGAAAATCAGCTCGAATATTTAAAAGAAGTGATTCGAAGTCGTTATGGAATTCCTTATCACAAAAGCTGGCAAGATCGCTTAAAAAGTATGGAAGGTCGAATGACAAGTATCCCAGCAAAAAAAATACATTCTATTGCAGCAGGATTTGAAACCATTTCGCAGCAAGAATCGTTAAATAAACAGGAGTATCTCAAGTGGTCAGAGATTATTGATAAAATCAGACAAGAGGTGGAAGCAGAATGACAACAATCGCGTCATTGTTAGAGAAATATGAACAACGCATTATCGGACAACAAAAAAACTTACGTTTATTATTAACTGCTGCCTTAGCAGGTGGACACGTATTAATTGAGGGGGGTACCTGGAACAGGAAAAACCCAAATGGTAAAAACATTAGCAAGCTTATTAGATAGCAGTTTTAGCAGAATCCAGTTTACTCCAGATCTGTTACCAAGTGATATTACCGGAAGTTCTATTTACAACATGAAGGAACACGCCTTTCAAACTTTAAAAGGACCAATTTTTACTAATGTACTTCTTGCAGATGAAATTAACCGAACACCAGCCAAAACACAAGCAGCTTTATTAGAGGCCATGGAAGAAAAGCAAGTCACGATTCAAGGAGAAACATATGCTTTACCAGATTTTTTCTTTGTGGCAGCTACACAAAATCCAATTGAGTTTGAAGGAACATATCCGTTGCCAGAAGCTCAACAGGACCGTTTCTTCTTTAAACTCAAAATAGATTTTCCTAACCTTGCAGAAGAAACAGCCGTTTTACAAATGATAATTGAGGAACAAAGAAATCCTCAAGAGCTTTCCGCCATGTTTACAAATGAAACGTTAGCAGAAGTACAGAAAAAAATTAAAGAGGTACACATTAGTAACGAAATAGCAGATTATATTATAAAAATTGTCAGAAAAACCCGTGAACTGGAGCATATCCAATATGGAGCAAGTACTCGCGCTGCAATCGCGATTGCCAAAACCGCACAAGCCTGGGCCTATCTTGATAACCGCGATTATATTACACCAGATGATGTTAAAGTAGTATCTATTCCAAGTCTACGGCATCGTATTCAGCTATCTCCGTATGCAGAATTGGAGGGATCAGATATCGATGAAACGATTCAAGAGCTTGTGGGATCGATTGCTGTTCCGCGATAAGGGCATTATCCCAACAAAGAAATTATTACTTTTATATTCACTGTTTATCCTGGCTATCCTTGTCCTATCCGTTTGGCAGTTTTCCTGGCTCTTCCTTGCTTTAACCACTATCTTAGCGATAAGCCTATTAACAATAGATATCTTTTTATTACCTAAGAAAGAAGAAATGATAGTGGAAAGAATGTTGGAAAGTGAAATGGAACGTTATCAGAAAGAAACAGTCTCCATCTCGATTCAAAATCTTACTTCAGACAACTATATGGTACGACTAAAGGATGGCATCCCTGAGACGTTTCAAACGATATTTCCCAGTAGCCAACCCGTAGCATCGGAGCATAAAACAATGATTACATATGATGTATTTCCGCAAAGACGCGGAAAATTTCTAATCGATTCATTATATCTCCGTTTTAAAAGCAAATTAGGATTGTGGGAGAGACAAATCACCTATAATCTGCCAACAGAAGTAAAGGTGATTCCAAACCTGTCAGAAGCTAAACGATATTTAGCAAGTGCTCAAAACTATTTGCTACATGAAGGAATTAAAATACGAAAAATGCGTAGTGGGGGGGTTGGAGAATTTTCAAAGGTTCGTAGTTATGTAGTTGGTGATGACCCGAGAAAAATAAATTGGAGACAATCGGCAAAATTGCAAGAAATGATGACAAATGAATATGAACCTGAACACGGTAAGTATGTAACCATACTAATTGATTGTGGCCGAATGATGGGAGTAGAATTAAAAGAAGGTAACCGGTTAGAGAAAACAATAGAAGCTGCCATCACACTCGCTACAGCAGCGCTGCATAACGGCGACCATATTGCGGTGATTGCATTTTCCAAGGAAATAAAGGCAGTCGTACCTGCTGGCAGAGGATTGGAGCATTTAGATATAATATTACAAACGATTTATGCTATTCAAGTCGATGCGCAAGAATCAAACTACGCACTCGCCTTACAACACGCACAATCGATTCAGCACAAACGAAGCATGATGTTATTATTCAGTGATGTCCAAACATTTGTGAATGAAGATCATCATTTATTCTATCTTAAAAAGCTTAGAAAAAAACATCTTTTTGTCATGATGGGAATTGAAGATCAATTGCTGCATCAAAAAATAAAGATGAAGCCATCCAACGCCATACTTGCGATGGAAAAAAGTGTAGCTCAGAAACAATATTTACACCAAAAGCAAGTGATGAAAAAATGGGAGAAACATGGCTTACCCATGCTCGAAGCACCTGCCGATCGTTTAGCAGTGACTACTGTTTCCCATTATATTGAAACTTTAAATAGAGGAATGCTGTAAAGCTCTTTTTCTCAGCAGGAAATGTCCTGCAATCATATAACTCAGTAAGCCGACAGCAGTTATGATTGCTACTGCATATTTCATTTCTAAAGAAATGTCTGCCGGAGTGATATATCCTTCAATGATACCAGCTATGATAAACAACGGTATGGTTCCTAATAGTAATTGAACCGATCTGACTGTTTGGACTTTCAGTTGGTATCCTCTTGAATGATCACCTGGCACAAAAATTTTGTAACCCATTAATAATCCTGCACCACCAGCAATAAAGATGGCAAGTAACTCAATCACACCATGTGGTACAATATAGGCCCAGAAGCTATAGGAATTACTATAATTCCAAAACAGACCCGCTAATGCACCAACCAGAATTCCATTATAAATTAATACATATACTGTAAGAATTCCTAAGGTGATTCCACCGGCAAAGGCTAGAATTGCTACCTGAATATTGTTTGTCATAATCTCTGCTGACATAACCGGCGCATCGACAGGCTGTGGATCCTCTCCCAAGGAAGCAGGCTCGACAGATTGAACCATTTCTCCCGGCAAAATACCATATAAGTGTGAGGGGTTTTCAATCACTGCTATGAAGCTAGCTAAAGCCCCCCCAAGAAAAAATAGCAGCATGGCAATAACAATTGCTTTCCACTGTTCAAGCAGCAAACCTACAAATTTAGCTGAAAAGAATGGTAGGCTTGTTTCCAGGAGGATTGCTGTGATTGATATAGTACATTATGTGCTTTAGCTACAATTTCATTTAAATAATTGGTTACATTATCATTAGGAAAATACGTTTGACTATAGGATAATTGTCTCGCTACTTTTTGATAAGTGTGTTGAAATTCTTCAATAACCGCATAAGATTTTTTCTTTTGCAGTTGTGTGATAAGCGTTTCTAACCGCTCCCAGTCCTCACGATTTTGCTTGATGAATTGATTGATTTGCATATAATCACCTTTTTTTCTAGCTTTTTACTATATTATACTGAATAATTTACGATTTGAATAGTCTAATGTGATTGATTATTCTTGGGTTCATTTAAGTATTAACGACATAGATAAACACACACAAATATGAAATGAACAGAAAGAGGTAGCGTATGGAACAAGAAAAATTAGGGGGGGTTAAAACTCCCGAATATGTCTCATTACAATTTCAATTAGCTGGTTTAGGCTCACGGTCAGCTGCCAATATTATTGATTATACAATTATTATCGTAACTCAAATTGTGATCATGTTACTTTTATTACTGGCATTTAATAATAGCTTTAGCGAACTTTTTTTTGGAAATTTTGAAAGTATACTTATTTTCACTGTTATCATTTTCTACTTTCTACTTAATTTTGGATATTTTATCTTCTTTGAATATTTTTGGGGTGGAAGAACCATTGGAAAACGTTTGTTAGGGATACGGGTTATTCAGGAAAACGGCCATAATATCACTTTTTTATCTAGTATCATTCGTAATTTCATGAGAGTTATAGATTCTTTGCCTGCTGCATTTGCCATAGGTATCATTCTTATCTTTGCTCATCCAAAGCATAAAAGATTAGGGGGGGATATTACGGCTGGCACACTTGTTGTCCATGAAAAAAGCAAGAAGTCACGGAAACAAACACCTTTACAGAAATATATAATGAAAAAAGACATCCAAAAAAATGATTTAGCGCTTGAAGCAATTGATATTAAACAATTTTCACAAAAAGATTGGCGGCTATTACAAACCTATGTTCATCGTGTTGTCGACGTGCCTGCCAAAGAAAAGGCGCAATTAACCGTGCAAGTTAGTGATATATTATTACCAAAAATAGAAGATAAAATTACAAATAGAAGAAATACGAAAGAAGAATGGCTGCTTATACTCTATCTCCATCTAAAGGAAGAATGGGAATACTAAATGGTGATTAAATCAAGAAAATAACAAACAAGCATTAGACACAAACTGCGAACTAACTGTTTGACAACAGTATTTAGAAAACTGTAAATTCAACGCTGCGGAAAGCGAAGTATATGAACGGAGCTTTTGTAAACACTTATCGTACTTTCAAAGTAAAGCAGTGCTTCGCAGTTTAGATAAATTGTGCGATTATAATATTATTTTACGCAAAACAAAAAGCCTTCTGATTAGTTCAGGAGGCTTTATTTTATCTAGCCATGTGTTGATGACTAGTTTCATTTATCTCATTTCTTTACCAGCTATAGCCGGTTTTACTTGTGCATGTGTTGGTTCTAATTGCATCTCTACTTTTAGTTTTTTTCTACGAGAGAAAATTTTTTCTGCGACAGATAAAACTAGAAAAGTAAGCAGAATAGTTAAAGAAACCATGTATAAGGAAGTAACCATAGTCAACTATCCCCTTTCCCAAAAAATATTCTTCATTTATCAATGAATTTAATTATATCTTACCATATTTTATTAAATTGTAAACTTATAATATGAAATTCTTTTATTTTCTTCTTAATTCTCTTTATATTCCTATAATACTCTTAATTTAATAACAGTTAGAAAATTATAGATTAGCGTTTATAACAGCCTTTTCATAAAATTATTGAATAAATATTCATCAATAATTGGAATTTTCTGAAATTTCGAAACAAATTCATGTTATCATACGTATAGAAAAACATACTATTAAAATAGGGAGAGATGAGAATTGAACAATCACGAAATTGACTTTAAATTATATGGAGATGATATGCAATTTGTCGAGGTGGAATTAGATCCGCAGGAAACAGTAATTGCAGAAGCAGGCAGTTTAATGATGATGGATAACGAGATCACAATGGAAACTATTTTTGGAGACGGTTCTTCTAATCCGGGTGGATTAGTTGGCAAATTATTAGGTGCAGGTAAACGCGTCATTACAGGTGAAAGTTTATTTATGACAACCTTCACCAACCAAGGTGTCGGAAAAAAGCATGTTTCTTTTGCTTCACCTTACCCAGGTAAAATCGTTCCAATGGATTTAAGCGAAATGAACAGTAAAATAATTTGTCAAAAGGATGCCTTTTTGGCAGCTGCTAAAGGTGTTGCTGTTGGAGTGGAGTTTCAACGGAAAATTGGAACAGGCTTTTTTGGCGGCGAAGGATTTATTATGCAAAAACTAGAAGGGGGGGATGGACTTGCTTTCGTTCATGCTGGCGGAACGATTCATCAGCGTGAATTACAACCTGGTGAAAAACTTCGCGTCGATACGGGATGTCTTGTAGCAATGACAGGTGACGTTGATTACAACATCGAATTTGTAGGAGGCATCAAAACCGCATTGTTTGGCGGAGAAGGTATTTTCTTCGCAACACTATCCGGCCCAGGAACTGTTTGGGTGCAATCACTGCCATTTAGCCGTTTAGCAAGTAAGGTCTTCGCTGCTCTCCCAGATAAAGGTGGAAATAAAGGTGAAGGCGGAATCGGCGGAGTATTTGATTTATTTAATAAATGATAATAAAACTGCCATCGTTATTTCTCCTGATAACGATGGCAGTTTTATTTTTTTAACATCGCTTTAATCCCTGCAATGTTAATGCCTTGATCTATATATTTTTTTATTTGTCTTAATCGTTCAATATCCTGTAACGAAAACATTCTTCGATTCCCTTCATTCTTGCCGGCGAAATTAACCTTTGTTCTTCATAATAGCGAATTTGTCTTCCACTAAGTTTCGTAAGATCCTTCACTACACTGATCGGAAAGGTGGCCATATGGTCTGGGATATCATGCTTCATCTTTTCCTTTCTCCTTTCAGGTTATGTCAAACTGGCAATATGTGTATAAACATCTTTAAGATTTATAAATCCCATTTCTTCTACCCTTTTCATGTTTTCAGACCATAATTTAGCGGTTGCTGCTGCATCGTAAAGAGCATGATGCCTGCGCCCAATATCCACTCCATAATGATCACACCAATCATCCAAAGTGATATGCTTACTTTCCGGTGATACTATTTTTGTTAAAAACGTTGTATCGATAATGCGATGCTGAAAATTTGTCTTTAGTGCTGTCCAGCTAGCTTGCTTCATAAATTGTTTTTCGTGACTCGAATGATGTGCCACTAAGGTATCACTTCTTACAAAATGAAAAAATTGTCTCAATACTTCTGGTAAATCAGCTGCTTGCTGTAATTCTGTAGCAGTTATACCTGTCAGTGTTTCTATTTCTGGTGGTGGTGGTAATTCACTAAAAATTGTTTTATAGAATAATTGATCTTCTAATATCTCAGAACCTTTCATTTTCACCGCACCTATTGATAGTATGCGATCGCCACTATAAGGGTAAAATCCTGTTGTTTCAATATCAAAAACCACTGTATCTAAATCTTTAAACGGTGTATTAAGAACATCCTTTTGTTTCAGTTCCCGTTGTAAATTTCGGATATATGCTATTTTTCTTGCATCTGTTTGACTTGATACAGGATTAATATCACTCATTTTACCTGACATCTGTTTTATAAAATGGAGCATTTGATTCATTCCCATTTTAAACACTCTTCTTTTAATATATTTTTAGTTTGATTAAAAAGTTCTGTGCCTGTTTTTATATATTCTTTTAACACCTGTTTATCACTTTTTGATAATTGCTTTATTGGAATATAATGTACCTCTTCATAGTTGTTAGCATGTTGAGCAAATGGCAACTTGAATTCTAATAAACTTTCAAATAAAGTACGATATTCTTCTATATATGAATACTTTGACTGTAGCGCTCGAAACCTTGCCAATGTGGATGCCTTTGGTTCTTGATTTATTAACGCCAATAAGCGAAGACTGTTAACATAAGGAAACAGGGTTGTCGTTTTAATATTAATTTGACCAGCCATTTTTCCTATTTGTTCAGGTAATAACTGTCCAAACACTCCTACACCTTTTTTGATAAAAGCGACATTATCAATTAGTCTACGTACGATATCTGGATGTGACTTGATATATATAAAAACAGATTGCTTGATCTCTGTAAGGAAAGTTTGTTTTCCAATTAGAACACGCGAGTCAAAAAATGTTAAAAAATGTCTTAATGATTGCCAACTTGCTTCATCCAGCCATTCCATTACTTGATTTTCCCAATTGTCTATTGAATTGGTCCACATGGATTCAGAAGCCATCACTTTTCCATCACAACGTTCGTAGCCTACTTCTTCTAATCCAGATACAATTTCTTTTCCTAAAAATAGAAAGTATTCTTTCTCTTCCTCATCACCAGCATAGATGATACCATGATCCTGATCACTCCATACGGATTGTTCCATTCTACCGGCACTACCCATTATAAAAAAGGCGAAGGGAGCAGGGATTTGTCCCTGCTCTTTCTCAACCTTTTTGATCGCAAGCTCCACTGTATTCTTCATTACCTTATCATGAAAATCATTCAGTTGCTGATGTGTTGCTTGCTTTTGGATATTTTGCTCCCGATATTGTTTCAATTCTTCGTAACGCATGTCGGAAGTCATCTCCTTTAATTGAGAAGAAATCATTTTACTTCGCTTGTTCCTCATGAGGAAGTGGAATATTTTCTGGGTATCCATAGCTGCCATGCTCACTTAAGTCAAGACCAATGATTTCTTCTTCCTCAGATACTCTGATACCACCCATCACTTTATCCATTACTTTCAGAATAATGAACGAAACAACGAATGCATAAGCGCCACTAGCTGCTACACCTAATATTTGAACACCTAATTGTTCCAATCCACCACCATAGAATAAACCTGGAAGACCCCATTCTGCACCGATCGACAGTTCTTCAGTTGCAAAGAAACCTGTAGAAAGTGTTCCCCAGACACCAACTGTACCATGAACAGATAGTGCAAAGATTGGATCGTCAATTTTAGCGCGATCAAAGAATTTCATGCTGCCAACTACAATGATGCCACCAATTGCCCCCGATTAGAACCGCTGCCCATGGTTCAACGAAACCACACGATGCTGTAATTGCAACCAGACCTGCTAATGCACCATTTAACATTGTTGGAACATCTGCTTTACCTGTTAAAGACCAAGCAACGAATAAGGCAGCAACTGCACCTGCAGCAGCAGCTAATTGTGTATTAAGAATAACATATCCAAAGAATGCATCCGAAACACCGAATGTACTTGCACCGTTAAATCCAAACCAACCTACCCATAGAAGCAAAACTGCTAATGCTGTATATACTTGATTGTGTCCCGCTAATTCGTTAGAAGAACCGTCTTTATTATATTTACCAATACGCGGTTTTAAAATAATTGTTGCTGCTAAAGCTGCCATCGCACCTGTTAAGTGTACTACTGTAGAGCCTGCAAAGTCTTGTTTGCCGTGGTCAGCTAACCAGCCTCCACCCCCAGATCCAATGTGCACTACCGGATAGACTAAAGCTGAGAATAACACTGCGAAGATGACATATGCTGATAACTTTGCACGTTCAGCAAAACCACCAAATGCAATCGTAAGTGCTACTAACGCGAACATCATTTGGAACATAAAATCTACTGCTGGCGATAAGCCGTCTCCACTAAAAGAGGTATCTCCATAGAAGAAGTTTGATAGACCGATAAACCAATTCCCTTCCCCCCCGTAAATAAATCCATAACCTACTGCCCAGAAGACTAAGGAACCAATACCGGCTGTGAAAATAGTTTTTCCTGCAATATGACCGGCATTTTTCATTCTCGTGGAACCAGCCTCAAGCAAAATAAATCCTCCAAGCATTAATAAAACTAAGAAAGTACCAATAATGACCCATAAATTATCCATAAGTACAATTTCCATCATGTTTTCCTCTCCTTGTAAATAATATTAACATCAACTGTTACGTATAGTTTATGTTGAATTCAGACTATTCACAATTTTTATGTAAGATTATCTAACAAGTTTTTTCAGTAATGTAGAATTATCATAGGTTCCATTAATGATTAGCCAAATATTTATTTTTAATAAAATTTGAACTCTTGATACGAACGGTGAAATTTTAAAAATGCAAGAAGGATAGCTTGATATGCAAGTAAAAGAAGGAATTTGCAAGTAAAAGAAGGAATTTGCAAGTAAAAAGGGAATTCTGCAAGAAGATCAGTGCGATCTGCAAGTAAAAAGGAATTTTTGCAAGAAGAGCCATATTGGTAGGAATCAAGTTAACATTAAAACCCTCTCTTGTGGAGAGGGGGTTTTAATGTTTATTGTATTTCTTCTAATAATTCATATGCCTCTTGATCGGATTGGACATGTAGTAATTTATCACGATAGTCATCATCCATTAATTTTCGTGAAAGCATCTGGAGAATCTTTAAATGTGCATCCCCTTCAGCATGTTTTGGAACAGCAATCAGAAAGATCAATTTTGCTAAGGACTGATCGGCGCTATGCCAATCTACTCCATCTTTTATTAATCCAAAAACTACACGAGGAGCTTTTACTGCAACTGATTTACCATGTGGAATTGCTACGTTCATCCCAATTCCTGTAGAACTTTCTTCCTCTCGATCTAATATTGCTTGTTTAAAATCATCCGTTGACGTTAACACATTTTCACTATCTAATTTTGCAATTAATTCTTCTATAACCGCATCTCTTGAAGTAGCATTTAAGTTTGTATCAATTAAGTTGACATTTGTGATATCTGTTAACTTCGTTATATTCTCTACCTTTTGATCAGATGCATTAGGCGACTCTTGCGTTGTCGTATCTTTTATCGGAGTTGTTGTAATATCTCTCTTCAAGAACTTAATCATAAACGCTGTCACTATCGCCCCCCCAATAATAATAGCTACGAAGAACATCACCACATTGTCTACAGCACCCAATATACCAACGATTGGACCACCGTGAGCAACTCGATCTCCTACACCACTTAACATCGCTACAACTGAACCTGCCATGGACCCAACCATAATACTAGGAATCACACGAAATGGATCTTGTGCAGCGAATGGAATAGCACCTTCTGTGATACCAAAGAATCCCATTGTTATAGATGCTTTACCTGTTTCCTGTTGTGCTTTTTCAAATTTATTTTTAAATAATAACGTCGCTAAACCTAGTCCAATTGGTGGAACAGCAATCGCGACTGCAATTGGTCCCATGATTTCATAATTACCTTCACCGATCATAGCTGCACCAAACAGGAAGGCTACTTTATTTACTGGGCCACCCATGTCAAAGGAAATCATAGCACCTAAAATGAGGGCTAATAATATCGAACTTGTACCTTGCATTCCTGCTAACCATCCAGTTAAGGATTCGAATACTTGTGCTACTGGAGCACCAATCAATAAGACAAATAATAGACCAACAATTATAGAAGATAATACCGGAATAATGATAATCGGCATTATAGGTTGCATCATTTTTGGAACTTGGACTTTCTTAATCCATAAGGCGATATAACCTGCTAAGAAACCTGCAATAATACCACCTAAGAAACCTGCACTAGCTTCACTTCCATAAAAACTCCCATTTGCAGCAATATAACCACCAATCATACCCGGTGCCAAACCAGGACGATCTGCAATACTATAGGCAATATAACCTGCTAAGATTGGAACCATGAAACTGAACGCAGCTGCACCAATCTGTTCGATTACCTTCCAGAACGAGTCTTCTGGAATAGCGATGCCACCTTCACCTGCTTGACCGCCAAGAGTTAATGCGATCGCAATTAACAACCCCCCCAACTACAATGAAAGGTACCATAAACGATACACCATTCATTAAATGACGATAAATAGGATTTTGTTTCGTTGCTTCAGAAGAAGTTGGCATTTTATCTCGATTGCTACTGTCTCCACCTTGATAAACAGGTATATCATCATTTAACGCTTTTTCAATTAAACGCTTAGGATTTCGAATTCCTTCCTGTACACCTACTACAATTAATTTCTTACCAATAAACCGATCTTTTTCCACCGCTTTATCCGCTGCAATAATGATCGCTTCCGCTTCTTTAATTTCAGCGGATGTCAACTCATTTTCCGCACCAATTGATCCTTGTGTTTCTACCTTAATATTAGTGCCCATTTCCTCAGCTGCTTTTTCTAAGTTCTCAGCAGCCATATATGTATGAGCTATTCCGTTTGGACACGAAGTAATCGCTAATATCTTCATATTGTCACCTCACTAAATTATTTATTAATCACAGTATACCCTGTACTTTAGATTTAAAAATTGCTGATTCTTACCATTCATTTATAACGAAAGATCTTCATCTTTTAAAAGATGAAGATCTAATCAGTTAGTAGCATTATTTTATAAAAATTGTCCGAATACATAAGTGATTAAGAACCAGAGAATACCGAAAAATATAATTAAATACGTCACATACTTAATTAAGGCAACTCCGACTTTACTAGGATCGGATTTCTTTTCTTTCTTTTCGACTTCTATTTCTTTGTTTTGATCCACTATAGTAAACTCCTCTCTGTAGTAGCATTTATACTTCAAATACCCTGAGTGGAAGTTTAATAAACCAAGATAGTACACATCAAAATATAGACTTAAATTTAATATTTTCAGGATAGTACATAGTTATTAAGAGGGGGGCTAGCTAATTTCTTTTAAAGTATTGTATAAAATGATCTATTCCATCACACATTAGAATGAAAGGTGGAATGAAAATTGGAAAATCTTAATGATGTTAGTTACTTTGACCAAGCTATTGAGGATTACAAACGTGGTACAACTCGAATGAAAGAGCATCTACCGGAAATGACATCTAGCTACTTTCACTTTACGGAAGAAGCATTCAAGGCTGGTGAGATCGATAAGAAAAACAAGCAATTAATGGCATTAGCTATCAGCATTTATGCACAAGATGAATACTGTATCATTTATCATACAAAAGGTGCAGTAGAAAATGGCGCCAATGAAACAGAAGTAATGGAAACACTAGCCATTAGTGCGGCATTAGGTGGAGGGGGCAGCCTTTGCTCAAGCTGTTACACTTGCAATGGATACATATTCCCATTACCAGCAAAAATCCCATTAATAAAACTAGAGGGCAGCTGATCTGTCCTCTAGTTGTATTTGATCCATCGCACTACCGTAGTTGATATGGTGTCTCTTGGTAGACGTAATAGTTTAACCAGTTTGATAATAATATATTGGAGTGTGTGCGCCATTTTAGTTTTGGTATTTGAGTTGGATCATCATTTGGAAAATAATTTTCTGGAATCATTGGGTTTAATCCTGCCGCAGCATCACGATCAAATTCCTTCTTTAATGTCAATGCATCATATTCAGGATGCCCCCCGTAACAAAAATTTGTTTCCCATCTGTTGAAGCAACCATATACACCCCAGCTTTGTCGGACTCACTTAATATTTTTAAACCGGACACCTTTTCGATATCCTCTTTTCGAACATCAGCATTCCGTGAGTGTGGCACTAGATATTCTTCATCAAAACCGCTTAACAGCTTCTCTCTTGGGTCGTTTAACGTGTGTGTATAAATACCTGATAATTTTTCAGGCATAATATATTTATCAATCCCAAAATGATAGTAGAGACCAGCCATCGCACCCCAGCATATATGCAAAGTTGACGTAACGTTATTTTTGCTCCACTCCATAATTTGCGACAGTTCTTCCCAATATGTCACATCTTCATAAGGTAATTTTTCGATTGGTGCTCCTGTTATAATTAAACCATCATATTTATTAGACTTTACATCATCAATTGATTTATAAAACTGCTTTAAATGCTCTAGTGATGTGTTTTTAGATGTATGTGTATTCGTACGCAATAAACCTACATCTATTTGTAACGGGCTATTGCCTAATAAACGCAATAAATGGGTTTCTGTTTGCTGTTTTATTGGCATTAAATTTAATATCAATATTTGCATAGGTCTAATATCCTGTGTAAATGCCCTACTTTCATCCATAACGAAAATATTCTCTTCCTGCAATTTACTCTTTGCTGGTAATAAATCCGGCACTTTTATAGGCATTTGTGATGACTCCTTTTTTTATAGTATTTCCTTTTATTACGACATCCATTTTGGGGGTGTATCTTTTCCCCCCCAATAAATATCAGCTAACGGTAAATGTTCTTCATATTGATCATTTGGCAGATGATAATGGAATTGAAAATAATAACCATCTTGTGGCTTGCGAACTCTATTTACATGAAATCTAGCAACATCTTGCTTTTCTTTGATATTATGCAAATTAAAAATGCGTTCCCCCGTATCCTGATGACGGCTCTTCTGCAATCATTAAAAATTGGCTTTCTTCTTCTCCAATTTTTTCATATAGATGATCAAGTACTACTTCTAAGTTAGGGAGAACTACACGATCTAAGTCAACATTTATTTTCGTTGTTATTTTATTACCTAGCTTCATGAGCACTTGCTCCCTCGCAAGGTTATTTAATTCTTGTAAATATAGATGATTGGTTTCTTCTGGTACAATAACGTCTGCTTTCGATATACTCGAATCTTCAACGCCTTGTTCTAACTGTTTCGACTGATCTTCGCCTGGCTCGACTTCACCCTTATCCACATCTGATTCTGCATCAAGATAGATCGGTGGGACATATAAACCAAGTGTTAAAACTGTCACTAATAAAACGGTTATTTTTTTCATCCATAATTTCATCTTAACCGAACTCCCTCATATCTTCTTACTAAAATTTTATCATGTTTTACCTATTTGTCCATACATGTAAGGATATTTTTCTGATTTTACACTGATTTTACTTACATTTTAGTTATTTGGACTGGCATTAATTTTTTATTTACTGCATAAATCATACTTTTGAAGACAAAATATACATACTAATGGATTGTAAGGTGGGATAACTATGGATCAAGAACATTTAGATAAATTAGAGCAGCTTGAACATGATTTTGATCACGCTCTGCCTGAAGAAGTTACAAGAGATGTCGCCTATTATCGAACAATACTTTCAAATATCATTATGATTGGGGGGGCGCCTAATGAAGATTGGATTTTAATAGATACAGGGTTAAGAAGATATAAAGAGAGAATTTTACATGCCTGTGAAGAAAGATATGGAAACAAGCCACCTACTGCTATTATTTTAACACATGGCCACTTTGACCATACAGGATCAGCAAAAAAGCTTGCAGAGCATTGGAACGTACCTATCTATATTCACGAAAAAGAAATGGATTATGTAACAGGAAAAAAAGCTTATCCACCAGGTGATCCTACAGTAGGTGGAGGCCTGGTTTCTTTATTATCTACTCTTTTTCCTACGAAACCTGAGCATCTAGAGGGAGTTGTCACAGCATTACCTGATGATGGGACGCTTCCACACTTAAAAGAATGGAGATATATCGAAACTCCTGGGCATACTCCTGGGCACATTAGTTTGTTTCGAGAGAGTGATCGTTTTTTGATTGCAGGGGGGGATGCTATTTCCACCGAAAAGCCTGAATCAACGTGGGCTATGTTTTTCCCTATTCAACATGTATACGGGCCACCCGCATACTTCACACAGGATTGGATGGCAGCCGACAAATCGGTAAAAACCTTGGCTGAGTTAGAGCCTGACTTTGTGATAGCTGGACATGGTTTACCAATGCAAGGGGGATTCATGAAAGAAGAACTCAAAAAATTAGCAGACGGTTTTATCGATAACGCTATTCCTAAACACAAGCGCCAATAAAAGTTAGCGTCTGTTTACCCCCCCCTAATAACTAGGGGGTCTTACAGACATTTAGCACTGTAATAAACCATTCCTACTTCAGCCAACCTTTTTCCTTTACTTTTGTAATTGCCTCAATCCGATTATCTACTTCCAATTTGTCTAAAATTACTGAGATATAATTGCGTACTGTACCATTTGTTAAATAAAGTTCTTTGGCAATACCTTTAGTTGTTTTACCTTCTGTTAAAAGTTTTACCACTTCGATTTCACGTTCCGATAATGGATTTTGTTCAGAAAAGGCTAAATCCACAAGCTCTGGCGAATAAATTCTCTTACCCTTGATGATTTGACGAATCGATTGAGCTAAGTCATCACTTGGACTATCTTTCAACAGGTAGCCACCCACCCTTGCATTTCTAGCTCTCTCAAAATACCCTGGTCTGGCAAACGTAGTTAAAATAATAATTTTACAGGGATGGTCGCGTAATTCTTCCGCTGCATCTAATCCAGTTTTTACTGGCATTTCTATATCCATTAAACAAACATCTGGATTTTTCTTTTCTACTAAAGTAATAACTTCCTCTCCATTAGCCGCTTTTCCCACAATCTCCATATCATCTTCCATATCTAGCAGAGCACCTAATGCACCTAAGAGTAATTGTTGATCTTCTGCTAACACAATCCTGATCACAACTTCTCCTCCTCTTCTATTTGCTTTAAAATTTTTGGGACAGCAATACAAATAGTAAATCCTTGTTCAGATCTTTCTACGTCTAATATTCCATTGACAAACTCCAGCCGCTCTTTCATACCTTGCAAACCATTTCCATGACCTTGCTTTTGACTAATTCCTTTCCCATCATCTCCCACTTTCAATTGAATAGATTTATTGGATTCACTTAATTTTATATAGCAATTTTCTGCATTACTATGTTTAACTACATTCGTTACTGCTTCTCTCAAACACATACTTAAGACATTCTCTACAAATAAAGGTATATGCTCACAATCGGCTTCTAATTTAATATGTAACTCTATATTAGCTGCCTTCAACAATTGTGTTATATGCTCGATTTCATCCGAAATACGAATCGTTCGCATATCTGAAACCATTTCGCGAACTTCCTTTAGTGCTTGTCTAGCTGCCTGTTGCACATCATGAAGTTCATGGATTGCAGCTTCCTTATTTTTTTCAATCAATTTTATCGATAATTCACTCTTTAGTCCGATCATCGATAATTTTTGGCCTAAGGTATCATGCAAATCTCTGGCAATTCGATGGCGTTCTTCAATAATAGCAAGCTGGGCAATCTTTCGGTTAGCATCTTCTAATTGGCCTTCTAGCGCGACTTGTTTAAATCGATTATAACGATTGATCGGAATTAAGATAACACCTAATATCGTCATAATCAAGAAAGGTATATGCATTAAAAACAGCGAATAATTCAGAAAAAAGCCAGCCGTAATCGCTCCTACGGTTGTTACCAAATGAATAACATACATTGTGATAAAACCGGCTTTTCTCTTGATATTACCGATAAAAACGGCTGAAAAGAGCGCGAAATAAACATAACCAAATAAGATAGTCATAATAATATTAATTACAAATTCTATGCTTAACCCTACATATACTAGCGGCCCCCCTAGAAATAAACGACATCCAATAGATGCCAAAAAATAATAAGGTGGCCGCTATTCCAGAGCTAATTTCAATCATAGATGTAGATCGGAATATAAAATAAAAGGGCAACACGCAAAAAATAATCCAAATATATAAGCTTAGACCTGTATTTTTCGGAAAAATATGATACCAATGATACATCCTTATCCGCTCCTTCCCTTTTCATTATACCAAAACATAGTAAAACCCCCCCATCCATCTAGGACGAGGGGGTCATCAGCTTAAGAGCGAATGGTTTGTGATGTTTTTGCTGATGATACGGATACCTTATTTTTCATTACCAACTTTTTTTTCATTTTTTTAAAGCTGATAAACATTTTTTTCTCTTCGTCATATAAACGAAAGCGAATCGATTCCAAGCTTGTTTTTAATGTGATCGTTGTTGCTTGTTGTAATGGTGGTGTTCCTGCATGCGCTTTTTCCAAGTGATAGTTCGGCACTCTCGGTGCTAGATGATGGACATGGTGATACCCAATATTCCCTGTCATCCATTCCAACCATCGCGGTAATTTATAATAGGAACTCCCATCTACTGCTGCTTTTACATAATCCCATTCTGACTCATTTTCAAAATAAGAATCTTCGAACTGATGTTGAACATAAAATAACCAAATTCCTAATACACCTGCAATATAAGCGATGGGCAGCTGCACTAATAGAATCGCCTGCCAGCCTAATGTCAAGAAAAGTACTGTGTATATAACTACAAGCGCAATATTAATTATATACGTATTCCAACGTTCCTTCTTTCGCGCATCCTTGCGATTAATACGATTTTCATATAAGAATAACGAAAGCGGTCCTAAACCAAACATCACAAGCGGATTTCTATAAAGACGATATTGTAATCTTTCCGATTTGCTTGCACGTTCGTACTCTTTGACTGTCATGACCCAGATATCACCCGTGCCACGCTGATCTAAATTACCACTTGTCGCATGATGAATCGAGTGTTCTCTTTTCCATTTTTCAAATGCAAAGTGCGTAAGAATCCCTGTCACTGTTCCGATCACACGATTTACTTTTTTATTTTTAAAAAAGGATTGATGTGCACAATCATGAAATATAATAAATGTTCTCACCATAAAGCCTGCTGCAATAACTGAAAAAGCTAAGCTTAACCATATCGATATCGATAAACTTTGATAAGCGAAAAACCATAGGATAAAAAATGGTGGTATGGTGTTTACTAATTGGAAAATACTTTTTTTTGTTTGTGAAGTTGCGTAAGGCATAACATCTTTTCGTAATTGTGCTTGTTTTTGTTTACTCATCATAATCCCTACTTTCAATGCTTTCTTATACTTAAAAGTGTATCCTATTATTACTTTTTTTATTAGAAGCAGGTGTCATGAGTTTGATATGACATTTGTCATGTTACATGGATTGATTTTTCACAGATGTAAAATAAGAATAGCTTAGCAAATTTAACTGAGCTCTATCTCGTTATATTTGCTGACCTTTTTGTAAAATCTACATCTTGATAATACGTATTTTTGACTAATATGTTCGGGCCTAAACATTTTACGGCCGGACAATGGCAGTTTAAAGATATAGCTGTTTTTGATTTCATCCAACGATGATAGGAGGCTTGCAAAGAGGTCGTTTGAATATTACCAAGTGAAGACTCCTCCTCATCTCCAAAGTCAGTAACAATCACCTCGCCCGAAAATATATTGACATTTAATCGAGATCTGCCATCAGGATCATTTCTTACTGTCACCTTATCTTCACGATATAAACGTTTTAGTAATGCAAGTTCTTTTTCATTCTTATTACACGGATAAAATGGGAAGGTTCCAAATAACATCCAGATCGATGTATCGCGATGGTCCAATAACCTTTCGATTCCTTCTTGCATTTCGGATAAGGATAGGGTTTGCATATCACTGGCAAAATCAACAGGTACATTGGATGAATTTCATGACGAACACATCCCATTTCAACGACATGCTCATGAATCTTTTCTAAATAGGGAAAAGTTCTTTTATTCAACATTGTTTCTGCAGAGACCATTACTCCTTCTAACGCCAATCTTTGTGAATTGTCCACCATTCTTGAAAAGTATTTCTTGCGATTTTCCTCACTTGGTTTTCGTTCCATATTCGCAAAACCTGTAGTTGCAAACTCCTCTTCCGTTCCCCCCCAATTATGGATATATGTAAAACATCTAAATAAGGAACAATCGCTTGATAACGTGAATAAGGTAACGTTAAGTTGGAATTGATTTGCGTTCGTACTCCACGTTCATGGGCATAACGAAGAAGTGGCACCACATATTCACGGACAGATTTCTTAGACATCATCGGTTCTCCACCAGTAATACTTAATGTACGTAAATGTGGAATTTCATCCAATCGTTTCTTTAATAAGTCAAAGGGTAAGGCGTCAGGATCTTTGTCACTTAGTGTATAGCCAACAGCACAATGTGCACATCTCATATTACATAAATGGGTAGTCGTAAATTCTATATTGGTTAACGTCATCTCACCATATTGTTCGACATCCATATAGGCTTCCCACGGATCAAATTCAGGTGTAATTAAACGTTTAGCTTCCTCAACAAAGGTCATATTGATAAACTTCCTTCCTTTTTAATTAATATCTAACTATTGTATCAAACATCCCTTGAAATTTCGCCAAAGTTTAAAAATTTCCGTTAGCTTATACCATATTTATTGAAAATAATGGCAAAATAACTTATTGCAAAATTTAAGATCTTGATAAGAGGGGGGGTTTTCACGTGTTTGCTTTGATGAAAATCCCGGCGAGAGGATTCTTCATCGAGATTTCATGTGTACCAAATTAAAGTTTACTGGTATTTTGCTTATTTAACATCCTGTATAGAAAAGTTGGTAACCTTCTCATTGGATAGTCCGTCTATTATTCGAAAGTACTACTATGTGGAAAGGGTGTACCAAAATGAGAAATGTAAGTAGAATCTTATTTGTTATTAGTATGGCAATCTTTAGTTTCTTTTTTTACATTACAGATATTAGCGCAAATGAACATGAAGTTACTGTCAAACCAACCATTAAAGAAGATATTATCCAAGTCCAATCAGCTAATTATATTAAAGAAGGGAATGCTACTATTCGTAGAGTCCATTCCCAAACCGTCGGAAGCAGCTGTAATACTTCGAGTTACTCTTCTGTACAGCAGATATCTTGTACGATTTACCTTCAAGTCCAGAATAAAACGACTGGGCAATGGACAAATACAGGGAAAAGCAAAAGATTTGTGAACTATTATTCCTCATATGTTAGCGGTAGTGTCAACTTCTATATTCAAACTGGATATGATTATCGAATTAGATCGATCCATACAACTACCCAATCTGGAACAATTGATCAACTCATTGCAGTTACTGGGGGGAATTGAAATACTAAATGGAAGTTAATTTTAAAAAGCGTCTCGCATCTAAATAGATACGAGACGCTTCTTTATTCGATTGACTCTGCTATTTCTAGTAAATGTTCTTCCGTTACCGTACCTTCTAGTAACCAATTCATTTGTGGAGTACTCCAAATCAATTCCTTGGATGCATCATCAAATACAATGAGTCGTGCCTCTCCGCCATCTAAGGCAACTGTCTTAACCTTTGTATTTTCGTTGTCAACAACTTTCGCACTAGCAAAGTCATTGGGCTGATACGTTTCGGTTAACTTCAGTATCTCTCCATCATCATCGGTGTAATGTAATAGAACTTGATAACTTTCCGTATGCCGATCCACTACTTCCACATGTTGCAACCGATAAGTTCCAGGTAAAAAAGATGGTTGAGAAATATTAAAATCTGTTTCCGCTTGCGCTTCTTCAAATGTCATATTTCTACTTTCTTCTTGTACTTCCTCTGTAGTTATCTTATCAAAATCCGGTAGTGCTTGCTCCGAAGAACTAGTTTCCTCTGAAGTTGTTTGATTAATTTGAGTCATCTCTCCGTCCGAGGTGACAAATATATTTACAAACCAATCAAATGCTTGAATTTGATTGGAATTGGCAAAAACTGATCCAACGATTATCAGTACAAATACAGCAACAGCTAATAAACTTTTTTTAGGCAACAGCCTTTTTTTCTTTTGATTAGATTTTGATAGCTTATCATTAATTTGATTCCAATTTTCCTCTTTTGAGAAAGGAAGTTTTTTACTGGTATGATAATCTTCCTTTAACCATTCCTGCCACTTCTTTTCATGATCTTTCATAACTTTTCACCACCTATCCATTGTCGGGCGGGATCTTTTTCTACCTTTTCCTTCATTGCATGACGAGCCCGGTGAAGTCTGGTTTTTACCGTGCCTTCATTTATATCAAGATTAGCTGCTATTTCTTTAATCGATAACTCATGAATATAATGTAATAACATAACCTCGCGATATTCCACTTTCATTTCCGCTAGAACTTCCATAATTTCTTCCTTCACAAGATTTGATTCAACAAGATCTGAAGAATCGCAACCTTTCTCTTGCATATGTCTTTCTTGAACAGTAATATCTTCTGTTAATATTTCATTAGAGCCTTTCCGTTTTCTTAGAATATCAATAGCAGTTCTCGTTGCAATGGTGGAAAGCCATGCCCCCCCATTCTACCTTTATCCTCCAAGCCTTTCATATGTTTATAAGCTTTTACAAAGGTTTCTTGTAAAGCATCCTGTGCTAGATGGCTATCCTTCGTAATAAAATAAGCATCACGATATACCCTTGAATAAAACATATCATATAGTAGACGGAATTCTTCCTCAGTGGGTTCCGTTTTTTGAAATAATTTTTTAAACATATTATCCGCACCTTCATCTATAAGTCATACAGATTATAACATTTTTCCCATTCAAATAAACTATTTTAACAAAATATTCTAAAAAATCTCATTTATACAAATGGAAGAAAAAGTAGAAGAAAGCATTAAAGAATTATTACACATAGATAACTTTTTTAAAAAGGAAGTGAAGCGTACAACATGTTATAATGACGAAAGCAGAACCTATAGCAAATTCTCTAGCAAAGGAGTTATGATCCATGTTTCAATTAAAGATAACATTAGAGTCGACAGAAAACCCGGTATGGCGTCGTGTTCTTGTTGATCCCGAAAGCACTTTCGCAGATTTACACGATCTAATTCAAACCGCTTTTGAATGGGAGGAAATGCATTTACACCTCTTCCAAGTAACCGACAAGCAAAATAACAACCTGTTGATACAAGCAATCGATGAAGAGGCACTAGATAGCTCCTTGGATGCACTAGACGAAGAGGAAGTGTTGCTATCTGATATATTCCATCAACCAAAAGATCATGCCCGCTATATTTATGATCTAGGAGACAATTGGGAGCACCAGATTGAATTAGAAGAAATTATCCCTAAAAGTCAAAATTTTGGTTTACCAGTTTGTATAGAAGCAAAAGGAATAGCACCTGAAGAAGACCACGTTATGGAAGCAATGTTAGGTACGGAATATAAGAATCTTTTTCAAGATTTTACAGATGAAGAGATAGTGGAAATGATAAACTAAGAACTCTCTTATATTTCTGCTGAAGAAATTGTCGAAGAAAATGAACCGGCTCTCGAAGATTGGGAAGAGCTTTTCAGCTGGGTTGACAAAATAAAGAAAATAAAGCCTTGGCGATTCTTAAATGATAGTCAAATTATTGCGATTTGGACACCTTCGATTGAAGACTACGTTTATTGTTCTATCATGGGTAATGCCGAGATACATTATGGGGTAACATGTTATATTGGTAAAAAAGGGATCCTTTCACTAGTCGATACTTTTACTGGAAATAAAGAATTTGACGAGTTATCACTCATGCTTCACGACCGGGTATTAACCTTAAATCTGTTGGATCGTGATGAACTAGAAGAGGAAGACTATGCGATTATTAAAAATATTGGCAGAACATATCGCGGAAAAAATCAATGGCCTTCTTTTCAAAGTTTAAAACCTGGATATTTTCATGGCAGCCTGATACAGATGAAGTGACATTATTAAATGAAATTTATCCAGAACTAATCAACGTATTGGAACGAGCTTCGAAAAATGCAGATTTGATTTATGATTCAGCAGATAAATGGTTTGCTCGAACTGTAAACGAAGTTGGGAAATGGCAGGATTCATCCATAGATCCGATGGAACATTATCATCTTGCGTCTCAGCCAATTGCCGTACCCTTATATGTTCCCGAATTAGATCTAGCTAGAATCAAAAAAGTTATAATAGGATACATCAGGAACTTGAAATTGGTTTTGTGCCGTTTCCAGAACCTGTGCAAGACCATCCAAGACAGCGTCCCTACTTACCTTTTATGTTCATAGCAATCGATACGGAATCGAAATTGGCTGTGCATCATGACCTTATTCATTTACATCAATCAGCAGAGATTATCCAGGAGGCATTTATGCAATTCATCGCACAACTTGATGCTTTACCTTCTGTTATATTAATGGATGACGTAGCGCGTGCCAATGATTTAAAACCAGTCACAGATAAATTAGAAATTCACGTCAATCTAGTAGAAGAGTTAGAAGAAGTGTATTTATTTACCGAAGAAATGATGAATGCGATTGAGGATGGCTTATTAAATGATCAACCATTTTAACTTGTAAAGGAGATTACTTGGATGTATGAACACCTAGTTGTTTTTAAGTTTAAGCAAGAGCTATCACAAGAAAAGGAACAGGAGCTTCTAAATAAATTGAAGTCCTTAAAAAAGGATATACCTGGAATTATAACATTAACAACAGGTCATAATGAAACAGAGGAAAAAGAACGCGCCCAAGGTTATTCGATCGGTCTAAGAGTTACCTTCGAATCAAAGTCAGCACTGCAAGCATACGGTCCACACCCTGCCCACCAAAAATTTGTTCAGCAACTTGACGGGATAATAGAAGACGTGATTGTGGTTGATTATCCGATTTAATATAGAAGAGCCTTGATCCATTCAAGGCTCTTCTATAACTATATTAATTGAAGTGTTTTTTTTCGGTATTGAGTAGGTGTTTTACCAACCTTTTTCAAAAATATTTCTCTAAAAAATCCGCATTTTTATAACCTATTTGTAAACAGATCTCTGTAATTGACAAATTAGTATTTTCTAGTAATTCACAACTTTTTTCTATTCTAATTGTTTGTAGGTACTTTGTGAATGATTGGTTCATATAATTTTTAAAGATCCGTGAAAAATGACGTTCACTAACATGGGCTAATTTTGCCATATCTGCTATTGTAATTGATTCATTATAATTTTCATTTACATAAGAAATAACTATTTCTATATCCTTAGTGAACCCCCCCGCTAGCATTGTGTCCTTCTCATCTCGCGTATCTAACCGAGACAGAAGAATAAATAATTCCTTCAGTTTTGCATCCAACATTAGTCCAAAACCAATATTTTTCTTTTGCCTTTCCAAAAACATAGCTCGTACTACATTTAAACATTGTACCTTCTTATCCTGCAAATGGAGATAATTATCATTCCTAAGGAGAATATTACTAGATAACCATTCCACAAGTGTTTCATCTTGAAACTTACTAATTTCTTTAAAAACATCTTGTACATAATCTATTGTAAATAATACATTATAGATAACAAGCTGATTATTCTCATCAGAAGGACGTAAAACATGCTCTACTCCAATCGGAATGATAAAAATATCACCTCTGCTAATTCGCACAATATCATTATTGATGTAATGAAACCCCTTACCTTCCTCAACAAAGAACATTTCAATAAAATCAT
>NZ_BAVS01000036.1 GCF_000521485.1 Gracilibacillus boraciitolerans JCM 21714 | reverse complement strand
CCGCACCCCCCTAGGAAAGGGAGTGTTTTTCCGCAGCGTAGGATTACAGTTATCAAAATACTGTCGTGAAAGATTTACTTCGCAGTTTAGTTATTTTTTTGTATTTTGTTATTGAAAAAGGGAATAGAAAAACCCGGATCCCTTTATGTTAGGATGCCGGGTTTTCTTTTATTTGCTGATAAAATTGTTTAGCTGTTGCCATTCTTCAGAGGATAAAGTTACACCTTTACCCATTTTTTCATGATCTGGTGACCAATCACGGATATCGTACTTCGGTTCTCGCTCATTCCAACTAATCAAATTGACTTCTTTTTTCCATCCAGTTGATGATTCAGAAAGCGTCACAACATGTTCGATTATTTCAAATTTTATACTTGCCATGCGCACTCACCCCCCCTATTCATTTGGTCCATGTTCCATTTCGAATACTTGCTGGACATCTTTATCCCCCCCACGTCCTGATAAATTAACAATAATGATATCCTCTTGTTCTAATTCTCTTGCTAATTCCAAGGCATATGCAACGGCATGTGCGCTCTCTAATGCAGGGATAATTCCTTCTGTTTCCGATAAGACTTTAAAAGCTGCTAATGCTTGCTGACCAGTCACTGTTACATATTCTCCTCTACCTGTCTCTTTCAAGTAACTATGCTCTGGTCCTATTCCAGGATAATCTAATCCTGCAGCAATGGAATACGTCGGTTTTGGATTACCTTCTTCATCTAAAAGCGTTAAACATTTAAATCCATGGATAATAGCTGGCACCCCCCTTCTGTTAAAGATGGAGCTTCAGCTGGTTCTACTCCAATGAGACGTACTGCTTCTTCTTCAATATAATGAGCAAAGGCACCAATTGCATTACTTCCTCCGCCTGTACATGCTACAACTGCTGTAGGTAACTTACCTTCTTTATCTAGTATCTGACGCTTTGATTCTTCACTGATCACTGATTGAAAGAATTTAACCATTGTCGGAAATGGATGTGGACCTACCGCAGAACCCAATAAATAAAATGTATTCTGATAGTTCTCTACTAAATCACCCAACGCGGCATCCACTGCGTCCTTTAAGCGACCTTGTCCAGCATCAACACTTACTACCTTTGCACCTAGCAGTTCCATCCTAAAAACATTTAATGCTTGGCGTTTCATATCATGTTTTCCCATATAAATGATACAATCCATACCAAACATCGCACAAGCTGTAGCTGTGGCTACGCCATGCTGTCCCGCTCCAGTCTCGGCTATTACACGTTTTGCTCCCATCCGCTTTGCTAAAAGAATTTGTCCTATCGCATTGTTAATCTTATGCGCACCGGTATGATTTAAATCTTCACGCTTTAAGTATATTTTTGCTCCGCCTTGATTTTCTGATAGATTCCTTGCATATGTAAGTGGATTTTCTCTACCTACAAACTCTGCTAAAACTTCTTTAAATTCTGTTAAAAAAGCAGGATCAATTTTAGCTTTTTCAAATTCATTTGCTAACACATTTAATACATTCGTTAAATCTTCAGGTACGAAACTTCCACCAAATTGTCCAAACATTCCTGCTGTACTCATTATATATCTCCCCCCCTTTTCTTTACACAATTCTATTTTAAGGGAAGCAAAGAGAAGATACAATTTATTTTTAGAAAATTCAAAACTCAACGCTGAAACCTTTCATCAAAAAAGTAGTCGATCAACAGACCGACTACTTTTTTATGTTAAACTATGATTCTTTTTCATTTTACCCTTTACGAATTCAATAAACTCTTCCGCTTTCTGATCTGGAGCTTTCGATAATAAACTAATTATGATAAATAGGATGGTCGATAGGATGATTCCCCCCCATATACCTGATTTTAATCCAAATAATAATCCTCCAGTTGCTTCAATTATTATCACGACAATACTACTTACTGAAACACTGACTATAACACCTGCTGCTGTACCTTTTTTCCAGAAGAAAGTTCCTATAATTGCCGGAACAATCACTATTAAGCCTGCAGAAGAAGCAACAGATAATACAGCTATCAAATCTAGTTGTAGTTGCGCAAAGAAGAAGGCTAATACTGCAATTACTGGAATGACAATTTTGCCGACCCACAATTGCTTTTTATCATCCGCATTATTGTTTACATTACGATAGACGTCTCTTGAAAATAAAGAAGACAATGTTAACAATATCGAATCAATCGTTGATATAGCAGCCGCCATAATACCGACCATCACCATTACACCTAAAATTGATGGTACTAAATCAGATGATAATAGCATCGGTGTTGCTAAGTCAGCATTCTCTAGATTCGGAAATAAAATAGAAGCTGAGAAACCCCAAATAACAGATACAACCGTATAAATAAATCCAAAAATCAAGAATCCGAGTAACATATGACGCATACTCTTGAGAGAAGCTGGCATAAATAATCGTTGACTAACTTGCGGATTGGAAATACTAAAGAAAAACCATGGAATTGTTAACCCTAAGAACGTCCAAAAATTAAAGAAACCATTTCCAGGAACCGCTAATGCACTCGCATTATTTTCTTCGATCGATGTGAAAAATCCACTAATACCGCCAAGTCTATTTATAATCAGGATAACAACAATAGTTGAGGTAATGATCATTAGTAAGGATTGAAGTGAATCTGTCCATGCTACCGAGCGAATTCCTGCTATGTAGGAAAAAATAAGTGCTAATACGGTTGCTATAATTACTCCGGTGGTATACGGAATCGCATTATCTGTTACACCCTGTAATAAATAACCAATACCTGTTAGCTGAACTGCACTATATGGAATAAGGAATAAACAGCTTGAAATAGCAGCAATCACTGCTACCCATTTATTCTGATAACGATCTCCCAGCATTTCAGACGGTGTGACATAACCATATTTTTTCCCTACTAACCAGAAACGAGGTCCAAAGATAGCAACAAGAGAGACACCCATAAAATATATAATCTCAAATCCAAATGCACCAACACCGCCGTTATACGTCAGACCTGCTAATCCTACTAACATAAATGCACTGTAGGTAGTAGCACTATAGCTTAATGCTGATACAAAACCATTTAGTTTTCGTTCACCCAAAAAATAGCCAGTCATACTATTTTGCTTACCATTACGTGATAAAAAGGCAATAAATATTGCAATAATCACGTAGATCGCAATTGTTGTCCAAACTAAAGTTGTACTCATTTGTCATCCCTCCAGCTTTTCGTTAAAAAGTAATTCACTAAAATAATAAGAATAGCTAATATCGACCAAAGAAGAAAACTGCCATACCATTTAGTGACATTACTTAGGAAAGTGTAAGGAATAAGATAACCCAGAAAAACAATAATTAAAATAATAAGTCCCCATATTTTTTCTTTTCTATTCACTTGTTCTCACCTAACCTTTCATGTTCTGCTTACTATTATACATAATATATTACAAGTGTAAAGACACATGTAAAAAATAAAAAGCATTAAATTATTAAATAATTCAATGCTTTACAATATTGAAAGATTTTTCACACTATTTTTTATTATTATAATTTTGATTACTAGCATTTCGACGAATGCGAATATTATACCAAATCAATGCAAACGCAATAATAAAAATAATAATTGCTGGAACATGAATAACACCTGTTAAATCTAAAACCATCATAATTACTAAAGCAGTTAATAATGGTATTCTAATTTTATTATAATACATAATATCCCCCCTTTAAACCGCTTTCAATCTTTTCTTATCATAGCATATTATCAAGATAAATGATACTTTTTCCCTTTTGAGAGAAGTAAATCGCAAGACATGCTATTGATATAAATGTTTTTTCACTTCGGGCATCACATATTCTACTAATAAACGGATCGTTTTATTAACAGATGCAAGATCCTGTCCGCCAAAATCCACTTGAGCATAAAAGCGATCATGTTTAAATAACTGATGTTGATAGACAATCTTTTCGACGAGTTGCTTTGGAGTACCTACAAATAGAGAAGATTCCTTACTGGTAATAAATCCAATATCTGTTCTAGCAACTCCCATTGCTCCTCCAATCCCCTGCTTGGTTAGATGTTTCCAATAGCTTGCATAATAAGGATAAAATTCTTTGTTTATTTCTACTTCTGTCTCACGAATAAAAGTATGACCAGCTATACCAATCATCGGCATAGTTCCTGAATAGTGATCACGATAGGCTTGCACTAAAGGCTGATACTTCTTGCTATACCTCCTATCATTACAACGGTTAAACCGCAACCCTTTTTTCCTGCACGTATAGCACTTTCCATCGTTCCTCCTACTCCTATTGATATCGGTAGTTTCGTTTGGAATGGTCGAGGGGGGGCTATTTCAGCATGAGTTAATGCTGGTCTTAAATTACCTTTCCATATTATTCGTTCTTGTTGGTTTAATTGTAAAAGAAGATCTAAATGCTCATCAAAAAGCTGATCATATTTTCTTTCGTCATAACCGAATAATGGAAAAGACTCTACAAACGCACCACGTCCAGCAGTAATTTCAGCACGACCTTTCGATAATAAATCAAGTGTAGCAAAATCCTCAAATAATCGAACTGGATCGGTAGTATTTAATAAAGACGTTAATGCCGTTAACTTAATATCCGTAGTTGTTTGTGAGATGGCAGATAACATCATTTGTGGAGATGAAACGGCATAGTCCAAACGATGATGCTCGCCTATTCCAAAAATATCAATACCTATTTCATCTGCATATCGCGCCATATCTACAATCATATCAACCCGTGCATTTACCGAATTTGTTTGTTTTGTTAGTGGATTTTCAAGTATTTCTGTTAACGTGTATACCCCCCCAAACTCCATCACTTTCTTCCTCTCTATTTGGTATATAAATAGTACACTTTTTTCTGAAATATATCCTTGTTAAAAAAGGTCCCTACTCTTCTTCTTTTCAAACAGCTTGAAGAAGCTATAATCCTTGATGCTCCAATAATTTTAACACAATTAATGATTAGAGAAGAGATTTTTCAAACTTATAAAATATTTGATCAGAAAAAAAGGTTCCCTTACTGTTAAGGGAACCTTTTGTTCTTATTCAACGATTAATGTTGCAACCATATCATCATGACCTGTACCACACATAACACTACAGCGTATCGTATATTCACCAGGTTCTAGCGTAGCAGTAGCAGAACCTTCTGATTCAAGTTGAATATCAGTTCCTTCTACCTCCAAGCCATGAAAACCTTCTTCATTGGTAAGATTTACTGTAACCTCACCTGCTGGAACGGTATATTCTTCCTGATCAAATTGCCAGTTGGAAGCTTTAACTTCAACTACTTCACCATTTCCACTAGCTTTATCTTGACTTTCATTTGCATTTTCCTGATCATTCCCGCCACTGCAAGCTGCCAGTATAAGAACAAGTGATAATGTTGCTAGACCTAATAATAATTTTTTCATGTTTTTTCCCCCCCTTTCTGTTTATACAACTTCCATCAATATGATATAAATCACACACAGTTAATATTTATGCTAGACCTAGCGCAACTTTTGAAACATCTGATGGTTATAGTATGTCTCATTAGTTATTATACTAGTAAGTAACTTTATATATCTAGTATATCGTTACTTATTTCACATAAGTTTCATATTATAGGTAGATGAGGAGAAAGGTTTATTAGTCAGCTTTTTTGTCAATGGCCATTACGGGCTTCCTTTATAGCAATATCTATTCCCTTATAGTAAACTATTTCTCAGAGTGCACATTAACAGCAGGGGGGGAGTTACAACATGTTTTTTTATAAATTACTGACGAATTTACTATTAATTTTTTTATTTCTAACCGGATGTGGTACGATAACGGAAGAACCGATTGATGATAACAAGAATCAAGTCATAAAAGATGAAAAAGTTGAGATTGAAGATAATGAGGAAAACTCTAACGCTAAACAAGTGGAAGACAAGGATATTAAGAAAAACTTTACCAAGGCGAAAGTCAATCGTGTAGTTGATGGCGATACTGTCAATATTCAAGTGAATGGTAAAAAGGAAACTGTCCGACTTTTATTAGTGGACACTCCTGAAACAAAACATCCTAATTTACCTGTACAGCCTTATGGTCCAGAAGCATCTGATTTTGCTGTTGAGATATTGGCGGGAAAAGAGATACAAATTGAATTTGATGGACCTATGCGTGATCATTATGATCGTTTGCTTGGATACATATGGGTAGATGGCGAGAATTTTAATAAGATGTTAATTGAAGAAGGGTTGGCACGTTATGCATATGTGTATGATCCTCCTTACACTCATCAGGATGAAATGAAACAAGCAGAACAACAAGCAATGGAAGCAGGTATTGGTATTTGGAGTATGGAAGGTTATGTTACAGATGACGGTTTTCATATTGAAAAAGAAGTTCCTGAATCTGGCACAAACGGAAATCAAGATGGTATTTATTTTGCAAATTGTTCAGAAGCACACAAAGCTGGTGTGACTCCTTTATATGAAGGCGATCCCGGATATGGATCCCATATGGATGGGGATGGGGACGGTATAGCTTGTGAATAGGTTTTTAATTTTATTGAAAGTGTACTAGTTATCATCTCCAGGCTAACGCCTAATATCTCATAAAATTCCTTTGTAGTACCTGTAACCAAGTCTTCCACACTTTGCAGTGGCATATCTTTTATCGCGCTGATCACTTTGAAAGTTTGTTTTATCATGATGGACCAGCCTATACGAATATACACATCAATCATTCAGCACACCTCGTAATGTTTGATAGATTTCTTTTTTAACTAGTAGAAATTCTGGTGTTAACGTTAATTCTTCCCGTCTAGGTCGTTCAAAGTCTATGTTGATTTCTTTAATGACTTGTGCTGGCTTCGATCCTAGGACTAGAATTCTGTCTGAAAGAAAGATAGCTTCTTCGATATTATGCGTAACAAATAATACGGATGGGCGTTCTTCTTCCCAGATTGATAATAACCATTTTTGCATATCAAATCTTGTAAATTCATCCAATGCAGAAAATGGTTCATCCAGACAAATAAACGATTGTGGACTTAATATACTTCTCACAAAGGCGACACGCTGACGCATACCCCCCAGATAATTCGTGTGGGTATGCATTCGTATAATCTGCCAAACCCACTCTTTCCAGCATATGGATTGCTTTTTCTTTATCTGGTTTTTCATATAATTCCACGCCTAGAATAACGTTTTCTAATATGGTTCGCCATGGCAATAAAGAAGGTGTCTGTGGCATATAGCTGATATATCCCTTTTGACCACTAATTTCTTTACCATCCAAACGAATAGTGCCATGATCCGGCTTAAATAATCCTCCGATCAGATGAAAAATCGTACTTTTACCACTTCCTGAAGGACCAAGTAAAGATACAAATTCTCCTTCATTCACATGGAAACGGAGCTGCGCAAGTATCTTTTCTGAGCCAAATTTTTTGCAAGCTGATCTATTTCTAATATACTCATCTGTTACTCTCCTCACTTGGTCGCCATTTCAAAATCAATCGTTCCGCGGTAATGATAATAGCAAAAAAGATTAAACATAACATCATAATAAATAGTATCGCTACAAAAACCCGATCTGTTCGAAATGAGGAAGAGGCTAGTGTCATATAGACACCGATCCCCTGATTTGCACCAAGCCATTCAGAAATGACTGCGCCCATCACGCTATAGGTTGCTGAAATTTTCAAACCTGAAAACAGCTGTGGAATCGCATGTGGCAGTTCTAGTTTAGTGAAAATCTGCTTTTTAGTTGCCCCTGCCATTTTCATATAATGAATCAGTTCTGGATTTGTTTGTTTTAAACCATCTATGGTCGCCACCGCAATTGGAAAAAAACAGACCAGTGTAATGATTAACAGCTTAGGAGTGACACCAAAGCCAAACCAAATTACTAATAATGGTGCCAAGACGATAATCGGTATATTTTGCGATAATATCAGCAATGGATATAATGCTTCTCTCACTCTCGGTAAAAGATGAAGCAGAATCGCTATTAGAAGACCAACCGTTACACCGATAGCAAAACCGCTGATCGTTAAAAATATTGTTGAAATAATATGATGATTATAATGATGCCAATTCGTAAAAGCTTCCTGTAGTATTACGGTTGGTGCCGGGAGAATCCATGTCGGTATATGTAATAACCGACTGGCTATCTCCCAAATAATAAGAATGCTAACGATGACAATGATAGCAGAATATGACTTTCTAAACATAGACATGCTCCTATTTTATGGCCACTTTTTTATGTTTTATGGCCACTTTTAGTCATTTTATGGCCACTTCCAAGCACTTTCTGGCCACTTTTTGACCTTTTATGGCCACTTTAAAGGATTATATGGCCACTTTCCAGATATTAATGATATTTCGCTGTTAATTCATGCATTGATGCTTGCTGATCTGCTCGTGAATAAATCTTTACTTGTGAAATAACACTTGGACAGTCTAAATCATGCATGCGCTGATTCATTTTTTCGATAATGGCAAGTAAGTGAGACAACTCACCTTCCATTGTTGTTTCTAATGGATTGACTTGATATTTTACTCCCGAACTTTCTATTACCTTAATTGCTTCATCAACAAAAGGAATCGAATCTTCTCCTTTTGGTGTTTTTGGAATGATTTGAATACTGACTAAAGAATTTGCCATGTTTACTCTCTCCTTTTATTCTGGTAAATACTCATTTGTAAATGCTGATTCAACATCTAATTCGCTATCTAATAAATTATTTTCATACATCCAATCGGCGTAATTACTCCACACTTCCTCTGTTTGAATGCCCCATCTTGCTGCATCATCCTGATATTTTGGTGAAAGCCATTCCTGACTTGCATGTACTAATTCTTCATCAAGATCTGGTACTGCTTCTACTAAAATATCAGCAGCATCGTTTGGACTTTCTATAGCAAATTGATAACCTTTTTCCAGAGCGGATAGCATCGCTTTGACGGTTTCCGGATTTTCTTCTATCATCGTTTCATTTGTCGTAATGACAGGAGTATAGTAATCTAGTTTTTCGGAATAATCAGTGAGATAAAGCATGTTTAATTCTACTCCACGAAGTTCTGCTTCCACACCAGTCCAACCATAATAAATCCAGGCAAAATCAACGTCACGCTCTACTGCGGTAAAAAAGTCGGTGTTACCCATATTGATGATTTCGACCTCTTCTACGGTTGCATCTTCTTGATTCATCAACGAATCAATTACGGCTGCTTCTACGGGCGCTCCCCAGCCGCCATATGTTTTTCCCGAAAAATCTGCTGGCGATATAATTCCTTTTTCCTTTGGCGCAGCAAATCCAGAAGTGTTATGTTGAATAACTGCTGCAATTGACACAATCGGTATATCCTGTATACGTGCTTCTGTAACTGCTTCTTGAGCGCTTATTCCAAATTGTGCTTTACCTGTTGCAACTGTTTGATCTGCACCTGCTTCTCCAGGCATCACAATTTCGACATCCAGACCTTCTTCTTCAAAAAAATCTTCTGCTTGTGCCACATATAATCCAGTATGATTTGTATTCGGTGTCCAATCTAATACAAACGTTACTTCATCCAGCTTATCTGTGCTATCTTCATTACCACATGCTGCTAAAATAAAAATACACCCCACGAAAATTAAAGCTAAATTTTTCATTTTCAACATCCCCCCTAATATTTATCTTTTTTAGAGGAACATACAAGAATGCGCCCTAGACAGATTGTCGTCGAGGGCGCATATAGATTCTAATATCTTATATGTTCCCTACGCTGGTCCTAACCAGATCAGGTTCCAAGAGTCAGTATCTTTACGGATACTATCTCAACCGGCAACACCGGTCCCCCCTACATTTTTACTATGGAAATACTATCTTTTACTTTGACATAAATCACAGATTTCTTCAAGTTTTTCGATGTAAAAAAACCACATTGAAAAATAAAGTCTGTTAATTGTTACTATCCATGAATTTTGCTAGCTATTTCTACTAGACGTTTTGCTTGATGTTTCACGGATGCTTGAACGTCTTCCACCATCGAACCATCTTCCTGACTCTGAGTCACACTTGTTCCGTATGGATTTCCTCCAGCAGCAAAGATCGAATCATCTGAATATCCTGGAGGTACAATGATAGCACCCCCCCAGTGCATCATTGCCGTATATAAATTTAAAATTGTCGCCTCTTGTCCTCCATGTGAATTTGAGGCCGAAGACATTGCGCTAACTACTTTATTTACCGTTTTTCCTGTAGCCCAAAGCCCACCTTGCATGTCTATGAACTGTTTCATTTGCGATGGAAGTGTACCAAAACGTGTTGGTATACTGAATAAAATGGCATCAGCCACTCAATGTCTTCAGAAGTAGCAACAGGGATATCCTTTGTATCTTCCAGATGTTGTTTCCATCCTGGATTTGATGCGACTGCTGCTTCAGGCGCAGTTTCAGCTACTCTAACAAGCTTAGCTTCTGCTCCTGCCTCCTTAATTGCTTCTTCTGCCCATCTTGAAAGTTGATAATTAGTACCAGTTGAACTGTAGTATACGATAGCTACTTTTACCATTGGTAAACATACTCCCCCCCTTTTTTAAAAGTTTATTCTATATTGATTTACCCAATCATTGGACAACCTATACATTATTAAATTAATATCTCATATTCGAGATAAATACTCAAATAAAAAGGAGCACTTACCTCCTTTTTTATTCGATTTTAATCCCAGCATTTATATACGTATTATATCGTATCAGATTTCCTTCTAGATAATAGTCAAAGCGAATTTCTGCCATTTTGCCCATTAACACAAGCACACCCTCAGGTGCTATCATACTCATTGACATGACAGATTGTAGTTGACCCTCTTTAATTTGATTGATGATCTCTGCTTTTTTTGTCTCATCAGTTGTATCCAATAAGACTTTATCATTCATTTTTACTACAATCCGTTGATAAACTTGCTCTGGAATAATGATGTCAGCAAAAGGAGCATTTGCGACCTGCAGTTGACCACCTTCATTATCACAATTTTGCAGATCAAAAGATAAGATTTTTTCTTCCGTTAAATAATACTCAAATAACTGACAGCCAACTTCTTTTACTCTATCTTCCACGCCAAATTCATCCTGTGTTGCGTCAATATAGACTTGGTAACTGTCATTCTCATATTGTAGATTATAAAAGATAGGATCTCCTTCAGTCGTGTATCTAACTAATCTCAGATTTGTATTTTCATCTTTTTCACTTTTTTGTCTAAATATTTCTAACTGGATTAAGTTTGAATAATCGCCATGCATATCGATCAAATCGTTTTGTTCATCTATCTCACGAGAAATTTCAATTGCTGCACTTTGACCTGGATATGATTCAGCAACCGTTCCATGTGTAACCGTTATTTTTTCACCCTCTGTTAAAGATGTGAAGAGACTTTCTTCTATATCCTCTATACTAAAGTAAATAGCATTCCCGGCCTGTTCATACACTTCTTCAATAGGAATTTCATCAAACGATTGATCTAAGCGATTTTCAATGACTAATACCTGACTATCATCTACATTTGCCACATAACCAGTCATCTGATTTTGATCTTTCTCTGATTGATTAGTTGGTTTCTCACCATTTACATTCCCGTCATTTGAGGCTGTACCGCATGCAACGATAAATAATAGTAATAACCCACTAAGCACATATTTCAAGTTAACCGACCCCTTTTTTGGTCTATTTATAATATTTGTCGGTTAAGCTTCAAAAAGGTTACATTTAAAATAATAAAAGGGTAAGATATAAGCCAACTAATGTAATAAATAGAATTGGCACTGTTAAAATAATACCTGTTTTAAAGTAGGCACCCCCCCATGATATTTTAATACCTTTTTGTGATAAAACATGTAACCATAATAAAGTTGCCAGAGAACCTATTGGTGTAATCTTAGGACCCAAATCAGATCCAATCACATTGGCATAAATCAGTGCCTCTCGTAGGACACCGGAAGTATTTGTTTCAGCAATCGCTAACGCATCGATCATAACAGTAGGCATATTATTCATAATGGATGAAAGAATAGCAGCGATAAATCCCATTCCAATCGTAGCGCTAAATAATCCTTGATCAGCACTCCACTGAATTAAACCTGCTAACACATCTGTTAATCCCGCATTTTTTAAGCCGTATACAACCACGTACATTCCAATTGAGAAAAAGACAATTGCCCATGGTGCTCCTTTGACAACAGCAGTCGTATTCACAGCTTGACTATTCCGAGCCATGATTAGGAAGAAGATTGCTATTATTCCTGCGATAATCGATACCGGTACCGCGATAAACTCACTTATAAAATAACCAACTAATAGAATACCTAACACATACCATGATAAATGGAACATCTTGATATCCTTAATTGCTTCAGCTGGCTTTTTGAGATGCTCCAAATTATAAGTTTTAGGTATATTCCTTCTAAAATATAAATAAAGAACGGTGATGGTCGCGGTGATAGCAAATATGTTTGGAATCACCATTCTTGAAGAATATTCAACAAATCCGATATCAAAGAAGTCTGCCGATACAATATTTACAAGATTACTTACAATTAACGGTAGTGATGTCGTATCAGCGATAAAACCACTTGCCATGATAAATGGAAAGACCATCTTTTCTTTAAATTGCAAGTTTCGAACCATAGCCAAAACGATTGGTGTCAGAATTAATGCTGCACCATCATTAGCAAAAAAGGCTGCTACTACCGAACCAAGCAAACTTACATATACGAACATTCTAATACCATGGCCTTTTGCAAGACGAGCCATATGTAAGGCTGCCCACTCAAAAAAACCAATTTCATCGAGAATTAAGGAAATAAGAATGATGGCAACAAATGCTAGAGTTGCATTCCATACGATTCCCGTAACTTCCCAAACATCTGAAAATTCTACTACACCAAAAACTAACGCAACGATAGCTCCACCACAAGCAGACCAGCCGATTGATAAATTTTTAGGTTGCCATATAACGAATACTAATGTTGCAATAAAAATTAAAATTGCAGCTACAATGTCAAACAAAATAAACTCCCCCCTTATTTTACTAACAGCATGTAATTCTAGTTCCTTTTTTCTCTAATTCTTCTATTTTATCTTGCTGATTTGGTAACTGTTCCAATATTGGTAAAAGGAACTCATACCATTCACTATTGTGATTTAAGGAATAAAACACCCATTGTCCTTTTCGTTCTTCCTTAATTAAATCCACGTCTCGCAATTTCCTTACATGCTGACTAATAGATGGCTGACTCATTTGAAATATTTCTACAAATTCACACACACAACACGTTTGCTCTTCTATTAGTTTGAGCATCGTAAGTCGTGTTTTATCTCCCAGAACTTTCAAAATTTTTGCTGATTTTCCAATATCGATTTTTAATTGAGTATCCATAAAACCCCCCCTCCTTCACATCTATACATAACTATATAACAATTTACTTATATATTCAACGCCTTTATTATTTTTAAAAAAGATACATAAAATACCCTTTAGAATAGACTTTTTTTAAGGTGTCTACTCTATAGGGTACTTTTTTAATTTATTTCAACTTTATGCTTGTGTTTAATATTCTAACGCTTTGTTCAATACGTCTAGATTTCGTTCCATTAATGTAAAATACGTTTCTTCATTTTCAATATCTTCTTCTGTTAAGATTGATAAGTTGTGTAATTGTAGGGATTTTACATTTGTTTCTGATTGAATTACTTCCGCTACTTTTGGTTCTATATTTTGCTCAAATAGTAGATATTGAATGTTGCTTTCATTTACGTGATCTAGAATTCGCTCTAATTCTTTTTGAGACGGTTCTTGTGATGGTGATAAGCCTGATAAGGCAATTTGTTTTATATCATAGCTTTGTTCCCAATAACCATATGCTGCATGTGTCACTAATATCTCATTATTGTTTGCATTTTCAAGTTGTTGATGAAAGCTTTCATCTAATGCAATTAATTGTTCTTCTAAACTATGAAAATTTGATTCAAATGTTTCTGCTTGATCTGGATTTAATTCAATTAAAGCATCTTTCACATTGCGCGCTAATTCAACAGCACGAATAGGGTCAAGCCATAAATGTGGGTCTGCATCGCCATGATCGTGATCATGTTCTGAGTCTGTTTCGTCTTCCTCATGTGCATGCTCATCTTCATGTGCCTGTTCGTCTTCTTCATGTCCATGCTCATCTTCATGTGCTTGTTCGTCTTCATGATGATGAATATGCTCTATTAGTGAAACACCATCGGAAGCTTCCAATATCATAACATTTTCCTCAGCCAATGCACTTTTTATTTTATTTGCATACGCTTCAAGATTAGCACCATTAAATAAAAACATATCTGCTTCAGCTATATCAATCATCGTTTTAGATGTAGGTTCATAATTATGTGGATCTGAACCTGGTGGTAAAATCGTTTCAACCTTAACATATGCCCCACCAATTTCTTCAGCGAAATAGGCTAATGGATATAATGTTGAATAGATTAAAAGTTTATCATTTGTTTCATTTTCTCCAGTTGTTTCTGTGCCAGCATTGCTATTACATCCAACGAGTAACAGGAATAATAACACAAAAACGACCACTCCTACCTTTTTCATTAACGTTTCCCCCCCCTTGATTTAATATGTGTTTTTAAATAATAATGATTACGATTTACTTCAAACAAAAAAACGTAAAATCTACGTTTACGTTTATTATAATCTACTTTTCTAATATTGTAAATAGTAATTGTTACGATTTATGTTTGGATTGTCACCTATTGTTCATTGATTCTCTTGTATACTAAGTGTATAGTGTTTTTAGCAAAGCAATTTATGACGGAGGTTTATTATGAAAAAACTATTTATCATTTCATTCATTACACTATTAACGATCGTGGCGTGCAGCAATCAAACTGAAAGCGACCCTGAGATAGAAGAGGAAGTGAAAGGCATTCACGTTGACTTTCAACTGCCAAACGATGCTGATACGGGGGAAACTGTAGGATTAACAGCAACTGTAACCTATGGCGAGGATGAATTAGTAACTGATGCTGAAGAAGTGAGTTTTGAATATTGGAATGTAGAAGATGAAGAAAATACTACAACAATCGAGTCTACCAATAATGAAGATGGTACTTATACAGCTGAAGTAGTATTTGAGAATGCCGGAACATATGAGATTTATGCGCATACCACTGCAAAAGATATGCATACGATGCCCAAAAAGACAATCACGATTCAAGGTGAAGAAAATACCGAAGAGGAACACTCAGCTAGTAATAGTAATGAGGAGCATAGTCATCAAGAAGACTTTATGATCCACTTGGAGGAACATGAAAAAGTCAATAAAGATACAAAAATTGACTGGACAGCACACCTTAAAATGGGAGAAGAACCCTATCAGAATGCGCGTGTTCGTTACGAAATTATTCCTGAGAATAGTGACCAGCACATATGGTTGGACACGGAAGAAATAGAAGCAGGTACTTATAGTAGTACACATACCTTTGCTGAAACAGGTCAATATAAAGTCGTCGTCCATGTCAATGATGACAGTGGCCTCCACGAACATAAGGAATATAATTTTGAAGTAATTGAATAAAAGAACAGTGCGTTGACGCACTGTTTTTTTATTTTATAAATCGGATAACCAATGGAATACGATATTTTTCTCCATTGTATGCTTTAAATAAAGCAATTAACGTAAAAATAAAAGCTAAAATTGCGACTATCGGTGCTAAGATAAATCCGATTAATACAAACATTAAAAGTGCACTTACAATACCATAAATGGTATAAGAAATAATAAAGTTAAAATATTCTTTTCCATGATAATCGATAAAATCGGATTCTTCACGTTTGATCAACCAAATGATTAGCGGCCCGATAATGGCAGTAAATAGACTTAATAGATAAATTAACATTCCAAATAAGCGTTCATCATTATGTATCATTCATTCCACCTCCCTCGATAAATTGTAACATATAATGACTTATAATTTGATGTATTAGATAATTTATCTTAGAGCGTATATAATAAAAATAAAATGTGTCTAAAAATGAGGTAATATAATGGAATTATATGATGTAGTTGGAATTGGAATTGGTCCCTATAATTTGGGTTTAGCAGCCCTTACAGACGAAAAAACTGAACTGAAAACAATATTTTTTGACCAAAATGGTGAATTTGCCTGGCATCCAGGGATGCTCATTGATGGAACAGATCTGCAAGTATCTTTTTTAGCAGACCTTGTTACCTTTGCAAATCCTACTAGTAAGTATACGTTCTTAAATTATTTACATGAACAGAATCGTTTGTATAAATTTTTCTTTTTTCATAAATTCGAGATACCTCGGGCAGAATATGCTTCCTATTTAAAATGGGTTGCAGAACAGCTACCTCAATGTTATTTTCAATCAGAAGTGGTAGATGTAGTGGATCATGATAATTATTACGAAGTTGTAGTGAATCATTGGGGAAGACAAGAAGAAAAATCTTATTTTACTAAACATATCGTTTTAGGAACTGGCAGTAAACCAAATATTCCATTTGAGCTAGATGATATTGAATCTGAAGAAGTTCATCATTCCAGTCAATATTTATATCTAAAAGACCAAACAATACGTGCTAAACATATTACCATTATTGGTTCAGGTCAGAGCGCTTCTGAAATTTTCTATGACTTACTAACGTTGCAGGAACATTTTGATTACCACTTGGCATGGTATACCAGATCACCTGGACTTCTACAACTAGATAATTCCAAAATTGGCCAGGAAGTATTTTCACCAGACTATGTCGATTATTTTCACGAATTATCTTTCCAAGAACGAAAAGACACTCTAGAGCATCTAGGACAATTAAGAAAAGGGATTAAAAAAGAAACTCTACATAAGATTCATGAATTACTCTACCATCGATCTGTTGATAACAAGAGATTACCTATTACCATTCAACCATTAACAGAAATTAATAAAGTATTCAAAAAAGCAAGCGGCTTAGAAGTCCATGCAACCCATTGGCAAAAAGAAAGGAATATTTCATTTGATACGGAAAAAGTAGTATTGGCAACAGGCTATAAACCAAATATACCTGATTGGTTTTATAACCGCTTCGAAGATAAGATAGAATGGGAAGATGATAAACTCTTTAAAGTGGATGATCATTTTAGACTTTCTTTTAAAAACAGGGATCGTGACCACCATTTTTATACCCTAACCAATCTGGTACATTCACACGGAACAGGTGCAACTAATCTAGGATTAGCTGTAGATCGTAATATTCAAATTATTAATGAAATAGCAGGTAAAAAAGTTTACAAGCAACAAAGAGATACTATTTTCACTCAATTTGAACCGAAATGATTCTCACATAAGCTTTTTTGAATGAAATGTAATCTTTATTAAATTGTTTAGTATCTTATGTCTTAGTCTCATCCTCAACAATATTATGAAATAAGAGGGGGATTCACATAATCAAACCCCCCTCTTTTGTTTCCCCCCCATACCAATGCGTGCACTTGTGGCAGGACTCGTACATGATTTAGTTGTGAGTTAGACATGACTTTATCTATTAACCATTCATACTTTTCTAACAAGTGACCTGCTAAATGACTAGGCTGGTTTTCTTGCAAATCATCATTACCGACTTGTAAGAAAAAAGGCACGGCAGGATATCTTTGGTGAACCTTTTCTGCGTATTGTAAATCCTTTTCATCAAAAACGACAATTTTTAAGCTTGTATGTGCCAGGCGATTATTTATAATTAATAGATCAATAATTTCATCTAATATTGTCCAGTTCGTTTTCATCTTTGAACTAGGCGGTTTGGGAGATAACGTTAAATCATCTACATCCAAGAACCATTCCTGCCAACGACTTCCTTGTGTCTCTAATGCAACCTCCATATTGTGCTCATGAAGCAAATGAATTAGACCATCTAAATGTTTTAATAATGCGGGGGGGTTTCCACCTGAAACAGTAACATGGTCAAACTGGTTTCCACCGATTTCTTTTAGTTTAGTGAAGATTTCATCACTTTCCATTTTGACAATCTCATCCTTTGCACTACCATCCCATGTAAATGCTGAGTCACACCAGGCGCAGCTATAGTCACAGCCTGCGGTACGGACAAACATCGTTTTTCGACCAACTACCATACCTTCTCCTTGTATCGTAGGACCAAAAATTTCTAAAACAGGAATTTTACTCATCGACCATCCACTCCCGTCTAACCTCTGCATAGCTAGTTGGTGTTTCATACAAACGAACAAATTCGACGCGACATTGATTATTGTGACCCTGAAGTGCTGCTTCCATTTTTTCAAATATCCAAACCACCATGTTTTCTGCGGTTGTATTCATTTTTGGTAATGTTTCATTTAAGTATCGATGATCTAAGTGAATCTCGATTTGTTCTTTCCATATCTTTTTAATATCACCAAAATCAATCACCATTCCAATTTCATCAACAAAACCACTAATACCAAAGACTGCTTTATAGGTATGGCCATGAAGATTCTTACATTTTCCATCATAGCAATGTAAGTGGTGTGCTGCATCGAAATCAAATTCTTTACTTACTAACACTCTTTTCTGATGATATTGTAGTTCACCTTTATGAATATCTTTATTAAACTTCTGCAATTCCTCAACTATTTGAAAACCAAACATTATTTATTCTCCTCTTCACGCTGTTCTAGGTAGTTATCTAAACCTTGTTGTCTTAACTTACATGCAGGACATTCCCACAGCCGGTGCCTTTTATCCCGTTATAACACGTTAATGTATTCTCGCGAACATATTCAAACACACCTAATTGATCAGCCATTTCCCACGTTTGTGCTTTATCTAACCACATTAATGGTGTATGTAAGACAAAGTCATCATCCATAGAAAGATTTAAGGAGACATTAAGTGATTTTATAAATATATCTCTACAATCAGGGTACCCACTAAAATCAGTCTCACAAACGCCTGTTATAATATGTTTCGCATTTATTTGTTTCGCTAAAATAGTAGCAAAAGATAAAAATAATAGATTCCGACCTGGAACAAACGTATTTGGCAAGCCTCCATCTTCTCCTGCTTCTACCTCGATGTCCTTGCGAGTTAGTGCATTAGGTGCTAATTGATTTAAAAGCGTCATGTCCAAAATATGGTGCGTTAAACCTTGTTCGCTGGCAATTGCTTTAGCAACCTCAATTTCCTCTTTATGACGTTGATTGTAATCAAATGTAACTAACTCGACGTGATCAAATTTTTCTAACGTCCAAAACAAACATGTCGTGCTATCTTGTCCACCACTAAAGACGACAACGGCTCGCTTATTTTTATCCATAAAAAATCCCCCCCTTTCCTATGTTAAAAGAGAATTCTATACACCAAAAAACAAAAAATCATACCTAAGGCTCGGTATGATTATCCTTAGTTTTTTATAGAGGGTGTAGCTAGAACCTCTCCTGCTTTGCTGGCAGAATTTATTTATTTTTTTCATCCATTTTGTATTATAGCATATTTTTCTTTTTTCGCATACGGAAAGAGTAAATTCTATTTCCATTCATTCACTGTTTCTCTCATCAAATATTCTAACTATTAATGAATTTTAAATATAGAAATTCATTCAATACTTCGATGAAATTAGTTATATTTTGTAGCTTCTAATTGCTTTTATAAAATTTTCAGTACAATTCTAACATTTAATAAAATGAATTACCAGCTACCTATATTTAAGGTAGAAATATGTACTAACAGGTCTATTTTCTCTATGCTTCTACAGAAAATTTTAAAAGCAACTTATCATTGACATTCAACTTCAACTATATTATATTACTATAGGCGAATATTTTTCCGCCTAATTTAGACAATAGTTCGTCTTTAGGAGTGAAAACCATGGAAAATGTATTTGATTATGAAGATATTCAATTAATTCCTGCAAAATGCATTGTAGAAAGTCGGGCAGAATGTGATACATTCATTCAATTTGGAAAACATAGATTTCGTTTACCAGTAGTTCCCGCTAATATGCAAACGATTATCGATGAAAATATCGCACTGTTTTTAGCAAAAAATAATTATTTTATATCATGCATCGATTTGAACCAAAGACAAGAAAAAACTTTATACATTTGATGCAGCAAAAGAATTTAATCGCTTCCATTAGTGTGGGTGTAAAAGAGGAAGAATATACCTTTATTGAGGAACTCGCGAGTGAGAATCTTATACCTGAATATATCACAATTGATATTGCTCATGGACATTCTAATGCTGTAATTAAAATGATTCAGCATATTAAAAAGCTTTTGCCGGATAGTTTTGTAATTGCTGGTAATGTTGGTACACCTGAAGCAGTAAGAGAATTAGAGAATGCTGGAGCTGATGCCACAAAGGTTGGAATCGGACCTGGAAAAGTATGTATTACAAAAGTGAAAACCGGATTTGGTACAGGCGGATGGCAATTAGCTGCGCTACGTTGGTGTGCAAAGGCAGCGACGAAACCAATTATTGCAGATGGCGGTATTCGTACACATGGAGATATTGCTAAATCTATTCGATTTGGTGCTTCCATGGTAATGATCGGTTCCCTATTTGCAGGACATGAGGAATCACCTGGTACAACAGTGGAGCAGGATGGTCAATTATTTAAAGAATATTTCGGTTCTGCCTCTGAGTATCAAAAAGGGGGGAAAAGAAAAATGTCGAAGGTAAAAAGATGTTTGTAGCCTATAAAGGTCCATTACAAGATACGCTTGTGGAAATGGAACAAGACTTACAATCTTCTATTTCTTATGCCGGTGGAAAAAACTTAGAAGCCATCCGTACTGTAGATTACGTAGTAGTCAAAAATTCTATTTTTAATGGCGATAAAGTTTATTAATAACATAAAACTTCCTGAAAATTAGGTCTTACTTGATGTAATAAATCGAGAGGCTGAGACAAAAGTAATTTGATACAAATGAAATCCGAACGATATGCAAATTCTCCGATTGAATTTGCTATCATTCGGATTTTTCAATTGCATATAAGATAGATTATGTGCACTAACTCCTGTAACCACTATGAAAAATTTTAACTACTAAACAGCCGCTCCGGCTGCACGCTTCCCTTTCCGTGGGGTTTTCCCTTCAGCTAACTTTTTCGAGCAAAAGACGCTCGAAAGTGGATCTTCAGAGAAAACATTCCCACAGGAGTGAAAGCGGGCGCCTTCGCTGTTGATTTGCTCTACAACGATTAAGACCGATATCTTTTTGACTTTCCAAACAAGGATAACTATAAAAACGAGATAGGAAAGTAAAAATTTTACCACTTGCATCTATTGTAGAATATGATCTAGCGCAGGCGTCCACTTCGACTCCTGGGGGGATCAGCGTGATCTGAAAATCCACTTTGTAAAGTGCTCTTCTTTACAAAGTTAGTTGAAGAGCACGCCCCCCCGGAAAGCGAAGTGGGCAAGCCGAAGCGGTTGTTACACCTAATATAAATTTCAAGATTACTACACAGTAAATCGAAGTTATATCGCATTATCTTCCTTGTATTCATTTTTATTCATAACATTATTCGGCTTTATGGTGGAAAATAATTGATATCTCCCAGCCTCTTTTTTTATTAGCGTAAAATTTATAGATATTTTTACGGTTAATGAAAAACTGCCTTTTCTTGATTGAAAGATGCTATAATGTGTAGGAATAAAAAGAGGAGTGTTTATAAAATGAAACGTTTAATGATTCTAATATTATTTTTTTCTACTATCCTAGCAGCTTGTTCCACAGATTCTGATCAAAATGAATTATCCACACAAGAGCTAAAAGATTTAGTTCATGATTATAGTACCGACAAAAAGACTGCAGAAGCTGCTTCTATCAGTTCCTCTAACTTAGTAATTACAGAAGAGGGAAAAGAAGTAACCTATGATCTATCCAAGAATGATTTTTTCGTCTCCATCGCACCTTATGAAATGGCAACACATCCATGTGAAAACCATAGTTTAACAGGATGCCAAGGTGAGATGAGGAATCAGGAGTTCGACTTATATATTGAAGACACAGACGGTAATGTTATCGTTGATAAAACAATCAATTCCTTTGATAATGGCTTTATAGATCTATGGTTACCAAGAAATAAGACCTATAAAACAAAGATTGAGTATAATGGGAAAGTTGCTGAATCAGACATTTCTACCTTTGATAAGGACGGGACTTGTATTACAACTATGCAATTGATATAACATGGAAACTGTACTATATAATCTCAAATAATAGTATAGATAATAAGCTTCTTCGGGATGTGATTCTCCGATTAAATTTCCTTCCATAATAAGCAGAGAAGGCTATAATAATCGGTGCAAATCCTCCCTCACTGTTTCAGACTTTTCAGGGTTTTTAAAATGCCATATTCATAAGATGTAGTTGGAATCTCACCAATAATTTCTTGGTATTTTCCCCCATCTAATACAACAGGCTCTTCATTCAAATAAAACATTTCTTTTACTTCTCGCATCTCTTTATCGAATAGTCCCAGTAAAGAAATCATCCTTTTATTCACAGTAATAATTCGTTTTTTATAATTTGTTTGGCTTTTTACCATATCAATAATTTCTTCACCTGAAATCGTATCTGTGGCTGGAATGTTCCAATTCTCGCCATACGCTTTATCACTTAATGCAAGATTAACTATCGCTTTTGCACCATCTGGTGTATAAATATATTCCCTTTTCACTTTGCGATCACCAATAAATATAGTAGATTTATTTTGACTAATCGGCTTCAAGAAGAAATGAAGCATCGACTTTTCTGCACCCGGTCCATAAAAATCAGGAAAGTGAACAAAGAAAGCATCTATATTTGAATCTTGAACAATTTGTTCTAATTGCAAGCGAATCTTTCCTTTTTTTGTGTGAGGATTTTTAGGGTAATCTTCGCTTATACTTTTGCCATTTCCTCTTCCATATGCATAAATATTATCTACTATCGCCAGTCTTACAGCATGTTTTTTTGCTATGAACACTATATTATGCATAATTTTTGCTAATTTATCTTCTCATTGTGAATACGGAATATTAAGCGCATGAAAAATTGTATCTACATCTGTCATTGCCTTATCTAAATCATCTTTATTTAATGCATCACCAGATACAATGGAAACCAAATCAATATCTCCATAGAGTGTATTTAATTTAGCCTTATTTCTAGCAAATACAACTACCTCGATTTTTCTATTTACTAATTCATTCACAATCGCTTGACCCATACCACCAGATGCTCCCAAAACCAATGCTTTTTTCAATATAATTTCCTCCTTATTAATTTACCACTGGTCAATTCTAGATAAAAAAAGTAAAATTAGTTCCATGATAATTTAATCCTTCAATATATTCATTATTAATTGAACATGCGTTTGTACTGCAGATTGCAAATCATCAAATGAATAACCTGTGCGACAGTAATGAGCGACAAACCCATGTAACATTAAAAAAATGGACCATATCTTTTTTACTTCCAATTGATGATCTGTTAACGTCGCAATTGTTGTTGCAAAATTGTGATAGCTCTGATCAGGCGCATTTGTTGCATAATATTGTAAGTCTTTATCCTTCGTCAAAAACATGATTTCATAATGATTCGGATACGTTAATCCAAACCGAATAAAACCTAACAGTAATTCTTCCAACTTCTGTTCTCTCTCTATATCAAGTTTCATTAATTGATCAATTTCCGCATTAATCATCGCGAAATCTTGCTCTACCATTGCATAAAATAATTCAGCTTTATTTTTAAAATGATAGTAAATTGCACCGTGACTATACCCTAATACTTTTGCGATTTTTCTCATCGATGTATGTTGATATCCATCTTCCACAAATAAGTCATGTGCTACATCGATAATCATCTCTCTACTTAGCTCTTTTTCTACTGCTTTCCTTGCTGCCATGTTGTAAACCCCTTTAATTAACCACTGTTCAGTTTAAATATTAATACTTCCTTATTTAAATGTCAATATAATTTTCATTTTTTTTACATATAACTTAAAACGAATAATTGTCTATTCCTAAGTAATTAAAGTATGATAGAAGAAAAGAAATGAATGATGGGGGGGATATGAAAATGAGACTAATCGCTACAGATCTTGATGGAACGTTGTTAAATGAAAAACACGAGATTAGCAAAGAGAATGCTGACGCTATTCAAAAAGCAAAAGATGCTGGTGTAGAAATTATGGTTGCAACCGGAAGATCTTATAACGCTGCTAAAAAACCACTTGATAAAGTAGGTTTAACCTGCCCAATTATTTGCTTAAATGGAGCTAAGATTTATAATAAAGAGGGTCAAATTATTAGTACCGCTCCACTAGAAATAAATTCTTGTAAAAGTATTCAACATACCTGCCAAAAAGAAGGAATGTACTTTGAACTATTTACGAATAAGGGTGGCTTCTCAGAAAGTCGGGATAAATTCTTAGAAGTAATGGTAGATATTGCTGCAACAGCTAATCCAGATATAGACGAAGAAACCATAAGATCGAGAGCTTCAGAACGTTTTCAAGAAGAAGAGATTAAAATTACGAATGATTTTGAAGCACTGTTTAATCAGCCTGATATAGAGGTATATAAAATCTTAGCCTTTTCTCTACAAGAACAACAACTGTCAAACGTATATCATCAGCTAAAAACCAATGGTCAATTAGCTATCACCTCATCAGGTGAATCGAATTTAGAATTTAATCATCCTGATGCTCAAAAAGGGATTGCTTTAGAAGGTTTTGCAAAACAAGCTGGTATAGATATGAAAGATGTAATGGCTATTGGGGGGGATAACTACAATGATGTATCCATGTTAAAGATGGCTGGTCGTGGGGTGGCGATGGGCAATGCCAATGATGAAATTAAAAAGCTGGCTGACTTCACTACAACTTCAAATTTAGACAACGGTGTAGCACATGCCATAGAAGAAATGCTTTCAGAGATCCAAAAGGGGAAATAAATTGGTATTTTTACAGGTGAGGTTATCTAACTCTCACCCTTTTTTCACACTAATTTTATCTTTTATATTGTGATAGGTTGAATTAGACTAGAATCATTATATTTTGAATTATTAACTTTTTTCGAAACTGGATAGGCATCCATTTTATTCGAATCATATGGAGTTAATAAACGCTTCAACATTATCTTATCTTCTAAAGTAGGATCTAACCACATTTCACGTTGCCTTTCATCTAAAATTACAGGCATACGGTCATGAATTTCTCCCATCAAATTATTTGGCTGGGTCGTTAAAATCGTACATGAAACAATTTCTTCTCCATCTGATTCCCAGCGATCCCATAAACCAGCGAATGTAAAAACATCCCCATTATTAACAGTAATACGATAAGGTTGTTTCTCATTGGCTATCCGTTTCCATTCATAAAAACTATCTGCCACGATGAGGCAACGTCTTCTAGCTAATAATGATGTAAATGCTGGTTTTTCATCAACTGTTTCACTTCTGGCATTTATCATTTTACTGCCAATTTTAGTATCCTTCGCCCAATTCGGTATCAGGCCCCCCCATTGCAAATACCCTGCCCTTCTTCCATTGGTGCTGCCAACAATTGCTAATATATCTTGAGTAGGTGCAATATTATAGCTCGGCTCTAATTCATCCATATATACATTTAATTTACTCGCAATTAATTCCTTGGATGCTTCCAGTGTGAAACGACCACACATAAGATAAATTCCTCCCTTTTCATTTTAGAAGCTTTTTTATTCTATCTTACCTTTTTTGTGTTAAACTGTGTAGCAGAGGTGATTACTATGTTCCAAACATTGTATTCTATTAAGGAAATAGATCAATTTATTGAAGCAAATCAGCTATCTTTCTTATATATAGCAAAAAATAACTGCAGTGTCTGTCATAGCTTATTACCGCAGATCGAAAAGATTATGAACAATTATATTAACATTGCGACAGGATATATACTAATAGATGACCTTCCAAGTATTGCTGGTTGTTTGTCGATATTCTCTGCACCTGTACTAATTTTATTCGTGGAAGGGAAAGAGTATTTGCGCGAAGCCAGAATTGTTCACCTTGATCATTTTCAAGATAAACTCGATAAAATTTATGCTAATTTTTATTAAGATCTACTCTATTTTATTATAATCCAGGTATTTCCCGGGAAATGCAAATTTATTGTGGATCTTTTCTTATTACTGCTAATTACTTCAAAAGTATCATTTCTTTTATAATGGAAAATTCATTTAAAAAATGGCTTAAGAAATTTTGAAAGCTACCTTAAGGAAGATGGCGATCCTAACGAAAAAAGAAATTATTGGGCTGTAAAAGAGAAAGTTGAAAATTATATGCATGAAAATGAACAAAACCTTGCAAAAAGCGTTGTGATTTTCGCTAAAGGTGATGATTCCGTATGGTTTGCAGAGAAGTTTCAAATGCCTGTAAAAACTGAATTTAACTGGGAAGAAACAGCAAATTTAGAGCAATTAAAAGAAATGTTCAATGATTTCCCACAAACCGGAATTATACTGACGCAAAAATCGGCTATAAAAATTTTAGATACAGAGTTAGGTACTTTAAAAGACACCAAATTATATGAACTTGATTTAGATACAGAAGACTGGAGAGAACACTCAGGTCCCCCCCCTCATGGTCAAGCATCTCTAGGTCCTGGTGGTCAAAACACACAAAAAGAACAATTCGAAGCCAGGTTTGATGCGAATAGACATCGTTGGTATAAAGATATTGGATCTACCTTAGACAAATTGGCGAAAGACAAAGATTGGTCACGTATTAACGTTGTAGGTGATAAAGATGAAGCACAAAACTTAAAGAAAAATATGAACAAAAAAGTAGATGACATTATACCAAAAAATATGTTAGAACATGAAGAAATGCATATTATCAATGAAGTGATAATGAATTGAAAAATCGAGCAATTTGCTCGATTTTTTTATAAACTAGCTTCTGGAATAATATAAACTTTTCCTTGTAAAGAAGATTCTTTTTGGGCAGGAGAGAAAGCGCGTTCACCTAGCATGATCAAACCATTTCCTTCCATCCTTTTGCTATACTTAAGTGGAATGGTTGATTTTACTAACTGAGCATAAATTTCCGGTTCCGTTAATCTTCTGTTAAATGCTAGTTCCATTTGTTCTATAATTACTGCTGCAGCACCTGTAACATGAGGTGTCGCCATTGATGTTCCAGACATAAGCGCATATTTGTTTCCAAGGTAGGTTGATTTAATTTTGACACCAGGTGCTACCAGATCAATTTCGTCATTCGTATTTGAGAAAGCTGCCAACCTTCCATTATTATCTACTGCCCCCCCGACTTGTAATACTTCTTTAAAATACCCGGGATAGTTCCTTTCATTAGTGCTTTCCTCGCCATCCCCCCCATTATTGCCAGCTGCACAAACAATAAGAATATTATTTTGTACTGCCTGGCGTATTACCTGATGTAGTCTCTTATCATTCTGGGTTGTACCGCAAGACATGGAAATCACTCTCACTCGTTCATTTTGACTTCCTCGCCATTGCATTGCATATTGAATCGATTGAATAATAGTTTCTAATTTCCCATTACCATTTTTATCAAAGGCTTTTAATATAAGCAATTTCGCCTCAGGGGCAACTCCTACTACACCTTCTCCATTTAGGTTAGCTGCAATCGTTCCTGCAACATGTGTTCCATGGCCGTTTTCATCTGAAAAGTCATACGGTAATCCATAATTTTCAGTTGTGAAATTTTTTCCGCCAATGATTCGATCTTCTAAATCTGGATGTGTTTGATCACAACCTGTATCAATAACTGCTACAACACTCCCATTACCTCTGTAACCTTTTTCCCACTTTTCAGAAGCTTTTATCATTGCGATTCCTTCAGGTATTTCACTTGCTGTATCAACAGTTTCTTCTATTTTATAAGGAATTAATTTAATTTGAGCCATTTTTATCCTCCTCCATCTACCTCTTGCATTATTACAGTAGATGCAAAAAGGAAAAAACGGAATGAGTCATATGACTAGAATCAACCAGATTTTCGCGACTTTCTTAATGAGTAGATTAATAATATTAAAAATAAGACGGTTTGACTTACTATAACAAGTGCATCCCAAAAATATGGATTGTTTATGGGATGTAATAGATGTGGTAATGTTGTTGATAAAATATAAATAAGCTGCGGCACAAAAAAAATAAAAAACATGGAAAAAGTGATAATTATACCAAGGATAAAAAAACAGCATATACTTTAACAATTTTCTTTTCCCCTGAAAAAGTTGTCGTATACTGTTCTTTTTTCAGAAATGGCAGCCATTTACTCATGAAATTTTTACCGTTCTCCATAGTATAACACCCCCCCGTCACGTTTTCAAAGATATAATATAAATCTGTTTTCATATATATGCCACATTAAGAATGAAAATAGGATGCTATTTTCATAGCATCCTAAAGTAGTTATATAAAATTCTACCATCTTAGAAAAGTACACCACCAACACATTAATAAACACCTCCCCACTAATTTATTTTTTATGTAATTCATGATAGTTTTTATGATAATCGACCCATTTCGGAAATACTTTAATAAAAGTATTTACTAAGTCGGGATCAAATTGAGTTCCTTTTCCGTCAAGAATATTTTTATATGCTTCCTCCAGAGGCAAAGCAACTCGATATGATCTTGACGATGTCATTGCATCAAAAGCATCCGCAATAGAGGTTAATCTTGCAAAAAAGCTAGTTTCATTTCCTTTTAATCCACTTGGATAACCTTTTCCATCCCAACGTTCGTGGTGATGTCTAATTACATCAATATAATCTGCCACCCCCCTCAACTTCCTGAAGGGCTTCTGCTCCAACAGTTGGGTGAGTTTTGATTTTATCAAATTCAGGTTTGGTTAGCTCCCCCAGGTTTTGATAGAATTGCATCCGGTATATTAATTTTTCCAATATCATGTAATAAACAAGCATAATAAAAGGGCTTTAAATCTTCAGTTTTATATTCTCCTGTTGCTTTTACTAGGAGCATGGCGTAACCAGCGACCCTTTCACTATGTCCGCGAGTATAGGGATCCTTCAATTCTAGCGTAGCAATTACACCTTTTACTAAACCTTCCATTTGATTATCATAAGAACTTTTAAACGCAGAAACATAACCTAAAAAGCGAGAAAGCACTATAAATGAAACAATCGAAAGTACTAAAAGAATTAATAATGGAATGATGACTACTATTTGTTTAAGAGCTAAACCAATAAGGATAAATTTGAAACAAGTACCAAAAAAACTAGATAGAAAAACTTCTTATTTACAAATATAGGTGCAAAAAGCACTATAACTATTTCTATTATATTTCCATTTACATATGTAATGTCATTACTCAGATAGTAATTTAATTCAATCACTAAATTAATAAGTGTAAATGATATAAAATAAATATACTTAATTGGTGAAGGATTATTATTTTTCATATAATAGTAAGCAACTATTAATAATCCGAAAAGAAGAAAGTATAAAATTAAATATGAATTTGTATTTATAGTATCTGCTGGAACTATGTCCCAAGAAATCTTGGCAGAATATAAAAGAATACAATTTCATAACCAACATAAATTCCATAAAACAACCACAAAAACCATATCGTCGTTCTCTTCTCTTCATGAAGTATGTTCGAATACTTATGTAAATTTCCCATCTTTTAATCCTTCCCAAAATATTATACTATATAAAGAACAATATTTCTACAATTTTCCTCTGAATTTTCTATTAATCTCATAATAATAGTATATGCCACTTGTCGAAAAGTGTAAATAAATAATACAACCAGTGAATATAGCTTTAGTATTAAAAAAGTTTTCCAGTAATAAATCGTTGCCTCCAAAATTATATATGCTACTAAAATTGGTCTTGACGATCAATATATTTATGATCAGCTTGCATTGGATATAGAAAAGAGAAATTTAGCAATGTATAAATTAGATCTTAATAATGAACAATTACCCTTTCCGTTATAGAATTTATTATTGGAAAAAGTTAAATATT
>NZ_BAVS01000037.1 GCF_000521485.1 Gracilibacillus boraciitolerans JCM 21714 | reverse complement strand
GTCATTTGTTTAATCATAGGATAAGTCTGTCTAAAAATAATAAAATTACCATATTTAGGTTATTTCACTTGCAACTTAATAATAATTTCGCCACTATTTTATGTTTTAACATCATTAGATTAAAAATAAGACTTGGATCACCGATTTTCAACAAACGATGAATAATTCAGGTTAATATATTACATTATATAAATCAATTAAATTTAATAAATATTATTAATTATCACAAATGCATTTTTAAAAAGAATTTAGCTGAATCTTTGGTTTGAATTCAACTTTCGCATTTAGAAATACATAATATACTTTATAGACTGTAGAAGAAGTAACTGTTAAAAAATGTTTTTTGTATGTCACAAAAACATGTAGCAAACTTATCCTTATAGAAAGTTTCTTCACTGGTTTCCCGTCAACAACACAACAATTTCACTGAAGAGTATGCAATATCGTACTAGATTAGATATGAGATTCTTCTTCTACATATAAGGGACCTACGATAAGCATGTGGATGCAACCGTTACCTGATGTAGCATCACAAATTGTATTAAGTCTACTTATATCTGATATTAAGGCGAGAGATTCTTTTGGGATAAAATATTATAAACGTCTCTTGTCCCCCCCCTTGTAGTGCTTAAAACATAAAACAAAAGATATCTCTCATGTTTATTTTCTTAAAAAACTTCCCAGATTTCATCTGTGATAGACAAAACCCAGGAAGTTTTTATTACTATATTCATTGAAAGTAACCCTCCATTCTTGTCACTGTGGAATACTTTCTTTCATTCTATGATTATATAAGTAATTTATTTTAGAATCTAAATCATTTAACTGCGCCCGAAGCAACACCTTTTGTAATCTGTTTCGAGAATACAAAGTAAATGATTAACATTGGAATTGTAGCAATCCCTAATGAGGCAAAGAATATACCATGGTCAAATCCTGAGTTACCAGAACTGACAGCTCCAACAGCAACTGGCAGTGTTCTAGATTCTGGTCTTGTTAATAGTACAGACGCAAACATATATTCACTCCATATCGTAATGACATTAATAATGGCAACTGTCGCCATTCCTACCTTTGTCATTGGTAAGGCTATATACCAGAATGTTTTAAATTCACTACATCCATCTATTCTCGCAGCTTCTTCCACAGCATTCGGTACCGTTTCAAAGAAGGATCGCATAATAAGAATACTAATCGGCAGATGAAATGCAGCATAGATAATCATAATGGCAAATAAATTATTTGTTAATCCAAGATTTTCAATAAAATAATATACCGGTACCACTAAGGCATGAATTGGAATCGCTATAAATGCTACCATTGTAATGAAGAATATTTTATTCCCTGGAAATGCTTTTTTCGCCACTGCATAACCAGCCATTGCGGCAACAAATATAAGGATAACTAATGATCCAACTGTGACCATAATACTATTAAGCAAAGCGGATCCCATTGCATAGTCAGTTAAGGCAGTAACATAATTAGATAACTTAAGTTGTTCTGGCAAACCAAAAGGATTTCGTAATATTTCTCCATGTGATTTAACCGATGTAATAAACATATAAATCAATGGATACGTAACTAGAATGGTCCATATGATCAGTAATAAATATACGACTGGTTTAGATAGCTTTTTTATATTCAATTACATCACCTACCCGTCTATTTTTGATAATTTTGATAATTTAATATAGTAGCTACAAATTATCATAACGATAATTGTCATTGAAACAGATATGGCAGAAGCATATCCGAAATTTTGTTCAGAGAATGCGGTTCGATAAAGAATCGTTCCAAGCACGTCAGAAGCGTAATTTGGTCCACCTTGGGTCATAACCCAAATAAGATCAAATGTTTTAAGTGAATTAATTATTTGAAGCATAATGATGACATATGCCATTCTTTTTACCATTGGAAGCGTAATATAAATAATTCGTTGCCATTCTGATACCCCATCAAGCGTAGCAGCATCATGAATCTCAGTTGGTATTCCTTCAACTGATGATAAAAACAACAGCATTGTCCATCCAGTAATTTGCCATATTGCTACAGCAATAATGGAATAAACCGTCAGATTCGGATTCCCTAACCACAATTGAGTATATTCCTCTAAACCTATTGTTCTTAGAAACGTGTTTAATATACCAAAATTCGGTTCAAATACTTGTGCGAATAGAGCCGATATTACAGCAGTTATTAACATTACTGGTATGAAAAATACGAATTTATAAATTCTCCATCCAACAAGCCTTCGATCGATAGCAATCGAAAATAAAAAACCTAAAACAACAGTAATTGTGGCAAATAAAAAATATATTTTAAGTTATTAACTACCGCATTCCAAAATCGATCATCTGTGAAAAGCTTAATATAATTACTCACACCAACAAACTCAGCTTCACTGTAGCCATTCCATTTAAAGAAACTTAAACTAAAGGAATGGATTAATGGCGCTACCATTACGGTTAACATTAATAGAATGGACGGCAATATAAATAAGTAACTCATTTTATGTTCATTCAATGTGCGTTTAAAGGTAGTAAATTTACTCTTAGGGCGATCTTTATTAATGGAAGGTATAGATTGAGTATATTTATCCATGAATAATCTCCTTTCATCGTATCTTATCTGTAGAAAAAGTAGTAAGGTGAACTCGCCATAGAGACGAGTTCTCCATTTGAATTATTCATGAACTTCTTCTACCATACTATTAAACTCTTCAGCAAATTCTTCTGGTGTATATTGTCCCATTATCAAACCTTGAATTAACGGAACTGCTGCAGGACGATAAGCACCTGGCATTACTGTATTGAAAATAATATGTGTTCCTTCTTCTTGCATCTCTTTATACATTTCTGCTTCAACTTCAGAATAAACTTCTAAAATTTCTTCTTCAGATAAATCAGTTCTTGACGGGAAGTTAGATGAATTTTCACCCGTTACTTTTTGTCGCTCTTTACTCATTACAAAAGAAATAAACTTCTTGGCCCATTCCTCTTTTCCAGTATCGTTTATTGCCATAATCGCTTGACCGTCATAGTATCCAATTGTTTTACCTGCATCTTCTCTAAATTCAGGGTAAAAGAACATTCCTAATTCAAAGTCTTCAGGTAACTCACTTCCTAACATTCCAGGACCAGCGTTAACGGATGCATCACTATACATTGCTGCTTGTTCTTGAGCAAATATCGCTCTTGCCTCATCTGCTTGAATACCTGCAACCCCTTCAGGCATTAAATTCGAGCCCATTTCTTGCATCAAACGGAATGCATCTACTATATCCGGATGAGTATAATCCATGTCTTCTTTGCTTAATAACCGTTGATAATGTTCGGGACTTACGGTTCTTTTAATTGCAATGTCTAATAAAGCTGTTGCCTGACTAGGATTAGCCATACCTGATGTCCAAGGTATATAACCTGCATCTCTTAATGGATCCCCCATCTTCAAGAATTCTTCAAAGTTTTCAGGTTCTTCAAGCCCAGCTTCTTCAAACGCTTTTTTGTTATAAAAAATGATTGGATTTAAAACTATAGATTCTGGAGCTGCATATTTATGTCCATCTGAAGAAGTATAAGACTCCAATGTTTGTTCTGTTAACACGTCATTCCAACCTTCACTTTCATATAACTCATCAAGAGGTAAAAGTGCACCTGAATCAACAATGTCATGATAAAAACCGTTTGCCCAGAACCAGGCTACATCTGGCTTATCATCAGAGTTGAAAAGTCTAACTGCATTTTGATTATAGTAATCATCGTCATAATCTCTCAATTCCACCGTAACGTTTGGATTTTCTTCCTCAAACGCTGCAATCTCCTCTTCCCACCGAACTATGCTTTCTCCACTAATCGTTGCAAAAACTAAGTTTACATTTTCTTCTCCATCACTACCATTGCTATTGCTTTCATCACCTGACGCATTATCAGTTTCCGAGCCACAACCAGCAATAAAAAAGAAAGCGATTACACAAATTACAAAGAAACTTTTCTTAAAATTTAATAACATGAGAAAACCTCCTATTAGTTTAAGTAATGTAGTTAGTGATTAAAATAATCACTAACTAATTTTTGCTTTTTCTTTTGTAACGGTGTTCAAGATAGATAATAAAATATTCTGACTTTCAAGAGAGTCTTTATTTTTGACAATGTTATCAATATGGTCTAAGCCTAGCTGATCAATCAACTCATTCATTAGTTTGAAAACCTTAATATTCATTTCACATTCCTTAATAGGATCTTCACGAATAGGAAAAGTATCAAAGTAGATAAGACCGTTATAATCATACTTTTTTAGATAATAAATGAATTCAAGTGTTTGGATAAAGTGCACAGAACTTAACATCATTCCATCGTCATTATCTTGATAACCATCATTAACATGAATTCCCATTAACTTATTTCGCGATTGCGCTAATGCAAGTGAAAGTGCAGGGTTTTCTTTTTTCATCAACATATGGCACAAATCCAATGTTATCCCAACATTATCACAGTTTATGTCTTCTATCCCTAGTAAAGTTGTGCCAATATCACTAAATAGTGTAAACGCTCTTGGTTGATAAGGCTTATATTCAATACTTATATTGGAATTCGGATTTTTTTGAGCAACTTCTCTAATTGCCTCGACTTGCATCTCCCAAGCTTCCTGATAATTTAGTTGAAATGAATAATCAAAGCCATCATTCGCCATCCAGATCGTGGTTACGGTTCCTCCAAGCTCATCACATATCTCTACAGCTTCTTCCGTTAGTTGTATAGCTTTTTGTCTTATTTCATTCTGGCTATTGGTAAATTCCCCCCTCTATAAAACGTTTGATCATAACGTAAAGCGATTCCACTTACTTTTAAATTAAGATCCTTCACTTTTTGTTTGACTTCATCGACAGTTACTTCTGTAAAATGCTGAGGATAATTTAATTCCACATGAGTAAGTCCTTCAACATGTGACATTCTTTCAATTAGATCTAATGTAGTAACCTTTTCTTTTGATCCGTCCCAAAACTTATCTGGTTCTGTAAAAAATGAGTTTAACCGAGTAGAAAATTTTAGGTTATTCATATAATTCCTCCTCAAAAAAATTTTATAACAAACAAAAATTAAATAAAATTTGTTGTTGAAAACAATATATAATATTTATTTTAAAAAGTCAATAAGTAAAAAATATATTTTTAATAGCACAATATTAGCGTTTATTTGTTATAAAGTTTATTTTTTATATATTAAAGTAAAATAATTTTAATTTGCTGTCATTGGTATTTTGTTTTATAATTGAAATAAGTAAAAAAAGGGGGGGTGGACTAAAAATGAATGGTGAAGAACAAGAACTAAATGGGAGAGATATCATAATTTATACACGTAGTATTCTTCCCTCACTTAGTAATAAAGAGAAATTAGTGGCTGAGTTCATCATTAATAATTATGTTGAGTTAAGTAAAATGACCATTAATGATGTATCAGATAAATTAAATGTAAGCGAAGCTACAATTGTAAAATTAAGTAAAAAACTTCAATGCAATGGCTATTTATCTTTAAGGAAAACTCTTTCTGATTATGCTTTAAACAACCATGATGTACCCTATCAAGAAGAATATAATATCAATGACAGCTCAGAAGATATTTTTATGAAAGTATTTCGCAACTCTATTGTGGCATTACAAGATACCATGGCAGGATTTGATAAATCTGATTTTAAAAGAGCAGTAAATGCATTAAAAAATGCTAAAAAAGTCTTAGTACTTGGTTTAGGCGGTTCAGGCAGTATTGCAGATGATATTGCCCACAAATTTTTGAAAGTAGGGATAGAAGCTCAATCTTATCGTGATACACATATGCAATTAATGGCCTCTTCTTTATTAAAAGAAGGAGATATTGCGATAGGTATTTCTCACTCTGGTACTACAGCATCGGTAAATTACGCATTACAGACAGCTAAAAAAACTGGTGCAATAACTATATGTATTACAAATCACGTTAAAAGTCCAATAACAGAAAACGCAGATATTCAATTAGTTCATACGCTAACAATTCTCCGCTAACTGGTGAAAATGCTGTTACAAGAATTGTCCATTTAAATATCTTAGATGCATTATATAACTCTGTTGTTTTAGATAATTATGAAAAGACAACAGAAAATCTTGAGAGAACCAACTTAGCTGTCAAACATCAACGTTTAAATAAAAATAATAAATAACGAGAGGGAGGTTTTTGTAAAATGAAGGAACATATAACGGTTTTCGGAAGTTTAAATTATGATTTATTAGTAAAACAACAACGCATGCCAAAGATAGGAGAAACTTTTATTGGTGAGGAACTGGTTGAAATGTGTGGAGGAAAAGGTGCAAATCAAGCTGCACAATCAGGCAAATTAAAAATGAAGACTATATGATAGGTAAAGTGGGAAATGATTCATATGGGGGATATAATGATTAATTCTTTAAAAGAGAATAATGTAGATACTACATATATTCAAAAAACTAATGGACGCTCCGGTACCGCTGTAGTGCACATAATGCCAGACGGCGAGTATTATAGTACAATCTTAAAAGGAGCTAATTTTGATATTACAACTGATGACGTTGATCAAGCAGAAGAGATAATTAAAAATAGTAAGATCATGATATTTCAGTTAGAAAATCCAACATCTGTAATTGAATATGCAATGACAAAAGCAAAGGAACACGGTTGTTATATTATACTAAATGCAGCACCAGCAAAGAAAATTACTCCAAACATGTACAATTGCATTGATTGTCTCATAGTAAATGAATCTGAGGCATCATTTTATTGTTCACGTGAAGTAAATACAATCGATGAAGCAAAGATGGCAAGTCAAACCTTATATAAACAAATTAATGGTCCTGTTATTGTGACCTTAGGTAAAAATGGATCAGTGGCATTTGATGGAACTAACGAGTATTTTCAGCCAGCTAAAGAAGTTAAAAGTGTAGATACAACCGGAGCAGGTGATGCTTATACTAGCGCTATCGCATATGGCATTTTTAATAATCACGATATGCAACAAAGTATGGAATTCGCAACAAACGTTAGTGCAATTGCTGTAACAAAAGATGGAGGACAAAATTCTTTTCCAGTCCTTGAAGACTTGATGAACTTATAATAAGTATTTGATCATATTTCGTGAGATCTAGTAAGCGAATGAGTGTTATCAATAAGTCAGAAAAGTCATCAAATGATTATGTTCTTCCATCCATAGCCATTAAATATCGATCATTCACATAAAAAAACTTTTTTCTTAGTCTTTTAATCCCCCCCGAAATGAGAGGTCATTATTTAAAAGTAATTCGAAGTCTACAATAATACCTCTGGTTTTACTTTATAAATGATGGCCTTTTATTATTTTTTTATTTACCTAAATAAGGTAACCTTATGCATTAGTAAAGTTATTTAAGGAAATAGGAAGAATAGATGAGCTTGGTTCTAGCATTAGGAATACTTATAAATCTTGACTTCCACACCGTAAAATAATGTTATAGATCTTGATATATCTTGATTTATACCAAAACGACTATGCTATACTTTTACTTTTAATTCGTTTTTACTAAGAAAAATACTCCTTAGAGAAGGAAAACCAGTTATTAAATAATAGGGTTATGGCGTAAAGCTTTAACGAATGAAGATCATCCAAGAGTTGAAACATTGCTTCTGTTGATTTTTGTAGCGCCTCTTGGCGTCGCTTGTAACCTATCATACGTTTGTCAATGTTATTATGCATTTTATGTAATCGATTCTTCTTACGTCATGCCGAATATTCGCTTAAGTAAGCAGTGTCACCAGTTTATTTCATTTTAAAAATTGAGCTAATATAAAAATTAGTTTCATTCTTGATTCCGAATTGGTTGTATTTTTGTTTTATTTTGGATATCTTTTTCAAGTAATTTCAGTCTCATCAAATATTCTAAGGAGTATTTAAACTGTGAAAGTTGATTTTGAATATTTATCAGTGATTGATTGTTTCATTTTCTTTCAGGTTTAACCTTTCTAACTATACTTATTATTATGTCTAGTAATATATTAATTTTTTTATTGCTTTCAATAGTTCTAAATTTCTTCACAAAGATTTAAAAGAGTTTTCTATATATCTTTTATTATTTTATATCTAAATCTTTTTAATAGTTTAGAAGCGTTGTATCCGTTACGTGGCAGGCATTACAAGATAAAAACATAGCAATAGTAGGATAAAAGATAGCAATTATAGGATTAAACTCTTAAATAAGATAGCAATAATAGGATAAAGGATAGCAATTGTTGGATGTGAAAGATAGCAATAGTAGGATAAGATGTAACAAAAATAGGATAAAAGATAACAATTATAGGATGAGATATATTTAATACATGAAATAGACCCTATTAATGGGATTAATAAAAGGTTTAAGAGATTTAATTTGTTATATTTGTCTGAAAATAGATAGAATTATCCTACATTTGTTACAGTGTATCCTACAGTTGCTATATTTCATCCTATAATCGCTATACTTATAACGAATTTCAGCTAAACGGTAGATTTTAACTGGGAAATCGTATAATCTAAGCAATATAACAATCTATTAAGATAATGGTTAAGGTGATTCTATGGAGATAGTGAAAAAACAAAACCAAATGGTTGTCCAATCTAATAATCTAGTAGAAGCTTATTACGATAGTGACTTAACAGCAACGGAACATAAAATTATTCGTTATGCTGCCAGTAAAATTAAAAGCAATCCGGATCAGTTTCCAACTGTATCGTTTGATGTAAAAGAGTTTATGCGGGCAGGTGGTTTGAAAGGAAATGCGTATCATAAGAAAATCGAAATAATTGGTGATGAATTATCAGGTAAAAGAATTAAAATACAAAATGACCAAAAGATCGGTTGGTTTCCTTGGCTATCTTCTTTGGTATATGATAACGGAACAATCTATCTCTCATTCAATACATTGATCAAGGACTTATTATTAGAATTAGAAGGGCAGTTTACCAAGTATAATTATCAATATATAGGAGATATGCGAAGTAGTTATTCTATACGTTTATATGAATTATTAAAACAATATGCTCCAATTGGAAAAAGACGCTTCGATTTGCTAGTTTTAAAGAAAATGCTAGGTGTAGATGGGAAGTATAAAGGTTATGGTCAATTCAAACAAAGAGTTTTGAATCAAGCAAAGAAAGAGTTAGATCGAAAAGGTAAATTGATTTTTTCCTTTGAGGAAATCAAACAAGGTCGTCAAGTAAAAGAAATTGTGTTTTTTATTCAAGTTCACGAGGAACAATTAAGTTAGATGACTTTATCCAAGATGAGGAACAAAACATTTTTGTGGAAAATGTGAAAGCATTATTAGAGAAAAATCAAATTCATGTAAAAGACAATGATATTAAAAAATGGGAAACGTACAGTTATTCTTTAATAGAGCAAACGGTAGAGGAAATCAAAGATCAAAAAATGAAGTATCCTGCTGCGTACATAACAAAAGTATTAGAGAACAAACATGAATTATTTTTACATACACGTCAACACGTACATGCAGAAAATGATAATATTGCAGAAATTCTGTTACAGTTTATTAAAAGATGGGAAAAACATGGGATTATGCCTGATTGGTTTATTAAGGACAAATTAGAAAAACATTTAAAAAGTGAATTTTCTTTAACAGAAATAGAAAATATATGGGAGGATAATAAGGATTATTTGATTGAAGTTATTAATAAGTAAGCTGAAAAAATTCATTTTATGTCTTATCTTCATGTGATTAGTTGTTGGTAGTATTTCACCCTAGTGTTTCAGCAATAAAAATCATCAAGAATAATCAAACTCAAGTTGAATTATCAGAAAAGACAGTTAATATTTTGGTGAAGAATGAATCTTTTAAAGTTGAAAATATATCCGAACTAAAATTAGTAAAAGGATCATATTATGGGAGAAAAATAAATTATTGAAAAAAATTCTTAACTTGAACAGCCTAAAAATGATTCTTTTGTGGATGATTATTTGTAACATCGAATAATGCAGACGATTTTACGCAACAGATATAACCTTTATTAGTAACTAAAATTGATTAAAAGAAGAGGGTCATGCAAAAAAGCGTGCCTTTTTGTTCTTAAAATGTCACTTTTTCTTATGGATAAAATCCTGTGGCGTATAAAATGCTTCATTTTTGCGTCTGTTAGAAGAGATAGAAGAAAAACCATCTCATTGATCATGTCCACTGAAATGAACCACTTCTGCCATAGCTTTTAGAACCGAATGGCAAATAATGTACCAGTAAAAGCCATGCGTTTACCACTTCATTCCTGTGTAATAGACAATTTATATTTAAATATCGGACACGTTTGTGGAAAAATATCTATAGAATATAGTGATTATTTCTGGGTGGTATCAAAAGTACTTTTGATACCACTATGCTGTTTATCGGAGGAATCTTACAATATTATGTCGAAGTCTGTTTTAATACTAATATTTGTTCGAACTACTTGTAACATCGATTATCTGAACTTATTAATATATATTTTAAACACTAGTTGTTAACCAATCGGGCCATTATGTGGAATGCTTGAATTCAAAATAATATAGTGTTGTACCTATGTATTAAGGAATTTTAAAATAATTGGTTTTAGGGTTGTTGTAGAGGTTACTTATGTTTCCTTAATTATAAAAAACTGTTATCCGATTATGTAGAACAATAGAGTTCAAGATGATGTTTAAGTGGAAACTGGACTTTTATAAAGGTTTATCTTTCCAAATTTTAGATTTAATAAATAGTAAATTTATGGTAAGGTGTGTTACTTTAACGCTAGAATATCTAAATTTTCTTCTTCAAAAGGGTGTTATTTTCTTGGCAATTAAAAATTTTAAAAAGCTTCAGCAATTTGGTGAGTAGAAACTTGCAAAAAGAATAAATGGAGGAGGAAAAGGAGAGGTATGGAAAGCTAGTAACGATAATAAAAGTTTTGCAATTAAGTTACTAAAAAAATCGAACATGACCTCTTATGAGAGGTTTAAAGATGAAATAAAAATTATAGAGCAATTACAAGGTATGATTGGAATCTTACCCATTATAGATTATAACCTACCTGATTATCATAAAAAAGAACAGACCTGGTATGTAATGTGTAATTGTCAACTGAAAATTCCCCCCCCATATAGTCATTAAAAAATCCCCCCCCACCTAAATTTTCCAATTATAAGTAGGGAACCAATTCTTAATTAAATGGGCTAATCCCCCCCAGTTGAAATTCGAAATCTATTTTTTCATCTTTTAATTTATCTACTTTTTTGTGTAATAAACTTATTTCTTTCTCCATCCTTCCAATTTTGATTTGGTCATCCATTTCTTTCTCATAAGCTGTTCCGGACCATCTGAGTTCATCAATAAAGTCCAATACATCCATTTCAATTATCGTATTGCTATTGTCCCTTTTCGTTGCTTTTAGTTTTCCTTCTGTTATCCACTTTTCTATCATGTGCGGATCACATTCAATCTCGTAAGAATGAAGAACCTACGGTTTCCGACAACGTCATATTTTCCATGAACGAGTCTCCTTCTTTGATTGTTAAACCAATTGCTGGTCCTCAAGCCACTGTTTCGTTTCCTTCATGCGATAAGAATTTCCATTCATATTGACGATATAGGCTTGGTGTGTTAAACGATCAATCATCGCCGCAGTCATCACGGGATCTTGAAAAATTTCTCCCCATCGTTCAAATGAAAGATTGGTTGTAATAATCGTTGATTTTTGACCTGCTCTTAATGATAAATGGGTAAACAAAAGTTCAGCTCCTTCTTTATCAAATGATATATATCCCATTTCATCAGCGATTACTAAATCGTACTTTTCAAAGCGATGTTGGAAAGTACGTAAGGTTCTCTCGGATCTACATTCTCTTATTCGATTGATGAGTAGTGGCACTGTAGTAAACCATACCTTATATCCCTGCATACAGGCCTCGATTCCCAACCCAATACTTATATGAGATTTCCCTGTTCCTGAATTTCCGGCTAAAATGACATTTCTCCCTTCCTTTATAAAATCAAGCGTTTTAAGACGCTTATATTTCTTTTGGGCATCTTCGGGTAAATCCAATATAGATAAATCCTCCAAGTGCTTTTTATACGGAAATTCAGCTCGGCGAATGCGGTTATATCTTGCAGCTTCTTGCCTTGAATCCGTTTCTTTTTGTAATAATAGGGCTAGAAATTCCTCATAGCCAACGTCCCTTTCTGCCGCATCCTTTACATATTCCTCAAAATGTTGCCGAATCATGGGCAACCTTAGATCTTTACTATATTGAACTACTTCTTCTCGCCAATTTCTTTTATTCATGCAATTTCCCCCCTGTTTACCGAGTGATTTGGTTTGAAAAAGTTCATCATAAGCACGCAAATGCTCTATGGCATGATGCGCGATATCACTCCTTTCTTCTTCAACAGAAACGGGAGAAGGTGCTTCCTTATGCTTGGCACATAATAGTTTAATTTTATCTGTCGTCACATGGGACGGATGGATCCTCCGTAATTCCTCCATACTTTGTTCTATCTCTTTTAAACTCGCTTCTTCTTGTAAATAACGAAATAACTCTATAAATTCCTTCGCATTATTGGTATAATAAGTTTCATAGATATTTTTTATTTTTTTCTCCGCCTGTTGTAACGCCACACTATTGGCCAATGCACCAGGCTTTTTCTTTAACGTATTTAAGTAATGATCTAATTGAATCCCCCCATTCATGTCCTCCTGTTAAACGATGATGCTCTGCGATTTTATCTCCGTCATGAAAGCATTGAATCCGATTGGAATAGACTTTGGCTTTTACCACCTTATCGACCAAATGATCCGGTACGGAATAATGATTTTGATCAATGACAATCGTGGAATATTTATCCGCCCGTACATTGACTATTCGAGCTGCATCAAATGGCGGTAACGCTAGAAGAAGATGCGTTTGCTCATGGGCAAACAATTCATTTGCCGAACAATCCTTTCCAGTCTGTTTCCTATCGTTGAGTCTTTCACAGATCTCCATAAGGTATTGATTTGCTTCTTCTAACGTTTGAAAGGAATCTTTAAACGCAAAAGCCTTCCTTCGAATGACTTCAACACTCCGTTCCACGTGACCCTTCTCATTACCACTTCTAATGTTACAAAAACGATAATTAAAAGTATAGTAGATAGATAGTTTTAAAAGTGCTTCGGTTGGTTCTTTTTCCACTCCTACAAATCGTTTAACAGCTACTTTCATATTGTCATATACCATGGTTTGATAGACCCCGCCTATTTTGTCAAAAAATAAAGCGTGAGCTTCTTGAAAACATTCTGTTTTTTGTTTGGTAAATAAATAGGCCATTCGATAATTACCATAAGCAGAAGTAAACACTGCCATTTGAAGTACCCGGCGTTTACCGTCAATCATTACTTTTACTTCCCCCCCAGTCAAATTCACAAATGTCACCTGGTAGATAAGCAGCTTTTATGTATGCTTCTTTTGGCTTATTTTCTAATTTTCGAACGACGCGAAGGACCGTACTATAACTAATATCAAAACCCTCCATTTCCAACATCTCATGTATATCAATAGGTTTTTTTAGTTGCTTTCGTAATCCCTTTTTTACCTTTTCCTTATTTTCTACTATCTGTTCTTGGATTCTTTGTTCCATTTCCTTTGTTAATTTGCGCTTCACTCTTTTTCCTACTTGATATCTAGGAGCCTCCACAATCGATTGAATCAATTCCCCTGAGTCCATATTGGAATTCAGTTTCTCCAGTTCGCATCTCTTTGTTTCGTATTCTTTAATATATTTCCTTACCGTTTTACGATCCACGCTAGTGCTTTGGGCGATTTCCCTTTGGGACCTTCCCTCCCTTATATGCATTAGTAAGACTTCTTGTTTCTTTTTCAAATCGATCATCGCTCCAGTCTCCCCATGTTGAAAATAATACTTTCCTTCATGGGTTATTATAAACTAGTGGGGGGGGACTTTTCAATGACTATCGTGGTCCACTTTTAAGTTACCATATACATGTAATGTCTATAGCAATGGAATTAATAACAGAAGTGAAAGCGTACAGTCCTGAAGTAAAATTAAATGTAGTTATTTCAATTGAAAAAGTTCCAAAAGAGCTTCATGAGAAGGATATAACGCATAGGGATGCTAAACCAGGCAACATTCTTATTTATAAGAATGTTGCCTGGTTTAGCTGATTTTGGATTAGTCGACTATCCAGATAAAGCTGATTTAACTAATCGTCAAGAATCTGTAGGTCCTAATTGGACGATGAATCCTGAAATGAAAAGAAACCCTACTATTGCTGATAGTAAGTCAGCAATAGTAGGGTTTCTTTTGGCTAAAACTCTCTGGATTCTAATAACTAATGAGAGCTTAGGTTTTGAAGGTGAGTATTCAAATAAAAGTAGAGTCGCGTTAAAAAACTATGACGGATTTCTATTGAATACTGGTGGGTTAGCTGATATTTTAAAGAAGGCTACTAACCATGATATTAAGGCGCGTCCTAATAAGGGGGGGGAATTTTTAAATGAGTTAGAAAAGTGGAGGGAAGAAAGGGCTGATTTTGATAAAAGGAATAAAGTAGAGTGGAAATTAATCCAGAAGGTACTATTTCCTACTACTTTACCGTCCAGAGTTATTTGGAAAAATATCAATGATATTGTAAATATACTAAATCTGATTGGTTCAATTGATGCCCCCCCTAAATCATATGTTAATTCCTAGTGGTAGAGGAATGGACTTGCTTAATGCAAGATTGGCTAGTGAAGAAGGCTGTATAGAGCTAAATACAGGTTTAGTTGATGTAGTTAAGCCTATAAGTTAACTTTTAAATCATCTAACTTTGATTATCAATGGAACTATTTCAGGTTAGAAATCGGCAAATTAGAGCCTTTTGAGGCAGATGAAAAATAAGGGTATACTCTAAAATATGAATTTATTAATGAGGTAGAGAGAGTTATACAGGTATTATAAGCCAGGAGCATTTGTATTATTACAAAAGACATCAATATATAATAAAAACCCCCCCTCCACTTATGATGGAAGACATTCTCAAGTTTCTACAGAAGAACTGTTGCTGTTAAAAGATCAGGAGAATTAAGTGAAAACCATTGTTCAATGATGTTTTTCAAGTAAACTTATCCATGTATTTGTCCATTATTTTGGATTGGTTTATATTTTCCGAATATTCTCATTTTTTGGGTTAAGTTATATTATTTTAATTCTATACTAGTTTGTTAATCCATATAATGTATTTACGTAAAAAAATATAAACACTTTAATTGAACCTGCGAATTTTGCGTAAAAAGTAAGATAAAAATAATTATAATAGTTGACTGCGCTTTCAATTAATGTTATTTTAGAAATAGTAAGGATTATCAATAATATTTACGTAAATATTAAATTGAGGAGGGAATACATGAAACTTGGTTATATGACAAATGCCTTTGGCTTATTAGTTGGTTCAGGAGGCGGTGTTACAAGTGTAAAAGATATTCGATACGAAACAATTTGTGATGATTCAGAAGTAATAAAAAGAATAGCTGGTCATGGTTTTAAAAGTATTGAGCTATTTGATGGAAATCTTGAAAGGTTTGTAAGTGATCCCGATAAGTTAAAAAAGATACTAATTGATAATAATGTGTCTTTACTCGGAGTTTATGTCGGAGCTAATTATATCTATCGAGATGCGCTTGAAGATGAACTTTGGCATATTGAAAGGACGGCAAAGATTGCATCTAGTTTGGGTGCTTCTCATGTGGTACTTGGTGGTGGAGCAGTTCGCGCTTCTGGAATAAAAGATGAGGATTACGATTTATTAGCTAAAGGGTTAGATAATGCCAGAGAAGTAGTTCAAAAACATGGTTTGGTAGCAAGTTATCACCCTCATTTGGGGGGGTCAATGGTTGAAACGCCTGAGCAAATTGATAAACTTTTTGCACTAACTTCAATTCCATTTTGTCCGGATATTGCACATATAGCTGTAGGTGGTGGAGATCCGCTTGAAATAGTCAAAAAGTATTATGATCGAATTAAATACGTTCATTTAAAGGATTTAATGAATGGCGAATTTTGCCTTTAGGGAGGGTGAATTACCACTGGGTGAAATCATTCAATTCTTGCAAAAGAAAAATTATAGAGGTGACTGGTTAGTAGAAATTGATGGTTATTCTGGTGACCCAGATGAAGCATGCCAAATATCATTCGATTTCTTAAAAGACAAATTGGTAAATTAAAATCAATTATATTTAAACATAAATTATAATGAAAGCCTTTTTATGAAAAACAATTCTGTTATTTCTTTAGGTTTTGGTTTAATTTGACTCACGAAAAAGTGGTAAATAATTGATTAATTAACAATAAATTTATAATAAATTAGAGAAATGTAGCAAAATATATTTTTGGGAAAGTAGGTAATATTATGAAAAAACTAAACGTAGCACTAATTGGAGCTGGATTTATGGGGGGAAGGCGCATGTGGTTGCTTATTCTAATATGCCAAAGTTTTTCTGGCCAGCGCCAGCTGTTCCTGTATTGAAAACTGTTTGTGATATAGAGGAAAGTATCGCTTCTGATGCAAAGGATCGTTTTGGATTTGAAAAGTGGACAACAGATTGGAAGGAAGTCGTTAATGACCCAGAAATTGATATTGTAAGTGTTTGCACACCAAATAACGCTCACGCTGAAATTGCTATTGCTGCACTTAGCTGGTAAACATGTGCTTTGTGAAAAGCCTATCGCTGATAATTCAGTAGATGCGAAAGCGATGGCGGAAGCAGCCGAAGAAGCTATGAAGAAAGGCATTGTATCAATGTGTGCATATCAATACCGTAGAGTTCCAGCGGTAGTATTAGCTAAAAAGTTTATAGATGAAGGTTCAATTGGAGATATTTTGAATGTTAGAGCAACATATTTGCAAAGTTGGAGTGCGGATCCATCTTCGCCACTATCGTGGAGATTCCAAAAAGGTGTTGCTGGAGCAGGAGCATTAGGTGATATTGCTACTCATGTAATTGATATTTCACAATACTTGGCTGGCGATATCAAAGAAGTAGTTTCTAGTGTGCAAACCTATATCAAGGAACGTCCTGTACAGGAAGGTGGAGTAGACCTATTAGGTACAGTGAAAATAGACGAAAATGCCCAGAAAGAACCGGTTGATGTAGATGATGAAGCCTCATTCTTAGTTAAATTTAAAAATGGCGCTGTTGGAAGTATCGAAGCAACTAGGAATGCTTGGGGGAAGAAACAACTTTATTACAGTTGAAGTACATGGAACTAAAGGATCAGTATATTTTAATTATGAAAGATTAAATGAATTACAAGTTTGCTTTGCAGATGATCCTGTTGATAGAAGAGGATTTAAAACAATTTATACAGGACCAGCGCATTTTTATGGTGAAGTTACTTGGAATATTCCTGGTATGAATATAGGTTATGGAGAGTTAAAAACAATTGAATGTTATGAGTTTATTAAAGCTATTGCTAACAATGCACAACCATCTACAACATTTACAGAAGGTTATAAAGTAGATAAGGTGTGTGAAGCGGTAATGAAATCTTCTGAATCACAAAATTGGGAAACTATTAGCTAATTATCACGTCACTTCAATCCTGATGAGATCAATTTAAATATAAATCTATTTAAAAGGGGGGGTAGTAAAATGAAAAAAATGAATAAGTATCTTCTACTGTCGATAGTTGTGTTATTTGCACTTTTTTTGATGACAGCATGTAACGATGAGAGTGAATCAACTGGTGGAGAGATTGATACACAAGAAAATAATATGGGAGAAGTTTCTATAGAGGGTCCTATTAAGATCAATGAAAGCATACCTAGTGATACAGAAATAATCAGTAAAGGACCTAATGGGGGGGAAAAAGCAGTATCTGCTCATTCTATTGAATTAACAGAAGAAGAAGTTGCTAAGATTAGAGAAGGTAACTATACAGCAGCAATTGCAATGCACTATGCCGGAAATGATTGGTCACGTGCTCAAATAAACGGACTAGAAGATACTTTTAAAAAAATGGGCATTGAAATACTTACAGTTACAGATGGCCAATTTAGCGCAGAAAAACAAATGTCAGATATAGAAACGATTCTTGGGATGGATCCTGATATTTTAGTAAGTATACCCGTTGATGCAGTATCATCTGCGGCTGCATATCGAAAAGCCGTAGATCAAGGTGTTAAAATAGTATTTATGGATAATGTTGCAGAAGGTTTTACTCCTAGTGAAGATTATGTAAGTGTTGTGTCGGCAGATAACTATGGGAATGGGGGGGTAGAAGCAGCACACTTAATGGCCGAGCAACTTGGTGGGAAAGGTAAGATAGGCGTGATTTATCATGACGCAGATTTCTTTGTAACAGGGCAACGTGTAGAGGCATTCGAAGCAACAATTGAAAATGAATATCCTGAAATAGAAATTGTAGAGCGTGGCGGTATCGCTGATGCATCAGAAGGTGAAAGTGTAGCCAACTCAATGATAACTCGTACCCCCCCAGATCTAGATGGAATGTTTGTTGTTTGGGATGTACCGGCTGAAGGTGCGCTATCTGCTATAAGAACAGCGGGATTAGATGATGTTGTAGTTACTACGATTGACTTAGGGACTCCAGTAGCATTGGATATGGCAAAAGGGCAACATGTTAAAGGGTGGGAGCTCAATTACCATATGCACAAGGTGTTACCGAAGCAATCCTTGCTGGTTATTCGTTATTAGATAAAGAAGCTCCGCAGTATGTGGCTGTTCCGGCTTTACCGGTTACAAGAGATAATTTGTTAGAATCTTGGGAGTTAATTTATAATCAACCTGCACCAGATGAAATACAGGCTGAATTCGAATAAATATAATTTAAGGGGGGGATACTAGATATGAAATCACTTAATGTAGGAATGATCGGTGGCGGATTTATGGCAAAAGCACACTCGCTAGCGATATCAGGGGGGGTTAATATGTTTTTTGATGATGGAATTGTTCTGAACCGTAAGATGATTGCAGAGGTAAATGAAGAGATGGCGAAAGATGCTGCTAGAAGATTTGGCTATGAAAAATATACAACTAATTGGCGTACATTGGTAGAAGATCCTGATATTGATATAGTAGACATTGTTACACCAAACAATTTGCATATGGAAATGGCAATTGCAGCAGCGAATGCTGGAAAACATATTATATGTGAAAAACCTCTAGGTAGAAATTCAAATGAAACAAAAAAAATATTGGCGGCAGTGGAAAAAGCAAATGTAAAAAACCTGGTTGCCTTTAATTATCGTAAAACACCAGCTGTTGCATTAGCAAAAAAATTTATTGATGAAGGATCAATAGGTAAGATTCTAAATTTTAGAGGTACCTATTTACAAGACTGGTCTGCAGATCCAGAATCTCCACTTTCATGGAGATTCAAGAAAGATGTTGCAGGTTCAGGAGCTTTAGGGGGGGATATCGGAACACATGTTATAGACTTTGCACATTTTCTTGTTGGAAAAATTGATGAAGTAATGTCAATGTCTAAAACATGGATTAAAGATCGACCAATTCAAACAGGCGGTTTAGATACTTTAGGTAATAAATCAGCTGAAAATACAGAAAGAGGAGTTGTAGATGTAGATGATGAAATTTCTACTTTGCTACGATTTAAAAATGGTGCTGTAGGAAGTATTGAAGCTACAAGAAATGCTTGGGGTAGAAACAACTTTTTAACTTTTGAAATTCATGGTGAAAAAGGCTCTTTATACTTCAATTATGAACGTAGGGATGAATTACAGGTATTTTTTGCTGAAGACGGTGATGATCGACGAGGTTTTAAAACAGTATACACTGGTACTCCTCACCCTTATGGTGAAGGATTGTGGCCAATTCCTGCTATAGGTATCGGGTATAGCGAAGTAAAGATAATAGAAATGCATGATTTTCTTCAAGCTATTATTCAAGATAAAGAGTGTGAACCAAACTTTAATGAAGGTCATAAAATTGCACAGGTTTCGGACGCTATTATAGAATCATCTAAAAACAAAAATGGGTAAAAACTAATGTATAGTCAATTACTTCTTAATTTTACTTTATAAGAGGTGTTAGTGAAAAGGGCCTAATATAATTTAGGCCCTTTGGTATGAAAGGGGTCTATTACAAATGACAAAAAACATTCTCAAAATGTCAAATATAAATAAGTCATTTAATAAAATTAATGTTTTAAATAAGGTTGACTTCGAAGTTGAAGAAGGTGAAGTCCATGCCTTATGGGGGGGAATGGAGCTGGTAAATCAACTTTGATGAAGATACTGACTGGAGTATACCAGTTAGATAATGGAATTATAGAAATAGATGATAAACAAGAACAAATTAATAGCCCTACTGATGCAACCAAAGCGGGCATTTCTATGATTTTCCAGGAATTTAGTTTGGTTCCTAAGTTGTCAATTGCACAGAATATATATCTTCATAGAGAACCTAAAACAAAACTAGGCACAATTGATGATAAGAAAATGATACGTGATAGTGCTGCTATCCTTGAGAGTTTAGATATAAAAATTTCCCCCCCTGAAGAGTTGGTTGAGAATATTAGTGTAGGGTATTGCAGATGACAGAAATAGCTAAAGCCTTGTCAATGAATACAAAAATTCTAATAATGGATGAGCCTACGTCCACTTTAACAAAAGCAGAAACAGAAAAACTATTTGAAATGATCAGTAAACTTAAAAAGTCAGGGATAACTATTATTTATATTTCACATCGAATGGATGAGATATTCCAAGTTTGTGATCGTATTACTGTATTAAGAAATGGTAAGAATGTGTTGACCAAAAAATGTAGTGATATGGCGTTGGAAGAGGTTATTAATGCTATAATAGGTGGTAGTATGCGAAAGTCATTTGAGTGGACGGAAAGATCAATTATTGAGAACAGAAAACCATTACTAGAAGCGAAAAATTTAAAGTCTGGTGATAAGGTGAAAGATGTTAGCTTTTCACTTTATGAGGGGGAAATTCTTGGAATTGCAGGACTAATGGGCAGCGGAAGGTCTGAAACTGCAAAAGTAGTATTTGGAATTGACCCCCCCTTAGATAATGGTGAGATTTATATAAAAGGCGAAATGAAAAAGATTAATTCTCCAAGTGACGCAATTAATTGTGGGATGGGACTGGTGCCAGAAGACAGGCGCTCTCAAGGATTGATTCTAGGTCATTCAGTCAAAGAAAACACGATACTTCCTGGGTTACCAATTTTTCAAAAAAGACAATTATACAAGATAATATAGTCGATGAAAAAGTAGAAGAATTAGTCGAAAAACTAAACGTGAAAACCGATGATATATATAAAACTGTTTCATTATTATCCGGTGGAAATCAGCAGAAATTAGTTTTGGCTAAATGGTTAGCAAATGATACAGAAATTTTAATTCTGGACGAACCAACTAGTGGAGTGGATATTGGTGCAAAAACAGAAATTATTGAATTAATTAGAGAAATGGCTGATTCCGGAAAAGCTGTACTTGTAATTTCATCAGAGATGACAGAATTGCTAGCTATGAGTGATAGAATCTTAATTATGAAAGATGGAGTAGTTACTAATTCTATTGATAGGAAAGTCATCAAGAATGAGGAGGATGTTGAGTATGCAATCCAAAATGTTGAGTAATATTAGGAACTTTGATTGGAGACAAAATATTGTATATATCGCTTTTATTGCTGTATTAATTTACTTTTCTATTACCTTAGGCGATCAAGGATTTTTAACTCAAGGAAATATATTAAATATTTTTAGACAAACAGCTATGATTTCAATTATGGCAGTTGCAATGACATTTGTAATCTCTGCTGCGGAGATAGATTTATCTGTTGGTTCTACTGCTGCATTAGCAGCGATAACAACTGCTTTAACTATGCAGGCAGGCTTAGGACTCATTGTTGCAATAATAGTCGGACTAGCAACTGGTCTATTAATCGGGTTTATAAATGGACTTTTGGTTACCAAGATAGCTATACCAAGTTTCTTAGTTACGTTGGCAATGATGATGATAGCCCGTGGACTAGCTATGTGGATTTCGGGTACTGCTGCTATTCCGATTCTTAATGAAAATTTTATTTTCCTTTTTGGTGCTGGGAATGTATTTGGAATACCAATTCTTCTTATTTGGACACTAGTAATTGTTGTTATAGGTCAATTCTTATTGAGGAAAACTGTTTTTGGAAGACAAACATTGGCTACGGGGGGGAATGATGTAGCTTCAACCTATTCTGGTATTAATATAAATCGAATAAAACTTAGTGTATTTATGGGAGCGGGGCTAATGGCAGCTATTGCTGGTATGTTATATGCCGGTCGACTTCAAGCAGGTCGTTTTACCTTTGGGGAAGGTGATGAGTTATCAGTCATCGCTGCTGTTATCTTAGGAGGTACTAGCCTTTTTGGAGGCGTAGGTACGGTAGTCGGTACAGTTATTGGTTCTATAATGATTGGAACCATTAACAATGCATTGATTTTACAAGGATTAGATGTTAGCCAACAACAGGTTGTTCAAGGTGTAATTATTATACTTGCTGTCGCATTTGGTAGAAAAAGCAAAAAGTAAAAATAAAAAGGAAAGTCTGAAATGAAATAGCATGGCAAAAGGGTTATTAAAAGATAATTAATTGGAAATTATGGAGAACCAACAAAACTTAAGTTTCTATTTTCATAATTCGCCTTGGGACTTTGCTAGTAAGATTGCCTGTTCAATTGTAATTACGTGATTTAATGGAAGAACATCGGATAAAGGCAAAAAGCTATTGCGGAAATTCTTCAATACATTGAACAGGAATTTATATTTACCAGTAAATTTTAAACATACATCCTTACATTGTTTACAATGTCTTTGTGATGGTTCTTTTATTACACTTACGAGTAAAAGTGATGGCGTTTATAAGTAGTGTTTCCTTTACTATTTTGTTGAAGGAAATACGGGTAATAATAAGGGTTTTGTTTATATCAATCCAAAAATGAATAGGTAAACTATTTTAAAATTCATAGGGAATAACGCCTTTCCAAAATATATAGGGATACCTAGGAATACTGATTGTCCAACATAAAACAAGGTCATGTTATGTTTGTAAAAAGATAAGTCTGCATACTTGAAATTATACTTGTTTTTACTTGAAAAGTTAATTTCCACATATAGAGTTAAGGTAACTCTGCTATAAGAACAGTCCACTCACCTTCGGGTGATTTGTAGTTAATTCGTCCTTACTCTTATTTTATAATATTAAAAATTCACATAACACAAGTACATTTTATGCTTTGAGCGAAAGGGAAGGAATGGTTAAAAGATGAAAATAGGTGTGTTTACAGTTTTATATCAAGATCTACCTTTTCAACAAATGCTAGATAAACTTCAAGGATTAGGAGTTAAAGCTGTTGAACTAGGAACAGGTAATTATCCTGGTGATCAGCATTGTAATCCCGATTATTTACTGGATAATCGACATGAAATTAAAAAATTTAAAGACGCTATAAAAAAACGTAATATGATAATTAGTGGATTAAGTTGTCAAGGGAATCCTCTTCATCCTAATAAAGAGATTGCTAAGAAACATCATAAAACATGGGAGAAGACAATTCAATTAGCTGAACAATTAGAAGTGGATGTAGTAAATTGTTTCTCAGGGTGCCCGGGTGATAGTTTTGATGCGCAATTTCCAAATTGGGTAACATGTGCATGGCCACCTGAATACGAAAAATTAAGGAAATGGCAATGGGATGAAGTTGTAATTCCATACTGGCAAAGACAATCTCAGTTTGCTTCTAAGTATGGAATAAATAAAATTGCAATAGAAATGCATCCGGGATTTGTGGTATACAATCCTGAAACATTAGTTGAACTCAGAGAGCGTGCAGGAAATAATATTGGAGCAAATTTTGACCCAAGTCATCTTATTTGGCAGGGAATTGATCCAGTCGAAGCGATAAAATACTTGGGTAAAAAAGAATGCATCTATCACTTTCATGCTAAAGATACTTATGTAAATGAAGCAAATAAATCTATAAACGGTGTATTAGATACTAAGCATTATAGTGAGTTTTTGAAACGGGCATGGTCATTTCGAACAATTGGTTATGGACAATCCCAAAAAACATGGAAGGATATATTGAGTGCGTTAAGAGCTGTTGGCTTTGATAATGTGATATCTATCGAACATGAAGACATGCTCGCATCTGTTGATGAAGGCTTAAAACAGGCAATTCAACTATTAGAAGGTTCTATGCTAAAAGAAAGTCCTACTGAAATATGGTGGGCATAAATAATACTTGAATTATTCATACTTCGAATTTAGACCATGATTGAAACCAAAATCACATATTTTTCTGTTCCACTGGAAAATATCCTGGTGACTTTCCTGCTTGAAACTTGTTTTTAAAATGAAGGTTTGTAAGTAACCGATTTTTTGGCAGGCTGCTCCCTTGGTCGAAAAGGGATTTTTTATTAATGGGGATCTGTATGCTTATTCTAACTTTAGGTTCTGGACTCGCTGTAGCACTTTCGAGAAGAAATCCTGATACACGAAACTAGATGATAACCTGAAATAAAGGGATTGGCCTGACTTCACTAATCGGCTTGCAACCTTGATGACCTTTGTCCGTATGGTTTTAATTTGCATATTCTTCTGTCCCTCTGGGAAACAAAGCGTGTGTAGCCAGTTCGTCAGGTTATAAACCAACAGACTCAACATCATTTTTACTTCGTTCACCTGGAAGGAATAGCTGTTCATGTTATCCAGGTCAAAGCCATTCTTGGCTTCTTTGATATAGTTTTCCATTGTGCCTCTTTTTTGGTAAGCAAGAATGATATCACTGGGAGAAAAAGCATCCACCAAGTTGGTCACAATGAACGAGTGCGTTAAGAATAATTCGCCTGCAGGGCGAACGGACTTGATAATCATTTTCCTAGAATGAGACCATGACTTTACCTAGTAATCGGTTGCTTCATAAAAATATTCCGCCTTCGTTATATCTGTGGGTGTCTTTGAAGGATGAATTTCGTCCGCAATCCGTTGTAGGTTTGCATTCCAATTGAGTCGAATGACGTAATAAACCGATTCCTTTTCGCATAATTCATATAGGGCAGTAACGGCAAATCCACTGTCGCCACGGATGAATGGCGTAGTTTTTGGAAAATTCTTGTTGTAGTGTTCAACGAGTGGTTGAATAAAATCCACCACACCGTTGGATGTATAGATATTTCCAGGTCGTAGCTTCGCCTTCATAAAATCGCCGGTTAGGCCGTCCATGACAACCAATGGTCCCATAATGGGCATTGTAAGCCGCCGACTCCTGATTTCCATAGGTATTGGAATATGTGGAATCCAGATCAAAGATAAGTGCTTTTGAATCTCGTGTTTGACCCACTTTATCTATCAGTTCCTGGTTGGCGTTATTCAACTGTTCCATGGATTGGTTATCAAACCGTTTGAAAAAACGGGATAGACTGGGTTGAGAAGCTAGCGCATCTGTTCCAATGACTTAGGTAACACAGGGTCCTTCGTTAGCTGATCTGTAGCATCATCCTCGGTGTAACCGGCAATGACTTGATAGAGCTTTTGAGGAAGCAGGTTTTCACTGGAATGATAGTAGTAAAGTCTATTGTTCTTCAGTTTCAGATGTTGGGGCAGAGTTTCAGAGAAACCAAGTTTCTCATCGAATTCCTTGAAGAAAAATTCACCCGTATCAGAGGGAAAATACTCTCCATTATTTGACAATTTGATTTGACGATTGAAATCAAGCGTGAATTGCGGTAAAGTATGCATCATAAGAATTGCCTGCTAATAGGGTATATCGACCAAATACAATCGTTGTATGACGGATAAAACCGTCATAAGAGCGACCTTGGTATTCTTTCTGTAACTTTAATAAAGATTCGGTTACTTTAAAAAAGACTTCAATATCCTAGTGCATGCCGTAGATGCGCATAATTTCTTGATCAGCTAAGGGGCTATCGGTACTTAAAATGGCTAACCAATCCCCCCCTTTTTGTTGTGATTACGTACAAAAATGATTTTGACACGCACACCATTGGCTTGGGTAGTTTGAATGGAGCGTAGGATTTCTTTTTTACCCGTTGTAGGCGTTTCTAAACGATAAAGTTCTTTCAAGCTAACTTTCTTATCATCGATAATATATAGTTGCTTTAGCTGTTTGACCATGCCAATCATATTGATCCATGCATAAATGGGTGGATTAAGAAAACGATAAACGGTATCTTTGCCGGAGTAGTCACAGTACTTGATAATTCTGGCTCTTTTTAGATGTTTAAGTAATTTTAGTTCTTTAAAATCTGCTTTCAGGTTATTTGGTAGTTGATTTAATAGATCCTTTTCCTTTATCATATAGGAGACATCTCTTCTGTATGATAGTTGTATTAGTCAAATCAACTATACCAAACATAGAGGTGTCTTTTTGTGGATTTTTATAAAATCAAGGTAACTTCTTTCTTTAAAACCAGCGCTACGGATCATTGGTGTTGCGCGTGATTTTCCGGTGCGAAAGTTGAGTAGATGATTATACACATTAGGAGTGCATACAAAAATGGTTACGATAAAGGAAATTGCAAAAAGAGCCGGAGTGTCTTTAGCAACAGTTTCGCATGTGGTAAATCGGACTAGATACGTCAGTCCAGAGTTAGTAAAAAAAGTAGAGGACGTAATTAATTCATTAGATGAATTACCTAATTTTATTGCGAAAAAAAGGGAATTAAGTAAAACATCTGAATCAGGGTTTATTCAAATTTTTGCGACAAATCCTTTAAATACATTTCAAGCAAATGTATTAAAGTCAATTATAAGAGAGGTATCTTATACCAATGTAGTTACTATTCATTCAAAGGATTTGTATGAAATATTAAGAAATTATTCATTTTTGGATAGTGATAAATGTAAAGGACAAATAATTCTAATTGAAGAAAAAATAAAATCCCCCCCTATAAAATTTCATTCTTCACTAAAGATGCTTCCAACTGTGATAATAAGTGAAAGTAATATTCAATCTATTAATTCAAATGCTAGTGTTATAAGAACAGTTATTTCAGATAGTTATAATGGATCATATAATGCTGTAAACCATCTAGTTAGGAATGGTCATAATAAAATTGCTCTTATACATGAATATATTTTAAATGGTAATGATACATATTATAATGGGGAAATATTGACAGGCTATAAAGATGCCTTATTAGATAACGGAATACAAATTGATAATAGATATGTATCGGAGATTGTAAATGGTGAAAATGCACTAGTAGAGTACCTTCATAATTTATTGTATGGAGAAAATCCACCAACTGCTTTATTTGTAATAAATGAGGACGTTCTCTCAGTTGTATTTAAATTTTTGAACAGTAATAATCTTGCTTGTCCAGAAGATATCTCCATCATAAGCTATTATGATACAGAATGGTATGAGTTATTTTCTCCTGCCGTCTCTGCTGTTCAGCAGGATATATATATGATAGGGAAAAAAGCCATAGAATATATAGAGGAAAGTAGTATTTCTAGTCATTTAAATATTGAGAATTCTAATATATCTACAGTTATACCAACAAAACTTCATATACGTTCTTCAACAAGTGGCATAAGTCGAGGGCCTTTTGGGGGGGAGAAGGCAGCTAAAGTTGATGTTTTGAATTTATCAGAAAATGAGAAGTTATTATTTAGTAAAAGGAAATATACTGCAGCTATTTCCTTCCATTATACTGGTGCTGCTTGGATGGAGTTACATCAGTTAGGGATAAAAGATGTTTTTAATGAATTAGGTATCTCGTTGCTTGCAGTAACTGATGCTCATTTTGATCCTGAAATGCAAAGTAAACAATTAGATAGTATTATGGCTTTTGATCCAGATATTATTATTGCCATTTCAACAGAAGATAACAAAACCTCTGAAGCATTTAAAAGGGTAGCAAAAAGCCCTTCAAAACTTGTACTAATAACAAATGTTCCTAGAGGATTAACCCAGTCAGATTATGTAAGTTGTGTATCTGTAAATGAATGGACACATGGTAGACTAGCTGGTAGTGAGCTTGGAAATAGTATGAGAAAATACAATCGAAGAAATGTAGGATTTATATCGTATGATTCTAATTTTTATGCGACAAATCAAAGAGATATGGGAGCACATCAAATTTTATTAGAAGAATACCCTGATCTTAACATTGTAAAAGAAGTTAAATTTAAAAAAGAAGAAGATGTTTATGAAGATACAATTCAATTATTGAAAAAATATCCAGAAATACAGGGGTTATATATATCATGGGAAGGACCAGCTACTAAAGTTTTAGAGGCAGTTAATAGTATTGGAAGAAAAGATATTATTATTGTTACCTCGGATTTAGATTACTCTTTAGCCCTAAATATGGCGGAAGGTGGAAATGTGAAGGCAGTAAGTGCCCAACTACCTTATGAGCAAGGGCAAGCAATAGCTCTTGTAGCGGCAAATGCTTTACTGAATAAAGATGTTCCTAAATTTATTGGAGTAGAGCCTATAAAAGTAACCTGCGAAAATTTATTGAAAAGTTGGAAGAGGATATTCAAACGAACTCCCCCTAAATCAATAATAGAAGCAATTAAAAATAATTCTTATAGTAAATAAGTTGGCTTTTCCAAATGATATAGTGGGTTAGCCTGATATCCTTTGAATTAGAACGTAAGATACTTTGTGGAGTAATCAAATAGTAAAGCTCCTTTAGGTAAAACCCATTTCTTGGCTTTTGTGCATTTCCCTTAATAGCATGATAGGAACAACATCCAAATTTGAAAAATGATGTAGCTTGTACTTATCAAGCGTTTAATTTAAATCCACTCCAATTCTGTAATAACCAGATAATGGGTGTATTTTTTTAGTTGAAGAACCTCTAAAAAAATGAAGGCATTTCGCGAAGTAGATAAGTTTCCCCCTGCAAAATGTGCTTCGACACCTCACAGATTCTTTCTCACATTTTTTCTCAAACTAAAATGGTCCACCACGTTTCAAAATTAAAAAGCATGCTGTTCAACTTTACACCACCCAATTCACGAATAACAATATTGCTGTTTTGGACAAGTATATTAAATTACCCAAACTGGGTCTCATGAAATGTGCAAAAAGCCAAGAACCTCAAGGACGTATTATAAAAGCAACGAAGCAAATTACCCAAGAAAAATGCAGCCATAGAGGTGGACCTTGGTATCACGGATTTTGCCATTTTTTCGGAGTAAGCGTAAAATAATCCACACCTATTTCTAGATGTGGACTAATGTTATGCTTTATTTAGATTTATTTGGTACACGACATTCATCTGGAATAGTTGGTGACCATGGCAGAAGTTGATCTAACTTTACTTTATCTGTCGTATCCATATTGGGAAGCTCCTCAAAAAGATAACATAGATAATGAAATGGATTTAATCCATTTTCCTTC
>NZ_BAVS01000038.1 GCF_000521485.1 Gracilibacillus boraciitolerans JCM 21714 | reverse complement strand
TTTTTTAAAGTGCTTTTCTTTACAAAAGTTAGCTGAAGACACGCCCCCTTGGAAAGCGAAGTGGGCAAGCCGTAGCGTTTATTACGCATATAACCCATGTCAAAATAACCACTTTCATTCGCCGTTACTCATTGATTGCGTCTATATGATTTAACAACTAATCTTTGTCAATAAAAGGACCGGGCGGGCTTTCCCGGTTTTTCTTATCTAGGAATAGACAGATTGTTGCTCAGTCATCTCTTTTTCACTTACTAAAATCTCTTCTACTATGTTATAGATCGATAATAATTCATATAAAATAATGACTTCTGGTGTAAAAAGAGTCGATTTGGAATCTTCCACAGGTCGTTTGCTTTCCCAAAATTGATTCATTAATTGTTTTACTTGTTGTCGATAGGCGGCTGCCTTGTAATGTGCTGGATATCTCATGAAATCTACCAAAGTTTCAACTATTTGCTCAATTTCACTACATTCCTGCTGTGACCAACAAACATGCTGTGTCGGCAAATTGATTAAGTTACCGATATGATAGTGAATCAGTCGTAATCGCGTTATATTTTTTTGTTCATAATCAAAAATACGTTTAGTGTCTGGATCTAAACGATGATATTTTGATTCGTCCGCTTGAAAATGTAATAACGTATCTATTTGGTCTAACGTGCTTTTTAATTTAGTGAAATGCTGATCAATTTCTATCCTTTTACTAGCATGCTCCCCCCCTTTTTCAATTACTTGTTTTACAATGATCTCCAGTTCGTCACCCGTTCGTTTTAATAGATCAGTCATATTTGTCATTATTTTATTCGTATAATTAGGTGGAAGTATAAACATATTAACTAATGTAGACACAAGCAAACCTATAGTTGTCGTCCCAAGTCTAATAATAAAAGAAAAAATAAAATTAGCGTGAATGACTTCGATCATCGCAACGGAAGTTAAGGTCGCAACAAGCAACCCTACGTGTAAACCTAAACGATAGCAGGTAATAATCGTAAATAGTGCAGCTAGTGTATATGTGATCGGAGAATCCCCAAATAGAAAGATGAATAACACGGCATAGGCAGAACCAATTGCAGAGGCTGGAAAACGTACGGCACCTTTTTTAATCGAATCAGCAACGGTTGGTTCAATGGTTACAATTGCAGTAATTACTGCAAAAACAGGGGGGGGCCAGCCAATCGCTTCGCAAATTAATGAAGTTAGAAATACAGCTAATGCCGTCTTAATTACTCTGCGACCAAATAAGCGATAACGTAACTTCGATAGTTTCATGTCAAAATAACCCCCTTCAAGAAATCTATTTTCAAGTATACCTTATTAAGTGATCTGTTTCCATGTCGACTTTTGTTATAAAAAATCAAAATTATTGCAATATAAAAAAATCTTTCTATAAAATAGTTGGAAACGCTTTCTTATTTATTGCATATGATGTAAAATAAGTGATATATCTTTTTAAAGAAAAATGCGTGGTGAATTTTTGAGGAGGTGTTGAACTTGCTTTCCGTGAAAATGTTAAAACCATATTACGTAAAGGAAGAAGATAAATACATTCGGGTGGTCTTAGCTTATCAATATTTTTCATTAATGATGGATGGAGAGGTTTATCATTTTGTTCCCCCCCTTGAGGCACGTGAAATCCGAATAAATCGCGGTACACAAAAGATAGAAAATAAAGATGCTGTTTTTGTTTTTCAAAAAGGGAAACAATATCGTCGAATTAGTTTGGCTGACTTAATGAAGGTCAAAGATTTCCAACAACATTTATCTTCTATTCTTAGTCCATATATGATAATGCCTCAGACAGAGGTAAAGAAAGATAATATAGATCATGTCATCATGGAATTGGAGAGAAGTAACCTGTTACGATTAATTGATCGAGCCTTAGATGAAAAAAACATAGAGACATTCCAATTATATACCACCACCTTAAAGGAAATGTAATGGTAAAGTAGCAGTTGCTAAGGCTTCTGCTACTTTTTTACATATAATAATTTAAATTAATCTCCTGATACTTGCCAATGTAATCGCATAACTCGTAAAATAGAATTATGAGGAGGAGTGCCATGGATGTAAAAGTAAAGGGAAAGAAAGTACTCGTCACAGCAGCAAGTAAAGGTTTGGGTAAGGCGTGTGCTAAAATCTATGCAGAAGAAGGCGCACAAGTATACATTGCAAGTAGAAATAAAGAGCAATTAGACCAAGCCACTCAGGAAATTATCAAAGAGACGGGCAATACTCAGGTAAGTTCCGTTGTCTGTGATCTCACAAAAAGTAATGACATCAAAGAGATGGTGGATGAAATAGGAACGATTGATATTTTAATTAATAATGCAGGAGGCCCGTCAGCCGGAACATTTCATGATTTTAATGATAACGACTGGCAGCACGCTTTTGAATTATTACTAATGAATATTATTCGGACCACCAGAGCAGTGATTCCTAAGATGAAAGAACAGCAATTTGGACGGATCGTTAACATCACGTCAAGCTCCATGAAACAAGCGATAGACGGTTTAGTATTGTCTAATACTTTTCGTCCGGCTATTGTGGGTCTTTCCAAAAGTCTGTCACAGGAATTTGCGGCAGATAACATTTTAATCAATTCGGTCGGGCCCGGTACGATGGAAACGGATCGTATCCGTGATATTTTCAATCAGCAAAACTCAAAGGAATCTGTTGAAACACGATTGAAAAGAGCTGGTGAGCAGGTGCCACTCGGTCGAATAGGACAACCAGACGAGTTTGCGAAAGTTATCCTTTTTTTAGGATCTCCAGCAAATACATATATCACTGGACAAACACTTATAGTAGATGGCGGCGCAATGAAAACGTTATAAAAAGAAGGGTGAAGAATAATGGAAAAGTTAAAGTGGGGGGGAGTACTAAGTACAGCACGAATAGGTAGGACACAGGTGATTCCTGCGATCCAACGTTCAAGTAATGGAGAAGTTGTGGCAATCGCAAGTCGAAATGAGCAGACCGCAAAAGAAGCAGCAGAAGAATTGAATATTCCAAGAACGTTTGACAGTTATGAAGCATTATTAGATGATCCAGAAATTCAAGCAGTCTATATCCCTTTACCAAATGCGTTGCACAAGCAATGGGTTATTGCAGCTGCTAATAAGAAAAAACATGTACTATGTGAAAAGCCGGTAGCGATCACAAGTGCAGAATTAGATGAAATGGTGTCTGCATGTAAGAAAAATAATGTTGTATTTATGGAAGCGTTTATGTATCAATTCCATCCACAGCATCAAAAAGTAAAAGAACTGATTAATCAAGGCATGATCGGCGATGTTGCTTTATGCGTGCAAGCTTTTCTTTCTATCTAGATGATCGCTCCAATATTCGTCTGGACAATCAATTAGGTGGAGGCTCAATGTTTGATGTTGGGTGTTACAATTTACATGCGATTCGCAATATTATTGGTCAGGAGCCATCTTCTATATATGCGAGTGCTAACTACCACCCAGAATTTAAAGTTGATATGACGATGACAGGTACGTTAAATTTTGATAATGGCATCGTGACGTCATTTGACTCTAGCTTTGATTGTGCCCCGCGTCAGACATATGAAGTGGTAGGGTCAAAAGGAACGATTACCGTGACATCAGCCTATCGTCCAGACACAAATGAAGACATGACCGGAGAAATTCATGTGGTGAAAGATGACTCGTCGGTAGAAATCTATGAAGAATCAGGAGATCAATATACCTTAATGGTAGAAGATTTCGCTAATGCTGTTTTAAACAATCAGCATTTAACATATGACGTAACAAGTATGCAGCAGCAAATGAAAGTACTGGATGCCGTATACGAAAGCAGTAAAACGGGGGGGAAAGTAGTTAAATTATAATCATCAAAGGCACAGTAGATTTTTGCTGTGCTTTTAAAATATATGAAGTAGAAGGGAGAGGACAAATGATACCACCATCCTCCATAAAATTATCTAAGCATGAAGCATTGTTACAGAGATTATCAGAGCATCATCCCCCCCTTTACCCGATGATTTATGAACGATATCGGCGCTTTGATTCAGGCCAAACAGGAGAAGCAAACCTCGAATATTATCTACATCAAACTCAATTAACCGACTTGCAATTGTTAAACGGACTGCGTATAGAAAAACAATACCCTTTTCAAATTGATTGGCTTGTTCTTGGTTTAGGTTTTCGCATCCTCTTAGAAGTGAAAAATATTACTGGCACCATCTATTTTGATCCACATTCCCGCCAACTAATCCGTGAAAAAGATGATACAAAAAATATCTTTCCAGACCCTTTATTTCAAGTAGAGCGGCAGTACGTGCATTTACGCAATTTTTTATTATCACAAAATATCAAGCAGCTACCTACATATACAGCAGCTGTGTTTGTTAATCGTAATGCTGAATTACAACTCCATGATTACCCCGAACGTCATCGTATTATGATAGCCCAAGCCATTCCTTCATTTATAGAAAAACTCGCATCCAATCATTACGCGGAAATCTCCTGCTCTCAAAATCAGCAGATCGCATCTTTTTTGACTAATCAGCATAAAGAAGCTTTTTTTCCAATTTTAGAAAAGTACGAAATAGCTTGGGAGGATATTATCAAAGGAGTGCGCTGTCCGCATTGCCAGCAATATGCGATGAAACGCGATAGAATGCGTTGGCAATGTCCACTTTGTGGTGTAAGGAGTGCAAATGCTCATCTGCAAACGTTATTCGAGCTAGCACTATTAACGGAAAATAGAATTACGAATAAGCTAGCTAGAGAATTTTTGCAAGTAGCTTCGCAAGATCTTATCAAAAAAATATTGAATCGTTCTCCATTAATTTGTATAGGGAAAACTAAAGGAGCATATTATAAACATATTGATCTGATTGATTATTTGTAAAGTGACCTAATTATGTGGAAAAGTGACCTAAAAAGCACAAAAAGTGGCCTGATTATTCTAAAAAGTGACCCAATTATCAAAAAAAGTGACCTAAATCGATCAAAAAGTGACCTAAATAAAATAAGAGCTAGCCATCACTATGATAGCTAGCTCTTTTATCTATTTAATCTCTGAAAAGACGTTGCCTACTTTCTCTGCTACATAGCCACTGCCATTACTCTTATCTTCAATATTTTCGACCATCATCGAGATAATCATACTGCCATCTTCTGGATAGCCGACGAACCAGCCGTTTTCTGCGCCGCCTTCTTCATCAATGGTCTGTTTTAATTCTGCCGTACCTGTCTTAGCAGCAATACCTAAACCGCTGACGTTCGCTCCGCCACCTGTACCATCCGTTACAACTGCACGTAAGGCATCGCGAATAATATTGATATTTTCCTCCGACAATAAATCTTCTTTCCATGTTTGGCCTTTTTCATCCTCATTAACAGGATCGGATTAATCATATTGCCCTTATTAAGGAATAAAGAGTAGCTGGTTGCTAGCTGTAACGCACTCATTTCGATTTCACCCTGGCCATAGCTAGTATCAGCTAATAACACTTCACTGTCTAATGAGCCATCAGAAGAAATCGTACTTGCTTCGATTGGATAGGTAAAAGGGAAGTCTTCACCAATTCCAAATTGTTTTAAACCATTTGTAAATGTTTCTGCACCCATCTTTAATGCTTGCTGGGCAAAATAGATATTGTCAGAACGAACGAGCGCATCCTTCAGATCAACTGGACCGTTAGATTCTGACACTCGACGAACGGAATAATTACCCCCCCAGCCGTCCTTTTGCCATGTCAGTCCGTTAATCGTAAGTCCTTCATTCGGATCGATTGCACCACTTTCTAAACCAATTGCACTTGTGATCGGTTTAAAAGCAGAACCTGGAGCAAATGTGGCGCTGAAGCGATTTAATAAGGGATTTTTCGGATCTTCCTGCCACTCATTCCATAGCTCTCCGCTTAAGCCATAGACAAAAGCATTCGGATCAAACGATGGACTGCTTACCAATGCTAATGTTTCTCCGGTAGCGGGGGGGTCGATGGCAGAGGCAACACCAGCATCACCATCTAAAGACTGAAATATACTTTTTTGCACATTAATATCAATTGTTAAGTTGACATTTTCACCATTTTTTACTTCTTTTTCTGCTAACATCACAGAATCTTTTCCTTCTTGTTCAACGGTAATTTGCATGCCTTTTTCTCCACGTAATTTTTCTTCAAATAATTCTTCTAATCCACGGTAGCCAATCATATCATTCTCAGAATAAATATCACGATCGACTTCCTCTAATTTTTCCGCAGTGATTGGTGCAACATAACCAATAAGATGTGCAGCAGCTTCGCCTAAGGGATAAACTCTTCCAGTAGTAGTTTGGAATTTAAAAGGCGCAACTGAACTCAATGCCTCTTCCAAATTCGCATTCATATTTGGTAGCACTTTTAATGGGACAAAATAATCTGGCTGTACCCAGCTTGCATTCATTGCCTTATCAATTTCTTCTATGGAGATGTCTAAAACTTTTGCAATCGCCTCTTTTTGCTCTGGTTCCTGTCCCTCGGTAAATAACTGAGGTTCTATGCCAAATTCATAAATGCCTTCCGTCACCGCTAATCCTTCTTGATTTCGATCAAATATTTGTCCGCGTTCAGGTTCAATCGTTGAGATATTTACTAATCCACCATCTTTTAACTCTGGAAAAATCAATCCCTGATGCCAATTGACTAACCAGTTGATTTTCTCCTCTTCTTCTACAACCTCAATGGTTTTCACCATTTCTATTTCTGTTTCGAAGGAAATAGGACCTGCCATGGTTTCCATACTGACCTGTAACGGAAAGGTCTTTTGTTCCAAATCTTCTAGTTTTACTTCTTCCTCTCCTTCAACAGGCTCAGGTATTTGGAAATCTACAGTTAAATCATTTACTTTAATATCGTCATAAATTATTTTATAGCGATCGAAGTTTTCCTTGTTGGCGTCATTTGTCATGGGGTACATATTTTCAAAGTCTTGTTTATTCCAATAGTCCACGTATTCCTTTAAGCGATCTTCCGGCTTAACCTGTTCTTCTTCCTGACAAGCAGTTAGCATAGCAGTTAAGCAAGCCAGTATAATAAGTAATAATCGTTTCATTCTAGTATTCCCCCTTGAGATAAACTTAAAAAAAAAGAGTCTGAGATAAAAGTAAAAACCGAACGATGATGCGAATTCTACAATTAGAATTTGGTATCGTTCAGCTATTTAAATTGCATAGCAGGTAGATGATGATGCGCACTAACTGATGTGGTATAACTATGGATCAAAGTGGTCATTTTGAAATGAATCCTTTGCTTAATAACCGCTTCGGCTTGCCCACTTCGCTTTCCGGGGGGGCGTGCTCTTCAACTAACTTTGTAAAGAAGAACGCTTTACAAAGTGGATTTTCAGATCACGCTGATCCCCCAGGAGTCGAAGTGGACGCCTGCGCTAAATCAAATTCTACAATGCATGTAAGCGGTGAAATACCGAATCATCAGACTAGGTTTATAGTTATCATTCTTTTAGAAAGTTCAAAAAGATATCGGTCATAACCGTTGTAGAGTAAATCAAATAGCGTAGGCGTCCGTTTCAACTCCTGCGGGATGTTTTATCCGAAGATCCACTTTGGCTTGCCAAAGTTAGCTGAGGATAAAACCCGCGGAAAGGGAAGCGGACAAGCCGAAGCGAGTGGTAAGTAGTACTACCATTTCATAATTACTGCATCAGTTAGTAAACATTATCATCTTTATCCACATCATAATTCATCACATCATTCGACCTTGTTATGCAAAATATTTGATATGTCCCAGTCTCTTAATAAATCGGTTTTGCATAAATAATATATCGTTCAGGTGCGTTGCCAACATAGGAGAATGGATAGCATGTGGTGATCACAAGTTCTTCATCTGGAGCAGTTGACTTAATGATCGTGGTATCATCTGCATCGACAATCTTCGAGTTAACCATTTCATATTCAAAATCGCCGTATGGTAATTTGACAGTGAAGGTATCACCAACTTTTACATCTCCTAAACTACGAAAAACGGTATCACGATGGCCAGATAGTACAATCTGATCATTTTGTTCAGGATAGCTGATCCGAGATAATGTCCGACACCTTTCTCTAAATCATCCGGGTCAGTTCCTTCTACAATCGGAAGTTTTGCTTCCAGCGTTGGTATTTCCAAGATGCCAACCGCATCTCCCATCTCCGGAAAAAAGTTCTGCGGTGTTACTTTCTGCGCATCGTTATCCTGTTTAGATGATTGCTCTAATAATTCCGTTGCTTCCGTCATTGTCTGCTTTTCAGCTGCCTGGATTTTGAAGTATTGATAACCACCAATACCAAGCAGAACCAGACCGGCAAAAACAAAAAGAAAAGCTATTTTTTTCATATAAGCACACACCTCTTTTAATCAAGTATTATCCATATTATACTAATAAGAAGTTATTATTGCACGTGTTTAATAACGAAAAAATAGGGGGAAAATGATATATAGGATTAACGGAACTCATTTACATTACTTTTAGATAAATGTATATCTAGGTATTTAGTCTAGTTTTTATGTAAATTTAAGAAATATTATCATAAACACTTGCATAATTCGACAAAAAGTCGTAACTTTATATAGAACGAAATTAGCGAATAGCATACAATGAAAACTGTTAAGGAAAATGAGGTGATTTTTTTGATTGGACAAAAGATACAGAATTTGAGAAAACGAAAAAGAATGTCTTTATCAGAAGTAGCGGAACAAGCTGGAGTAGCTAAATCATATTTAAGTTCCATTGAACGTGGCTTACAATCAAATCCTTCGATTCAGTCATGGAAAAATTGGTAAGGTTTTAGGTGTGACCGTTAATGAATTGTTAATGTCTCAATCTGATGAAGAGCTTAGAGAACATCTAGATGATGAATGGTTAAAGCTTGCACAAGATGCAATGAAATCAGGCGTATCCAAACAGGAATTTCAAGAATTTCTTGAATTTAATAAATGGAAACAAAAACAATAATATTAAAAAATATAACGTAACTAGTCAGTAGCTACTCCAAGTAGAAACTGACTATTTTTTATTTTGAGAAAATAATAATAGCTATTTGAGGTAAAAAATGTAATAATGATAGGAAGTTTTCTACTAATTTTAAAAATAAGAAAAAATGATAGATAAATAGAGGAGTTTTACTGCGTAATGAAGAAAGTAATATATTGGGGGATTACCATTTTTGTGGATGGGTATGATTTATTATTCATCTGATCAACCATACGAGAACCAAGATATAAAACCCTTATTGTCCCAATCCATCGATTTATCCTTTTTAGAACCATATTTGCAATCAATTGCCTTTACCTACAATCATGCTACGGTGAGTGTCAGTGAGTTGGGAATATCGGGATTTATAGAATTCTTTATTCGCAAAGGTACTCATGTTGGTGTTTTTATGGTGTTATGTCTTTTGTTGTTTCTTTGTTTTTACAAGACATATAAAAGAGTGCGATGGACGTTCTTACGTATTTATGCGTTTGTTTTCACTCTTCTGTATGCTATATTCGATGAATGGCATCAAAGCTGGACGCCAAATCGCACGCCATATGCAGGGGATGTTTTATTAGATGGATTTGGTGGAATACTAGCAATATTGCTGCTTCTAATCATCCATAAAATTAAAAATGACAAGCCTAACAAGCTACGAAAAGAAAAAATAAACATAGTTTAATATTAAGAGAGTAAAGGGGTTGAGGTTTTTGACAGAACAAGAAGTATATCAGTCAATTTTACAAAAAATGTTAGAACAAACGGAAGGAAAGCAAATCAAAGATTCACTAGATTTTATTCATCAATTAACGAATGAAATTAAACAAGCCAATCTGTTTTTAGTTGATAATAAGTAAACCTACAGGAGCGATTTAAAACGCTCCTGTAGGTTTCATTAACGTCTGTATTTCCTGGGAAATAGCTTAACGATTGGTTACGTCTATTTCTATATAGGAATTTTCCTTTGCTTTTATATCAGCACTGCCACTTGTTAGATCCGCGATCAAGGCAGTAAACGTATTTTCTGCACCTATTTTGACACGCACGTGAATGATTACTTTATCGAGATATTCAATTTCTTCTAATAAATATGACGATTGCCTGATTTCATTTTCTAATTTTCCAAGTAGAGTATAATCAAGGGTTACCTCGAAATTACGCATACGTATTCTTTCGACAACACCTGTCGTATCAATAGCTAATGTCGCCGTACTTGAATAGGCGCGAATTAAACCGCCCCCCCCACCGAGCTTTATACCACCAAAGTATCTGGTGATGACAACCGCAGTATCTTTCAATGCCTTTTTCTTCAATACTTCCAGAATTGGAACTCCTGCTGTGCCATTGGGTTCCCCCCCGTCATCGTTCGCCTTTTGAATGTGATCCTGTTCTCCTATCATATAGGCGGAGCAGTTATGTGTTGCATCTGCGTACCTCTTTTTGATCAACTGAATAAAATCCTGTGCTTCTTGTTCGGTTGTTACTCGTTTAACGTGACCGATAAATCGGGACTTTTGGATCATTTGTTCAGCACTGCCTTCGAGATTAACTGTGAAATATTCGTTTATCATAAATAATCCTCCTGATCAATCTAGTTATAATTGTATTTTTCAAAACAAGAAGTGTAAAATAAATGTAGTAGGGAAAAATAAATAAAAATCACCCCCCCTAAAAAAGTACTATATATAGCGAATTATATACAGGATACTAGATAGTGAGGGTTTTGCTATATGGAAAATAATGACCGCACGTTAGATTATATTATAGAAGAGATGATAGATACAGTAAAAAATAGCAAGGATGAAGTCTTTGAAATTGCTGAGGATTCCCGAAAAGAATATGATCAGTTAAACCAGGAACTTGCTATTTTGAAAGACGATGTAGGAACGGTTATTGAAGAAGGAGATCATTTAGAAGCGAAATCCAATATTGCCAGACAAAAACTGTCTGAAGTGAGTAAAAACTTTCATCAATATTCAGAACTGAAAATTAAAAAGGTTTATGATGAGGCCCACCAGTATCAATCAGAACTACTAGTTACCAGAGATAAGGAAAGAGCATTACGTAAAAGAAGAGATGAACTGGAACTACGCCTGAAATCACTGGAACAGATGGTAGAACGTGCAGATAGGCTTGTAGGAAAAATATCAGTCGTATTAAATTACCTAAGCGAAGACTTCAAAAATGTGACCGATTTGATCCATGATGCCCATGAAAAACAACAATTTGGCTTGAAAATAATCGAAGCACAAGAGGAAGAACGTCGTCGATTATCGAGAGAGATGCATGATGGTCCAGCTCAAATGTTAGCTAACATTATGTTACGCTCTGAAATTGTTGATCGCACCTATAAAAAAGGTGACATGGACAGTGCTGTGAAGGAAATGAGAAGTATCAGAAAAATGATTCGCGACTCTTTATATGAAGTACGACGGATTATTTATGACTTACGGCCAATGGCATTGGATGATCTTGGCTTGATTCCAACAATTAAGAAATATATATCCACCTTGGAGGACAAGCATCCGAATATTTATTTCAACAATAAACAATCACATGATGCCCGCTTGGCAAGTCAATATGAAGTAGCACTGTTTCGACTGATTCAGGAATCGATTCAGAATGCGATAAAACATGCAGAGGCAGATTCGATCAAGGTAGACCTTGACATAACCTGTCAACGAGTTATTGTCATTATTTCAGATAATGGCAAGGGATTTGATCAAACACAGAAAAAAGAAAAATCTTTTGGTATAATAGGAATGCAGGAACGGATTGAAATGCTTGATGGCAACATGAAAATCAACAGTAAAGTAGGACAAGGTACAAAGATTCATATAAAAATTCCCTTGAACCAAGAAAATATCCATACAAAATAGTAAAAATTAGGTATACTAATAGAGATGAGTAACAGTTCAGTGAAACGTATAATACAACAATTCTAACGGCAGATAGATTAAAAAGGAAATTAGAGAATATAGGAGGACATGAATAATGGCTACTAATATCGTATTAATTGATGATCACAAATTGTTTCGAGAAGGTGTTAAAAGAATTTTAGAGTTAGAAACGGGATTTAATGTTCTGGCAGAGGGTGACGATGGATCTCAGGCGTTGGAGCTTGTTAAAAAACACAAACCAGATGTCGTACTAATGGATATCAACATGCCTGATGTAAACGGCGTGGAGGCTACAGCAGAATTATTAGAAAAGTATCCAGGAGTTAAAGTTATCATTTTGTCGATTCATGATGATGAAAACTATGTGACACATGCATTAAAATCAGGTGCACAAGGTTACCTGTTAAAAGAAATGGACTCCGATGATCTAATCGATGCCATTACGGTGGTATCAGAAGGTGGTTCCTATCTTCATCCGAAAGTAACGCATAATCTTGTTAAAGAGTACCGACGTTTAGTAGGTGAAGAAGATGCGTTATATGATTCTGATAATACACTATCGAAATTAAAAAATATTGAACATCGCAAACCACTTCATCTTTTAACAAGAAGAGAATGCCAGGTGCTCCAATTGCTTGCAGAAGGTAAAAGTAACAAGGGTATTTCAGAATCCCTGTATATCAGTGAAAAAACGGTTAAAAACCATGTGAGTAGTATTTTGCAGAAAATGAAGGTAAAAGACCGGACCCAGGCAGTCATTACGTCGATTAAAAAAGGCTGGGTAGAAATATTATAAATTATTACTATAATCAGTGCTGGACTTACGGTCAGTTAGCGCTGTTTTTCTATATCATCCTTTGATAATGACTATGCAACGAAGAAATAATTAGGTAGAATTAAGAAGTAATAATCGAAAAACACAGTAGAAAGGTTCGATCTAAACATGAATGTTGCAGTCATAACTGACAGTACGTCATATATACCTCAAACCATCCGAAATGAAATGAACATACATATGATTCCTTTAAGTGTCGTGTTTGGTACGCAATCGTATCAGGAAGAAACAGATATTACCACAGAGGAATTTTATAAAAAAGTAAAAGAGAACGAACAATTACCGAAGACGTCGCAGCCATCTATCGGATTAATTACCGAAAAATTAAAAGAATTAGCTGTTAAGGGTTTTGACCAGGCTATTTTTATTACATTATCAAGTGGTATTAGTGGTACTTTCCAATCTGTTGTGACCGCAGAGACGATAGTGGAAGGAATTGAAGTCCATCCTTTCGATTCTGAAATCAGTTGTATGGCACAAGGTTTTTATGTATTAGAAGCAGCCGAAATGGCTGCACAAGGGCATGACGCGGAGCCAATTATCCAACGGTTACATGCGATCAAAGCTTCGATGCGTGCCGTTTTTATGGCGGATGATTTGACCCATCTGCACCGGGGGGGGCCGATTAAATGGTACACAGGCATTAATTGGCAGTATGCTCCAGGTTAAGCCGATTTTACACTTTGAAAACACGAAAATTGTTCCATACGAAAAGATACGCACCAAAAAAAAGCACTGAAACGGATCAACCAATTATTTGAAGAAGACGCTGTAACTGGAGTACCTATCAAGCTACCGTGATCCATGCCAATCGTGAAGCAGAGGCGATCGAATGGAAGCATCAATTAGAATCGCGTTTTGAAAACGTCGAGGTAACGGTTAGTTATTTCGGACCTGTGATTGGTACACATATTGGCGAAGGTTCGCTAGGTCTCGGCTGGTATAAACCATAAGGTGGGAAAGGAGCCCACCTTATGATAAAAAGGAGGCAAACGATGAATTTTGCGCAATTCCTTTCTGGAAAACTTTTGTTACCACATGAAATTCCGCTAAGTACCCCCCCAACGATCGCTTACCTGCTAAAAAACAATCAAATCGCCGAGCTTCCCAGTATTACTCAACATCATAAACGATATCAATGTCAGCGCTGCTGTAATAATAATCAGCAGTTATTTGCGAATCTTCCCTGTGCCAGATGTCAGACGGAACATGTCTATTGTCGTCACTGTATTGCTACAGGTCGAGTATTAGCCTGCGAGAAATTGATACGATGGCAAGGTGAAAAACCAAGATGGACGTCGCAAGAAACTCCCTGTAGCTGGGACGGGAGCTTAACTAAGCATCAACAGCATGCAGCAGAAGCGATTCAGGAAGCGCTAAAAACGAATCAGCAGGAGCTGTTGATTTGGGCAGTCTGTGGTGCTGGCAAAACCGAGATGCTGTTTCCGGCGATTAACTTTGCGATAAAGGAAAACAAACGAGTATGTCTCGCAACACCTAGAGCAGATGTTGTCCGCGAATTATTGCCAAGAATGAAACAAGCCTTCCCACAAACAGAAATCGAAGCATTGTATGCTGATTCACCTGATCGAACAGAAATCGGCCAATTGATTTTAAGTACGACCCATCAATTAATCCGCTATCAACAAGCATTTGACCTAATGATCATCGATGAGATTGATGCATTTCCGTTTCATCACGACCCAACCCTACCTTTATTAGCCAATCGTGCCTGTCAGAAGCATGCCACTAGAATATATTTAACCGCGACACCCAGACCGGTTCAGCAAAAAAAGATTGCCAGGAAAAAACTTCCCGCTATCTTTGTACCGATTCGTTACCATGGTCATCCCCCCTGCCGATTCCACAGGAAAAAATCGAATTCCATTTACGCAAAAAATTAGACCGAAAAAAAGTGCCACATGCCTTCCAACAGTTTATCAACACACGTTCCACTACCCGTCAATTGCTTATTTTCGTCCCGACGATTTCACTGTTAGAAAAAGTTCGTTCGTTTTGTCCAGCTGAAACGGTTCATGCCGGGGGGGACCCAGACCGAAAAGAAAAAGTAAATTTATTTCGCGAAAAAAGATTGATATATTAATAACGACGACCATTTTAGAGCGGGGGGGCGTCACCTTTCCCTCTGTAGATGTGGTGGTATTGGATGCAGGGCATCAAGTCTTTGATGAAGCAGCATTGGTTCAAATTGCCGGAAGAGCAGGCAGAAGCCCAAATGATCCAACAGGAAATGTTATATTCATTCATCAGGCAAAACCGAGCAAATCGAACAAGCAATCGCGCAAATAAATATGATGAACAAAAAAGGGGGGCAAAGCTATGAATTGTCTGTATTGTCAGGAAGTGATCGAACAGCATGTCACATGGTCTACCTTGTTTCAGGCAAATCGGACCCGATTATGTGAACCATGTGCAGATCAAATTGAAAAAATTTCTTCTGCAATATGTCAGCGTTGTGGACGAGCGATGAAGGAAAACAGTATTTGTCAGGATTGTGAACAATGGGATAAAACAGCAGATTTCCAACATGTACTTACGTATAATCGTTCGCTTTATTGCTACAATGAATTTATGCAAGAGGTGATTACTAAGTGGAAATATCGAGGAGACTATCAATTAAGAGAGATCTTTCAACATGACATCGACATCTCATTACCAACCTTTTTTCCTATTAAAGATATAACAATTGTGCCGATCCCGTTAACGGAAGAGCGCTTGTATGAACGCGCCTTTAATCAATCGGAGGCAATCGCTGAAATGATAGCGAAGAAATGGAACCGGCCAATCGAAACTATCCTAAAAAGAAAGGCACAATTCTCTGAAAAGCAATCGAAGAAATCAAGGAAAGAGCGGCTCAACACAACAAATCCATTTTTATTAACGAAATCCCTTGAAAAAGAAGTGCTTCTTGTCGATGATATATATACGACAGGTATGACGATTCATCATGCAGCAAAACAGTTAAAAGCGGCAGGATGTCCAAAGGTGTATAGTTTTACATTAATCAGATAGTATATTAAACCTAGAATTTGTGCTATAATTTTAAGAAATAATACGATGAAAGAGGTGCTTGTCATGGCAGATTTAGCTAACTGCGCCCGTTGCGATAAATTATTTGTGAAATCCTCCAGATCTATTTGTAGAGATTGTATAAAAGAGGAAGATAAAAAGTTTGAAATCGTATATACTTACATACGTAAACGGGAAAACCGTCAAGCGACAATTCTTGAAATTGTCGATGAGACAGGTGTCGAGGAAGAAGTTATCCTACAATTTGTTAAGGATAATCGATTGCGTTCCACTCAATTCCCTAATCTGAGTTTCCCTTGTGAGCGATGTGGCGAGCCAATAGCGAAAGGCAAGTTATGTGCAAGCTGCTCCAATGAAATAAGCTCAGACCTACGACAGCAACAAGAAATAGAAAAAGTGAAACGAGACAATGAAAACGAAGAAAAGAACAGAGCTCGTACCTATTTTACGAGGAAGTAATAAAGAAAAAAGCCCACATTATGTCGGGTTTTTTCTTTATATAATTAGACAGGATTCTACTACTTTCGACCCCCCCTTCTCAATTCGAATAGAAACCGATATACTGAAAGAAAATTAAACATTTTCCATTTATGTCCGATATAGATGATAAATACTACGTGAGAACATGAAAAGAGGTGAAAGGTCTTGAAAATTAACGGACCAAATCAATCAAATTTTAATGCCTATAAAAATCAAACACAATTGCCCAACAAAGAAGCAAAAACAAGTCATACCTTCAAGCCCGATCAACTAGAAATTTCAGATAAGGCGCTAAAAATGCAGCAAAAAGACGCTCGTCAAGCTTATGTTAATGAAATTAAGCAACAAGTAGATAATGGGGGGGAATATAAAGTAAATGAACAGGAAACAGCGAAAAAAATATTGAACTTCTGGAAAGCATAATGGAATGGAAAAGGAGCAGACGTGTATGTCCGTTCAGAATATTATCAAACATCTGACGAAATTAATTGAGTTACATGATAGCTTACTGCAGGTTTCCCAAAATAAAACAGAAATCTTAAAAGATAATAAAATAGATGCTCTACAAAAATTATTAGTGCAAGAGCAAAAACACGTACAAGCGATTAACCAAATCGAACAAAAACGAATCGATGCAGTTGCAAACTGGGCCAACGAAAACAACCTTGACCCAAAAGCTATCACCGTATCAACAATTATCGAAGACTATACAACCGGAGCGGATCAACAACAACTAGAACAAGTTACATTAAAGCTTGCTGAACAATTAATGGATATACGCAGACAGGAAGACTTAAACAAACAGTTAACCAAGCAATCCTTACAATTCGTCCAGCTATCACTCGACATGATGCAGCCATCAATAAAAAATATTAACTATGGTAAGTCAAAGAACCAGTCAGAACCGACTGCATCAAAACGATCGGCTTTTGATTCAAAAGCATAAGTAGGAGGAAAGAAAATGTCATCAACTTTTAGTGGGTTAGAAGTAGCCAAACGCGCGTTACATACACAACAGGCTGCTCTATATACAACCGGTCATAATATTGCCAATGCCAACACAGAAGGCTATACGAGACAGCGTGTTAACATGAGCCCAACTTCCCCCCCTTATCCACCGGCGTCAAGAAACAGACCAGAAATTCCTGGTCAGGTTGGTAGTGGTGTCGAAGCAGGTTCAATCGAAAGAATTAGAGATAGTTTTATTGACAAACAATTTCGTCAGGAAAACACCAAAGTCGGGTTTTATGAAACGAAAGCGGATATGATGAGTAAGATGGAAGCCATTTTAAATGAGCCTTCAGAAGCTGGCTTATCCGAAATAATGGATCAATTTTGGAAATCATTACAAGATTTATCGGTGCACCCTGAAGACTCTGGTGCACGTTCCGTTGTCAAGGAACGAGGCATAGCAGTCGCGAATGCTTTTAATTATATCAACGATTCCTTGCAACAAGTCCGCAGTAATTTAAAAAATGAAATTGGTGTCGATAATAAAGCAGTCAATTCCTTAATTGATCAAATTAACCAATTAAATGGACAAATTGCAAAAATTGAACCACATGGTTATGTGGCCAATGATTTATATGATGAAAGAGATCGTTTAGTTGATCAACTCTCGGAATATGTGGATATTAATGTCGATTATCGGGAGAGCTCAGGTCAGCCAAGTCCAATTGCACAGGGGATTGCAACAATCTCTCTTCATTCTACTGATCATAAAGGAGATCCAATTCTATTAGTCAATGGGAAGAAGGATGCCCCCCCAGCACCAGGTAGTTTACAAGCAGTGAATCATGTTTTCGTAGACTTTGACGATACAGGCAATGTTAAAGCACTGTTTTTTGCTGAACCAGATCCAAATAAAACGGCGGAACAACAAAGTGTAGATCTTGTTGGAACGATAACAGATAACAATAACGGAACAACGAATGATACGACCAATGATGCTGCTTTTATATATGCAGATGAATTTCAATTACAGGGAAAACTAAAATCTTTAGTAGAAGGTACTGGATATTTAGAAGGTTTTCAGTATGATGATGGTTCTGGCACCGTCGGAACTCCTGGTACTCCTGCAGGGGAATTTAATGTCATGTTAAACAAGCTTGATCAAATGGTTCAAAACTTCGTCATGGAATTTAATGCGGTACACCAGCAAGGGTATGATTTAAATAATGATACGGGAGTCAACTTTTTTGATCCTGCAGGTACAACAGCTTCCACCATTGCTGTAGATGCTGCCATTATTTCTGATACAGATAAAATTGCCGCAAGTACAAACGAGGACACCGATGGGGATGGTACTGCAGATAATACTGGTTCTTCAGGTAATGGTGAAAATGCAACCAGACTTGCTAATGTATATACGAATCGTGTGGAAGAATTTGTGACTTATAATGATGCTGATCTAACTAATGACCCAACAATTGACGAAAAAAGTTCGATAAAAGGTTACTTTGAATCCATCATTGGCGAAATGGGAGTCAACGCTCAGGAATCCATGCGCATGCAAAATAATTCACAAATTTTAAGACAGCAGGTAGAAGAATCAAGACAGGCAATCAGTTCCGTATCATTGGATGAAGAAATGACAAATATGATCCAGTTTCAACATGCATATAATGCAGCAGCAAGAAATATGACAGCAGTGGATGAAATGTTAGATCGGATTATTAATAACATGGGATTAGTAGGGAGGTAAGTAGTATAGATGCGCGTAACTCAAAGTATGTTAACCCAAAATATGCTGCGAAATCTAAGCAGTAGTTACAATAGTCTTGGTAAATATATGGATCAGCTTTCCACAGGTAAAAAAATTAACCGTCCATCTGATGATCCCGTAGTTGCTATGAAAGGGATGGACTATCGCTCACAAGTCAATCAAGTAGAACAATTTGAAAGAAATATTGGCGAAGTTCATAACTGGATGGACAATTCCGATGCAGCTCTTGATAAAGTCCAAAAAGTATTAACACGATTAAGAGAGCTTGCCGTCCAAGGTGCTAATGGACCTATGAAGAAGGACAGCGAGGAAATATTGCCTCAGAAGTAGATCAATTAAAAGAACATCTGGTTGAATTAGCCAACACCAAGGTAAATAATAAATATATATTTAATGGATCTGGAACGACAGGAATCAATAGTGAAAAACCATATCAGTTAAACGATGATGGAACATTGGTGAACGCTGCTGATATTAATACGCAGGAAGTAAACATTGAGGTTTCAAGTGGAACAAAGATCCGAGTTAATGTGAAACCGGATGATGTGTTTAACGAGGAACTGTTCACTGACATTACCAACTTTTCTAAGGCACTTCGCGAAGGAACGGATGACGAAGCAATTGGTCAATACATCGAAGAAATTGATCAACACATTAATCATAATGTAAATGCACGGGCAGATATAGGAGCAAGACAAAACAGGATTGACCTGATAGAAAATCGTGTACAGGAACAGGCGGTTATTGCCAAGGATATGATGAGTAAAAATGAGGATGCTGACATGGAAAAAGTGATCATGAACCTGACATCGCAGGAAGCGGTCCATCGGGCAGCTCTCAGTGCGGGAGCAAGAGTGATTCAGCCGACATTAATGGATTTTTTACGTTAAGTTAAAAAGCCTTACCTTGAATAAAAAGGTGAGGCTTTTTCTGCAAAGGAGGAAACGTTATGCAATTGCCTCAAATACGAATTCAACAACAAAACGCGAGGATCGGTATCCAAACGAAAAATGCTCAACTATCGCTGGAAGCAGGACCAGCCAAACAGGAAATCAAACAACCAAAAGCAGACCTGCAAATCCATACGACAAAGGGTAAATTAACCATTGATCAATCCAAAGCCTTAGCAGATGTCGGAATTATTCCAACTGGTGAATCGATCCGGAAAATGGCAAATGAAGCGATGCAAACCGCCATGGAAGGATCTAAAAAACGTCGTCGTCAAGGTGATATGTTGATGAAAATTGAAAATGGAGGGAATCCTTTAGCTATCATCGCAAAACAAAATGGGCAACGATCCGAAAAACAATTTAATATCGGCTGGATTCCTTCCGGTGATGCGGTCAAATTTGATTATCAACCAGCAGAAGTAAACATAGTAGCTAAAGCAAATAAGCCGATCATCCATACGCAACCAACCGAAAATCAATTTAACTACCAACGGGGGGGTGGTATTGATGTTTATCTACAACAAGAGAACTCCATTAATATTGATTTTGTCAATGTGAAATTTGTCGGCAATAACTTCGAAATGGAAGTATAGAAGGGTGAAATTATGTTAATCGAAACAAAATATTTTGGTGAAATAGCAGTGAAAGAGGAAGAAGTAATCCATTTTCCACAAGGGATACCAGGATTCGCAGAGGAAAAAGACTTTGTTTTGTTAAGTTTTGAAGAGAGTGGACTATTTCAAGTGCTACAATCAACAAACGCTGTAGATCCAGCATTTGTAGTCGTTGATCCATTTCTGTTTGTAAAGGATTATCAATTTAAGTTAGATGATACAACACTAAAGCAATTAGCAATTAAAGATGAAAATGATCTGCGTGTTTTAGTAATTGTGACCGTAAAAGATCCTTTAACAACAAGCACAGCTAATCTTCATGCACCAGTGGTCATCAATCAAAAAGAAAAACTAGCCAAACAATATATTACAAAAAATCAGCAATACACAACAAAAGAAACAATTTTCAACACATCCTCCAAGGAAGAGGAGGCATAATATGTTAGTACTAACCAGAAAATTAAATGAAGCAATCAAAATCGGCGATAACATCGAAGTAAAAGTGATAGCGGTAGATGGCGATCAAGTAAAATTAGGAATCGATGCCCCCCCGCAATCCATTGAAGTCCACCGCAAAGAAATTTATGAGGCAATTCAACAGGAAAATAACGAAGCGGCAAACATTTCGACAAACTTATTCGATTTAATTAAAAAAAGTGATAAAAAGTATTAAACATCTAGTAATATCTACCGATAGTATAAGTAGGAACTAATACAGTGACTGGCGGCCGCTTTCACTAATTAGTATACAACCACAAGGATGTGGAACATTACAATTCTCAAGGAGGAAAAATACTTATGATTATTAATCACAACATTCCCGCATTGAACACATATCGTCAATTGGGAATCAACCAAAATGCAATGCAAGGCTCAATGGAAAAACTATCTTCAGGTCTTCGTATTAACAAAGCTGGAGACGATGCAGCAGGACTAGCGATTTCCGAAAAAATGCGTGCTCAGATCAAAGGTTTAGATCAAGCAAGCCGAAATGCTTCTGATGGTATTTCAATGATTCAGACTGCTGAAGGTGGACTTAGTGAAACTCACTCCATTTTACAACGTATGCGTGAGCTAGCAACACAAGCAGCAAATGATACAAACGTAGCTGTGGATCGTAATGAAATTCAAAAAGAAATGAATGCTTTGACTTCTGAGATTAACCGTATTGGTAATACTACTGAATTTAATACGCAAAAATTATTAGATGGTGGACCTGTTAAAAATAGTTCTATTAATGCAGAAGTAGAAAATGTAACAGTAGGAGCCGAAGCTGTTACAGCTGCACAAGCTAAGTATTCAATGACAGTTGATGTTGGAGCAGCTGATGAGACTTTTTCATTTGATGGCATAGAATTAACAGCTGTTGCGAATGGCACTACACCTGGTGTAGGAGAATATGAAATTGGTGCAGCTGCAACAAATACTCGTGATAATATTATTGCAGCTTTAAATAGTGATTCATCATTTACAGATAATTGGTCTATTGTAGAGAATGGAGCTACTGATGGTGTATTCGCTATTGAAGCAAAATCTACTGGTGATCGTGCTGGTGCAGATGGTAATGTTGCATTCCCTTCAGGAGACTTTGCAACTACCGCAGCTCCTAATCAAGCTGTTTATGGTGTTGATGCACAAGATCAAACAGTAGCTACTAATGTAATCAATTTTTCTGACGTACCTACAGAAGGATCAACAATTGAAATTGGTGAAACTACTTCGTATAGTACTGAAAATAAAATTGGATTCTTCGATAGTTCTGCTGGTAATTATGCAGATGCAAACGAAGCGAAGGCAGCTTTAGGTAGTGAATTTGCTATCGATGTAGCAGGGAAAACTAAAGAAGAAATAGCTACAGAAATTGCACAATTAGATATTGATAGCGCAAATGTTAGTGCTAATGGTAGTAGTGTGACTATTGCGGCTGTTACTGGTGGTGAAGCTGGTAATGTTGAAGCAGATGTAAAAATAAATGATGCAAGCACTGGTTTGGCGTCAAGCATATCATCAGGTACGATAGCAAACAGTGATTTATCAAGTTTAGATGCTGATGTATCAGTAACAATCGGAGATCAAGATTTTAATCTTGCAGATACTGACTTACAATCAAATTTCACTGCTGCTAATATTAATACTGATGGAAGTGTTCAACAAACTGCACTAATTGATGCATTTGCAAATGCAGTAGATTCAGAAGGAAATAAACTATCAGACATTGCAGATATTTCTGTAGCTGATGGTAAACTATCCATTGTATCCAAGGAAGTTGGAGCTAATGAGATTAATATTAATGTTGATGGTGCTGGAGCTGAAGTGGCAAAAGTGCAAACATTATTGGGATGGGTAGTGCAACAACATTAGAAGGTACAACTGGTGTAGACGCATTTGAACCTGAAACTAACGGAGACGTTTTTAATGCTTCATTCCAAATTGGAGCTAATTCAGGTCAAAGTATGACAATTCAAATTGATGATATGAGATCTGAATCATTAGGAATTAGTGGAAACACTGCGGGTGCAGAAGTTGTTGCTGAAAATGGTGAAGTTGCATCATTTGTACAAGTAGCCAATGTTACAAATGGAACAAATAATGAAAATGTTGAATTTTCATTAGATGTATCTACATCAGAAAAAGCATCTGCTGCAATTAGTGTCATTAACGATGCGATCGAAGGAGTTTCGTCTCAACGTTCTGAACTTGGTGCATTCCAAAACCGTTTAGATCATACAATTTCTAACTTAGATAATTCATCTGAGAACTTAACTGCTGCGGAATCTCGTATCCGTGACGTAGATATGGCGAAAGAGATGATGGAGATGACTCGTGCAAACATACTTTCACAAGCATCACAATCTATGTTAGCTCAAGCAAATCAGATGCCTCAGTCAGTTTTACAACTACTAGGATAATGATTTGAACGGGCGTCTTACTTGGTAACGGGTAAGATGATCACTGGGTGAATTGCTGGAACTTCCTTAAACTTTGTCAACCAAAGCGGAGTTGGAAACGACAAACGAAATGGTTTGAAAATGACAAAGATAGATGGATAATCAGCAGCCAAGCTCCTGTCTCGAAAGAGTGGAGAAGGTTCAACGACTAGAACATACCGTCTAAGGCTAGTGAGCTATGACGATGAAGTTCGTAGGGCAAGGAAAACCTTGTTCGAAGTGCCCAGCTCCTAACAATGTTTAGGATGAAGATATAGTCTAACCAATGATCGAAAGACATTGAGGCAGTGCAAGCCAACCAACAACCACAATCAGTATTACAATTGCTTGGTTAATATTTACGAACAAATTAGAGGCTCTAGTAATTATGCTAGAGTCTCTTTTTATTACGCGGGAGGAAATTCGACATTAAATACTATTTACCAGTGATAAATGTTTTAATATTTCATTTCTTGCAATATTGAATAAGTGTTTTGATATGGTTTAATGAAGGAGAGAATTAAAATGATGGGAAATTTCAACTTTTATAAAAGCCTTTCTCATTATAAAAGTAGAAAACCAAAAATTAGTGGAAATTATTATACTAATATAAATACTGTGAGAAGGTGTGCTGTGGTAGTAGGAACAAACCCATGGCTAGAGGAAGTTCCAAAAGATGTCCTAAAATGGAAACTAGCCTTAGTGGATGCATACATAGATACTACTGCAACTAGCTTAAAGTTAAAAAATATTAGTTTTATTGAAAAAAGTGAGAAATCAGCGATTGCCTTTTTCTTAGGCATGACTTTTGCCCAAGTATTTGCACAAGAATTTTTGGAGATTAGACAATTATATCATTTGGACAAAAAAGGTGATGAAAGGTTTGAAGTTTTGTCAACAGGAGCATCTCCAGATTTATGTGGGTTTAATAAATATACTAATAGAGCATATCTAATTGAAGCAAAAGGAGCAACAGTTATAACAGAGTCATCACCAAATTACTTTGCTAATGAGCGTGTGAAAAAAGGTTGTGAACAATTAAATTCTGTTTCAGCAGTAAAGTTTACTCACAACAATGCGATCTATAAGAATCAAACATTGAATAAGTTGGTAGTTGCAACTCATCCAAATAGTCACAATGATTTAATACATCAAATAGTGGATCCAACGAATGAAAAAGAAAATAAACTTAAAATTAACAGTGATTTGATGGCTTTTAAATACTACTATAATATTATTAGTCTGCTAGAGAATGAAAGAATTAAATCGTACGAGAGTAAGTATGGCGAATTTATTATATTGGAAGTCAAGAAGTACCAGTTCTGCATTGGAATATTACAAGATATCTATAAGCTCATTAAACCCTATTATGATAAGTTTAATTCAGATAAGGATAAGAAAATATTAAGTTTCCAAGGACTATACAGAGAAATTGATGAAGTCTTAGATAAATTAGAGGCTAGAATGTCCGAATTTAATGAAGAATCTTTTTTGTCAATTGGAATAGATGGTTTAATTGCTTTTAGTAAAAGGAAGCAAAATTAAAGGGGGGGCTAGGATAGGGGTGCCGGGATAGGATAGTGGTGCCAGCCCCCCCCAAAAAGACAATTGTTCACGTGTGAAGGACATTTTATCCCAAACATACAGTGACAAGCTTTTTGTAAATTATTCTTAAGACGAATGGTGCAGTATCCCACTTTTTTAAGGAAAGAGACGCTATGGCAACTCATAGTTGTCTCTGAGTCACCATTTTTATAGGTAGAGCTTTTTAGTAGATATTATAGTTTCAACACAGTGATGAAAACCTTTACACACCTTCAAAAAGGGGGGGAAAAAATTTTCTAAATCAATTAGGGTACATATTAGAAATAGTCACTTCTGGATCTGTATGAATACCAATGATTTGTGGATATTCCACTCCATCATAACTATTAGGAGTTGCTAATCCTATTGCAATATAGATACGATTAAAGACAGCTTGATTAGTAATATTACCATTCAATATTAAATTACTCCATTTACAATCTTTAACAATATAATTGCCAGTATTAGTTTTGGGATTTATAATAGAACCTGAATTATTCATCGTTTGTTGAAAATCGGTGATCCAAGTCTTACTTTTAATCTAATGATGTTTTTACATGAAATAGTGGCGAAATTATTATTAAGTTGCAAGCGAAATAACCTAAATATGGTAATTTTATTATTTTTAGACAGACTTATCCCATGATTAAACAAATGA
>NZ_BAVS01000039.1 GCF_000521485.1 Gracilibacillus boraciitolerans JCM 21714 | reverse complement strand
GATAGATGGAACTGTTTCTTTTCTTCTTTTTTCTTTTGCCTTGGCTGCTGCTAATTCTGTTTGAGGTTCTTCCAGGAAAAAGATACATAGGAAGCAAACGACTGCAGTTAATCCGATTACGATAAAAAACAGGGATGGACTAACCATTGTAAATATAGTCAGAAAAACGACAGCACCAATATTTCCATAAGCTCCCACCATTCCGGAAATTTGTCCAGTGACAGGTTTTTTGATCAAAGGTACCATGGCAAAGACAGCACCTTCGCCAGCCTGAACAAAGAAGGAACAACTAATCGTTACAAGGACAGCAACCCATATTGGCCAGCTAGAACCGATTAAAGCCATTCCAATATATCCAATGGCTAACCCACCTAAAAATATCATTAACATCCTTTTGCGACCAAATTTATCACTGAACCATCCGCCGCCTGGCCGCGACATTAAATTCATAAATGCAAAGCTCCCCGCAATAATACCTGCCTGGGCTACCCCTAAGGTAAATGTCTCTTCGAAAAATTGAGGTAACATGGAAACAACAGCTAATTCTGAACCAAACGTACAAAAGTAAGCGAAATTAAGGATGGCTACTTGTTTAAATGAGTATTTTTCTTTCTCTGGAACTCCTTGCCTCAAATGATCCTTATTTACGTTCCAAGTTTTTGAAAGATTATAAATAAACAACACTACAAGTGTGATGATAATAATCATCATAATATTGAAGCTAATAAAGTCTAAATCCCATAGCCGAAAACTTTGGAATATAAGAATGCCAAATAATGGAATGCTCATTAGCATTAATCCAATTAAATCTCGATAACTGGTGACTTCCAATGCTCCACTCCTTTTTGGTTTTTTGTAGGTTACACCTTCTGGAGTATCTTTTACTAATCGCAGGAACAGAAAACCATAAACCAAGCTAATTAAACCAGTTAATGCAATCGCATAGCGCCATCCTTCCTCACCGCCAAAAAGAATTGCTAAGGCAGGTAAAGTAATTGCAGCTGCAGCAGATCCGAAGTTTCCCCAGCCTCCGTAGATACCTTCTGCAAATCCTACATTTTTTTCGGTGAACCATTCAGAAACTAAACGAATTCCAATTACAAAACCAGCACCAATCAGTGCTAAAAATATCCTTGAAACCATTAATTGTGTAAATGAGTTGGATAATGCAAATGTGAAACATGGGATGCTTAAAATAATCAATAAGCTTGAAAAAACTCTTCTTGGTCCAAAACGGTCAACAAGCATACCGATAAATACTCGTGCTGGAATGGTAAGCGTCACGTTTGCTACAGCTAGCAGTGCGACTTCATCATTTGTTAAACCAAATTGTTTTTTTAAGGTGGTCATAAATGGTGCCATATTAAACCAAACTACAAATGTAATAAAAAATGCTAACGTTGTGAAGCCTAATGTTTTAATATTACCCTGATATCCTCTGCTCATAAAATCTACCTCCATATTGTTTTCATAGTTTCATTATATAAAAGTAGATTTAGCAAACAATGAAGTGGTAAAAAAACCTTACAGGATATTATTCATTACAAATGTTTATTATAGATTAAATCATGTAGATGGTGAGTCATTCAATTACTCTATTAATTCGATACGTACAACACTTAGCTTAAAACCAGGCATGCGGCAATAGGGATCCAACTGATCTGATACTAAGCGATTGACATTTTGTTTATCCGTCCAATGAAAGGGAACAAAAACAGTATCCTTACGAATGGATTCAGAAAATCTGCTTCTGACTATAATCCAGCCTTTCTCAGAAGTCACACGTACTAGAGAATCAGGAGCAATGTGATACGTTTCAGCTGTATCAGGATGTATTTCTAAACAAGCTTCAAAATCTCTGGCAGCTAAGGATGGACTTTTTCTTGTTTGTTCACCAGTTAAATAGTGTGACATCACCCGACCAGTTGTTAAATACAGTGGATAGTCCTTATTAGGTGTTGGTTTTGTTAGGGTGTTTTCAATCGAAATGACAGCCATTTTTGCTTTTTCGTTTACGTGAGCAAAAGACTTTTCAAATAATCGCTTTGTTCCTAATGATTCTGTTGAGGTACATGGCCATAAAATTCCTTGCCCGTTACGAAGTCGACTATAAGTTATACCGGAATAATCCGCTTTGCCTCCTTTGCTTGCAATACGCAGTTCTTCAAATATCTCTTGAGCTGATGTAAAGTTAAAAAACTTCCCTTTCCCCCATTTTTTTAGAAATATCACACAAAATTTCCCAATCATGTTTGGCTTCGCCCTGTATTGGATAACTGGCTTCCCGTAACATGACCCGTCCTTCGACATTTGTCACAGTTCCTTCATCCTCTAAATAGGAAGTCGTAGGAAGAACAAGGTCTGCCAGTTTGGCTGTTTCTGATAAAAATAAGTCGACAACAATTAAACATTTAAGCTTATTTAATGCTTGTTGAATAAGATTGGCATTTGGATTAGAAACGATCGGATTGGAACACATGACAAACATGCAGGTAATCTCTTCATCATTGACTTTTTCAAACATTTCATAAGCTGAGACACCCTTAGTTGGTAAAGATTTTTCATCGATACCCCCCCATACACCAGCGATGTACCGACGATCTTCTTCCTTTTCAATCGAACGATATCCTGGCAGTTGATCTGCTTTTTGACCATGCTCTCTTGCTCCTTGTCCGTTTCCCTGGCCAGTTATTGCTCCATATCCAGAATTCCGTTTGCCTATTTTTCCAGTCGCTAATAATAGGTTTAAAAAGCTTCTTACCGTGTCAGTTCCATTGATTTGTTGTTCGATACCTCTGGCAGTAAAAATCATTCCAGATGTTTCCTTTCCAAAAACGAGAGCAGTTTCATAAAGATCATCTAATGTAATTCCTGTTATTTTAGAAATTTCATCTAAATTTAACGATTGGACATAGCTTTTGACATCGGCAAAGTTTTCCGTGCGTTTTGCAATAAATGGATGATCAAGTAAATCTAAATCAATCATAATCTTTAAAATTCCATTTGCCAAAACGGCATCTGTCCCAGGTTTATTTTTAAGATGCAAGTCCGCTAGTTTTGTTGTACTGGTTTCTCTAGGATCAATCGCTATAATATAGGCACCATTTTCTTTAGCCTTTTCGAAATAAGGCATGATGGTAGGCTGGCATTCCGCGATATTCGTACCAGCGAGAATGATACATCGCGTATTTGAAATTTCTTGTATTGTATTGGTGAAACCTCTGTCCATGCCAAATGTTAAATTGGCCCCGGTTGCTGCCGAAGCCATACATAGCCTTCCATTATAATCGATATGTTTCGTTTCAAGGGCTACACGTGCAAATTTCCCCCAGTAAATATGCTTCTTCATTTGTGATTGAGGCACTACCATAAACAGCTACAGCATCCTTTCCATCCGTATCTTGTATTTTCTGAAACGTGTCTGCAATAAATTGATAGGCTTCTTCCCAAGAAATCGGCTGAAACATACCATTTATTTTTTTTAGTGGCTGCTTAATCCGATCGTGATGGAGAGCATGCTGATGTGCATTCATTCCTTTTACACAAAGACCTCCTTGAGAAGTTGGATTATCCTTGCCGATTGTTTTGTATTTTTTTCTTGAAACTACCTTTTGTTCAATTAATTGCATTTTGCATTGCATACTGCAATAGGGGGGGCACTGTGTATCATATACTTTTTCAGATTGAACCTTTTGCTGTTGATCACGGAAATACTTTAGCATTAATTCTGTCATTATTGTTCCATCCTTTCCTAGCGGGTAGAAATCGTCTTTTTGTTTTCGAATATCTTGATCTTTTTTTAGATTTTCTAATAATACTGTTTGAATGGTTGGGTCAAATAGAGCTTCGCGTATATGAATCATACCCGCTCGTTCTATCCAGGTTCCTATTTTTTCATTAAAATTAGCGGATTGTCGGTAGTATTGAATTAATGCCAGGGCAAACGTCCGTATTTCATCATGTGTTGTTGACACAGCGAATATGGTTTGCTTAGATGCAACAATAACGATTAACTCCCAGCCATGATTTGTTGCTAATATTGATAAATCAAAAAAGTGTTCGTTTAGTAGTGTTTTAGAATTGAATATTTTAACTTGTAGCTTACTAGGCATTGTAAGAAATTCAGTTTGTTTTTCGATTGTAGATGAAAGATCATATATAGCTTGAGAATGTTGTGGCACATTGTCATCAATTATTTGAACACTTTTTAAAATATTCTGATCAATGGAATGCAGCGACATATTTAGATCTGAGCAAAAGGGAAGGAGATCCTTCTGCTTTATTCCAGCTATTTTAAGACGTTGATCACTAGTTATGACTACCTTTGATAAGCGATAGGTAACGAGTACATCACTAATTTGTTGGATTTGCTTGACTGTCACTTTTCCACTATAAAATTGAGGAGTAACACTATATGTTCCGTCCGCTTCCAAGCAAGCATTCGTTTTAGAGTCAAGGTAAAAGAAGTGATCATCCTTTAGAAGTGCTGGATAGATCATTGTTAAATAATAATGTAAAGCTGGAATACATCGGTCACAACCATGCGGATTTTTCCAATCAAGCTGACAGAATACCTCATCAATATTTGTTAATTTTTGTTGCTGAATTTCATGAACTATCTCATCTTCTGTATAAGAGGTACATGAACAGAAACGGTTATCTTTAACTTTTTCATGGAAAAAATCACTTTGAATATAATCTAGTAATTCTTGTACAACTGGCTTACAGCCGCCACATGAACTGGAAGCTTTCGTGCATCTCTTCACATCATTAACGGTTTGCAAGTCTTCTGATAATACACGGTCGATGATACATCCTTTGGAAACACTGTTACATGTGCAAACATTCTCATTTCTAGGTAACTGTGCCGCGTAGGAGTTTTCAAGATGGATTGGCTGTAATAATTTAGATTTCTTATCATTTGGTATAAATTTTTGTTTTTTAATGCTATCAAGTAAAATAGGGCCTATCGTTGTGTCTCCAAATAAAACGGCACCAATCGCTTTATCATTTTTAAAAAGTATTTTTTTATAAGTTTCATTTATAGCATCATAGTTATAGATCGTCTTTGTTTTTTCTGTTTCATGAATTTGCCCAATGGAAAATAGATGGATCCCGGAGATTTTTAATTGAGTGTAAATGGTGGAACCACGATATTGTGCCTCTTGATCTGTAAGATGTTTAGCTAGTACTTCCGCTTGTTCATATAATGGTTTTACAAGACCATAAACATTCCCTTGATGTTCTGAACATTCTCCGACCGCGAAAATGTTCGGGTCGCTTGTTTTTAAGACGTTATTGACGATAATTCCTCTATTTGTCTGTAACTGTGCTTGCTGAGCTAAAGAAATATTTGGTCTTACACCCACCGCCATCACAATAAGATCCGTTTTAATCGAGGTGCCGTCTTTAAAATGTAACCCTTCGACACGATCTTTCCCATAAATCTCTGCTGATTCTTTTTCTAATAAAAATCGCATTCCTTGTTTTTCTAATGAATCCTTCAGCATCGTACCTGCTTGCTGGTCTAATTGGTTGTTCATTAATTGATCCGAAAGATGAATGACATCAACTTCCATTCCTAAGTTTAATAACCCTCTTGCTGCTTCTAACCCTAATAATCCGCCACCAATTACAGCGGCTTTACTGAATTGTTTTGCAGTGTCGATCATTTTTTTGCAGTCATCAATCGTTCTAAATGTCATCACGCCAGGTTTGTCGATACCAGGCAACGGTATAATGAAAGGATTTGAGCCTGTTGCAATAATGAGTCGATCATATTTAATTTGTTTCTGTTTATCGGTTGTCACCTTTTGCTGAACTCGATCAATAGATACTACTGTTTCATTTGGGTATAATGTTATATGATTTTGTTCATACCATTTCCAATCATGAAGGGTTATATCATCAAACGTCATATCACCCTGTAATACAGAAGAAAGCATGATGCGACTATAATTGGTATATGGCTCAGAACCAAAAATGGTAATATCATATAAAGAAGCATCTTCTTTTAATAAACATTCGATCGTCTTTAAACCTGCCATACCATTTCCAATTACGACAAGCTTCTGTTTATTCATTTATATCAAACCTCCTGGTGAAACTACAAAATTATATTGTTATCACCTCGAAGACTACCATGTAAAATCTTATATTGTCCGCGTTTGTGTCAGAAAATATAACGTCCTTTCTCATTAGATGTATGTAGAATACTTCAAAAACAACGTTAGATAATTTGACAAGAATCTGGAAAGAAAAAGTTCTAACCCATACGATGGGATTAAGTTGAATTTCCAAAATCTGATGTGGGGGGGACTTTACATGGATAAAAAAAGCTTGTTTTAATAGGAAATGGAATGGCAGGTATTCGAACAATTGAAGAAATAATCAAACTGTTACCAGATCAATTTGAAATTACGGTATTTGGCAAAGAACCGTATCCAAACTATAACCGGATTCAGTTATCAAAAGTGTTACAAGGCGATACGGAAATTAAAGATATCACTTTAAACGAATGGCAATGGTATGAAGATAATGACATCTTATTTTATCCTGGTGAAACAGTAACGAAAATTGATAAAGATAATCAAACGGTTTATACGGATAAGGGAAAAAAGACACCATATGACTCGCTAATCATTGCGACAGGGTCGAATCCATTTATGTTACCTTTACCGGGAGCTGATAAAGAAGGTGTAACGGCATTTCGTGATATTAAAGACTGTGAACGAATGATTGCCTCTGCAAAAAAGTATAAACGGGCAGCGGTTATTGGTGGAGGGTTATTAGGTTTAGAAGCAGCCAGGGGTTTATTAAATCTCGGAATGACGGTTGATGTAATTCATATTTCTGACTATCTAATGGAACGTCAACTGGATCGAACAGCAGGGGAAATGCTGCAAAAACAATTAGAAGAACAAGGGATGAATTTTTTATTAGAGAAACAAACGGCTGAAATAACTGGTAAAAAACGAGTGACTGGCTTGAAGTTTAAAGATGGAGGCGCTATTCCAGCAGATATAGTGGTGATGGCTGTAGGTATTAAACCGAATGTAGCGGTAGCACAAGAGGCAGGTATTGAAGTTAACAGAGGAATTGTAGTTAACGATCATATGGAAACGAATATTCCTAATATTTATGCAGTAGGGGAATGCGCTGAACATAATCAAATGGTTTATGGTTTAGTTGCTCCACTGTATGAGCAAGGTCAGACATTGGCAAAGCATATATGTGGGATGAATCATCAGGGTTATAAAGGATCGGTATTATCAACACAGTTAAAAGTGTCAGGTGTGGCTGTTTTTTCTTCTGGGCAAATCAATGAGACTGCTAATACGAAATCGATCAAGGTGTATGATGAATGGCAAAATACCTATAAAAAATCTTAGTAGAAGATGATAAGCTAACAGGTGCTGTATTGTTTGGTGATACAAAAGAAGGTACCAAATTGCTGAGTCTTATAAAAAAACAGGCAAGTGTGCAAGAATATCTTGATAGCCAGCAAGGGAGTGATGAGGGAGAAAGCATTGTAGCTTCAATGGGTGATGATGAAATCATATGTGGTTGTAATGGTGTCTCCAAGGGAGCTATTGTTCAGGCAATTAAAGCGGATGGTTTAACGTCTGTTGATGAAGTAAAAGGAGCAACCAATGCTTCCCGCTCTTGTGGAACATGTAAAAACCTTGTAAATGATCTGTTAACAGAGACACTTGGTGAAGAATACGAAGCAGATACGAAAGAAACAGTTTGTGCATGTACGGACTTATCTCGTGATGAAGTGATAGCTGAAATCAGGGAAAAAGGGTTAACACACACGAAGGAAGTTATGAATGTGCTGGAATGGAAAACAGAGGAAGGCTGTTCAAAGTGTAAACCAGCTCTAAATTACTATTTAGGGATGGTTTATCCGAAAGAACATAAAGATGAAAGAGAATCACGTTTTGTAAATGAACGCCTGCACGCGAACATTCAAAAAGATGGAACCTATTCCGTTGTACCAAGAATGTACGGTGGGGTTACAAATGCCAAAGATTTACGTACGATTGCTGATGTAGCAGATAAATATGACGTCGGTATGATTAAATTAACAGGTGGACAACGGATTGATTTATTAGGTGTAAAAAAAGAAGACTTACCAAACGTATGGAAGGACTTAGGAATGCCTTCTGGTTATGCTTACGGAAAATCAGTAAGAACAGTGAAAACGTGTGTTGGTGCAGAGTTTTGCCGATTTGGCACACAGGATTCTACAGGGATGGGAATTCAATTAGAGAAGAAATTTGAAGGTTTAAATACGCCTCATAAAGTAAAAATGGGTGTATCAGCTTGCCCACGTAACTGTGCAGAAGGCAGTATTAAAGACGTAGGTGTTGTTGGGTTAGATGGTGTGTGGGAAGTATATGTTGGTGGGAACGGTGGTACCGAATTACGAAAAGCAGAACTGTTGACCAAAGTGAAATCACAAGAAGAAGTACTGGAATATACAGCTGCATTTTTACAATATTATCGCGAGAATGCTAGATACCTAGAAAGATCGTCACATTATGTAGAACGTGTAGGGATTGAACACGTAAAAGAAGTTGTTAACGATCCGCAATTACGTTATGAACTAAATGAACGGATGGATGAAGCTTTAGGCGTATATAAAGAGCATGGAATGAAGTATTGGAAAGTGAGACAACTTTAAAAGATCTTTATCAGAAAGTCATAGCGAAATAAAAAGGATGGGGGAAAACATAATGGAACAGACGATAAGAGAGGTATTTATTAGTAACTATGATGAATTACCGGTTCGTTTAGGTAAAGCAGTAGTAATTGAAGACAGAGAAATAGCTGTCTTTCGGCTTACCAATGGCAATGTCAAGGCGATTGAAAATAAGTGTCCACATCGTGGGGGGGGAGTTTTATCAGAAGGAATGATTAGTGGTGAGCATGTATTTTGTCCACTACACGATTGGAAAATTAATGTGAATGATGGCTTAGTGCAGGCACCTGATAAAGGTTGTGTGCAAACATATAAGACGAGGATTGAAGGTAATCAGGTGTACGTTGAGTTGCCACAGTAATAATGTAGAATATATGGTCTATATGCTTGTCTTTAATAAATAAAGCTATAGGAATGGTGGGAAAACAAATGGGGGGGAAAGTTTATTTGATCGGAGCAGGCCCTGGAGATCCTGAATTAATTACAGTGAAAGCATTAAAAGCAATACAACGAGCAGACGTTATTTTATATGACAGGCTTGTCAATCAAGATTTATTAAAAGAAGCTAGGGCAGACACTAATCTTATTTATTGTGGAAAGTTGCCAAAAGTACATCATATGAAACAAGAAACCATTAATCATCTGCTAGTTAAATATGGAAAAAAGGATAGAAATGTAGTACGCTTAAAGGGTGGAGATCCTTTTGTATTTGGAAGAGGTGCGGAAGAAGCGATAGCTTTAGCAAAAAATGGTGTGGAATATGAAGTGATTCCAGGCATAACTTCAGGAATAGCTGTTCCCGCCTATGCAGATATTCCGATCACCCATAGGGAGTTAGGACGTTCTTTTGCGGTGGTTACAGGTCATTGCAAGAATGGAAAACCAGCAGAAATACAGTGGGAATATTTAGCGAAATCAGTCGATACACTGGCAATCTATATGGGTATGAGTAACTTATCTTATATTACAGAGAAACTACTAGACTCTGGTAAATCAGCTCAGACACCGATTGCCATCATTCAGGAAGGCACAACTGCTAATCAGAAAGTTGTAAAAGGTACACTTCAATCGATTGTGAATATAGTGGAACAACATAACATGAGAAATCCTGCTATGATTGTAGTAGGAGATGTGGTGAAAGTGAGTAATACATTGCAATATTTAAAAGAACGGTATCAGGAGCAAAGCAGAGAAATTCCAGCCTTAGAAGCATATTAGGAGTGAAAACCTTGGAAGCTGTCATCTATATGTGTCATGGAAGTCGTGTACCACAAGCAAAGATGGAATCTTTTGCGTTAATTGATCGAGTAAAAAAAGGCGTGACTGTTCCGATTCAAGAAACGTGTTTTCTGGAATTACAAGATCCAACACTATCAGAAGTAGTTAGAAAAGTAGTCGATAAAGGCGTTACTAAGATAATAGTCATGCCTATTTTATTACTGACTGCCGGCCATGCCAAGAAAGATATTCCAGAAATGATAGGTGAAGAAAAATCGAAGTATCCTGATGTTACTTTTATATATGGCAGGGCGATAGAAGTTGAGCGTAAAATGGTCGATGTATTAGTGGAACGGATTAAGGAATGTACAGCAACAGTAGAACATTATGATATCTTATTAGTCGGCAGAGGCAGCAGTGATATGAATGCGATAGCAGATACGGAACAAATCGTAACTATGTTAAGACAGCATTATCCAGCTAATACGATCGAAAAATGCTTTCTTGCAGCAAGCAAACCAAAATTCGAGGAATTTCTAACTGCAAAAATTAAACAGAAAAAGTCTGTTTTGATCCTTCCCTATATACTTTTTACCGGGTTATTAGATGTTGGGATAAAAGATTTTATTAATCAACTTAGGTTGGTCGATGGACAAGAAATTTTACTTGCTGACTATTTAGGCCATCATCGATATGTTTCTGATATATTAATTGATCGTGTCAGAGAAGCTAAAGAAGGAGCGGGCATTCATGCAGCAATGGTTAAAAGAAGTAGCTAGAGGTCAAAAGGGTTCTAAAGATTTGGACTATCAAACAACCATAGCGTTAGCAGATCAAATTTTTTCTGGAGAGGCTACAGATTCGCAAATAGCTGCATATCTTGTTGCAGAGAGAATTAAAACAGAATCTGCTGATGAATTATTGGCTTTTATTCATACCTTAAAGAACCATTCCGTTCGCTTAGATATTTCAGAACACATCAAAGAAAAGCTCATAGATTTTGCAGGGCCTTATAATGGTCGTAACTCTTTTGCAGCAACCATTCCAGTTTCCTTATTATTAGCAGATCAAGGAATACCTGTATTTCTTTCAGCAAGTGATACATTGCCACCGAAATATGGAACGTCTCTAAAATCGATAATGATAGCATTAGGTGTTGATGTAACTATAACCGGAGAAAAAGTGAAGAATAGTATCGAAGAGGAATTATTTGGATTTGTGGATACGGAAAATTATAGTAAACCATTAAAGGCAGTTCGTCATATACGAGAAGAGATAGGGGTACGAACATTATTTAATACGGTAGAAAAGCTTGTTAATCTGTCAAAAGCTAAGAATGTGATGCTGGGTGCTTTTCATCGAACAGCGATTAATAAATTAAATGATGTTTTTAAGCAGTTAAACTATAATCACGTCTATATTGTTCAAGGTTTGGAAGGATCTGAGGATGTCCCTGTTCATCGCAATAGCTTTGTATTTGATTGGACACCAACTAATTTAGCATCATTTACAGTCAAACCAAAGGAATATGGACTTGAATGTAAAGAGTATGATAAATCAAAGCGATTATCTGCAAAAGAACAGGCAGATATTATTCGTTCGATTCTAGCTGGTGAAATGAAATCAGAGTATACTTATTACTATAACCAAATAGTATTAAATGCAGGATTACGATATTATTTATTTCATCATACAAACACAATTAAACAAGGAATCGCTATTGCTAAAGAGCAGCTTGAGAGTGGTAAGGGATTAGTTACACTTGAAGCGATTATAAAAAACAAATGTAGAAAATAACTATCTTTTACATTTGTTTTTTAATTTGTTTAAAAAAACTTGTTGATTGTTTTTGTCATAAATAGGATCTTCAACAATATCTTGTAACAACCTGCGTTTTTCAGCAGGGTCTAACTTAATCTGTTTGATTAACTGTCTGGCCTCATATAAGAAGTCGATATAGGATTCATAGTTTTCAGGTAGCAGTGAGTCAATCTCTTTTTTGATTCGTTTTGCAAGCAGGGGACTGGCACCGTCAGTTGAAATCGCAATTTGTAAACGACCTCTTTTTAAAATAATGGGAAAATGTATCGTTCCTCGGTCGGCATGGTGTGCGGCATTTATCCATGCTGTTTTAGGTGCTTGTTGAATGATCTGGTTATTTATTTTTTTATCATTTGTAGCAATTATAATAAGATGGGCCTCTGCTAAATAGTTACTTTTAAAACTTGTATTTATCCAGTTAATTTTATTTACAGCGATCATTTCGTGCATGATGTCCGTAACGTCAGGACTAATAATCGTCAGACTTTCTTTGTAATCCAATAAATGACGTAACCGTCGTTCAGCGACTTTCCCTCCACCAATGATTACAATTTCTTTATCTGTTAAGTTAATAAATAGTGGTAAAAGAGTTATTTTAATCACTTCCATTCTCTTCTTTTTCATAAGCAATTATCAGATAAGGTAAAAAATTCTATTTCGGAGAGAATTTTCTTTGAACTAGGAATGGTAGCTTCCTATTTATAGACATACTTTATTGTATTACTCGATACTAGTTAAGGCAAGCTAATTGACAGATGTTGTCACGATTACTTACACTATAAGTAGCTTTTATATAAATGATAGACGATATTTCGAATTTGAGATAAAATGTTATTAAGGAAGGTGTAAGGATGAAACATATATTTAAAGAAGGAAAAAGCTTAAAAGGACCAACGTTCTTATTACTTCATGGAACAGGTGGATCAGAAAATGATCTACTACCACTTGCAGAAATAATGGATCCAGATGCAAATATTTTATCTGTAAGAGGCAGTGTATCTGAGAATGGAATGGCACGATTTTTCAAGCGCTTAGCTGAAGGGGGTTTTTGATGAAGAAGACTTAATTCTTCGTACTAAGGAGTTATATGAATTTTTAGATGAAGCAGCAGAAGAATATGGATTTGATCGCAATTATGTGATTGCTGTAGGCTATTCCAATGGCGCCAACATTGCAGGAAGCTTGTTATTCCATTACCAGGATGTCTTAAACGGTGCAATTTTACATCATCCAATGGTGCCTATAAGAAATATAGATTTACCCGATCTGGCAGGGGGTAAAGGTTTTAATTACTGCTGGACAAAATGACCCTATGGTTAAAGTACAGGAAATAAAGGAATTAGAGTCAATCCTTACTAGTAATGGTGCAGAAGTTTACTTGCATTGGGAAAATAATGGTCATCAATTAGCAGGAACAGAAGTAGAAGCAGCAAAAGACTGGTATCAAAAGAATATAGTTTAATTGAAAGCTATGTACTCTCATTCGAGATACATAGCTTTTTTTGGATTATAGCTCTGGTCTGTTTTGTACTGTCTATATTGATCTACAGGGTACGCAATGTTGAAGCGGCAACTTTACTGTGATTAAACCGATTTTTAAATTTGGGGGGGTTACTTTCTGCTTTATGTTGCTAGGAGGTACTTATTTTGGACTTGTTCAGGGACAATATGTTGCCTGGATTTCATTCGGATATTTATTTGGTGCAATCCTGGGCTATTTGTTGACAGAAATGCTATTACAAATTTAACAATTATGAAAGTAATGACGTTTCAGGGAATGAAGCAAACATGACAGATCCAAAATTAATCCAGCAAGTCATTGATCTTCATCAGATTATTCTCAAAAACAAACAATAACAAACTCCGCATAATATAGTGTATATCGAGGAATCTGTTGAATTATTTTTCACATACTATTTGGAAAATGGTCAAAAAATGAGTCGTAATTACTTTATCCCATCAAATGAAAAGATAAAAGAGTGGCTTCGACCAATATTAAATTCAGAAAGCTATAAACGTTCTCAAGTTAAATGGTTATATGATGATATTAGTAAATTTTCGTTAATAACACTTTATGGAAATCAAGAGCACAAAGTTATAACTAATCAGAGTACTATGATTCAAATAATAGATGCTTTGAAGAAAGATTATTTGAGTGCTTCTTATGATGAGATCAATCGTAGTTATTATCAAGAATTTGCAAGTATGGAATTTTAAAAAAAGAATAATGAGCTCTATCATATGCCAATTGCTAGTCGTTTTAAAAATCTAAAGCAAGTTCAGGAAAAAGAGCAATTGGACCAGGGAATTTTGCTTGATAAGGAAAATATAACGATGGCAGCAGTAACAAGGGTTAACGCTGATAACTTCGAAACGTTTCATGTGTTACCTCATTTAAAGGAAGTGGATCAAAGTAAGTGGATGGTGACACAAGATCAAGATCAAATTGATCAATTGATACCTCTATTTGATCAGGAAATATAGATGGTGATTGGGAAATTGGAGTATATGATTCCGATTCTCGAAGTTTCGTTACAAGTTTCCGACTAAAACAGGAACAATTACCATCATTTGTATCGGATTATTTTAAATAACTTGATAGAAGAGGTGTCAATATGAGTACAGAAAAGATCTATGAACAACTGTTTGAACAGTATCAGACTAAGCTGTATTACAATGCGCTAAAATTGTAAAGGATCAGCAATTAGCAGAAGATGTTGTTCAAGAGTCATGGATAAAAATATATAATCATTTAGATGAAAAAAAATTGGTAATCTTGAAGGATGGCTACGAACCATTACTACCCGGACTGCAATAGACGTATTACGAAAAGAGAAACGCTTTATGTTTGATGATCCTTCTTTATTGAAAGAAATTAATATATGTGCCACTAATGAAGTGGAAGAACAGTTTAATTGGAAAACTACCTTCGATGATTTAGAACAATGTATCAATAAAAATGAAAATTTAAAGATTGTTTTTGAATTAAAGTATAGACAAGAATTAAATGAGCATCAAATAGCTGCTATCCTAAATATTACACAATCTGCTGTTAAAACACGAATTTTTCGAGCTCGACAATTAATTAAGCAAAGTTATAATTATCAAGATGTTGACTTATTGAAACCAGGAGCTTAAAATGTTCCTGGTTTTTTCTTTTGAAATTTAGGTATATAATGGAGCAAGTCATGAGTATCAAAAATAATCTTTATTTTAGTTAAAGGAGTCTGTGATGAGTTATATTATATATGTTGTACTTCCTTGGATTTTCTTATCCTTATTTACGATAGGAGTTATTTATAGCGTCGTAAAGAAACTACCTTATTGGTGGGGATTTTTAAGTTGTGCAGCTGGAGTAATTATATATTTAATTGGAAATGAAATCGTAGGTGGGTATAACGGAATGAGTTTAAGCCTGATAGGAGCTTTACCATTTACTATCGGATTATTTATTTTATTCTTTTTATTTATAGGAAGTAAGTTCCAGTAATTCCTTCAACAGCTAAGAGTAGATATCGCTAAGATGCGCAAAATAATTCTGTACCCATAACAAATTGGAGGGATACAGATGAAAAGAAGAGTATTGCCAATGTTGGCTTCTATTGGTATAGGAGCATATGCTTATTATCAAATGAAAAAAAATAAGACAATGTAGCTTAGAAGAAAACTTGGCAACTGCCAAGTTTTCTTTCGTTATTATTATTTGCTATAATAAAAGAGGATTTAATTAATTATAAATGAAGGGATTTGAAATAATGGGAAAACAATACACAGGCTATATTGGATCATACACAAAAAAAGAAAGCAAAGGTGTTTATCGATTTACTCTAGATACAGATGAAAAAAAGTTAAAAAATGTGGAAGTGGCTGCACCTCTTGATAACCCTACCTATTTAACAGTGACAAAGGACAATCGTTTCGTATATGCTGTTTCAAAGGAAGGGAATAAGGGTGGTATTACTGCATTTGAAATCACCGATTCAAATGGAACATTAAAGAAATTGAATAGCCAGGCAAGTGACGGTTCAGCACCATGCCATGTAAGTGTTAAAAGCGATAATAGCTTGGTGGTGACTGCTAATTATCATACGAAACAGGTAGAAGCTCATAAAACAAATCAAGATGGTTCTTTACAGTCTGCAAAAGCAGTAGAACAGGAAGGTGATGGTCCACATGAAAGGCAAGAAAAACCTCATTTGCATTTTGCAGGCTTCACACCTGACGAACAATTTGTAATTGTAGTTGATCTAGGAAGTGACACAATCACAACCTATCTTCCAAATGCAGATCAGCTTGAGAAAGTAAGTGTCTTACATACCAAACCAGGCAGTGGTCCTCGCCATTTAGCATTTCAACCAAATGGAAATTACGCATATGTAATGACGGAATTAAGTAATGAAGTTATTGTATTAGAGTATAATAATGAAGGTACATTTAAAGAAATACAATATATTACCACATTGCCAGAAAATTATGCGGAAATTAGTCAGGGTAGTGCTATTCATATTTCTAGTGATGGCCGTTTTGTTTATGCGGGGAATCGAGGGCATAATTCAATAGCAGTTTACCGTGTTATGGAAGACTTCACTGTAGAATTTATAGAATGGACAGATACAGAAGGAGACTGGCCACGTGATTTTGTTTTAGATCCTAGTGAGCAGTTTATTGTTGCATCTAATCAGGAGTCAGGAAATCTAACTTTATTTGAAAGAGATCAAGAGAAAGGTACCCTGACCTTGTTGCAAAAAGATGTAAAAGCACCCGAAGCAGTGTGTTTGAAATTTTTACATGAATAGAACACATACTGAAAATGATTGATTAAAAAATTGAACAAATTAATAATTTCTTAAGTCATGAAAGAAGGCCACTTATTATAAGGTGGCCTTTTATCATGGACTAAAGCTTACGTTTTGATGTATTTAGTTATATGTTTCGTGTATCGTTTAATCAATTGTTCGGTTATTGATATCTACATCGATTAAATCAAGATTCTCTTTGGACTCATATCTGGAAATAAAGCCATCACCATGACAAATAGAACAGGTGTAACGCCATTCCTCATCATCCATTAGCAATCCAGTACCTTCACATGCTTTACACTTCATATGTTGTGATCCCATTGATGTACATCCTTTCGATTTTAGCTTTGTTTTTGTTTAATCCAATTGATAATACCACCTTGCAAAATAATATCGATGTGACGAGGGGTTAGGTCGTGTCTAACTGTTATCGTATGGTCAGTACCTTTTACTTTAACATCAAAAGTATTACTGTTTTGAATCGACTGATGTATATTTCGAAACTCTAATATATTATCTTGTGAGATTTTATGAAAGTCATTTTTATCTTCAAAAGTTAAAGGTAGAATTCCAAAGTTAATTAAATTTTGTAAATGGATACGGGCAAAGTCTTTCACAAGCACTACTTTTAGTCCTAAATATCTAGGTGCTAATGCAGCGTGCTCTCGGCTCGAACCTTGTCCATAGTTACTGCCTCCTAGAAGCATATGTCCACCACTGTCACGTTTCTTCATTGCCTTTTCATAATAATTATCATCTACCATTTCAAAAGCAAAAGTACTTATTCTTTGAATATTACTTCTAAATGGTAATACGCGAGATCCGCCAGCCAAAATTTCATCTGTAGAAATATTATCACTCATCTTTAAAAGAACAGGAAGATTGAAATTGTCTTCAATTGGTTTAAAGTCAGGAATTGATGTAATATTTGGCCCTTTTTCTAATGTTATACTATCCTCTTTAGGGGGGGATGGTGCTTCAAACATATGTTCTGTTTCGAATTTTTTTGGCTCCTGTATTTTTGGATATTTTATGTTTAACGTTCTAGGATCGGTAATTTTTCCCGTTAGCGCGGACGCTGCTGCTGTCTCAGGACTACATAAGAAAACACTGTCTTCTTTTGTCCCAGAACGACCCGGGAAGTTTCGTGGGGGGGTGGTTCGTAAACTGTTTCGCCCAGTTGCAGGTGCTTGTCCCATACCAATACAGCCATTACATCCAGCCTGATGCATCCGTGCTCCGGCAGATATTAGATTCCCAATATGGCCGTTTTCAACCAACTGCTCTAATAACTGCCTGGAAGTCGGATTTATATCAAAGGAAATACCTGCTGCAATTTTTTTGCCTTTTACAATTTCACCGGCGATAGCGAAATCTCTAAAACCTGGGTTTGCTGAAGATCCAATATAAGATTGATAAATAGACTCTCCTTCGATTTCTTTAACCGGTACAACATTTCCAGGGCTAGACGGTTTTGCGATGAGAGGTTCTAATGTGGATAAATCGATATGTTCTTCTTCATCATACTTAGCGCCACGGTCCGCTTTTAATTCTATCCAATCTTCCTCACGACCTTGTTGCTTTAAGAAGTGCTTTATTTCTTTATCTGAAGGAAAGACAGTGGCAGTTGCACCTAATTCTGCCCCCCCATATTAGCGATAACATGACGATCCATAGCAGAAAGTTCTTTAACACCTGGTCCGTAATATTCGATAATTTTGCCAACTCCGCCTTTTACGTCATAACGTCGAAGCATTTCAAGTATGACATCTTTAGCACTCACCCAGTCAAGCAGTTTTCCTGTTAGTTTAACACCCAACACTTTAGGCATCTTAATATAATAAGGTTCTCCTGCCATCGCCATTGCTACATCAATTCCACCTGCACCAATAGCTAACATTCCCATGCAACCATTTGCACAAGTATGGCTATCAGATCCAAGCAGCGTTTTTCCTGGTTTTGCTAACTGTTGCATGTGAACGGGATGCTTACGCCGTTCCCGGGTCTGCTGTAATAAATTCCAAATTTGCGGGTTGCACTTCTTAAAAATAGGTGATCATCAGCATTGCGATAATCTTCTTGAATAAGATTGTGGTCCACGTATTGAGCAGATGCTTCCGTTTTAACTCGATCGATACCCATTGCTTCTAATTCAAGCATAACCATTGTTCCGGTAGCATCCTGAGTTAATGTCTGATCAATTTTTAATCCGATTTCCTGACCTGGTTTCATATTTCCCGATATTAAATGTTGTTTTATTAATTTTTGTGCTACATTATGTTTCATCATTACGTCCTCCTTAAAAAGAACTCCACAAAATTTAGCATACACCTTATTTTATATATTACACATTTAAAGTTTTTATAAACCATTAGTTAGTATTCGGACTAGAATAGCCAGAAAAATTTTAATGCAATGAAGGGTGTATATCGATGAAATCTTAATCAAACAGGGAGGAGATTTGATCGATAAACATTTTTAATTCATAAATATAAAAATAAAGCCACCCACGAAAATAAAGGATCGTGGATGGCTTATTATGTTAGATCATGACTTTGCACATGTCATTTGTTAATGCTACAGGGTCCTCAATTGGTAACCCTTCAATAAGTAATGCTTGGTTATATAATATGTTTGTATATAGTCTTACTTTTTCTTTATCTGAGCCATGTGCGCGAACTAATGCTTGAAAAATATCATGCTTGTTGTTAATTTCTAAAACTTTTGTTGCTTCAATATTTTGATTGTCGGGCATTTGTTTTAAGATTTTTTCCATTTCAATTGATACATCCCCCCCTTCAGCAGATAAGCATACAGGATGTGATTTTAGACGAGTGGATAATTTTACATTCTTCACTTTATTGCCTAAGATTTCTTTCATTTCATTTAGCAAATCTTTGTGTTCTTCTTTTTGCTTTTCAGCTTCTTTTTTTGTTTCTTCGTCTTCAAGATCAAGATCTCCGCTTGATACATTTTTAAATTCTTTTCCATCATAATTGATTAGCATTTTAATGGCGAATTCATCGACTTCATCTGTAAAATAAAGAATTTCATATCCTTTATCCTTTACCATTTCTGTTTGAGGAAGTTTTTCAATACGGTCATGGGATTCTCCATTAGCATAGTAGATGTGTTCCTGATCCTCAGACATGCGTTCTACATATTCTTTTAAAGTAACAAGTTTTTCCTCGCTTGAAGAATAAAAGAGTAATAGATCCTTCAACTTATCCTTGTTGGCACCATATTGATTGTAAACACCAAATTTTATTTGACGGCCAAATGCTTCATAGAATTTCTCGTATTTGTCACGATCATTTTTCAGCATACTTATTAAATGATTTCTTACCTTCTTTTCAATGTTTTTGGCAATTAGCTTAACTTGACGATCCTGCTGTAAAATCTCGCGAGAAATGTTTAATGAGAGATCTTCAGAATCGACAATACCCCGGACAAAGCTATAGTGGTCCGGTAAAAGGTCAGCACATTTTTCCATAATTAACACACCATTTGAATAAAGTTCTAGGCCTTTTTCAAAATCGTGAGAATAATAGTTAAAAGGTAACTGTTCAGGAATATACAGGATCGATTGGAATCGAACCATGCCATCGACACTGATATGAAGATGACTTAATGGTTTATCGAAGCCAAAATGTTTATCCTGATAAAAAGCTTCATAATCTTCATCTTTTAATTCTTGTTTATTTTTTCTCCAAATCGGAATCATACTATTAATGGTTTGTTCTTCGATAACATCTTCTAATTCTTCGTCACTGTCATCTTTAGGACGTTGTTCGGTTATATCCATTTTAATTGGATAACGAATGAAATCGGAATATTTTTTGATAATTGATTTTAATTCATATTCTTCTAAAAAATCATCATAGCTTTCTTCTTCTTCATTTTCTTTTAAATAAATGATGATGTCTGTCCCAACATCTTTTTTATCATATGCTTCAATGGTATATCCTTCGACACCATCTGATTCCCATTTAAATCCTTCATCACTGCCAAGGGCGCGAGTATACACAGTTACTTTATCAGCCACCATAAACGAAGAATAAAACCCAACACCGAATTGTCCAATAATTTCTTGACCATCCTGCATTTTAACTTCATTTTTGAAAGCGAGGGAACCACTTTTTGCGATAGTTCCTAAGTTATCTTCTAATTCTTCTTTGGTCATGCCGATACCCGTATCTCTTACAGTTAAAGTACGATCCGTCTTGTTTGCTTCAATTCTGATGTAGAAGTCATCTTTATTAAAAGAAATACTATCATCTGTCAATGCTTTATAGTAGATTTTATCAATGGCATCACTTGCGTTGGAAATCAGTTCTCGTAAGAAAATTTCTTTTTGCGAATAAATGGAATGAACCATCATTTCAAGTAGACGCTTGGATTCAGCTTGGAATTGCTTTTGTTCCATAGAATATCTCCTCCTTTATTTCATGTTCAAATATGTAATTTAGCACTCTTTTAAGTTGAGTGCTAACACATAATAATTATCATAAAATTTCAGGTGTGTCAAGGAAAATTCCATTTCGATATAGTCCGGTATCTTATCTTTATTTATAACTTATTAATTGTGATATTATGGGTATAATTATAGGTAAAAATTAGTATATTCCATAAGCTTTTATCATTATTGTCAGTATTTAATTAAGTTAAAACATCAATACTATATGTTACAATCAAGTTATCCAATCAAAAGATTTTAGGAAAGGAAGAAAAAAATGAATCAATCACAACCATTTAAAAGAGTATTTTTAATTGTATTAGATTCTGTCGGTATAGGAGAAGCACCAGACGCTGAACAATTTGGTGATAAAGGTGCTGACACTTTAGGACATATTGCTGCACATATGAACGGACTTAATATGCCGAATACAGGGAAATTAGGATTAAGTAATATAAGGGAAATTCAAGGGATTGAAAAAACAAGTCAACCGTTAGCACATTATACTAAAATGCAAGAAGCATCAAATGGGAAAGATACGATGACAGGACATTGGGAAATTATGGGCTTACATATAGAACAGCCGTTTCAAACATTCCCTGATGGTTTCCCCCCCGATGACCTGGTTCAACAGATTGAAAAAGAAACTGGTCGTAAAGTCATCGGGAATAAACCAGCATCAGGAACAGCGATAATTGAAGAACTAGGCGAAGAGCATATGAAAACGGGTGATTTAATTGTTTACACTTCTGCTGATCCTGTCATACAAATTGCTGCCCATGAAGACATTATCCCAATTGACGAACAATATAAAATTTGTGAAATTGTAAGAGAGTTAACTAAAAATGATAAATATATGATAGGACGCGTAATTGCACGTCCATTTATCGGTAAGCCTGGTGCCTTTGAACGTACCTCTAACAGACATGATTATGCATTAAAGCCTTTTGGAAGAACGGTAATGAATGAGCTTGCTGATGCGGGTTATGACGTTATTGCATTAGGTAAAATAGCTGATATCTATGATGGAGAAGGTGTAACAGAAGCGATAAGAACGGATGATAATGATGATGGGATGGAAAAATTCATTCAATCGATGGATAAAGAATTTAATGGTCTTAATTTCCTGAATCTAGTTGACTTTGATGCCAAGTATGGACATCGCCGTGATCCACAAGGATATGGAGAAGCATTAGAGACCTTTGATAAACGACTACCTGAAGTATTAAGTAAATTACGTGAAGGGGGGGATTTGTTGCTCATTACAGCAGATCATGGGAATGATCCTGTCCATCATGGAACTGATCATACAAGAGAGTTTGTACCATTGTTAGTGCGACATAATTTAATAACAGAAGGTAAAAAATTAGATGATAGAGAAACTTTTGCAGATATCGGTGCCACTATTGCTGAAAATTTTGGTGTAACCTTACCGTTAAACGGGAAAAGTTTTTTAAAGGATATTGAATAATTAGGAGGAATAGTAATGACGCAGTTATTTGAAACAACCGCTTTTCTAAAAAATAAAATATCAAAGCATCCTAAAATTGGACTTATTTTAGGCTCAGGACTTGGAATGCTCGCAGATGAAATAGAAAATCCCACGAAAATTAAATATGAAGAAATTCCTGGTTTCCCCCCCGTTTCTACAGTAGAAGGCCATGCAGGTCAGTTAGTTATTGGAAATATACAAGGAATAGAAGTAATTGCGATGCAGGGACGTTTTCATTTTTATGAAGGATATGGTTTAGATGCAGTTACGTTTCCAGTTCGTGTAATGAAAGAATTAGGAATTGAAAAACTTATTGTCACAAATGCTGCTGGCGGTATTAAGCAAGATCTGGAACCTGGTGACTTAATGCTAATAACCGATCACATCAATAATACCGGGCAAAATCCGTTAATCGGTAAAAATATAAGTGAACATGGAGTTCGTTTTCCTGATATGTCAACAGCATATGATCGCAATTTACAAAAGATCGCCAAACAGGCAGCTGAGAAAATGGATTTAAAACTTAAAGAAGGAGTTTATGTTTGGAATACAGGTCCAAGTTATGAAACGCCAGCAGAGATTCGTTCCCTGGCAACAATCGGTGGTGATGCAATTGGGATGTCTACAGTCCCAGAGGTTATTGTTGCCTGTCATGCTGGTATCCAGTGTGTTGGTATTTCTTGTATTTCAAATATGGCAGCAGGAATTTTAGATCAACCCTTATCCCATAACGAAGTAATCGAAACTACCGAAAAGGTTCGGGAATCTTTTTTGCAGTTTGTTAAGCAACTGATTAAAGATATTGGTTAAGGAGGAACTCTGATGGAACAAAAGTTAATAGAAGAAGCTAAGAAAGCGCGTGAAAAAGCCTATGTCCCATACTCTAAATTTAAAGTCGGTGCTGCATTGTTAGATGACCAAGGCACTATTTTTCACGGGTGTAACATTGAAAATGCTGCATATTCGATGTGTAACTGTGGGGAAAGAACGGCATTATTTCATGCCTATGCTACAGGTTCTAAAAACTTTAAAATGATGGCGGTTGTAGCTGATACAGATCGGCCTGTATCTCCTTGTGGAGCATGTCGACAAGTACTCGCTGAACTCTGTGACGGTGACATGAAGGTTATCTTAACAAACATGCAGGGGGGGGAAATACAGGAAACAACCGTTAGTGAGTTGCTTCCAGGGGGGGCTTTTACCTCGGAGGATTTATCTAAAAGTTAAGTTTACGCAGCATCTTAGCTTCAAACGTTGATTATAAAAGGATAAGTAATATTATAACAAGTTTTTGCAAGCTAGCTGTAATGGCGTTAAAATTTCATTATATCTATTATAAAATAAGGAGGAACAGTTTAATATGACATTAGCAAATAAAATTGATCATACCGCATTAAAGCCAGACACTACAAAGGAACAAATTGAGACCCTGTGTAATGAAGCAAAATTATATGGTTTTTATTCTGTTTGTGTTAACCCAACTTGGGTTCCGCTTGCAACAGAGTTACTAAAAGGTACAGATATAGCTGTTTGTACGGTTATTGGATTTCCATTAGGTGCTACTGCATCACCAGTAAAAGCTTTCGAAACTAAATATACGATCGAAAAAGGTGCAACTGAAGTAGATATGGTAATTAATGTTGGGCACTTAAAAGATGGAAGTCATGAAGCGGTTCAGCAAGATATCGAAGCAGTGGTACAGGCGGCTGCGGGTAATGCTCTTGTTAAAGTAATTATTGAAACCTGTTTATTGACTGATTCTGAGAAACAAAAGGCATGTCAGTTAGCGGTGGCAGCAGGTGCTGATTATGTAAAAACCTCAACCGGTTTTTCCACTGGAGGCGCCACAACAGAAGATATCGCCTTAATGCGTAAGACAGTTGGACCAGATATCGGTGTGAAAGCATCAGGCGGTGTTCGTGATCAGAAAACGGCCCAGGCGATGGTTGATGCAGGAGCATCCAGAATCGGTGCAAGCTCAAGTGTTTCGATAGTAAAAGAAGAAGATAGTAATAGCGATTATTAAAGTGGGGGGATACAGTCTAAATAAAGGCTGTATCCTTTTTTATTGCTTAGGAAATTATAAAATGTTCTACTGTGGATTATTCGGATTCCTTTGTTTAGCCACGTCCAGCTCCGAGCGCCAAAAACTATGCAACTTCACGAATCGCCCTACGATAATTCATCATCGGTTCGTAAACTCACCGTGATTCCTTTATCTCAGTTGATTCGCTCCAGTCGCTACGTTTTTTAACGGA
>NZ_BAVS01000040.1 GCF_000521485.1 Gracilibacillus boraciitolerans JCM 21714 | reverse complement strand
TCATATCATCCTCAGCAGTTAATGTCAATAACTTTTTAAAAGTTATTTTAATTCCTGTTGTTCTTTCGAAGATAATAATTTTGTTTTGTCGTTTTCAGCGACGTTTAATAATATACCATGCTTTTAAATGAAATGTCAACAACAATTTAAATGTTTATGAAAATCCACTAACAAAAGCAGTATATGCCTATTCGTAACAATACGTGCTATTCTTTTCGAATAATTTAAAAAGTAGGAGCTATTCGAGCTCCTGCTTCATGACTTCTTTATTCACTTGGTATTTACGGTGAAGAATTGTTTTGCTTTTGGTTTCTTCTAAAGTAACCTGAATAATATCTTTAGACACAAGGTACTCAATAGTACTTACCAAATCATATTTATAAGGTGTTATAGATGGATGTGTCTTCAATTCACCAAATCCCCCCCATGGTTGCTCTTGCTCCTGCATCACCTCAATTAGATGTGATGCACATTTGTTTACGCGCTTATTTAAAGCCACATCAATAGCAAGAAACATCAGCTCGACTCTTTTCTTTGTTTCTTCTATACTTCGAACAAGCTCTTCATATAACTTATATACCTCTGGATCTATTCGCTTCACCTGAGCCCAAACCATTACTTCTGGATGGTAGCCTTTTTCTATAATTGCGATCCTACCTAAATAATGCAACGTACGTAATAATTTGCTGTAGGCATCTAAATAATCACCCGACGCATAAAGATTGCGTGATTCACTATAGCTTCTTGTTAATTTGGAAAACTCGATTGCTAATCGTAATTGACGTTTACTCTGTGGAAAAACTCGGAGCGTTTCCTTTAATTGAGCAATATACTCATTACGATCATATATAATACGGCCGTTGATTATCCATTCAACAGCTCTTCGATAAGAACTTGTCTCAATCCACTCATTTAATAAATCGCGATCAATCACATGAAGTGCTGCTGATTGCTCTCCGAATTGATAATGCTTCACATACCACTTTTCTTCTGATGATTGAACAATTACTAATAAAATAGAATCAAAATTATCTGTCTCAGGACTAATCATTTTCTTTTTTTCCATGATTAATATACCTAGCGTATTGCGATTACTAGCTCTTTCCTGGTAAATAGGACGCAGTATATCCTCCAATAGATTCTCCCCCCCCTAAATATACGTACCATGTATTATTTCGATAAAAATATCTTAATCCCTTTAATATAAACAAAAAATATTATTAATTTTTACGTGGAATAATTCTGCAGAAATACATATTATCTAGCAGTTGTTTCTTCTGCGCATGCAATTTTAGAACAATTATGCTATACTACATTCATTATAGATTTCGTTTGTGAGGGATTAAGTATGGCCGATATAACCTATAAAAATAAAATAAATAGAATTAGAACCTTTGCTTTGTCATTAGTATTTATTGGATTCATTATCATGTATGTAGGCTTACTGTTTAGAGATATAGAATGGTTAATGCTAGTATTTATGATCTTAGGTACTCTTTCCATTGTTTTTAGTACAGTAGTTTACTTTTGGATTGGTTTATTATCGACGAGAGCTGTTCAAATTATCTGTCCTAATTGTGAGAAACCGACAAAAATGCTTGGACGTGTTGATGCCTGTATGCATTGCAGAGAGCCTTTAACCCTTGATAAAGATTTAGAAGGTAAAGAATTTGATGAGAGTTACAATTCTAAAAAGAAACGTCACTGATTTGTTGGTGGTGTTTTTTCTAACATTTATCCATCTAAAAACATAAAAACACACGTGCAAATATGCAACGTGTGTCTATCATTAAACTATTTGTTTTTTCTCTTTTTTACATTCCTGACAAACTCCGTATACTTCCATTCGATGATGACTCACATCAAATCCCGTAATTTGCTCTGCCAATGATTCGACTTCATCCAGGCTTGGATAATGAAAGTCAACGATTTTTCCGCAACTTTCACATATAATATGATAATGCTTTGATGTATTACAATCAAAACGACTAGAAGCATCTCCATACGTTAATTCACGAACTAAGCCAATTTCGCGGAAAACACGCAAATTATTATATACGGTTGCCACACTCATATTAGGGAATTTACCTTCTAACGCCTTATAAATATCATCAGCAGTAGGATGAATTTCAGCATTCAATAAAAATTCCAACACCGCATGACGTTGTGGTGTAATTCGAACGCCTGAAGATTTTAATTTATCTACCGCTTCTTGCAGCATATGTTCAGACACCGCCATGCACCTCACTTTCTCTCACAAAATTGTAATTTACAACAATTGTATGAGTACTAATTAACAATAGTATCAGTAGTTAACACAATTATTACTTTATAATTCTTATAAATAGTGTACTACCTCCAAGCTATTTCTGTCAATATAAGTATACGGGTTAAGGATGTTTTTATGCTTGGTCTACTAAATATCTGCTTTCAACTTCTTTTCTTCCACTTTTAATTGATGATTAACCGTTCGTGCCACAACAAAAAGATAATCAGATAGACGATTTAAATATTTCACTGCTAATGTTGCACCCAATTGTTCTTGTATGCTAACAGCAATTCGCTCTGCTCTTCTCGCTACGGTTCGCGCATGATGAAGCGTACTTGCTGCCACGTGACCAGATGGGAGAATAAATTGACGTAATTCAGGAAGTATTTCCTGCCATTTATCTATTTGTTTTTCAAGCTGATCAATATGTCGCTGCTCTAATTTCCACATCACCTCTTTGTCATTTGGTGTAGCGAATTCTGAACCAACATGAAATAGGATCGTTTGGATATGATGTAATTCTTCTATTAAAATTGCTTTGACTTGAAAATCTTCTTTCTCGATATAACTGATAGCTTGACCTATCACTGCATTTACTTCATCACACGTGCCATATGCCTCCACCCGAGCATGATTCTTTGGTACTCGTTCTCCGTAAATTAGTGACGTCTCTCCACTATCACCAGACCTTGTATAAATACGCATGCGATTCCTACCTTTCCCAAAAAAAGTGCAAGCACTATTGATGCTTACACCTTTCAAAAACTTTTACAATTCTTCCCGAATGTAATTTAATGCATTTTCCACATGTCCTTTTACTTGGATGTTACGGAATTCTTTTCGTAAGACACCTTCTTTATCAATGATAAATGTCGAACGTACTATTCCCATATACTCTTTCCCGAATTTCTTCTTTAATTGCCATACACCGAATTGTTCCGCTACTTCTTTTTGCTCATCCACTAACAGTTCAAAAGGCAATTCATGCTTGTCGATGAATTTCTTATGACTTTCCTCTGTGTCAGGGCTTATACCGAGAATTACTGCATTAAGATCTTGGAAGTTTTCATAATTATCGCGGAAATCACAAGCTTCTGTTGTACATCCTGGCGTGTCATCTTTCGGATAAAAATAAAGTACCACATTTTTGCCTTTATAATCAGAGAGTTTTACTGGTTCGCTTGATTGTTTGTTAATTGAAAGTCATTTACTGCTTGTCCTACTTCAACTGCCATTTAAAAATCCCTCCATTAATCATTTGATATCTTCAGCGTATATGATATTGGCATAACTCTCAACTAATATACACCTTTCCCTCCTTTTTCCTGCCAAATCTTCAAGAAAAATGCTGGTGGTAAAATATAGCCTATCAATGATTCAACCAATGCCAGCAGTCTCCCCCCACCCTACAGGTGTAATATCCCCCATAGCCAACGGTCATTAAGGTGACTCCACTAAAATAAAAAGAATGTGCCAATGTTTCGAATAGCGGGAGTTCTTTCAGCTTGCCATCATCTAATAGTAATACACCTTGAAAAGACAATACAAAGTACAGACAGGCAAAAGAAGTTAACACCATAAAGTAGACAGCAAGTAATGTATAAAAAATTTCATACGAAAAATAGCTTCGTTCATGGGCTTTTCCAAAAATAAAGGCATAGAGACTACCACATAAGAGAATCGCAATCAGTAGAATCGAGATAACAGCAATCATGGGTTTCCTCCGCTTTTCCTTATTTATTTTCCCTATATTTAGTATACGATGGACTAGTAGGAGTGATGACAAATGATACAAGCTATTTTTCCCTCTTTGGTGGAAAATGCTATAATTAATACGGTTCTTATTATCAGGATCGTACCGTAGTATTTTTAATCATGGAGGGTTTTTTATGGAATTTACTCAATCAGAAGCATTACATAAAGAAGCACAAGAGCATATCGTTGGTGGAGTTAACTCACCATCACGCGCCTATAAAGGTGTTGGCGGAGGTTCGCCTGTTTATATGGAACGAGCAAAAGGCGCCTATTTTTGGGATGTAGACGGGAATAAATATATAGATTTCCTTGGTGCTTATGGTCCAATTATTACCGGACATGCCCACCCACATATTACTGAGCAATTCAAAAGGCCGCAGAAAGTGGTGTATTATATGGCACCCCAACAAAACTGGAAAACATTTTTGCTCAAAAACTAAAAGACGCGATTCCTTCGATGGACAAGGTACGCTTTGTTAATTCTGGAACAGAGGCAGTAATGACAACCGTACGCGTAGCTCGAGCTTATACAGGGCGCGAAAAAATAATCAAATTCGCTGGCTGTTATCACGGCCATTTTGATGCTGTTTTAGTTCAGGCTGGTTCAGGTCCGGCTACCTTAGGCAACCCTAATTCAGCCGGAGTAACAAAAGCCACAGCCAAAGAGGTGATCACGGTTCCTTTTAATGATATTAAAGCATTCCTAGAAGCTTTAAATCAGTGGGGGGGAGACCAAATAGCAGCTGTGTTAGTAGAACCGATCGTTGGAAACTTTGGTATTGTCGAACCGAAGGAAGGTTTTTTACAGGTAATCAATGATTTAACTCATAAAGCAGGTGCACTGGTTATTTATGATGAAGTTATTACCGCATTCCGTTTTACCTATGGCTCCGCTCAACAATTAGTTGGTGTTGAACCAGATATGACCGCACTTGGTAAAATTATCGGCGGTGGTCTGCCAATCGGAGCATATGGCGGTAAAAGAGAAATTATGGAACAGGTTGCACCACTTGGTCCGGCATATCAGGCTGGAACCATGGCTGGAAACCCTGCATCGATGTCAGCAGGAATTGCCTGTTTAGAAGTATTGGCAGCAGAGGGAGTCTATGAAAAGTTAGATCGGTTAGGCGCTATCCTTGAAAAAGGCATGTTGGAAGCTGCTGAAAAGCACGGAATCGAAATAACAGTTAATCGGCTAAAAGGTGCTCTTACTTTATATTTTGGTTCTGATAAAATCACCAATTATGCACAAGCGGAGGCATCTGACGGTGAAAAGTTCGGTCAATTCTTCAAACTGATGCTAAAGCAAGGCATTAATTTGGCTCCATCGAAATATGAAGCATGGTTTTTAACAATCGCGCATACAGAAGAAGATATTAAAGAAACAGTAACATGTATCAATCGTGCCTTTGCAGAATTAAAATAAAACGGAACTTCAAGCAGTGAAGGTTTATTAGTGAGAGAGGACAAAGGGTGATGACCATTACCCTTTGTCCTCTTTGCTATTATACATCTGACTTTTTAGGAATACTTTCCTCATCACGAAAAAGCAGGATTTAACCCATGAATTATTTCTACACTTTCAATGAATACATACTTAAATACTACAAACACTAGAGAAGAATGAAAGGAGGAGAATATAACATGGGTATTTTATCAGGAGATCCTAAGAAACAGCCGTTACATTATGGTGAAGTATTTAGCATCTGGTCTTATTTATTAGCAGCAAAAGGAAATTACGCTGCATATCAGACGTTTTTAAATCATTGTGGTGATGATGATTTGAAGAAACAATTAGAGGATGGAATTTCTCAAATAAAACAGGAAAGTGAAAAAGTTGAAGAAATACTGAAAGTAAACGGTATAGCTTTACCACCCGCTCCACCTGAGCGTTCATATGCTACTTTAGAAGATATTCCAGTGGGAGCCAGGTTTAATGATCCTGAAATCAGCGCTGCTTTATCTGGAAACATCGCTAAAAGTTTAGTGGCATGCAGTACGATTATTGGACAAAGTCAGCGTGAAGATATCGCGATGCTTTTTGGTCAATTCCATATGAATCAAGCTCAGGCTGGTGCAAAAATGCTACGACTAAATAAAGAAAAAGGGTGGCTTCTACCCCCCCCACCGATGCATACCAACATACCTACAAAGCAGTAAAATAAGAGTTCTACATTATTAGAAGCCAGATAGCGCAAGAGTTCAGGATTTTACCGGACTCTTGCTTTTTTATGTGGGTCACCTTACCATGCAGAACTATGACGGGAATCTTAGATTGGTGAAATAAAAAGACTAAATCATATGAGATTTAGTCATCTTTTTTCTTCTAAAATATGGCCTTATTCAACTAGCTTCATTTGCCTTAGGCTTAATTGCAAATAGTGTGATTAGAACGGCCACTCCACCCATTCCTGCTAAAATATAATACATCCATTCCTCATTATTTTTCATTAAAATTGCAATCACTGGCGGTCCAGCAGCAACACCTAAGAATCGCATACTGCTATATAAGGATGTAACTGTTCCACGCACATCTTTTTTAATTCCTTCAGTAATCAACGCATCTAAAGCAGGTAAAGAAATGCCAATACCAACTCCTGCAATAGATAACATCACAACTAAATAAGTTAACGATACATCCGGCTTCACAAAGAGCAGTGGCACAGATGCAATCACGTTTCCAGCAAGAATGACCCATTTCATGATTACTTTATTTTCACCAATTTTCTTTCCCGCTGCATAAGAAGCGATACATAAGAATAGTAATGGTATCGCAAGGATTAATCCCTTGATGATTCCTTCTTTATCGTATTGTTTTTCAAGCAGTGTCGAAAAGTGAAATAAAAATCCAAATAGGACAAACATATTAATACAACCAATAACAAAGGTAGTGATCAGCCATCTACCATTATCATGAAATACTTTTTTGATAAATTGCAAAAATTCTTTAAATGTTTGTTGCTTCTTTTCCTGATCTTTAGGACTCTTCACCATGAATAACACCAAAACAACTGCGATCGCGGAAAAAATCGGAATAAAAACAAAAGGGAGAAACCACAAAAAAATGGCGAGCCATGCACCAATAACCGGACTAAGCACTTTGCCAAATGTATTCGATGTTTCAATTAATCCCAAGCCTGCACTTACAACTTTCTCATCCTTAAACATATCACCAACAGTTGGTAATACGACTGGGAATGCACCCGAAGCACCAATTCCCTGTAGAAAACGTCCAACTAAAATGAGCATAAAAGGGTTTTCTAGCTTCCAGGCTGCAAAAGCGGAAATAAGACCCCCAATACCCGTAATAATAAGGCTAGGTATGATAACCTTTTTACGGCCAATCTTATCTGATAAATAGCCTGCAAAAGGTATTAATAGAATGGCTACAATCGAATAGACCGTAATGATTAAGCTGGATTGAAAAGGAGTGATATCAATTTTCTTTTCAATAATTGGTAAAATTGGTATTAACATTGAATTTCCCAATGTCATAACTAACGGAATAGATGCTAATGCAATTAAATCTAACTTTTTTTCTTTCACGTTATTCCCATCCTATCAATGATTATATATTAATATATCTATTTTTCACTTACTTGGCTTTTTCATACTGAACTTTTCACAACTTTGTTTCACGATGAATTTGGAAACTGGTATACTTATGCTAAATAACAAATATTAGAAGGATGATTTATATATGAGGCTAGGTGCACGAATGTTAAAGACTGGTGTCGCGATTACGGTAGCCCTTTATGTTTCACACCTGATCGGACTTAATTCTGCTACATATGCGGGTATAGCTGCCGCCTTCGCAATCCAGCCTAATATTTATCGGTCATTTCAAACAATGCTCGAACAAATTTATGCTAATCTTTTTGGAGTTGGCATTGCAGCAATGATCGTTTTTTCTTTAGGAAATGATCCGATTGTAATTGGTTTTACGACTGTGATTGTTATTGGTATTTGCATGAAGATGAGAATGAATGAAAACACGATTGCTCTTGCTATCATAGCAGTTCTAGCCGTAATGGAAACAACAGAAATGATGTTATTTAATTTTGCTGGTCTTCGTTTTGCTGCATTAACTCTTGGCATTTTAGCTGCATTCATTGTCAACATGTTATTTTTACCGCCAAAATATGAATTGCGTTTATTCAAATCAATCGATCAGCTTACATCAGATATTTTGCAGTGGTTAAGAATTTCTACTCGTCATTTATCTGATGATCCAGCATTAAGAACAGAGATAGATCGAATTCAGACGGAACTAAGACATATTGATAATACCTACCTATTATTTAAAGAAGAGCGAATTTACAGAAGGAAAATTAGAATGCCTAGGTTGCGTAAATTGATCATTTTTAGACAAATGATCCAGACTTCAAGGAAATCATTAGAAACGCTGGAGGCATTTCATCAATATGATGATAAAGTGGAACATATTCCGAAAGAATTTCAGGATGTATTAGTTGATGAATTGGATAAAATCATTTACTCCCATGAACGCTTACTCTTAAGTGCTATGGGTAAGATCAAAAAAAACACAACAAGATCGATTGAAGATATTACAGATCCAGATCTTCCACACCTAGTGGAAACACTGATACATGTATATGAAAAGGACGAAAAAGACCGATTAGCATTATTACCCTTAGCCTCCCGTTTAATGGAATATCATAAAGAAATCTTACATCTCCAAAAAATATTGACAAGCTATCAAAGATTTCACGAGCATCTCGATTTTAACTTTAAGAAGAAAAGAAGGAAATTTGCACTTTTGTAAACAAATTTTACACATAAAAACAAGGGATTCAGCAATTAGCTGAGTCCCTTGTTTATTAATCGTCTAAATCTTGTACCTGATAAAGGTTATAATAATTTCCTCGTTTTTCCATCAATTCATGATGAGTGCCTTCTTCAATAATTGCTCCACCTTCAATCAATACAATTCGATTTGCATGGGTTATGGTAGATAATCGGTGTGCCACAATAAAAGTAGTTCGATCAGAAGCCAGTTTTTCTAATGTGTCCTGAATTAAGCTTTCACTTTCCAAGTCTAATGCAGAAGTTGCTTCATCTAAAATAAGCAATGGCGGATTTTTCAAGAAAACACGAGCAATCGCGATCCGTTGTTTTTGTCCACCGGAAAGTTTTACCCCCTCTTTCGCCGACAAGCGTGTCATAGCCTTTCGACAGCTCTGAAATAAATTGATGCGCATTTGCAGCCTTTGCAGCTTCGATAACTTCCTCATCAGTTGCATCAGGTTTCCCCATCCGAATATTCATTGCAATTGATTCACTAAATAAGATATTATCCTGTAACACCATTCCAATTTTATCTCTTAGAGTCCGAACCTGAAGTTCACGAATGTCCACTCCGTCCACGAGAATTCGACCATCTGTCACATCATAAAAACGTGGGATTAAACTAATGATGGTAGACTTACCACCACCACTCATACCGACTAATGCTACTGTTTCCCCCTTGCTTCACATCCAAGCATATATCATTTAGTACTACTTCTTCCTCTTCTTCATAGCGAAATGAGACATGATCAAACTCAACTTTCCCCTCTATTTGCTTTAAAGGTTTTGCATTTGGCTTATCTTTAATATCATAGTCTTCATCCATAAATTCAAAAACGCGATCCATTGATGCAATCGATTGAACTAATACCGTTGAGGAGCTAATTAATCTGCGTAATGGACCATAGACGCGTTCCATGTAACCAAAAAACGCTGCGATTGTCCCAGTTGTTAAATCTGACGTTATCGCAAAATAACCAGCAAATCCAATAACTAACAATGGAGCAACATCGGTAATGGTATTCATTACTGCAAAGGTTTTAGCATTCCATGAGGTATGATCAATCGCTTTGTCTAAAAAATGTTGATTATGTTTATCAAATTCTTTTTCTTCATAATCTTCAAGGGCAAAACTTCTTGTTACCGGTATACCTTGTACCCGTTCATGAAGATGCCCTTGGACTTGAGCCAATGCTTGTGACCTATTCCTCGTTAAATCTCTTAACCTTCCATAAAAAATTTTTACTGAAATAGCATATAAAGGAAATAATGCAATCGATACAATTGTTAACCATACATCCATAAACAACATAATTACGATAGCGATTAATATGGTGATCATATCCAGCCAAATATTCATAAGTCCTGTCATAACAAAATTTTTCGTTTGCTCAACATCGTTAATAACTCTTGAAATAATCTCTCCTGTTTTTGTTCTGGAATAAAATTTTAGGCTAAGGCGTTGAATATGATCAAACAATTTTTCGCGTATATCATATAGAATTTTGTTACCTGTCCACTGTGCCAGGTATTGTCGATAATATTCAATCGGCGGCCTTAAAACTAGAAATAATCCAGCAGCAATACCCATTAACCAAAATAATTCTGTCAGCTTTTCACTTGTACTTAATGCTTCTGCTCCAATAATATCATCTATGACGTATTTTAAGATTAATGGCATTAAGAGAGGAATACCAAATTTGACAATCCCAATTAATACCGTTAATAAAATCTTCCATTTATACGGGAAGACGAATTTCATATAACGCTTGATACTATCCAATTATCTTCCACCTCTTTTCCTGTTGCCTTCTTTTAAGATCGATAGGTCAAGTATAACTCGTACCATTGATCAACAAACTCAGGTGAAAATGGTCCTTTCCGTTGGTGAACCCAATGTAGTAAATATTCTACATTATTCCATAATATCTTATCTAACACCTTAGGATAAGTCATTATTTTCTTGTGTAAATCGTATTCATCTTCATCTAACAGGGTATATGTCATATCTGGAAATACCTTCACGTCTAAATCATAATCAATATATTTAACGGCTCCATCTTCAAAAACAAACGGCGAACTGATATTACAATAATAATAAATACCATCATCACGTAACATGCCGATTACATTGAACCAATATTTCGCATGAAAAAAGCAAATAGCTGGCTCTCTTGTCAACCATGTACGTCCGTCGCTTTCCGTAACAAGTGTCTTATCATTTGCTCCAATGACACGATGACTACTTCCCTTTAATACCGTTGTTGTATCCCAGACACGATGGAGCCGGCCATTATGTTTATAGCTTTGTATTTGAATATTTTTCCCTGGTTGGAGGCCATCCATTCGTATCTTCCTTTCTTGAATATCATAGTAGTAATCATTATAACGATAAATATTTACAATTGAAAATAATACAATTTAAGATGAATGGATAAATTTTAAAAAGGATGTAACTAGTCCGATCCTTTTGACAGGGGGGGTTTTTACACTAAAAAACTTGGCTCCTCCTATATGGAAGAACCAAGCTTTCATGTGTTTTGTTATTTTTTTTGATTTTGGGACTTTTGGTTTTGCTGACGTACTTCTTGCGCATTAGTTTCACTTGCAAACTCAGTACCATACTTTCCTTGTCCTTGAGCAGCTTGTTGGTTTTGACGCTTTACTTCAGCAGCATTTGTTTTACTCGGATTGTTTGCTTGATTTGCTTGATTATTACGATTAGCCATCAATATCACCTCCACGACATTTAATTTGCCCAGCATTATTTTTTTATCCAAAAAATAATTTACTTTTTAAATAAAAAAGATATAACGGGAAGTCCATGGATAGTTGGTTGAAAAAATTTATAAACTTTGTTTAACAAATGGAATAATTATTTATAATTGCTTATAAATATTTTGATGAGAGACTGGTAAAGGAAATTTGCTGATCTCTACTTTAGACAGTTGTCGTATTCGCTCCGTTAAGTTAATTTTACCTTCTATATGAATATGCTTTACATCTAAAAACCAAGTCAAATGAGAGAAAATATGTTTGACCGGATTCAAATTTTCAATACTTTTGATCTGTACCTGATATTTCTCTTCCACAAATAACGAAAGGTGAGAGGGATCAACTTGTTTAGTATCTACCATTGGGAATTGCCATAATTGAGCAAGTAATCCCTGTTCTGGTCTTTGTTCCAAAATAAAATTGCCAGCATCATCTTCCATTACAAGCGCAAAATAAGTATGAGAAGATTTTTTTGTTTTTTTCGTTTTTATTGGTAAGGTCTGTTCAACTCCATCATGATACGCCCTGCAATGTCCCTGGATAGGACACAATAAGCAGCTTGGACTTTTCGGTGTGCAGATTAACGCTCCCAGCTCCATCATACCTTGATTAAATGCAGAAGGATTTTCATGTGATATTAACTCTCGAACCACAGTTTCAAACGTTTTCCGTGTTTTAGCTTTTGCAATATCTTCTTCGATTCGCAGGATTCTGGATAAAACACGCATCACGTTACCATCTATTGCTGGTTCTGGTTGATCAAATGCGATACTTAATATTGCTCCTTTGGTATAAGGTCCTACACCTTTTAAGCGATCTAATTCTTTAGGAACATCTGGCACATTGGCGTCATAGTGGGCCACTACTTCTTTTACTGCTGATTGTAAATTACGGGCTCGGGAATAGTATCCAAGTCCTTCCCATGCCTTTAAAACTTCCTGTTCATCTGCGTTCGCCAGAGCCTCTAAAGTGGGAAAGTGCTTCATGAAATTTTGAAAGTATGGAATAACGGTATCGACTTTTGTTTGCTGTAACATGATCTCTGAAACCCATACTCGATATGGATCTTGATTCTCTCGCCATGGTAATGTTCGTTGCTCGCGTTCAAACCATGTGATTAGATCCTCCTGAAATTTGGGTATATTGATAGTAGCAATATAATTCAAAATGATTCATCCTTTGTGATACAATATTAATTAAGAAAGGGGCAGTTATGATGGATACTGGTACTCATATAACAATGGGAGTTGCCTTAAGTGGGATTGCGACATTAGATCCAGTTGTACAACAAGATCCAGCCTTATTTACTGCTGTCATGGCAGGTGCTATTATCGGCTCCCACGCACCTGATTTCGATACGATTTTAAAATTAAGAAATAACGCCGTCTATATAAGACATCATCGTGGAATCACTCATTCTCTTCCAGCTTTAATTTGCTGGGGGGGTATAGCAATTTCATCGATCATTTATTTATTTACACCTGAGGTTAACTTTTTACACCTATGGTTATGGACCTTTTTAGCTGTAATATTACACGTATTCGTTGATATATTTAATGCCTATGGTACACAGGCTTATCGTCCTTTTACGAGAAGGTGGGTTGCATACGGCTTTATCAGCACTTTTGATCCATATATTTTCAGTTTGCATATTATTGGGATCATTGCGTGGATATTAGGTGCTACCCCCCCTGGTTATACGTGGCTGATGATTTATTTTATTATTGTATTGTATTACATTAAACGTTATATCGACAAGCGTGAAATTGTCAAAATCTTAGACCAGCATTTTGATAATATTAAAAAAGTCGCTACCTCACCTACGATTAAACAAAATGTTTGGCGTGTTGCTTTTGCAACAGAACAACATTATTACGTTGGAAGAGTAGAAGATGGGCATGTGGAAATAGATGATAAATTTTATAATATTCAGATTCCAAATAATCCTTTAATGGATATAGCAATGAAGGATAAAAATATTTCTGCTTTTCTATCGTTTTCATCGATTTACCGGTGGGAAATAAATATGTATGATGATTTTACAGAAGTACGTTTTATTGATTTGCGCTATCGCACCGAAGGACATTATCCATTCGTAGCAGTTGTGCAGATAGATGATAATATGAGGATTATGAATTCTTATACAGGCTGGATTTTTTCTGAGGAAAAATTACAAACCAAATTAAATATTGATGGTACCTTTATATAATAGGCAAGGTCGAGCTTTCAATTGGCTCGACCTTTTCTAATGTACCGTACGGTTATTTCCGTTTAGCAGCTTTTTATATTTTGGATACCTTTCAGAAAAATCATCTAAACTATCGCCATACTGCTGAATCCAATGCCTCACAATTTTCTGGGTGACTTCTGTACCCTCATACTTTCTACCGGCCTTTGCCCGAGTTGATTCAAAATCTTCCCACAATAATTCTACCCGACTGATTGCTTCAAGTATGGTTAAGGATGAATTCTTTTGGTGAAGTTCTTTTGCTAATCGTTGTACAACATCATGCATCTTTTGTCCCCCCCCATCCATTAGTAATTTTTTCTTATTATGGTGCTAAACGTCTGTAAAGCCATGATAAGTTTCGTTAATGGTCAGTGTGGTAACCTTTTAATGATCATCGTCTCACTTTATCACCTAAAATCGACAATGGCACTGCCTCTCTCGTTTCGTATTTTTGACCAAGTAAATTAATACGATGTCCCCCCCACGCAAACACACCATTAATATAAGTTATTTCAAATATTTGACCAGGGTCCCCTGCCAATTCATAACGCTGGCCTTTCTCAAAATCTGCTGGATTGACCAAATATGCCGCAGCCATTTGCATTTTTCTTTGTAAAATCTCATATTCACTTACATTTCCCCACTGTTCTGCTTTTTGCAGTTGTTCTTTCAAATGAGCAACTTCTGCTCTTAACTCTTCCACTGTATATGAACTATATCGTCTTTCCATCTTTACACCGCCAATTCGTTCTCGTTTAGTACTATAATTGTATCATGAGTTTTATTATCTATAAATATTTCTATGGTCTGTTTGTTTACTTAATATGCTTGGTTGAGATATTCGTCGATAAATCTGTTTATCAGATCTGCTGGAAAGCCTTTTTGATACAAGCCAGCTTTTACTTTTTGTTTGAGCGCAAATTCGCTTTCTTTTTTCTGATATTTTGACACCAATTTTTCACCTTGAAATACAATAGCATTGTATTCATCATTTTCATCACGATCTATTTCTATATTGTTGACAACTTCTGAAATAACATCAAAGGTAAATCCCTTCTGCAATAAGGTTTGTTTTAAAGCATCAACCTGTTGCCTATAGGACTTTTTGGTAGAACTATTTAATTTTTTTCTTGCCAGTTTCTCAACTTTTTCATATTGAATTTCAAAGGTAAACTGCTTTAAAGTTTCTTCTATAAGGGAATTCTTAATCCCTTTTTCCACTAACTCTTTTTTAATTAACTGTGAACCTTTAGCAGAAGTTTGAATTCGTGTACGGACCAATGCTTCACTAAAGGCAGCATCATCAAGCAATCCTTCCAATTTGAGCCGGTGAATTACCTCATCAATATAAGTATCTTCCACTTCTTTCTTTTGTAAATATTCGATTAATTCTAATTCAGAACGCATTCTGTAACTTAAATATCGTATAGATAGGGTATATACTTTATAGGAGGCGTCCAGTTCTTGAATTTTTTTGATTAATTCAGGTGTTAGCGACAACCCCTTATGTAAATGATAGGTAATAAGAACATCTTCATCTACACTAAAGCCATAGTACTCTTTATCATTTTCAGTTAAAAAAATATTAAAGCGATGATTCGATTTCTTTTGAGTTGTTATCTTTGATATTTTGGGCATGCTTATCACCTCAGAATTATTTTATCACACAAACATTTGTTCTACAATTATTAATTGGAGGGAATTTATCATGAAAATCGCAATAGCTGGTGGAACGGGATTTGTAGGAGAACATCTGACAAAGGCCTTGATTGATCGAGGCGATATGGTATATATATTAACAAGATCTCCAGATAAACATACAGATACAGCTAATATTAAATATGTTGGCTGGTTATCAAATCAATTTCAACCAGAAAAAGAGTTATCATCGATTGATGGAATTATTAACTTAGCTGGTGATTCCCTTTTTGGCTATTGGACGAAAGCAAAAAAGGATAAAATTTATCAAAGTCGTGTTAATTCCACCTATGCCATCGGAAAATTAATCGAAAAATTAGAAAAGAAACCAGCAGTATTAATCAATGCATCTGCTGTCGGTTATTTCGGCACATCCGAGACTGAAACATTTACAGAACACTCAGAAGCACAAGGTAAAGACTTCCTTGCTGAGGTTACGGAAGCATGGGAAAAAACAGTTCTTGAAAATAGCTCACCAGAAATCAGAACGGTAATAGCCAGATTTGGCGTTATTTTAGGAGAAGAAGGTGCCCTACCGTTAATGGCAATGCCTTTTAAATTTTTTGTCGGTGGAAAAATCGGATCAGGAAAGCAATGGATATCATGGGTGCACATAGATGATGTCGTTGGATTATTGCTATTTGCACTTGATCGTTCTGATGTCGATAAAGTTTTACATGTAACCGCACCAGAACCAGTCCAAAATAAAGAACTATCTGCTTCTCTTGCAAACGTGTTAGGTCGCCCTAATTGGTTCCCGACTCCTAGTTTTTTATTAAAAACAATTCTAGGAGAAATGAGTACATTAATCGTGGAAGGTCAAAAAGTACTGCCAGAAAAAGCGTTAAATTTAGGGTATCAATTTCATTATGTAACTATTGATAAGGCACTTAATGAAATTTACGATTAATCGTTATAATAGCTTATATATGCTTGTTTTTACGCTTTTTAATGAAAATAAAGTTACTAATATTAAATTTTCTTAATATTCCTTCATTTTACTCAAAATTTTTTATATTTTTTTTTCATATTTTCTATTTACACACACCTATTGATTGTGTATGATATGGATATGATTTTGATCTGAAATTAACTGTAGATTATGCAGTTCATATAAGGGAAGGCAAATGGTGCGCCACCAGTCGTATAAACTGGTTCTAGTGGGTTCGATTCCCACCCCGAATTTTTGTTAAATTTGATAAAATTCGAGGGTGGCGAGGACACAGTTGCGCACTTTTTCTGTCTTCTTTTCACCCTCCCATTAACAAGGAGGGATTTTTTATGCTTAAGAGAAGAGACGTCCAGGATGCACCGGTATTATTTGATTTAATGTCTCACCCAGAAGTATTTCCATTTGTGAGACATAAAGCGTATTCGAGTGACGAATTCTATTTTTTAACAAAACAAACTATCGAGGCAGAAGATAATGGCGAGTTAATTTCTCGCACGATTGTCGATGAACAATATAATCCAATTGGAACGATCAATTTATTTGATATAGAAAACAATGCCGGCTTTCTTGCAACATGGATAGGCCAGCCGTATTTTGGTAAAGGTTATAATAAATTAGCAAAAGACGCATTTTTTGAAGAATTATTTTATGAACAGGATATTGATGCCGTATTTATTAAAATCAGACGGGCAAATGTACGCTCTTTAAAAGCTATTCTTAAAATCCCTTTCGTCATGTATGGTAACCAAAGCTATTCACAAGTTTTTGAAAAAATTAATGATTCTCATGAAGAAATTGTTTATGACTTATTTGTCATTACTAAGGAAAACTATTTCTCCCATGCGCAAACTGCAGTTGAAGAAGAAGAAGCGATTTAATATATCCACATCGATTATCCACAACCATGTGCACATTGTGCATAAGTGTTGTGGATATTGTTTTGTAAAGACGACTTATTCATTGCACAAAATCCATCTCTGCTGTGAATTATGTGGATAAACTGTGGATCCCTTTATTGATAGGAAAGTCATTGTTGATAATTATGTGAATATGTTAATATAATTGGAGTGTAGTATTTACGCTTAGCTTTAGAAGATTTGAGGAGTGAAATAGGATGGGAATCACATTAAAAATTCTTTTGCAAATTAGCATATTATTTATGTTTTTCTATATTGGTGAAACCATTCAGGAAATATTCTCCTTATTTATTCCAGGCAGTATTATTGGTATGCTACTTTTTTTGCACTATTGACTGCAAGACTAGTTCGAATCGAATGGGTTGCCGATGGAATCGATTTATTAATAAAGGATATGCCTATTTTTTTTATACCTGTGACAGTAGGTGTTGTTCAGTATTTAGACTTTTTTGTTGGTAAGGGAAGCTTAATGATACCTCTGGTGATTATCAGTACTTTTCTTGTTATTGCTAGCAGTAGCTTGATTACGTCACTGCTAATGAAGAAAGAAGAGCATACATATGAATGATTTTATTCTAGGATTAGTTTTTCTTATAGTAACCATCTTTATCTTTTATCTAAGCAAACAATTGTATCGACTATTTCCCAATCCTTTTACGCTTCCTATTTTTATCACTTCAAGCTTCTTAATAGTATTATTAATTATAATTGATGTCCCCCCCTATTCTACTTATATGCTTGGTGGACAGTGGATTGATCTATTTCTTGGTCCGATAGTCGTAGCATTAGCTTTGCCTCTTTACCGGCAATTAGAACTGATTAAAAAATATGCCCATACTATTTTTTGGGGGATTGTTTGCCGGATCGATTGTTGGGATAGTAACAGGTCTACTGGGAGCAAAGATGCTTGGATTTGATCAATGGCTTATTCATTCAGTTGCTGCAAAATCCGTAACAACTCCTGTTGCTCTTGGTATTACAGAATCAGCTGGTGGGAACTCATCGATTGCGGCGGTATTTGTAATGATTGCCGGTATAAGTGGAGCGATGTTTGGACCATTCATTCTTCAATTGTGTCGAATCAAACATCCAGTAGCTAGAGGACTTGGAATTGGCACGGCTTCCCATGCAATAGGTACAGCGAAGGCATTGGAATCAGGGCAATTAGAAGGGGGGGCTGTCAGTGCCTTAGCTATGACTATAAGTGCCGTGATTGTTTCCTTTTTAGTTCCGATATTTTTAGTATTATTTTAAAAACATATCTGTTGACAAAGTAGTATTATATCGTTATTTTAAAGAGTGATTCTCTATTTGTCTGTGATTTTCGTCATACAGACATGAATGGAAGGTGATTAATATGGGAATCGTGGTTGTAGAAATATGTGACAGTAATTTAATGAATACATTTGATATAGAAAATATTATTGAATCCGAATATCCGGAGGTAGCTGTTCTCATCAATGATTGCTTAAACTTTTGTGGATTGTGTAGTTTAAAGCCTTATGCGCTCGTTAATAATCAACGGATTCACGGAAAAACACCTGAGGAAACGTTAGAAAAAATTCGAAAAGCGATTGAAGAAGAATTGGCTTTCTTCGCTTAAGAGGATTTAATTTTTACAAGTTAATCATTTCTGGAAAATTGAAGTGAAATTTCATACAACCTAACAGACCAAATCATGTCAGATGATTTGGTCTTTTTTTTATTTCTTTTCTTCAACACTTCTCTACCAGCAATAGGTACTCTTATCAACTATTCAAAATGTGAATTTTCAAAAAAATCACCTTGACAACCGGTACATCAGCATATATTATTAATAATGATAATCATTATCAATATAGAAAGGAGCTCAAAATTAGGTTATTTATTGCATTTTTAATAGAAAGACGCAGCAGCTTTTTCATAAAAGTAATTCTACATATTAATCAATATCTATGAAATCTAATGAATAAATTCAACAATATTTTAAATAAAATCAGAAAAAGGAAGGGTTTAACATGTTTATTAAACGAAAAATTTCATTATTAATTATTATTTTAGCTATTACTACGATCTTTATCGCCGGTTGTTCTGGACAACAGACAAATGAAACAACTAAAGAGGCTGATGAATCGGCAAATGCTGAAACAACTGAAACGGAAACAACCGAATCAGAAGATGCAAACGCTGAATATCCAATCAAAATTGAGCACGCTTTTGGTAAAACGGTAATCGAAAGCAAACCTGAACGCGTAGCTACTATTCAATGGGCAAATCATGATGTGGCGCTTGCTCTTGGCATTGTGCCGGTTGGTTTCTCAGCTGCTAATTATGGTGTCCAGGATGAAAGCGGGCTTTTGCCATGGACAGCTGAAAAGCTTGACGAATTTGGCGTAGAAGATCCTAATGTTTTTCAGGATACAGATGGACTTGATTTTGAAGCTATTTCAGATTCCAACCCTGATGTGATACTTGCAGCATATTCTGGTATTACACAGGAAGATTATGATCTTCTTACCGAAATCGCTCCAGTTGTCGCCTATCAGGATGGGCCATGGTTAACGACATGGCGTGATCAAGTTATGTTAAATGCAACAGGTATGGGCATGAAAACGGAAGGCCAACAACTTATTGAAGATACAGAAAAATTAATTAAAGAAAAAGTAAGCGAATATCCAGAAATTCAAGGTAAGAAAGTAGCATGGGTTAATTTTTCAGCAAACGATCTATCTGAATTTCATATATACACACCTGGTGACCCTCGTGGATCATATTTAGAAGAAATGGGAATGGAATATCCGGAAAGTATAACGAATGAGATTACTGATCCAAATAACTTCGCTTTGCAATTAAGTGCTGAAAATGCGGATATTCTTAATGATGTGGATATCATCGTTGGATATGGTGATGAGAGCTTATATGAAGCCGTTAAAGCAGATCCCCCCCTGCTCGGAAAAATTTCAGCGATTGAAAGAGGTTCTGTTGCTTTTGTTGGTAACGCAACACCATTAGCAGCAGCTGTTAATCCAAACCCACTGGCAATTACCTATACCATTGATGAGTTTCTTAAACTAATCGGAGGAGCTGTCGAAAAGATAGATGAATAGTTTATCAGATTCCATTAGCTACCGATTAACCCCACACGTTCCAAAGAATTTCATAATGGTACTGCTTATATGTGGTATTTTACTCGGAATTTGTGTGTTCGCATCTTTGGCTTTTGGCTCTCGCTTAGTTAGTTGGAATGAACTGATAGACGGTTTATTTCATCCAAATGTTGATTCCTATGGAGCAAACGTAGTTCGTAAACGAATTTCCCGAACTGTTTTCAGTTTATTTTGTGGCGCAGCGCTTGGTGTTTCAGGAGCACTTATGCAAGCAGTAACCCGTAATCCAATAGCAGATCCAAGCATTTTGGGAGTGAACACAGGTGCAGCTCTGTTTGTAGTTTCCGGTATTGCGTTTTTCAACATTAGTACTGCCAGTCAATATATATGGTTGGCACTTGCTGGGGCTGCAATTACTGCTGTTTTTGTATTTGGCATCGGCTCTATGGGTCGAGGAGGAGCCACACCGCTTAAGCTTGTCTTGGCTGGAGCTGCCACAAGTGCTGCTCTTTCCTCCCTTGTGATCGCCATTATGATCCCGCGCTCGTACGTTATGGATCAATTTAGATTTTGGCAAGTTGGAAGTGTTGGCTCAGCAAGTTGGGATGCCATTACTACTTTTATTCCATTTTTGGTCATTGGGGTGCTGATAGGTGTTATTTCAGCGCCAGCACTTAATGGCTTGGCACTGGGAGATGAAATGGCGACGGTCTTAGGAATTAAGACAGGTATGTTAAGGTTGATTGCCGCAATTGCAGCTGTACTCCTCTGCGGTGCCACTACTGCACTTGCAGGACCAATTGGTTTTATTGGGTTGTTATCAGCACATGCGATTCGACTTATGCTTGGACCCGATCTCCGTTTTATCATCCCGTTGTCCGCTGTTTCAGGAGCGATTATTTTAACTATGTCAGATGTAATCGGCAGGGTGTTAGGTAGCCCTGGAGAGCTTGAAGTTGGTGTAGTTACAGCGTTTATCGGAGCTCCATTACTAATCATCTTAGCTATGAAATTGAAAGTGCGATCATTATGATAAATAATAATTCTGTTACATTTATAATGGCTGGCAGACGTCAAAGACGACGCCGCTGGCTGCTTGTTACCGGATTGCTTACAGCACTTGCATGCATTCTCTGTTGTTTCATGCTTTTATTAGGTAACACAATATATCCGGTTAATGAAGTGCTTCGAGCGTTGTCCGGAGAGCAAATCAACGGTGTATCGTTTGCAATCAATACCATACGTCTGCCGAGAATGCTAACAGGCCTAATTGCTGGATTTGCTTTTGGGATTGCCGGAAATACTTTTCAAACAATGTTGCGAAATCCCCTTGCCAGTCCGGATGTAATCGGCATTACTGCTGGATCGAGTGCGGCTGCTGTATTTTGCATTCTGATTCTTCATACTAGTGGAGCTATTGTTTCGATTGCTTCCGTTATTGCCGGACTTATAACCGTTCTACTTATTTATATATTTTCCAGGGGGCTGTACCTTTTCAATTGGACGTTTAATTCTAATTGGGATTGGTATCCAGGCTATGCTAAACGCCTTAATTTCCTATCTTCTACTTGTTGGCGCTCAGCAAGATATTCCCGCTGCACTTAGATGGCTTAGTGGCAGCCTAAACGGTTCACAAATGGATGAACTTCCCCCCCTCTTGCGATAACGGTATTACTTTTTGCTCCGATCGTTATTCTACTTGGGAAACATTTGAGTATGTTAGAACTTGGAGAACAATCGGCAATTTCTCTTGGAGTAAATACAGATATGACACGAATTACATTAATTGTAAGTGCTGTCTGTATGATTGCACTTGCTACAGCAACGACAGGTCCAATTGCATTTGTCGCCTTTTTATCAGGACCAATTGCAAAAAGATTGGTTGGAGCAGGCTTTTCAAACGCTCTTCCAGCTGGACTTGTAGGAATCAATTTGGTTTTAGGGGGGGCAGATTTAATCGGACAATTTGCTTTTGATGTCAGATACCCTGTAGGCATTATAACAGGCATACTTGGGGGGGCGCCATATTTGATTTTCCTGTTAATCCGAATGAATCGAAAGGGTGATTTATAATGAAACCGACACATGTTTTTCAGGCTGAACAAGCAGTAGCTGGTTATGATAACGAAATGATTATTCAAGGTGTCAGCCTGGTTATTCCCAGTAATCAAATAAGTGTTATCATTGGAGCAAATGCCTGTGGAAAGTCAACTCTCCTTAAATCAATGGCAAGGCTGATTAAGCCTTCATCTGGAGATATCACACTCGATGGGAAGTCCATTGGGAAAATTCCCTCAAAACAGTTGGCTCGTGTGCTAGGACTGCTCCCACAATCTCCCATTGTTCCAGAAGGGATTTCTGTTGCAGATTTGGTTGGACGAGGTAGATTTCCACACCAGTCCTTATTCCGCGGCTGGACAAAAAAAGATTATGAAGCCGTTGCTGATGCAATGGACATTATGAATATAACGGAGCTTGCAAATCAAAGTATTGATGAGCTTTCTGGTGGTCAAAGGCAGCGAGTTTGGATTGCAATGGCTTTAGCGCAACAAACCGATATTTTGTTTTTAGATGAACCGACTACTTTTTTAGATATCACCTATCAGATAGAAATTCTTGATCTGCTTACAGATCTTAATCGAAAGCATGGAACGACGATTGTAATGGTGCTTCATGATATTAATCTATCTGCTCGTTATGCAGATTATATTTTTGCGCTATCGAAAGGAAAGCTGATAGCAGAGGGCGCACCATCCAAAGTGATTACAGGGTCTTTAATTAAGGATATTTTTGGACTTGATTGCACGGTTATAAAAGATCCCGTTTCAGGCTCACCTTCTGTTGTCCCTATAGGACGATATCATGTGAAAAATCAATGGTGTTCTTAATTCTTGAGTAAAAACAATAATCAATAGCTTAAATTTTAACTTTGAGCACTTACAAAGGAAGCATAGATTCTTAGCTTACAGGAATC
>NZ_BAVS01000041.1 GCF_000521485.1 Gracilibacillus boraciitolerans JCM 21714 | reverse complement strand
CCATATGAAATAAAACTTCCTCCTATCACTATTTACATCCATTGTAGCGCATGATTTAGCGTAGGCGGCCACTTCGACTCCTAAGGGATCAGCGTGATCTGAAGATCCACTTTTGTAAAGGGAACTTCTTTACAAAAGTTAGCTGAAGACACGCCCCCCCTTGGAAAGCGAAGTGGGCAAGCCGTAGCGTTTATTACGCATATAACCCATGTCAAAATAACCACTTTCATTTGCCGTTACTCATTGATTGCGTCTAGATGATTTAACAACTAATCTTTGTCAATAAAAGGACCGGGCGGGCTTTCCCGGTTTTTCTTAGTTCCCAAGAATTAAACATTTCGTTTGTCATTGCTGAATCATTTTCATAAAGGGTAAATTATGAAAAAATGATTTATCGATTACTTTAAATACTAATAAGAGAATGAAATAGATGATGCCACCTATTACTATGGCTATAGCAATATATGTTAATGACTGTAATCTTGTCCATTCATTTATAGAGAGTAATATGGTAGGTGCACCAATAATTACTCCTATTAAAATAGAGGACATGATTATTTGAAAAACCTTTAGATTTAAAAAACGAAAATTAAAATGTTTTTTAATTGAGTTTATATTAATAAACATAAGAACTGCATAAACGATAAGTGAAGCAACCGCAGCACCTTCTATTCCAAGTGATGGAATAAATAATAAGTTTCCAATAATTTTTAAGAGGATACCAATGAGTATAACCACTGCTGCAGTCCGAACAAGATTCATACCCTGTAAAATTCCAGTACCAACAAGCACAAAAGCAGTAAAAACAGAACTGAAGTTAATGATAGCTAGCATTGAACTTCCCTCAAGATTAGTAAACAGACCTAAATTGAGTGGTAAGGTTAAAGCAAGCAGGCCAAAAGCAGCAGGCCATGAGATGATATGTGACATAAAATGCGTTTTCTCAATAACTTGCCTCGTTCCCTCCAGGTCATTATTGGCTAACTTTTTTGTGATAAGTGGTACAAGTGGTAAGACGATGGAAGTCGCAAATACTGTTGCAATTTGTACCAAGGCGAGTCCACGTCCATATATCCCATATAAATAATTGACATCACTAACAGGTGTGCCAGTGAGTTTTAGTCCATAAGGAATAGTGAAAGAATCAACCACGTTAAATAATGCCATCGTTAAGGACCCAATGGCTATCGGTATCGATACTTTTAAGCCGGTTTTTGACCATTTTTTAAAATCTGCAAAGCTATATGGTGCAGTTGAAACAGGTTTATCGCTAAAACGTTGATATGTTAATCTTAAATATAATAAGGATGCAAGGGCTCCAATTATCGAACCAATCATGACTCCGCCTGCTATTACTTCATTAGAATAACCCTGGTTAACTAAGTAGTAGGCGATAACTAAAATGAATCCCACTCGGATAAACTGCTCTAGAACCTGTGACAATGCTGTTGGTTTCATATCCCCCATACCCTGGAAAAAACCACGATACACCGCCATATACGGAGCAACCAACAGGGTTCCAGCTACAACGATAAGTGCAAGCCTTGTACTGGATCCGCCAAGCAGATTTGCGATTTCAACCGAAAAAGCAAATATAAGTAAAAAGCTGACTATACCAAATGTTATTGCTAAAATACTCGCTGTAATATAAATATGTCGCACACTACTTCTATCACTTTGTGTTTGTGCTTCGGCGATCAGCTTTGAAATAGCTAATGGAAGACCTGCCACTGATAGTATGAGGGCGACCATATATACCGGATAGACCAGACTGAAAATACCTAATACTTCATCACCGGCAATGTTTTGTAGAGGTATCCTGAAGATACTTCCTAGTATTTTTGAAATTAGTGTAGCAATCGTTAATATAACTGTACTTTGGACAAAAGTTGATTTACTCATTTTATTTCCTCGTTCCGAACATTTTAATTTTGGCTATTTTCAATGCGAAAAGCGGTAAAGCTAGCATTCTTCGCCATCTGGAGGGTTGCTTAATTAATCGATATAACCATTCTAAATTCAGCTTTCGCCATATTTTTGGAGCACGCTTGACTGTTCCTGCAATTACATCAAAAGATCCACCGACACCAATGAAAATTCCATGTGAAAATTGATTAATATGTTCTGCAATCCATTTTTCCTGACGAGGCACACCTAATGCTACAAAGGTGATATCTGGCTGTGTTGCTCGGATCTGTTCTATAATATCATTCTGGTCCCAATCAAAATAACCGTCATGATAGCCAACAAGCTGTATGTCAGGATAGTTAGTGGCGACCTTTTCCACTGTAACTTTTAATGTGTCGGGATGCGCACCTAACAGAAATATTTTATATTGTTTTTCGTTTGCGATTTCTAATAATTTCAGCATAGAGTCGAATCCTGTCACACGTTCAGGCAAAGCTGTCTTTAACATGCGTGATGCTAATATGATTCCAATTCCATCTGCGGTTACATAGTCTGCCTTATTTATATATGATTTAAATGAGGGGGGGTCATCCTCTGCTTTCATCACGATCTCTGGATTAGCAGTAATCACAAATGATTTTTCCTTATTTTTGATGTGCTGATCCAATATAATGATAAATTCTCGTTGAGTGGTATTAATAAAAGGAATATCCAAAATAGTAATAGTTTTCATAGAAAGTAATGCTCCTTAGTAGAAAAATCAATAGTAAAATAATAACACAAAAAAGGAGGGAAATATATATTTCCCTCCTAAATTATTTATCCTTCTTTATATATTTGGACAGTTTCTTTTAATACCCATCCCATATCATTACCGATAGATATAAGTAAATGACCTTTTTGTTCATCGATCACAGTAACAGGCATATCGGCAGCAATATCTCCACTAATTTCAGCGTTTGTTGGATCAAGACTCGATTGTAATAGGACAGATTGTTTAGTTATTCCTAGTTGTGTGCGGAATTCTGAAATTTCTGGTTCAGTATCTTTTTCCAATGATGCTATGCTCGCAGAATTCATTAAAATCTCCACGTATGATTTGGAAACCCAACCGATTTTTCCATCAGCTTTTATCTTATACCACCCAGATAGCTCACCAACAAGCGTAACATCCGTTCCTTGTTTGAGTTTGCCAATTACACTAAAGCCTGTAGATGGTCCATCTCTAAAGTTTAACTCAGCAACTGTTGTTTTTCCTTTTTTCCCTGCTAATGACGTATCGCTCACCTGGATATCTATGTAGTTGCCAGATACCCATCCAGTTTTACCACTGGCTGTTATATTATACCAACCACCATTTTCACCATTAATTGTTACGGTTGTATTGTTAGCTAACTGATTAATCACAGAAAAACTGGTAGTTGGACCTTCACGGAAATTCAAATTACCGGCTACAGTTACTTTTCCCTTTTTTCCTGGAAAAGATGTATCGACATGATAGATAGCTGCTCCAGTTGGTTTACTTGTTTTTCCAGGCTGGTTTTGATAGTTTGGCACATCATATTTCATGATATAATTATCAATTTTCCCATAAATAGTATCCATTTTTTTCGTTTGTGATACCGCCCACACTGTATGTGTGGCATATTGGTGAGTCCCAGGCTTATCTGGATTCCAACGCATTTTATATAAAGTGTTTTGACCAGCGCTAATGTAGTTCTTTACAATTTCTGAAGCACCTCCGATAATAGCTGCTTCAGGTGTAAACCATTTTCGTTCAAAGGCATTTTTTGCTCCATCATTAATTGGATTGGAGTCATAAGCGCCAAGACCAAAGAAGTTATATACCGTATATTTTGCTTTGGACTTATCGACAATTTGGCCTTTGTCATTTACTGGAATACCTTTTGCTAAGGTGGATTTCCCGTTACCTGTTTCATGCAACGCATGGGCAATTAGATAGATTTCATTGACCGAATTCTGACTTCCCGCCTTTATAAATGCACTTCCTTGTCCAGATAGTGTACCAACATTTGTAAGTACTTTTTGGTTAATTTCACTTGCTGTGATATTAGTAGTTTTAGATAAATCTAAAAATTGCAAATATTCATCTGTGCCTTTTTCAAAATTATTAGGATTAGCATAATATTCAACCATTTTACGACTGGCAATGAATACTCCAGTTCCATCTGCCTTCGGTGTTCTATTCATTTGAGTGTTTACAACGCTATCAAAATTAACATTATATTTCGTGTTAGAAATTACCAATTTTGGATTTTTAATTTGATTAAGCATTCTCAATAGTACAGCAGATGTTTGACCTCGAGTCGTATAATCTTTAGGACTGAATAGTTCATCACTAGTTCCTGCCATAATGTTTAGATAGACTATTGATTGTATGGAAGGTTTAAACATCGGTGAAATTTTGCTTGAATCTTTAAAGGTTAATGATTCTTTAGCAGATTGTACACCTTTGAATTTCAAAGCACGAGCTATTAATGCTGCCATTTGTTCTCTGGTAATGTTAGCGTTTGGTTTAAACTGACCATTTGAATAACCACCGACCAGATTATAATTTGATGCAACCTCAATTGGATAATAATACCACTCGCTCCTCTTTACATCCGAAAAAGATTCCTTAGTGTCATTTGAATTTGTGCTAAGACCAAGTGAACGAATAAGAAATGCAGTGAATTCCGCACGAGTAATACTTTTATCAGGTCTATAACTACCATCTCCAAATCCACCAATAATCCCCTGATCTATCAGTTGTGTCATGGAATATTCGAAATAATGCCCTGTTAGATCGCTTTTCGCAAATGCTGCGGTTGGAATCAACAAAGATCCAATGATAAATAAAGTTACCATAATTGTTGCGAGTTTCTTCATTTTATATTCTCCCTCTATAATTTTTTATAATAGTCTATTGTTCATAGTTGTTTTAAATGGTATATTGTATTTAGTCATGAAATTGTTTACTATATTAATAAAAAATAGACCTTAATAACTAATAGAATATACCATAATAGTAAACTGGTAAATGAGATTTAAGTCCTATCTTATAAAAAGATTATAAAATGGAAAGGAAGCGAAATGTTGAGAAAGTTTATCTTCTCTATGTTGTTTGTTGTTGTTATTAGTGGTTTCGGTGTGAGTCATGTGGGTGCTGCCAGTTTGCCAGACATACCTGATATATATCAGGAGGAAGTAAATTATTTAATAGAGAAAAATATAATTAATGGTTTTCCAGATGGTACATTTAAACCTGATGATAACGTTACCAGAGCACAGGCTGTAACTATGATAGGAGCTGCCTTGCATTTAAGTGGAGGTCAAATTGAATCATCCTCGTTTTTTGATGTAAATAAGGATCATTATGCTTTTGGATATATTGAAGCAGCAGTAAAAAAACAAATTATTCACGGTTATACTGATGGTACTTTTAGACCCAGTAGAGAAATGAATCGAAGTGAAATGGCTATTATTATTTCAAAGGCATTTAATTTAACAGAAACTAGCGAAATGAATTTTTTGGATGTTTCAAAGCAAAGTAGCCTATACTTGCCAATTAATAAAATTTATACAGCAGGTATCACAGTGGGGTATGAGAATAATACATATAGACCGAACAAAACAATAACAAGAGCAGAGTTTTCTTTAATGCTAGCAAGAGCACTTGATCCGTCGTTCAGCATTGATAATGGTCAAGAGTTAACAACCAAATATGTGAATGTTAATACGTCATTAAATGTCAGAAGTGGACCAGGATCATCTTATTCTATTATCGGTAGTTTGTATAAGAATGACGAAATAAAGATATCTAGCAGTAATAGTGATTGGTTATATATGACAAAAGGAAATTTAAAAGGCTATGTCCATGCTGATTATTTAGTAGATAAACCGATTAAAGATACAAAAAATAGAGTGATCGCTATTGATGCAGGGCATGGTGGTAGTGATCCAGGAGCTAATGGTTATGGGATCATTGAGAAAGAATTGAATTTAAGTGTATCAAAATATATAGAGCAATACTTAAAAGAAGAAAACATTAAAGTAGTGATGACGAGAACAAATGATACCTATCTTTCATTAGGACAACGTGTCGATATTGCCGTTAATAAGAAGGCGGATGCGTTTGTAAGCATTCATGGAAATGCGTTTAATACAGAGAGTGCCAGTGGAACAGAAACATTTTTTTCAACTTCTGCAGCACCGACGCGATTACAGGCGAGTGAAAAGTTAGCAACCTTTATTCAAGCTCGTTTAGTGAAAGCGTTAGGAACGAAAAATAGAGGAGTAAAACAAGCTAATTTTCAAGTAATTAAACATAACCCTTTACCTGCTGCATTAGTAGAGCTAGGTTTTATGACAAATAAATCAGACGCCAATATATTAAAATCAAAACAAAGAGAAGCAGCAAAAGCTGTTAAAGAAGGCATTGTAGACTATTATAATTGGATCGAAAAAAATAACTAGTCCACAGAATACATCATTAGGAGTACATCGATGAAAAAAACAATCTGGTTCACTATTCTCATTTATTTAGTCATAGGTGTCCATACTATTTTTGCAGAAGATTTAGATGAAGAAAGAATCATCATAGGTTTTGAGGATAAGATTGATTTATCGCTATTAAATGGCATTAATTATCAATTGCATCATCGTTTAGATAATATAAATGCGATTGCTATAAGTATTGAAAGTAAAATGTTAGATGAATTAGAAACGAATAATGAAATAGCATGGATCGAACAGGATATCGTAATGGAATCTGATGTCCAAATAATGAACACAGGTAACATGTTAATAGGCTCCACTCATATTAATGCATTAAATATGACAGGTAAAGGTGTAAAGGTAGGAATAATCGATACTGGTATCAGTTCCACGCATCCTGACTTAAAGGTACAAGGTGGCGTAAGCTTTGTTGAAGGTGTATCATCCTTTGAAGATGACAATGGACACGGTACCCATGTTGCAGGTATCATCGCCGCTCAAAATAATGATTTTGGAGTCTTAGGTATTGCTCCTGAAGCACATATATATGCTATAAAGTCACTGAATAACGAGGGAGAAGGCAGACAAGCTGATGTCATTGCCGGAATCGAATGGGCGATAGAAAAGGAATTAGATATTGTCAATTTAAGTATTACCACTCCTCAACCAACAAACGCGTTAGAACTGACGATGAGAAATGCCTATCAGGCAGGTTTAATAATCATAGCGGCTTCTGGTAATGATAAAGAAGGTAACGGTCAGATAACAGATGATATCTTATATCCTGCTAAATATCCTTATGTTATCGGAGTGGGATCTGTTGATGAAAATCTAAAGAAGTCTGAATTTTCCTATCAAGGTCATTCTATTGAATTAGTGGCACCTGGTGAAGAGATTTTGAGTACCTTCCTGCCAAATAAGGAAGCCTATCTTCTGATGAGTGGAACGTCGATGGCTACACCATTTGTCACAGCAGTTACAGCTTTATATAAACAGGTATTTCCACAGTTTGATAATGATAGATTAAGAGAACTTGTAGTAAATAATGCGATGGACTTAGGTGTGGCAGGTAGAGATAGCGTCTATGGTTATGGGTTAGTGCAGCCACCTCCAAGCTGGTTTTTGGATGTGGAGCCTTCTAAGTGGTATACAGATTCTATTAATTTTTTACGTGCAGAGCAATTTGTTGCAGGGTATCCGGAAGGTATTTTCGAACCAGAAAAGAAGATTTCGCGCGGAGAAGTAGCAACAATGATTGGTAGAATTTTAGATGTGGAAGAAGTTTTTGAAGATAGTAGCTTTTCCGATGTAAATACTAATTATTATGCGTCAGGTTATATTAATGCATTAGCAAAGCTGGAAATTATAAAAGGCTACCCTGATCAAACCTATAGACCAAAGGAAGAGATTTCCCGTGCAGCAGCAACTGTTATTATCCAACGAGCATTTGATTTATATGTGGAGAGTCCAGCTTATTTTACAGATGTGCAAAATGATAAGAAATACTATTTTGATGCTATTAACGATTTGAAACAGTTAGGTGTTGTAAAAGGCTATCTGGATCGAAGCTACAAACCCGAAAACTTAATACAAAGAGCTGAATTGTCCTCCATTTTAGCTGGAGTATTACAGAAACAGTGAAATTCAATGGCAGACCAACAGTAATCTTCTGATAAAAGTAAAATCCGAACGATAATGCAAATTCACTTAGTGGAATTTGCTATCGTTCGGATTTTTTCTTTTGTCTAGGTCACTTTATTTCAGTTCATTATATATCTTTCGGTAATTGGTAGATACGGTATTTTTAGAGACATCATATTCTTTAGCTAACTGATCTTGCGTAATGCCATCATTATCGAGTAGCACTTTTTGCACATAATATTCTAAGGCACACGCGTAAGTCCTTGTGTTTTTTATGATCGGATTTACTTGTGCGCAATATTTCTTCCATGCTTTGATTCCTTTTAAAATGATAGCATCTTCTATGTTCTTCTCTGTCAACGAATCAGCGAACAATTGCGCAACTTCGTCGTGAGAGGACTGTTTGTTTTGATTTATTTCCATCCCCCCCTGTTGAAGAATCTCAGCCAGTAGCTCTGGGAAATTATCGGTTTTCGATTCATCAAATTGAATTAATAATTGCTTCACTTCAAGATAATCATGTTCAAATAATTTTATCGTACTATAAAGAAATCCGTAATAATTTGCGTATGGAATAAGGCTTCCAATGATTAAACTGCCCTCAATATAATTATCTGTTGCCAGATAAAAGACTTTATATGTCTGCTCATCACGCAAATCCTTGACGACGATAAATTCCTTGTGATCGGAAACAGTAACAATTTCATAGACAGATGGTTCTTGTTCTTTCCATTTATTATAGAGTGTTCTTGCAGGTACTATAATTGCTTGAAATTGATTTGCAGTATATATGTCGAATAGCGAACGCTTCTGGCTTAAAATCGGTTTATTAAACATCCAGATGGTTAAACCAGTATATATACGCTCATTATTTGTGCATCATCCTGGAAGGGTTGGTTTTCATATTGAGAAATAAAAGTATCTACTGATTTATTATATTTAGATAATCCATGTGTAACTAATCGATGGTGTAAAAGGTTTAATTGCCCATTAATTAAAGGTTCATTTACCTTGGTACTGGCACCACAACAATTTTTATACTTTTTACCACTTCCACATGGACATTTATCATTTCTGTTTACTTTAGCCATAACTTTTACACCTCCAAACCAATTAAAGAGTGAGATATTAAACATTCCTGTCGATTATAACAAAATATTGAACTCTATAATAACAAAAAGATATCAAAATTTCCAATATTTAATCATTTTATTTATTTTGAATCGCTTCGACACTCCATTTTGATAAATCGATTTGACTGGTGTCCTTTAATATAGAGGCTTCAGGGAAAATAAATGTCCATGGTTTACTTGTATTGCTTTTCACGTTGAGGGCGTCTAATTGAAATCCACCTTTCGCCACAATTTCTCCACTGGCATCCTTAACCAGTAAAGGCAACTGTTCAATGGTTAAATTTTTATCGGATCCGTTGCGAATTAAAATGGTAGTTGTTACTTGATTATCAGCTGTTATTCCGGCACTGACTCCTAATAAATTTACTTCACCAGGCTTAAGTGGTTTAGCTGATGCTACAATTTCTTCTAATTTTTTAATGCTGTCATCTGCAAGGGATTCTTTCCATGATTCAGCCAAATCTAACTGATGTTTTGGCTTTAGTTCAAAAGCTAACGACCAATTGTTGTTTGGTGTACCTAGATTTTCAGGTATTTCTTTTTTTTTGAAATGAAATTCCCATGGTCTGCTTCCATTAGATGGTATTGAGCCAGCCTTAGATAGATCAAATTCCTTTCTTGCGATGGTTTTATGCTCGTCATCAAGTAATATGATAGCTGTTTTATCTAATTTTATCGATTTTGTTAATGTCTGACGAATTAAGGCGATAAACTGATAGCCGTCTTCCTTCTCCTGATAATCAACCGTGGCCAATGATAATTGGTTGATGTGTAACGGTTTGGCATTCGTATTATGAAACGCCAGTACATATTTTTCTTCATCTGGTAATTGCCAATCCGGATGGATGGAAAGTTCAGTCTCTATAGTCGTATTATGATCTGTTGCGGAATCTGTATCCACCAATTTACTTGCTTCCACATCATGATCTACGGTTTTTTTCTTGCCTTTTTTGTTTAAAAAAGGAAACATATAAGCCACTCCTACTGTTCATTTCTGTTAATTATATAACGGTATGTCTGGACGAAAAGCATATGAATATTGGTTTGCATCGATTCGTACATCCATTTAAAGATTTGGTATCCTTCTTTAGTATAGATTTGAACCGGATCTTCTTGTTCATAGGAACGCATCGCTATGCCATCCTTTAATCGTCCCATTTCTTCAAGATGTGCCGTCCAGGTTTGATCAATCAGCTGTAAGGCGCCATGACGAAGTGATTTCTCTAGTCTAAGATTTCTCTTTAATGTATCAACTATGGCAAGATGTTCGTTGACTTGTTCTGTAACAAAAGCTTGTAATGTATGATAATCTTCGAAAGTAGTTTCTGTTGCTACTTTAACAAGTAAGGCACGGTCAAGCCACTTTAGAAATGCAGTTAACGTCTGTTGGTCAGGTACCTCATTATGATCGATATGTTTGGTTAAATGGGTTTGAACAACCGGATCAATAAAATCGTTAATATCTGCTATGATGTTTTTTGAATGTAATAGTTTATTCCGTATTTCATAGATGACTTTACGCTGATCATTGATAACCTGTTCTAATTGAAAATTGAATTCTCTGAATTGATAGTTACTTCCTTCACTAATCTTCTGAATCGAATCAATCCAGTTGTGTACTTGTTTATTAAGAATGATTCCTTGTGGATTAGTCTCGATTTTTTCCCGCTGCCGTTCGATAATGTCATTACCAAATCGGAGAATAAGTTCATCTTCTAATGAAATAATAAATTGAGATGATCCTGGATCACCCTGCGTCCGGATCTGCCTTTTAACTGATTATCGATGCGTCGGCTTTCATGTCGTTCTGTACCAATAACATGAAGACCGCCTAACTCGGCAACATCTTCCCCGAGCATAATATCTGTTCCTCGTCCTGCCATGTTCGTCGCTATCGTAATCTGATCCTTCTGACCAGCCATGGAGATTAATCGCACTTCATGCTCGACACTTTTGGCATTTAATAATTGATAGCGAATTCCTTCTTTATCAAGTCTCGATGCTATCGTCTCTGATTGAATAATAGAGCTTGTCCCAATTAAAATTGGCTGTCCATTCTGATGTCGTTCCTTAACAACCGTCATTAAATAATTATATTTCTGTTCCTTTGTATCAAATATGATGTCCTGCTTGTCGTCACGGATGACAGGTTTATTTGTTGGAATTTGAATCACATTCATACCATAAACTTTTTGGAATTCTGATTCTTCTGTCTTAGCTGTCCCAGTCATTCCGCCTGTAACAGGATACATGTGATAATAATTTTGAATCGTTATGGATGCCTGTGCTTTATTTTCCTCGGTAACCTTTAATCCTTCTTTTGCTTCTAATGCCTGATGTAAACCGTCACTTAAACTGCGGCCTTCCATGATTCTGCCTGTGTTCATATCCACTAATTTAATTTCGCCTTCTTCCACGATATAATCAACGTCTCTTTCGAAGAGGACCCGCGCACGTAATGCTTGATTCATATAATGATTAAGGGCCCGGTGCTCCATATCGTAGAAGTTATCAACGGCAAATATTTTCTCCACACGCGTGATACCTTCGTCAGTGAAATTGACCGTTTTTAATTCGATATCATAATTGAAATGGGTACCAGGTTGAAATGCCCTGGAAACCTTCGCACAGACTGCATGTAAATTTTCGTGTAATCTGGATTTACCAGCAATGATAAGTGGTGTTTTTGCCTCATCGATTAAAACACTGTCCACTTCATCAATAAGGGCATAATGATAGGGACGCTGCACCTTCTGATTTGCGGCATATGCCATATTGTCTCGTAAAAAGTCGAAGCCAAATTCCGTTCCTATCCCATATGTAATATCGGCCTGATATGCTTTCACTTTATCTTCCGGATTCATATTGGGTATGTTAAGTCCTACAGTTAGTCCGAGAAATTCATGAATTTGACCAATCAGGCTTTTGTCACGATTAGCTAGGTATTCATTGACGGTAATCACGTGTACGCCTTTTCCTTCAAGTGCCCGCAAATAACTTGGTAAAGAAGCTACAAGTGTTTTTCCTTCGCCTGTCGCCATTTCTGCAATATTTCCTTCTAATAAAACAAGTCCACCTATAAGTTGCACATCATAATGACGAAGTCCCAGGATTCGTCTGGATGCTTCCCGGACGGTAGCGAATGCTTCAACTTTTATATCATTAATGGTACTGCCATTTTGTAACATTTCTTTAAACTCAGTTGTCTTATTTGTTAATTGATGATCGCTTAATGCCTGAATAGTTGGTTCTAAAGCATTAATTTGGTCAACTATTTTGTAATACTGTTTTATTTGTCTTAATTGTTTGGTTGAGTTCCATTTATCTAATAACTTCATCTATGTTAACGCTCCTTAAAGACATCTCAAAAAAACTTTCCATTTACGTCAGTATAACATGATTATTATTACATCGCACCGTGGCTGAGATAGGTCAATTAGTTGTTTGTGCTGCAGGATTCGATAAATCCAAATGGTTTTTTAATTCAGTTTGGATATTGGCTACACTTTGTTCATTGGCTTGGAAATAATAAACACCGTCAATGTAGCTATCTTCCCCTTCAAGTATGTTGGTTTCGATGTTCAATTTGCCATTTCCCAAATACGAAGTTAAACCTTTTATTTCGTCAAAAGTCATATTAGTTTTCATATTATCTCCGACAGCTTCGATTAAATCATCATACTTAAGAACAGATTTCACGGATGTTGCTTTATCTGCAATAGCCTTCATGATTTCCTGCTGCCGCTTACCTCTCTCGATATCATTGTCGATTTTTCTGGTGCGGGCATAGGCAAGGGCTTCTTCGCCGTTTAATAGTTGATCACCTGGTTGTAAATGAATGGCATTTGGTTCATCTTTGGAATTTTGTTCCTGGATTTCTTTTTCTACATTTACATTAATTCCATTCAAGGTCTCCACCACATCAATAAAAGCATTAAAATTCATACTCACATAGTAATCTACCGGGATATCCAGAAATTCCTCGACCGTTTCGATGGTAGCCTTTACACCTCCATACGCATGGGCATGGTTTATTTTAGTGTTCATGTCTCGCTCCGGGACATAGACATAGGTATCTCTTGGTATGCTGAGCATCTTAACGGAAGAATCGTCTTTATTTAATGTAGCCAAAATCAGTGCATCTGATCTTGAGCCACCTTCATTTTGGTCCATTCGTGTTTCACTTGTATCTAAACCAATAAATAAGATGGATATACTCCCTGTTTGAGGTCAATTGTTTCCCCCCCATCCCTTAATGCAGAGCCATTTTCTCTGCCGTCAGCTGCATAGGAATCATCTAATACACCTTTTGCAGTTTGAAACAAATTAGTTAGATAAATTCCGATTGCAATTCCTATTATAATAACCGGCAGTAATAAAAATAATAGTCTTTTTCTCCTTTTTCGTTTTTTATCGCGTTTTTGTTGAATTCTGTATGTGGTTTGCTGATTAACCATTTTTTGAAAATCTCCCTAAAATGTAATTTGATGCAAATTACATTTTACTATGAAACATGTGGAATGTCACTACAGATAAGAATATTCTGTGCGCTTTTGTAACATATTTGAATAATTTTAGACACCTTTACGTTTTCTGGATTGATTATAGCTGTGAAAGGAGGTGATCAAATGGCTTTAGCAGAACGTATTGATTCCAGACTGCAATTAACGTTTGAGAATGGAATGGACCCGATCACAGGTGATGCGATCTATAAGTTGAAATCCTTTAACAATGTGAAATTGGATGCGACAGCAGATCAGCTGCTGGCAATTACAGCAGCGATTACACCATTACAGCAGCTTGTGCTTTATTCAGTGAAACGAAATGATACCGAATTAATCACAGAAGACTAATTCATGACGCAATAAATGAAGGAGGTGGAAAACGTGAAAAAGATCGAATTGAAATTTGAAAATGAGGAAGGTAAATTGGTAACCATCTCATTGGATAACCCGGTGGAACCAGTCGATGAAGTTGCCGTAAACAGTGCAATGGACACGATTATCGCACAGAATGCCTTTACCTCTTCTGGTGGTGACCTTGTGGTAAAGAAAAGCGCCCGCATTGTTGAACGTAATGTAATGGATATAGAAATATAATGGATAAAAAGGGGAGAGGGCTTCGTTAGCTAGCTTTAGCTCCCCCCCTTTTTGTGTTGTTGACGGGAATGCTTTCAAAAAATTTAAGTAAAAGGAGATGAGGATATGGATCAGACGTGGATCTCGTTAATAACCGATGTTGGTTTTCCGGTTGCGGTGACCTTTTATTTATTACATCGCATTGAAACGAAACTCAATACATTAATTGAATCCATCGTTGCTTTGCCGGAAAAGATGCGATAAAAATTAACCTCAGCTAATGTAGTCATTAGCTGAGGTCATTAAAGCAGGTTGTTAGATGGATGGTTCGAATGTTTGGCAGTCTGTTTCTTTCACATTTGCAGCACTTTTGCCATTGTGGCTGACTACATAAATGATATCTGCATGACATCTGTTGCCTTCAGCCCAGAATTTACAATTGTTAACCTCACATTTTACATCTTTCGCCATCTTACACACCTCCTACATGCTTAGTGTAAGTAATCTGGCGAAAAAAATGTGTGGTGAATCATGGAAGTTATTTTTGTGGATACATTGTTAAAAGCTTTGCAATGTTATGCTTGGACGTTGCCTGAAAAAAATAATCGGCTGATTGCTTATAATGCTGCTGGTCATAATGAATTTTGCCAAGCAGCACATAACAAAAATCCAGTTCTGCTTTATCACCAGTTTGCTGATAATAGCGAATGATTTCTTTTTTCATTTTTTGCTTAAATGATTCCTCTCCATAGCTTTGTTGCACGATATGATGAAGAATATAAAATTTATAGTCGTATTTCTTGCCTTGCTTTAATTTTAATCCTCCACTAATGTAAACGTTTGCATTATCTTTGTTGCCTATTAAGACATAGGTGAAGGCTCGCAGATAGAGGTAAGCTACCCGTAATGATTTTCGATCTTCTTTATTTATTGCTTCTCTGCTATGTTTCAAGGAGGCGTCATAATTGTTTTCGAATAAATAGGCAAGGCTTAAGATATATTGAATAAAGGTTGTATGGATACTGTTGCGGTTATTTTCGAGTAATTTATGTAGTGCAGGAATGGCGGATGCTGTTTTACCCAATGGAATATCATTAATGATCAAGATGATCCGGGAAAGCAGGAGATTTTCATTGTTCATGCTTTCCAGGAAAAACTTGATAGCGATTGATGCATGGTGATTGGAATCGATATAATTTTCCATTTTGCTGTAGAGAATGGCTTGATAAAGGTGTGCTGCACCATCCTCTTCAAAGATATTTTTATCACTTCGTTTTGCAACGCGCAAATATATATGTGCATTTTTTAGCTGATCCTGTAACACATAGAAAAAAGCTAACGACTTATTATAGTGATAGGCATCTTGTTGAGGTACTCGGAGAGCGGTTTCTTGTATGTGGCAAACTAAGGAGGCGGCTTCCTCAATATGGAAACAGAGTAATGAATGCTGAAAACGCTGAAGTAAATAGACACTCTCGTAATTCGTGTAAAAACTGACCGGGTATTGCTGCATCTGCAGATAATATTCTGTGGATTCTGCAATATTATTTTGAGCAATTTCTTTTTGCCAAGCGGATAATTTCACGTAGACCGGATGTTGTTTATCATAAACCAGTTCCTTTATATGCAGTGCCTTTTGAATGGCTTCTAACATGTGTTTAGGAGGGTTATATTTACCTGCTTCAATTTTACTGATTGCGGCTGCTGAATAACCTACCATTTTCCCCAATTGTTTGAGCGTGAGGTTCATTTTCTTCCGGTGATACTTGATTAATTGACCAATTTCATACACATCTTCCAACCCTCTTCCCGATATATTTTAGTTACATCTATATAATTCGATAGTAATAGCGAAAATCCTTCATAATAATTCATAATGGCCTATTTATTTACACAAAAACTCGATAAAAAACCCGATAATGAGCAGTATTATTAAAAAAATAAAAACTTTTACGCCAATCAGTGGTACAACAAATAGTAACCATGGTATGAAAATAAGGAACCCGATAATACATACCATGCAGAAATAGAAGAAAGTCTTCATCCATCATTCCCCCCCTTCAATTATTGTTACTATAGATTATGAGATTCGCCCAGAAGCGTGATTTTTGAGGTCGATGATAAAATCGCATATACTATAGACAGAGGGGGGAATTTACATGAAGCAAATCAATATCGAGAACTACCGAAAAGCAGCCTATTCGATTGATGATATGTTTTTGCAGCGCTGGTCACCGCGTTCCTTTTCTGAAAAAGAGATCGAAAAAGGGACATTGATGAGCGTGTTTGAAGCAGCTAGATGGGCGCCATCAGCCAGTAACAAGCAGCCATGGCGTTTTATTATTGCTACCACAGCGGAGGACCGCCAAAGATTTCATTCATTTATTATGGATGGAAATCGTACCTGGTGTGAGAAAGCACCAGCATTTGCACTTGTGATTTCGGACAAGGAAACTGGTGGAGCCCACGCCTTTGATACCGGAACAGCCTGGGGGTTTCTTATCCTTACAGGCAATGAAAAATGGATTAATTACCCACGCAATGGGCGGTTTTTATAAAGATCAGGCACGTGAACTATTAAATATTCCTGAACAATATGATATCCATGCAGTGATTGCGATTGGCTATCAGGATGAGAAGGAAAAACTGGAAGAGACATTTCAAGAACGAGAACAACCTTCCACCCGTAGACCATTAGAGGAAACGATTATGGAAGGAACATTTAAAGTCTGATTAATATCAGGCTTTTTTTGTTGTTATATGAAAAGTGACCTAATTATGCATTGAAGTGACCTAAAAGTTAGAAAAAGTGACCTAATTACGCTTAAAAGTGACCTAAAAGTTAGAAAAAGTGACCTAATTACATAAAAAAGTGACCTAATAATTTTTTTTATGAGAAAGTGAACGATTGCTCACGTCATTCGACCCCCCCCAACTTATTTCCTATTAGACAAATTCTTTGCAAATGCTTACAATTAAAAAAAGATGGGAGGTAGAATACATGAAAAAATTTTTATGGCTTATTGCATTTTTAATACCATTCTTCCTCATGCTTTATTTTGGAAAGGAAACCTTTTATATAGAAAATGAACTTGCGGCTGATGATCCTTACAACTATCACTTTGTCCTGATAACGGAAGAAGTCGGTAATGATTATTGGCGCTTAATTGAAAAAGGTGCCAAAGAGGCAGCTGCCGAGCATGATATTTATTTAGAATATATTGGGCCAAAAGTCACTGATAATGAAGAACGTCTGGCAACGTTTGACCGCATGATTACAGCAGGTGTTGATGGCATTATTACCAAGGGAATGAACGATCCTGAGTTTGCAGAGCTCGTTCGTAAGGCAGCGAGCCGCAATATTCCTGTCGCCACGATTGATACCGATAATGAACAAAGTGGTCGTGAATTTTATGTTGGAACAGATAACTATCGTGCGGGCTTATTAGCAGGGAAGACATTGATCGAGCAGACGACCGGTGAGCAAAGGGTGGCGGTTATTATCGGGTTGGCCACCGCTCAAAATCAACTGGAACGTCTTAATGGCTTTGAAGATGCGATCGCGGAGTCAGATCGGATTGAGCTGGTCGATGTTGCTGAATCGAACATTACCGAGCTCGGTGCAGCACAGGCGACCTATCAGCTGTTAAAGAAACATTCCAATATTACTGCGTTTTTTGGTACGAGTGCGCTGGATGGGATTGGAATTGTTCAGGGTATCGAAGAGATGCGGCCTAGAGAGCGTCCCTATGTGATTGCATTTGATATTTTGCCGGAAACGTTAACAGAAATTGAACAAGGAACCATTCAGGCAACCGTGGCTCAGTATCCCGAAAAAATGGGCAGACGCTCGGTCGAATTAATGCTTGAGATATACAACAAAAAAACCGTAGACTCGATCCATTTTACCGATACTGGAATTGTTGATGCGAGTCATATTCATAATGGCGAGTTAATCGTCCCGGTCGAAGAAGGTGAACAACCGTGAAAAATTGGCTCTATCGGCATATGAGTGGGCGCACGATTCAATCGAGATTAACACTGATTTTTGCAGCTATTATCCTTTTATTTAATATTGTTACGATTTCGATTTATGTGAGCTCGACCCAGCTTCAACAGCAATATCATGACAGTGTTGCCTCGTTATTACGACTGAACACGATTTCACAATCGGCGGTCAAGTTATCTGATACCACCAAAGCCTATGTTTTGGAAAGGGATGAGGAGAGTCTCGAGCAATATTACCTGAATCGAACGATGCTGCGTGAACAGGTGCAGCCGTTATTAGCGGATGCGACGCCGATTCAATATAAAAATTATACCAATATGGTCGATGCATTGATTTACCAATCGGAGCTGACGGTTGGTTTTGTGCTGCGCGATGATATCGAGCAATATACCGCCCATATGAAGGAAGTGCAGAGTACTGCCAATTACATTCAGCAGACGACATTAGAATTGCTTGACACCTCGTTAACCGAGTACCAGGGTTTGTATATCGACATGCAGGAGAGAAACGAAGCATTTAAATACTTCACCCTTTTCTTATTAATTACGACGATTATGTGTGGGACCTATATCGCGATCCGATTTGGAAGAGGTATTCACCGGCCGATCCAGAAGCTTTCGCGGGCGGCAACAGAGGTTTCACAGGGAGAATTTAATGGGAAACCCGTTGTGATCGAATCCAATGATGAATTCCGGCTGCTGGGCGATTCCTTTAATACGATGCGTGGCAGCATTCGGAATCTGATTAACGAAATTAAGGATCAATCACAACAGGAGATGCTGATGAAGGAACTGGAGCTTAAGCATTTGCAAAATCAGATCCATCCTCATTTTTTATTTAATACGTTGAATACTGTTTCAAAAATGGCATATCTTGAAGAAGCGAGATCGACGTCCAATCTGATCGATTCGCTGGCGTCGATGATGCGCCATAGCTTAGGCGACTTAAAGAAATCTGTCCATCTTCAGGATGAATTAAAAATGGTAAGCGATTATGTCCATATTCAGCAGACACGTTTTATGGAACGAATTGAATTCCATGTTGATCCATTAGCCGAGCATTTAAATCTGCCAATTCCAAGATTAACGCTACAGCCACTTGTGGAAAATGCCTTTATTCATGGGCTGGAAGAGCTGGAAGAAGGCGGGCGGATCGAGGTGCTCGTGACGGAAAACGAGACAGATGTAATGGTTGAGGTCTGTGATAATGGTGTCGGCATCAGTAAAGCCCAACAGCAAAAATTGTTGCTGATGGAAGATGACCAGCATGTCGGCCATGTCACCGGGATCGGCCTTGCCAACGTAATCAAACGGCTGCAGCTATTTTATCAAAAGCAGGATGTACTGGAAATCGAGTCAGAACTCGGAAAAGGGACGGTCATTCGCATCAAGATACCGAAAGGACAAAAGGGGGGGGAAGTCGCATGAGAGTGATCATCGCGGAGGACGAATTGTTAGAGCGAAAGGCGATGCGTAAATTTTTAGAGGAGAATTTCAGCGATTTAGAGGTGATCGCGGAAGCTGCTAATGGTCGAAAAGCGGTCGAGCTGGCAGAAACTTTGAGGCCAGATATGATGCTGATGGATATCAAAATGCCGGGTTTGAGCGGAATTGAAGCGATGGAGCGAATCTATCAGATCAACCCACAGATTAAATTTATTATGGTGACCGCCTATGATTCATTTGATTATGCCAAGAAGGCGATGAAATTAGGCGTTCGTGAATACATCTTGAAGCCGAGTAAAAAGGAAGAAACGGTGCGGGCGATTTTAAGTGTAAAAAAGGAAATTAAGCAGGAACAACAGACATTGGCTAATCGCCAGGCCTTATTCCTGACCAAACTCATGCAAGGCGAGGATGCAGAAGCACTCAGGAGAAATCTCTATCCGAAGATGCAGAGCGGCTTCTTTTTTGTAATGAATCAAGCTGTCCCGTTGCCGTCATCGTATATTCAAAGAGATAAGGTAGGCTTTTTTGTGGCAGAGGAGAAGTTAGATAATGCCATAGTATTGAAGAAAATGCGCGCCCTTCAGCTCGAACTGGGAGATGTCTACCTCGGTGTCGGCCATCCGTATCAGCGGCTGTCCGATTTAGCGACCTCCTATTATGAAGCAAGACTAGCATTGCACCATTTAGTGGAAGCGGGGGGGCATAAGAAATACGGGTTTCCGCCAAAGGTAGAGGAGAGTCGGGATCTCGATACGCTGATGCAGGCATTGAAGGACGGCAACGAGGACCGGGTCTGGGCTGAGTTCGACGAGCTTGCAGATGCATTAGATATTGAGGCCTATTTTAAAATAAAACAGATCATCGAAGAAAAACAATGCCCATTCCCGAATATCGCCTTCGAACAACTGGAGACCCGGGAGGATTGGCGTGACTTTTTGCAAATGATTTGTTTAGAGATCGGGAACCATTTTCAATCGCGAAATAAAATCGAGCGAGCGAAGCAGTTCATTGATGAGCATTATCAGGAACAGGTCAGCCTCGAGGATCTCTCCGCCTATACGGATTTAAGCATGAACTATTTATCGAATCTGTTCCGTGAGGAGACAGGGCAAACCTTCAGTGATTACGTGACCTCGATTCGGATCGAAAAGGCGAAGGAGCTTCTGCAGGAAAACGAGACAACATTGAAGGAAATCAGCTCTGAGATCGGTTATCGCGATCCCAACTATTTCAGTCGTGTCTTCAAGAAGCAGGAAGGCATCTCGCCGAAGCAGTATCAGAACCAAATCTTAAAATAGTGCAGATAATCATAAAATAATACAGAAATTGACCGCCAACACATAAGCGCTTTCCCTATATAATCATAGGTGAAAG
>NZ_BAVS01000042.1 GCF_000521485.1 Gracilibacillus boraciitolerans JCM 21714 | reverse complement strand
AGTTAACAAATCACTTGAAAAACATAAGGAAAATTATACGTTGTAACTGATGAGGAGTAATTATAGGTCAAAATAGTCATTTTGAAAGGAATTCTATGCGTAACAGTCGCTCCGGCTTGCCCACTTTGCTTTCCGGGGGCGTGTCTTCAGCTAACTTTGTAAAGAAAACCCCATGGAAAGGGAAGCGGACAGCCGGAGCGACTGTTTAGCAGTTAAAATCTTTCAAGATGGTCTCTAAGATACTGGGCATAAGCTTATTTATTTGCACAAGTTTAAAGCTTTTTTATTAGTCAGTTAAGGTTTCGATCGCTTTTTCGAGTTGAAGATCATCTTCACCATCTCGAACTTTTTCAATAATTGCTGTCTGTAATACTTCTGCTGTTTTTGTATCAATGACACCTGTAACTTCTATTTCTTTATCACGTTGGAAATTTTCAACTGCTTCTTGAGTTGATTTATTAAAATAGCCATCCGTGCGACCTGGTTTATAGCCTAAACCTTCCAGCATGATTTGGACATTTTCAATTTTACTATCACTTTCATCCAATGCTAACGCATCCTCAATCTGAATTGGATTCGTGTAATAATAATCAGGCATTTTCTGTTCAATGGTTGGTTTTACACCCACTTCATGAATAGAATTTCCTTCAGGTGTCAACCACTTAAATCGTGTTATTTTAATCGTACTGCCATCGCCCATCGAAACAGTTTGTTGTACAGTGCCTTTTCCAAATGATGTTTCTCCTACGATATCATAGTCTAACCCTTCATTTAGAGCAGCAGCTAATATCTCTGATGCCGATGCGCTTCCTTCATTTATCAGTGTGACAACAGGATAAGTCTTTCCCGTTTTTAAATCTGAAAAATACCTAGTTTTTTTACCACTCGGATCCTCTATTTGTAAATATGGAGTATCCTCAGGAATAAATTCTTTCAATATCTTTTCTATTGACTGTAAAAGCCCACCAGGATTTCCGCGTACGTCAATGACCAGACCATCTATTCCTTGCTCTTCCAAGTCAGTTAATTCTTTTTTAAAATCATTTGCGGTATTCTCTGAGAAAGAAGTAAGCTCAATAATACCAATCAGTTTACCATTCTGTTCTTTTGTCTCTACATATACTGTTTCTAATGGAATAGAGTCTCTTGTTATTTCTATTTCTAATGTTTCTTCTACACCAGGCCGATTAATTTCAAGTACAACTTTAGAACCCTTTTCCCCTCGAATTTTATTAACAGCTTCGTATAAATCTAATCCATCTATACTTTCTCCATCAACAGATAAAACTTGATCATTTGGCTTTAATCCTGCCTTCTCTGCAGGCGAATCTTTTATTGGGGGGGCAACAATCGTAACATTATCTTCCTTCATAGATACTTCTGCACCTATTCCTTCAAAGGAAGACTCAATTTGTTCATTGAATTGTTCCATGGTTTCCTGATCCATATAAACACTATACGGATCTTCCAAAGAACTAAGCATACCCTGAATAGCACCTTCTATTAACTGAGATTCTTCCACATCTTCTACATAATTCTCCTTTATAATAGAAAATGCGTCAGCAACTTTAGACATTTTTCCGATATTTTCCTCCATGTTCTCCTTTTGATCGGATAGCTGTGACAATAAATCACGATCCGATTTGGACATTCCTTCGTTACCTAAGCTTGTTCCATTCGCAAACATAGACAATCCGACGTAGCTTCCAATTGCACCCAAGGCAATTGCCACAACTACAATAATCACTAGATATCTTCTTTTAATATTCATTTTTCCACCCCCCCATAGCCTTATTAAAAACGTACTAACTTATCCATTTCTAAAAAATTTCTCTATTATATATTATGACTGTTTAAAAAAGACATCACAAGTATTTTGTGATGTCTTTTTATTTTTTATATTTAAGGTAAATAGTTATATGGATTTATAGCTCCGTGGTAACTCCATCCACCATTATGTACTTCAAAATGTAAATGATCCCCGAAAGAATCTCCTGTATTACCCATTCCGCCAATTAACTGACCTTGAGAAACAGATTGACCGTAAGAAACACTTTTGGAATTTAAATGTGCATACACTGTTGTAATATTTAAACCTGGATGATAAATATACACTACATTTCCAAAACTAGATGAATAATCTGCTCTTGTTACCACTCCAGAAGCTGCTGCTTTAATTGGCGTACCTTTGCCATTCGCTATATCAATTCCATAGTGGAATCCTCCACCATTAAAGCTACGATAACCATATCCAGAAGTATTTCTACCCGATGCCGGCCAAATTAGACTTCCATTACCACCTGCTGATAATGATGGTGAAGATGAGCTGTTGCTGTTAGAACTTTTATTAGAATTGCTATCAGAACTGCTGTTAGAACTTTTGCTTGAGCTGCTATTAGAACTATTATTATTATTAGCTGCTGCTTGTTTTCGTCGCTCTTCTTCTTTTCGCTGTTCTTCAGCTAGTTGTTCAATCTGCTGTTGTGCTTCTTTTTTCGCTTTTTCTATCATAGCTGCTTGATTTCGAAGAGTATTTTGTTCTTCTGATAAACTCATTTTATGATCATGTAACTCTTCTTCTTCTGATTCTAACTCAGACATTAAAGTTTGCTTATTCGATTTTTGCTGATTCAATGTTGACTTAATTTGATCTAATTCCTGCTGTTGAGTTACTAAATTAGATTTCGTGTTTTCCAATTCCGTTTTACTATCCTCTAATGCTGCTTGTTTATCTTCCACTTCTTTCTTATTTGCTTCAACTTCCACTTTATTCTTTTCTATCTGTTCTTTATCCTTTTGCTGATCTTCCATTATTTTTTTATCAGAGTCCATAATTTTGTTAACTGCTGTTGCACGGTTAATAAAATCACCAAAGTTCTGAGCGCCTAGAATCACTTCTAAATAATTTGTATTTCCACCATTTTGCTGAATCGAACGCAATCTGCTTTTTAATAAATCTTCTCTTGCAGCAATTTTTTCTTCAAGCTGTTTAATCTCTTCGTTAAGTTTTTTAATTTCTTCTTTTAATTTAGTTATCTCTTCTTCTGTTTTAGTAATTGCATTTTCTGTCTCTATGATTTTATTGTTAGTTGCTGCAATTTCATTTTCTTTGGTAATTAATTGAGCTTGTGTCGATTCTAATTCCCCGTTTATATCGTCGATTTCGCTTTTCGTTTGACCCTGGTGTTCTTGATTTTCTTCAATTTCTTCTTCAGTATCACTCACTTTGTTCGATATGCCATTAGACTTTTCATTAATTTCACTTTTTTCATCTTCTAGCTCGTTAATTTTACTATTCAACTCACTTTTTGATTCAGCAAAAACTGTTGTGAAAGAAAGTAAACTAGAAAAAAGTAAAAATGTAAGAATTAGATAAAATCTTTTCACTGTATTTTCCCCCTCTCAGACATTTCTCGTATCCTATCAGACTTTTAAAAACTTCCGGACACTCATTAAACTTCCCCCAAACTCCAATTGTTGCACCAATTCCAATTATTAAAGCAGATATTTGAATAGCAAATGGATAAAACGGCAATATTTTGACAAAGTCAAACTGTTGCATTAATCCTAAATTTTGCGTTAAGAAATAATATCCTACTAATATAACTGCAATCGGAAGCAAACTTCCTAACACCCCTAATAACAATCCTTCCACAAAAAATGGCCAACGTATGAAATTATTAGTAGCACCGACTAACTTCATAATTCCAATCTCTTTTTTACGAGCTAGAATTGTAATTTTAATAGTATTTGAAATTAAGAAAATAGCTGTGAAAACTAAAGCTATTATTAAAACAAGACCTATATTTCTTGCATATTCGTTAAATTTAAATAGACTATCTACATACTCTTGTCCATAATTAACACGATAAACGGAATCAAACTGTTCAATTTCGTTCGCAATTGTTTCCGTTTCAAGTGGATCTGTTGCTTTAATAACAAATGCGTCATTTAATGGATTATCCTGTTCATATAGTCCCCCATGCCTTGCCTTGATCTCCCATGCTTTCAATTAAATTTTTCAGTTCTTCTTCCTTGGTCAGAAATTCAACACTCTCAATTTCATCGATGCTTTTAATTTTCGTTTCGATTTGGTTAACATCATTCTGTTCAGCTGTTAACTCGACTAAGGCTTTGATTTGCACATCACCTTCTAACTCATTTGCAATATGATTAAGGTTTAGCATCAAGACTAGAAAAACGCCAACGAGTATAAGTGTGGTAGTTACAGCACCAACAGAAGCTACTGTCATCCAACCATTGCGCCATATATTACGTGCGCCTTCTTTAAAATGTCGCTTCATGGTATTAAGCTTCATAACCATATTCACCCCGATGCTCATCGCGTACTATCATGCCATCTTCCATTGCAATCACACGCTTTTTTACTGTATTTACAATTTCCTTACTGTGAGTCGCCATTAAAATAGTTGTACCACTAGCATTAATTTCCTCTAATATCGCCATAATCTCCCAGGAAGTTTCTGGATCTAAGTTGCCTGTAGGCTCATCCGCGATAAGTAAACCCGGGCGATTAACCATTGCGCGAGCTATTGCAACACGCTGTTGTTCTCCACCAGACAACTCGTCCGGAATAAACCGTGCTTTGTTTTTCAGGCCTACCTGATCTAGCACACTCATGACACGGTTACGAATATTTTTCGGCGTCTCTTCAATTACCTCCAACGCAAAAGCGATATTTTCATATACGCTTAACTTTGGTAACAATCGAAAGTCTTGATAAACTACACCAATATTCCTTCTGAAATAAGGAACTTCCTTCCACTTTAGCTTTCGTATATCCTTGTTATTCACAAATACAGAGCCTTCTGTTGGTAATGCTTCCCTAAATAACATTTTTGTGAATGTTGATTTACCTGCACCACTCGGTCCAACTATGTAGACAAATTCTCCTTGTTCTATAGTCACATTTATTCCATTCAATGCAACCACACCGTTAGGATAGGTCATATATAAATTTTTCATCTCTATCATAAAGTAATCACCTTTTTATCAAATTATAGTGCTAATTCTCGAAATAACGAACATTTATCTCGCTTTCAATTTCTACTGATTACATTATAACATCATTTTCGCTATTTTTATCCTAAAATTTTATTACAATTTCATTTCAAAACATTAAAATAATTACATAATAATCCATCTTTCGGAATCCTTTCCATGAGATTAGATTCATCTTTTAAATCCTTCGCCTAATACTTCAGTAGCATTCATTGCAATAACAAAAGCTTCGGGATCAATTGACCTTAAAGCTTGCGTAGTTTTGCTAAATTCATTCTGTTGCACCACACACATTAAAATTTTCCGATCTTCATCGGTGTAACCACCAGATCCATTAAAAATGGTAACACCTCTATCGATATCATTCAACAGAATTCGACGAACTTGTTCAGGTTGATTCGTTATAATCATAACATTTTTAGAGGTATTTAGACCTACTTGCACAAAGTCGATAGTGCGACTTGTTATAAACAATGCAATAATCGCGTACAATCCTTGTTCAACTGAAAATACAAAGCAAGCGGTAATAACTATTAAACCATCGAAGGCTGCTAAGCTAACACCAAGTGATAAGGCTGTATACTTATGTAGAATTTGAGCGGCTAAATCCACACCACCTGTTGATGCTTTTCCTCTAAAAACGATACCGATGCCAATTCCAACGATTATTCCACCAAAAATTGCTGCTAACAGTGGTTCAACTGTTGCAGGCTGAAGATCTCGAGTTAGAAATACATAGAAAGGTAAAACAATTGTACCCACCAGCGACTTTGTTCCAAAATTTTTACCTAAAATCATCACACCAGCAATAAATAAGGGAATATTAAGAGCCCATTGGACAATGGAAGGTTCCCAATCAAACAATGCTTTAGTTATGGTACTGACACCTGCTACACCACCTGAGGCAATTTCATTTGGTAATAAAAATAAATTAAACGCTATTGCAACAAAAAATGCACCAATTAGGACATAAGTATAATCTAATATTTGGCGCAGCATATTCGGCATTTGTTTTCTTCGATATCTAGTTATCATGAATTTCACTCCATTTCAGAATTTTCACACAATAAAAACGAGCAAAAAGGAATTTTTTCCCCCCTTTGCTCGTTTTTTAATCATTCATTACTGAACGCAAATAAGCATCAATAAAATTATCTAACTCCCCCATCCATCACTGCTTGAGTATTACCCGTTTCATGATCTGTACGGTGATCTTTGACCATGGCATATGGATGAAAAACATAAGAACGAATTTGACTGCCCCCCCAGCCAATCTCCTTTTGTTCTCCACGAATATCTGCCATTTCTTGCTGTTGTTTTTCAATTTCAAGCTGATAAAGTTTCGCTTTTAACATTTTTATTGCTTGTTCTCTGTTCTTAATTTGCGATCTTTCTGATTGACATGTCACAACAGTATTTGTCGGTAAATGTGTGATGCGAACAGCGGAATCCGTTGTATTAACGTGCTGACCACCTGCTCCACTGGAGCGATAGGTATCAACTTTTAAATCTTCTGTTTGAATATCAATATCGATATCATCATCAAGTTCTGGTGTCACATCACATGAAACAAACGAAGTGTGTCGACGTCCTGATGAATCAAAAGGTGAAATCCGGACAAGACGGTGGACACCTTTCTCAGCTTTAAGATATCCATAGGCATTATGCCCTTTAATCAACAAAGTAACACTTTTGACACCTGCCTCTTCTCCCGGAAGATAATCAAGGGTATCTATTTTAAATCCTTTTGTTTCAGCCCATCTTGTATACATTCTTAGCAGCATACCTGCCCAATCCTGTGATTCGGTGCCACCTGCACCTGGATGTAACTCCAGAATCGCGTTGTTCTTATCATATGGTTCACTTAAAAGAATAAATAATTCAAATCGATTTAATGATTCCGTTAATTCTTGTACTTCCCTCTCAAGATCCTTACGAAGCTCTTTATCTGCTTCTTCTTTTACTAATTCATAGGTCACTTCTGCGTTTTCTAATGCTTCCTCATTCCGGTCAAAAGCATTAACAAATTCTTTTAAGCCATTGACTTCATTAATTGTTTTTTGAGCAATTTGTTGATCATCAAAAACTGGGATCTGACATAGTATCCTCTAATTCTGCGATACGAGTTCTCTTCTCATCTAAGTCAAAGAGACCCCCTAAAGTCAGCTAAACGCTTAGCCATTTTCTCTAACTCTTGCTTTATTTCTACTAATTCCATCTTTCCACCTCATTTATACTTTAACGTCCATGGCAATTTTTATATTTTTTTCCACTTCCACATGGACATGGATCATTTCTACCAACCGTTTGTGCTTTTATAAATGGTTTTTTTACCTTTTTTCTTTGATTGATCGCCACCAGATACTGCCTGTGTATTCTTAACTACTGCTTCGCGTTTTATATTCTCGCGAATCTGTGCTTTCATCACATATTTAGCTACTTCTTCATTGATAGAGGCAATCATCTGTTCAAACATGGAGAAGCCTTCCATTTGATATTCTCTTAACGGGTCATTTTGTCCATATGCCCGTAAATGAATACCTTGCCGTAGTTGGTCCAACTGATCAATATGATCCATCCATTTTGAATCAACAGTACGAAGTAAAATTACTTTTTCAAATTCGCGCATTTTTGCTGATGTAAATTCTTCTTCTTTCTGATCATATTTTTCCTTGATCTTAGTCATAATCAGATCAATCACTTGATTCTTATCTTTCCCTTCAAGATCTTTCTCTGTAATCCAATCTGATTCGATTAAGGTACCATGTAAATATTCAGTTAAGCCTGACAGATTCCAGTTTTCCGAATCTTCATCTATCATATAGGTATCTACAGCACTTTCAACCGTTGTTTGGACCATTTGTTCAATGATTCCTCTAAGATTTTCCGAATCAATCACATCAAATCGCTGCTTATATATGATTTCTCGCTGTTGTCGTAACACATCATCATAAGATAAAACGGTTTTACGTGCATCAAAGTTATTCCCTTCTACACGTTTTTGAGCAGACTCAACTGCTCTGGAAACCATTTTACTTTCAATTGGCTGACTGTCATCCATTCCTAATCGTTCCATCATATTTTTCATGTTGTCAGATCCAAAGCGACGCATTAACTCATCTTCCATCGAAAGATAAAACTTTGTTATTCCTGGATCCCCCCCTTGACGACCTGAACGACCACGAAGCTGGTTATCGATACGTCTTGATTCATGACGTTCTGTACCAATAACAGCAAGCCCACCTAAATCTGTTACGCCTGTTCCCAGCTTAATATCTGTACCACGGCCAGCCATATTTGTTGCAATGGTGACTGCTTTAGGCTGACCGGCATTTTCAATGATTTCAGCCTCACGATAGTGGTTCTTGGCATTTAATACATTATGTTTAACTCCTGCACGAGTCAATAGCTTGGATATTAGTTCAGATGTTTCTACTGCAACTGTACCAACTAAAACAGGTTGTCCCTTCTCATAACGATCTTTTATCTCCTGCACAACTGCTTTAAATTTGCCATCCATTGACTTGTAAATTAAGTCTGCCTTATCTTCACGAACAATCGGTTTATTGGTAGGAATGGAGACAACATCCATTGCATAAATATTTCGAAATTCCTCTTCTTCCGTTTTTGCGGTACCAGTCATACCAGCAAGTTTTTCATACATCCGGAAATAATTTTGAAAGGTAATCGACGCAAGTGTCATACTCTCATTCTGGATTTGAAGTCCCTCTTTAGCTTCAATCGCCTGATGTAAACCATCACTATAGCGACGACCTTTCATTAAACGACCAGTAAATTGATCCACGATCACTACTTGTTCTTCTTCCACAACATAATCTGTATCACGATGCATAGCAACATGTGCTTTTAATGCTTGATTAATATGATGGGTTAATGTTACGTGGTTTAAATCATAGAGATTTTCAATGTTAAAGAAGCGTTCAGCTTTATTATTGCCTTCTTCTGTTAGCTGCACTCCTTTAGATTTCTCATCATAGGTATAATCCTCTTCATTTTTCAATGTTCGCACAAACGTATTGGCCTGCTGATAGAGGTTAGCAGATTTCTCTGCTGTACCTGAAATAATCAATGGGGGGGTACGAGCTTCATCAATTAAAATAGAGTCAACCTCATCAATAATTGCAAAATGTAATGGACGTTGAACCATTTGTTCTTTGTATAGAACCATATTGTCACGTAAGTAATCAAAACCAAACTCATTGTTCGTACCATACGTGATATCTGCTACATATGCTTCTCTTTTCTCATCCTTGGTCATTGCATTTTGATTTAAGCCAACAGTTAATCCCAAAAATTGAAATAATTCTCCCATTTCACGCGCATCACGTTCCGCCAAATAATCGTTAACCGTAATTATATGAACACCTTTACCTGTTATCGCATTTAAATAGGCAGGCATTGTGGAGGCAAGTGTTTTACCTTCCCCAGTTTTCATTTCAGCAATATCACCTTTATGCATTGCAATTGCACCTAGGATTTGTACATAAAATGGTCGTAAACCCAGGACACGATTTGCAGATTCACGCACGACCGCATAGGCTTCCACTAATAAGTCATCAAGATCTTCGCCTTTTTGATAGCGTTCTTTAAATTCTTCTGTTTTATTTTGTAGTTCATTATCTGATAATTGCTGTATAGATGGCTCTAGCGCATCTACTTCATCTGCAAGTTTTCCTAAGCTTTTTAATTGTTTTTGATTCAAATCGCCGAACACTTTCTTTAATAATTCACGCATTCCCGTCGCTCCTCTTTATCTTAAAATCGATAAAAGAATATAAAATAATTTTCCATTATCTATCATAACATTAGCTGCATAAAAATGACAACAATCCATTAAAAAGCAACCTGCATTCAGCAGGTTGCTTTTAGATTAAGTATTTTAGCTGGGTTCAATTAAACCATATCTGCCATCACGGCGTTTATATACAACGTTTGTATTACCTGTTATTGCATTTTCAAAAACGAAGAAAGCATGTCCTAACATATCCATTTGCAATACTGCTTCTTCAGAATCCATTGGTTTTAAGTTAAATCGTTTTGTTCTAACGATTTCAATTGCATCATCTTCATATTCATCTAGCTCTCTTGCTTCCATCGCTTCTTTTTCCAATTCCGCAAATACGTGTTTTGGAGACCCTTGCTGACGGAATTTACGGTTTACTTTTGTTTTATACTTTCGAATTTGTCTTTCTAGCTTGTCAACAACAAGATCGATAGCAGCATATAAATCTACGTGTTGTTCTTCTGCTCTCAATAATAAGTTTGTCATCGGAATGGTTACTTCAATCTGCTGCTCTTCATTATAGACACTTATATTCACATTTACATCAGAAGTAGGGGGGGTATCGAAATATCGTTCCAATTTACCGATTTTTCTTTCGACATACTCCTTAATTGCATTAGTCACTTCTACATTTTCGCCTCGAATGTTGTATTTCATAAAAAGTGCCCTCCTTTTTCAAACTATAACTCATATGAGTTATAGTTTAATAATACCACAGTTAGGATGATTAAACGAGTAATAAGTCAATATAAATGATAAATTTTTAACAAAAGCTTTACAAACTTTATAATTCTCTCATTATCCTAGTATATTCTCTTGGAAAAAGACAAAAATCAGGCAGGAATAGATTAATTATTTTCGACTGAAAAGTCGAAAGATGCAAGTATTAAGTTGCATATAAGGAAGGTAATGCGACATAACTTCAATCTACTGGTAGTAATTCTGAAAGGATGATAGATGTAATAACCGCTCCGGCTTGCCCACTTCGCTTTCCGGGGGGGGCGTGGGTAGCCGGAGCGGCTGCTCAGCAGGAAAACAATTTCAAAATTATCGCAAGAATTATGTCGCATAATCTTCTTTCTGTTCCATTAAAAAAATCTGAACTTTAGCAAGTTCTAATCTTCGAATTCGCCCATTGTTCAGATTTTATTTTTATTTTTTGGAATCTAGAAATCTTCCGTCATAACTTGCGACGCTTTTATATGGATTTAAATAGGAATTATTGGAACGGGGTTGCTTTTTGGCATTACGCATATCTTTTTTTAAAAGTTGATACACGGTTTGTAATTTGCGATTCAATTGTTGATCCATTGAAATAGCTCTTTTTCCAAATTCCTTTTCCTCATCAGAAAAGGGTGGTTTAATTTCTTTTATTAATGTCTCACGTTCTTCAATCGTTTTATTGATTTGATCTATGACTTTTTCACGTTGCTCATTCGTTAACGCTTTTTCAAATAATTCGAGCATGTTTTCCGTTAACTGAATATATTCTGCTATTGGTTTCATTAGGCTTTAACACCTTGACCGTGCTGACGAATTCGTTCCTGTTTAATCACTTCTTTCCATGTATCACGGAAATCCTGAATAATTGCTCTTGCTTGCTCTAACTGATCCACGTTATTTTTAATATTAGCTTGCATCAATGCATGATTGACAAAATCGTACAAGGGCATTATTTCTTTCGTGATAGCTGCTTCTTGGTCCAATGTTATCATTAATTCACGTACGATATTCTGCGTTTTTTTAATCATCTCATTTTTTGTTTCATAATCTTTGTCTTCGATTGCTTTATTAGCCTGCTTGATAAACTTTAAGCATCCGTTATATAACATTAATGTTAATTCTCCTGGTGATGCCGTGTTCACAGAGTTGTTTTGGTATGCTTGATATTGCTGGAAAGCCATAAAACGTACGCTCCTCTAATTCTTACTTATATTTTTTCATCTACTATAAATCCTAATAATTCAGCCATTGATGCGTAAACATCTAGTAATTTTTTCGCTGGAATTTCTTTCACTACTTCATCTGTCTCTTGATTGACTACTGTTACATAATATCGATCTAATTTATCGTGTAACTCATAACGAATACTGGTATTAGCAGGTATTAAGAAAGAATTAATACCATCAACCATGCTTTGAGCCTGATCTTTTGATAGTTCTTCTTCTCCATTCAATAATTTTGCTTTTTCTTGTTCATGGTTATTGGATCTCTCTCTTACAGTTGTGGATTGCTCAATTGTCTGTTCAGTGTGTAATAGTGGAGATCCAGTGATCATTTTACCAACTTCCATGATAATTTTCATCTCCTATTTAGTTGTTTCTATTATTATCGGCTTAAGTAGTAAAAAAGTTTAGCTGTTTACTAATTTTACTGAGTCATTCCTTCTGAAATAAAACCAGATATATATAAAAGGAATTCAGAAGATATCTGAATTCCTTGCGCTGCTCATCTTTTTATATCAATATTACTTCCCAAATGTGACTGCATTGATATTTCCATCATTTTAATCATGTCACTAGATTGAGATTCTGCATGATTAAGTGCTTTGTCCATTAAGGAAACACTTGCCTGTTGCTTTACTTGTGCCTGATTCATGATTACTGACATTGCAGCTATATCCATACTAGAGCCCCCCCCTTTCTAAGTTGACGTTTTTATTATTGCATACCCATACCACCGAATTGTTGCATCATATAAGATGCCTGTTGATTAGCCTGCTGCATTGCTTTTTCCATTACAGTAAATTGTCTCCAGTAACGGTCTTCAATTTGAGTTAAACGATCCTGGAAACGCTGAATCTGTTCTTCTACATCATTTAAGTTACGGCCAATGGTAAATTGCTGGTTGGTAGCAGTTGCACGACCTGCTCTTTCATAGATACTGTCCATAGTGCTATTAACAGAATCGGTTAAACGACGTGCAATTCCCTTTTCACCATATCCTTCTCCATCTCCACGAAATAGATTTTCTACGCCTGCAGGATCGCCTTCAATTGCTTCTTTTAATTTCGCTTCATTAATTTCAAGCTTTCCACCACTCATATAATTTTTAGTCGTTGTAATACCGATTTGAGCTAACTGATTAAACGAGCCTGCTGATTCTCCATTGTTTACAGGTGAATAAAAGTCTGTACGCATCGTTGACAATGCACCTTGTAACATGGTGTCTCTTCTCAATAATCCACTTTTAGCCATTTTCTCCCAATCTTCCTGTTGCTTCTCAGAAAGACTTTCGCGCTGATCGTCAGTCAATGGTTTATAATCCCGGTGATATTCTTCCGTAACTTTTCCATTTATTTCATCAATCAAGGTGTTATATGTTTCAACGAATTTCTTGATATTTTCGAATACTGCATCTGAATCGTTAGTAACACCAACTGTTACAGGACCATCTGCTGCAGCAAAGGTTTGTTTTAAGTTAAAGGTTACACCATCAATTTGGAAATTATTCGTGTTTCTTTCAGTTTCCAAGCCATTTATTGTAAATATCGCATTCTTTCCCTCTGTATAATTTGTAGCCACATTAAATTGTAAAGCATCTGACATAAAGCTACCACTAATCTTCATATCTTGACCTGTCTCAGAAAATTTACCTGTTTCTGTTCTTCTCATAGACATTTTGTCCGAAAAAGAGTCATACATCATGGAGACACCAATATTAGCACTATTGACATGATTGATAACTTGATTTAATGATTCATTACCCGTAACAAGAAGTTTTGATAGGTTGTCCCTTTTGACGTTTCGGCACCGACTGAAAACGCAGCATAATTTTGTTGATATTTCGCATCTATCACTGTACCCTCAGGCTGTTCGTCAGTAAATGTTATTCTGCCTGTATTTACATTGAAGGTTCCGATTGAATTACTATTTTCATCTATCAACGAATATTCATTTTCATTTTGTGATGCAGGACCAATTGTATAGTTAACAGCATCCACAGTTAATTGAAAATTTTCCGTACTAATTGAACCACCTGAAAGTTGAAAAGCTTTTGCTGCTGAAGCAAGTTCAACGGAATCGTTTTTTTGACCATCTGTTACAAACTGCACGGAAACTTTATCGTCTGCTTTTAATACACCATCCGCAAAAGTTAATTCGCCATCCTTTAATAAAGCTTGATTTGCAGCCAATGGTTCTCCAGCCAAAACTTCTTCGGTTACCACCTCAAACCCCCCCTTACCGTTAATTTGGACATTAACTGCATCTGTTTGAACATTCCCAGTGGTTGAATCAATTGCGATAGTCTGATTATTTGATGTAGCTGTTACTGTCTCTTTAAAGATAGCACCTTGCTGCCATTCAAAATTTCCAGTAAAAGCATCTTGAGCATACATCCCTTTAGTTGGATCTATATTACTGTCAGAAATTTTCCCTTCATTCACCCAAGTAGCTGAGGAGGCTAATTGGCTAACTTCCGATAAACTAAAAGAGGATTGACTTGCCGCACTACTCGCAGTTGCACTTACTAAATTTTCATTAGTTGAAGAAGTTTCACGTGCTCGATAACTTGTCGTCATTCTCATATCGGTAAGTGTCGAACGAAAGTCTAACAAAAGCGTATTGATTGAACGATAATCATCACGTTTCCATTCTAATGTTTGTTTTTCCTGTTGCATTCGTTGCAGTGGCATGCTCTCGGCTTTCATCAGGTCTTTGACCATTTGATCGATATCCATCCCACTTGCGAAACCGCTTATTCTCATACTCTCACGTCCTTTAAAGTAGTTGTTATCTCTATTATCGGACAAGATAGTCATATCTTTAATAGATCAAAAGAACCATAATATATAACGGGAACAAAAAAACAGTTATGCATGGTTTTTGAAATTTTCCCAAATTTCATTAAGTGAATGCTCACTTTCATCCTGTAAACTTTTACCTCCATATCTTATATCATCATACCAGTTCTCTAATTGCTGAAGAGAGTGTTCATTTTTAGTTAAAGCAAAGACTTCATGCGCTGTCATAGACGATCGCCATTTTTCTTGTTTTGTCATATTCCTGGCGATCTGCTGGTATAAAAATCTCACCTTTTCTTCTTTGGACATTTGTTCAAACTTTGGCTTTCTTTGTGTAACTCGAATAAAAGCCGCTTCTATTTTTTGCTGATTTTGGTGTCGCCATTTTTTCCAGTCAAATAGGCTTTCTTTTTCATCTGCATAATCTGTTGTTGCTTCAACTGCCTGTTTCTTTCCTATCACGCGTTTAATTAATTGCCATAACGAAATGAATACATTCTTAAGCAATCTTCTAAATTTTTTAAATACAACAGCTGTAAATACGATGATTAAAATTGCTAAAAACAAGAAGCCTATTACAAATGTGATACGGTCCATCCACTCGGCAAACACGGATGGCTCTTGTGCTTCTACTTCCGGAAAAGCCGGCATTTGAGCTTGTTGGGGTTCGTCTTGGATAATTTCTGAGTCCTGATTAAATAACGAAGCTAGCCATATGACAGATTCAATGATGGATCTCACACCATTATATATGGCTGCTTGCACTACTTGAAAATTAGTAATAGCAAAGACAAGAATTAATGTGAAAATTAAATACATACGATTTAGTCTCTTTATTTCAGATCCGACTTTTTTCTTTTTGTCTCTTGCCAGAGACTCCTTTTGTAAATGCTCATGATTGGTAATAAACAGCATCACAATAATAAACAAAAATCCTACGTAACTAATCAGATGCTGATATCGATATAAGGCATCCATATTTATAAAAAGGATATAACCAATAAAATATAGTGGCATACTGATTGCCCAAAGAATACGACTCGGCAAGATCTCCTGCCATTCACTTTCTGCATGTTGAATACCACGATAGGAGGAGATTAAACCGAATAAGACACTAAATATCAGCGACCAAATATTTGCTATCATGATTAAACTTAATAAAATAGTTAAGACAGCAGCGCTTATCAAGGCGATCCAACGGTTTTGTAACATTTGTCTCAGAAAATAACCAGCCACAAACAAAACGAAAAGAGATAGAAACCAGCTATATTTATGGGAATCATTGAAAAACAGTACTGCTATTAGTAGAAACAATGGAAAAAAACCAATAAATTCGATCAGACCATGAACCATTGATATAAGGTGTGACCTTACTTTAACTAACATCAGCCTCACCACCTTTACCTTCTTCTAGCAGAACAACTTCGACTGCATTCCCTAATTCCTCTAAATATGCAATTTGCCTATTCATTTTTTCTGTGCGTCGAAGCGAGAAAATAATTATATCTGTTTTTGTCAGGCCTTGTTCGACATCTTCTTGTAAAAATGCTCTAAAATTACGACTTCGGTCCATTTCAACTTTTGCAATGGCATCGAAAATATAACCAATTTGTTGACCGCTATTAGAAGGAGCTACACGAACAGAAGGTTTTATTCGATCTGTTGAATTGGTAAATGGCTCTACATAGTACCCATTACAGCCAAAGCCTGTTGAAATGCCTTGTTCGATCGTATAGTTAGCTAAAGATGCGGCATAGGATAAACCTTTTTCCACTATTTTCGGCTGTTCAATTGGCATACGGATATCTTCGTTCGAATCAAAATTCACGTAAATCATTAAATGATGATCAGCTGTATAGTCTTTTTTATTAATTTGCAGCTCCTGAGTTCTTGCAGTTGCCTTCCAATTAATAGCATTCAATGGATCACCTTGCTGGTACTCTCTAATACCAGCTTGCAAAAAAGGGTCTTCCACAATCCATCGTTTCACCGTGATATCCCCCCCTAACCAGCTGTGAGAGGGTAATGGAATCTCCTCAAGTGGGACGATTGCAGGATAAACCGTCACGGCAGTACTTGCTTCAAATGAATCAAACACTTCGCCAAAGCCAATCCCATCCCCTGTCGTGACAGATACTGTATTCAATGGGTAATAACCTCTTTTTGAGCCGATTAACTGGTGTCTCCTAGTGATTTTTTGATAGGGTAACAAACTGAAAAGGGTCCGGTGAAATATTTCCCCTTCCTCTTTGTCCTGAGCGTTTTCTGAATGCGTTAAAAGGTGAGGGCTCATTTTCGACTCCAATCGAATCCAGGGAATTGGCAGCAGCTTTTTATTTGCGATTTCATCCACCATTTCGATTGTTTCCCCCCCTTCAAATACGGTGTCTTGACTAAATGCTCTCTTATATGTAATCCCTTTTAGACCAAATTTACTATAGATGATTCCCTGCATAAAGATAATGATTAATAAAACGACGATGACCCAGGCGATATTCATGCATGGATGCCTGCCTTTTCAGTTGGCACTGGCACTTGTCCTAAAACTTCTGTTAATACAGCATCCACTTCACCTTGTTTTACCCCAATGCGTTGTGCTAAAACAATGCGATGGCCAAGAACAGGTTTAGTCATTTTTTTATATCATCGGGAATCACATAGGTACGACCCTGTAATAAAGCGAATACTTGAACTGCCTTTAATAATGCCTGACTACCACGCGGACTGACACCCAACGCTACATTATTATGCTCACGTGTTTTTTCGACTACATCGATTAAATAGTGCAACACATCATCACTTATCTCTACTTCGCTATAAATCTGTTGCATCGCCACAATATCCTCAACCGTAACGACAGATTGCAGTGTATCTAATGGATTCGCCGACTTGAAGCGTTTTAATATTTCAATCCCCCCCTGTTCGCGAGTTGGATATCCCATATGTATTTTTAATAAAAAGCGGTCCAATTGTGCTTCAGGTAAAGGGAAGGTCCCTTGACTTTCAATCGGATTTTGAGTGGCGATCACTAAAAATGGTTTTGCTAACGTACGTGTATTTCCATCTATCGTAACCTGACGTTCTTCCATGCTTTCTAACAAACTGGATTGTGTTCTAGGTGTCGCACGATTAATTTCATCTGCTAACAACACATTTGTAAATATCGGACCCGGGCGAAATTCAAATTCGCCTTTTTGTTGACTGTAAAAATGAATGCCTGTAATATCGCTTGGTAATAAATCAGGTGTAAACTGAATTCGTTTAAAATCACCGGCTAGTGACTTTGCTAAAGATTTTGCCAGCAATGTTTTCCCTGTACCTGGAACGTCCTCTAATAACACATGACCTGATGAAACCATTGCTACTAACAAAAGATCAATCGTATCTTCCTGTCCTACCACCACTTGCTTTACATTTGTTTTGATCCTGGTGGCTGTTTGTTGAATTTGTAGTAACTCCATGAGAAAAACTCCTCTACTGTATGATTGCGTTTACACTACCTATATTATTTTTATAACATTTCTTTATAAAATAGGCAAAAAATTACTCTTAAATTTTCTGAATAATGGAACTTTTGAATATTGAATAGTTTTTTACCCTTTTGTATAGTTTTATCGGACTAATTTTGGTAGTCTAATTATAGATAAGAATGGGAAACTATCTATAAAGAGTTTTTTGATTTCACGATAGACAGGGGGGGTTTTTTAAATGAAGAGGGTTGTTTTAATCGGTGGAGGATATGGTGGGATGAATGCCCTGCATCAATTACTGGATAACAATATACCAAAGGATGTCCAGATCACAGTAATTGATCGTAATCCATATCATTCATTAAAAACAGAATTTTATGCGATTACAGCAGGAACAAAAGCGGATAAAGAAGTCAGAATTGATTTTCCTTTACACGAACAGGTTTCATATATATTTGGGGAGATTATTGAAATCAATACTGACAGAGAGTTGATTCGATTAAAAGGTAATGAAATTGCCGTAGAATATGATTACTTATTAATCGGACTAGGTTGTGAAGATAACTATCACGGTATCCAGGGAGCAATGGAGTATACAGAAAGTGTCCAATCGATTTCAAGTGCCCGCAAAGCTAGTATTAAGGTTAATAATCTATCAGCGTACAGCCAAGTTTCGGTTGTCGGAGCTGGCCTGAGTGGAATTGAAGTCGCTTCCGAAATTAGAGAAAGCAGACCAGACTTAAATATCCGTTTATTAGATCGTGGAGCAACTGTATTATCTGCCTTTGATGAAAAAGTGCAATCCTATGTAGAAGAATGGTTCCGAAAGAATCAAGTAGAAATCTTACACCACTCCAACGTAGAATTAGTTGCAGAAGGGATTTTTTATAATAATGGCGAAGGTATCGAAAGTGACGTCATTATCTGGACAGCGGGTGTCCGACCAAATTATTTAGTAAGAAGTTTACCTTTTGAAAAAGATCGGCACGAAAAATCGTAATAAACGATTTTTATCAAGTACCTTCAAATAACAAAATATATGTAGTAGGGGGGGATTGTGCGTCTTCTGACAATTCACCGAGTGCCCAGCTTGCCGGAAGCCAGGGTGAGCAGATTGGCGATATTCTGGCAGATGTCTTAAATGATAAAGAACCACGTAAACCCAAACCTATTAAGTTAAAAGGTCAATTAGGATCTCTTGGAAAATCGGAAGGGTTCGGCAATATGTATCATCAACCAATCACAGGACTTTTGCCTCGTTTAGCAAAATCCGGTGTTTTATGGCTGAATAAGCGACATTAATATAAAATGAGCATTCCTATCTATAAAAGTATTTATAGATAGTTTTTTTACTGTATTTTAGTTGATGCACACACATTATTCATATTAATAGTTGCTTAAGTTCTTTATAACGCATTAAACAAAAATATTTATGATAATAAGAGAAATATCAAGATAATTTAAGAAAAACAATGAAAAATTTATTATTAATGCTTAAAACAGTTCTTTTTAATACTTTGATATTTTAAATAGCCCATGTATAATAAATTCTAATGTTCTTAATAAAGAACAAATAAAGGAGGAATTATATATGTCATTAAAGAAAAAGTTAGGCTTAGGTATGGCGTCCGCAGCACTTGGTTTAGCACTGGTAGGAGGAGGTACATATGCGTATTTCAGTGATGAAGAAGTAACCAACAATACATTCGCTGCCGGTACTTTAGATTTGTCAGTTGACCCAACCACTATTATTGAGGTTTCAGACATAAAGCCAGGGGATTGGATGTACCGTTCTTTTGAACTTATTAATGATGGGACGCTTGATATTTATAGTATTAATATCAATACTGATTATACTACATCTGATTATCATGGGGGGGATAATACCGAAGATTTCGGTGAGCACATACTTGTTCATTTTGTAAATAATTATGATAAAGGTACTTCTTTTCCATTTGTAGGAGTAATTCCTGAAAATGTTATTTGGTCAACAACATTAGCCGAGTTAAAAGCAGATCCAACATTACCAGACGCTGTTGCAAACGATATATTTGAATGGTGGGGTGAAGACGACGGCTTAAAAGCCGGAGATACTGATAGTTTAGATGTACTTTTTGAGTTTGTAGACAATGGTGAAGATCAAAATCAATTCCAAGCTGATAAATTAAAACTTACTTGGACTTTTGAAGCTCAGCAAACTGCTGGTGAATCTAAATAATAATATATTGTGGAGAGGGAACTTCTCTCTCCCTCCTTTTTATTTATATACATGTGGTGTGTGG
>NZ_BAVS01000043.1 GCF_000521485.1 Gracilibacillus boraciitolerans JCM 21714 | reverse complement strand
AACAAGAATGAGAAGCCACTTAACCAAACGTAAGTAAAAAGCGACAAGAAAGGACAAATTAATTTATTCAGGCAATTACCGGTAATAGAGCACGAGGTGGATTATATATAAGTGGTGTTAACGGTGGAATGCTAGTAACATTAAAAGACTTTTGGCAAAAACATCCCTCTTCTATTGATATTGATTATTTGGCTAATGACCAAGCAGAATGTACCATATGGTTTTGGTCTAATCAAGCTAAAGCAATGAATTTAGAGCATTATACAGATCAAACACATGTAGAAAGTGCTTATGAAGGGTTTGATGAATTAAGGGCTACAGCTACTGGGATCGCAAATACTAATGAAGGAACAATCACACTTTTTTCAGAAGCACCTACTGACAAAATGCTAAATTTTTATCTGCAAATACATCAGCAAAAACCATTGTTACATTGTGATCCGCTTTATTATGTAGAAACAAAAGCGTGTGGTTTTTTGATATACCTAGAAAATCACATATGATAGAAGAAAAATTAGAAAACAGTCTAGACAAAGTTATCGAATTTTATAGAAATGAAATCGAGCAACGAAAATGGTATGGATTTTGGGATTTTGGTGATTTTATGCATAGTTATGATCCTGTAAGGCATCAATGGTGCTATGACTTAGGTGGATATGCATGGCAAAATACAGAACTTGCACCAAATTTATGGCTATGGTTTAGCTTCATGCGTAAACCTTCTGAAGAAATTTTTACAGTGGCAGAAGCGATGACGAGACATACCAGCGAAGTGGATCAATATCATCTTGGTCAATATCAGGGATTTGGCTCTCGTCATAATGTAACCCATTGGGGGCTGTGGATGTAAGGAAGTAAGGATTAGTATGGCGAGTCTTCATAAATATTATTTTTATTTAACTGGTGATGAACGAGTAGGTGAAATTATAAATCAAGTAAAAGATATTGATCAAAAAATTGATGAATTACCACCTATGCGAGAGTTCTATGACAAAAAAGAAAACATAACGCCAGTTCGTACTGGTCCGGATTGGTCAGCTTTTTTATCGAATTGGTTATATCAGTGGGAAACAAAGAAATCTTCAAATTATGAGTGTTATATAAAGGATACTATAACAGATATTAAAAATGCCCCCCCACTTCAATTATTATCAGGTCCTGTTTTTTATTATCAGAAAGAGAAACATAAGCTTATTCATATGGATGATGGAACACTGGGAGATTATCATATGGTGATAGCATTCGGTGCACCACAGGTATGGATGGAATTAGAGTCATTGCTTGAAGAAGAAGAGTGGAAAAGAATGATAGCTGATTTTGGTGCTTTTTATCTTCTTTCTGATAAGGAAATGAAACAACAAACGAATGGTAAATTGGCTAAGGAAATGTTTGCATGGCCAATGTTTTCTACGGGATTAGTTGCATATGCCGCTAATTATTTTCAAGACGAATCGTTAGCAGAAAAAGCATGGGATCTTCTCATTAGCAATCCTTTAATGGATCTGCAACTTAACACGATAGAGAGTTGGAGCAAGCTAATAGAAAGTGAACATATCTCAACAAATGGTGTATCACAATGGTGCTTGAATGTAATGATGTGCTTGAAATTAATACGTGACTCTTTACCAAATATCAATGTGCAATAAAGTGATAAAAGAGAAACAAAGTGATAAATACACTGCTAACTCCTTGCTATATAAGGTTTTATTATATATAACAATAATAGGACAAAAAATGAATATTGCCGGAAAAATGTAAGCGTTTTATATTATAAGTAAGCCGTTACGAAATGAATGAGTTGTAACGAGTAAAATAATGGAGGTGAACAGATACAACTAGAATTTCATTGATAATTTCTTATTAAGAAATAAAAAAAGGGGGGGAGGAATTAGAGTTGATAAATAAGAAGAGTCTTCTATTGTTATTATTCACATTTTTAATAAGTGTAATGTTGGTAGCGTGTAACGATGATAGTGATGCTGGTGGTTCATCTAATGAAAGTGGAAATGAGTCTGATACTGAAACAAATGATAATAATTCAGAAGAACCATATGAAATATCTATTGTAACTAATTCATATACACCAGAACCACCAACACCTGAAAGTCCTGCTTGGCAGGCAATTGAAGATTTTACAAATACTAAACTAGATATAACATATGTACCAAGTAGTAATTATGAAGAACGATTCAATATAACACTAGCTTCTGGTGATTTACCTTCCATGATCTTAACCAACAAAACGTCCAGTTTTATTAATGCTGTGCAGGACGGTGCGTTCTGGGATTTGACAGATCATCTTGCTGATTATGAAAACTTAAGTCAATTGAATGATATTGTGAAAAATAATATTTCAATTGATGGCAGTGTCTATGGTCTTTATCGTGCAAGACCATTAGGAAGAATGGCAGTAACTATTCGCAAAGATTGGTTAGATAATTTAGGTATGGAAATACCAACCACTACAGATGAATTTTATGATGTTATGTATGCCTTTACACATGATGATCCTGATGGAAATGGACAAAATGATACTGTAGGTACAATTGTATCTGAATATCCTGGTCCATGGGATATAATGCAAACATGGTTTGGTGTACCAAATAAATGGGGGGATTAATGAAGAAGGATCGTTATATCCTTACTTCCAAGATCCCGCTTATAGAGAAGCGTTAGATTATTTCAAAAAAATGTATGATGAAGGTCTAGTAAACGAGGATTTTGCGGTAATGGATCCAGCGAAATGGCATGATGCCTTTGTGAATGGACGTGCTGGAACAGTTATTGATGTGGCTGATGCAGCGAGTCGTAATCGTGATAAAATGGTAAAGGCTGACCCATCATTAGAAGGTTCAGTAGACTTATTTGGTGCAGTAGAAAGTCCAAATGGTTTGTTCAATTTACCTACTTCTGGTTATAACATGATGTACGCTATTTCAAAACAAAAAGTTGAGACAGAAGAAGACTTAGCTAAAGTACTACAATTTATGGATGATATGAGTACACAAGAAGGCCAAACATTGGCATTTAACGGTGTGGAAGGGAAGCATTATGAAATGGTAGATGGTGCTTATACTCCTACAACAGATCAAGCATTAATATACGAATATGAAGATTTGAATCAACTATTAACATTTATTCCTGAAAATCGATATTTAGAAGCCCCCATTAGATGAATTGGAACAAAAAGAACAAGAAGTAATGTCTGCTAACGAAGAAATCGTAGTAGCTAATCCAGCAGAGCCATTAGTATCTGAAGTATATAGTCGTCAAGGACAACAGCTGGATAATATTATCTTGATGCAAGAATTCAATATATTGTTGGACAAATTGACAAAGCTGGTTTAGATGAAGCAGAGAAACTATGGATGAATTCAGGTGGAAAAGAATATATTGATGAAATTAATGAATTATACCAAGCAGCCCAATAACAATCAATAGACAGTGAATTGGATATCTGTTAAATCTGCTATCTCGCAGATTTAACAGATATCTCCTATTAAAGGGGGGGGAGATACAGTGGCACAATTAACTTTGAAATCAAAGGAAAAAGAAAATGATACAGTTATCTTAGAGAACCAGCTGACAAAAACCCAGCAATTATTTAGAGATAAATGGCTGTATATACTCTTGATACCAGGCGCATTATATTTTATTTTATTTAAATACTTACCAATGTGGGGGGGCATATTAATTTCCTTTCAGGATTATTCACCTTTTAGAGGATTCTGGGATAGTGAATGGGTTGGATTTGACCATTTTATAAACTTTTTTCAAAATCCTGATTTTTTTAGATTGTTACGAAATACACTTATTCTAGCATTATATGATTTGATATTCTTTTTTCCTGCCCCTATTATTATTGCGTTAATGTTAAATGAATTGAGAATTCAATTCTTCAAACGAACGATACAGACTTTAGTGTATATACCCCCCCACTTTATGTCATGGGTAATTATTGCAAGCATCACTTATGTATTCTTAACCACTAGTGGTGGAGCAATTAATGCACTGGTGGAATATTTTACAGGGGAACAAATTAATTTTCTATCTAGTCCCGAATGGTTTCGTCCAATGATAATTGGACAAGTAATCTGGAAAGAGACAGGTTGGGGGGGCACAGTGATCTTTTTGGCAGCATTAGCAAGTGTTAGTGCGGAGCAATATGAAGCTGCCATCATGGACGGCGCAGGTCGTTTTAGAAGAATGTGGCATGTCACTTTACCAGCTCTACGTAGCACGATTGTAATATTATTAATTTTACGATTGGGCAATTTTTTGGATCAAGGCTTTCAACAAATTTTCCTTATGACTAATTCACTGAACAGAAGTGTAGCAGATGTGTTTGATACTTATGTTTATTTCGTTGGTATAACACAAGGTATGTTTAGTTACAGTACTGCAGTAGGTCTATTTAAAGCAGTTGTTGGTATTATTTTGATTTATGGAGCAGATTATCTAGCTAAGAAAATGGGCCAAACAGGTTTGTTTTAAAGACATAATAAGGGGGGGGAGATCATATGCATAAAATGCACAATACACCAATGGGACGTGTATTCGACGTATTTAATCAAATTTTTTTATTGTTGTTAGGCCTATCTACTTTTATACCATTTGTATATGTAATAGCAGCTTCTTTTGCAACAGAGGCTGAAATTGCAGCAAGGCCATTTTTTATTGTACCTGAAACAATTACTCTAGCTGCTTATGAGTATATTTTTTCAACTAATACGTTTATTCGCAGTATTGGTATTTCTATTTTTGTTACGGTCTTAGGAACAGTAGTGAGCTTATTACTAACAATGACGATGGCATATCCTTTATCAAGAAAAAAATTACTTGGTAGAAATATCATTTTAAATCTCGTGGTATTCACTATGGTATTCAGTGGTGGTATGATTCCGACGTATGTAGTAGTTCGCAGCTTAGGTTTATTAGATTCTTTATGGGCATTAATTTTGCCAGTTGCGATTAATCCTTTCTATTTAATCATTGTAAAAAGTTTCTTTCAAAACTTACCTACAGAATTGGAAGAAGCCGCACGTATTGATGGATGTTCAGATATGGGTGTATTCTGGCGTATAGTCATCCCTTTATCAAAACCGGTTATCGCAACCTTTACGTTGTTTTATGCAGTATTTTATTGGAATGATTTTTTTAATGCACTCTTATATATTAGTGATAGTGCCAAGTGGCCCGTTCAGCTATTATTACAGCAGTTAATGATGGTGGCAAATGTTGACTTTGGAGAGATGAATACGATGATGCAAGACCCACCTGAGGAATCTCTTAAAATGGCGGTAGTTGTAGTAGCTACATTACCTATACTTATCTTTTATCCATTTTTACAAAAGCACTTTGCTAAAGGTATATTATTAGGATCGGTAAAAGGATAGAAGTAACCATTCAACAGAATTATTATAATTAGTTAATGATGACGCTTACAAGTAATGCTATGATATAAAGATAAGAGGTGAGCGTATAGTGAATTCACATGCGAAAATAAAAGAATGGATAGATAATCGTTGGGGGGGAGTAAATATTTTCGTAAAAGCTTTTTAATGATTTTGTTTATAACTTCTATCCCTGGTATAATTTCAGCGATTGGTATTTATACTTTTGGTTTACATTCGACAGAAGATGAATTAAGAAAGATTCATGTAGATGAAATAAATGAACGAGTTCAAAATATTGATGAACAGTTTAACTATTTAGAAGAATCGTTGAGTTATTGGGCATTTGAGCCTAGTTTTAACTCGACATTAATGGATACCAATTTTGTTAGACAATTTCAAAAAACTAGAGATTTAAAACAAAAACTATTAATCCTTCAAGGTAGTCATCCTTTAATAGATGAAGTGGAGCTTTTCATTGATGGTGAAGAACCTGTGCTTTTTTCGCCATATTTAGATTATATAAGTAATAAAAACTTGATTAAAGCCTATGAATCTTTATTAAGAGGATCTAAAAATGTCACATGGTCACATGATGAGCTGTTTGTGAACGATACTAGGTATACTAATGAGATCGTTTTAACTCATCAAATACCTGGGGTGGTCAAAAATCCCTTTGATGCTATCATTGTGAAAGTAGATAAAACGAGTTTAGCATCGATATTAGGGACACTAACACCATACAGTGACGGTATGACCATGCTGTTAAATGAAAGTAATAAAGTATTATTATCGACGGCGAGAGAAGAGAATCAATCTTTATCAAAATTGTTATCGGAGGAATTAATGCAGCAAAAAGAGAATACCAGCTCTTTTCAGCTAGATTGGGAAGATAAGACATACTCTGTCTCCTATGGCGAATTTGATCGGATTGGTTCAACCTGGACATATGTTTCGGCCGCACCAATATCCGCGATTACTTCACCGATTGTTACTATCTCCAAAGTAATATTAATAGCGAGTTTATCTATTTTACTGTTGGCATTTTTAATGACATGGTTTGCATCTAATCGCTTATATCAACCAGTAAGGAACTTAGTAAATACGTTTGCTAAGCATGACATACAAAATGGCGAAAGAAAAACGGATGAATTCACAGAAATTCATGAACGTTTTAACGCGTTGTCAAATGAAAGAAGATATCTTGAAGAAAGATTATCAGAACAAATCCCACAGTTACGTCAAAATTTCTTAGTTCAATTAACAAAAGGTTATTTATATGACTTTAGTGAAAACTCTTTAAACACAAGAATGGAAAACTATGGGTGGATCGTGAAAAACCATACGTTTATTCTAATAGATATTCAATTAACAGGTATGTATGAACTAGCTCATAAAAATGCAGATGATGATAGCTTAGTCACATTTGCGATGTCTAATATGGCGGAAGACATAACGAAAGAATATTTTAATCAATATACTATTATAAATCATTATGATCTTTCAGCAGGCATTTTTTTAATTGTACCAAGTCATATACAAGACTTACGATCGTCGTTGCATCAACTCTCTGAAAAGATTATTTCAGCTATTAATAAGGTGTTAGCTTTAAAAGTGACCATCACCATTAGTTCTCAAACAGAAAAGGTCAAGCAAATTAGTTATTTATTTGATGAGATTGGTCGAGGTAAAAGATATAGGAAATTTGAAAATCAAAATCAGATTATTCATTTGAATGATTTAAATGAAAGAAATGATAAGCCAAAGTTATATTATCCATTTGATTTGGAAAAAGAAATTATTCAATGTGTTAGAAGAGGACGCACTAGTGAGGCGGAAGCATTTATTCGCCAATTTTTTAATTACTTAGTGGAAAATAATAATAAGGAATTAAACGTGCAAGCTAGTATTATGCAGTTATACAGTACGATTCAACATGAAATTATGCATTCAGGAATTGATCCAGTTGTCTTATTTAATGGAAGGAATATGTTTGAAGAATTAACACAAATAAGGGAAAAAGAATGGGTTGTTCGTTGGATGGTTGATCAAGTAATTAAACCATACGTGAATTTTGTAGAAGATAATATGAATATTGAAATGAAGATGTTAGTAGATAATATTGTACAATACATTCATTCACATTACATGGAAGACATATCATTAGAAAGCTGTGCGGATATAGCTGATACAACTGCATATACATTAAGTAAGGCATTTAAGAAAGTATTAGGAATCAATTTTATTGATTTTCTTACCACTGTACGAATCGATCACGCTAAAGAATTATTGCTACAATCGAATCATAAGATCAATGATATAGCGGAAAGTGTAGGCTATCGTCACAGTTATTTTAATCGAATTTTTAAAAAACAGGTAGGTGTACCTCCTAGCCAGTATCGAAAAATGAAATCAAATAGTTCATAGAGGAGGGATTGAGTTGGATCAACAGTTATATAACGAGTTTTTGCATCCAAGTAAAGAATATTCTCCAATGCCATTTTGGTTTTGGAATGATGAGTTATCCAAACAAGAATTAAGTAGACAAATTAGGGACTTCAAAGAAAAAGGCGTGGATGGCTTTGTTCTTCACCCGCGAATTGGATTACCTGAAACATTAGAATATTTATCAAATGAGTTTATGGACTACGTCTATTTTGCTGTTCAAGAAGCTAATAAACAGGATATGCATGTGATTTTATATGATGAAGCAATGTATCCTTCAGGAGCTGCTAATGGGAAAGTAGTAGAACGAAATCCTCAGTTTGCCAGCAGAGGATTAAAAGCAATCGAAAAAAAAGTGAAGGTTTCTAACAATAATTTTCAACTTGCTAAAACAGATCGATTAGTTTCACTATTTTTAGTTCGTAAAACAAGAGTTGGAATCACTTCAGATTATCTTACCTGCTTGTTCCCTTTAAATGTTGGCATAGTTCATTGTATAGAACAAGAAGATCATTTAATTTGGCAAATAAAAGATCAGTTAATAGAAGATTTTTTTCAAGTACATAATCGTATACAAGAAGAATGGTCGTGTATCGCTTTAGTGGAAACACAATCCTTTGGAATGATAAGAGGGATTCATAGCAATCAGGATGATGGAGAAAGTCATGCTCCAAGGTCAGCTGATTTATTAAATCCTGAGGCTGTTCGTTCATTTATAGAGATTACACATGAACGATACAAAGATGTAGTAGGAGAATTTTTTGGAGATACTGTATTTGCTATGTTTACGGATGAGCCAGATATGTTGGGGAGAAATGCATTAGAAGGTCTTATTCCATGGACAAAAGGATTTGAATATAATTTTTATTCACAAGGAAATCATGCAGAAGATTTATTAGCTCTATTTTATCCAATGGAGAAATCAGCTGAAATTCATCGGAGCTATCAACGTGCTTTGAAGAAAAGATTACTAGAAAGTTATTATATGCCGATTAGTCAGTGGTGCCAGGAAAATAATTTAGCATTAACTGGACATCCAGCAGCAAGTGATGATATTGGTTTATTGCAAGCATTCCAAATACCTGGTCAAGATGTGGTATGGCGTTGGGTTGCGCCGGAAGATGATAAGAGTTTAATTGGAGAACATTCGACAGCAGCAAAATGTGGAGCAGATGCTGCTCGTCATTACAACCGAACGCGCAATATTAATGAATTTTTAGGCGTGTGTGGTAAAAATAATGACTGGAATTTATCAGCTGCTGATATGAAATGGTATATCGATTGGCTTGCTGTCAGAGGTGTGAATTTATATTGTCCACATGCCTTTTATTATTCTGTTAGTGGAAAACAAAGAAGCCATGAACGTCCACCAGATGTGGGCCCTCATAATGTGTGGTGGAGATATTATCGTTATTTTAGTATATATATGAAAAGATTAAGCTGGGTAATGACAAATAGTACAAATCAAGCACAGATAGCGATATTGACAAAAGATGATCAGCTGCCATGGCAAATTGCTAAAAGACTATATGAAAATCAAATAGAGTTTAATTATGTCCATGAAGGATTGTTTATGCAAGAACTGGTGACATTTACTAATACAATGGACATAGCAAATCAAAAATATCAAGTCGTTATTTTGGATGGACTCCATATTCAAGATTTTAATCCTGAAGTACAGCAACAATTACGAGATTGGACAAAACATGGTGGGCTAGTTATGACCACCATAGATACTAACGATCATCAGGATAATTTCGTCAAATTTAGTAAATCAGATGATATGATTCAAGCCTTGAGTCGCTATAAATTCGTCCAGCTAAAGGAATCAGCTCAGGATATCAGAGTTAGTTTAGTAAAGAAAAATAAGTTATATTTCTGTCTATTAGTAAATGAAGGGGGGGAGTTACATTTCGTAGGTCATATGAAATTAGACATTAAAGGAAAGACAGAACTATGGGATCCATGGTCAGGCAATAGAAGTAAAGTTCTATTTGATGAAAATAACCTTAGTGATAGGCCTTTAAAGATCAGTAGCAGGTCATCTGTAATTATTGTAGTCGATCCTGAAGAACAACCAGAACTTTCTCACGTCAAAGCTACTACTACTACTACTTTAAGACAAATTGATATGAAATTACAATGGCAATCTGATAGGAAAGAGGTATCAGATGAAATTCACTGGAATGAAGATAAACTATGCAGCTGGACTGATATTCCAAATTATCAACATTTTTCGGGAAGTATTCTATACCCATTTTCTTTTCAGCTAGATGTGTCGCTATCTAAAATCGAAAACATTACAATCGATTTAGGAGAAGTCTATGAAATAGCGGAACTGATTATCAATAATCAACTTGTGGATGTAAAATTTTGGGCGCCCTATACAATAGAAATTCCTCTTACTTGTCTGACGGAAGGAACAAATGATTTATTAATTAAGGTGACAAATAACAGTGCTAATGAAATGGATCAAGCAGAATTACCATCAGGTCTATTGGGACCAGTTCATATTAAAATAAGACACTATTAAAAATGGGGGGGTGATATAATGAACGGTGATAGCTTGATTGGTAAGTTTTATCAATTTGGAGAAGCGGTACTATTTTTATTATATGTTAATTTTTTGTGGATAATTTTTTCTTTATTAGGTCTTATTTTTTTCGGGATAGGACCAGTACGGTGGCAATGTTTGCCGTCTTTCGCAAATGGGTAATGGGTCAGCATGGTCATCACGTCGGAAAATTATTTTGGGAAACCTATCGAAAAGAGTTTTTTAGAGCAAATGGAATAACATGGATAGTGGGCTTGTTTGGACTAATGATTTTTACTAATTTACAGTATTTTTCTTTACAGGACCCTACTTGGAATTTGATCTTTAAAGGCATATTTATTTTTTTTGCTTTTCTATATTTTATTATGGTTTTATATCTGTTTCCTTTATATGTTCATTATCACAACAGCTTTCAGCAATATATAAAGAATGCCTTTCTAATTGCTATTTATCAACCTTTGCGAACTATTTATGCCTTAGCAGCTCTGTTTACTTTATATTATTTATGGGTAATATTTCCGATCTTTATTTTTCTTTTTGGTGGTAGTTTAACAAGTATGGTCATAATGTATATCTGTTATATTACGTTTGTAAAAATCGAACATAAACAGCAGGTGATAAACGAGCAGCATGAGAAAGAGATTAATAGTCGGAAGGAATGGAGATATGAGTAAGAAGCAACGGGATAATGCATATTTGTATAAAGTAGAATAATCGTAGTATATGATAGAGCATATTAAGAAAAACTGCATAAACATTTCAGTGAAGGAAATAGCAAAAATAATTGTTAATCATACAATAAAAACCCGCTGTTTTAAACAGTGGGTTTTTGTCATTATATTTGAAACTTCTTCATCATATCCTGTAATTCTTCAGATAATTGTTTTAATTCATCTGATGTGGTTACAAGTGACTCACTAACTTTTAACTGTTCTTCTGTCGTAGCAGAGACTTCTTCACTGATAGCTGAAGATTCCTGTGCTGTTGCACTTACTTGGTGAATGGTTGAAGTCAATATATCTTGTGAATCTCTCAACTGCTGTATGGATGCACTGACTTGTTGAATCTTGCCGGTAAATGCTCCCATACTTTCACCCACACCATTCAAGATATGCTGTGTGTCTTCAGCCTGAACTACCTGCTCCGTAAAGCGAGGCGTTGCTTCTCCTAATACTACTAAAGTTTCGTTTACTTCATTTACAATCCCCCGTGGTAATTTCCTCTACTTTATCAATTGAACCTTTTGATTGCGTAGATAGTTTTCTTATTTCATCTGCTACAACTGCGAAGCCTTTACCTGCTTCACCTGCTCTTGCTGCTTCAATGGCAGCATTTAATGCAAGTAAATTTGTTTGCTGTGCAATATGAGTAAGCATTTCCATAACTTCACTAATCTGTGCAGTGCTTTCTTTTAGTGTATCGACTTTTTCTGAAAGTGCATTTGTCATTTGTTGGCCATCTTTAGTTTTTGTCACTAATTCATTCATTTTCTCTAAACCTTCGTGACTGCGTTCAAGTACCTCAATAGCCTGTCTTTCCATTTCATTATTATTTTCATATACATTTTCTACTTCATTATGAATATTGGATGCTAATGTGTTTCCTCGTTCTGCTTCATCAGTTAATCCTGTGGCACCGCTGGCAATTTCTTCAGATGCTGCAGCTACTTCTTTGGCAGATTGCGATTGGGTCTGGGATATGTCAGATAAATTAATAGCAGCTTGTAACACTTTATTCGTAGAATCTTTGGTTCGGTTCATCATTTTTGAAATGTTTTCGAGCATTTCATTAAAGCTTTCAGCGAGTTCTCCAATTTCATCTTTGCGATCTGTGTCTTCAGATCTTACTATTAGATTACCTTGTTTAGCAGAAGACATTAACCCAGAAACATTTGCAAGAGGTCTTGCAATATTCTTAACAATTCGACCAGCGATAATAAAAGAAATAATCAGTGACAATATAATGATAGCAACCGTTACAAGAAAAATAATTTGTGTATCTTTGGTTAATTCTGCTTCCGAAACGGATCCTACTAGATACCAATCTGTAATTTCTGAGGCATCCTGAAAAACAAGCTGACCATTATCTTCTGTCATTTTAGTTTCATCGTCTAATTTAATTTGATAGTTATATGGTTCAGTGATCTTTTCTGGATCAAATGAAAAAACGATTTCATTATTCTGATTAACCAAACTAGGAAGTCCCTCTTCACCAAATCGAACATCCTCCAAAGCGTCAGCAAATACTGCGGTCTTTAATTCAACAAGTAACATGTACGCTGTGCCACCAATTTTTAATTTTTGACCAAAAGCAACCGTTGGCTCATCCTTCTTACCTGATACTCCGCCTTTCAGACCACCAATCCATGCAGTTGCTCCCTCTGATTCTTTCGCTTGCTGATACCAATCAAATCCAAAAAGGTCTTCTTCAGGTACTGTTTCAGTAGAGGAAATAATTCTTTCCTTTTCCGTATGTAATAGATATAGACTTACATTGCTATCAATCATAGTAATCTGAGTTAAAGCATCATCAACGCTACTTTTTAATGAAAAATATTCAAAGTTATTAGTGTTTTCATAGGCATCTAATTCATTTAACGTATTGCTAAAGTTATCTGCCATCAATATTTCAGTTACTCGATCTTTATACTGATTAAGTAAATAATCCAATTTATCGCCTGATTGTATGATCGTCTGTTCTGAGGCTTCCGTTACTTTATCTTTGATAATATTATTTGAGATGAAATATGATGAAACACCTACTACTATTACACTAATAAATACGATTGATAAAATACTAATTAAAATTTTTGTACTAATCGAATTTTTTTTAGCAACGGTTGAATTATGTATAGATTTTTTAGATGGCGATGAATTTTCTCCTTTTTTAGAAATTTTGCTAACCAAATTCCTGCTTAGAATAGATCCTTTTTTGAAAGCTTTAGAAAGATATCCAACTGCTTTCTTCGTACTTTTCTGAGTCTTACTTACAAACTTGTTTACCATGGTTTGTCCTCCGCACATATTTTTTTTGTTTAGTAAAGGCTTTCAATAAAAAGTGTGTCATGTTGTTAAAAACGTTACGTGTGATTACTAAGAAATAGTTCATTTAGATTATACCATGATTATTTAGAATTAACGATAAGAAATATAAAAATATTTAAATAGTTTAAAAAATAGGACATTAGTATTAGTTTTGAGGCCGGCAAAAGAAAAAGCTTTTTATTTAAAAAGAAATGCCAGGAAGTTTGTTTAACTTCCTGGCATTTCGAAACATACTATTTACAATTATCCCCCATCACAAAAACTACCTTGCTTTATATTTAGGCTTTTTAGTTCATTTTGTTCTTCTTCTGATACCTTTTCAATTGCTTGCATAAATGTGTCGATAGCTGAGCGCCAGAGATAGCATATTTCTTGTTAATAACAAAGAAAGGGACGCCGGTTATTCCAAGTTGTTGAGCTTCCGATTCGTCATTTCTAACCTCTTCATCATATAAAGTTTCAGTCTCTATGATTTTATTAATTTCATTCTGATTAAGACCCATCTCTTTCGTAATCGAACGCAATGTATCAGGATCACTTAGATCTTTAGATAATGTGAAATAATGATAAAGTACTGTATCAATATAGTCGGCTTCACGATTTATTGATGCTGCATATTTACTGATCCGATGTGCTAGAAATGTATTTCCAGGTTTCATTGTATCAAATACAAAATTTAACCCAACCGACTTAGCTTGCTCCGATATTTGTTTATTCGCTTGTTTCGCTTGTTCGATTGTCATATTGTATTTTTTTGCTAAAGCTTCATGAATGCTTACACCAGAATAATTTGGAGCATTAGGATCTAACTCAAAACTTTTATATTGAATGGATACGTTAATTTTCTCAGGAAATCTTTCTAAAGCTTGCTCTAGTCTCTGTTTACCAATATAACAGAAGGGACAAACAAAATCAGACCATATTTCTATTTGCATATAAAATAACACCTCACTTAAGCTTCTTTCTATTCTTACATAAATGTAGTATTCAAGAAAGTATTTTGCTTAGTAAGGTGTTATGATAATTAACGGTGACAGTTGTGAATTTATTTATCTTCTTTAGAAATTTCTTTTACGATTTCATCTTTTATTTCTTTATGGATTTTTTCTTTAAAGTCATCGTATAATTCATCTTTCATTTCATTGTAAATCTCTTCTTTAAAATCGTCTACAAACTCTTCTTTAAATTCACCTTTCACCCGATCTTCTCGTTTACGACGTCGAAGCTTTCGATCGATTTTCCAATCTTTACTCAACGTGATAAGCACAGATACAATCATCAAAACCATAATAATTGCAAAAGGTAACGCTGCAATAATGGAGGCAGTTTGTAAAGCATTTAATCCTCCACCTCCACTAAATAAAAGAACACTTGCTGCACCAGCGATAAGAAAGCCCCAAACTAATTTAATCCAAGTTTTTGGTTCTAAATCACCATTTGAAGTCATGGAACCCAGCACAAAAGATGCTGAGTCTGCAGATGTAATGAAAAAGATGAGAATTAACAGTATTGCTAGTGTATTGGTGATCATGCTTAATGGTAATTCAGCTAACATGGCAAACAGAGCGATCTCTACTTCGGAATTAATTAATTCCGCTAATCCACCAGCACCATACATTTCTATATTTAAACCAGTACCACCAAACGTTGTAAACCAAATGACTGCTAGTAATGAAGCACAATAAGAACTCCAGCCATAAACTCTCGAATGGTTCTTCCTTTAAAGCAATAACGAATAGAACAAATTATGCTGTAATCAGCATATAAAACCAACCAAAGTTAGTAATCATCCATTCTAAACCAGAATTAGCTGCTGCATTTAATGAGGAAGGCGAGAACGCTCCCCCCCATAGTACAAAAATCGCAACTAAAATTGCCGAAGTAATAAAAACAATTCCGATTTTTCCTACCTTCTCATTTAACTTATCTTTAGAGTGCATAAATTTTCTATGTCATGCATGTGCTGACATAGTTCCCCCCCTTTCAAAGTAGACTGCTGTACTCAAGATATGTAATTTTTTCTATTCTCTCCTTGTTATTCCCGAACAAAACGTTTTTTAATCTACTCATTAATATTAATTTAAAAAGGTGGAAGAGGTACGACACTTCATTCTAAAAATTCATGATTATAGAAATATCAGAAGACTTACGACATAAGCCGACTCACTTCATTCTATAATGGCATATCTTAGAATGAGTCATTAAAACTTTATTTATCAAATAGTAGGTGGTGACTCAAATGTAAATTGTTGGAGGAGGTGTTCAGATGGTAACAGAGTTTTTATATCTATTGCAAGACGACTTGTATTTTATCGTGCCAGCGCTTTGGTTTATTGGATATGCCTGTAAAAGAACACCATTTATACCTGATTGGCTGATTATCTGGATTTTATTATGTTTTGGAGTTATAGCTGCATGCAACATAAATGGCTGGAATATATATGCTGCTTCCGAAGGTATAATCGCGACTGGTATGGCAGTGTTTAGCCATCAAATTGTAAAGCAGACATTTAATAGAGAAGAGTAATAATAGGGAGGTTAATAGCATGGCTGAATTTCATGGTTATCGTATTACAAGTCCTTACGGATATCGTACACATCCGATAAGGGGGGGAACTAGGGAATTTCACGCAGGAGTTGACTTAGCTAAAACACATAAGTCACCAATCTATGCATTTACTCAGGGAACGGTAATTTACGCAGGATTAGGGAAAAATGGTACAGGCTTAGGTGGATATGGAAATGTCGTGTTAATCAGAGATAATAATAATCGTGCCCAGCTGTATGCCCATTTAGATTCTGCTGCTGTAACAAAAGGTCGGGTCGTAAAAAAAGGACAAAATATTGGTTACCAAGGAAGAACAGGATTTGTTACTGGTTCACATTTGCATTATGAGATTAGAAAAAAGGTGGAAATAACTCCTCCATACGGATACCGGTCAAATAAACAAACATCAACCGTTAATCCAATTGCATATTTAAATCAATTTAAGAATAGTGAATATCTAAAAGATGGTGATCAAGGTAATGCAGTTAAAAAGTTACAATCGCAACTAGTTAAACTTGGATTCAGATTAGATCGTTTCGGACAGGATGGGATTTTTGAAAAAGAAACAGAAAAAGCTGTTAAGGCATTTCAAGTATCGCAAAATATTAAAGCTGATGGAACTGTAAGTCCGGTCACGTCAAGTAAATTAGAAAAAGCCAGTACCTTAGTAGCAAATTACCGAGGATTAATTAAAAGAGGAAGTAAAGGTGAAATCGTTCGGATCATTCAACGAAAGGTTGGAACAAAAGTGGATGGAATCTTTGGTCCGAAAACAGAAAATGCGGTTAAACACTATCAACAACGACATAATTTAAAGGTGGACGGAATTGTAGGACCTAAAACATGGCAACAACTATTTTAATAAAGGGGGGGTTGCCTCTCTTTGTTTATAAGAAGAAATATATAATCTCCGATATCAACGTATTTAGTCTAACCTATTTCTAGAATAAAAAATAAACTTAGTTGATGAACAATAGGAAGATGATGCGTAGTAATCGAATATTTATAACCATGGATTTAAGGGACATTTTGAAAGGAAGCATAGCTGTAAAAGCCGCTTCTGCTTGCCTATTTCGCTTTCCGGGGGGGCGTGCTCTTCAACTAACTTTGTAAAGAAAACCACTTTACAAAGTGGATTTTCAGATCACGCTGATCCCACAGGAGTCGAAATGGGCGCCTACGCTGTATAATATTCTACAATGAATGCAAGCAGTAGAATTTCGGCCTTTCAATCTCGATTTATAGTCATCATCCTTTTAAAAAGGTCAAAAAGATACTTGTCATAATCGTTGTAGAGCAAATCAAGAGCGTAGGGGGGGTCCGCTTTCACTCCTACGGGATGTTTTTTCCGAAGATCCACTTTGGCTTGCCAAAGTTAGCTGAGGAGAAAAACCCGTGGAAAGGGAAGCGGACAAGCCGGAGCGGCTTGTTAAACAGTACAGTCAAGTCATAATTACCTCATCTGTTAGTGCGCATAATCTTCCTTTTGTACACTAACTTCATTTTCATCAATTATAAGATTGTGTATTATTCGGAGTCTTTCTCATTTGAAAGTAATAGCAAATTCTAATTTTTGATTAGGGAATATTTACCTATCCCTTTTTAACCTACATATTATAAGTTATATGTCGATATATAATATAGATTTTAATTACTAGATGGGGGGGTAGGGGGGGTGCAAAGATGAATAAGCTAAAGAAACTTAGCAAAAACTCGGTACGAAAGAAATTAATGATTACATTTATTTTAATATTAATCATTCCATTGCTATTACTAGGTTATATTACTTATCAACAGAGCGCTAATTCTCTAAATGAATTAGGTGAACAAAATTTACGTAATAGTGTTATCTATACGAATGAAATGATTAATATGTTAAATGAAGAAGTGGAAGAAGGTAATATTTCCTTAGAGGAAGCACAGGAAAAAATAAAAGTTATGCTTTTAGGGGGGGAACGCTCAGAAGATGGGAAAAGACCCATCGACACGAATATTGATTTAGGAGAGAATGGGTATATCTATATAACAGATGAGAAAGGTATTTTATTAGCCCATCCGAATCTCGAAGGTGAGAGTTTGTGGGAATCAAAGGATTCATCAGGTGATTTATTTATGCAAGATATAACGGATAAAGCACTAAACAATGGCGGGGGTTTTGTATATTATGATTGGCCATTACCAAAAAATGAAAACGCTATCGAAGAAAAAGTAGTTTATACGCAGTACAATGAAAATTGGGGGGGTTGGATAATAAATGCCAGTACCTATATAATGGACTTTAATGCTCCAGCCGATACGATACTCTATCAAATATTAATTGTTACCATTATTTTTGTGATAATTGGTGTTATTATAGGGTGGCTTTTTTCAGGAAATATAACAAAGCCTCTTCAGCTTGTTACTAATAGAATGAAACAATTAGCAAATGGAAATTTAAGTTTAGACCCAGTTGAAGTCAAAACAAAAGATGAATTATCTATCTTAGCTTTAGAAATGAATAATATGCAAACTGAATTAAATAAAATGATTCTCAATATAACAGAAGCTTCTAATACGCTGAATCAACAGAGCGATGGCTTAAATAAGTCTTCTAATGAAGTGAAACTAGGATCAGAGCAAGTTACAACTACGATGGAAGAATTAGCTTCTGGAGCGGAAGTACAAGCAGACCATGTAAGCAGATTGGCACAGATGATGGAAAACTTTAAAGAGATTGTGTCAGAGACAAATCAACAAGGCACAACTGTAGGAAATGTATCGATGGAGGTATTAAATAAGGCGGAGTCTGGAAGTAACTTAATGCAGTCCTCTGCAAATCAAATGACTAAAATAGATCAAATCGTTAAAGAAGCAGTGGAAAAAGTAAGGAGCTTAGATTCACAATCTCAAGAAATCGGTAGATTAGTATCTGTCATTCGTGATATTGCGGAACAAACAAATTTATTAGCATTAAATGCAGCCATTGAAGCTGCAAGAGCTGGTGAGCATGGGAAAGGATTTGCTGTGGTAGCCGACGAAGTAAGAAAACTAGCAGAACAAGTTTCAGCGTCGGTTTCCGACATTACAGGTATAGTATCTGGAATTCAAACAGAATCTACCGATGTAACTAATTCGCTAGAAAAGGGCTACTCCGAAGTAGAAGAAGGGACAACACAAATTCTTACTACTCAAAAAACATTTACGGAGATTAATGATTCTGTGAAAAATATGGCAGAACAGATGAATAACATTACAACTAATTTAAATGCTGTTTCTACTAGGACGGATGAAATGAATGAATCAATTCAAGAAATTGCATCTGCTTCACAACAATCAGCAGCCGGCATCGAGGAGACTTCTGCATCTGCTGAAGAAACTAGCAGTTCGATGGAAGAGGTATCTATTCAGGCGAAACAATTAAACAGTTTAGCATCGAGAATGAAGGAAATTGTGAGTCATTTTAAATTAAACTAATT
>NZ_BAVS01000044.1 GCF_000521485.1 Gracilibacillus boraciitolerans JCM 21714 | reverse complement strand
AATCTAAACTCCACATCATAATTTTAAAAAAAATCACAAAAATATTGTTCGTTATAACAAACTTTATGTTATACTTTCGTTAATGATCGATTCTATTTCATTCCAAATAAAATAGAATTCGTCAAAAAAGGAATAAATATATGTGGAGGTAACAGCGTAATGGAAGAAACAATATCACTGAAAGAGATTTTTGAGGTCCTCAGGAAACGCTTATTACTGATTATTCTACTCACGATTGGAGCAGCAGGTATCAGCGCTCTTATTAGTTTTTTTGTTTTGACACCAACCTACCAATCTAGTACACAATTTATCGTCAAGCAAGAGACTAATCAAATAAGTAATGTCGATATTAATCAAATTAGATCAAATGTGGAAATTATCAGTACATACAATGACATTATCACAAGTAATCACATCCTAGAACAAGTTGTCGATGAATTGAATCTACCAATGTCAGCTGGAGCTTTAAGCAGTAAAATGTCGTTATCCAGTTCTGAAAGTTCCATAGTGGTAACCTTAAGTGTCACAGATGTGAATCCGGAACTTACAGCAGAAATCGCCAATACAACAGTAGAGATCTTTCGCGAGGATTTACCTACCCTGCTGAACGTAAACAATGTCAGTGTGTTATCGAAAGCAGAAGGCGCAAGCCAGATCAGTCCCAATCCTATGTTAAACATTATGATCGCGATGGTGTTAGGAGCGATGGTTGGTGTTGGTTTATCGTTCTTATTAGAGTATTTAGATAATACAGTAAAGAACGAACAGGATATAGAAACGAAATTACAATTGCCAATCCTCGGAGTTGTCTCCCATATTGATGAACAGGATATGGTCGCTATCGGAGGAGAACCGGTTACATTAAATACGAAAAGAAAGGGTGGAAGCTTTAGTGCTCAAAAGAAAAAAACAGTCTAACTTAGCCAATGTCAGACATTTAATTACCAAAATGAACCCACGTTCTCCTATAGCAGAGCAATTCAAAACGATACGTACCAATTTGCAATTTTCCAATATTGATGGCGAATTAAAAACCATCCTTGTCACATCTTCAGGACCTCTGAAGGGAAATCATCAACAGCAGCCAATTTAGCAATTGTGTTCGCACAGCAAGGGAAGAAAGTTTTGCTAATTGATGCCGACATGCGGAAGCCGACCTTACATTATACATTTCGAGTGGATAATCGAAGAGGCTTGAGCAGTGTGTTAGTAGAAGAAGCTACCTTACGAGAATCAGTTACAAAAAGTGATGTAGCAGGATTGGATCTGTTATCGTGTGGACCGATTCCACCTAACCCATCAGAATTACTAGGATCAAAAGCAATGGAAACATTAATATCAAATCTGGTCACACTTTATGATATTATCCTGTTTGATACACCACCAGTATTAGCAGTTACCGATGCCCAAATATTAGCGAATTGGTGTGATGGATCAGTAATGGTGGTAAGAAGTAAGCAAACAGAGTATGATGCAGCAAATAAAGCGAAGGAATTACTGGAAACAGGGAAAGCCAGACTATTAGGTGTAGTACTAAATGATCGTTGGCAGAAGAAAGGTCAATCCTATTATTACGGCTATTAATATAGAAGAAACCAAAAACCTTTCGATCACCCCAATGATATCGAAAGGTTTTTTATAGCTTAAACAACAAATTTTACCGCATTTTTACATAAAAAATACAAAAATCTTGAATTTTCCCCCCCTTTTCAAACTATAACGAATATGTTATTCTTTATATAGAACGAACGTTATAAAGAACAAATAGATATATAGAGGTTATGGATAGGGAAAGAGAAAGGTGGTTCACATGCTGGATATTAGTCCTTATATTCTTCCAATTAATAAAGAAAGTGTTCCAGATATTGCATCGGCACGGCATTAGCAAGACAAGCACAACAAGCAGGTGTTCACACGATTATCGCTGCCCCCACGCTACATACCAGGGAAATTCGAGAATAATAAAGATTCGATTATCAATCTAGTAAAAAAGCTAAACGACACCTTACAAAAAGAGAAAATTAAAATTAGCATTCTCCCATCGCAAACGATTCGGATCGATGGAAAAATGATAGAACAATTAACACAAAGTAAACTAATCGGATATGGGACAGACCCAACATATATTTTTATCGAAATAATGTATGACCATATTCCACAGTACACGCAACAGCTTTGTTATGATTTGCAATTGATAGGATTTAAGCCAGTTCTCGTCCATCCAGAAAAGAATAACGTGATCCAGGAAGAGCCTAATACACTCTATAGTCTAGTGAAAAACGGCGCACTCGTCCAAATCAGTGCAAAGTCGATTTGTGGTAAGAAGGGCAGAAAGATTCAGAAGTGTGCTCAGCAATTACTCAAACATAATTTAGTACATTTTGTCGGATCAGATACCGCAGAAACCAAGCGTTATTTTCTGCAGCCAGCCTGGAAAATCCTGAAGCGAAACCTGCCGATCGAGCAATTCTATCTGTTGCAGGAAAATATGAATCTCCTGGAAGAAGCAAAGACCGTCCAGGGAGAAGAACCACAGCGGATCAAAAAGAAGAAAATTTTAGGCATTATCTAATATGAAAATTCTAAAGCCTATTGCTAACATGATAACAAAAAATCATATTAATTAGTAGGTTGACAGAAGCAGTTAACTCACGAAGGGACGCTGGATAAAGATGATTGATATACATTGTCATATATTACCTGGGATGGATGATGGTCCAAAGCATATCGAGGAAAGTGTGGAAATGGCGGAAAATGCTGTTTCACAAGGAATTAACACGATAATTGCTACACCACATCACCTTAATGGCAGTTATGATAACTATAAACCAGACATAATAACAGCGGTTGCCCAATTAAATGATAGATTACAAGCAGACAATATTCCACTTACTATTCTGCCTGGTCAGGAAACAAGAATAAATGGAGAATTCGTAACAGATTTAGAAAATAACCAGCTGTTGCCACTAAATGAGACGAGCAGTTATTTACTTGTGGAACTTCCAGCGAATCATGTTCCGCGCTATACCAAGCAATTATTGTTTGATCTGCAGCTGCAGAATATCAAACCAATCATCGTTCATCCCGAACGCAATAAAGAAATTATTGAAAATCCTAATATCTTATATGATCTGTCAGTAATGGCAGCTTAACCCAGGTTACGGCGGCCAGTCTGACAGGTAAATTTGGCAAGAAAATAAAAAAAACAACCTTACAATTAATTGAAGCAAATTTAACACATTTTATTGCTTCCGATGCACATAATGTATCAAACCGAGGATTTTTGTTCGAAGAAGCACATACTATCCTGGAAGATGAATATGGTAGTACAATGGTCTACTGGTTTATGGAAAATGCACAATATCTGATCAATGGAGAAATGATTATCGGAGAAGCACCTCAAAAAATCAAAACAAAGAAAGTACTAGGTATTTTCTAGGGTTATTTTTGGTCTCAATGTGCGTTATAAAGAATAAAGTAGGGGGATGCAATAAAATGAAAAAAGTAAGAAAAGCGATTATCCCGGCAGCGGGTTTAGGTACACGATTTTTACCAGCAACAAAGGCGATGCCAAAGGAAATGCTGCCAATTGTTGATAAACCAACGATTCAATACATTATCGAAGAAGCAGTCGCATCTGGCATCGAAGATATCATCATTGTAACCGGTAAAGGCAAACGAGCGATAGAGGATCACTTCGATCACAACTTTGAATTAGAAGACAATTTACTAAAAAAAGGTAAATTTGAATTGCTGGAAAAAACCAAACAGCCAGGCGAAGTAGATATTCACTACATAAGACAAAAAGAGCCCTTAGGATTAGGACATGCGATCTGGTGTGCCCGCAAATTCATCGGAGATGAGCCGTTTGCCGTACTGCTAGGTGATGACATTGTCCAATCCGAAACACCTTGCTTAAAGCAATTGATTAATCAGTATGAATTAACTGGTGGTTCAGTCATCGGCGTACAACAAGTTCCAGAAAACGAAACACATCGCTATGGCATTGTCGGTCCGAAAGAACAGGATGGGCGAAGCTATTCGGTAAGTGAATTTGTTGAAAAACCAAAAATGGGAACGGCACCTTCTAATTTGGCAATTATGGCAGATACATTCTTTCCCCTAATATCTTTAAATATTTAGATATGAAGCAAATTGGAGCAGGTGGCGAAATTCAGTTAACCGATGCCATTCAGCAATTAAATGATTCGCAAAGTGTATTTGCCTATGATTTTGAAGGAAAACGATATGATGTTGGCGAGAAATTAGGTTTTGTCAAAACAACCATTGAATTTGCTTTAGAAAATGAAGAAATTGGTGAAGACGTCAGGAAATTCATCGTAGAGTTAATGACAGCGAAGGTCAATCATTAAGATCGAATAAAGAAGGGATTGACCCCCTAATGGGTTATAAACAACGAATATTATTATTAGTTCTATTGGACTCCGTTATTGTCAGTACAGCGATCTTTATCGCGTCATGGGTCGTTTATCCAAATACAACACTTATCGGAACAGCAGACATTGTTATTACAGTAATAGCTCTGCTTCTCTTCCACCACCTCTTCGCTTTCAAGTATAAGCTCTACCATAAAGTGTGGTCTTATGCCAGTATCGGAGAATTAATCGCCATTGCAAAGGCGGTAACATTCACGATCGTTGCGACAGGTGTTATCCAATTCATTGTCAGCAATTTTACGCTCTATCGCCGAGCGCTGATCGTCACCTGGTTATTACATATTACCTTAATTGGTGGTTCTCGTTTCGTTTGGCGAATCTATCGTGACCGCTATATGAAGGACAAAGGAAAGAAGAAACGAACCTTAATTGTTGGTGCCGGTGCTGCCGGGGGGGCAATGATTGCCAGACAACTGCGCAATGAACATCAAAATACCGACCTATTACCAGTGGCATTTGTAGACGACAATCTGGCGATGCACAAAATGCAAATGTATGATTTGCCTGTCGCGGGAAGCAGTAAAGATATTCCGAAGCTCGCGAAAGAGTTAGAGATTGATCAAATCGTCATAGCGATCCCTTCTTTAACAAATGGGGGGGCCTTATCCGAAATGGTAGCGACCTGTAACAGTACCAATGCCAAAGTCCAAATGGTACCAAAGATAGAAGATATCGTATCCGGAAGAGTATCGGTAAGTACATTGAAAAATGTCGATGTAGAGGATGTTTTGGGACGAGATCCAGTTGAACTTGATATTAATTCAATATCAGAATATGTAACAGGTAATACGGTAATGGTAACTGGTGCCGGTGGATCAATAGGTTCTGAGATTTGCAGGCAATTAATGCGATTTACTCCATCAAAAATTTTATTAGTCGGTCATGGCGAATTTAGTATTTATTCAATTGATATGGAGCTTAAGCAAAAATATCAACAAAGTGAAATAGAAATTATACCAATTATAGCAGACGTCCAGGACCGGGAACGAATTTTTGAGGTGGTCGACAAACACCATCCAAGAATCATTTATCACGCAGCAGCGCATAAGCATGTACCATTGATGGAATATAACCCACATGAAGCAGTAAAAAATAACATCATAGGAACAAAAAATGTTTCAGAAGCAGCAGATGCCTTCAATGTTCATACCTTTGTATTAGTGTCAACAGATAAAGCAGTCAACCCAACTAACGTGATGGGTGCAACAAAAAGGGTAGCCGAAATGGTTGTCCAAGACCTGGCATCTCGCAGCGAGACAAAATTTGTAGCAGTTCGATTTGGCAATGTACTCGGTAGTCGAGGTAGTGTCATTCCATTATTTAAGAAACAAATTGAACAAGGAGGACCAATTACAGTTACCCATCCAGACATGACTCGCTATTTTATGACAATACCAGAAGCCTCTCGCCTAGTGATCCAGGCAGGTACCTTAGCAAGAGGCGGAGAAATTTTTGTCTTAGATATGGGTGAACCGGTAAAAATAGTAGACTTAGCAAAAAATCTTATCAAGCTTTCAGGATATACAGAAGAAGAGATCTCAATTGAGTTTTCAGGAATAAGGCCAGGTGAAAAAATGTATGAAGAATTACTTGGAGAAAATGAAGTACATCCAGAAGCAGTATATGACAAAATTTATATCGGAAAAACAATGGAAGTGGAACAGAATCGCTTGTGGGAATTATTAAGTAGTTTCAAAGATCATAGTAATGAGCAATTAAAAGAGCATTTGATGGAAATTGTGTATCGGGAACAACAAAAAAAATTAGAAGTAGCAAAATAGTTTCCTTAAAAATATCTTTAAAGTGCCTGTCACGAATTACTTGTGATGGAGACTAAGGAAAATCGAAAGTTAAAAAATGCAGTAAACCAATATCTATCCTTTAGTCTGTGAAACAAAAAGATTGGGAAAAGATTGATCGTAAAAGGTATTGTCTCCTAGACCTTTATCATTGGAGGCACTCGGCGATGCTGTGGGTGGAGTCACCTTAGCACTAGTTGTCAGTAGTATCGCGTGAGGCGGGGGGGTTGAATGCTATATTACATAAACGGGATAGAAAGTGTAAACAAACTACCAAAGTGCTTGTTGCGGTTTGTTTGTGACAAGCACTTTGGGTAATTACTTTATAAAGGAAATGAACAATGGGAAAATGGCATAGTTTATCACATAATAAGCAAGATGGCTTTACTTTAGTAGAATTATTAGCTGTAATTGTGATTTTAAGTATCATCGTTGTCATTGCAGTACCGAGTATTGGTAATTTGGTAGAGCAATCCCAAATAGATGTGTGTGAAGCTAATCAACAACAGGTGGCAAGATTATATCAGGAGCATATGGCATTAAAAGGTATAACACATTCAGAAAGTTTGTTTAATCAATTTTTAACTGAATATTATCAACAACCTTTGTGTCCGACTGATGGAATTTATACTTATATAACGGATGATGTTGCATGTAGTGTGCATGATCAGCAAGAAAGTGATAATGGGGGGGGTTCCTTGGTTGTAGGATATTTTATTTGAGAATAGTTTTGGTTTATTGGTATGACAGCATGTTCTCTTTTTTTAGTATTTGGTTGAATGGTTGATGGGAACTGACTATCATAGTTAGATTGAACGCTAGAAACCTTGCGGGATAAGGGTTTGAGGTGTTTTTAGCGAATGTTATAGATTGATTGAATGCTATATATAATAGGAAGAAACTTGATTTAAGGTGGTAAATGAAAGAATATCTATTTCGTATTTGTTAGGTAGATTGAATAGATATTACGAGGTGGCTATTAGATATAGATAAGGTTTAGTGGTTTAGTAGTTAGTTAGAGGTAAATCTTCTAATTAAGTCCTAATCTACTAAAATATTAACCTAACTAGGGAAGGAAGTCTAGAAGATGGAGACGACAAAAGTGAAAGAAAGAATATTCCTCTCTTCACCACATATGAGTGACGAAGGTTATGAAATGCAATATGTAAAGGAAGCTTTTGATACAAACTGGATTGCACCTCTTGGTGAAAACGTAAATGGATTTGAAAGAGAACTTGCTGAGAAGGTTGGTTCTAAAGCTGCTGCAGCACTGTCTTCAGGAACAGCTGCTATTCATCTAGCTCTTAAAGCAGCAGGAGTCGGAGAAGGGGGATATTGTATTTTGTCCAACACTCACTTTCTCTGCTACTGCAAATCCGATTATTTATCAAAATGCGATACCTGTTTTTATCGATAGTGATTATGAAACTTGGAACATGAGTCCAAAAGCATTAGAAGAAGCGTTTGAGAAATATCCTGAAGTAAAGGCAGTCGTTGTTGTTCATTTATATGGTTTATCTGCTGATATGGATAAGATAATGGAAATTTGCAAGAAACATAATGTTGCGGTAATAGAAGATGCTGCTGAGTCTTTAGGTACTTACTACAAAGGTAAGCATACAGGGACTTTTGGAGATTATGGCATCTTCTCTTTTAATGGAAATAAGATTATCACTACTTCTGGCGGAGGGATGCTTGTTTCTAATAATGAAGAAAGAATTGCTAAGGCAAGATTTTGGGCCACTCAATCCCGAGATCAAGCAAGGCATTATCAACATAGCGAATTAGGATTCAATTATCGAATGAGTAATGTTGTTGCTGGGATTGGTAGAGGGCAGCTTAAGGTGTTAGATCAGAGAGTTGCGAAGAAGAATTATATCTTAGAGTTTTATAAGAGAGAGCTTGGTGGGCTTGAAGGTGTTGAATTCATGCCTAGTAATGAATGGGATGAACCGAATTACTGGCTAAGTTCGATTACGTTGACTGGTAAAGTACGACCAATTGATGTATTTAATGCATTGGAAACAGAGAATATTGAGTCAAGGCCGGTTTGGAAACCGATGCATCTGCAACCGTTCTTTGATAAGTATGATTTTGTGGGTGAAGGTATATCGGAAAAGTTATTTGAGAATGGGGGGGTTTGTTTACCGTCTGATACGAAGATGACGGATGAGGATTTAGAAAGAGTTGTGGAGACTATTAAGGGGGGGTTGTGGTTTAAATAATGAATAATTCCAAAGGTGGTATTTATAGAAGATGTATAAAAAGACCGATGGATTTCATGCTATCATTAATAGCTATTATTGTTCTTAGTCCGATACTTCTAGTAGTGGCGATTCTTGTTAGAACAAAATTAGGTAGTTCTGTTCTATTTAAGCAAAAGAGACCTGGGCTAAATGAAGAGATTTTTATGATGTATAAGTTTAGGACTATGACGGATGAAAGAGATGTTAAAGGGGAGTTACTACCCGATAGTGCTAGGTTGACGAAGTTTGGTAGATTACTACGTTCTACATCTCTTGATGAACTACCGGAACTTTTTAATATTTTGAAGGGTGATATGTCCATAGTTGGTCCAAGACCACAATTGGTTAGAGATATGGTTTTTATGACAAAAGAGCAAAGGAAAAGACATAGTGTTTTACCAGGGCTTACAGGTTGGGCACAAGTTAATGGTCGGAATGGTGTTAACTGGGAAGAAAAATTAGCTCTAGATCTAGAATATATTAGTGATATTAAATTTTTATTGGATATAAAGATAATTATTATGACAGTTGGAAAAGTATTTAAACAAGATGGCATAAGTGCAGAGGGTATGGAAACTGCTGAAGACCTTGGCGATTATCTACTAAGGAAAAAAAAGATAAGCAAAGAGGAGTTTTATTCTGCAATGGAAGAAAGTAATACACTAAATTGAAAAATGACCTTATACAAATAATTGAGGGGTAATAGCGTGGAGAAATATAGTGTTTTAATGTCACTTTATAAAAAAGAAAAGCCAGATTTTCTTCGTCAAAGTATTGAAAGCATGATTAATCAAACTATAATGCCTGACGAGATTGTTATTGTTAAAGATGGTCCATTAACACCTAAATTAGAACAGGTATTAAAGGAATACCAAACAAGTCATCCAACACTTTTTAATATTGTAGTAAGTGAGAATAATGTTGGACTAGGTTTAGCCCTTAATCTTGGGCTAAAGCTTTGCAGAAATGAATTAGTTGCTAGGATGGATACAGATGATATTTCGCTACCTGAAAGATGCGAAAAGCAATTAAGTGTATTTAAAAGTGAACCTGAAATAGCGATTGTGGGTGCTTTTGTATCTGAATTTAATACAAGTTCTTTCAGTGTTGTTTCGACAAGAAAAGTACCTACTTCACACCCTGAAATTTATGAGTTTGCAAAAAAAAGGAGTGCTTTTAATCATCCAGTTGTTATGTATCGTAAAAGCAAGGTAATTGAAGTAGGTGGTTATGCGAATTTAAGAAGAAATCAGGATGTTGACCTATTTGGACGAATGCTTTTTACTGGTTGTAAAGCAAAGAACATAGATGAAGCTCTCCTAATGTTTCGAATAAATGACGATTTAGCAAAACGTCGTAAAAGTTGGGGGGGGAATACCAAGAGCTATATTTCAACTATAAACAAATTTCGGAAAATAGGTTACTCAAGTACTTGGGACGTATTGATGGTAGCGGTAGCTCAAACAGCTATGTTTTTAGCACCTTTAAGACTTCAACACTTTATTTATAAAAAGTTTCTGAGGGAATGACAATTATGTTAGGTGAAAAGGTAATGAATCAAAATAAAAAATAATGTTTGTCATACCAAGAATGGGAGGGGGGGAGGAGCAGAAAGAGTAGTTGCAAATATTGCTAACTCGCTTTCTGAACGGGGGGGTTATACGGTAAAAATAATTACACTAGTGTCAAATGAATCATTTTACCCACTTAGGGAAAATGTCATTATTAGAAGCTCTATGTTTAGAGTTGATAGATCGAATAAATTTAGTGCTTTCTCAAGTATGGCTAAAAATTTTCTTCGAGCATTTTTGTTTATTAGGAAAGAGATTGAGTATTTTAAACCTGATTCTGTTATTTCGATGCTTATAGAAGCTGATATATTAACATATTTTGTAAAGCGATCTGGTTTAAAATTTAATCATATATGCTCAGAAAGAAATGATCCGTCAAGAAGAAACAAATATGTAAGAAAGTTTTTAGGTCACATTTATAAGAAAGCTAATTATTTTATTTGTCAGGGGGGGAAAAGTTGCAGATTATTACTCCGAGGTACCAAGGAGTAAGATAACTATTATACCTAATCCTATTGATGATAGGCTAATTCCTGAATGTGTTGAAGAAGCGGGTTTACAGAAGATTGTTGCAGTTGGTAGACTGGACCCCCCCAAAAAAACTTTTCTCTACTGATTGATAGTTTTTCAGATATAAGCAAGGAATTGCCGCACTGTGAACTTGTAATTTATGGTGAAGGTTTTATGAGAGAGGAAATAGAAAAAAAATACTATCTTATGGACTTGCCAATAAAGTTTCTCTTTGTGGAGCAAGTAAAGATGTTTTGAATGAGATAAAGGATGCTTCCTTGTTTATAATGTCCTCTGATTTTGAAGGATTCCCCCCCAACTCATTAGTTGAAGCTATGGCTGTCGGTCTCCCTGTAATATCAACTGATTTCCCAACTGGAATTGCACGTGATTTAATAGGAGAAGATAATGGGAGAATTGTTCCAGTAAATGACCGAAATGCACTCGGAAATGCAATTATAGAGATAATGAGTAATTCCCAACTTAGAAAAAAAATGCGAATTGAAAATAGAAAAATCGCAAATGATTTAAACTTAGAGAAAATTGTTTGCAAATGGGAAAGTATTTTTTAAGAATTAAATGCAAATGGGGGGGATTTAAAGGTTCAACAAATCTGGAGTGAAAAACTGTCATAACAATAAAATATAGTAACCTATGAGTATTTTATTTACTTAGGTTATTACAACTTTTGTTGGAAAGGTTAAAACATGTTAAATAAAAAAGTTAATTTAATAAAATTTAAAATTTTTGTTGTTACACTAGCGGGTCTACTTTTATATTATATTCTTTATCCAAGTTCTAACTATTTAACACAGTCAGATGCTGAGAGAGTTATTTTTATACTCTCCTGGTTAGGAATTATTGAGTTAATATATATAATAAAAACTTGGAGAAAATTAACTGGCAGATATCTAACTCTATACAACATATTTATGGTCTTCTTTTTCTTATTTAATTTTGGTGAATCTATCTTATGGGCATTTGGTATTCATGTAGATCAAGAACTTGGCACAACTAATTTATATTATTACTTACCAGTACCTACTGGTAATGATATTATTCAGACTCAATTAATAGTTCTTATATCAGGATTAATGATTCACTTTGGAGCCATTTTATTAAAAAAACAAGCTGCCACTGATGATACTTATACCTTATCAGGGTTAGTATCTAAAATTAGCGACAAGCAAAAGATGTTGTTTAAATTTTCTATCTTGATAAGCCCAATAGTTATACTTTCAGAGTTCTATTATTTATTTGTGAATTATCTTAATGCTCAAACGTATGGTTATACAGCACTATATTATAACGATGAAATAGTTGGGACCAATGTTGTTATTCAAATTTTAACACGCCTATTTTTACCAGTTTTAATCGGTATGTTAATAGGGAGTGGATATAGCAAAAAGATAGTTAGATTTGTTTATATTTTATTTGGAATAAATGTAGTATTAAGTTTACTTGTGGGAGATAGAGGCGGTTGGTTTTATTCATTATGTATTTTAATCGTTTGTCATCATTTTTATTACAAGAAAATTCATTTAAAACACATTGTTCTTTTCACTATCTTAGGTACAGTTTTAACTTATGTTTCTGTAGCTGTAGTTGCTGTTAGGAACAAAGGTGTCTCTATAGATAAAGTAGTAAATGCAATCAATGGATTAGATGCTAATCCCATAATTAGTTCTATATTTAATATGGGAGGAACTATGAAGGTTACAACAGTTCTAACAATGAACGGGTGGGATATATTCCCATATGGGAATACTTTTCTTTATGGTTTATTAATAGCCCCCCCGACTAAAGATGTAATAGATTGGCTTGACCTTAATTATAAATCTGTTGGGGGTTGGTTTTCACAGGAATATTTAGGTATTAGTAATGGAGCTGGTTTCTCTATTGTTGCGGAAATGTTGATTAACTTTGGACCCATCTTGCTACCTTTTTTTATGATTGCTTTTGGTCTTTTTATTTATTGGATAACTGATATAGAATACAAAAACCCTAATACAGAAACATTAAAAATAATATTTTGCATTATTACAACGGCAGTAGTTGTGAATATTTCAAGAAATGTTTTTAATTATATTGCTGGTGAAATAATTTATACTACAATACAGTTTTTTGTTTACTTTATTGTATTTAGAACCTTTTTTGCCCGAAAGATTAACAGTAAAAATAAAGTTCAAAGTGTATATTCTTATGAACACTCAGCTATATCAACTCAAAAATTTTCATCTTCTGAATATTAATTCAGAACTATTATTAGTAACTTCACATTTTTAACTACTTCTTGGAATAATTTATTCGTTGTTAAAAAACGATACGTCATTTTAATTCTTTTTTAGTTGAAGATCATTATCTTTAAAATTTTTTGGTTCTAGTTTTGAGAGGCTCGGCTTTAATTTATAATAAATAGTTTGTTTGGTTGATGTTATAGTGCTTAAGTTTATATAAGCAAATTATACAGTTTAAACTTCACTAATAACTAAGAAATTTTTTAAAGAGAGGCTTATTAGGATGAACAGTATGGAATATTCGGAAGATAAACATAAAGGTTCAATAAAATATATTAATAATAAAAACGACCTTAGAGAGTTCTTGGAATATGAAAGAGTACTCTATAATAGAAAAAGGATTTATATGCCATTGTTTTGTATAACTGAACAATCATATCTTTGGAAACACAATGTACTGTTGAGAAAGACCGAGTATTATGTAAATACCGGGAAGAGGTTAAGAGGGCTACTGTATAAAGTTTTGCTAAATAGATTTCGAAATAATCACTTAATACAGATTCCTATTAATACCTTTGATCGTGGATTAAAGTTAATGCATTTAGGTCCAATCTTAGTCAATAAAAATGTTAAAGGCGGCAAAGACATAGCGCTGCATATTAATACATGTCTTGTTGCAGGAGGAACAAATCATGGAGCACCAACTCTAGAAGATGGTGTTGTGGTAGGTGTGGGAGCAGTAATCTTAGGTGATGTAAGAATAGCAAAAAAACGTTGCAATAGGAGCTAATTCAGTAGTTAATAAAACTTTTGAAGAAGAGAATATTGCTATAGCTGGGGGGGTACCCGCGAAGAAGATAAGCAATAATGGTAGAACTGAATGGAATAAAAAAAGGTAGCTAGATAATAAGACTCAATTGTTAATGATATTAAAGTGTTCAATGCTCCTAATACTTCGAGTTGAAATAACACTTTTTATAAAATGATTCGCTGTTGGACAGGAGGATAAATTTTGAGAAAAATAGCATTTATTATGCCTAAACTTGGTGGCGGAGGTGCTGAGCGTGTTGTATCAACAATTATTCGTCATATAGATAAGAGTAAATTTACGGTACATCTGATTTTAGTACAGGAACAAGGTGATTATCTCCAAAATTTACCTAAAGACATAAAGGTTACAGTTTTACCAATATCTAAAGTGCGATATGCGGCACCTTCATTAATAAAAGAGATACGTAAAATACAACCAGATATTATTTTTTCATCTATACGAGGTATGTCCATATTGATAGGCTTAATTAAGCCCCTTATCCCTAAAAAAACCAAGATTGTCTTTCGTGAAATGAATACACCTAGTGAGTCACTTAAATATACCAGAAATCGATGGTTACTAAAATTAGTTTATAAAAGTATCTATAAAAGGGCAGATAAGATCTTATGTCAATCTCACTATATGAAAGGGGGGGACTTTGTAAATACATTTGGATATAAAGAGGAGAAACTAGTCCAAATCTATAACCCTGTTGACGTAAATTTTATAAGTAAAATGGCTAAAAATACAACCTCCCCTTTTCCAAAAGATCAATTTACCCGTAATGTAGTTTCTATAGGGAGGTTAAGTAATCAAAAGTGGTATGAACAACTTATTGAATCACTGGTTATTGCTAAGAAAAAGGGACTTGCAGTAAAAGTTTGGGTTCTTGGGGGGGAAGGACCATTGAAAAATGAACTTATTTCCTATGCATCTAAATTAAGCGTTAATGACTTGATAGAGTTTGTTGGTCGGAAACAAAATCCTTATATCTGGATGCATCATGCAGATTTGTTTATTCTTCATTCAAGGTACGAGGGTCTACCTAATGTTCTGTTAGAAGCAATATGCTGTGGGTGCCCCCCCTATTGTTACAAATCATCCAGGAGGAACAAGAGAAATAATGGATATTGCTGGGTTAAATGACAGGATTAAGCCAGAACTAACTTGGGATGAAGAATGGTTTGAAAGTATTAATGGAGAAAATATAAATCAAGTGAAAAAAACTTTTGATGTGGGAAAAATTATTAAAGAGTATGAGCACTTTTTTATTATGAACTTTATAGGAAAGAGGTATTCTAATGCTAGGAATTTTAAATGAAATCAAGCACTCACAGTGGTTTTATTTTTTTATAAAATGGTTTTTAGGATAATACCTCAGAAACAATTTATAAGGTATTACTATAAAAGTAGAATGGGAGAGTTTCCAAATTTAAAAAATCCAAAGAGTTTTAATGAAAAGTTGCAATTTTTAAAACTCTACCATCGCGATCCGCTCATGACACAGTGTGCTGACAAATACGAAGTTAGAAAATATATTTCTGAAAAAATTGGTGACCATGTATTAAACGAGTTATATGGAGTCTATGATTCTGTGGAAGAGATTGATTTCGGTTCATTACCAAAAGAATTCGTCATGAAGGTTACTCATGGGAGTGGGCAGAACTTAATTTGCAAGGATAAATCAGAGATTGACTGGAATAAAGAAAAGGAAAACTTGAAGAAGTATATGAAAAAAAACCACTATTATTTCAATGGTGAGTGGCCGTATAAAGATATAAAACCTAGGATAATTGTTGAGAAGTTTTTGACTGATAAAGGAACCGTGCCAATGGATTATAAATTATTTTGTATAAACGGTTATGTAGAATTTATAGTTGTAGATGAGGATCGCTTTGGTGAGCACAAGCAGACACTTTATGATAAAGGCTGGAATAAGTTGGGGGTTAAAATGACTTATGAGAATAGCAAAAATAATATAGAAAAGCCAAAAAGTTTTGATGATATGTTAGATGTGGCTGAAAAGCTTTCAAAGCCTTTTCCATTTGCTAGAATTGATTTTTATGAAGTTAAAGAAAAATTAGTGTTTGGAGAAATTACCTTTTATCCAAAAAGTGGTTGTATTAACTTCTCACCAAGTACATTTAATAATGAATTGGGAGAAAGGTTTAATGTTAATTACAATTAAAGAACTTATAGATAACTTTAGGTAAATGTACAAAACAAAATTAGAACTATCTTAAAGGCATTTTATTAGCGATTCAATTCCTTATAAGAATTTTAAGCTTTAGAATGAGATTGCAATATCTTTTAAATGAATGATTATAAAGACTAGAATCCTCTTTACTTAGTTTAGAATTTTCATGATGTGAATCTGTTTCTTCTATGAAAAAAATAAAACACGAGGTGGTGCAGATATATGTCAATTCGGAGTATTATGAAAAAAAATGATAAAATTGTTACTCTTTATGACAATTGGAAAAAGTTTTATTTTATGTACTTAGTCTCTGATGAAAAACTTATCAGAAAAAGATTTAGATTTAAATTAGGCAGAGATTTGGATTTGAAGAATCCAATTAATTATAACGATAAATTACAATGGCTGAAATTTAATTGGCATGATAGGCTAGCTACTCAATGCGCAGATAAATATGAAGTGAGAAAGTTTGTAAAAGAAGTGATTGGAGAGGAATATTTAAATGAACTCTATGGGGTTTATGACTCCGTGGAGGAAATTGATATAGATAAGTTGCCTGAATCGTTTGTGTTAAAAGGTACGCACGGTTCAGGGTTTAATATAGTTTGTAAAAACAAGAATGAGATGAATTGGCACGAAGAGTTCAAAAAAATGAGAAGATGGTTTAGGAAAAATTATTATTGGCAAAATCGTGAGTGGGTATATAAGGACATAAAACCAAGAATTATTTGTGAAAAATACATTGAGCAGGATGACGGTAATGAACTTCGAGACTACCGTTTCTTTTGTTTTAACGGTGAACCAAAATTTATAACTGTGGATTTTAGTATAACTAATAAGAACAAAACAAGAAGAAATCTATATGACTTGAAATGGGACCTCATGAATGCGGAAATTTCTTATCCCAAAGAAATGAAAATTAAAGTTAATAAACCTAATAAATTAGATGAAATGATAAGTTTAAGTCGAAAACTCTCTTCAAATTTCCCTCATGCCAGAGTTGACTTTTATTACATTAAAGAAAGAATAATATTTGGTGAAATTACTTTTTTCCATCAAAGTGGGATGGGGGGGAAAATTAGGCCTCTGGAATTTGAAGAAGTAATGGGAAGCTGGTTACAACTACCAGTCTATAACTCTGATAGTAATACAAATTAAGGACAAGGGGGGGAATGGTCTATTGTCCCTATAACATGACACCAATTGGAATGAAAGACCTGTCCCTCTGCCCCATAATTGCGAGAAGAGTAATCTTGGACGGAAATGGTTGCTAAATGAATTATAGAAACATTAATTGATAAAAAAACTTAAAATATGAATCATGTGAGAGAAGAAAAGGTTATTATTAGGGATTGTGAATAAGTAATTCAAGGTAAGTAACAAACTTTTTACGCAGGGCGGTAATTCATAATGAATAAAGTGATAAATTTCTTGGCTTCAAGAAGGAGATTCTTTTCATTTTCCCTACTTCGTGTAGCTTCGATGGTATTAGGTCTAGCATCGAATATTTTTATTGTTAGGAAACTAAGTGTTGAAGATTTCGGTATCTTTTCAGTCGCCCTGTTAGTTGTAAATCTTATAACAACTTTCGGATTTAGTTGGAGTTCTTCATCTATACTTTACTATGGTAGTCGTGAAAAAGAAAAGTATGGAAGTATCAATAAAACCTTTTGGGCTAGAAACATAATTATCTTTTTTAGCTTAATTATTATAACGATAGGGATTATACTATTCAGGCATCAAATAGATAATTATATAGGTTTAAATATATGGTTTCTACTCTTGATATGGCTTTATGTCAGCGTAATTGAAAATTACTTGAACCAGTATTTCTTAGCTATAAAAAAACAGATTACATCAAGTATGCTCTCAATTACAGCCAAAGTAATTTATATTGGTCTTATCATCCTATTGCCGTTTGATGTTACTACACTCATTATTATATACATTGTCAGTCATGCATCGGTTATTTTTTATAGCTTAGGGATCAATAGAAAAGATATAAATGGGTTTGAGTTTGATAGGTCATGGTTTAAAGAAGTATTGAACTTCTCACTTTGGCAATTATTTGGGTTTGCAGGAGTATATTTGCTTAATTTTGGAGATACGGCAGTAGTTAAGTACTTTATGACGAATAAGGAAGTTGGTATTTATAACGCTGCTTACCAATTGTTTAACGCTATAGCAAGCTTTTCTTTTGTAATTTCCAGCTATTATGCTTCAAGCTTATCGGGATACTTTGCAGGAAATAATTATAAAAAGGTCAGCCAATTCTTTTATAAAGAGAGGCTATTTATTTTTATTGCAAGTATAGTAGCACACTTACTTGTAATTGCCTTATCAAAGCCAATTATTACTACCCTATATGGAGCTAAGTATGTAGATACTGTACAAATATTTAATCTGCTCATGTTAGGTAGTATGATTCGGTATATCACTGTCTTCTATATGCTTTATTATAATACAAATGGAAAGCATCAAATTCAGCAAATAATAAATATTCTTATTGCAATAGTGAATGTGGGATTGAGTATTATTTTTATTAAACTATTTGGACTAAAAGGACCGGCAATTGCTACGGTAATTACCTTGCTTTTATCATTAGTATACTCAGCATTTTATTGCGAAAAACAAATTAGTCGTTTTATAAAAGAAGGCGAAAATAGTAGCTTTTAAATCAATTAAAAATTATGAGTTATGAATACACTTGAATGATTAATTAATAGTCTTTCAGCAAAGATTCGGATGATAAAGTATCCTACAAAAACACAATGATAAACTACAATGGTTAAAGTTAGTTTTGATAATTTTTGCCAGTAATCCATTTTGCTAGTTAAAACCATATTGTTATAGTAGTAGGAAATTTTGAAAAGCAGCGTATATCTTTATTGAATATTTGATGGAGTGTTCTGCGTTATATGAAATCTATTAGTAAAGGAAGGCGTAATAATGTATAAAATAGCAGTAGCAGGAACAGGGTATGTAGGTCTAGTTGCAGGGGGGGTTTGTTTTGCCGAAATGGGTCATCAGGTAATGTGTGTTGATATAGATGAAAATAAAGTAAATAGAATGAAACAAGGCATATCCCCAATCTATGAGTCAGGATTAGAAGAATTAATGCAAAAGAATTATGCAGATGGAAGAATTGATTATACAACTGATTATGAATCAGCCTATAAGGATGCAGATGCAATTTTTATCGGTGTAGGTACTCCGGAACAACCAGATGGTTCTGCAAATTTATCATATATTGCAACTGTTGCTAGACAGATTGCTGAATCGGTAGAAAAAGATTGTCTAGTAGTTGTTAAATCAACAGTTCCAGTTGGAACAAATGATAAAGTTGAGCAATTTATTCAAGACTTTTTAGTTAATAATGTGAAAGTAGAAGTAGCATCAAACCCTGAATTCTTGGCGCAAGGTTCTGCTGTTCATGATACTTTACATGCTGAACGTATTATTATCGGAACAGAAAGTAATTGGTCTGAAGATTTGCTTATGAAAATCTATGAGCCGTTTCATTTACCGATTGTATCAGTGAATAGAAGATCAGCAGAAAG
>NZ_BAVS01000045.1 GCF_000521485.1 Gracilibacillus boraciitolerans JCM 21714 | reverse complement strand
AACGAAAGCAGTGAAAGAAAAAGCCGACAAACTACCAATTATTATTCCTCTTGTCGTTTATCATGGGGGGGAACATAAGTGGAACCTTCGAACATCTTTAGGAGAATGGATCACGGGATATGATCAGCTTCCACCAGAAGTACACAAATATATACCAAATTTTGAATATTTCTTACATGACTTGACACAATATAAAGAAGAAGATCAGAAAATGAATGCGATGTTAAAAATCATTCAACTGATGTTTCGCGATGTATTTACAAAAGACCATGAGGCTATGCTGGGATCTATCCTTCGAGCGCTATATTATTTAAATGATTTGGAAGACCAACAGACTGCTATTACCTTTTTTGAAACATGGATGCGCTATTTACTTTACGCTGCAAATACACTTACCGAAACCGATATCCATGATATAATAGACCATGTAGAAAAAACATTTCCGGAAGGGAGCGATATCGTGATGACCTTGGCAGAACGCTTGGAACAAAAAGGTAAGGAAGAAGGAATAAAGGAAGGTAAAAGAGAAGGTGCAACTAACGCTTTAGTAAAAACTTCCGTTCGATTAATTGAAAAATATATAGCGCCGGTTCCTAACGATATAGTTCAACAATTAAAGCAACAACATATTTCAACCCTAGAAAAAATTATCGAAAATGTATATGAACATAAAACCTTAGAAGAAATAAAGCAATATTTGAAATAAGTGCGACATGAAACCTGTACCCATGTCAGAAAGGAGAAGCATGAATCTTTTGGTTTATGCTTTTTTCTATGTGATTGTTCACGGGAATTACACCTCTGTTGACGGGAAATGTCCCCCCCTTCTTCACGGGAAATCCTGCTCGCTTCACGGGATAAAACCTCTCCTTCACTGGATAAAGTGATATTTCCAGTGAAGCGAGCAACTTATCCAGTGAACAACGGCACATTTCCCGTGAAGCACAATACTTATCTAGTGAAGAACAACACTTATCCAGTGAACAGCATTACACTTTTCCCGTGAAACAGCACCAAAACTCCGTCCTCTTTATTTGAACTGCAGTTGGGATATTTCTTGAATGACTTAACACAAGAGAGATACGGGGGGGACAGGCTCTATCCTCATTTTCTAGGAGCATCAACAGATTCTGAGTAAAAGTTTTTTGGCTATTAGTCATTTCCATTTTCGAATACTATCCAAGACTGAACTAATATAAAGTTCCTAGCTCGACTTGTTCCCTCAATAACAAATTATTTTCATCAATTGCTTTGCCATTTAAAAGGATTTCATCTATAGCCTTCGCCTGTTCATTTGCCAGTTGATGATTTATATCAGTAAAAAGTATATCTGTTTCCTTTAATAGCGCAAGAGCTGCATGGTTATATAAATAAACTTCTGTATAACGAGCATTGTCAAAAAGAGCATGTTCAATATACGGACGAAACCGGTCCAAGATCATTGGTATTCTGTACTGTAAACGTTGCAATCCATCTCGGATACCTTCTATCCTGGAAGCCAGCGTATTTATCGGTGCCATCGCATCATTTACAGCAGCTTGAATTTTCTCATCATAGTTTGTAAAGGTACTGAATAATTTTGCTGGCAATGAACTGTTAAAGAATAGCTGCGGACTTATCTTCAAGGTATAAGAAAGGCTTTCTAATATATTTTCTACTTGCAATGTCAAGTGGTACAATATATGGACAATAGGTGCAAGTAATTGATTCACTATTCCTTTTAAAAAAGTATAGGAGATATCTAGTTGTAACTCTTTTATGTACATGGTTCTTTTTAAATAGGGTGAATGTTCTAAGGTGATTTTTTCGGATAAAGTGGCTAGAGTTGCGTTGGAGGTGATTTCTTGTTTGTTGGTAATCGCTCTGGCAATCGAGAAATCCGTGTCTGTGAACTGCTTTGCCGTTTCTTGTACTTGCCTTTTGAATAAATGTATTTGTTGATGGAGCTTTTCGTTATTTCTTTCGACTATTTCAAAATGAGCTTTTATTTCCTCTACTACCGTATCATACCATTGTTCAGCACCAGCTTGAAAACCTGCATGTAATAATTTTGGTATAGTCTCTGTTATGATATATCTGAAATTTTCGGTTAACTCATCTATACTATTCTCTATGTTGTGTAATTGTCTCTAGCTTCTGCAACTAATGAAGAAACATCGACATTTTGATTGGTTATAAATTCAATTAGTTCAGCTGGCTTTGAATTTAAGAGATAATTTAGAAATTGTCCTTTTTGTTCGATTTGGTCGAGTATGGAGTTTAACGAGCGCAATTCCGCTTGGATGATGTTGCCCATCCATGTAATATCCTCAAATAGGGAATCTCCTATTTCTTCAACTACGATATCATCGAAGGCTTCTTGCATTTTATTAATTCTAGCCTTCCTCTTTGCTCTTTCCGCATCAATAATTTCCATAGCATTACCCAGATATTGTCTTACTTTGGATATACGGTCGATAACGGCATTCTCTAAACCGTTGGCTAACACTCCTAATGTTTCTGGTGTGATATCAATTTGGCGATTTTCGCCCCCATAAAGCGGTTGCCCCCGACCAAATGCTTGTAACAATGTGTTCATCTGCATCGATAAAAATTTTGCCTGATCCAGGACCGCCTTCCGGTCGAACGGCGTAAAATTGATCGCCACCGTTTCGCAAATAGCCTGTATGGTTACTGCCTATAGTACCGAAGGGTCCTGCACCAGATGGTATGCCGTTATGTATTTCATGCTTGGCACCTGGAATCCGGTCATCTAAACCTAAACTAATCAGGAAACCCGTTAAAATATCATATTCCCCCCCAAAGTAATTCGTGATGTTGGGATAATCCTTGTCTGTGTCTACTTGATGTTTTGGTAGAAGAGCGGGGGGGTTATAAGTAACCGTTCGAACATGGGGGGGTTATCTACACCAATTCTATTTGCGAGAGCTCCACCCAGAGAATTACCTGTGACAGAATCGATGCCGTATTTTTCATCCATCTTTTCATAATATTCTTTAGCTGCTTCTAATTGTGGGACATCTACATCGCTTACTAAAAAGATGTCTGTTTTGATGTCTTCTATTTGTTCTACGTTAGTGCCGACGAAGACTACAGTGAATTCTTTAGTTTTTAAATTTACTACGGTGTGTGCATCTAATCCCGTGTACCTATCTTTTTTGGTATTTAGAACCCTGTATTTAGAATCATTAACAGTAATTATACGAGTGTTTTCATTGATGATATATGCTTGATAACCTGCAAGTTCTACTAAATCTCTATCATTTAAATTATGAAACTTCGAATTATTGTTTAGCTGTACCATATCTAACCTCCTAATCTTTAATAATATCTTGCGGATATGATTGTTCTAATGAGTTATTACTCTCGCTAATTCCATTGGTTTTATTTACTTCATTATTATTTAAAATAATACTATATGCTCCACTAGGTATATCATCAGATTTTTCAACTACACTAACTAACTTTTCGAATGCCTTTTTATTTGGTTCATCATTATTCGACATATACATTTTTATAGAGATAAGCAAAGCTTCTGGCTTTATGTTTGAATTGCTAAATATGGTATTCCATTGCTCTGGTTTTATATTTGGATTCTGAAGGTATTTATCAATAATGCTTTTGAATGGATCGTTATCTGCTACTTGGACAAAGTAAAAGTTGGTACTGAATCCAGCACCACCACTATTTTTAATTGCTTCAATTGTTTTACCGGTTAAATTAAATTGGATCGATATTTCTTCTAATATTTTATCTAATTTATTGAATTCACTCTTGTAAGCTAAACCATATAATCCAGTAATAATAGCATCTTCGACTACCATTTCTTGCGTCCAAATACTGTCAGTCATGATGATTTCTTGCTTCCTATCAATTGGTATAATCGCATATGTATAAAAATGCGGTTCTCCAATCGACTCTACAAAAACGGTCGCACCATCCACATTACCAACAATGTTATGCACTTTTACATCTGTTTTATAATCCTCTTTAAAAAATGATTGGATTGCCTTTTCCACTTCTTCACGTTTCTCATTAGCGATTCGGCCTGTTTCTTTTCCATTAGCTAAAGTATATTCCTCCCCCCCGGTGTACTCTTGAACAGGAACGTATACATCATTCGAATTCGTGTCTTTTTCTCCATTATCATTTTGATTACTTGGTGATACCTCACTCATCCAATTACAACCTCCTAATATTAAGGTGAAGAGAATTAAAATGGTTATGATTTTATACTTTTTGAGCATGGGCTGCCTCCTTCATACATTTCCATAATATTCATTATAGAAAAAGTGGGCATCATTCCAATTATTATCCATGATAATACAGAGACCTAACACACACTACATCTTTCAGCACAAAATAAAAAATTTAGATTGACGAGTGCAAACGGCTACACGTATAGTGATAAAGTATAAATACAAAGGAAAGGATATCGAGGATGCTTAAACAATTCCGTTCGACCTTAAAATATAAGCTTTCGGTGCTGTTGATTGTTGCGATTTTAATTCCGTTATTAACATTCGGTTTTGTTCTCTACCTGATGGCGTCGGATATTTCAGAGGATAAGACGAAGGATGCTGGGATGAATGGGATGAAACAAATCAGCACGAATATTGAATTTATTACTCAGGATATCGAAAATACTGTCATTTTTTTGATTGGACAGGACGAAATTCAGTCCTATCTTACCACGAGTAATCCGTCTGTTTCCCAACAGGCGGAGGTGATCAGCCTGTTAATTGATCTTGCGATGCCGAAATCTTATATATTTGATATTTCGATTATTCCGAATCGGTCCGATAGTGAAACATTGTCATTAAATCCGATGATTGACGCCAACTATCCACCACTACCGAATCGCAATCAATTTAATCCGATTCCGTTTCAAGAATATAAAGGATGGACACAGGTCCACAACATGCAGACCGCTTCCTATGGCAATAAAAATGTAGTGACCTATATGCATCCAGTCAGAAGCATTGGCCAATTCGACTCGATTGGGATGATAACCGTCAGTATTCCGGAGTCAGAGCTGAGCTCGATTTTGTTAGATAACAATATTTCCAATGTCGAGAATGTCTTGCTTTTAAACGAACAGCAACAGATATTGTCAGCTAAAAATCGCGACTGGCTCAATCGAACGCTCACGAGTGTTTATCCAAATATCCCCCCCGCCCTCACGCAACAGTCTGGCTTTACCGAGAGAGGGGAAGGATTAACAAGGGAAACGGTAATGTACTTCACAATCCCGCAGTTAAATTGGAAGCTGATTAGTTTAGTTCCATATGATCAATACATGTCGGAAAACCGCTATGTCCTTTTTTTAACGATTGCAGCGGCAAGTGGGGCTCTCTTGTGTATTAGTGCATTAATTATTTTCTTTGTCCAGTGGGTGACAAAGCCATTACAGAAAGTCACACAGCATCTCCGGGAAGCAGAGCCGGATATCCCAATTCCGACCTATCCAAGAAAATCAGTCGACGAGGTTGGTCTGTTTATTCATAGTTATAACTCGCTGAGTGACCGAATTGCCATCTTAAAAGAACAGGTGAAAATGAAGGAAGCATGGAAAAAACAACTCGATCTGCGGGCATTGCAAGCGCAAATTAATCCGCATTTTCTCTATAACACGCTATCCTCAATTAAATGGAAGGCGTTATTGGAGAAGCAGGATGATATTGCATCGATGGTCGGTTCCCTTAGCAATCTGTTGCGCTTTAGCCTCAATAAAGGAATGGAATTTTGCGAGGTGCAGCAGGAAGTGGAACATGCCAAGCATTATACCAAGATACAGGCAAGCCGTGTGCCAGGCCAATTTGAGATTCAGTTTGTGATCGAGGAGCAAATCCTCGACAGGCAAATGCTCAAGCTCGTGCTGCAACCGTTAATCGAGAACGCGATCCAGCATGGGTTTAAAGAAAAAAAAGACCCCCGGTATGATTATCGTCTGTGTACAATCGAACTGGATCAGCACATGACGTTTACCATCGAAGATAATGGTGTGGGAATCGAATCGGCGAATTTAGTCGAATTAAAACGAATCATCCAGTTACCGATGGATCAGTATCAGCTGGAATTCGGACATTATGGCTTACGAAATGTCCATCAGCGGTTGATGCTCCATTATGGTCCGGAAGCAGGATTGCAAGTCTCGAGCACCATCAACAATGGAACAAAGGTCACATTCACGATACCAATCATAGAAGGAGAAACGCCATGATTAAACTATTAATTGTCGACGATGAAGTCCATATTCGTGAAGGCATCAGCAAAGTTATCAATTGGAAGGAACTCGATATTGATGTACTGCCAGCCGCTGCGTCTGCGGAAGAAGCATTCGAAACGATCCGTAAACAAAAACCGGATATTCTGTTAACCGATATTCGGATGACAGGCAGAAATGGCCTTGAGCTGGCAGATTTAGCGAAACAGCACGACCAGGAGATCGAGATCCTGATTTTATCCGGTTATGACGATTTTCATTACGCCCAGCAGGCAATGAAAAAAGGGGGTACGCGACTACCTGTTGAAAACAAGTGAACCAATGGAAATCCAAAAGGCAGTACTATCAGCCAAACAAGCTGTCCTACAAAAGCGTTCGCTAAAATCAGATACAACCATTAAAAATCAGGCATTTCGCGATCAATTGTTTAAAAAACTGATCCTGGAAGGAGATCTATCCCAGGTTAATTCAGCAGTGATCCCGACGATTTTTCCAACGATCCGCCTTGATGAAACATCGTATCGTGTGGCGATTTTGACAGCTGATGGCTGGGGAGTGGAAACAGCAGATCAGGAGCTGTTACTTTTTTCGATTCACAACATGCTAAAGGAACTCGTCTATTGCGAGACACTGATCGATGATAAGCAAATTATTTTGCTGTTGCCTAATGTGTTTGCAACGGAAGCTGAGCCTTCCTTTATTCGTGCCATCGAGCAAATAGAAGACTTTCTCAAATGTACCGTCACCGTCTCGATTGGTTCACCAGTCACTGCAATCGACAAGATTCATCACTCTTTTCACGAAGCGGAGGCGATTTTTCCGTTTTATACGATTTTACCCAACGAGACCGTAATTACACCTGAAAAAGTAAAAAATCGCACCGGGGGGGCCATTCGATCTGTACAACCTATCAGGAAACCGAAATTGTCGCCTTACTGAATAATGGCAATCCGATCACCTTACATGACTGGATCAGGCAGGCGATCAGCAGCGAACGCGCCCATCCCCCCCAGGCAAATCCGGAGTCATTGCTCGAATATGCTAACTCTATTATTTTGATTGGACTGAGGTGGTGGCAAGGGGGGGTCAGTAATCAGAAGAGTAGTAATGTCAGTCTCTTAAAGCTAGCGGATCTTGCTTTGCTAGAAGAAGAAATCTATCGACGACTCTATTATCTGATGAACCTTTACCGGGAAAAAGTAATCTTCACAGCATCAAGTAAAATAGAGCGTGCGCTCAGCTATATCCAGCATAACCTGCACCGGGTGATCAGCTTGCAGGAGGTTGCCGAGCATGTGCAGTGGAACCAGAATTATTTCAGTGAAATGTTCAAAAAGGAGATCGGGATGACCTATGTCGAATATGTCAAGCAGCAGCGGATCAAGCGCGCACAGGAATTACTGCGAAACAGCTCCGACATGCGCATCAGTGATGTGGCAAGGCAAGTCGGCTATGAAGATGTCAAATACTTCAGTCAGATTTTTAAAGCAGCTACAGGACTGACCCCCCCGTCTAAATTTCAAAAAAGATAGAAGGTAAACTGAAATTATTCTACCTTCTATCTGAAATTACTCCTCTTTTGAAATCGCTTTCCAAGATCTATACTAAAAACAGTTAAAAAAAAGGAGGGTATTATAAGTTGAAGAAATTATTAATTCAATTATCTGTATTATTCGTTGTTGTGCTACTAGCAGCATGTGGAAACGATGAGGAAAGTCAAGGCTCTGATGGGGGGGGAGAAGAAGAGGTATCGTTAACCCTTTGGCATCACTTCTCCGGTGAAGATACTCGTTCCCAAACAATGAGAGATTTAATGAAAGATTTCGAAGAAGAGAATCCAAATGTAAAATTGGATATTCAAGCGATTCCGAGAGATGGTTATCAAACAAGACTGAAAACAGTCGCAGCCGCTGATGAAATGCCAGATGTATTTGTAATGTGGCCAGGCACCATGACAGAGGAATTCCAAAACGGAGGATTATTACAACCGATTAATGAATTTCTGGACAGTAAGCCGGAATGGAAAGACGAATTCCTGCCTGGTTCGTTTGATGGTTTCACCGTTGATGGCAATATTTATTCGGTACCAACCGGTCTAAGCCCTACTTCATTCCTATATTATAACAGCAAACTTTTTGAAGATAATGGCGTGGAAGTACCACAGACTTGGGACCAATTACTAGCAGCGATTGATACCTTTAATCAAAATGATATTACGCCAATCGCACTAGGTAACAAAGCAGGCTGGCCAGCTCAATCCAGTGTTCTTAGTTCACTGGCAGATCGTGTAACAGGTTCTGAGTGGTTCCTTGAAGCAGCTTCTTTAGAAGGAGATGCTAAATTTACCGATGATGTATTTGTCACAGCATTAGAGCACTTCCAGCATTTAGCGGAAGTAAATGCCTTCCAGGAAGGATTTAACAGTATCGATCATACTCAGGCGGAGCAAATGTTTGCCAGAGAAGAAGCAGCAATGTTGATCGATGGTGGCTGGGCATTAACGGAATTAGCAAACAGTGCATCAGAAGAAGTATTGGAAAACCTGGAAGTGACCGTACTGCCCGAAATTGAAGGTGGAGAAGGAAAACCAAATGCGATCTCAGGTGTTGTTGCCGTAGGATTTGGGATTGCCAAAGGTATTGAAGGTGAACAGAAAGAGGCAGCCCAAGAGCTTATGTACAAACTTGCTGGACCTGAAGCACAACAAGCTACTGTCAACAGCAGTCAATTAGTAAGCTATCGTGTCCAACCAGATGAAGAAAAAGTAACCTCACTATTTATCAAAGTGAATGAATTATTAGATACAGTCGAGATGTCACCGGTATATGACGGTGTGTTAACAAGTGCCGGAACAGATGCGATTAACAATGGTCTGCAGGAACTGTTGATGGGTGAAGATCCAAAAGTAGTAGCAGAGAAATTACAACAAGGACAAGAAAAAGGAATGCAGGAATAACAAAGATGTTGCAGCCTGTAATCAGCAGGCTGCAATACTTATTGATAGGGGGATGAATCATGGATACAGCTTTGCGTAAGCGGCGATTTCTTTGTGCAGCACTAATACCAACCATGCTGGTCTATTCCTTGTTTGTGATTGTTCCGATTATCTGGTCGATCTATTACGGCTTTTTCAATTGGAAGGGAATCGGGGATGCCACCTTTATTGGTATGGCTAATTATATCGAAGTGTTACAGGACTCGATATTCTGGTTATCGCTAAAAAACAACTTAATTATTGTCGGAGCTTCTGTCTTTTTTCAAGTACCGATCGCTCTGGTATTAGCACTATTATTGACGAGAACGACCTGGTTTCAAAAGTTTGTCCGCACATCTGTGTTTATGCCAATGGTCTTATCATCGTTGTTATCGGGATGATTTGGGGGGGATATGTATACAATCCACAAATGGGAATATTAAACGCACTGTTAGATTTTCTGGGATTAGAGTCATTAAAAATGCAATGGCTTTCTGATCCTGATATTGCGATGTATTTTGTAGCGATACCGATTATTTGGAATTTCATAGGATTGTATCTCGTCATCTTTATCGCATCCTTACAAAATATATCATCAGAACTTGACGATGCATTACAGCTAGATGGAGCCAATTTCTTTCAGGCCTTATTTTATATCAAGCTACCACTAATCTGGAATACGATCAAAGTGGCGATTGTCCTTTGTATTTCAGGGAGTTTAAAAACATTTGACTTAGTGATTGTGATGACAGGTGGGGGGGGACCGGCGAATGCTACGGAAATTATGGCTTCCTATATGTATAATAGTACCTTTGAAGTCTATCGCTTCGGATATGGAAGTGCCTTGTCCGCAATGATTTTAATTATCAGTCTTCTCTTTATTGTAATCAGTCAATTATTAATGAAACGAAAAACAGCCTAAAAAGGAGGGATAACTATGGCGCAAACAGAAGCATTACCTATCGATAACACCAAAAAAATAAAAGCAGGTAAAAATATTAAACGCGGAATTCTTAATATATTCCTTGGCGTGTATGCCCTATTAACGTTATACCCGTTGATTTGGCTGTTTATCAGTGCTTTTAAATCTAATAATGAAATTTATGCAGCTCCTTTTGCCTTACCAGAATCATTGAAATGGGATAACTTCGTGAGAGCATGGGAAGTTTCGGGTATGGGCAAAGCGATGATTAACTCGTTTATTGTGACGATTGTATCGCTGGCTTTATTGCTTGTACTAGGGGGGGCATTGGTTGCCTATGCGATCTCACGCTTTCAATTTAAATTTCGAAATGCGATCTATGCTTTACTATTATTTGGATTACTGATTCCTGTTCACAGTACCCTTGTTCCATTATTTACGATGATGAATGAGGTCAAAATTTTGGATACCTATTTGGCATTAATTCTCCCGTATTTCTCATTCGAGCTGCCAATTGCGGTCTTCTTACTGGCAGCATTTATGGGCTCCTTTTCGAAAGAGATGGAGGAAGCAGCGTTCATCGATGGCTGTGGATACTGGGGCATCTTCTGGAAGATTATGTTCCCACTCTCTTTACCAGCCTTGTCCACGGTGGGTATTATCGGATTTTTACGTTTTTGGAATGAATTTGCCTTTGCATTAGTATTTATTAATGACTCGGCATTACGAACCATTCCTTTAACATTATCGGTGTTTTCTACGGGCTATTCGACCGATTATAGTTTAACATTAGCAGCGATGGCAATCTCTGTCATTCCAGTTGTCGTCTTATTCTTAATCATGCAGGATCGGATAATGCAAGGAATGGTAGCAGGAGCAGTTAAAGGATAAAACGAAGGAGGAATTCAAATGAATGAAACAATCGAGATGAAATTACCAAAGGATTTTATGTTAGGTGCCGCCCTTTCTGCTTGGCAATCAGAAGGCTGGACAGACAAGAAGGAAGGACAGGATTCATTCCTGGATAAGTGGTACAAGGAATTTAAGACCGTCTGGCATAATGGCTACGGTCCAGCGGTTGCCACCGATTTCTATAATCGCTATCAGGAGGATATCCAACACATGAAGGAAATCGGCTTGACCCATTTTCGGACATCGATCAACTGGGCACGTTTTTTAACCGATTATGAAAATGCAGTCGTCGATGAAACCTATGCAGCCTATATTGGACATGTGATTGACGAGTTAATCGCCAATGATGTCGAGCCAATGATTTGTCTGGAGCACTATGAACTGCCAGCAGCATTATTGGAGCAACACGGTGGCTGGGGGGGCTCAAGACATGTGGTTGACCTGTTTGTCAAATACGCCGAAAAAGTTTTCGAACGCTATGGCGACCGTGTGAAGCACTGGTTTACCTTTAACGAACCAGTTGTCGTCCAGACACGCGTATACCTTGACGCGATTCGCTGGCCATTCGAGCAAAACACCAAAACATGGATGCAGTGGAATTATCATAAAGGCTTAGCAACTGCAAAAGTAATCGAGCTGTTTAAGTCAATGCCGTTACGTGAAGATGCCAAAATTGGCACGATTCTCAACCCTGAGGTAACCTATCCAAGATCATCAGCATCCCATGATCAGGAAGCAGCACGGATGTATGATTTGTTTTTCAATCGCATCTTCCTTGATCCAGCTATTAAAGGAGAGTATCCAAAGGAATTATTCGAACTGATGGACAAGCACGATATTACGTTTGATCATACGGAGGAAGAATTAGCAATAATACGCGAGAATACCGTCGATTATGTTGGGATCAACTTATATTTTCCAAATCGGGTCAAAGCGCGCGACATTGCCTGGAATCCAGAGGCACCTTTTCATCCTGCCTATTATTATGAAAAATTTGATATGCCTGGCAAAAAGATGAACCTCATCGTGGCTGGGAAATCTATCCGCAAATCATGTTCGATATGGCAATGCGCCTCAAAGAAGAGTACGGCAATATTGAATGGTTTATCGCCGAAAATGGTATGGGTGTCGAAAATGAAGCACGCTTTAAAAACGAAGAAGGCGTGATACAGGATGACTATCGCATCGAATTTATCAGTGAGCATTTGAAAGCATTGGTCGAAGCCATCGAAGCAGGTGCAAATTGTAAGGGCTACATGCTCTGGGCATTCTCCGATAATGTCTCACCAATGAATGCTTTTAAAAATCGTTATGGCCTTGTCGAAATCAATCTCGAGGACAATCGTAATCGTACATTAAAGAAATCGGCATACTGGTATCGTGACGTTATCAAGAGCCGCACCTTTTCCGCACCAAATGACGAAATCTATAAATAAAAAGGCGGAGATCCAATGACACACTATTTCGCTATTGATATCGGTGGGACTTTTGTAAAATATAGTATTATCTCTGACCAAGGCACGATCGAGGGTGCAAGCAAAATAGCCACACCAAAAACACTGGACGAACTGATCGGATTTATAAGCGATTTTTGCGCCAGTCAGCAGCAGCGCGATCTGGCGGGAATTGCGATCAGCAGTCCTGGTGGCGTTTCCGAGTCAGGCATTATTTACGGATCAAGTGCGGTCCACTATCTGCATGGACCGAATATTAAAGAACTGATCGAAGCAAGCACCGGACTCCCAGTTCACATCGAAAATGACGCCAATTGTGCCGGCTATGCAGAAGTCTGGCAGGGAGCAGCTCAAGGAAAAAAAGACGTGCTCGTGATGGTAATCGGCACATCGATCGGCGGAGCATCATTAAAGATGGGAAAATCCACAAAGGAGCCCACTTGCATGGCGGAGAATTTGGCTATATGCTGTTAACCTCCAATCCAACAAGCGAAGATGATATCTGGAGTCGGCAAGCCTCGACTCGAGCACTGGTAAGAAAAGTTGCCGCACGCAAACAACAGGAGCTAACCGGCGAAGAAATCTTCACCCTTGCCGACAATGGAGATCCAATCTGTCAGCAGGCAGTCGATGAATTCTATCACATCTTAGCAGTAGGCATCTATAACCTGCAATACATCTATGATCCAGAAATAATCGTAATCGGCGGTGGAATCAGCGCGAGAGCAGATTTAATCGATCGCATCCGCGAAAAATTAGACCAGCTTCTCGCTACGATTCCTTTAGCCAAAATCACACCAGCCATCGCCGCCTGCACCCACCAGCAAAACGCCAACATGCTCGGCGCCGTCTACGCTGGGACAAGGGGGGGACAGGCTCCGCGTTCCAGTCTAGGATTGGATAAATAAGAGGAAGTGCTCGCTTCACGGAAAAACCCCTGCTTCACTGGAAAAAGTGATATTTCCCGTGAAGCGCACCATTTTTCCCGTGAACAGCAGCACATTTCCAGTGAAGCACATCACCTGCAAACAATACCCCCCCACTCCAATTCACAAAAATCGTTATTCATCAATCGCAATATACACCATAAATGGTACACAAAACCTGTCCCCCCCATTTCCCAATGGTTGTTTTTTCCCTTTTTTTCGTTACAATAATGAAAGAAGGAGGGGGGGAAAAGGAAATGGTATATGTAGTAGTGGGCGTTGCTGGTTTTTTGGTGCGATTTTAAGATATCTAATCGGCATCGCCATGTTCAATGAGCACATCACTTTCCCAATTGATACGTTAGCGGTTAATTTGGCAGGCAGTTTCCTCCTGGCTTACCTGACTACCGTAGTATTTACAAAATGGAGGATACATCCACTTTATAAAACCGCTATTGGAACTGGTTTTGTTGGATCCTTTACCACTTTCTCCACTTTAAGTGTCGAAACGATGGACTTATTTCAAAATCATTATTATTTTCTTGGGATTTTATACATCGCGCTTAGCATCTTTGGCGGCCTGTGGATGAGCAGATTAGGCTTTAAAGTTAGAAAAGAGGTGACGGAAGGATGACTTTTATTTCCGTTTTGATGGTAGGAATTGGCGGCTTTTTTGGTGCGATGGCCCGATTTGCCATTAGCCAGTTATTCAATAAAAGGAAATTTTATAATATTCCAATTGCTACGCTGTTCGTCAATATAGTCGGATCCTTCTTATTAGGCTTCCTACTAGGCGCTCAAATAAAAGAAACCTACTATTTACTGCTAGGAGTCGGATTCATGGGTTCGTTCACCACCTTCTCCACGTTTAAATTAGAAGGCATTCAAATGCACGTGCAACAAAGGAAAAAAGATCTGATCCTTTACAATCTGGTCTGTTATGGTCTCGGAATTCCATTAGCGTTTTCTGGGTATCTTTTAGGACAGTAATAGTAATCGTCGGTATAGTAAGAAGGGAACACTACACCTGTCCAAGTGGCTCCTCTACAATCGTTTCCATAAAAAGTTGTGTGAGGGCTTGGAGATTTGTGACGGATTGGATCATTGCTTTCATGTAATGCTCGCGATTGATTTGTTCGAAATGCCACTGAAAGCCTTGAGATAATGCGTAGTTGTGGATAAAGATACGGATCGTCCGACCATTTCCCTCGCGAAAAGTAAGGAGCAAGTTTAATTCTGCTTTGTAAAAAGTTAATCGTTCCGCTGCCTGATTTGTATTTATCCATTGTGAAACAATTCCTTTAATGCCCTCGATGTGATTGGTTTACCGGAATTAATAAAGTCAAGCAATTTCTTCTGTCTATTTACCGGTATATCCAATTCCTCAATATATAAGTTATGAATAATTCGGCGAAACTCCACAGAATTTAAAGTTAATTTGCGCATCAAAAAACTCTCCTTTAAGTTACTTTCCCAACCTTTATTATACCATTTTTTCACTAGTTAACGCTAGTCATAAAAGGTGTAACATAGCGTGCACACGATTAAAGTTAAAAAAGTAGACGTGTGATATCCCTGCTTAACACCTTTTTTAATAAAAATATTGATATTGATAATCAATTTCATTTATAATATGTATAAAGCTAAATTTTCATTAACAAGGGGGGGATGAATGATCTTGGATTGTTTTGATGTCACGATTATCGGTGGAGGACCAGCAGGGTTATATTCCACCTTTTATAGCGGGTTACGAGAAATGAAAACAAAAATTATCGAATTTCAGCCACAGCTCGGTGGAAAAATTCACGTCTATCCCGAAAAAATGATCTGGGACGTTGGCGGCTTGTTACCGGTCACCGGCGCACAATTAATAGACCAGCTCGTGGAACAAGGCTTAACCTTCCACCCAACCGTTGTCCTGAATGAAAAGGTAGAAGCGATCGAAAAGCGGCAAGACGGAATATTCGTATTAAGAGGAAGTTCAGGTGAAGCGCATTATTCGAGAACCGTGATCGTCGCAACAGGCAGCGGCATTCTTCAGCCCCAAAAACTCGAAATTGATGGAGCGGATCGATTTGAGCTAACCAATCTCCATTACACGATCCAATCGTTTAAACGATTCAAGGATAAAGTCGTGATCATCTCAGGCGGACGCGATGCGGCAATTGATATCGCCAACGAATTGGAAGCCATCGCCAAAAAGGTCTACCTCAGCTATCGAGGAGAAAGTCTAACCGGTCATGAATCGCAAATCACGCAGCTATTAAACAGCTCCGTGACATGCTTTTTCCAAACCACCATTACTAAACTAAGCGCCCAGCAACAAAAAGATCAGATCGACCAGGTAGAGCTCACACACTGCGAAACCGGTGAAACATCCTATCTGACAGTAGATGAAGTTCTGATTAACCACGGATTTGACCGCGATTCATCCTTACTGGAAAACAGCGATTTACCAGTGGAATTAATCGACAACTTTTACATCGCAGGAGACAGCTCAGCCGCATCATCTGTGCCTGGACTCTACGCAGCAGGGGACAAACTAAAATATGATGGCAAAATCCACCTCATCCTGGGCACATTTCATGACGCAGCCAACGCCGTCAATAGCGCCAAAAAATACCTGGACCCGGCAGCCACCGAATACGCCATGGTCTCCTCCCATAACGAACTTTTTAAAGAAAAAAATAAATCATTGGTAAAAGATTTGCTCAAGTAAACAGTGGGACACGGGGGGGACAGGCGCTGCCGGCTGCGTCCCACTCTATGAATCCAGTGAAGCCACACCACATCACCACACACACACGACATCTCATCAGAAAGTAAAATCTCACATTCCACTCACATCTAAAATCCAGCAAACCAATTTTCGAAAAATGGGACGCAGAGCCTGACCCCCCCATGTCCCATCAGAAAATAATCCAGTAAATCATAAAAAAATGAAGATTCTAGCTGGACAATTGTTCGCTATATCGTATATAATGACTTTATATCTACTAGAATCTACCTCTTAGATCACATATTATAACAAAAAGGATGATCTTTAATGGTAGTTCAGCTTATATTTATTGTCATTATTTTAGCATTATCAGGCATAATCTCTTATTACAACTTTCCAAATAAATAATACCGTCTCGAACCCAACATAAAGAAATCTACATATAAATCGGTATTTCAACAAAAACCAACAAAAAAAACCAATACAATAACCCCCCCATAAACAACTCAAAACTCTTCATATATACTACCAAACGATTCATTTTATCTAAATTCCTAGTTTTTTTATTGAAATCATATCCAGGAAACGGTATCATAAAACTAGAAAATAAATACTAAGAAAAAGGCAAATCACTTGAAAAGGTGGGACGCAAAGCCAAGGTCTAACGGTGCATATACCTATGACAGCCTAGCTACCTAAAAATACACGTGTAATGTTTTAGGCTATTCTGTAACCACTCAGAACTAGCCTTTTCGTATTTTTAGGTATTACGAAATAAATCTAATGGATACGATAAAGCCTCTTCATACACCACACACTACAAGGAGGAATAAACCATGCGCATAGCGATAATGAAGGAAGCTTCTATTTACCGGGAAGTATTACTCAGCGTTCTGTCAAATGAGTTTAACGACTATGATGTAATAACAGTCGATCCAAAGCAACAAGATAAACTTCAAGACGATCTGATTGATCTATTGATAGTAGATATTGACACAGCTGCCGATATCAACTCTCTAATTAAACACTATATCGATAATAATAAACACGTTATTATATGGACGGAAGATAGCACTCACCCTGAGTTAACAAATTTATTTAAATTGGACCTTCAAGGCTACTTCTATAATGGAATGGAAAAAGAAGCACTCATTAAGGCAATAAAAAAAATACTGTTAGGAAAGCAGTATATACATGAAGAACTGGCCCCCAATGCTATTAGGAGAATACCGACAATTACACAATCGTCAGCAAAAGCGGCCAGTCGGTGTGTTTACCAGACGTGAGTGGGAAGTGATGGAGCTATTAACCCAGGGCTATAGCAATCAACGGATCAGTAACCAATTATATATCACAGATAAAACGGTAAAAAACCATATCAGTTCGATCCTTCGAAAACTAGAAGTACCAGACCGAACAAATGCCGTGCTTACTGTACTCCGCAACAAATGGTTCTATGTATCATAATCTATGAAAAGCCTATGTATATCCGTTACATAGGCTTTATTTTT
>NZ_BAVS01000046.1 GCF_000521485.1 Gracilibacillus boraciitolerans JCM 21714 | reverse complement strand
ATTATTTGGTGTGTCTGCAGTTGTAGCAAAAACTCCATATGTGGAGAAGTGTGGTACATCTAAAGTAATGACTTGATTTTCTTCATCTACTTCACCACCACGGTATTCCCACTTATCCTCTGCTTCATTATAGTAATAGATTGCTACATTACTTGTATCAGCAACTGTGTCATAACCTAATACTAATGTGAAACTTTCAGTTGGTTCTGTGGACCCTTCTGGATATTCGAACGTAAAGGTTAGTTGTTCACCAGCTGGTGTTAAGCCTTCGTGATTCGTCTCCTCTACATCCTTTGATTCTACTTTCAACTTTGTACCTGCTGGTAAATCAACTGGCATTATTACTTTTGCACTCTTCCCATTAACAACATATGTCTTCCCTGCTGCTACTTCTTTTGCTGATTGACCTATTATTAATTCGTTATCTTCTTCTATAATTATAGAATCTTCAAAAAGTGTTAATGCCTCTTCTAAGGCTTGTAAAGCATCATCAACAGCCACTTGAGTTGTAGCTTCATCGTCAGAAACCAATTGAGCTTCATCAATTGCTGATTCAAATTCATCAACAGCTGTTTCTGGATACTGGCCTGGTTCCAGACCAATTGTTATTCCTTCAAGTAAATCCATTACTTCAGTAATTTTTGTATTTAATCCTGTTTTGTCGATAGTAACAGTAGATCCTGAAATTGACAGTTCCCTCTCATTCCAGATGGAGCTATCTCCATGGTGGTTAACTGCTACGACAGCAAAGTAGTAATCACCATTTGGCAGTCCTTCAACTGTATATGGACTTCCTGTTACATCTGTTATCGTTTGAGTGTATTTTCCAGGAGCCGTACCATATTTTATTTTGTAAGATGTTGCACCACTTGACTCTCTAAACCACAACTTAGCTTTGTCAGCAGTAGCATGTTCCGCATACAACAATGGTGAACTAACTACAGATTCGGTAGTGAACGATATTACATTGTTAGTTGCTTCAGTTGAGAATTCGAGATCATAGTTATACGCTGTAACTTTCCAATAATAAGTGGTATCTGGCTTAAGCACATTAGCACCAAATGTGTATTTATTATAGATCATGCGATCTCTGACCACTACTGGATTAGACATATCAGCGTTCTCTGATACTTCTAGTTTATAGAAAAATGCATTTTTTGGTTTTTCCCAAGTTAGAACTGCTCTAGTTGACACATCTGATGAGTCTATAGATGGAGCTAAAAGGTTAAATGCGGTAGGTGCATTCCCTTCTGCCTTTGTACTAAAGCTACGAATAGATCCATTCATAGGTCTTTCTCCACTATCATTAGATGCATAAACTGTCCAATAATATGTTGTTTCATAGTCTAATGCTTCTGTTACATCATAATAACCAGAAGTGTCTGGACCAAACTGTGGAGTACTTAGATAATTATTTATGCCTGATTGATCTATGACTGGATTAGATAGATCATTATTCTCAGAAACAACTAATCTATATGACTTTGCATGGTATGCTCTAGACCACATAAATCTAGGTGTCACTGATTCATTCGAAAAGTTAAGTGAAGGCAAATAAGGTCCGAATTGTCCTGGAACATCAATGCTATCGCCAACAACAAACGAATACTTTGTATCATATGATACTGATTTACTTCCGTATTCATTTACTGCTGTAACACTCCAATAGTACCTCTTGCCATTCGTTAGTTCAGTCTCGGCAGTGTAACTTGTATCAGTAATGCTCGCTTTTTGAATAACTGGATCAGATAAATCTTTGTTTTCTGATACAGTCACAGTATAACTAGTTGCACCTTGAGCTTCAGACCATGTAAGCTCTGGTTTAGATGGCGTTACCTCTCCATCATCTGGTGTAATTGGATGGAAGAAACTTGGTTCAGAAGCAGTTCTTTTAACGACAACCATCCAGACATCATTAGCACCAGCGTTTTCAATATCAAAACTAATATCATCAGTAGAATCTAGATCAATACTATACTGATATTTTAATCCATTGTTTTCACTTTCTTTATGCACGTAGTCATTAACGAAGGTCACATCATCTTCTGAGTCACCGTTTCCAGAATCGTCACCTTCAGAAAAACCATCATCCGATGGAGGCCATGTTGGGTATTGAACCCCCCCTTCATCATCCGTAGGCAATATCTTATATAAATCAACTGTAATATTTTCACCACTGTAAGGTTGATTTTCTAAGTTTACTTTGATGGTTCCATCTACATTCTCATTGACAACAATGATTTTGGATTGATTATTATCTTTGGTTGCGACTGCAGTAAATGCATCTCCACCATTCTCTGTCGTAGTATTTACAACATCTCCTGACATCTGACCAAACATATAATATGTCCACCACATAGATGTTCTATAAGCAGGGTTCTGTTGGAAATTAAGTGTTTTATTAGTTTGTAATAAATCACTCATCCCATTCCAGTTACGGTTTTGAATTACACCTTTTATATTGTGCGTAATATCAGATTTTACAACATTAGCCATTGATCTTACCCAGTTATGTGCATCCGTTGTAGCGGAGTTATTTTCTTCCCATACAACATACTCACCATTTGTTTCTGGGTATTGTTCTTGCCATGATTCCACTTTATCTGCCCAATTTTGTAATGTTGAATAATTGGCGAATCCTTGTGATAACCAGAAATCATGCCATGTTGGACCTTCAATAGTAATATCATTGTCACTCGCATAAGGCAACCAAAATTTCTCTCCTTCATACTGGGAAAAAGAAATACCACCAGGCCCGAGAGTTGGAATATCTTCAGGGTACACGTCTCTTAATGCTTCCCATAGACCCTTATAAGTTTCCTCTTCACCTGTCCAGTGTTCATTAGTTAAATTAGCAAAGTCAATTTTGGCACCTTTATCCTTATAGAACTGCAGTACATCTTGTATATATTGATTAAATCGTTCTTGATTTGTAGGAGCTCCACCCCCCCAAGGATTATCGTTAGGAGCAGTCCATGATGGATGGTGACCTAGTAAAAAATACCATTTTAATCCATTTTCAGTAGCTCGTGTATATGCTTCATAACTGCGTTCAAGAACACTCTCTTCAAATGCATATTGAGCTGGATTTCCATCACCTACAGCTTGAAAATTTTGAGCTGGAATAGTATCTCTATTAATGATAGGTCCTAGCAAAGACATTCTACTGTCAGGAACATCATAGTTTGGTGTTAAAATATAGCCAAACATACTAGGATTATATGGTTTTAATGTATCATTAAAGTCAACTGATAAAGATAGTCCTTTCTCAACAGTAACTTTTGCACTTGCAGAAATCCCGTTGTACTCTGCTGTAACAACAGTTTCTCCAGGCTCACTCCCGTAATTAAACCCGAATCACTTATGTTAACAATGGATTCATCATCGGTGTTAAATATAGAGCCTCGGTTACATCTTCAATAGTTTCGTCGGTGCTGATTGCCTGCATCGTTACTTGGTCCGTAGCAGATTCTTTTACTTGATATTCTTCTTGATCAAATTGATAAGAATAAACTTCTGGCTCACTAACATTTTTCCATAGTGTTAGTTTGTCCAAAACAATTCCATTCCCAGCAGCTTCTACTTTTAACATCACAGTGTTTTTTCCTTCATTAAGAGAAACTACTTGTCTATTCAATTGCCAATTATTCCATTGTGTGGTTCCTTCAAAGACAATATCTCGAACCTTACTTCCATTCACAAAAAGCCCTACAGTTCGATCATCAGATGAACCGCTTACAAATCCAGCTGCATAGCGTAAATTGATATTGAATTCTCCGGAAGACCCAACCTCTATGTCGTAACTTGCTGACGAAGGTACAAGTTCGTGATTTATTACCGCAAACCCACTACCAGTATATCCATTTTGGTCTGTTGCAGGGCCATGTGTAATAGTCCCAGACTCCCCCCCTTGAATAACTCTTGCATTTGCAGGAACTCCTGTTTCCTCTACTACCACAGTTGTTGTTGCACTGAAGTTTTCATATGCTGCTGTAATCTCTGTACTTCCCACATCAACTGCAGTAATTTTTCCAGTTTCACTAACTGTTGCAATATTCTCCTCAGCTGAACTAAATGAAACTTTTTCTAAATTTAAATCTTTGATAGAATTATCATCATATATTGCTTGAACAATAGATTGAAAATTGTCTCCTTTTGTGATGTTAATCGTACTATTTTTAAATTGTATGGATTGAACTATTTCTTCATTTTCAACTTTCCAATAATATAAATAATCAATGTTAGCTCCATTTGTAGAACCATCTGTTGTCAGAGATATTGTATTATCTCCTGTGTTAAGATTCACATTTTTGATAAGGTATTCCCACTCGTCCCATGAATTTGTTCCAGTAAATAAGAGCGTCTCCTCTTGTCCATTTACATTTAGAATAATTGAACGTTCTGTAGGCCATCCATCTACAGGACCAGCAGAATAATTGAATGCAAAACTATATTCACCTTCTGAATCAACATTGATGTTATAAGAGATCTTTGAGCTATCCCTAGACCCATCAAGTATAGCAAATCCAGTACCTGAATACGGTCTGTCTGTTCCAGTCCATGCATCTGTTCTTGTAGCAGTTTCGCCTTCAATAAGTGTAGCATCATTCGGCGCTACCGTTGGAGGAGTTGCATTCCGTGTTGCTTCAGCAAACACTATGCTATTTGGAACCATAGATAATAATAAAACCACAATCATAAAAATAGAAAAAAACTTATTCGATTTCTTTCTGTACAAATTTATCACTCCTGTGCATTTAATTTTTTTCAACATTTTGTTAAATACCTCCCTTCTTAAAAATATAAGTACAAATTTATTTTATAATTAATGTAAACGGTTTTATATTAAAAATTATTAAGAATGGTAGACTAATATAATGTTACTTTAGATTTAGCTACCTTTTCGCCCTCTTATAATCAGCCATACCATAGAGATCTAAAACTATTTATGATTCTTAGTTTGTCGGTTAATTAAGATAATAATTTTTCAAAAAACTCACCTCCGTATAGTATTGATACCTACATGGAGATGAGTTATCTAATGCCAGTGTGTGAGCCTCTCTACGTTAGATGTTTGTAAATATCGGTAAAAATTCACCCCCCTTTTTTCTTCTTTAACAAATACTGGAATTTTCTTAATAGATAGCGTTATAACAATCTCTTGTCCACCTTCATAGATTTCACCGCTATATACATCTACCCATTTAGTTGAAGTTGGAAGATAAATTCTTTTTTCTGTTTGTCCTTCATATAATATTGGAGAAATCAATAAGTCATCTCCAAACATATATGAATCTTCAACTTCCCAAGCAGCTTTATCTTGAGGAAAATTGTAAAACATCGGACGAATAATTGGCGATCCTTTTAAATGCGCGTTTTCCATTAATTTACGAATGTAAGGACGAAGATTTTCTCTTAAAACCATGTATTTTGATAGAATCTCATATGCTTCTTCCCCCCATATTCCCAAACCTCCGTTCCAGCACCTGAAGGCATTCTTCCTCCACCTTCTTTAGCAAGAGGTAAGGTATGCGGTTCTCGATCCCCCCCATGCATTCTAAACACAGGCGAGAAGACCCCAAATTGGAACCAACGAATTAAGCATTCCCGGAATGACTCATCAGTATTTAATCCTCCATGAAATCCACCAATATCTGTGGTCCACCATGGAATCCCCGCAATTGCCATGTTCAAGCCAATTGCAACTTGGTTTCTTAATGATTCGAAACTCGAATCAATATCACCAGACCACACCAATGCTCCATATTTTTGTGATCCAGCCCAAGCACATCTAACAAGGTTTACAATATCTGTATGCCCTTCTTCTTTTAGACCATCATAGAATAGTTTCGAATACATAACTGGAAACTTATTTCCGACTTGTAAATTGCTTCCTTCATAGTAACGATAGTTATCAAAATCATAAACTGTGTATTCTGGTTCAGCCTCATCTAGCCAATAGATTTGCACCCCCATTATCATAATAATTTTGTTTTATAATATTCCAAATATATTCTCTTGTGTCTGGATTAGTAGGGTCCATAAATCCATTGTTGCCCAAGAAGTCCATTGTTATTGGAACTCCTCGTTCTGTTTGTACGAGTAATCCACGTTCAAGCATTTTAGGGTAATTGTCACTATTTTGATCTATCGTCGGCCAAATCGAAATCATTAGTTTAATTCCCATTTCTTCTAATTCTTCTACCATCTTTTTTGGATCTGGCCAATAATCAGGATCAAATTTATAATCACCGCAAGTGGCCAATGATAGTAGTCACAAACGATAACATCGATTGGTAATCCTCTTCTTTTGTATTCTCTTGCTGCTTCTAATAATTCTTCTTGTGTCTGATATCGTAACTTACTTTGCCAAAAACCCATTCCATATTCCGGCATCATAGGCACTTTACCAGTAGCATCCGCATACTTTTCTTCAATCTCAGCTGGGTTGTCACCTGCTGTAATCCAATAATCTATTTCTTTTGTTGAATAAGATTTCCATTCAGTAAGGTTCTTGCCAAATGTAACTTCTCCAATTGCAGGATTATTCCACAAGAATCCATATCCTTTGTTAGATAATGCAAATGGAACACTCGCTTGTGAGTTTCTATGTGCCAATTCAAGACGACAATTTTTTAAATCAAGAAAGTCTTGTTGATATTGACCCATCCCGAATATTTTTTCAATTTTATTAGCTTCAAATCTCACTGTTAAAGCGTAGTCTCCACCTATAATTGGTTTGAATTCTCTAGATTTTATATTTAAAGCACTATTAAATAATTCAAGCTTTTCAGCTACAATGCCTTCTTCAAAGGCATCATTTCGAACGCGCTGGTACTCCTCTAATAGAATTTCTCCTTTTTGATTAGTAAAGGTAACTTTCCCTCGAATATCAACAGTTGCTTTGATTTTTCCATTTTTTATTTCTCCTGTTCCATCTTCAGAAATAGATATCTCATCTGGAGAGGAAGAAACTATATTTTCTAACGCATTATTTTCATTATTAAAATGAGGATACTTTGTGCTTCTTACACGAAAACTATTTTCTAACCAAGGTTCTATCATCAGTGTTTCGTTTCCAAATTTCCATACAAGTGCATTTTCTTTTTTAACTATCATAATTATCTCCCCCAAAAATTTTTTCTATCGTTTTTTGATTCCTTTTTTATCCTTTTACAGCACCATTGGTTAATCCACTAATTATATACTTTTGCATAGTTATAAAAATAACCAGTACCGGCAGAATGGTGACTGTTGCAAATGCAGTTAAATAGCTCCATGATGTACCATATTGACCCATAAAATTGAATATACCAGCAGTAATTGGCCTTGCTGTTTGATCTTGAATAAATGTCATACCGAATACTAAGTCTCCCCAAGCATATAAGAAAGAGAATATTGCACAAACAATAACCCCCTGGATATGCAATTGGTAAAAATACTCTTAAGAATGCCGTAAATCGATTACATCCGTCTATCCGTGCAGAATCTTCTAACTCTTTTGGAATTGAAGCAAAGAAATTCATCAATACTAAAATAGAGAAAGGAATACCGATCGTGGCATCCGCTAAAATAACAGCAATTTGTGTATTTAATAATCCTAAATTATTAAATATTATAAATAGAGGAGTTAAGATAACAGATGCAGGCAACATTTGTGTTAACAAAAATATCAATAAGAATAAGGATCTTCCTTTAAATCTATATCGTCCAATCCCATATGAAGCAGGTACCGCTAATACAACACAGAGAAGCATAGTACTAGTAGCAATTACAAAACTATTTTTAAAGGATTGAAACATGTTAAAATCTCCACTTAATTGTTCAGTATATGATTTAAAATTTAAGGTTTCTGGTATAAATGTAGGAGGATTTTGAAACACTTCTGGTTCAGCCTTTAATGATGTTACGACAATCCAATACAAGGGAAATAAAAATATTGCAGCTATACCAACAGATAAAAAACACATAATAATGTTTTTTTGCATAGGTGATAATTTGAATTTTCTCACTCTATTTGAGCTGGTTTTGCTTTTATTGTGTAATATTTTTGTGTTTTCCATCTTAAGCATCCCCCCTTACGAGTACCGGTTATATAAAGTAAGCTAACAACAAACAGAATGATAAAAAGAATATTAGCTACAGTTGCACCCTCACTAAATTTAAATAAATCAAAAGATAACTTGTATGAATAAGTAGATAGTACTTGCGTTGAGTTTGATGGACCGCCTTTTGTCATAACATAAACTAAATCAAATACTTTAAATGTATAAATTAAGCCAAGGATTAAAACCGCTTCAATTGTTGGACGTAACATTGGCAACGTAATCTTGAAGAATTGTTGAATTTTGTTTGCCCCCCCATCTATAGATGAACTCTCATATACATCTTTAGGTAATGTTGTTAAACCTGTAGATAATAAAATCATATTGAAAGGAATACCTATCCAAATATTAGCTATAACTAGTGCAACAAATGCTGAGACTGGTGAAGTTAACCAATCTATTGGAGCATCTATTATATGAAGACTTTGTAACATATAATTTATAACCCCCCCTACATTGGTTGAAAACATGAACTTATACATCAATGCAGTAATTGTGATTGGAACCATCCAGGAAACCATCATTAAACCACGGATAGGTTTAGCAAAGGTGAATTTTTTATTAAAAAATAAAGCCAGTGCAAAACCGATGACAAACTGGACAATAATACACGCAACTGTAAACAATATAGTATTAAATATTGACTTTATTAATACTTCGTCATTTAGTAACTTGATGTAGTTATCAAATCCGACAAAGTCCTTGTTAGCTGCATTCATCGTCATTGCTGTCACATCTTGAAAGCTAAGAATGAAGTTACTTATTATTGGATATCCAATCAATGCAACCATAAAGATCAAAGCAGGCAACACAAACAAATATCCTATATTATCATGTTGAAAAAATTTTTTACGTGAACCATTCACTTTCCTACCTCCATAATTGATAAGGATAATGAAAGATCATTACCCTTATCATTACATTTTACTCACTTAAGACATCATCAATTGCTGTCTGTGCTTTCTCTGCAGCTTCTTCAGGTGTACTTATACCAGTAATTGCTTCATTGAAAGATAAAGAAATTGCGTTTGAAATTTCTGGCCAACGAGGATGTGGACCTCTTGGTTTAGCAACATCCATTATTTCAGCAAATTTTTTGTATGTTGGATTAACATCTCCACCATCAAATTGAGTTGCTGCTATATCTGCTCTTGAAGCAATGTAACCAAAATCGTTAATATACTCTTCTGTATTTTCTGCCATAAATTTAACAAAATCTAATGATGCATCAACATTTTCACCATCAATAATGCCAAAGTTTTCTCCACCTAATACAGATGCGAATTCCTTATCTTTTGGAATAAAAGTAACATCCCATTCAAAATCTAGATCGCTGCTTTCTAATGTTGGGATTTGCCAAGGACCGTTTACCATCATTGCAACGTTGCCAGACATGAATTGATTTAATACGTCACCTTGTGTCCAGTTAATTACTTCCTTCGGCATTAATCCTTGATCAACTAATCCGCTTACATAATTCAATGATTTAACGCCAGCTTCTGAATTCATATCATAAGCATCGCCACCGGCAGACCAAATCCAAGGCATAAAATTAAATGTTCCTTCTTCATTTTGAACCGATGAAAAAGCAACTCCAAATACGTTGTCAGTCGTTAAAGCTTCAGCAGCCATTTCTAATTCTTCCCAAGTTGTTGGAACTTCAACGCCAGCTTCTTCTAACATTTTCTTGTTGTAGTAGAATCCTAACGCATTAGATCCAAATGGAACTCCATACAATTTATCATCTAATTTAGCCGACTCCAATGGACCATCAAAGTATTGATCGTAAAATTCCCATTCACTTACTTCTTCTGTGACATCAGCATATATACCCATACTTGCATAGGAAGCCATATCCGGCGAATCATGGATTACGATATCTGGTAGTTCAGAAGCACCTGCACCAACGGAAAGTTGCTTCTTAAAGTCTGCGAATGGAATATACGTTGCTTCTACAACAACCTCATCTTGAGACTCATTATATTCATCAATCATTCCACCTAAACTCTTTTGATGTCCCGGATTTTCCCAATAATACCAAAGCTCGATGTTCTTCACTTCACCATTATCTGTTTCTGTTACATCAGTATCCTGGTTATCATCACTAGAAGCGTTTTCATTATCACCAGAACATGCACTTAATACCAGAAATATTGCTATTAACGAAAAGATGCCTAATAAAACTTTTTTCATGACCAATTGCCTCCATTCTTTTTAAGGAATCGCTTACAAACAAATGACTAGTTAATACAATGTAGAACCTTTAACTGTTATGTTTTGAAGTTTTCTTTACTTTATAATAATTTTGTGTAGAATTAGAATAAGTGTAAGTGTATTACTTTTTATTTTCTCACCACCTTCTTAAATTTTTGTAATTAAGATGTGTACTAGTCATTGTATAATTACATTTTATTTAACTTTGAAGCGCTTTTATATTCTAAATATCTAAGAATGGTAGACTAAAGTAATATGAATTACTTTAAAACTGAAAGCGTTTTTATTTAATGCAACACTTTAGTCATCCTTTTTTTAATACCAGCTATTTAACTACTGATTCCGTTACTTTTCATCCTGCAATTAAAACTTTTGAGAATTTATGAGTAGGAAAAGTATTTATTAAATATCAATTGGAGGCAAACTATGAAAAAACTGATTTCTTGGATATTATTATTCGTTTTGTTGGTTTTAGTCAGTTGGTTGTCTATTACCAATTTGATTTTTAATGAAGAAGAGGACTTAGTGAATACTCAAACCTTCGACAAGACGTCAACAGAAAAAACAAAATTAAAACTTTGGTTTTATTATGAAGGACCTGAAAGGTTTAATAAGGTTATCAAACTAATAAATGATTTTAATCAGAGTAACAGCAAGATAGAAATAACAGCTGAATATATTCCTTTCTCCCAGATGAGAAAACAATTAATAATCGCTCAGGTATCTGGTGAACTGCCCAACCTAGTTATTATTGATAATCCTTACCACGCTGAGTTTAGTGAGATGGGTTTATTTGCAGATATAACAGAACAAGTAAACACTATTGCTGGAATTGATCAATTTTTTGAAGTTCCTATGAATACAGTTACTTATAATGAGAAAATCTACGGACTACCTTTTGCTATCAATAGCATAGCCCTCTTTTACAATAAGGAAATGTTGGAAAACGCAAATGTTCCAATACCAGAGACACGCGATGAATTAAGAATTGCAGCCAAGAAATTAACGAACGAAAACACAAAAGGAATTGGAATCTCTGCACTTCAAAATGAAGAAGGTGTCTTTCAATATCTTGCTTGGCTATATTCTGCTGGAGGAAAACCTACAGATTTAGACTCAACAGAGGCTATTGAATCTTTTCAATTTTTAAGTAATTTAATCTCAGATGGCTCTATGAGTAAGGAAGTTATCAATTGGACTCAAGCTGACTTACTAAAACAATTCATGGAAGGTAACACAGCCATGATGATTAATGGATCTTGGCAAATTCCAGAACTAAAATCCCTAGCACCCGAACTTGAATATGGTGTTGCCTTTATTCCTAAAGATAAAGTACATGCAACTGTGCTTGGAGGAGAAAACTTAGCAGTAATTAATGGAGAAAACATCGAAGAATCTGTAGAGTTTATAAAATATTATGCGCAAACTGAAGTGATGGAATCGTTTGTTAAAGAGATTGGAAATTATCCACCACGGAAAGACGTTGCTAATGATTCAACCTGGACAAACGACTCTATACAAAAAGTATTTTCTGAAAATATGAAATACGCATTACCACGTGGACCATCTCCAGAATGGTCAGAAATATCAAAAGTGATTTCTAATGCGCTAAACAAAGCACTAACTAAAGAAGAAGAGATTGAGAAAATTACTACAGAGGCTCAATTAAAAATTAATAAAGTTCTTGCTAAATAATGTTTATAATGTTAGATATGGGTATGATAATTGTCGTACTCATACCTTTTTATTTGGAAACAAAAGCAAAAGATGCACCATCATTGGTACACCTGTTACTAAACATTAAACATTGGGCCCCCCCTAAAAAAAGACAATTGTCCACGTATGGAGGACTATTTGTATTTATTAAAGGTAGAGACGGTGATTATGTATCACTTTGTCAGTATTTTTACCACTCACTACATATTTAATAAAATAATAACAGAAGTTACATATACATCACATCGTCTAAATTCATGTGGCACGGTGGAGCTGGCGTTTCCACCGTGATTAGGATGCGTCATATCTTCTAATATAGTACTTACATCTTTCCACTTCTTGAATCATCATGGATTTTCCAGAATATCGAAAACACTGTAAAATAGCATTATGTAATGTTACGATGATACCTTCTCCTTAAATGGTGAATTTAATTACAAAATACTCCAGTTTGAACCTGTAGTACAAAAAGCTTAACTATTCAATTCCTTAACAACCCGATCTATCCGCTCAATCTCCCCAAACGGATCCTTCCACCAATTCCGACTCCAAACCCTCTCAATTTTCCATCCTTTCGACTCTAAAAACCGCTGCCTGTAAATATCCCGTTCTCTTGCTGCTGGCGAACTGTGATACATCGCTCCATCACATTCAATACCTAACACATATTTACTCGGATCATTTGGATCGACTACGGCTAAATCAATTCGATATCCTGACATACCTACTTGTGTATCAACAGAGTAACCAATTTCCGTTAGTTTCTCGTATACCTCTTCTTCAAATGGCGAATCAAATTGCAGGCTGCCTTCTTGTGTTTGTGTATTAACTTCCCCCCCGCTTAGATTCGTCAACGTGGCTTCAATAGAGTCCTTTTTCAAATCAGAAACGGCTTGTGCGTATTCCATATATGCTTTTAACAGCTTCGGACCAATATTTTTGGCATTGGTGACATTCAGTTCATGCGGTTCAATGCTTGCGATTAAATGGATCTCTTGTTTGGCACGTGTTACCGCTACATTCAAACGGTTTTCGCCGCCTTCTTGTCCAAGTGTGCCAAAACGGTTATAGACTTTTCCTTCTTTATTTTTGGCATAGGCAATCGAGAAAATGATGATATGTCGTTCATCACCTTGCACATTTTCGATATTTTTTACAAAAATTCGTTCATCTAAGTCACGACTCATGACCTGGTCATAGATCACAGCAAACTCTGCATCTTCTTCACTATGGCGATCGATCGCATCTTCAATGGCTGCTTGTTGTTTGGCATTAAAGGTAATGATGCCAATCGTTTTCGATGCATCTTCGATTAATTTCTGCTTCAGCAGCTTTACAACGTCTTCAGCTTCCACGGAATTTTGCTGATTGATCCAGCGTCCATTCGATTCGTGCCATTGAATCGCTGCTGGATCTTGCAGGTGATTGACGTTTGGTGCAATCTGCATATGGCCGTGATAAAAAGCGTGGTTGGAAAAATTGATCAACTCTTCTGATTTCGAGCGGTAATGCCATTCTAACAAACTGCTTGGCAAGATTCGTTTTGCTAAATTGAGCAAGCTCTGTGATTCTTCAAATTCTTCCTGTTCCTCCTCTTCATCCGAATCGACAGATCCTTTAAAAAGGGAAGAAGGTGGAAGCTGTTGTTCATCTCCCGCTACGACCACTTTGTTACCTCTATAAATTGATGGCATGCCGTTTTCGACGGTACATTGTGATGCTTCATCAAAAATGACCAAATCAAATATTTTTTCTTCTAATGGAAAAATAGCGGAAGCAATCTCAGGTGATACTAACCAGACAGGAATGACATCCAGTAATCCGTTTAAAGCAAATTCGTTTACTAGACGACGAACAGGCCAGAGCTGACGCTTTTTCCCTGTTTGATAGATCATATCTTTTACCGCTTTCGGATTGTCTGCTTTTACTTCTGCAATCATTTGATGCATTTGATTTTGCAGTAAATCAATCGTCAGGCTTTGTTTCTTTTGTAATAACTCTTTTAATTCCTCTGTTAAATGCTGATAATTTCCTGTAGCGATCATGGCAATCTCCGGATATTTTATTTCGATTTGATCGATCCAGTGAATGTATGCCGATTGTTTCGCTACTTCCGCCCATTCCTCTGCCAGGTTACTACTGTCAGATAAATTGCGTTCGATTAATCGATCAATGATCCGTTGCACTTCCTTGGCACTGTGGTCATACAATCGATCCATTTCACGTAATTCATCAAAGAATTCTTTGATATACTGTAAATCATCACTTTATTACAGATAGTCATTTTCATTATAAATCAGGACTAAATCTGAAATAAATTGCTTTAATTGTCACTTTATTTCCGTGTTGAAAATAATTATGCAAAATGTTTCAGTTGAATTTCTAGTAAAAATGCCCCCCCTTAGAAAGGGGGGACATCATCAAATAATGTGAGTAATTCTGTCGATATAATCCGTATCTTATATACTTCAAAAATACGAAGATCAAAGGATACGTCTTCCTCCATCGTCACAAACCATCCTTCCTCTTTTCCTAAACTGGTACGATGATAGTGATTAAAGATGCGTATTTCAAAATACATCCCTTCAAATGTGTCATAGGACTGTTGCCCAAACCATAATTTCCATTTTTGGTCCTTTACATCGAATATCATAATGCCTCGTCGCATCACCAACTATTTTCCTCAGCTGCCATTTGGACAATATCTTCATCAATTTGTTGCTTATTTAATTGTGCTCCGTACAATAAGCAATGCGTTGCTAAGGTGTTGATGACACGTGGCCATCCTTGTGAACGTAAAGCGATAGCTTCCAAGCGGTCTCTGTGAAAATAGGCATCTTAGCTCCCGCCAACTTTAATTGGTGATCGATATAGTCAGAAACATCTTCTTTATTTAGTGCTTGTAATTGATACCTCATGATCACTCGCTGAGCCAATGGGCGATGGTGATTCAAATTTAGTCGTGTTTTTAAATGAGGTAGACCAGCTAAGACCAAAATAAAAGGATTCGATGAATCCATTTGAAAATTGAAAAGAATGGCTAAATCCTGTAAAAAAGCATCCTTTGCCATATGCATTTCATCTAGAATAAAAACGGGCGTAACTTTACGTTCCTGATCCATTCGTTCAATCCCTTGTTGAATTTGTCGAAACAAATCTACTTTGCGAAACTTGGGTTCTTCCCCTAGTCCATAGGCTAACCCGCGGTAAAAATCCATCACACCACCGGTGGATAATGGAAAATAAACGACATGATATAATGCAGGGTTAAGAGAATGCTTAAATGAACGTAAAGTAAATGTCTTTCCAGCACCAGGATCACCAATGACTAAACCAATCCCTTTAGATTTTTGTAAATATTCGAGCCCATTCAATGCCTCTTGATAGCTTTTCGATGGAAACGCATGGGTTGCATCTACATCTTTGGAAAATGGTTCCTTAGCCAAGGAATAATACGTTTTATACATGCTTCTCGCCCTCCTGCTGCTTTTCTTCAGAGAGAGCGAATGGGGGGGAGAGTCGACGTTTGACATGGGCGTTGTCATGCATGGAAACGGCAACCGCTTTAGCTACCTTTTTCCCATCTTCAAATATATAAACATGCTGATGATCCATTCGAACTTCGATCCTCTGACCAATGTATTCAGAGGGAACTTCATATAATTGCTTTTCTAACGTGATTGTCCCATCTTGTTTTACTTTTCTCTCTGCACGTCTTAAGAAAATCGTTTCTAAGATGGAAAGGTCCTCTAAAAATTGAATACGATCTAATTGTGATTGAAACACTTCATGAGGTGTTTTGCCATCAAGCGATGCATGTTGTCTGCGATGATAATCTTCCTCGAGCCACCGCCAAAAGCGTTCATTTAATTCTTCTAGTGAGTGAACTGGATCACTTTGAAGTAACGGGTAAAAGCGCGTTTGTATGGTTTTGAAGATCCTTCAATTTTCCCTTTGCTTTTAGGGTCATATGGCTGTGTGTGAGCTAATGTAATCCCTAATTGAGCACATGCATATTGTAACGTTTCCGAACGATAAATCTTGCCGTTATCTGCATAAATGATGGTTGGCTTTCCTCTACGTATCAATGCTTCTTTGGTTACTTCTCGTAATCCATCAAATTTCTCAGAAGAGAAAAATTGCGCAAATGGTACAAGTCTGGAACAGTCATCTATGAATGCGATAAGGAAAGTTTTTTTCATTTTCCCATTAATAGGTATAAATGGGCCATGCGACAAATCTGCCTGCCATAACACATTCACTTTATCATGCGCAAATCTTTTTCGCTCTTTTTCTGGATGGAAGCTACAAATATTTCGACCTGCCATCTTGTATTTTTTTAGTAAACGGTTTATAGTGGCATAAGAGACTTGATTTTTTTGTATCTCTCCACGTTTGATCAGTTGTTCATAGAATACGCTGACAGGCATGTGGAGAGATTCTTTTCTTATTTCTAGGATGTGATCCTTATCATCTGGTGATAGCTTCTGGCATCTCCTCTATCCGATCTTCTTTTTGGTTTTAATGCATCGAATCCATTTCTTCGATAATGCAAATGCCATTCTTGCATGGTCTTAGCTGCAACTTTTCGTTCTCCGTAATAAGGAACGTTGTGAATTTTCCCTTCCATTTCTTCCAAATAGTCCTTTGGCTTTACTTGCCCATTTAATAAAGGCGCAATCATTCCATAGCGAAATAAAGCAATTTCTTCCCGTGTTTTTTCATTCATGAACTTTTCCTCCTTATGATAGAAGGACAACCGGTTATCCCTTGCTTTTATTCTACTTTTTTCGTCCATAGATTCATAGGCAACATTTATGTGGGATGACTATTATTTTTTTTA
>NZ_BAVS01000047.1 GCF_000521485.1 Gracilibacillus boraciitolerans JCM 21714 | reverse complement strand
TATTAGTATATTTCATACTGTTTTGTGCCTTGAGCGAGGCGAAAGGAATGGTTATAAAAATGAGTAAAGTTAAAACCTACAATCATAATCTTTGGGATCACGGTATTACCCAAGGCTATAGTGTCAACGGGACTATTTACGTTTCAGGTCAATTTTCCCACAATAAAGATGGTGTGTTTGTTGGCAAGGAGGATATTGAAATCCAAACCCGACAAACACTTGAAAACCTGGATCGTGTACTGGAAGAGTTAGGTGTCACGAAATCCAACCTATCCTATGTGCAAATCTATCTAACAAGTCCGAAAGAACACTCTGAGCAGGTCGTTGTTTTGTTCAAAGAATATCTAGAAAAACATCGACCGGCAGGCAGCCTCCTCGGTGTGACTTATTTGGCGTTCCCAGAGCAACTGATTGAAATCTCGGCTATCGCACATTCTCATGAGGTAAATTAAAATTCAAAAACAAAGTAAACATTTTGATATCACTTCTTTCTGTCGGTGATTCCTACTCACAAGGTCTATAATGATATTGAAAAAGTAATATCATTATACAATTGAGTTGTTAATTAAAAATTGAACCACACGTTAATCAAAAAAGTGCGCCATAAAAAGTTTGTGAAAAAAGTTTATTTTAACTGGCTTAATTTCATTTGCGCAGTTGTTTACTTTTCACTTGCGAAATACAACCAAATTCACCTAACTTCATACCTGTTGAGCTACCAATCCCTAGGCATGTAATAGTATCAGCTGAGTTAGAATGTCTTTCATCACACATATGAAGGAAATAAGCCTATTTTTTTGCAAGAATAAGTTTTGATGTTCCAAATATTAAAAAACAATCGATTCGCAAAAGGATAAATGAATGCGAGTTTTTCTAAAAAAAGCAAAAGCCATATGAGAATAAAGTGACGTATTGCGATTGTTGTCAGCAGAACTTTGGTTATTTCGCTTTGCTGTTTCGAAAATCAATAGCAAGTCGACATATTATTTTAAAAATCCGGCATAATAAAAATGCAGAGAGTATTTCTGTAATTAGAAATCGCTCCATTTTATGTGTTGTTATCTTTAACTTTAACGGGAGGCGAATAGTATGGCAGAACAAATTGTGGCTGTTCGAAAAAATGAAGATGGGGGGGATATTGTGGAAATGAAATTATCCTCTGGAGAAGTCGTCGATTATAAACAGGCGCAACAAATGGCGGATAACGGTGAAATCGAACATGTCAATACATTTAAAGGACGGGATGGCGAAAAGCATTTGCGCAGTGATGCAGATGGTGATCCGAGCAATAACTTAGACAATTTGCCCCAATTTTAATGAATAAGTATATGATTTGAGGAAAAATCCGAACTGATTGATGAATCGTTCGGATTTTTCTGTGTCTGAAAATGCATGGTGCTATTATGCTGATACGTTTTAAGAGAGTCGATAATGGCATTTCCTTTTAGAGAATGCTCTCTCATTGTTCTTTGTTGAAGAAGTGGAATTCCTGTATTGTTTTATGGACATATTAGTTGAGGCACAAGCCTGAGATGTCCCTATGAATGGATCTAAGGGACATTTAAGAGGCTCTGCTTGGGATCATCCGCATGAAAAAGATGTTATTTCCGTTTATGAAGTGACGAAAAAGACATAGCAAATCTTTTATATAAAGTGCTTATCATAAGAGTAAAATCGTTAATCAAAAGGGGGGGCTTTTATAAAGAATATATCGAAACTAAGCAAGAATCCGTGATTATTCGTGGTAAAATATTATTGAAGAAAATAATGGAGACATTTTCTTATAAAAGAGGGAAACTGCATATTTAAGAAGAAGTGAGGTCTTATGATATTCTTCACAATCAACTGATTAAAGCTACATTGTATTTTTTAATGAATAACGATCTTATAGAAAGCAAACATCGTGAAGAACTTAAAAGAATCTTGTCCTTTTTTAATGATATTACCCAATCAATATCTAACGGGAGGTTATTGAACAATGAAGTCGTACATTATTAATATTGAAATGATTGATTCTGATCCGCTTATTTGGAGAAGAGTCGTGATGCCGGCAGGAGCGACCTATAAGAGACTGCATGATACCATCCAAAATGTCACCAATTTTAAGAGCGGTTATCCATACGAAGGATACCATCTCTATGAATTCGAGTTGCCTGAGGAGAACAGAATCGTGACGGATAATGAAGAGGCATATCTGGAGCATCAGCACTACAAGAAAAACAGGGCAATGTTTGAAGAGCGGTTAAAGACGATGTCTCCGGATATATTGAAGTTTGAGAAAATCTACCAGGAAAGATTGAAAATGGAGGTTCGTAAACCTTCTGGATTAAAAATTGATAATTATCTCGAAAAGTATAAGGAAATCATTTATCGCTATGACTTTGGAGATAACTGGCATTTTATGATTACATTGGAACAGGTAGCAGATGATTATTATTTCGGGTTTCCAACACTATTGGATGGAGCAGAGACAGCACCACCTGAGGATGTTGGTGGGATTCATGGCTTTTATGAGTTTTTGGAGGTGTATTGGGATCCGAATCATTCTGAGCATGAAGATATGAAGGCTTGGGCTGAATCGCTTGGCTTTAGAGAATATGATCCAGATCATATCAATAGGATGCTCAAGGGAATTAACTATAAGAAGACCGAATGGGATAAGATAAATCATGAACGGTATCGAATTATTGAGGATAAGTATCGAAACAATTGACACAAGAGTGACTGTGAAAAGGGGAATATACTATGAAATATTCAGAACTCGAGCTGAAAAAGTTAAGTAAATTAAAGCATCTTGAGCGTGAGAAACAAATTATTAATAATATTCTGAACTTCATCAGAATGATTCATTTAAATGGGGATGACTTTATTGCGTCATCATATGATTCTGAATTTTTTGGAGAGCTGCCGATGACCTTCCGAAAAAAATCAGGTCAACTAATGGGACTGATCACCGCTAATGTTGATGGAGAAGTGAAGAAGTATGTTTTTTTGATCAGGGATATGAACCGTTGGAGGATCTGCTTGAATTAATAGATTAATATAAATAGTTTTTTAAGATTATTTTTTATTCAAAAGTAACGTTGCATTTTTGCTGTAAAAAAGCGTAGCCAATTTGATGGCACGGTTAATTAGTAGAAAACTGTGACTACCGGTTGTAGATGCGGAGATGACTGTATTACAAAGCCGTTTGACTTTGTTGAGTTGTAAGTATTGCATGTGCACTGATCGTAGTTCTTGGATTGATATTTGCTAAACGAAAAGCAAAAGGAAAACCAAAGAGGACAAGGTATATTATTAGGGGAATCACACTGATCGTCTTGTCACCATTCCTAGCACTGGTTGTCGGGATAATTGCAGAACTTGTTTCTCTAGGTGCAGGTTGCGGCTGGATGATGGTTATTTCATTTAACGCCTGTTTTTTGTAATCGGTCCTATTCTATTATTTATTGGTATTCTTGGAAAAAAGACACACAAGTGGAGATACAGTATAGGGACAAAATAGGGACATGATTCTTGCCCCCCCTACGGCTTAATCTAGTTGGTTGACAAGTGCCGTGACGTGGATGGCTGTTGTGTTAAATAGCGGCAGAGTGGTATCTGCTGGTTTAAGTAACATAGGGTGTTCCGTGCAACCTAAAATTAAACCTTCTATGTGGTCCTCGTCTTCCATCCGTTTAATAATATCTAAGAAAAGTTTTTTCGTGTCCTGATTTACAATCCCGTTTTCTAATTCTTCCACTGTTTTTTCATGAATTAGGGCTTGTTCTGTTGCAGTGGGGACGATCGCATGTATACCTGCTGCTTGAAATGGTTTGATGAAAAATTCATTTTCCATCGTAAAGCGGGTACCTATTAGTCCAACCCTATTTAGATTATGTTGACGAACAACCTTCACCGTTTCTTCCACAATGCTAATCATAGGAAGACGTGTTTGTTGGTTCACTTGATCAAACACGATATGTGGTGTGTTTGCAGAGATCGCAGCTATGTTTGCACCAGCAGCTTCTAATTCATTAACAGCTTTAGTCAGATAATCAATTAGTCCTTGCGTATTTTTTTCTTCAATAAAAGCAAATACCTGATACATATCGATACTGTTGATGACAAGATGTGGAAGCACTTTGTTGCTCCTATGTTTTTCCTGATAACCACTAATAATAGATTGATAATAATCAATAGTCGATTCTGGCCCTAGTCCACCCACCAAACCGATTTTGGCCATGAAAATTCCTCCTTCACCATAAATAGATCAGAATAATAAAATGTACCACCTTAATTTTACTACTTATTCTGGAAATCACAAATTAAACTGTTTTTCATAAAGCGAATTTTTTCAACATGGGACTTTTATTTAATGATTAACAGTTAACTGTAATCTTTGTTTAGGTGATACATTTTTTGCTATTTCTATCAAAGGTAACAAGTCCTCAGTTATTCCTGCTTGTTCTGATCTGGTGAAAAACCACTATTTATATGCGTGATCGGATTCATCTCCCCCCCAAATTTTCATAAATCTGCGAAATAAGCCTAATAAAACAATTTCCATAATTAAACCTATAAGAGCACTTATGATGGAATAGGTAATTTGTTCATCCATGGAAAGATTCATCGTAACTGGCTGTGTAATATGAATGAGCAACATAATAATAAGATATTTCCGCAGAATATTTTTTGTCTTGTTCATCAAAATCAGATTACCATATCTATTAGAAATTTCTATCATTAACTGAAAAATATAAAATACGAGAATTAATTTCAAAAGCGAAAGTACCGTTACATAAATGGACCATTCTGATAGAAGAAAGGCTTGAGAAAAAACGCTATTTTGTTGGATGAAAACAGTTGGAATGGATAGAACAATTAATCCAATTGCTAGGTTCTTAGCTTTAACACCAATTGGAAACTCGCGTACTAAATGATTAACTCCTAGATAGATCAGATAATAACCAACAGGGTCTGGCAGGACATCCAGAACAAATAAGTGCAATTCCAATAAAACTATTAAAAATCCCCAAAATAGTTTACTAAAAGCATACCTCATGGTGACTCCTGCCTTTCCTCTATAATTTCATTAATATCACCTTGCTTTAAGTATGGTCTATCGATAATAAGAGCAGCTGATTTGAAAGGTTTGCCATCTACCGTTATTCCGTTTAGATAAATACCAAATTCAAAATAACTTCTCCGCTCAGGATTGATACGTGTAGTAAGACGAACAGAATCGTTCTCAGCTAAATCTAACGGGAATAAATCCTTATTCACTCTATCACGTGACGTACCTTGCCAATTTTCTTGCAACGGATCAACGATTTCTGTTGCGTTCTTTCGATCTTGTGGAGTTATTTTTACAGGATGGTTATCCAGCTTCATCTCAATTTCATCTGCAACATTTTCAAAAGGAAGGGTGATATCCGTAATAGTTAATGCTTGCTCTGCTGTCATCGTTGTAAACGATTGACCGTTAGAACTGCCACCGCTTGATTGGGTTTGCAATATATCGTTTCCTTGAATTGATGGCTGAATGACAACTTCTCCAATGTCAGTTGTTACCATTGTTTGATCATTAAAATAAACATCCATGCTAGAGAACGACCACGCTTGCTTTTGCTCATTAATAAATGCCATCTCTGTAAATGGAAATTGGATAGTTACAGATTTTAAATATTGATGTCGAAATGCTTGTTCGTACTGGACTTGTGGCACATTTTCATGCCATATAGTAAACCCTTGATTTGACATTGGATAGATTTCCATACCATCAATTTCCACGTATTGGACATCAACGGGATCTTTTTTGTTAGTTAAATAGAAGAAGGTAAGTTGTAGATCCTCATAATAAATTTCTTCATAGTAATGTGTTAGAAAAATCGGTTGCTGTATTTGTTTTGATTCAAAATAAAGGTAATTCCCTATCCAACTAATGATTACGAACGCTAAACCACTCCAAAGAATTTTTTTCAAGCAAACTCTCCCCCCCTAGAATTAAAAATTGTACTGCTATTTTAACATGAATGGGAGGAAATTACAGGTCATTTATCCCATTTTATGCTACTTTTGCCCTTGATTCATTTCAATATTCAATTCAGAAAAATACTTGATACTGATTTTCATAGTCCTGGTCACATCTTGTAAAATGTGAGTATTAACCTATTCATTGTGAAACACTCCATATGTTAAAGTATCTATTGGATTATATTTCCAATATAAGTGGGGGGGTGTGAAATGGCGAATCAGAGAGTCCTTATGGAAGAAGTAAGGTCCTTTTATCAGGGAATGAGCCGAGATACAGCTTCTATAACAGCAGCACTTTAAGAGGTCCAGACCAACATCGAGCAGCTTATACATATGGAGCGATTTCAGGGAGAAGCTGCAGATGCGGCAAAACTGTATTTTCAAGAATTACACCAGACATTGCTTCAAGCATTTACAGGAGTGTTTGAACAATTAGAGACCAACTTAGCGAGGCATCTGCAAGAATTTACGAATGAGGTAGATAGTAGTAATCAGGCGATCGTCCATACAGATTATATAGAGTCACACGAAGATGATATTCTAGATACATATAGGCAGCTGGAACATCTACAAAGAGATGGAGTATAGGAGTTATCCCCCCTGAACTATTGTTCACGTATGGAGGACAGTATAGAATGCAAGGTCGGAAGCGGATAAACGTTTAGAAAGAATGGCGTTTGTATTGTTTGTTGAAGGATTAAAGTTGCTTCCCTTGAAAAATCCCCGCTCCAAAAATAGAACGGGGGGGAGTTCAATCACACTATTCAATTATGTTAACTCGTACGTCTTTACGTCCCCCCCATTGGAGAGCATCGTCTCGGTTAGGAATAAACACATCGATTGATTTACCATTTATACCTCCGCCAATGTCAGCTGCAATGGCAACTCCATAACCTTCGACTTCTACAATAGACCCCCCCAGTGGAATTACACTAGGATCAACAGCAATCACTTTTGCGTCAGGATACTTTTTTAAATCAAGGCCCATTCTCGTCATACCTAAACAGCCATCACAATCTGCCGTAAAGGCTGTGCTTTCCACTGTCCATGTTTCTCCAGCAGCTGAGCCACGTCTAGCTAAACTGTCTAAAGCTGATCTTGTATTTGGACCTGCAATTCCATCGACTGCTAGTCCTTTTTGTTTTTGAAAGCTCTTAACTGCGCTTACTGTTCCGGAACCATAAATACCATCTATGCTAGAATTGTAATGACCTGTCTCTTTCAGCTGGTATTGAATGTGTATCACTTGTTTCCCAATGTCACCTTTTCGCAATACTTGTACCGTATTGTACGTTTGTGGTCCTGCAATTCCATCGATCTTCAGATTACGTTTACGTTGAAAATCTTCTACTGCTTCTTCCGTGATATCACCATAGTACCCTGTCGCTGTATAGTACGGGAATACCCCTTTTGTCATTAAATAATCTTGTAATTCAACTACATCCGACCCTGAGGATCCATTAGCTGTTACGCGATCCCCCCCCATTGCTGCCTCTGTAAGTGATGGAGCTGAAATCATTATGAAGACTCCAACAACAATAATCATAAATAGGTTTCTCAAGCTTTTAAACATGTAAAAAATCCTCCCCCCGTTTTTTCTTTACATAAGAGAATTCGAGAGAAAAGAATATTTCTTGTATGTCGAAAATAAATTCATATAGTTAGACATGTATTATTGTCTAATATTACATCCTATCATTTCAGCCAAGAGTACTCTTTCCTCAAAAATGCGGTAGAATTTTAGGTGGGAGGTGAATGAGTTGTTTTGACCTTTTGTAACTAGAATAATGATTACTTCTTTGGTAATATAAACATATAAGAACCTATGTTTGGAAGTGAAAACAAAATAGGAAACTACACTTCGCTCCAAACCTGTGTCTGAAAGCCTGTGTCAACGTTATTCTTTAGAAGAGTGCGAAAAAAGCAAATATGATTATTATGTGTATGACTATAGGAAGAATTGAAGGTTAAGGGATTAATCCTTAACGAAGGACAAATAAGTAGGTGTTTTATTGAAATGAAAGTATATGGGATTAATGTACTTGGAGCAGTGAAGGATAAACAAACTCGTTGCGAGCATTATGATAAAATTAATGATATTATTGCAATTAAATTTAAATGTTGTGAGACTTATTATCCTTGTTATAAATGCCACGAAGAGGAAGCTGATCATCGAGTTCAAGTTTGGAGAAGAGAAGAGTTTGACCATAAAGCTATTCTATGTGGTAAGTGTGGGGGGGAAGAATTAACCATAACCGATTATTTAAGTAGTAATTCTTCCTGTCCTTGTTGTAACAGTTCTTTTAATCCAGGGTGTCAAAAACATATCTATCTGTATTTTGAAGTTAATTAGTAAAATACTAAAAATTAGAAAAAAGAGCGAGGGTACTATCGTCTGCTTTACCATCACTTGTGATACGATTCACCATAATGTAAGCCAAAAGCAGCTCAAAAGAAGACCAAAAGGTTTAGGATTAAAAGCACCTACTCAATACCCACAAAATTTAATTGTCTGACTCCAAACCTTAAGTGTCTACTTGACAATGGTACGCTTAGTAAGCATACCCCCCCTGTCAAGTAGACACTTATTATTACAATATTTATTAAATAACTCTGATTTTTAATGGTTTACCTCTGATTTTTTCATTGTGACTGGAGGTTTTCCTGCTATAATCAGCCATCCTATACGAGCTTTTATTTTGCTTCTGATATCGATTGGTCAAAAGTGCCTGTATCAGATGCAGCCTTCCCGGTTCATTACGATGCAGTAATCGATACTCTGCATGATTTACTCGAGCAATATCAAGCATCAGGGAGATGGAGAAATCATTAACCAAACAGCTTACCAATACCTATAAACAAATTATCCATCAACATGAAAAAGGTAATATGAAGCAAACTCAAAGATTCATAGACAAATTTATCAAGCAGTGGGGGTGACAGACATCTCCCGACTTTTGTCAGGTGATGATGAGTGGTTAATCGTAAAAGCTCAAGATGATTGTTTTGATCATCTTGAGCTTTTTTACAATACAGGGAAGTATCAAAATTTATCTTCTTATTGTCTCCTAAAAGAGCCACCCCAATGCATTGAATAGGAATAAGCGTGGAGAGGAAACGAAAAACCGCGCTATTGGATTCCGTGCTCTTTAACAGCCTCTACCACAGAATAAAGCCTGTCTGCATTGTATTGCTAAGCCCATCCCCAAAAAACATGTCGATGGAGATACTTTTACGTTTAATTATGGTTTTTTAAAACAAAAAGAGTATATAATTATGGAAGTTATAAATTTATCAATTGAATGTACTTGATTATAATAGTCTTAGTTTGGAGTGGGTGTATGAAAGATATATTAATAGCCTTTATTCTAGGAATTGTAGAAGGATTAGCAGAGTTTTTACCTGTTTCTTCTACTGGTCATCTTATCTTAGTTGGTCATTTGTTAGGTTTTGAAGATGAAAGAGCGAAAACATTTGAGATTGTAATACAGTTGGGTGCTATCCTAGCAATTACCATCTTATATAGGGAACGTCTTGTTTCTTTATTTAACATAAAACCTATTCTAAATAAGGAAAAGAAGTTTAATGCAATACATATTGTGCTTGGTGTTTTCCCCCCCGCGATAATTGCAGGTTTATTATTGCATGATGTCATAAAAACTTATTTATTTCGACCAAATACTGTTGTAATTGGACTTATAGCTGGAGCAATTCTAATGATTATTGCGGAGAGGAAAAAATCTGAACCTACTTCCTATTCATTAGATGATTTAACATATCGACAAGCATTAACAATTGGCTTATTTCAATGTTTAGCAGTGTATCCTGGTTTTTCAAGGGCTGGTTCAACAATTTCTGGAGGGTTATTGTCAAAAGCTAGCTATAAAGCATCATCAGAGTTTTCCTTTTTAATTGCACTTCCTGTAATGGTAGGAGCAACGGGTTTAGATTTATTAAAGAATTGGAATCATTTAAGCGTAAGTGATATTCCAATGTTTTTAGTAGGATTTATTACTTCTTTTGTTGTGGCAATGTTAGCAGTGGTAACTTTCTTGAAATGGCTTGAAATATTAGGTTTAACACCTTTTGCTTATTATCGTATCGTGATCGCCATTCTGTTTACCATATTTGTATTGTTATAAAGTTAGGGAAGGATTTGACCAACATTATCTACAACATATAAAAGAGCAATAGAAAAGCGATTTTTTCACAATGAAAATCGCTGAAACAGGTCAAATTTTCCTTTTTCTTAATGGATGGAGAGACGTATGCCTGTATGCTTTTTGATGAAAAGACCGATATGATCTAGTTACCGCGGAATACATGATAGGCGCTTATCCTATTGGAGTTTAGTATGAAAAGTATTGAATCGGTATTAGAGGATTATGATCGAATGATTCATCACATTATCCATAAGTATCATATTCGCGATGTGGAGGGTGAATTTTTTCAGGAAGGGTTGATTGCGGTTTGGCATGCCTTTCAAACCTATGATGAGTCGAAGTCTAAGTTTTCTACTTATGTGTATAGCTGTATTGCTCGTCGCTTATTGAACAGGATCCAGAAAGAGAACCGGGAAAAAGACCAGTTTCAGACATGGTTGGATCAAGTAACAATGGAAGATATTATGATAGAAGATGAGTTGGATATCGATACACAGATGTTAATCGATATTCAAGAGGTGCTTTCTCAGAAGCAATGGTGCTGGTTTGTGGAATTTATTCTTCGCGATCAATCGGTACATGATATTGCAGATAAGTATCGGGTGACAGATAATGCGGTAAAAAATTGGGGGGAAATACGCCCGGCCTAAAATCCAGCAGATGCTAAAGTCGAAAGAGTATGTGTAAGCCATAGCGTATCGTAGAAAAAGACAAGCATTCTTGAATGAACGCTTGTCTTTTATACGAATTTCATTTGTTTCGTGTAGGATATCCAGTCAACCTTAAAAAGGATAGGACGCTGTATTAATCCTTTTTCCAAAGCTTTCCTGGCCAAAATGAATATCGTCCTAATACCGTGGTAATCGCTGGAACGAGCAACGGACGGACAATAAAGGTGTCTAATAATACACCGACAGCTGTTACAATGCCAAATTGAACAAGCACTTGAATCGGCATCACTGCTAATACGGCAAAGGTTCCGGCTAAAATGAGCCTGCGGAAGTAATCACACTGCTGGTTTCCTCGACACCCTCTGAAATAGCTTTTTTTAGGGGGGCATCTGTTTCCGATTTCTCCAGATACTTGAGATCATGAAAATATTATAATCACCACCAAGTGCCACTAAGAAAACAAAGGCGTATAACGGAATCAGACCTTGCATCGAGTCAGCTCCTAAACCATAGTGTATGATCAGCCATCCCAGACCAAGTGCGGAAAGATACGAAAGGCCAACCGTTAGTAAGAGATAGCCCATGGCGACAATCGAACGCAAATAGAAGATGAGCATGGCTGCGATAATAATCAGGACAACAGGAATGACGATGTTTTGGTCGCTGCTGGTAACTTCTTCTGTGTCATATAAATTAGCTGTTTCGCCTCCAATCAAATAATGCTCCTCAGCATCAGCTATTCCTGCTTCCTTCAGGGTGCTCTCTACTGCTGATTGAAGCTTAGGGATTTTTTCCACAGCTTCTTCGGAATAAGGATTAATCGATAGAGTTACTTCGTATTGCTGCATATCCGGATTCTGTTCTCCGGTTTGTGGATCACTTACACTTTCAACTATAGGTAATGCTGTCAGGTTCTCTTTTAATAACATGTCATTTCCTTCTGTATCAACAATTACCTGAATAGGGGGGGCAATTTCACCGGGAGGATAATGCTCAGCAATTAGATCATACCCTTCACGTGATGGCATGTCTTCCGGAAAGGAATCCAGTACTTGATACGTATAGGAAATGTTGGGCACAAGAGCTGCTAATCCCCCCTAAGAAAATGAAACATACAATAATAAGGTGCCATGGCTTTTCTGTAACGATCCGTCCAGCCATTTTACTAAAACGAGTTCTGCCTATCGAGCGCCGAACGGGTTTTCCTTTCTTTTCTTCTAGTTGCTTTGCCATTTGTTCCGTTTTTGGAATAAAAGGAAAGAAGGCGGTTCTGCCTAACATTGCAAGAATTGCTGGAAGCAATGTCATTACTGCCACTGCTGTCATTAGTATCCCTAAACTGAATGGTACGGCAAAGCGGTCATAGGAAGCATACTGGGCCAGTGATAAGGTGAATAAACCAATCATCGTCGTTAAGGCACTCATCATTATTGCTCCGCCAGAATTGGCAATTGCCAGCTGAAGCGCCCGATACTTGTTCGGTTCCAGCTGCAACTCGTCTCGATACCTGGATACCAGAAATAAACAATAATCGGTTCCAGCCCCAAATAACAGGACGGTCATAATCGAAATGGACTGAGCATCCACCACGATCCAGTCTTGACTCGCCATAAATCCAAGTAATGGACTAACGAATAAATAGGCAAAGCCTACCCCCAATAAGTGGAACAATAGCTAAAATCGGTGAGCGGTATAATAGAATCAACAGAACTAGCACAAGTAGAACAGTAGCAAGTAAAAGAGTCAGATCCGCCTGTCCAAATAACGCTTCTGCATCATTTTGGATGCCAACTGGTCCGCTCAGCCTGATATGTAATCCGCTTTCAGAAAGAGCATTGTTGAATGGATCTTCTTCAGCAAGTTCTGTTATCTTCGTTTTTAGTGCTTTCAAGGATGGATTGATTTCGGTACCAGCTGCATTTTCAGAAAAGAAAACGGGTGTCGTGATAACCTTACTATCTTCTGAGGCAGTCTGTTTTAATCCTTGCACAGGGACCTGGCTAAAATCAGGAACCATCGATTGCTGTTGCAGCGGATTTGTATTTAATTCCTGATATAAATTTTGGATCAACTGAAAGTCGGCTTCATTTAATCCGTTTTCCCTGTACCAAACTAACAATAGAGGCGTCCCAGTATCGTTTGCGAATTGTTCTTCCATGATTTTCGATGCCTCCACAGACATAGCATCATCAGGTAAAAGGTTATTTGAATTGGTTTCTTCCTCATTAACCTGTGGCCAAAGGAAAGAAAGGAAGGATACGGTAATAACCCAAAGAAGTAGTGTGATCCATCGGCTTCTTGATCCAGCGACAACCTTTCCCCCCCATTTTTCTAATAAATGATTCATCATACATCCCCCCCATTTCTATGCAAGTACTACTTATAATTATATATACCAGTTAGTTAATTATCAATCAATTACCAATAAAAAATAAACTTTGTTATACTAATGGGACATGGGGGACAGGCTCTGTGTCCCTGTTGAAACGAATCGTTTTTTGTCTAATAAAAAACCTGAAGGCGGGAGAATATGAATAAATACTTATACGATTTATTTGACATTTGTTTAAATGCAGGAAAAGAAATAATGGATATATATAACCAGGATTTTGATGTGGAGTTTAAGGTCGATGATTCCCCCGTTGACCGCAGCAGATAAGAGAGCACATATTGCCATTGCCAAAGGATTAGAAAATATCGATCCTACTATTCCCGTATTAAGTGAAGAAGTCAGGCAAATACCTTATGCTGAACGTAAGGATTGGGAGCAATACTGGTTAGTTGACCCGTTGGATGGCACGAAAGAATTTATCAAGAAGAATGGTGAATTTACCGTTAACATCGCGTTGATCAAGGGAAGCTATCCAGAATTAGGTGTCATTTATGCACCAGCACTTGATACTTTTTATTTTGGTGTGAATGGAAAAGGGGGGGCATACAAATTAAATCATGCGTCAAAAGTGACGATCACAAGTACAGAAGACTTAGTTAAGCAGAGTGTACGATTACCAGAAGTGGATGAAACTAAGACGACACATGTTGTAGCGAGCCGTTCTCATATGTCGAAAGAAACAAAGGACTTTATTCATACACTGGACGGGGAAGTAAAGGTTATATCCACCGGCAGTTCCCTTAAGTTTTGTTTAGTAGCGGAAGGGAAAGCAGATTATTATCCGCGTTATGCTCCAACAATGGAATGGGACACAGGAGCAGGCCAAGCCATCGTAGAAGCAGCGGGTGGGATGGTTATAAGATATGACGACAAAGAGCGATTTTATTATAATCGTGAAGACTTGTTAAACGGATGGTTTTTGGTTAGTAGAAAATAGTAGGTGAAGGGTGTCCCTTGAAAATACAATTGTTTATAATAGTTTAGGTTATTTGTGTTTCAAGCATAAAAAGTATACATATAATAAAAAAAAAGGTGAGTGGGGGGGCTTTTAGGATGTCAAGCGCACCGTGCGTCTGATAAATGAGATAAGGTTTAAAATGCGATGGACAGACCTGGCATAGGCTGTCCTCTATAATTGGAGGGAAGCAGATGAAATGTATTATTCTTGCTGCTGGCTATGCTACTAGACTCTATCCATTGACCAAGGATAAAGCCAAGCCCCCTATTGGACGTGGCGGGAAAATCCATCCTTGATCATATTATGGAAAAGGTCGAAAAAGTAGCACAAATTGACGAAGTCTATATTGTCACCAATGAAAAGTTCACCCCCCCAAGTTTCCAGGAATGGGCGCATAACTATCAAGGGAAGAAGCAGGTGTCTGTTGTAAATGATCATACGACCACTAATGATAATCGCTTAGGTGCAATTGCTGATATCGATTATGTGTTAACCGAGAAAAAACTGGCCGAAGAGATCATGGTCCTGGCGGGAGATAACCTGTTTGATTTTGAACTTACTGATTTTGTTGATTTCTACATGGAAGTACAAGCAGACAGTATAACGACCCATGAGTTAAATGATCCAGAAGAAATGAAACAAACAGGCATTATTGAAGTCAATCAAGCAGGGGTGGTTACCTCGTTTGAGGAGAAGCCAGAAGCACCTAAATCCAATTTAGCAGTACCACCCTTTTACCTGTATCAAAAAGAAACCTTAGCCTTATTTAACCAGTACTTGCAGGAAGGGAATAACCCAGATGCACCGGGAAATTTTATTCCGTGGTTAATCGAGCGTAAGCAGGTATATGCCTATAAATTTACTGGATTCCGATATGATATTGGTACGATAGAAAGCTATCAGAAAGTACAAAACATATTTTAGGAAGGAAGTGAGAGATTGAAAATAGGTAGAGCGGAAAGGAAGGGTATATAGAGTTATCGAATGCGACGCTACTTGCACAGCATAATGAAGTAGTGGCAGTTGATATTATTGAAGAGAAAGTGATAATGATTAACAACAAAAAATCACCAATCGTCGATGAGGAAATCGAGCACTTTTTGGAAACAAAGGATTTAAATCTGCTTGCCACAACAGATGTACATAAAGCCTATAAAGATGCCGATTTTGTAA
>NZ_BAVS01000048.1 GCF_000521485.1 Gracilibacillus boraciitolerans JCM 21714 | reverse complement strand
TGATGAAAGAGTAAAGTATTTGTTATAATATTATTTTTTAAATATAAGGGAGGAAATTAGTATGAAATGGAAAGGTTTACATGTCTGGTTAGTTATAGTATCAGTAATTTTAGTTCTAAGCGCTTGTAATTCAGACGATCAAGCAAGTGAGGAAGATGAAAATTCTGATGGTTCAACAAACATGTCTGTGTTTATAGCGGAAATTGGGGGGGAAGTGGATCTAGAGACTAATTCATTTACAAAATTTGCAGAAGAAGAATTTGGAATTAACTTTGAATTTCAAACCACTGGTATTGATTCTTCAGCAGCTAAAGAGAAAAGACAAATATCTTTAGCAAGTGGAGATTACCCTGATGTATTCTTTTTAATTGATTGGGTAGATCAATTTGCACCAAGTGAAGTATTGAAATACGGGAAACAAGGGGCATTGATTCCTTTAAATGATTTAATTGAAGAACATGCACCAAATTTATCTGAAGTTCTAGAAGAACGAGATGATTTTAGAAAAATTGTAACGGCACCAGATGGAAATATTTATGGTATACCAGGTCTGGAGGAGTGTTTCCATTGTACATGGCCGAATAAATTATGGTTAAATACGGATTGGCAAACAGAGTTGGGCTTGGAGCTACCTTCAACTCACGAGGAACTTAGAGAATTACTAACTGCATTTAAAGAACAAGATCCAAATGGAAACGGGGAACAGGATGAAATACCTTTAAGTGGTTCTGTAGCTTCACCTAACCATTCTATTATTCCTATACTGATGAATGGATTTGTTTACGACGATGCACAGACCAGGTTAATTGTAAATGATGGTGAAGTGAGTTTCGCTGCTAATACTGATGAGTGGAGAGAAGGTTTACAATATATCCATTCATTATATGAAGATGGCTTAATTGATCCTGGTGCTTTTACTCAAAATAGAGATGCATTTATTCAACTTGGAAATAATGCAGACGCACTGATATTAGGCGCAGCTGCGGCACAGCACCCATGGGAATTTATAGATAATGAAAATAATTATGCTTTTGATGCGATAGAGCCATTACAAGGACCAAATCACCAGTATGCTACTTATAATTATCCGGTAACTAACGGTGCTACTTTTGCCATTACCAATAAGGCTAGCGAAGAGGCTCAAATTAAAGCGATTAAACTATTAGATTATATGTTTACAATTGACGGAATGATTCGATCTCATATAGGGGGGGTTGAAGGAGAGGATTGGGTTCCTGCTGAAGAGGGAGATGTGGCGCTTAATGATGAGGTAGAACCGAACATAAAGCTACTACACCCTGAAGACCTTACAACCACAAACAATAATTGGTCAGCAGCTGCTCAATATTATCAGCCAAGAGAATTTCGTGATGGTCAGGTACAGGCTGAAGATATTTACACGGATGAAGGTTCCGAAAGACGTCTTCAAGAAGCCACTTATCTATATGAAGGTAAGGAACCAGAAGAAAAATTTCCTTTCTGGGCAGCATGGTATCCTGAAGAAGTCCAAGATGAATACTCAACTTTAGAAACAAATATTTTGGATAATGTGGAGCAAAGCTCTGTTCAATTTATTACAGGAGAATTAAGTTTAGAAGATGATTGGGATGACTATGTGGCAGGATTGGAATCTCTAGGTGTCGATAGATATGTTGAAATTAGTCAAGACGCATATGATAATTATTTAGAATAAAATTAATGAGTAAAGAAGCTGGATATTACCAGCTTCTTTACTCATAACCATCAAAAATAGTATAAAGGGAGGTATTTCAATTATGTTTAACAAAAAAAGCTAAAATATAAACCACCAGTAAACGGTTACCCCCCCGAATGGAACAATAATCCAGAAATTTTCAAGCTGAATCGTATGCCCCCAACACGCTTTAGCCATTCCATTTCAAAATCATGATCAAGCTTTGAGTTTTCAAAAAGATAAATCACCATTTGTTAAAAGTCTAAATGGTAAATGGAAATTTCATTTCTCAAAGAATCCAGATCAACGAATAAAGGATTTTTATTTAGTTGATTTTAATGTCTCTCAGTTTGATGAGAACTATCAAGATGCTACACTTCAAGTAAAGGCACAAGTTCTCAATTATTTTCAACGAGCTTTAACAACTAGCAAACTTGAAATCGAATTAAAAGAAGCAGATAATCACACAGTAACAAAACAAACCATTGATCTAGATATGAGTCAAACGGAGATTTCTACTGCCACAATCGAATCTAATATATCGCAGCCAAGGCAATGGAGTTCAGAAGATCCATATTTGTATACATTGATATTCACATTATTCGGTGACAATGAGCAAATAATCGAAGTATTTGCTACTAACATAGGTTTTCGTCAATTTGAAAAAATTAATGATATTGTGCATATTAATGGTAAGCGAATTGTATTTAAGGGTGTAAATCGTCATGAGTTTTCTGCTGATCGAGGTCGTGCAGTAACAGAACAAGATATGGTCAATGATATAGTTCTAATGAAACAATATAATATAAATGCGGTTCGTACTTCGCATTATCCTAATCACCCTAAATGGTATGATTTATGCGATCAATATGGTTTATATGTTATTGATGAAACAAATCTTGAAACACACGGCACATGGCGTTATGGTCAAAAAACATTAGAAAATACACTACCTGGTAGTAAACCAGAATGGACGAAAAATGTTCTGGATCGTTGCCAATCAATGTTTCACCGTGATAAGAATCACCCTTCTATAATCATGTGGTCGTTAGGAAATGAATCATTCGGTGGAGATAATTTTTTGAAGATGTATGATTACTTTAAACAGGAAGATCCGACTTGATTAGTTCATTATGAGGGAGGCTTCCATTATCCTCCCGCCAGGAGTGCTTCGGATCTTAAAACAGAGATGTATCTTAGTCCCCCCCAGCAGTTGGAGTTTTATGCAAAACAATTAGGTGATAAAGAACCTTACATATTGTGCGAATATGCTCATTCTATTGGTAATTCAACAGGTAACTTACACAAATATACAGAGCTATTTGATCAATATCCGTGTTTACAAGGTGGATTTATTTGGGATTGGAAGGATCAAGCATTACGTCATCAGACGGAAGATGGTATCGAATTTTTAGCTTATGGCGGGGGGGATTTTGGTGATTCACCAAATGATGGGAAATTTTCGGGTGATGGTATTATTTTTGCAGATGGTACGATCACACCAAAATTAATTGAAGTGAAAACTTGTTATCGCAATATCGAGTTTGAACAATTAAATCTTGCTACAGGCGAGGTGAAAATCATAAACAAGTTTTTATTTCAATCACTAAAAGATTTTAAGTTAATTTGGACTGTTGAAGAAGAGGGAGAAGTATTAGAATCTGGTGTTCAACTGTTAGATGCTGCCCCCGGAATCAGCACAATTAATCACATTGCCATTTCAAACAGTTTTTATAAATTCACCAAAAGAAAAAGTGATTAATTTGCAAGTAGTTTATGAAAATGAACCATTCTGGGCTGCACCTCACCATGAGTGGCATTTGAACAGTTCTTTATACCATCCGTATCAAAAAAAAACCTTTCCAGTTGGAACTATTGATATGGAAGAAAAAGATAATTCTTACACGATAATGGGTGAAGGTTTTAATGTGAGTTTTGATAAGTATACAAGTAGTCTCTCATCCTATATTGTAAATGGTAAAGAACTAATGAAGAGTCCGATGCTACCAAATTATTGGAGAGCAATGACAGATAATGATATAGGTACGCACTTTGATAGAACAAGTAATGAGTGGCGTAAGGCTAGTTTAAATAGATCATTAATAGACCTTCGTGTAGCATTCGATGTAAGTTGTGTGTTAGTAGAAACACATTATCAATTGCCAACAACAACAACTTCTATCACAACTATCCGTTACACCATCCATGCATCAAATAAGGTGGAGATAGAAAATCTACTGCAACCCGGGAAAGGATCCTCGGATATTCCTGAGATTGGTATGAGATTTGAGTTGTCAGACTCGTTTGATAAGATGGAATGGTATGGCAAAGGTCCGCATGAAACATATTGGGATTGACAAAAAAGCGGAAAAGTCACCAAACATAAAGGGAAAGTATCGGAACAGCTTCAGCCCTATTTAAACCCCCCCCAAGAAAGTGGTAATAAATGTGACGTTCGCTGGATGAAAATTAAAGACCAGGATGGCAATGGTATCAAAATAATAGGAGATCCAACTGTGGAAATAAATGCAATACCATATACACCTTTTGAGTTGGAAGAAGCAAGTCACCACTATAAGTTACCTATTTCTGATAAAGTATCTGTTAGAGTTAATGGGTGGCAAACGGGAGTTGGTGGTGATGATGCATGGGGGGGACAACACGCCCATACCGAATATCGCTTAGGTACTCATCAAAATTATTCTTATCGCTTTACAATAGAAGGCTTATAAAAGGTAGAGTCATCAAGAAAATTGATATGTTTCGATCCAAGAGGTGAAAGGAGTTTTAATTAGATTATTAGTAATCAGAGTGCAGTAAGTACTTAAGTTGTGTAAATACATCAACTTTTTTGATCATTATGGTTGCAATTTAAATTTATGGATCATATACTGTTGATAAATCAAGAAAAATTGATGTATTAATTGGAGTTGAAATAATGGAATTAATTAAAAAAGTAAATGAATTAGGCGAAGATGAAGCACTTGATTTTTATGAAAATATGTTTGATGCATTAGCTGATAAAATAAGATTAAAGATTGTAAATGAAATTAGTAAAAGTCCAAGTAAATCGCTGTGTGTCTGTGATTTAGAGGAAAAGTTAGCATTAAAGCAATCTAAACTGTCTTATCACTTAAAGAAATTAGTCAATGTTAATATTTTGATTCCAGAAAAACATGGTACATGGAATTATTATAAGATTAATGAAGAACAAATAGAGTTTGTCTTATCTGATGATACTTGTTGTAAGATTTTTTAATGAGTATCTTAGTTATTTATTGTATAAATCAATTTTATTTGATGTATATATCAAATAAATTGATATAAAAAGTTGAGGGAGATATACGTATGACAGATTCAATCTTAGAATTTATAAAAACCTTTTTCATGCTATTTTTTGAATTGCTTGCTTTATTTATTGTAGTGAGCTTTATTGTGAGTTTCATTCAACAGGTAATTTCAGAGGAAAAAATAAAAAAAATTTTAAGCCGGCCAAACAAAGCGGTTAATTATTTATTAGGAACATTATTTGGTGCATTGACACCATTTTGCTCCTGTTCAACAATACCCATACTAGCAGGATTATTAAATTCCAAAGTACCATTTGGGCCTTCCATGAGCTTTTTAATTGCTTCACCATTAATGAATCCGGTTATGGTTTTCATGCTTTGGTCATTGTTAGGTTGGAAAATTGCGCTAGTATATTTTATCGTACTAATTATTTTTAGTATTTTAACGGGGGGGCTTATATTTTCAAAACTTAATTTCGCAGAGACGTATAAAGGTGTAACTGTGAAAGGTGATGGCTTTTTCAGTAATAAACAAGGGTCCAAAGTTAAGCAAGCTTTAAATGATGCATGGGCATTTCTTTATCCAATGCTTCCTTACTTATTTATCGGGGTCTTTATTGGTGCATTCATTTATGGATTTGTCCCAGCAGAGTTTATTACAAAATATGCAAGTGGTGACGGTGTTTTCTCTGCAATGATTGCTTCAGTCATTGGTATTCCAATGTATATTCGTCCTGAAACAATGTTACCTATTGCAGATGCACTTGTATCAAAAGGTATGTCAATGGGTACTGTAATTGCTTTAGTTATTGGTGGTGCAGGTGCAAGTATTCCAGAAGTAGTTATGTTATCTAAATTATTTAAGAAGAAATTTTTAGTTGCATTTATTTCAACTATTTTAATTGTGGCTATAGCTACAGGTCTTATTGTTAATTTAATCATTTAGGTTTTTTAAAAGTTGTTGCGCGCGTATTATCCTATCATCCTTTTAAGGAGGTGATATTCATGGCAGAAAAAAAGTCTGGTCTTAAGAAGTTATTCTCTAAACCCAAGCAAGCCTGCTGCAGCGTTGAAATTGAAGAAGTCAAACCGACTGAAAACAACAACGGTTGCGGATCTTCAGAGGAGAACACTAATAAGCAACGGAAAGAGGCCTAATAAGGAAGGTCAAAACTCGGGACTATTACAAAAGGGCTCCATTTGGGAGCTCTTTTTAGGTGATAAAGATCTTATGGACAAAAATTCAGAATTCCTTTTAATGTGTCCATAAGAAGGAATCTTACAGACACATTAGAAGAAAAATACCTTGAACTGTCCGTAAGAATAAATCTTATGGACAAAACAATGATAAACCTAGATTTTGTCTATAAGAATCGATCTTACGGACAAAAAGGAGAAAAAAACACAAATATGTCCATAAGAAAAAGGTTGTCACATAAACTGAAGTGACAACCTTTTTTGAAAATTAATCAGCTTTTAACTGCTATTTCCATTCTAATATACCTGTTAAGTCGTGATATATGATCGTTGGTTCCATATCCATTTCCTCTATCGGTAGATTTTGACGATTAATCCAAGCAGTATGAAAACCATAGTTTTTTGCTCCCGATATATCCCAGCCATTAGAGGACATAAACAATACTTCTTCAGGTTTGACCTTCAATTCTTTGGCAGCATACTTATAAGATGCGACGGCTGGCTTGAATTGCTTGATTTCATCCACACTAATGATCTGATCGAATATATCAGTAATTTTTGATTGTTTTATTAACGGATCAAGCATATCATGTGAACCGTTTGAGAAAACTGCTAATTTTTTGTCTTGTAATTGGGTTAAAACATCCTTCACTTCAGGAAAAGTAGAAAGCTGTAAATAGGCTTTTAGCAGTTCATTCTCCGCCCGTTTATCAAGTTGCTCATCGTGTAGCTTCACAGCATAATGTAAGGCATGATTGGTAATTTGATAGAAGCTTTTATAATTACCCATTATTTGGTGCAAATTAGCGTATTCTAATTGTTTTTCTCTCCAGGTTTTACTGATTTCCACTCCTTTACCATCAAAGAGTTCGTTGCACTTTTCTATAACCGAATGAACATCAAATAAGGTACCATACGCATCAAATACTAAGGCCTTGATTCCATTTTTATTCATCAATAACATAACTCCTTTTACGATATAAATAGCAGGTAAGTATGTTCATCATGACTTACCTGCTAGATTAAATTCTTTTTATGTTAGCAAAAATGTTATGCCTTTGTCCAGTTCAGAATCATTTCTGTATCCACTGCTTTTTATGTTTCCGTGTAGTAAGTAGTAGGATAATTTCATTAATATACTTTTCCGTGGTCTACCAATAAGATCGTTATTTCTATTCTTCCTGTTGACAAAATACCACTAAGGGTATATTATTGGTTTTGCAGATAAACACCGTACCTCATTTATAGTGAATTTCAATAGTAAGGTGGTTGAGATTCACTTTTTATTTTATTATTATTAATACATGTAGGGGTAAGGGTAAAAACATAGGAGGTTTAACATGACAGAAAAGAAAAGAACAACAATAGTACTATTCAGTGGCGATTACGATAAAGCAATGGCGGCATATATTATTGCAAATGGTGCAGCTGCCTATGATCATGAAGTAACGATCTTCCATACATTCTGGGGATTAAATGCGTTACGAAAAGAGGAAAATATTCAAGTGAAAAAAGGTTTTATGGAAAAAATGTTTGGAAAAATGATGCCAAGAGGCGCAAACAAAATGGCTTATCGAAAATGAATTATGCTGGATTTGGACCGAAAATGATCAAAGATGTTATGAAAAAACATAACGCAATCCCACTACCAAATTTAATTGAAATGGCGCAGGAACAAGATGTAAAACTAGTCGCATGCACAATGACAATGGATTTATTAGGCTTGCAAAAAGAGGAATTATTAAACGATATTGATTATGCAGGTGTTGCAGCATATCTTGGTGATGCACAAGATGGAAATGTCAACTTGTTTATCTAATAAGGAACAATTAGTTGGAGGACGATAGAATGGAATATGTAATCTATATTTTATATGCTTTAGTAATATTCTTGGTCGTAAAACGTTTTATGTCAGTTAAAGGGATTAAAAATATTTCTACAGCTGAACTAAAAACAGAACTACAAGATAAAAATAAGCAATTTGTGGATGTTAGAACTCCAGTTGAATTTCAAAGGAATAAGATTAAAGAGTTTAAGAATATCCCACTGCATACAATTGCAAAAAGTGCCACAGACCAACTTGCAAGAGATAAAGAGGTAGTAGTCATTTGTCAAAGTGGGATGCGAAGTCAAAAAGCAGCAAAGGTTCTAAAAAAACTAGGATTCACCAATGTTACAAATGTTAAAGGTGGTATGAGTGCCTGGGTTAAGCACGATACAAAAATTAAAAAATAAAAGAGGAGTTGGGTAAATATGAAAGAGATAACAACAAAAGAATTACAGAATTTAATCGAATCAAGTAACGATTTAAATATTATTGACGTTCGCGAGGTTGATGAGGTAGCAAATGGTAAAATAAAAGGAGTAATAAACATTCCGTTAGGCTTACTTGAATTTCGCAAGCAGGAATTAAATAAATCAAAGGAATATATTATGGTTTGTCGTTCTGGTGGCAGAAGTGGCCAAGCAACAAAATATTTAGAAAGCCAGGGGTTTAACGTTACGAATATGACTGGCGGTATGTTGGCGTGGGAAGGCGAAATTGAATAATTTTTTTGTTTTCTAAATACCCCCCCTATAGGTAATTTAGGGTGAATAATAAATAGCTAATCAAAGGAAGCATTAAAATGTTGAAATAAGAAAAACTAGAAAGGGAGGTAAATAGATGGATATTGGTTTTATTATTATTATATTTTTGATTGGTTTTGTTGGCTCGTTTATTTCAGGAATGCTGGGTATTGGAGGATCTATTATCAAATATCCAATGCTTTTATATATCCCGCCATTAGTTGGGGTGACAGCATTTACAGCACATGAAGTATCAGGGATAAGTGCAGTTCAAGTACTGTTCGCAACGATTGGTGGAGTTTGGGCATATCGAAAAGGTGGATATTTAAATAAAAAGCTCATTGTTTATATGGGTAGTAGTATTCTTATCGGAAGTTTTATTGGTGCTTATGGCTCAAAATTATTATCGGAATCTGGAATAAATCTAACCTACGGAATTTTAGCACTACTTGCTGCAATCATGATGTTTGTCCCAAAAAAAGGTATTGATGATATTCCTTTTGATCAAGTGCACTTTAATAAATGGTTGGCAGCCTCTTTAGCATTAATTGTAGGTGTTGGCGCAGGAATAGTGGGAGCAGCTGGTGCGTTTTTATTAGTTCCAATTATGCTCGTAGTTCTAAAGATTCCAACACGTATGACGATTGCTTCATCTTTGGCAATTACGTTTATTTCCTCAATTGGTTCTACCATTGGGAAAGTTACAACAGGACAAGTGGATTATTTACCTGCAGTAATTATGATCATAGCTAGTTTAATTGCTTCGCCGCTGGGAGCAAATACTGGTAAGAAGGTAAATACCAAAGTGTTACAAATCATATTAGCATTGCTGATCCTTGGAACCGCAATTAAGATATGGATGGATATACTTTAAAAAAATATCAGAATTGCATTATCGAGTTTTAATGATACCTAATAGGGTATATATAAGTAAGATTATAAAAACAAGAAAAAATATGATGGAAGATTTCAAGGAGGAATACTAATGAGCATGAAAGTTAATGAAGTGTTAGATGCAAAAGGTTTAGCCTGTCCAATGCCTATCGTTAAAACAAAAAAAGCAATTACTAATTTAGAAGCAGGTCAGGTCATTGAAGTTCAGGCAACAGATAAAGGATCGACTGCTGATATCAAGGCATGGGCAGAAAGTACAGGTAACCACTATCTTGGAACAAAAGAAGAAGGCGAGGTACTCAAACATTACTTGCGAAAAGCAAGCGAAGAGGAAACTAAAGGCGAGACACAACATGAAGAAGTGCTGGACCTTGAGGAACTTCGTAACAAAGTCGAAGGAAAAGAAGCAATATCTATTCTTGATGTGCGTGAACCAGCTGAATATGCCTTTGGTCATATCCCTGGTGCTGTCAATATACCTCTGGGTGAACTGGAAGACCGGTTTAAAGAACTTAACATGGAGCAAGGTATAAACGTTATTTGTCGAACAGGTAATAGAAGTGATTTGGCTGCACAAAAGCTTGTACAAAAGGGTTTTAAAAATGTGAAAAATGTAGTACCCGGTATGTCAAGCTGGGAAGGTCCAACAGAAGAAAATTAATAATAGCAGGGACAAGTGGAAAAAAATGCATTTGTGGAGGGCATTGAAGTTGGTGGTGCTGCTTCATTTATCGAATTTGCTAAAGATGCTAATATGTCACTAACTTTTTAATTAGAAAAAAGACTTAGAAATTTCATTTTCAAGGAGGCTAATAATGACAACACCGATAACAACCGAAGCGTTAGCAAAAAAGGTAGTCAATCAAGAAAAGATAAGGATCTTAGATGTTCGAAATACAGATGAATTTGATGATTGGAAAATTGAAGGCGAAAATGTAGAAATCATCAATGAACCGTACTTCAATTTATTAGATGGAATAGAACCTGTTACCGGAAAATTAACTAAGGATCAAGAAGTGATAGTTGTATGTGCAAAGGGCGGCTCTTCACAAATGGTTGCTGAATTGCTAGAAGAAGAAGGCGGGTTTAGCAAGGTTCTTAATCTGGAAGGTGGTATGAAAGCATGGAGTGAACATTTGGAACCCGTTAAGATTGCTGATTTAAAGCAAGGCGGAAGTTTATATCAGTTTGTACGTTTGGGTAAAGGATGCTTATCCTATATGGTGGAATCAGATGGTGAAGCAGCTATTATTGATATAAGCCGAATGATCGAGAAATACGAAGCATTCGCCAAGGATAAAGGCGTACAAATTAAGCATTTAATTGATACACACTTACACGCTGACCACATTTCAGGTGGACGTGCTTTAGCGGAAAAAACCGGCGGAACTTATCACTTACCACCAAAGGATGCAACCGAGGTAACCTATGATTATACGGCTTTAGAAGAAGGAAATGACATTACGGTTGGAAATACGAAGGTGAAGGTTCAACCAATATATTCTCCAGGACATACGATTGGAAGTACGTCATTAATTATTGATGATCACTATCTTTTAACAGGCGATATTCTATTTGTGAAATCCATCGGCCGCCCAGACTTAGCAGGCAAAGCGGAAGATTGGGTTGGAGATCTTCGCCATAGCCTGTATAAACGATATAAAGAATTGTCAGAGGATTTAATTGTTTTACCTGCACACTACTCATTTGCAGAAGAACTTAGTGAAGGTGGAAGTGTTTCTGCACGATTAGGTGATCTTTATCAACGTAATGAAGGGCTACAGGTAGATAGTGAAGAGGTCTTTAAAAAAATGGTGACGGAAAATCTCCCACCACAACCCAATGCATATCAGGAGATTCGTGAAACAAATATGGGGAAAATAACACCTGAAGATGAAAAACAAAGAGAAATGGAAACTGGACCAAATCGATGTGCGGTTCATGGCTAAGGAGGAAGATAAATAATGGAATCAACAAAAATATTAGATGCAAAAGGTTTAGCATGCCCAATGCCAATAGTGAAAACCAAAAAAGCAATGAATGAATTAGAAATAGGTGAGATATTAGAAGTGCATGCAACAGATAAAGGTGCAAAAAGTGACTTGACTGCATGGGCAAAATCTGGTGGTCATGAATTGCTGGAAGATACGGAAGAAGACGACGTGTTGAAGTTTTGGATTAAGAAGGGTTAGAGATTAATTCTTAGAATGGAGGAGGAAAACTATGTTTCATTATACAGTAGAAACAAATAAATCAATGAAAGAAGCTGTACTATCATTACAGGAAAGCTTAAAGAAAGAACAGTTCGGTGTTCTGTGGGAATTTGATATTAAAGCAAAATTACAAGAAAAAGGTTTAGACTTTAACCAAGATTACCTGGTACTTGAGGTTTGTAACCCAAAAGAAGCACAACAAGTATTATCTCAAAATCAATTGGCTGGCTATTTTTTACCTTGTAAAATAGTGGTATATGAAGATGAAGGCAACACTAAAATAGGTTTACCTAGACCAAGTTCTTTAATTGAAATGATTAATGATGAATCGCTTAAAGAGTTTGCAGCGAATATTGAAAATAGACTCATTGCATGTATTGATCAAAGTGTTTAATTTAAATTATAGCGATAAAGGTAACATACCTTTATCGCTATTTTTATTTACATTCATCAAACTTTCACATTTTATTAGTATCCTATAGGAGAAGGAGGTGGGGGCTTTGCCATCTGCCTGGATGATTGGACCACTTATAGTAAGAAGTGATCTAGTAATTCTTATTGGAAGTTTCATTGTAGGAATTCTATTTTTTGGGCTTGTTAGTCCATACTCAAAAACTGTTTCAAAAAGACGGAAAGATGACGTCGGAAACTTGCTGATTGTATTCGTGGTATCTTTGTGGATTGGAAAAATTCTAACTAATTTTCTTATGTTTATAAAGGATCCGATATCTATATTGGCCTATCCTAGTGACTCCCTAGCATTTTATATTGCTAGTGTTATAACAGGGATTTATGGAAAACTAAAGCTAGTTAAAAGTTATCAGTCGTTAGTAAATTTACTGTTTGCATGGTTAATAGTGTTTTTTACTGCTTCATTTATGTATGAATTTATTCAAATTATATTTGGGAAATCAGCATTTTCATGGCAGTATTTAGGCTTACTCGTTCTATTGTTAATGTACTCTATCCTCCAACAAAACAATGTATCAAAGGATAAGCTTGTGACGACCGTCTTATTTGTGTGGAGTCTAGGACAGTGGCTTTTATCCCTTTTTTCTTATACGCACATTTTTCAATTTAACGTAAGTCACTGGTTTTATAGCATAATCTTTATGGTTAATATCGTTTTAATTATTTTCAGAAGGAAGGTTGAACAATGATGGAAGTAGCGGATATCACTATATGGCTTGCTTTAGGTGCAGGGATTCTTTCTTTTCTTTCACCTTGTACGCTCCCTCTTTTTCCGGCTTACTTGTCCTATATTACAGGGATGACCGTAAAAGAAATACAAGGCACCCAAAACATAAAGGTGCGACGGAAATTGTTGATTCATGCAAGCCTTTTTTTACTTGGTGTTTCTATGATATTTATAGGTTTAGGTGTGGGTGTATCCATTTTGGGACAATGGGTTCAAGATTTATTATCAGGTCAATCTGGCATTTTTCTACAACGGATTGCTGGTATTTTTGTTATTATCATGGGTTTGTTCGTTGCTGGTTGGCTTCAATGGAAAGGATTAATGAAAGAGAAAAGAGTTCATTTTAACAGAAAGCCTGTAGGTTACGTTGGTACGATATTTGTGGGAATGGGGGGGTTTGCAGCTGGATGGACTCCGTGTATTGGTCCGATCTTTGCTTCCATTCTTGTAATTGCAGGGAGTAACCCGGTGCAAGGAGCTATTTATACAATCATGTATGTTATTGGTTTTGCAATACCGTTTCTTGTGTTGACCTTTTTCATTGGTTCAACGAAATGGCTGGTTCGATATAGCCAAAAGATAATGAAAATAAGTGGGATAATCATGATTGCCATGGGTATTCTGCTGTTCACAGGTCAACTGGCAAGCATTTCTAATTTTTTATTAAAAATGGTACAAGATAGTTGGTTAGCAAATTTAGGGTGACT
>NZ_BAVS01000049.1 GCF_000521485.1 Gracilibacillus boraciitolerans JCM 21714 | reverse complement strand
AATAATTTAATAGAAGGAGTCGAACAACAGTTTAATGGATGGGCATTTATCTTAGATGAAAATCATCAACTCATCACTGCAACGGGCATTGATCAAGAAAAAATTGATCCACTCAAAGAAAAAGTTATAAATAATGAAGAACCAATATATTTAGAAGATAAGACAATGCTGATTACTGAGAAATCGGAAAAGAATGATTGGTTATATGTTGCGGGTATTCCACAAAAAACATTAATTCAGGAGGCAGCTACCATAAAGTATATAACCTGGACAGTTACTGGTATTACGTTTATTATCGGTCTGTTTATAGCCCTGTTTTTTGCTTATAGAAACAGTCGACCAATAACCAATATCATTAAAACATTAAAAGAATATGCCGATCCAGAGGCTAAAAATGAATATGATTTTTTACATGGAAATATTTCGAAGTTAATTTCGACGAATACGGATTTACAAATGCAATTAACAGAGCAAAAACCACTCTTGAAGGATGCCTTTCTTAAGCAGTTATTAGCTGGTGAGATTACTGAAAGAAATAGTGATCTTCATGAATTTGCGAACCAAGCAAATGTCCACTTATCCTCTAATAATGGTTACGTTGCTATTTTAAAAGTAGAAGGCTATGAGGATATGTCAAGCAGTGAAATTTATCAAGAGTTAAATGCAATCCGAATTGTTATACAGCAGGAATCAAAGAATCTATGTGATGAATATTACGTGACAAATATTCATTCCGACAAGCTAGTATATATATTTCTTGATCAGGAGAATGTAAAAGACCTACAAGAAAAGATCAAAAAAATGTTCACATCCTTACAAAGTATATTAACAGAAGAGTACAGGGTATTATTAAAAATAGCTATCGGTCATCCATTTCAATCATTATCAGATATTAGTCGATCTTATAATGAGGCAAAGCATGCGATAGATTTTGCGATTTTTTCTAATGAAAAGCAGGGGGGGATGTATTGGTATGATGCAGTGATGAAAGAAACAGCAGTCTTCTATTATCCGTTAGAATATGAATTTCGCTTATTAAAAAGCTTGAAAGAAGGAGAAAGATTAGAAGCTGAACAGATTGTCCAGGATCTTTTAGAAGAGAATGTGGAAAATAGAAGTTTATCGGCTGATATGCATGAACAGTTTATCAATGAGTTAAAAGGTACCTTTTATAAAGCGTTGGATCAGTATGTTTTTCGCAATGATAACACTGCTGAAACTCTTAGCCAAAAATTAAGAGCTATATCTTTTGATGAAGGCATGAATGAAATTGAAGGACGTTTAATAGAAGTTCTACAGCTTCATTGTGAATTTGTTAATAGAAATCGGGAGCAATCAAACCATTCTATTGTGAATGCAATAAAAGACTATGTGCATGAACATTTTTCTTGTGCGGAGTTAACTGTTTATATGATTTCAGACCATCTATCACGGCCAGAAAAGTATATTTCACAAATATTTAAAGAAGAAACCGGAGAATACTTATATGAATATTTAGAAAAAATAAGAATGGAAGAAGCGATGACATTGCTAACTAATTCTTCAAGAACGATTAATGATATAGCAGAACAAGTTGGTTACAACAGTGCTCACTCATTTAGACGAGCCTTTAAACGAGTTCACAATATGACTCCGAATCAATTTCGAAAAACACTTAATTAATAAAAGAAAAGTATCTGTTTATTCGGAGACAGATACTTTTCTTTGTTTAATAGATCGGTAGCAGATACATTGTCCATTGCAAGGCTTTTGAATAGAAAATAAGTGTATTTTATAGATATTAGAATTATAGAGGGGAGGTGTATGTAAACGTGTTAATGACAGAAAATATTCAAGATAGAAATTTTTTTGAAATACCATCTAATAAATTGTTACAAATTAATGGAGGTGGTATTTTTCTTAAAGAAGGTTTAATATTAGCAGGAATCGGAGTAGCAATCCGCTATCAGGTTACAAATAATAAACCTTTTGAAGTAGAACGTTGCGGATTATTTGTAGAGATACCAGAGAATGAATCATATAGTAGACCAAATATTAATAATCTTAAGACCGTGGCAGCATCTGTTCATTTAGGCAGGAAGAAAAGATACTCTTTTGAATGTGCTTGTGAATCTGGTAATGCATATGGCAAACTTTTGAAAATGTATTCTGGTGGATGAAGAGAAGTATGATGTCAGGAATAAAACTGGGTTAGTGCGTTTCGGTAAAAATGATTTGGAAATTGAAGTTGTATCGACACTTTACAATAAATGCTTACAACCAGGAGGACCAATTCCGATACCTATAGAAAAGAAGGATTACGGAATATGGGATTCTGACGGATATAGTGCATATGTTTATACAATATGAAACATGTTAGAAACGACGTAAAAGCTCTCTTCATATATTACAATTACTATATTAACTAGTTTTCTCGAGTATTATGATTACAATTATAATGAAATACTTTTGTCTCCTTTTGAAAGTTCTATGGAAAATGGTTTTAATTTACAAAGTTTAACTTTGAGTTATTCTGACATCTTGAGAACAGAAATAGCATAACGAGCAATGCGCAAAATTTATTTAAAGGGATTTAAGGTGGCAATCCAAGTGCAAAGCTCCCAATTATAATTATAGTAATTGCCGTATAGGAGTATAGTGTAACTTATATGTTGATATTAAAATGTAATGTTTATTATTAAAAAAAGTTAGTGCGTTTTTTAAAATAAAGTTGAATTTTTATTATGTACCGGTGTTTGTCAAGAAAGTTATCGCATTTACTTTACAAAAAAACCTACTGCGCTTCGCTTGCTGGCCTCTTCAGAAAAGATTGGTCTATCTTCCTTTCACTTCACCAAAATTTCAATATATTCCCGGTAGCATTGGTGTGGTGTCACGAAATTTAACCCACTGTGTTGTTGGTGTCCATAGGCGTACCTCTGCACAAATTTTGCTGCCCATATGCGTGCTTCTTCTAGTGACTCAAACTCTTGGTGCGGTACAATCTTTGATTTAAGAATTTTAATGAGTTTTGTACCAGCTATATTTTTTATAGGTTTATTAGCTATATCGAAATTTGATTTAACAGAAGAAAAACAAAAAGAAATTACACATGAACTTGCAGTATGTAGAAACGCTGTTTAAACAAAATAGCAAAATAGTATATAAAAATATGGTTGTTTTATCAGTAAGTTAGGTGGAGCAATTGCTGATATAGTATTTAGAGTGGTTAGCCAAAGTGGGAAACTTGCAGAAACATTTCCAAAAATATTTTTTCATAACCCATCTTAATTTATTGTGATAGCCCCCCCGAGTTATTAACGACCCATTTGCATGAACAGCTGTATCAATAAGGTTTGGAATATCTTCTTTTTTACCCCACTCTTAAACACGTTAAGATTTTGTTTTAGCGGTTTTTTCTATTCTCAAACAAGCTGGTTCAGATTTTGTTGTCCCAATTGAGGGATCTATTCTCTTTTTTCAAAAGGATTCAGTCCCTGGGAAGACAGCCTAGTTTCCGTTTGTTTTGATTTGTTGATAGTCCTATATATAGGGGGGGCAATTAATATCAGCACAAAGAAAATCGAAAAATAAAACGATGCAGGTTGATTATTGCTCTTCTTGCTTATATCGCCCAGGAGATATTCCTACTGTCTTCGTAAACTGTTTAGTAAAGGAATAGGTATCACTATAACCAACAAGCTCAGCAGTTTCTTTAATTGAAATACCAGATAGAAGCATAAGTTTTGCATGTTTCATTTTTTGCTTAATTCGATATTGAGCAGGTGATGTACCTGAAAACTTGCGGAATTGCTTTCTGAAATTTTCATAACTCATATTTAGTGTAACAGCAACTTCTTCTAAAGAAATAGTAGTATTAATATCAGACGAAAGTAGTAGACAGCCTTGTTCCATTAATTCTTTTAAAGAATTAGAGGAACTGGATTTTTGTATTGGTTGAAGAGTAGATAGAACTATTTCCTGTGCTTTCAGAGACAAATATGGAAGTTCAGTATCCTCAGCAATTTTTAATTGTTCGAAGAGCCTAGTAAATCTATGCATTAAGCTGTCATCATATTTAACTCTCCTGACAGGAGTGTCAATAGGAAGGAGATTCAGGCTGCATAAATAATCGTAGGTACTACGACCAAAACTGATAAAGAACTCGAGCCAATTCCCGTCAGGAAATACCTCTGTGGAGTGACGGACCCCCCCAGGAATACGTTGTACGCAGTCACCAACATCAATAGGTATTTTCCTATTGTCAGTTGTATAATAAAAGCCACTTCCGGATAACAGTATGAAACAACTGTAGTAATCGATAAGAAAATTATATTGAGATTGTTCCTTTATGGGTTTTGTCATAAAACCACAAGCTAATATACCATTAGTAAAATCCGTACCAATACAACGGTACATAACGTCTTTTTTTAATTCTGGTTTCATAATGATCCTTTCTGACCGACATTGCGTCTGTATATTAGGTTCATTTTAATTATACCAAAATGGATAAAAAAAACCCAAATTAAACATTTAATATGAACAAATCCGATTATATAATAACTACAAGATAGGAAAAAATGTTGATAAAATTGCAGCAAATTTGGTAAAGAAGGAGATTACTATGAACAGAGACTGGGAAAATCAATATGTAACACAAAAAAATAGGTATCCAATGCATGCTCCATATGGAGCATATGAAACAGTTGAGCAGGCACTCAGTTGTGATCGTTCTATTTCAAAATATGTACAAAGCCTAAATGGTATGTGGAAATTCAAGTTGGCAGAAAGTCCTTTTGAAGCACCGGTAGGGTTTGAAAGTGTAAATTATGATGACTCTAGCTGGGAGGAAATACCAGTACCTTCAAACTGGGAACTGCATGGCTTTGGGAAACCAGTATATACCAATATGCTATATCCGTTTCAGAGTGAAGGAGCAGATTCTCATTTTGAGATAGGGATTGCAAAAGGACAGGTAGAGTTAAATGCTCCATATGTACCGGAAAAAAACCTTACAGGGTGTTATCGTACTACTTTTGAAGTACCTAATTATTATGAAGGAAAAGATGTATTTATAGAATTAGGTGGAATAGAATCCTGTTTTTATATATGGATTAACGGAATCGAAATAGGATATTCTCAAGATAGTAAGTTATCTGCTACCTTTGACATTACGAGTGCAATAAAAACGGGAACAAATGAACTGGCAGTAAAAGTGCTTCAGTTTTGTGATGGAACATACCTGGAAGATCAGGATTATTGGCATTTATCTGGAATTCATCGTGGTGTAAGAATATATGCTAAGGAAAAACAACGAATCTTTGATTATAAGGTAGAAACAATATTCAATAGAGATAATTATGAAAGTGCTGATCTAAAGGTAATGCTGCAACCAAACAATACAGTAAAAGGTTACGGAGAGTGTTATGTAAAATTAAGCCTTTATGATGCTGAGAAGAAAATTGTGTCTGCTTTTCAAAGCCCTCCTTATGGGCAATGTGGTGTTTACCTTATGACAAAGTTTGTAGCCTCCACATCAATTAATGTTGAGAAGCCACATTTGTGGTCAGATGAAGATCCATATTTATATACGTTAGTTATGGAAACTATAGATGGTGCAGGAAATGTTACAGATATTGAAAGCACTAAGGTTGGCTTCCGTAAAGTTGAAATTCGTAAAGACGGTGTGCTTTGTATAAATGGACAAAGATTAATCGTTCGTGGTGTGAATTTACATGAATTTTGCCCTGAAACTGGAAGATACGTATCTAAGGAATATATGAGAAAACAGATTAAGCATATTAAACAATTGAATTTCAATGCGGTTCGAAATAGTCATTATCCACATACCAATGATTGGTACGATTTATGTGATGAAATGGGAATCTATCTTGTGGATGAAGCTAATATTGAAACACATGGATATGGTGGCCAGTTAAGTACATCTCCTGAATGGGCGGCAGCTTATTTGGAACGTGCTCAAAGAATGGTACTTAGTAATAAAAACCACCCTTCAGTTATTATTTGGTCTCTTGGAAATGAATCTGGTTTTGGGGCTAATCACGCAGCAATGTATGGTTGGATAAAAGAATATGATAAGACAAGATATATCCAGTATGAATCAATGAATCCAGGAAGTAATATCACTGATATTATAGCACCAATGTATCCTTCCAAAGAATGGATAGAAGAAAAGATGGCAGACTCTTCGGATTTAAGACCATTTATTATGTGTGAATACGCTTATGCTAAAAGCAATAGTAATGGTAACTTTAAAATGTATTGGGATTTGGTAGATAAGTACCCTCGTTTTCAGGGTGGATTTATATGGGATTTTCAAGATAAGGCTTTGGTACAGAAAAGCGAAGATGGAACGACAAGATATGTTTATGGAGGTGCTTTCAACGAGGAGGTAGTTGATCCCGTAGAAGATATGTGCCTGAATGGGGTAGTGTTCCCAGATTTAAGCTGGAAACCCGCAGCTTTTGAGGTGAAAAATGGTCAGTCACCAGTTGTGATTTGGTATAAAAAAATACACCCATCTCTTGGACCAAGTGGATACACTATCAAAAATAATTATCTAAATAAGGATTTAAGTCACCTTAGAATTACTTGGGAACTGCAGTGTGATGGAAAAATTATGGATAATGGAGAGATGAAACAATATTTTACTCTTCCAGGACAATCAGAGCTTTTGGAGTATCCATTTAATCCCGAAAAAGTTTCGGGAGAAGCATTTGTAAATATAAAGGTGGCTTTGAGAGAGGACTCCTCTTATGCAAAGGCTGGATATGAAATTTATACTTATCAATTTCCTATAGAGCAGTCAACATTAAAAAGTCAGAAAGTATGTATAACTGATACAAAAATAACTATGAATGAAACTGCTGAGGAAATTCTAATTATTGGGGAGAATACAGAAGTTTGTTTTGATAAATCTAAGTGTAGCTTCACTAAAGTCGTATTAAATGGAGAAGATACCTTTATAGGAGGTAGTGATAATTTTTATAGGGCAACAACAGGAATTGATGAAGGAATAAACGAGCCTAATATGAATTATGCATCTGGTTGGAAAGCAGAAGAATTAAATGAACTCAAAATCAATGTTCATAGTATAGAAACTGCTGTAACGGATACGCAAATATTTATTTTTACTGAAGTATCCTATAATAATGATAAATTGATTGTTTCTACGCAATATAGGATTGGCAGCAGAGGAATCGAGATTAATAAAACTGTAATCAATAATTGTGTAAGTGAAACAATTCCAAGGATTGGACTTTCTTTTATATTACCTGAAGATAAAAATCAAATTACTTGGTATGGAAGAGGACCTTTTGAAAATTATAGTGATAGAAAAGAAGCAGCACGAATTGGTTGCTATAATAGTACTGTTGCTGAACAGTATACACCATATATCAAGCCAGTAGAGTGTGGAGGAAAAGAGGATGTGAGATACCTTACCGTAAAAGATCACACAGATCATGGTGTACGCGTGACAGGTGCGGTGCCATTTCACTTTGATATTCATGATTACTCGATTGCATCGTGTGATCAGGCCAATTACGAGGATGAACTGATAAAAGATAATTATATTTATTTGAATGTGGATTGTGTGCATGCTGGTTTAGGGGGAGATAATGGCTGGACAAAAAATATACATTCCGAATACCGTATTAGTAAGGGATATTATCATTATCAGATTGCAATAGAGGTTTTATAAGTATCACTGATATTTTGAAGGTGGCTGTTTGATTCTCAGTAAATGAGTAAGTCTAAATGATGAGCTTAAACGAGGAGGAAATTAGTGTAAGTTATGTATTTAACCCTATCAACATTGGGTATATAAGTATCAGTTTTATGCACTTCAAAGTGGTGATGGATTTACTGTGTCTACACTGGTACATCTGTTAGCTTATGAAACTCCCAATCTGTTAAATTGTCATTGCTAAAGAATCCAGTAGTTATGGATGGGAAAAGATAATATTCTCCCTTAAACAAAATCATCGACGGGTCTGCGGCCTCCCTTCCCGGGGGGGCAAACCATTTCAGCAGATGCAGATCTTGAAACGATGCCACTATATGTGCGAGCAGGTTCTATAGTTTCGATTGGGCCTACTATTCAGTATACATCTGAAGGTACAAGTCTTCCTGTTGAAATACATGTTTATAAAGGGAACGATGGAAGCTTCTTGTGGTATGATGATGAAGGAGATAACTATAATTATGAAAAAGGTGCATATTCCACTATATCTCTTCATTGGGAGGACGAAAATAATCATCTTGTCATAGAAGCTCGTCAAGGTACTTATCCTAGTATGAAAACGTCGACTGAATAGTACTGACGATTATTAGCGGAGAGGGAGAGAATGTGGCTCAGAAGGAAATAACCTATACTGGTGAGCAGATAAGCGTTAATTTTTAATGTGACAGTTTTCTAAAGTAATAAATTTCAGTTGCCTGTACATGAAGGCAATTGAAATTTATTGTGTAGGAGTTTATACAAGATTTTTGATTGAAGAGCTTCTTTTTCTATTTAGGAGCAAAAAAATAAGCATATTTCCATGTTGTAACCGGTGAAAAAGAACGCTATGCTAAAAGATATTGAAAAAGAGATTTCTATCTGAACCGATAGATAGGAATCCTGTATAGAATTTGTAATTTCACTGCAAATATATGAAATCGCTTCCATTTGTATCATGTAAACTGAATATTCTATAACCGTGAAATCTGCTGTAATTAGTACCAGTTCAAGAATCGAACACAAGCAAAGAAGTTAAGTGGATAATAAAACTGATGCTAACTCTCGCTGAATGAAGTCTCACTTTATGTTAAGTATCAAAGAAAACTTGAACTAAATACATACCTTAAATAAATTAGAGATAAATGCCTATTGATCAGGATTAACTTTTCCAATAGATGAAAGTTAGAAGTTCGGTAATACTTTAAAATGAATTTCTTTGAGGAGGTACCATTATGGAACGCCTAGAATCCTCCAAAATATTTAGGAGATTTTTAATTTCATATCTTGTGATTTTAATAATTCCAATGGTTGCAGGTTTTATATCTTATCAGGTTTCTATAAATACAGCTGAAAAGTATGCAACTATTAATAGTCGACAGGTTCTAAATCAAAGTAAAAAAATTCTAGAGCAAAGTTTAGACGAAATTGACCGTTTTGTACTGCAGTTGTCGTTAGACAGGGACCTAAATATTTTACTGAAAAAAAAGCTTTTGAAAAAAAAACGGATTGTCACTACTCTCATGCAATTGGATAATAAACTTTCCTCTTATGCTACAACCAATGAATTCTTGGGAGATTTATATATTTATCTGAAAAATTCCGAACTGATTGTAACTCCAGGATCAGTGTATTATCGCCCTTATCATTTTTATGAGAATGGTAATTATCCAGATATGACAATGTTGGAATGGGAAGAAGCAATACTGAATAATGAGAGACAAATTATACCTAGTAAACTTTATATGCAAGGTGATGCATCGGCTAATGTTATCACATATGTACAGCCTCTACCGATGAGTGATGTGACGGATCATAAAGGATCCATTATTATACCAATAAAAAATCATTTGCTTAATAATTTAATAGAGGGAGTCGAGCAACAGTTTAATGGATGGGCATTTATATTAGATGAAAATCATCAACTCATCACTGCAACAGGCATTGATGAAGCAAAAATTGATCCACTCAAAGAAAAAAGTTATAAATAAAGAAGGACCAATATATTTGGAAGATAAGACAATGCTGATTACGGAAAAGTCCGAGAAAAATGATTGGTTGTATGTTGCGGGCATTCCACATAAAACATTAATTCAAGAAGCAGCTCCGATAAAGTATATAACCTGGACAGTTACGGGTATTACCTTTATTATCGGTCTGGTTATCGCTTTATTTTTTGCTTATAGAAACAGTCGTCCGATAAACAATGTCATTAAAACATTAAAAGAATATGCGGATCCAGATGCTAAAAATGATTATGATTTTTTACATGGTAATATTTCGAAATTAATTTCTAGAAATAAAGATTTACAAATGCAATTAACAGAGCAAAAACCACTATTGAAGGATGCTTTTCTTAAACAGTTGTTGGCTGGTGAGATTACGGAAAGAAATAGTGATCTTCACGAATTTGCGAACCAAGCGAATGTAAATTTATCTTGCGATCATGGTTATGTTTCTATTCTCAAAATAGAGGGTTATGAAGACATGTCAAGTAGCGAAATTTATCAGGAGTTAAATGCAATCCGCCTTGTTATACAGCAGGAATCGATGAAAATAATTGATAATTTTTACGTGACCACTATTCATTCTGATAAGTTAGTCTATCTGTTTTTAGATCAAGAGGACGATAAAATATTAAAAGAAGAAATTGAAAAAATGTTCTCATCTTTACAAAATTTATTTCAAGATGAGTACCGGATATTATTGAAAGTAGGTACTGGCCACCCATTTCGCTCATTATCAGATATTAGTCGATCTTATAATGAAGCAAAACACGCAATGGATTATGCTAGCTTTTCTAATGAAAAACAAGGATTGTATTGGTATGATGATGTGATGAAAGAGGCGACAGTCTTTCATTATCCGTTAGAATATGAATTTCGATTATTAAAAAGTTTGAAAGAAGGAGAAAGATTAGAAGCTGAACGGATTGTCTATGAGCTTTTAGAAGAGAATGTGGGAAACAGAAGTTTATCAGCTGATATGCATGAACAGTTTATCAATGAGTTAAAAGGTACTTTTTACAAAGCGTTGGATCAATATGTGTTTCGCAATGATCAAATCGCTGAAACTTTGCGCCAAAAATTAAGGGCTATATCTTTTGATGAAGGTATGCAGAGAATGGAAAGAAGATTAATTGAAGTTCTTCAACTTTATTGTGAATTTGTAAATAAAAATCGCAGGCAATCAAACCATTCTATTGTGAATGCTATAAAAGACTATGTACATGAACATTTTTCCTGTACAGATTTAACTATTTATATGATTGCAGAGCATCTTTCACGACCAGAAAAGTATATTTCACAAATATTCAAAGAAGAAACCGGAGAATACTTGTATGAATATTTAGAAAAAATAAGAATGGAAGAAGCGATGACAAAGCTAACAAATTCGTCAAAAACGATCAATGATATAGCAGAGCAAGTAGGTTATAATAGTGCTCATTCGTTTAGACGAGCTTTTAAACGGATTCACAATATGACACCCAATCAATTTAGAAAGACAAGTGAATAATATTGAAAGAAAAGCATCTGTTCAATGAATGGGTGCTTTTTCTTTATTTTGAAAACATATAAAAAATGTTTGATAACCGTATATTAAGGCATCTTACTGCGGTTTCGCAGTATGTACCTTAGGCTAAATATGTACTATTTACTTAAAATGCTGAATTCTTCGATATTGTACCTATTAAATTTAGTTGTCTGTTTGCGACCTTTAAAAAACATGATAAATTCTATGTAAGCGTTTACTAAAAAAATTTTAAGAAGGGGGGTAAAACTGAAATGGATCAATCACTTGATCAATCGCTTGATCGTTCTAAGGAAATCAAAAAAGTAACACAATGGCATCTCGCTAAAAGAAGTTTTCAGAGGCATTGGCAATTATATATTCTTATGATATTGCCGATATTGTATTTCATTATTTTTAAATATGTACCTATGTTAGGCGCATTAATTGCATTTAAAGATTATAATGTGGTCCAAGGTATTATAGATAGTCCTTGGGTAGGTTGGAAGCATTTTGAGAATTTTTTTAACAACCCAGTTGCATGGGATCTAATTAAAAATACGTTATTTCTAAGTCTTTTTCAGTTAGCTGTAACGTTTCCACTTCCAATACTATTAGCATTAGCCTTAAATGAAATAAAGGATGGGATCTTTAAACGATCTGTACAAATGTTTACTTATGCACCGTACTTTATTTCCACCGTCGTTATTGTCTCTATGATTATATTGATGCTATCACCAAGGACAGGAATAGTGAACAATTTGATGGAAGCTGTAGGACTTGATGCAGTTAATTTCCTAGGACAAGCAGAAATGTTCAGATCCATATTTGTCTGGTCAGATGCTTGGCAAATCACCGGCTATTCAGCCATTATTTATTTAGCAGCACTTGCTGGGGTGGATAAACAGCAATATGAGGCAGCTAAAATTGACGGTGCTTCTAGGTTACAAAAAATTTGGAATGTTGATATTCCATCAATAATGCCAACTATCGTAATCATTTTAATTTTAAGTGTGGGTAATTTAATGGCGATAGGGTTCGAAAAAGTATATTTATTACAAAATCCTTTAAATTTGGGTACTTCTGAGATTTTACAAACCTATGTGTATAAGATGGGGGGATTATCAATGCTGATTTTAGTTTTGCTACAGCTGTAGGATTGTTTAATTCAATTATTAACTTAATCCTATTGTTTATAGTCAACGCAATAGCAAAGAAGTTTCAGGTAATGGATTATGGTAGAGAGGAGTAAACGACTATGAGCAGTAAAAATGGAACAATAAAAGAGTCCTATAATGATCGAGTATTTTTAACGTTAATTTATATATTCCTAAGTGTATTGATGATTGTGATACTTTATCCGCTTGTTTATATTGTCAGCGCTTCAATTAGCAGTCCTGAAGCTGTAACTTCCGGACAAGTCTGGTTATGGCCGGTCGATTTTTCTCTTGAGGGATATATAGAAGTATTTAATAATTCAGATGTTATTAGAGGCTTTAGAAACTCAATCCTTTATACGATTGGATATACATTGATTGCTGTATTCTTAACCGTAATTTTTGCTTATCCACTTTCTAGAAAAAACTTTTATGGTAAGACTTTCTTTATGATTTTTATTATACTTACAATGCTTTTTTATGGAGGGTTAATTCCCGAGTATTTAGTTGTCCAGCAATTAGGAATGTTAGATACACCTTGGGCAATTCTTATACCTAAGGCGATGGCAGTTTGGCAAATAATTATTGCAAGGACATTTTTCTATACAAGTATTCCAGAAGAGTTGGTTGAAGCTAGTGAAATGGATGGATGCAGTAGTATAGAATTTCTTTGGCACGTGGTTATACCATTATCGAAGCCGATTATAGCAGTACTTGCTCTAATGTATGCTGTATTTCAATGGAATAGCTATTTCGATGCGATGATCTTTTTAAGAACAGAAGATTTGTTCCCGTTACAGTTAGAATTAAGAGAAATTTTAATTACTCAGACTGAGTCAGGAGCTAATATGGATATAGCTGAACAGCAAAAACGACAACAATTAGCAAATCTTATGCAGTACTCCTTAATTGTCGTCTCAAGTATCCCTGTGTTAATTATTTATCCTTTTGCACAGAAATACTTTGTTAAAGGGATGTTACTCGGCTCTGTTAAAGGATAATAATTATTATAGTTATT
>NZ_BAVS01000050.1 GCF_000521485.1 Gracilibacillus boraciitolerans JCM 21714 | reverse complement strand
ATATTAAAATTATGTTAACATTCTAAATAATCTATATTCCATTCGGTATTCATGATACGATTTTGATATGGATCTGTTTCGAATAATTACGAGAAAAGGTGGGGGGATAGAATGAGAATTTTAATTGCGGGTGGAGATGGTTTTTGTGGCTGGCCGACAGCTCTTTACCTATCAAAGCAAGGACATAAGGTTTCCATTATTGATAACGGTGTAAGAAGAAGGATTGATAATGAACTACATTCCAATTCCCTGACACCTATCGCATCTTTAGAAGAAAGAGTAGCGAAGTGGGAAGAACTTACAGGCAGGAATATTCCAGTATACGAGGGAGATATGGTACATTATGACTTCCTCAAAGAAGTATTAAAAAGGGAAAAACCAGAAGCGATTGTTCATTTTGCTGAACAAAGATCTGCACCATATTCGATGATTGATAGAGACCATGCCGTATATACGCAGGAAAATAATGTGACGGGTACATTAAATGTATTGTTTGGCATTAAAGAAGTTGTACCGGATTGTCATTTAATTAAATTAGGAACATTAGGTGAGTACGGCACACCAAATATTGCAATTGAGGAAGGGTATATTGAAATTGAACATAAAGGAAGAAAGGATATTCTACCTTTTCCAAAACAACCTGGTTCGTTCTATCATTTATCCAAAGTACATGATAGTCACAATATCATGTTAACCTGTAAAATTTGGGGGATCCGTGCCACAGATCTGAATCAAGGTATCGTATATGGTTTAGAAACGGATGAAACAAAGCTGGATCCTGTATTAACTAATCGTTTGGATTATGATGGCGTCTTTGGAACAGCATTAAATCGATTCATCATTCAATCAACAGTTGGTTCTGATTTAACAGTCTATGGTAAAGGTGGACAAACGAGAGGTTTCCTGAATATTAAAGATACGATAAGATGTATTGAAATAGCAGCTGAAAATCCTGCTGATCAAGGAGAGTTCCGGGTATTTAATCAATTTACTGAGCAATTTACAGTAGCGGAATTAGCTGAAAAAGTTCAAAAGGTTGCTCGTGAAGAAGGATTTGACGTTAATATTGCTAATATAGAAAATCCAAGAGTAGAATTGGAAAATCATTTCTATCAGGCAGAAAATACAAAATTAAAAGATTTAGGACTTGAACCACATTTATTGACTGAAGATGTGATCAGAGAAATCCTTAGAGCAGTAATTAAGCATAAGGACCGTGTTATTGAAAGTAATATATTACCACAAGTCAAGTGGAAATAGGGATGATTATTGAAAACTAAAAAAGGGAACACTATTAGAAAAAGACACTGAGGATGAAGCACCAATGAAAATACTTATTATCACTGAAACCTTTTTGCCGTCCACAGATGGTGTTGTCACCCGATTAACGAATAGTATAAGCTATTTCCTGCTTGCTGGTCATCAGGTTAAAATTATCGCACCAGATTTGGGTGTATCTGAGTATAAGGGTGCAGAAATAATTGGTATGCCGGCTCGCAAACTATTTTTTTATCGATCCAAACCTTTTTCCTTGCCAAATAGAAAAGTAAAAGCAATTCTTAAACAATATCAGCCAGATATTGTGCACGTTGTAAATCCTGCATTGATTGGAGCGGCAGGAGTATATTATGCCAAAAGGCTAGACTACCCACTTGTTGCCTCATATCATACGCAGGTACCTAAGTATCTTGACTATTACCACTTATCCATGTTTAAAGGATTATTATGGTGGTATTTTCGTAAGCTGCATAGTCAAGCCACCCTGAATTTATGTACGTCTAATGTGGTTAAAGAAGAATTAGACAAACGGAACTTTTACAATGTTCATGTATGGAAACGCGGGGGGGTGGATACCACCCTTTTTCATCCGAGTAAATCAAATCAGGCAATGCGCAGCAGATTATCCAGTGGTGAGGTAACTAAAAGGCTTCTTTTATATGTCGGTAGATTAGCAGCAGAGAAAGAGATTGAGAAAATAAAGTCAGTCCTGGAAGAGTCTGATCAATTTGTTTTAGCGATTGTAGGTGATGGTCCACACCGTGCTGCACTGGAAAGACACTTTGAAGGGACTCCAACTGTTTTTACGGGCTTTATGCATGGTGAAGAATTAGCACAAGCATATGCATCAGCGGATGTTTTTATCTTCCCTTCTACCACAGAAACTCTAGGATTAGTGCTGATGGAAGCGATGGCTTCAGGATTGCCAATTGTTGCTGCCCAAAGTGGACCAACAAAAGAACAAATCCAGGATCAAACCAATGGATTATTGTATGATCCAAATCGTAAAGAAGTTTTATTCAAACTGTCTTGCGTTTTGAGGATGAAACATTACGGAGACGCTTGGCTAAAGCAGCCTGGCAGGAGATTAATCAAATGGGTTGGGATGAACAATCGAGGCAAGCACTGGATGTTTACAGTCAGGTAGCAGGTTTAATGAAGAATCGATCTGATAAAAAAATCGAACAGATCAAAGACTGAAGAGTAGAAGGGACATTATGAAGAATCATCCAAGAAAGAGTGGACGTTTTCAATTTATTCAGTTTAGTATAATTGGTGCCAGTAATGCATTAATAGATATTGGTACTTTAAATTTATTGTTGCTATTATTCCACTCAAATCAATCAACCGTTTTACTTTTGTTTAATACTATTTCCTATACGTTGGCAATTTTAAATAGTTATATATGGAATGCCAATATTACCTTCAAACGTACCTCTGAAGGTAGCACGTATCAGCGTTCTGCTTTTATCGTGCAGGCAATTGTTAGTCTAGTTATAAGTAATGTCGTCTTTATTGTAGCTCATTCATTGTTTATGATCATGGAAATGCCTGCATGGTGGAATTATAATATTGCAAAGGTATTAGCAATGGCATTATCATCCTTGGCTAGTTTTTTTATGGTGAAGTTCTTCGTCTTTAAAGATTATTAAAGGAGGTTGTTAATAATGGAATTTTACTTATCTGAAGGTGGCGTCCGCACGAAATTGCCGTACGGGGAACTTGATATTTCAGGAAATGAGGATTATGGTTTTCGCCCATTTCAACTTATGGTAGCATCTGTTGCTGGATGCAGTGCCTCTGTTTTTCGAAAAATATTAGACAAAAAACGAATCACTATTGATGATTTGGAGATATTCGCAGATGTAGAAAGGTCATCAGAGGAAGCAAATAAAATTACAGCTATCCATCTTCGCTATGCAGTAAAAGGCGTGGATTTAAAAAGAGATCAAATGGAAAAAAGCTTAGAGCTTGCAAGAAAAAATTGCTCTATGATCAGAACAATAGAAGATAGTGTTAAAATTACAGAAAAATTAGAAGTTATCAACCTAAGCAAATAATACGCATATTTTTCGCTCCTATTGTAAAACTAAGCTAAAAAGGAGCGAAATATATGGAGAAGCTAGGTCTTTCCGTGATTCTATCAATAATGATGTTAATGATCCCGCTAATTGCCCAATCAAAAGAAGGGATTCCAGATCATGCCGTTTCTATCGAACAGGACAACACGTATAAACAACTATCTGAGGAAGATCCAACAATTGAACCAAGTGAAGAAGTAAAAGCGCTGCTAGCAGATGCTAAAATTGAGATTGATAATCCAGCGTTAATTAAGCTATTAAATGAATCAACGTTCAGCTTCTCCTTTTGCTTTCGGGTATCGAGCTAAGGTGTTTCTCGGGCATTGGCCGTTAGCATATGATTCCGTTTCATCTGAAGTGAACTGGGATTTTCAAGTCGTTAATGTCAATGAAGTGAATAATGTAAATGGAGATAATAAGCAAGAGCTTTATTATTACCAGATCGAGGAAAAGCATGTAAAGGGTGCACTTACCGCTAAGGTTTCCCAATCCGATCAGATTAAACAAATGATATTACAAAAGGCCAGGTCCGAGCATGATCTGCCTCTAACCTTTCATGCCGTGGTAGGAAGGGAAACAAAATCAAGCAAAACCTATACAGTTCCAACAACGAAAATAGGGAGATTAACAGCAACGATCCCAGCAGTTAAAGATACAGGTAAAGTAACAATTGGCGAAGTCTATTTAGAATTAAAAGGTTCGAATAAGGAAATCGTTATTAAAAATGTTACCAAGCAGGATGTCGGCGCATATTTACCGATTGCTAATTATCTAACCTTCAAATTTGAAACAAAATAACCAATTAAAAGCATGCAATCTATTCTCTAGAGTGCATGCTTTTTCACTTGGAGTAGTAAAACTATACGCTAACTCGTAACTAACAAGGAAATCACTGTGTTGAAGCAAAAGATTTCCTTGTTAATCTAAACTCATGAGGAAATCCACTTGTCACAGTCTATAGATTTCTCCGTTAATTATTAATTAATTGACCAAAAAATTCTAGACAAGTATGGGAATTTCTATTAGCATGAGTAAGGAATAACGGAAAGGAGCGAAAATATGAATAATGAAGAGAAAATTAAACATCTCAGACAACAATTAGAACATTTTCTCACGCAGCTTGATCATTTAGATCCTGAACAAACATCCATTGAAGATGTCGATCAATTAATCGAAATGATAGAGAAGATGGAAATGGACCTTTAAGAAAAAATAAAAGGGAGAGAGAAACAAGATGGAATGGATCGTCGTAATATCGGTAATCGTTATGCTTGTTCTCAGTTTGCTGAAAGTTCATGTCATATTTGCAATCATTATCGCATCGATTGTGGCAGGACTAATGGCAGGCATGAATATTCAGGATACGATTACAATGTTAATTGAAGGAATGGGCGGACAAGCCAGTACAGCCCTTAGTTATATATTATTAGGTGTATTTGCTGCAATGATCAGTTATACAGGAATTACATCGCTATTAGTACGAGGGTTAATAAAGATATTGACTGGTAAGAAAACAATGTTGGTATTAGTGATTGCATTTATTGCTTCCCTTTCACAAAATATTGTGCCAGTACATATTGCTTTTATTCCAATATTAATTCCGCCATTATTAAAATTATTTGACCAAATGAAACTAGACAGACGCGCAGTTGCTACAGCTTTAACATTTGGTTTAAAAGCACCATACATTATGATTCCGTTGGGATATGGGTTAATTTTTCATCAGACGATTCAGGATGGTATGAGTAATAACGGAGTAACAATTACAATAGGAGAAATTGTGAATTCTTTATTATTCCCTGGATTAGGAATGATATTTGGCTTACTTGTTGCTGTTTTTATTACATATCGTAAACAACGCGAACCAAAACAATGGTTCCCGATTGATGGCATGAAGAATGAAAAGGAAGAGACAGAAATTACTTTTAACTATTCCCATGCTTTGACTATACTTGCCATTATCGCAGCATTAGTAGTTCAGCTTATCACAGAAAGCTTGGTTATTGGAGCACTAACAGGTGTAATTTTAATGGTCTTATTCTATGCAGTACCATTAAGAGAAGGTGATGCCTTTGTGCAAAAGGGTGTTGGGATGATGGGAACTATCGCATTTGTTATGCTTGTCGCTTCAGGGTTTGGTAATGTTTTGAAGGAAACAGGAGCTATCGACGCATTAGTACAATCCTCATCCGATATGTTGACAGGACATCAAGCAATCATAGCCTTTATTTTATTAGCGGTTGGTTTAGTTATCACGTTAGGAATTGGTTCTTCATTTGGTACGATTCCGATTATTGCAGCACTCTATGTGCCAATTTGTGTGGAGGCAGGCTTTTCACCAATGGCTATCGCAGTATTGATCGGAACTGCGGGTGCCTTAGGGGGATGCTGGATCACCTGCAAGTGATAGCACATTAGGACCATCTGCAGGTTTAAGTGCTGATGGAAAACACCATCATATTTGGGATACCTGTGTTCCTACTTTCTTACACTTCAATATACCGTTGTTTATCTTTGGCTGGATTGCCAGTATTTTATTATAAGCTGATAGTATAAGATCACCCTTTTGATTAAGAATAAAATAAAAAGGGTGATCATATGAAGAAAATACTTTTAGTGTTTTTCGTTTTTCTAATTATTGCTCCACTTGAAGTCGGAGCAAACAGTTACGGATGGGGGGGATATAAAAAAGGAATAAATAATCAACAGCCAGAAGTAGGAAAGTACCAGCAAATACTTGAGAAATACCGTAGCTTCTATTTGGATCCATCAGGTGATAAACATGTCTATCTCACCTTTGATAATGGATATGAAGCAGGATTTACAGAGCAAATACTGGATGTGTTAAAAGAAAAGAAAGTACCAGCTACTTTCTTTCTGACTGGTCATTATGTAGAGGATCAGCCAGATTTAGTTCGAAGAATGGTAGCAGATGGTCATATTATTGGCAATCATTCTGATGGACATCGTGATTTTACCAAGATTTCAAAAGAAGAATTTACTGATGATGTGACAACCCTGACAGATAAAATCAAGGTAGTAGATAAAAATATCCATGTTCAATATATTCGTCCGCCTAAAGGAACCTTTAATGAATCATCCTTATCATGGGCAAATGAGTTGGGCTACACCCATATCTTCTGGTCAGTAGCATTTGTTGACTGGAATCAGGGTTCCGAAAAGGGCTGGGAGCATGCATATAAGCAAGTGATGGATCAGATACATCCTGGTGCGATCGTGTTAATGCATACTGTTTCAAAAGATAATGCAGATGCTGTAGCACATTTGATTGATTCCTTAAGAGAACAAGGTTATCAATTAAAAAGCTTAGATGACCTCATGCTAAAACAATTATTACCAAAAGAAATAATCGGATTTAATAAAGAAGGCAAATAACCAAAAGCTCCGAACGAATTCGCATCGTTCGGAGTTTATTTTTGTTGTAATCTTTTTTAGATTGTCATACAAGCTCTATAAAGTAAATTTAAGGCTAATTAAAGGACTGTGTGTGGCCATACTTTATTCTTCATCCTCCAGGACATCGTAGGCCATATCAAATAGAGCTAGTTGACTATTCCGTAAAGGACCCGTTGTTTGATGCTTAATATGTGTATAGCTCCCATCAGGTGCCTGTACACGCATTTTTGCAGTGTCGTGTAATATTATTTCTAAAATAGATAAGATTCTAGCCTTAATTCGCCCCTCAAAAAGTGGAAACATTAGCTCCACACGCTTGACCATATTTCTAGTCATCAAATCGGCAGAGGATAAAAACACCTTCTCTTCACCATTATGATGAAAATAATAAATACGACTATGCTCTAGAAATCGCCCAACAATACTTGTGACATTGATGTTATCACTCACACGAGCAATACCTGGACGCAAGCAGCAAATTCCGCGAACAACCAAATCCACTTTAATACCTGCCTGGGAAGCTTCATAAAATTTTTCAATTAATGGCTTATCTGTTAAGGAATTCATTTTGGCGATAATTCGACCATTGCCATATCGTCGGTGAAACGCAATTTCATTATCAATATAGCCGATAATATCATTGCGGATATCAAACGGAGCCATCGATAAATGGTGGAAGGTCGGTTTTTCCGTATAGCCACTTAAATAATTAAAGAAATTGGTAGCATCAATTCCAAATTTTCTTTTAACGGTAAGATATGACATATCCGTATAGAATTTAGCTGTTTGATCATTGTAGTTCCCTGTACCCAGATGAACAATTCTTTCGATACCACGTTGGGTTTTTCGTACAACAAGAGTAATTTTGCTATGGGTTTTTAATGATATCATTCCATATATCACATGGCAGCCTGCTTTTTCTAATTTTTTTGCCCATTGCACATTGTTCTCTTCATCAAATCTTGCTTTTAACTCAACCAGAACTGTTACCTGTTTACCATTTTCGGCAGCTCGTTTTAAACCTTCAATAATTGGAGAATCCCCACTAACACGATACAGTGTTTGCTTAATTGCCAGCACATTTGGATCATCTGCAGCATCACGAATTAAATCAATGATTGGCTCAAAGGTTTCATAGGGATGATGCAAAAATATATCTCTTTTTCTTACGGCCTCAAAAACCGTTTCGTCTTCATGAATATCTTTGGCCGGCTGTGGAATAAGAGTTTCGTAAGTTAAATGCTCTTTGTCTTTCTTTACATAACTGTAGAAGTTATCTAGGAACGTAAGATCTAAAGGTCCGTTCATGATATATAAATCTTTTTTGTGTATTTCTAATACCTGAAGAAGAAAATCTACCATTTCAGGGTTGTAATCCTGGGCATCTACTTCTAAACGAACAGCGGCGCCCCCCCATTTTCTTCTTTTTAATTCTTTCTCTATTTCTTTTAGAAGATCTCGAGCACCTTCTTCGTGTATTGTCATATCGGCATTACGGGTAATTCGGAAGGTTGTAGTAGAAATAACATGATAGCCCTTAAAGAATTTATGGATAAAATAACTAATTAGATTCTCTAGCAATACAAATTGGTTTGATGCATCGACTTGAATGAAACGATCTAATAAGGATGGTACTTGTACTATTGCTGTTTTTACTCGCTCTTGCTCGTCATCGTATATATCCTCAAGCTGAATCGCCAAATTGATAGATTTATTTAATAACATAGGGAATGCTCGATAAGCATCAATCGCCATAGGTGTCAGGACAGGGAATATTTCTTCATCAAAATAATGTTCAAGCTGATCAATTTGAGAAGTGTTTAAATCATCCATAGATAAAATCTGAATATTTTCTTTTTGAAAAAGCGGAATAAGTTTTTTATATAGAGCATACTGTTGTTCCACTAAGTCGTGATTAAAGCTCGATATTTGTGACAATTGCTGTTTAGGTGTTAATCCTGACTTATTATCAGGACGGTTGAAACCTGCTTTAACTTGATCTTTTAGACCTGCAACTCGCACCATGAAAAACTCATCAAGATTTGACGAGAAAATAGCAATAAAACGTAATCTCTCCAATAATGGATTTGATTCATCATCAGCTTCTTCTAATACTCGTTTATTAAAATGAAGCCAACTGATCTCTCTATTATTATAATAAGTAGCGTAATCTAAATTACTCTGTTGTTTGATAGTTGACATCAATCATCATCCTTTATCACGGAGCTAGCTGTCTGTGAAACCACTATCGATAGAAGTTTCACTTTGTAGCCAATATCTATTATCTATCATAACGCTTTATAAACTTACTTTTGTTAAGAGAAAGTGAAATTTTGGTTAAGTTTAACTTTACATTTTAAAGTCTAAATCAATTTCTTTTTTGATTGCCTTTTCTAAATGCTTTTTTTGCTTTTCTGTTTGATATTCTTCGGGGGGGGTTGAATCCCCCTTGACATTTTATTGTAATAGTGAATTTGCTTTTGTGGTCATCACAACGAATTTCTTTTACGACCTGTCTTTTAGTAGCATCTAAACAATAACTGAATTTTAGCAATGCACCTAAATGACGTAATTTTTTTCTTTCATCCTTTAAAAACCAGGATTTAAATGGTTTAATAAATTGTTTAAAGGTCGTTTTATTTTTATAGGAAGCGATTAATGCAAGTCTGAGGCGATCCTTGTGTGTTAAGCCATCAATGGTGCGATTGGCTAATAAATAAAATGTATGCTGGGCACTTGACTCGGCATCAATATATTCCCCAAGATTACATAAATAACTTGCGCGTTTGAGCAATTGCCAATCCTTCTTATCCAAATGCATTAAACCATGCTCTTTTATATGGTCAAACAGCTGTCTTGTCAAATATTGAACATGGAGAATCTGCTTTGGATCCAAATTAAAGTCAGTAATTAACTCTTGCATACTATCCTCTAACACATTAGGAAAAAGGATAGATCCAACCTCCTTTGATAATTGCTCATAAAAGACGCCATCTCTTAATCCTTTACGACTTAAGATGAAGCTATCAGCCTGAACGACTTGATATAAACTATGAAAAACCTCAATCGCAGGAATAATAATATCTGCCCGGTCCTTGGAAAGACCTTCTACTTTTGAGAGTTTTTCAGGTTTAAGCGACATTAAATAATTGCTTATCTTTTTTATATCTGTATCATACATTTTGTATTGGTGTAAGCCGGCTAGGGGGGGATATTCTTTTAAGTTCTGATCGATTTGTACGAGATTTCGAGCACTTCCACCAATTGCGATTAATGGTATTTCTTTAGCTGTTAACCATGGTAAGCTTCGAAACTGTTCAGATAAGTACGTTTGTAAAGCTTTTATTTCATCCTCAGTGGGGGGGATATCGTTAGAAAAAAATTCCTTAAGTGTTAATGCACCGAAAGGAAAACTGTGCGCTTCCATTAACTCCCTGTTTTTAAAGTAGGTTACTTCTGTACTTCCTCCCCCAATATCTACCGTAATACCTGTTGAGATAGAGGTGGAGTTTACGACAGCAAGATAACCATAATAGGCTTCTTCCTGATCAGAAAGTGTACGTATTTTCATGCCTGTTTCTTTTTTTACTTGTTGGACCACATCTTTTTGATTGGCTGCTTGTCTGATCGTAGCAGTAGCAACACATACCATTTCTTCTAGTAAATAGGTCTCTGCTACACCCTGAAAACTTTTTAAGGTTGTCAGTAGCCGGTCAATACCAGCCTGTATTAGTTTGTTTTCATCGTCTAAAAAAGTTCGTAATCGTGCGGAGGCTTTTACGTTCTCTACTTCTTTTAATCTGCCGCCTTTTTCCCTTAAATAGATAACTAGTCGCATCGTGTTGGAACCAATATCAATAATGGCATAGTATTGTTTTTTCATCGAACCACCCTATTTTCTTGTAGTTAATTTTGTTTCATTATAACATAATAGAGGGTAAACTCTGAATAATGAAAGGAGTTATAGGAATGTGGCAAGAAAACATAACGTTAGACATGCCTTACGATTTTGATTATCTTATCTTTCGATTGGATATGGATGATTTAAATTACGTTAATATAGAGGAACGACGAGTCTGTGTGCCTTTACGAATTAATCAGGAAAAACATGTTGTAAAAGTAACGGCAATCGGTTCAACAGAACATCCTGAATTTATAATAGAAGGAGAGCATACATCTAGAAAAAAGGAATTATTAGCAATGATTGCAGATATTTTTGCATGGGAGCAGGACCTTGTGGTGGTTCAGGACTTTTTTGAAAAAACAGATTTGGCTGGATTATTTCAGGCATATTCTGCGACACCGTTAATTCGTGAATTTGATCCATTTAGTAATTTAGTAAAGACAATTATTCATCAGCAATTAAATATGGCATTTGCCCAGGTATTAACGTCACGCTTTGTAATGAAGTATGGCGAACAACTTGATGGCATATGGTTCTATCCTACCCCTGAAACAGTCGCAACCATTCCGTATCAGGAACTCCAGGAGCTTCAATTTAGTAAAAAAAAAGCGGAATATCTAATAGATACAGCTAAGCAAATTGTTGCAAATGAACTTGATTTAACATCATTTCATGATAAATCAGATGAAGAAGTGATGCGACAACTAATTAATATTCGTGGAATAGGGGGGGCATGGACCGCTCAAAATTGGCTGATGTTCTCTTTAGGCAGACAAGATTTATTTCCATCCAGTGATATTGGTATCCAAAATGCATTGAAGCTCTATTTAGGTTTAGCTAAAAAACCAACTGCCATAGAGCTGGAAGAATGGAATCAAAGTTGGAAACCATATCGATCTTATGCCGCTATGACATTATGGCGCAGTATTGAAGAACCTTAAGATGGTATGTTCGCCATTAATTGTCTATAGGTATTTGCTTGTTCTTTATCACCCTTTGCCTGGTAACACTTATAGAGATAGTTGATTGGTGCTGGATTATTCGGTGATAATTCCATTTCCCATTCAAAGCAGGTAATCGCTTGATCGTAAAGTTCAAGGTTATAATAAATTTCACCTAATGCTAACTGCTTGTCAGGATTGTCTGATAGTTGCTCCATTTTCTTTATTTTTTTGATAATCGGTAGTTCTGTATCGCTTAGTGATTCCAATATGTCTGGTAAAGATAGATGTTTGAGTAATTTTTTTATGGCTACATGCAAAACTTTATCTAATTGTGCGGAATCATTTTTAAAAGATGTTGTTAAGATACTAAGTAGTTGCTGATAGTTCTCGATTAGTTCATGAGAAGGAATCTGCTCTAGTGCCTCTTTTAACAGCTTTAAGTCGATATTGGACTGAGGGTTGTTAAGATAATAATTGAGAATTGCTGTATAACTATTAAGTTCTACGAGTTTCTTTATGATTTGCTCAGAATTTTGCTGTTCTTTTAATAGTAATTCCCATAATTGGACCTGGCCTTTTTCAGTTAACAGCTCTTTTGCTAAATTACTTAATTTAGTAAGATCGTCCATTTGCGAATCGTTGAGAAAGTAGAGACTGAGCTGATCAAATTTTCGGTTATCTATATGATATTGCTGTAATAACGGATTTATGCTAACTTTTGGAAAACCTTGTTCAAAAAAGACAGATTCTAAATAAAGAGGGTCAGACCATTTTTTTGTAAGTTGATCAATATCTTTATATTGGTCAGAAAATTTTTGAAAGTCAAAGTGATGGAGCATATCCTGAGCAAATTTGTCGTGGGGGGGACGAATCTGGACAAAATTGATTAAAATGCGAAATGCTTTGAAGACTTGGCCGTTTCGTCGATATTGATAGAATGTTTTTCTGCATAATGCCTGAATTTTCTTTTCATCAAGGAAATTATCAAACATAGCAAGGATATAAAGCATTTCTATATCATTATATTTATCTTGTAATTTAGTTACCATTTGGTTGTTTGTAGTAAGTCGAAAGCTTTTATCTCCGGAAAGTAACGCTTTAATTAAAGGATGATCACCTGAAAATGTGTAACCATTTGTGAGGGCTGTTCGCAAAAAGGATTGCAGACGAATCGAGGAAGTTTTTTTCGCATTAATAAAACGGTCCTTATAAAAAATAATACTATAATATTGATTCTGATTGTTCGTTGCCTCAATGATTTTTGCTTGTTTATAGATTATCAATTGCTGAATTTCAAGTGTTATTGTCTTTTTATTATTGGTCAACTGGATTGTTGTCATAATATAACAACTCCTTTACTTACGAATTATCTCCATTGTAGCACAGTTCAAAATAGCGTTAAAGTTCAAAGAAATATGTTGGAAATTCTTTTGGCGTGGCTTCTTATCGTTTCAAGGTTCAAAAAGATAGTTATGTAAATTCTTTGTAATGTTTTATCCCAAGTGATAAGCAACGATTGATTGCTATGTTATGATGAAGGAAAAGCGTACAAAGGGGGGATCATCGTGCTAAAAGAAATGTTCTGGATCGTCATTTTAGCTTTAACCATTGTATTGATTCCATTTGCGGCAGTGGCTGCCATTTGAAGAAAATAAGTTACCAGAGACAAAAATAATTGATGAAAGAAAAATCCAAACGATTTGTTATCGTTTGGATTTTTTT
>NZ_BAVS01000051.1 GCF_000521485.1 Gracilibacillus boraciitolerans JCM 21714 | reverse complement strand
CCTTCTAACGTACTTTCATAGGTATCTACCCAAAGAATAAACGTGGCCTGTTCTTTTTGTTCAATGGCCTGCTTCACTGGTTTCTTAAACCGGTTCTTCACTCCAAAGGCGCGATTGATTCCTTGTTGAATATGATAGGCATCTAATTGATTGATGACGAGTTTTTCTGACTGCGAAAAGGTCGTTTGAAAACGTTCTGCCGTATAGCCTTTCCCTCCATCACTATTGGTCACGACTTGGGCCTTCTCAAGCGTATAAACATGGGCACTTCCTGCCTGCACATGATCCCAGAACTGATCGATCGACTTGGTGGTCATGTACACTTTCGGTTTCACTAAAGACACCCGTTTTCCTTGTTTGTCCCATCCTTCATATGTGATGCCATGCTTTACTTCCATGCTTTTCTTTTTCTTTGTCGAACGAACAAACACGCCATCGGCCTCGGCATAGAGATAATCGACTTCTTTTCCTTCTGGTAAGCCGTCTGCTTCTTCTATTTCCTGCACCATTTCTTCGTTTTCCTTTGCTTGGGCTTCCCCTACTTTCCTTACGATCGTTCCGACGGTGGTGTGACTCATCGACACAGCTGTCCATTCCTTTAATGTTTTCGCCACTTCACGGTACGTCAACTCACTCGCTAATTCCGCTGCCTTCACTTCCACTAATGGACTATATCGTTGGTAAGAAAGAAATCCCATGTAGTGATCCAACGGGTAGCTGCTTTTGTTCGTTTTCGGTTCTTTCATCAATGTCCGGTTATATGCCACGGCACCAAAGGAAAATTGCATCATACGTTCATCGGTTCTTTCTACTTGCCAACCTTACTGTTGTTTATCTTCTTTGATTACTTGGTCCATCTGTTCCATCAAAGTGCCTACACACTCACATAGAACGGATTCCATATAGGCTTGTATTTGCTCTTCTGCTTGAATCATACTATCCGTTTGCTTTATTATTTCCCATAAATTTGTTATAATTTGCTGCATAAGAAGACACCTCTTTCGGATTGTAGTCATGTATGATCTATTATAGAGGGTCTTCTTTTCTTTTTCCAAATTTATGAATGTTTTTTCTAATTACTCCCCGAGTAATATTTTACACATACTTAAATAATTATAATTTTTAATTATATCTTTCCATCCTTTTAACAAAGAATCAATATTATATCAATAATTCTCTATATTCTCTTAAGTAAACCCATTAATAGATACAGTAAATTATTATATGAAATTAACATTTCTTTACGTTAAGATTTTGTGGATAACCATTAACTTTGATGCTTTTAATTACGCCGAAGAGGATATGGCTAGAGTTCTTTTGAATTTTCACCTATACCAAACTCAGAAAATGACAGCACAGGCAACCCTATATTACCCGATCCCCATTCCACATAACATCACTACAATCGAGTGTTGACAGACACTTTACTCGTGACTTGATAATACTCCACATACCAATCAACAAACTTCTGCAATCCTTCTTCTATGGTTGTTTTCGGCTTGAATCCTATTGCCTCATACAATAAATCAGTGGAGGCATAGGTAGCTCGGACATCTCCAGGTTTGATGGGTTCAAATTCTTTATTGAATTCTACCGACTTGCCTAATGCATGACTTAATGCTTTCTGTAAAGCTTCAATAAACACCATTAATTTCTCTGGGCTGTTATTCCCTATATTAAATACAGTATGTGGTACGTCAGTTGCTGGTGGTAAAGGTATTAACCGCTCGATCCCTTCGACTATGTCATCGATATAGGTAAAGTCACGGTATAAATCATTGTCGAAGTCACCGTTGTTAAAAATCTTAATTGGTTCACCTGCAAAGAATTTATTTGTAAAACTGAAGTAAGCCATATCTGGTCTTCCCATAGGACCATACACAGTGAAAAAGCGCAGTCCGGTTGCAGGGATACGATACAAATGACTATAGGTATGTGCCATCAGTTCATTCGATTTCTTCGTAGCAGCATATAGTGAAACCGGATGATCGACAAAATCTGTCTCCTCAAAAGGAACCTTCTTATTTGCACCATACACCGAACTCGAAGAAGCATAGATGAAGTGATCAACCGGATGAAATCGGCATGCTTCTAACATATTGAAATAACCGACGATATTACTTTGAATATAGGCATCAGGATTTTCAATCGAGTAGCGCACACCCGCCTGGGCAGCTAGATGGACGACAACGGCTGGCTGATACTGCTGGAAAACTTCCTCTACAAAAACTTTATCCGCCAAATCACCTTTGATAAACTTAAACGTTTCAAAAGGTTGTAACTTCTCCAGACGGGTATGTTTTAATTCGACTTCATAGTAATCATTGATACTATCAATTCCGATCACTGTACAGCCTTGCTCTAATAACTTTTTCGCTAAGAAGTATCCGATGAATCCTGCTGCACCTGTAATCAGATATACTTTGCTCGAATCAATGCGTTTGTAACTCATGTTCACTTATCTCCTTCACTTCTTTTCTCATTACAGCTTGTCTACCGATCGAATGATATTCGGCTCCAGCTCTTTCCATATCTTGAACTTTATAAATGTTTCGGCCATCATAGATCAAAGGCGTTCGCATCAGCCTTTTATATGTATCCGGTTCAATCGCTTTTATCTCTCCCCCCCATTCGGTGAAAATAAAACACACATTGGCGTCCTCCAGTGCTTCCGCCGCCTGATCGACATATGTTATCCTGCCATTACCATTCTTTCCTTCTGGATAGACCTTAGCAAAATTTGATGCTCCAACCGGATCATATGCATAAATATCTGCCCCCCCTTGTTCCAATAGTAATGGTACATTGTCCAGAGAGGGCGCTTCTCTTAAATCATCTGTACCAGGTTTAAAAGTCAATCCAAGTACAGCTACTTTCAATCCGTTCAATGTAATCAATCTCTTACTCGCCTTGGTAAACAGCATGATTCTCTGTTTCTTGTTCACGTCGATCGCTGCTTTCACGGTATCTAATGCATACCCATTCTGCTTTGCGATATAATCCAGCGCTTTGGTATCCTTAGGGAAACAGGAACCACCATAACCGATCCCCGCATTTAAGAACTTCGCTCCAATTCGCTCGTCATAACTCATTCCTTCCGCCACATCTTGAATATCCGCTCCCACTAATTCACAAAGATTCGCAATATCATTCATATAAGAGATTTTCAAAGCAAGAAAATCATTCGATGCATACTTAATCATTTCTGCAGATCTTCTATTCACTGAAACAATCGGCAAATGAAAAGGCTGATAAATCTCCATCAGTCTGTCTTCCGCCCAAGTACTTTCACTACCAATAATAATTCGCTTAGCATGTAACGTATCATATACAGCAGTACCTTGTGCCAAAAATTCCGGATTCGAAGCTACCTCCACCTTCACATCATTAACGAGAAAATCCTGAATAAATTGTTCGACTTTATCATTTGTCCCAACAGGAACGGTAGACTTCACAACCACCAGACAATCCTTGACCACCGATTCTGCAATCTGTCGTGCCACGGTAGCAATATATGTTAGATCAGCCGATCCATCTGATCTTTCAGGTGTCCCCCCCACACCAATAAAGATAGCATCTGCTTCCCTATATGCTTTCTGATAATCAGTCGTATAATCTATGCGCCCTTCTGCATTATTTTTTTGCATTAACTCTTCCAGTCCATCCTCATAAATCGGTGAAATTCCTGCCTTCATGACTTCCACTTTTTCCTTATCGATATCCACACACATTACTTGGTGACCCACTTCCGCAAAACAAACACCGGCAACTAAACCAACATAACCTGTTCCTGCAACTGCAATATTCATATTCATACACCAACCTTATATTATTTTTAACACTATGTATCTATTTTTCTTGCATAAATCAACCATTCAATAAACTATCTAATCAAAAGGTCCACCAGTATCTTTCACAAAGAGACGTGACAGGCTCCGACATGTTATAAACTTTTTTTCATAAATCAATGCTTAAAGACGGTAATGTTTTGTTCCATTCATACATCCTTTCCAATAGACATCTAAAAACTGTCACTATTTTCTTTTCTGTTAGTTCTTTATATAGAACGATAAGGCAATTTTTTATCATGCCTATATTACAGCATGATTTACTTTTTTATTAAGTTCTCTGAAACCCCCCCCTTTTACTAAATGGTAGCTCCAAGCCTAAACTTTATTATTTGCTATTTATTCTCATATATAAACTATATTTTTTTCTCAATTAAGAATATTTTAACAATAAATCACAAAAATTACAACTAGTTTGCAAGAATAAATTTCTTAAAATTCTCACTATTTTTATTTAATCTAAAACATACTAAAAATTATATCAAAACACAAATAGGCAACTCCATACAATATCTGATACTGCATGTGCTCATCGTTATTTCTTTCTATGATATGTACTACAACCTTTTATTCTAATTTTATCCATAAAACGAACTATAATTCGTTATTGCATCTTCTTTAATTTAGGAAAATAAGTAAGAGGTTGTTTTTATGAACGAACGAGAAAATGATGATTTTAAGGTTGTTGTTGGAGAATATTTCAAAAAGCAACGGCTGACGAAAAACTATACACAAGATGATATCGCACATGCGTTAGATCTAAGTGATCGATGGGTACAGAAGTTTGTAAGCGGCGAAATTGATATATCGTTATCACGTTTCGAACAAATCGCTCACTTATTAGACGTTCCTTACTATACGATTCATACATACTTTCAGGAATATGCTTTTTCTACTTATCAGGATCGAGTTAATGCTGTAAATGACCGTAAGGCGAGGAAAAAGAAATGATGCACCCACTTATCGGATTACAAGCAATACACTGGCTCTCCTTCCAGCCATAGATATCGACTATCAAACAAGAATCATTGAACAAGATGGAGAGCGATATGTCACATCGCCTCCCTTTGCTATTATCAAAGAAAACTGCATACATTACGGCGCCAGTTATGAGGGAAGAAAAAAGTCTGTGCAACACCACTTAGCATTTCAACAAAAAACTCCGATTCCGATTTATCCAGATAAACAATTATTTGCATTTTCAACAGAGGCCGCAACTTCTTATACTTGTGTCTGGCTTTTGTTCCATGCTATTACCCAGATTGAATCGATTAGCTCTACCCAATCACGTATTCACTTTATTAATCAACAGACGATTATCTTACCCATTTCGACTTATGTATCACGTAAACATAGAAAAAGCACAACAATAAACTAATTACAACACCACTCCCACCCCCCCCTCCTTCTCCGTCAAAGGTGATCGCTGATACGTCATTGCTTCCCACAGTGCTTCTTCTGTTACGAGCTCTTCCTCGTTTAAATCAGCAATTGTTCGCGCTAATCGTAAAATCTTCACTTGAACACGATTGCTCCATACTTGTTTTTGGGCACATTTTTCGAGTAACTGCATTTGCTTTGGAGACACATTCCCTAGTTTTTTGAGCGTTTCAAAGGAAATCGTCGCGTTTTTATCCGTACTTTGATAACGTCTTCGCTGCCTATCCTGTGCTTTGATCACTTGATTGAGAATTTCTACAGAGGTTAACCCTTTTGAGACCTTACTATTCATCGATACGGGAACGAGTGATAAGAAAATATCGAAGCGATCCAGCAGTGGACCGGAAATTCTGTTCTGATACTTTTGAATCTCTTTAGGACTACACGTACAATAACGATTTTTAGCTCGATGATAACCACACGGACAAGGTTCATGGCGGAGATTAGCTGAAAACGGGCAGGATAGGTTACCGTACCTTGTGCTCGACTAATATGAACTTTGCCACTTTCCAATGGTTCGCGAAGCATATCTAATGTTTTCCTGGTGAACTCAGGCAATTCATCAAGAAACAACACCCCATGATGAGCAAGGGAAGCTTCTCCTGGCTTGGGATTACTGCCACCACCCACAAGCGCAACATAGGAAGACGAATGATGCGGCGAACGAAAGGGAGGGATTCTTTTCGGTGGAGGTGTGCTGTTAGTCATTTGATAAACACTTACCATTTCCAAGTATTGTTGATCCGTTAACAATGGTAAAATCGTGGGAAAACGTTCAGCAAGCATCGTTTTGCCACAACCAGGTGGTCCTGTCATGAACAAATGATGCCCACCCGCAGCTGCAATCATCATCGCCCGCTTCGCACGTTCATGACCAAGCACATGGGGGGGAAAATCGTACTCTGATGGTCTGGAACTCTGCTCTGCCACCACATTCGCACACTTATTTCCTGTAATAGATAGAGACAGTTGACCTTGCAAATGGGCGACACAATCATCAAGATGTTGGATTGGGAAAATGTCAAGAGACGGAATGTTTGCGAGAGGTAATTCTAATGCTGAAGGAATATATAGTTGAGTAAAACCAAGTTGGCTGGCAACTAATACACTCGGAAGCAAGCCATCCACCGATTGAATCGTGCCATCTAAACGAAGGGAACCTACAAACGCAATATTCGCATCAAATTCAACGTTGATTTCTCCCTCTTCTTTTAATATTCCTAATGCAATCGCAATATCAAAAAATGGCCCCGACTTCTTCTGTTCTGGTGGTGACAATTGTACAATCACCCGTTTTTCCGACACATCACACCCCCCCATCGTAATCAACGCACTCATCACCCGCTCCCGTGCTTCTCGTACAGCTAAATCAGGTAAACCAATAATCGTAAATGCTGGCGCACCTTCTAACACATGTACTTCCACCTGGATCCGATACCCTTCCATTCCATGCAGCCCAATACTAGATATACTTGTAACCATGTACACCCTCCTCCTCTTTCTTTGCATTTAAATACTTACTTTCCTGTTGTACCTTCACATGCAAAAATCTCTTATAATGTTCTGTTTTTGGTTCAGAAAACAAGCTGAAAATTCGGTCCGTACTTACAATAGAACTGTGATTAAGATTGATATAATCAAAATAACTACTCCATTTATAATCCTTTAAGTCCTGCACCATATTGGCACGAATCGGATTCAAATGGATATACTTGTTCACTTCTAATTCATACTCCACCGTTGTCAGCAGCTCCGCGCCATAACGACTTTCAAATACATGACCTGTAAAATGATATTTATGATTAAAATAGTTGGCATAATGAGCGTGGATATGTTTCATGATGTTCCCTGTAGGGTGATCGATTACTTCGATCTGAAGATGAATGTGGTTCGTCATGAGGCAATAAGTATGAAGAATGAATGGGGGTTCGTTCTTTTGCTTCTTCCACTAATCGGAGATATTCCAACCTCGTCAAACACGATCGAATCCGCACACTGTCCTCTACACGTGAACAATTGTCTTTTTTGGGGGGGTCTGTGATATTATCCCCATATAGTAGACATTTTAGATTAGGGGGGGTGTTAAGTTGTCCTTGTGAGGAGGACACTTTTATGACTAAAAAGAGATATTCAAGAGAATTTAAAGAAGAGGTTGTACAGTATTATCATGATCATGAAGGACTGGGTTACTTAAGTGTGGCGCGTGCCTTTGATATACCAAGTGATGAAACCGTGCGTATTTGGATAAAGAAAAAAGAAAAAGACGGTGATAATGCCTTTGCTCCTAAGTCTAGAGGAAAAAGAACACACGAAGTAAAGAAAAGAATTAAAAAGAAGTCAGCTCCCATCTCTACTGAAGAGTGGGAAGATCCTAGGGATATCGTTGAACGAATGGCGTTTCTGGAGGCTGAGAATGCGTATTTAAAAAAGCTTTTGATGCTGAGAAAGGAGGGAAGAAGTTAAAAGCAGCAGATAGATATGAAATAATCCACAAACTATCCAAAACATATAAAGTTATTGATCTGTGTATCATTGCTGAAGTAGCACATAGCGGTTACTATAAATGGCGTCATCGACAAATGCGTCCCATGACAGCGAAGGAAAAGGATGACGAGGAGATGAAGTCTCTCATTCAAGAAATTTATTTTGACACAGGATATACGTATGGCTATCCTAGAATCACTGACGAACTAAGGGACGAATATGGCAAGGTCGTGAACCACAAACGTGTCTATCATTTAATGAAAGAGATGAATATTCAGGCACTGATATTTAAAAAGAAACCACACTATAAGCATGAGGGATATAAAGCGTATAACCGGCTGCATCGTCAGTTTCATGCAGATAAGCCTTTTCAAAAGTGGTGCACAGACATCACGTATTTATATGTAGGACGAACTCGGCTTTATCTATGTGCGATTTTAGATTTATATAATAACGAAATCGTGTCGTATCATATTAGCGACAAGAATGACAACGAATTAGTAATGAAAACCATTCAATCAGCAATGAAAAAAGGAGATGTGAAGAATACCTTGCTTCATAGCGACCAAGGGCATCAATTCACATCTCATCAATATACGAACTACTTACAATCCTATCAAATGACAAAAAGCATGTCTAGAAGAGGCAATTGTTGGGATAATGCACCGATAGAAAGCTTCTTCGGTCGGCTTAAAGAAGAATCGGTCCGCATCCAAAAGCCTCGTACAATAGAAGCACTTTATCCAACAATAGAATGGTATATGAATTTCTACAATAATAGTAGAAGACAAAAAGGTCTAGGATCAATAGCACCTATTCCATATAAACAAAAAATGGCAGCTTGACCCCCAAATATTATATATCTACTTGACAGGGGGGGTACGCTTACTGGCACCTATATCCTGAGGAAAGAGCGATTAGATATATAACTCCAAATTTAATTTCACAGGGATATAATATAGAACGTCACAGTCACGGATCTGTAGGAGATATTGTTGCAACGAAGGGGGGGAAGGATGTATGGCATATTGATTTCCTTTATACGAGGGATGTAAGTACAGTAGGGATGGGAATGGGACGGCATCAGCTTCTGCTGAGGTTTGGCAGGCTTGCTTTTTACGACAAACCGATTACAAAGTATTCCATAGTTATGGACAGACGTATATTAGCTGAACAATATATTAAATTTAAACCCATTCACTTAGACATAGAGACGAGTATCATTATTTTACGGGGAACTGATTACAAAGAATTGCATTTCTAGGAAAAAGTAAGCAACACAAATAAGCCCGCCGAGCCATTATTGGCCAGCGGGTAAACTTTCACTAAATGAACATGGCATTTAACACAACTTACATTATACGCCAACAGGTTCTTCAATTCTTTCTTCATTTGTTTCCTTTTCAATGGTTTTAACTAGGTAGTTTAAAAAGTCTTCACGCAAATCTTCTCTTCGAAGTGCAAACTCTACAGTAGCTTGTAAGAAGCCTTGCTTGTCCCCCCCTACGTCATACCTTTTTCCTTCAAAAGTATAAGCATACATAGCTTCTTTTTGAGCAAGTACCTTTAGAGCGTCGGTAAGTTGAATTTCTCCACCTTTTCCTGGTTCAGTCTGCTCTAAAATATCAAAAATAGCTGGGGGGTAATTACATACCTACCAAGAATGGCTATATTAGAAGGCGCTTCTTCTACTGAAGGCTTTTCTACTAACCCGTTAACCTTGTATACTTTATCTTCAATTTGCTTTCCATCAACTACTCCATATTTGCTAACATCTTCTAGTGGAATTTCTTGGACTCCTAAAATAGTAGTCTTATATTGTTCATACATTTCCGTCATTTGTTGTAAACAAGGTTTATCATTTTCAACAATATCATCACCAAGCATAACAGCAAATGGTTCATTTCCTATAAAGCTTTTAGCACAATAAATTGCATGCCCTAATCCCTTAGGTTCTTTCTGACGGATAAAATGTATATTCACCAAGTCAGAAATCTTTCTTACTTCTTCTAATAATTCATACTTCCCTTTAGCCTCTAACTCGAATTCTAATTCTACAGATTTATCAAAATGGTCCTCAATACTTTTTTATTTCTACCTGTAATAATAAGGATTTCTTCAATCCCAGATTTGACTGCCTCTTCAATAATGTATTGTAGTGTAGGCTTATCAACTATTGGTAACATTTCTTTTGGTTGTGCTTTTGTTGCAGGTAAAAATCTAGTTCCGAGTCCTGCTGCTGGAATAATCGCTTTACGTACTCGCATCAAACCGCTCCTTTAATAAAAATAATTGTATCCCAAAAAATAAAAAGCTCCTTAAACTCAAACGTGTTTAAGGAGCATAACCTATTTACTATTTCAACTTATAATAATCTACATACCAATCGGCAAATTGCTGCAATCCTTCTTCAATCGTAGTCTCTGGTTTAAATCCCACTGCTTTCTGCAATTGATCTGTTGAAGCATAAGTAGCTGGTACATCACCTGGCTTAATTGGTTCAAAGATCTTCTCAAATTGAACTTCTCTACCTAAAGCCTTACTTAAAGCTTTCTCTAGAGTCTCAATAAATACCATTAACTTCTCTGGACTATTGTTTCCGATGTTGTAAACCTTATGTTGAACATCACCTTCAGATGGATTACTTAATAATCGTTCAATCCCCTCAACGATGTCATCTATATAAGTAAAGTCCCGATAAAGGTCATTTTCGAAATCACCATTATTAAATATCTTAATTGGCTCACCTGCAAAATACTTATCTGCGAAGCCAAAATAGGCCATATCAGGTCTACCCATAGGCCCATAAACAGTAAAGAATCGAAGCCCCGTAGCTGGAATCTTATAAAGGTGGCTATACGTATGAGCCATTAGTTCATTTGATTTCTTAGTAGATGCATAAAGTGACACTGGATTATCAACAAAATCTGATTCTTCAAACGGGACTTTTTTATTTGCTCCGTAAACAGAACTAGATGAGGCATATACAAGATGATCTACTGGATTATATCGACAAGCCTCAAGGATGTTATAAAATCCAATGATGTTACTTTGAATATACACATCAGGATTCTCAATTGAATACCGTACTCCAGCTTGTGCAGCTAGGTTTACTACAATGTTAGGCTTGTACCCTTCAAAGGTCTTCATTACCAAATCCTTGTCTGATATGTCACCATTTATAAAAGTGAAATTCTCATAAGGTTCCAAATTCCCTAAACGAGTATGTTTAAGGTTCACATCATAGTAGTCATTGACGTTATCAACACCAATAACCTGGCATCCCTGTTCTAGTAGTTTTCTAGATAAGTAGTATCCGATAAACCCAGCTGCTCCAGTGATTAGGTATGTTTTACTAGGATCAAGAGTTTTGTAATTCAAGATTCTTCGACTCCTTTATTCCTTCTCTTGTTGCAGGCTTTCTTCCGATCGAGTGATACTCTACTCCGGCTTCTTGCATTTCTTCAACACGATAAATATTTCTACCGTCATATACTAGGGGGGGAGTTCTCATTAGTTTCTTATATTCTTCTGGTGTTAATGCTTTTACTTCTCCCCCCCATTCAGTAAAGATAAAGCAGATATTGGCACCATCCAAAGCATGCTCGATATTGGAAACATAAGTGATGCTACCTTTACCATTCTTGCCTTCTGGGTGAACTCTAGCAAAATTCTCTGCTCCAACAGGGTCAAATGCATAAATATCTGCGCCTTGTTCTAATAATAAAGGTACATTTTCAAGAGATGCGGCTTCCCTTAAATCATCTGTTCCTGGTTTAAAAGTCAATCCTAGTACAGCTACTTTAAGACCACTAAAGGTGATAAGTCTTTTACTAGCTTTCTTATATAGCATTGTTTTCTGCTCTGTGTTTACATCAATAGCTGCTTTAACTGTTTTAAGTTCGTAACCGTTCTGTTTGGCAATATACTCGAGAGCTTTAGTATCTTTAGGGAAGCATGAACCTCCAAAACCAATCCCCCCCGCATTTAAAAATTCACTTCCAATACGCTCATCAAAACTCATACCTTTTGCAACATCCTGTATATCCGCTCCAACTAGCTCACATAGATTCGCAATATCATTCATATAAGAAATTTTAAGAGCAAGAAAGTCATTTGATGCATATTTGATCATTTCTGCTGATCT
>NZ_BAVS01000052.1 GCF_000521485.1 Gracilibacillus boraciitolerans JCM 21714 | reverse complement strand
TTTTATGGTATTGCTGAAAAGCCAGGCCTTGCGGTTATGTGTTTAAGTACATAAAAGAAATTATGCGCTGAACCTAGTTATGTGCTGAGTTTATTAACGGGGGGGTTAAAAAGTACTTTTACAGCAACGACTTTCTTTATTACTCAACACATAACATGTTCATTATAATGAATTCAAAAATTGAAGGATATCATCAGTAGCATGATATCTATTGTCAGCTGCATTCAAATCTGGTTCATGTAGTTTATTTAACGCACGTTCTTTTAATTTTATATCAGCTACCATATATTTGTGTGTAGTTTCAATACTCTCGTGCCCAAGCCATATAGCAATTGTTGAAATATCAATACCTGATTGCAACAGGCTCATTGCAGTCGAATGCCGGAATACATGTGGAGTTACTGATTTATTTTTTAAAGATAGACAATTGGTAGCTGCTCTCTTAACAATGCAATCTATTCTGTAACGTACCCCCCCAGATCGTGTTAAATGTTTTACATTTCTGCCAGATAACAAATAGTCATTGTCTTTAATTCCATTCTCATGCATAAAATCAGAAATACATTTTGTTGTCGTTTGCCATAAAGGAACGACTCGTTCCTTTCTTCCTTTTCCCATAATTCGTAAATGGCATTTTCCATTATCGGAAAAATGAGCATCTTTCCCTTGATCGATATCATTTCCGAAACCCGCATCCCTGAATTATAAAGGAGAAGCAAAATAAGATAATCACGTCTTCCTTCAGGATTCTTTGTTTCGCAAGTATTAAGTAATATATCCATTTCCTCTTTAGTGAGATAGCAGATTTCTTTCTTTTCTACTTTCGAAAGGGTATCGCCTTAATTTTTCGTACAGTCCCTGAATATTCCGGGCATTCGTAGGATACATACTCCATAAATGATTTTATTGCTGCTAGCCTATTATTTACTGTCCTAAATGTGTTTCTTCGATTATTCTCAAGGTAATGCAAGAATCCAATAATAGCATCTGCATCTATTGCTTCCATGCTTATTGAAATTGCTTTAACGCCATGTTCTTCGTTCATATATTTTAAAAGAATACGAAATGTATCCTTATACGCTTGGATAGTAGAAGGAGATACTTTCTTCTGACCCATCATCCATTTTAGGAAAAAGTTTTGAAGTAGCTCTTGGAAATCATTATTTTTCATCACTGACACCCCCCTCATAGAAGAATTCTTCAAAATTCCTAGAAGTAAGTTGTAATAACTCGGGTGTTCCCGTAAGATACCAATAGGTATCTGCTACTTTTACATGGCCGAGATAGGTGGAGAGGTATATTATCTTCCTATCTATGTTTATACCATTATTAAGCCAGCGCAGCAGTGTGTTACATGCAAAAGTATGACGAAAATCATATAATCTTGGGGGGGGACGTCTATCCCATTCATTTTTATCTATCAGGATCTGATCTCTGATTACTTGTAGTGCACTTTCAAAATTACGTAATACCAGTTTGCGACTGCCTGTTGTAATAAGGAAATGTAGATCTGAAAAGTCTCTTCTTAGATTATCTCTATCATTTACATATGACCTTAGTTTTGAAATGGCTGTCTCATGAATAGGGATAATACGGCTTTTTGAAAACTTGGTCTCCCTTATGGTAATTAAGCCATCATTTAAATCAACATCGTCGTCCATTAATTGACATACTTCATTTGGACGCATCCCTGTAGACCATAAAAGGCCAATTGCAGTTGAGATGGTCTTACATCTAAGACCATCAGGTGCATATAAATTCAATGATGCTTGCATTAAAATGCATATTTCTTGTTCAGTAAAGATGTAAGGGGTTGTCCGACCATGACATTTCCCAAACATCCCGTTTGGGGGTATTTGTGCCATAGGATCGAAAACACTAATATACTTTGCAAACGTTCGGATTGTCTCCATTCTTCTTGCCATATACCATTGCGAATAATTTGGTTTAAGAGTAGCCCATTGGAACGCAATATCTTTGGTTAACGAGCCCTCATATCCTATTGAGACAGTATATGACGCAAAACGTCTTAATTCTTGGGATTCTATTTTAATCTGATATCCAAGGGCTTTTTTATAGGAAATGTACTTTTCAATTTGCCTTGAAATGAGGTTATTATTCATGTTCTCACCTCTGGCCAGATTCCAGCCACATCCTGTAACTCCATAAAGTTTATCTTCGTATAAATACTGGTAGTTTCAATAGATTCGTGGCCTAGAATATCTGCAATCATCTTTAAGTCCACACCATTATTGATCATTTCTTTTGCAGCTGTATGTGTTAGCATATGAGTACCTGTGAAATTTTCTATTCCGGCTCGAATAGCAGCCCTTCTTACAGTATTTCGAACTTGGGAGGTTCCCATTGGTTGCCCTAGTTCTTTTTTAAATCTCACAAATAAAATTCTTTCTTGGGTATCTGGACGTGAATGTAATAAGTATTTTTCAATAGTTTTACCTGTAACGGCGTGAAGTGGAAGACTCCTTTCGGAGTGTGTTTTTGTTTGTCTAATGGTTACAGTTCCCTCCAACCACTCAAAGTCATTCAATGAAAGTCTTGCCACTTCCGAACAGCGAAGACCTAAATCTTTTAAACAGCGTGCAATTGCGTAGTCGCGAATTCCGGTTGGATTTGATTGATCATATGCTGCTAAAAGAGCATTTGTTTCTGAATCAGTAAGATATTTTGAGATACCTGCCTGTTTCCAAACAGGAGAAGTCATTGGTAATTTCAGTATTTTATCAAATTTTACACCATCATTGAATTCAAGAAATCTTACATAACTTCTAATTCTGACTATAATAGTTTTCCTCGTTACATTTGAAACATGACGAAGCGTGTTAGTCAGGTATACTCTAACATGGTCAACAGTTATCTTTTCTGGAGAAAAATCCTTTTCTGGAAAACAACAATATAAAAATATTTTTACTGCATTGCATTGAGAAACAATCGTATTATCGCTTAGTTTAGCCACTTCGGTTAAATACTTTCGAAACCTTTCTATCTCAGCTTCAATAGACATATCCACATCAAAATCAGATAGGTTTAACCGTCTAAAAATCTGGTTACCACTAAGAAAATAATAATATGGGTTAAGGAATTATAATTGTGTAAAAGAGAAAAAGCCATTATAGTCTCTCTCGTGATACAATGTTTTCAGCGACGATAAACAAAGGAGAGAAAACTATAATGACTAATCTTAATTTTACACTAGATTTTGAAAAACTTAAAGAGGAGTTGATCAGTTCCAATTTAAATGACGTTATTAAATCTACGATGATCGTTGTATTAAATGCCTACATGGAACGTGAACGTGATCAGTATATGAAAAAGTCAGCATATGAACGTGATGAAAATCGGCATGATTACCGCAATGGGTATTATGAACGTAAGTTCACTTTAAATGTAGGGAAAGTTGCTTTACAAGTCCCGCGTACACGTACTGGTAATTTTAAAACAGAACTTTTTGAACAATACTCTAGGTCGGATCAGGCATTCATTTTGTCGATGGCAGAGATGGTTATTAATGGCGTTTCTACACGTAAGGTGTCTAAAGTGATGGAACAATTATGTGGAGAGAAAGTCTCTAAGTCTACTGTTTCGACCATTACGCAAAAATTAGACCCTGTTATCAATGAATGGGGGGGAAATCGTCCACTTAACACGATGATTTATCGCTATTTATATGTGGATGCAATGTATATCAAGGTGCGCGAAAATGATAAAGTGGTTTCGAAAGCTGTTTATATTGGATTGGCTGTCCGTGAAGATGGAACACATGACGTCATTGGACTTCAGGTGGCACAAGCTGAGTCTAAAACAAACTGGTCTCGATTCTTTGAGAGTTTAAAAAGTCGTGGATTCCAATCACCTAGCTGGTGATTTCAGACGCACACGAAGGTTTACGACAAGCTATTCAAGAACAATTTATTGGTGCTAGTTGGCAACGTTGTACGGTTAATTTAAAGCGTAATATCTTAGATCGATTTCCGAAAAAATAAAAACAAGACGCAAGTTCTCTTTTAAGATATATGTTTGATGCTCCTACTCTTAAAATAGCGAGAGATTTAAAAGATCAATTCCTATCAAAATATGCAGGTGAAGCTAAGTATGATAAGGCATTAGAAATCTTAGAGAATGGTTTTGATGACGCTGTAAAATTCTATGCAGAACCAGAAGCAGCTCACCGACACATTAAATCAACCAATGTAATTGAACGCTTGAATGAGGAAATACGCCGCCGAGAAAGACCAATTCGTATATTTCCAAATAACCAATCTGCCTTTCGTTTAATAGGTGCTGTGTTAATAGAAGCGCAAAAGGAATACGAGAAATCGAATAGAAGGTATATTCATTTTGATAATTAAAAATAGAGCACACACCGCAGCATCTTAATCGCATATCGCTCCCACCACCCTTGCCTTTGTTTGCGGTCGTAGTAGTGGTTCTTTGCGGATTAGAAAAAATAAAGCCTATAAGGCTCCCATCCGCGATTAAGCGTACCACGACCGATCCCTTTCTAAGTCGTCAGTTGTCGGGACCCCCCCGAACCCAACAACTGACAACTAAGAAGGGGGGGCACGGCAGCCAAGGGCAAGCAGCAAAGCTGTGGCTAGCAATCCGTTTCATTAATAAAACGATAACAAATTGTGAAATAATGCATAAATTAACGTGATAATCTCATGAAATTCAATGAATTATTATTAACCTATAACTTGTAGCTTAATGCTTGTATTACAAATTACACATAAAAAAGGACTTGACTATAATATGCATGGAGAGCAGCTTGAATTGTACTTTTCTGGGCAGATAACGGGGTGTTCTTTAAATATTTCGATATAACTTGCTTTAATTCCTCATAATCTGTCCATTGAACAGAATACGTATCTTTGTATTTTAAAAATTCCTTTGCCTTTCTTATGTACTGCCCAATAACGAGATTGGAATAGCCATTCTTAACAAGATGTTTTTCAAAATTAACGATTTGCATTTCATTGCACATAAGCATTGACTCCTTTTTATTTTTATCATCGCCAAAAGAAGTAATACTTATATTGTTATATGCTGAAATTAGAAGAATTGTTTCACTGTAACAGTTTTATACTTATGTTAAGCACATAACTAGGTTCAGCACATAATTTCTTTTATGTACTTAAACACATAACCGCAAGAATTGGCTGTTTGCCGTTTCGACGAGTGGAGCGAAATCCAGCGCCATCATCTACAGTCTCGTAGAGACTGCAAAAGAGAATGGTTTGAATCCATTTTTCTACCTTAAATTTCTTTTCGCAGAACTGCCCCAGCTCGAGATGAGCGAAGATCTGAACATCGATCATCTGATGCCCTGGTCGAAGGAACTTCCAAAAGACTGCTATCTTCAAAAGAAAAAATAGAAAAAATGCCTTTCCGACAAAAAATCGGAAAGGCATTTTCTTTTCTAAGAAACTAGGTGTTCGTTATTGGACGCTTACTTTTAGTCTTCCTTTTTGCAACCAAAGAAATTGCCAAAGTGAATGTAACTTAATTCACAATAAGTTACATTCAAAACCAATAGGGAAAATTCATAAACTTACACATTCGAACGAACAAATGAAACCTTATGGGAATTGAATATGTATAGTAACCATAGGATCTCGACTAAAGAAGTGGTTCATTAAAAGAAAGAACTATAGAGTAATTTTCTTTTGCTACTACAATTAGACCTCTCCTATATCGACAGTAAGAAAACGATGACTTCCTTCCGAAAACCTGTCATGCGCAACCTGTGCTTGCCGATGGTGTCCGGCAAAAACAAATTCATTCCCGAACTAATGATTACTAATCCACTTAGAAAATTCTTCCTCTTCTACTTCTTTTAGTTTTTCACCAGTTTTTTTGGAAACAACAGGTATATGACTATTATCATGAAAGTTGCAAAGCAATATCTATCAAAAAGTAATGAGAACGCCTCATGTATAGCTCCTTTCACAGGTTTCTTATTAACGTTTTCATTTTTTTAAGAATAGGATTATATAGTGACTACTAAAGAATTTTTCAAATTATTTATTAGCTATTTAAATTATGCTTTTACAATCATAAATTAGGGAAGGGATTCAAAGCGATAAACTAAAAAACGGAAAATACCGGTAAAACTAGAATACTCTCAGCAGGAATAAAAAAAGCCTTTGCTCTATATATGAGCTAAGGCTTTTCAAATTTGTTCCTTGTAATATCCTTATCTCTTAACTTCCAACCATTCTTACGGTTTTACAATATATTTTTAAAAACAGCTGTATCATGATTTTAAATCTATTCCAAGAAGCCATTTTCATTTAAATTATCTAAATAATATTGAAAGTAATCGTTTTCTATACTTGCAGGATATTCTGCCGCTTTTCTGTCGATTAGTGCCCCAACAATCAATGCATTTAAATAGCTGGTTACTTTTTCACAACGATCTCTTACTACGAATTCTGAGATGTACTTGCCATCTTTACTTTCTAAAAGAATGTCAACACGTCTACCTTCTTGTTCATCTAATAACAGTTTATTGTATGACCACTCTGATTTTTTCACTTTTTTTGAGTCTAAAGGATTGTTCTGATTATCAATTAATTCATCTTGGTGATATTTTTCTCTTCACTCGAAAAAATATTTGATAATAATTGAGGATTTTCTATCTTAAGACATTTAAAAATCTTCCCATATTCTAATTGATCATCATTCACTAAATCTAATATTTCTGTCTTTGAAAATTCTTCAGCTTTAAATTTTTTTAATATTTTTTCTATCACTTGTTCCTTAGTAAAGGATAACTCATTTTTTTTATACAAGTATCTTTTATACAATTTTTCATAATTCGACATTAGTGTACTCCTATGAATTATTTGACAGGATTTCCATAAAAAGCATGAGCTTTAGGCGTTCTTTTATATGGATGCCAGTGATAATAATAGCCTTTTTTCGGTTTACCATTTAATTTATCAACTTCATTTATTGGTTGTCCGCTTGGGTTTGCTGAAGCAGCCACACCTTTTGCTTGATTACTAGAAACTGACCAAGTGTCTTTTCCAGATTTTATTCTAGCAACTGCTTTGGTTTTACTTAATCCACCTCCGTGATAAACTGAACCACTTTTCACTACTGCTGCGAAATGAGAATAATTTTTAGATCTGTTAGCATGTGTAGCAACTACATATGCTGCACCTCCAACAATAATCATAGCTCCCGTGTGGAAAAGAGCAGTAAGAACAGCTGGAGTCATTACAATACCTAATGGTATTAAAAAGACAAATGATGCCACTCCTTCCTCAGAGTCAAAACTAAATTCCTCACCTGTCTCCACATCTTCAATTGTAGCTTCAAACTCTTCGTATTCCAATTCATTAACTTTTATAACATATTCTTTTGAAATAAGTCTCCTAATTCATTAGGCTCTTCCGTAAATAAATTTATAGTATCTGAGCCAGGTTCTACTTCGATAGTCGCTTTGACCGAGTCGCCCTCAACTGTTTCAAGTGAGGTCTCTAAAACTAATTCTTCAGGTGATATTTCCAAGTTCTCTATCGATATATTTTCTTTCTCTAATTCGATTGCTAACTTCTCTTCGATATCAACAAGAGCTGACACTTCTTCAGCCTTAACTTGATATTTTGGAAAAAGAGTGACAATCATAGCCACTATAATTAATAGTATTACTTTTTTTGTATATACATTTTTCATATAAAATCTCCTTTTTATTTATTTAAGATTGGAATACCGGCACCAACTATATTTTCACTAGTTTCTAAGTCTAAAGATGATTTTTCTAAAAATTTTCGAACTTCCGAGGAAATATCATCCTTTTGTTTCAAATCATTATTTAAAAGATATTCTGCAATTATCCCAGTTACGTAAGCTGTAGAATAGGAGGATCCGTCGTTAATGGAGTATCCACCTTGGTTATCTAGTGAAACTACCTCCACTCCAGGAGCCACAAAATCAACTTTTCCATTTGCAGCAAAGTTTGGAGATGTTTTTTGTTCAGTAATTGCACTTATAGATAGTACGTTGTCGTATCTGGCAGGAAATTGTGCATTTAACCCAAAGGTATTTCCACTAGCAGCTACAACTACAATTCCTTTCTCTACTGCTGTATCTATTAAAGCTCGTAATTCTGGAAAATCATTTGAAAATCCAGAACTTATATTTATAATATTTACATTTTGGGATATTGCCCACTCAAATCCATCTAAAAAAACTTGTTTTTCTATTTTCCCATCATCATTAATTACTTTTACGGAATATATTTCAACATTTTGACTAACCCCCCCTGTTATACCGAAGTCATTATCATTAGCAGTTATTATTCCAGCAATTGCCGTTCCGTGATTTAGAATATCTTCAGCAGAATTTTGAGGTTGGATTGCATTGTATTCTATTACTACTTTCCCAGATAAATCTTTGTGATTCTTATTAATCCCGCTATCTAATACTGCTACTTTTATTTTACCTTCCGCTTCTTTAAAGTCCCCCCCTTTCCAATTAGTTCAATTCCCCCCCATGGGATGACTTGAGTTTCTTCAAAACTAGTATCATGTTCATTTTGAATCTCCTGTAAGTCTTTTTCGTTTACAGTCAGGTTGTCTATTAAGAAGAAAGTCAGGATACTAATTACGAATAAAACTAACGTAAAGTAAATCTTTTTCATATCCAATTATTCTCCTTAAATTCCTTTTAATAGAAAAAAAGTAATTCTATAAATATAATTATAGATAATGTATTTTTTAAGTCAATTCTTTTTTAAAATTACCTATAAAAAAGCTATATACAGATGGGAATTTCAAAATTATGGAGAATACTTTGTTTTCAAAACAGTCATCTTGCAATGAATCAATAAACTTATTCAGTAAACTAAAAAAGCTTCGCCAAGAAAAGCGAGCTTAGTAGAATTAATAGCTTTGATGTTACTTTTCTTTCTTAACGCTAGATTTGCTTGGCGTCTTGGAAAGCCGTTGGAATAGCGAGTTTGAATATAACTTAATTCAAATCAAACCATATTCTAAACCCCCCCAACTCGATACATAAATGCATCACTCATTTCCACTAATTATTGAGCTTCTTGGTCTTTCAAAAAACTGACGACGTCATCAATCCCGTATTCCCCTGCATACTGGAATGGTCCATAAAAAAAGTACAAGCAAAACCGAAGGTTCTTCTGTTATTTCATGCGAAGAGACCCAATGCTTTTTATGATGGAAAAATCGGGACGCCTGTTTCAATTGAAAATAAAGCAACCTTGATCGAAACGGAATTCCTGCATAAGGTTGTTTCAAATGCCGGCAACTTTTTATCCTTGAGAGTGAAAGACACGCGGACTCAACATTTAATAGGATTTAAAGAAAAGTATAACGAGCTGAAACGCCTCGTTTTTACATAATAGACTGATGAGTAATTTAAGGCTGCCAAATGGCAGCCTATTTATTTGAAAGGTTTATTTGAAAGGTTTAAATGAACCCTGTGTTTATCAGCAGTTGAATGTAACTTAATTGATAATAAGCTACATTCAAATCTACTCTACTCTATTCTTTTTTAATGGTTAATAATTGCCCTTCGTTTAGCAAAAGTTGTATAGGTTCCGTAAATTCAGAAAAAAGTAAAACGTTTTTTTCCTGCACTTTAAGTTCGACGAGATTCGAATTTAGTAAGTGGGCTATCTGAATTATGCAATTTGCATGGCGGGCCATGTGATTTAAAATATATTGGTGTAATTCTCGTAGCTGCCAGGCCTTCTCTATGCCATTAAAAATTTCTCTTTGGATAGGATAATCGAAGCCAGGAATATTTATTGGATCTATCTCTATAAACTCAAGAGAACCTGTTCCATCTATCATGTTCTGGTCTGAGGCTAAGTAATAGTAAGATTTCATATCGCACCTACCTTAATTTAGAAAATCCCGTTATTAGCAGATATGAATGTAACTTAATTCACATTAAGTTACATTCACTTTCTCTTCCTAACTGATCTTATTTAAACTCTTCAGGACTCCATATGGCGATTTCGTTACCTGGAACAGCCACAATCAACCAGTCACCATCCCCCCCATATCCATGATTATCTCCAACTTGCCAACACTCATAGTTTTCATCATGTCCATTTACATACAATACTTTTCCGGACTCAAGCGAAATATATAAATGCGGCGAATCTTCTCCGAGCCAAATATCTTTCACTTTTTCTCTCCGGTTTCTCAACAGCAGCTGAAACGACTCTTCATCGTCGAGTTCTTCTAAGGTTTCTTTAGAAATCGTGGTTAATTGCTCATCACTAGCAATAATCGCAATTTTCCTTACTTCGATGTTCAACCATAACTGGTCTGGATCTTGCTCAGAGTAATGAGAAAAACAGACACGCACTATCCCTGGACCAATGCCAAATTGGAAACCATCAAGTTGACTTCCAATCAGCAGTTTTTTTATAGCTCTCTCTGCGAAGTTTCTGTCTTCTCTTTTCATTTCTTCCCCCCTCTCTTATTCATCATTTAGCGAATCTGAATGTAACTTAACTGCACTTAAGTTACATTCGTTTCCGCTAAAATAGCGCCTTTTATTTGTTCCAAATCCTGGCCCATAAACCTACGGTGTCTTTTTTTGGTGTGACCGTTTCCGGTTCGCTTTCTTCTGGCTGTGAGGGCGATTCTGGTGAATCTAGCTCTGGTTCTTCGGGCGTTGGTGCAGCTAGTTGCTTCTGATTCTCTTCTATCCGATCCAGTTTATGCTTCATTTCTTCCAAGACTTCCACAAACAAAGAGTCACGTTTTCGCATCTCTTCTTTTAGACTTCGGTTCTCTTCTTCAAGGTCTTCCAATTTTTTCAAGATAACGACTGTCGCGACGTCGTCATGACGCCGCGGCGGTGTGCTTGTGACGCCGTTTTCTGGCGTTATTGTAAGATGCGCCTTTTAAGCCTTCAGCAGCTTCTCTGACAGCATTCTCGAACGTTATGTCACCGCTTTTTTTGACCGTCATAGACTCCCGTAGCGCCGCGACCTCTGTGACGGTGTAAATCCGGCTATTACTTTTGTTTCTTTTGAAGAGAATACCTTCCGATTCAAAGCGAAGGCTGTATTTTCGTATCGTTGAAGGAGAAATATTTAATTGCTTACATACTTCGCTGGGGGGGGTCATCATCAGTCGCTCACCACCTCTTTTGTTTCATGTTATAAGAGTTCGATCTGCCTTGCATCTTCTTTTTCAATAAAGGTTCCTAGAAA
>NZ_BAVS01000053.1 GCF_000521485.1 Gracilibacillus boraciitolerans JCM 21714 | reverse complement strand
CGCTACAAAACGCGTCAAGAGGCTAAGATGAGCATCTTCGAATATATCGAGACATTTTACAATTTCAAAAGAATTCACTCTACCATCGGTTATCTATCGCCAATAGCGTTTAAAAAACAATACGAGCAATTGCTCTCCCATAAGTAAATAAGCGTTATCTAAGATGTATCTATGAATCTCTTGAAGCTCCCCCCACATTTTTTTCGTTTTGATTTGTCGTGCTTTGAAAGCAGCACGGATTTGGGAGGTGTCAAGGGCCGACAATAGGAGGGGGGCAAAGCCTTTACCCTTGATAGCTGCCAAAGGAATGCTATCCTCCTGAAACGACAAAAAAAAATGAAAATATTTTTAGATAAAATCCACATTCTTTATATCTAATATATTGACATAAGTCCACCTCGATCCAACTCATATCTTCCTTCAAAATTAAAAAAACTTGATAAATTAGCGGATAGCTAGTAGACTATCCAAGGTGCTCGCTTATCATAAATTAATACAACCTGTATAACCTCAGAATATGGCTTGGGGGGGTCTCTACCAGGAACCTTAAAATCCTGATTACAGAAAATGAACTAATCATTTTTTGTAATCAGGATTTTTTATTTTTCATTATGAAAGGAATTAAAACATACTATGAATCTAAAAGTTTTTATATTAGCATTATCCACTGTTGCTGTTGGACTTGTCGAATTAATTATTGGCGGCATACTTCCAACTGTCGCAAATGATTTGAATATTACGTTAAGCTCTGCCGGACAATTAATCACGGTGTTTGCACTTGTATATGCCATCACTGGCCCGGTCTTATTAGTACTCACCAGCAAAATAGAACGGAAAAAGTTATATCTTATTGCCTTGCTTATTTTCTTCATCGGTAATATCATGACCTATTTCAGTCCGAATTTCACCTTTATGATGATTGCGAGAATATTGACAGCAATGAGTACCGCACTTATCGTTGTTTTGTCCTTAACCATCGCAGCAAAAATTGTTGCCCCCCCAGCACACCGGGCAAAAGCTCTCGGTCTAATTTATATGGGCATTAGCTCATCACTTGTCATGGGGGTACCGCTTGGCATTGTGATTTCCGATATATTTGGGTGGCGCGTTATTTTTCTTGGGATTGCAATATTATCAATCGGTTCCTTTATTCTTATTTCGATCTTTTTAGAGCGAGTTCCAGGAGGAAATGCTATTCCACTTTCACAACAAATAAAAGCAGTCGCCAGTTTGAAAATAGGCAGTGCACATCTTGCAACGATGTTCTTACTAGCAGGCCATTATACGCTTTATGCCTATTTTACTCCGTTTTTGGAAACGGAACTTCAACTGAATGCCAACTGGATCAGTATTTGTTATCTGTTATTCGGGATTGCAGCAGTAAGTGGTGGAGCATTCGGGGGAGTTCTTTCTGATTCTATTGGTACGCATAAAAGTATCCTTACAGTAATTATTTTATTTGTAGTTGTGCTATTCGCGTTACCATTCACTACCTTTTCAATGATCGTATTCATCCCGATTATGATGGTTTGGGCAGCACTGAGCTGGAGCTTAGCCCCCCCACCTCAACAGAGCTATTTAATTGAAACAGATCCTGCTACATCGGATATTCAGCAAAGCTTTAATAACTCCGCCATCCAAATTGGGATTTCTGTCGGTTCAGGATTTGGCGGCATCGTATTAAGTCAAACCGGAACAGTTTCCCATATGGCTTGGTTTGGCGGAATACTTGTCATTATCTCATTACTATGTGCCATCTTCTCGTTAACAAGAAGAACAAAGGGAAAACGAAAAGCTATTCTGAAGACGGCGGCGCAAAATTAAATATAGACTCTTGCTAGAATATTTTTTTCGATATTCAGTTCTTATGGACAAAAAGAAGTGAATACGAACTTTTCTGTCCATAAAATTAATTCTTACGGACAAAAAAGGGCAAACAGGAACTATTTTGTCTATTAGATCCATTCTTACGGACAAAAATAGGCGAATGCGATCCTTTATGTCCGTAAGAAGCGAAATTAGCTTGACTTTTGTCGTTAATAAAACGGAAGAACTGAATTGCGAATAAATATTTCTCTTTTCTACCTATAAGTCATGTTACAATTCCAATCTTCTGCATCAGTCATTCATTTGTTTGTCATTCTAATCTAAAAATCAGTGAGGATCCCTACTGATTTTTTATAAATTTTTCCCATTTGAAGCAATAACATCTTTATACCAGAAGAATGATTTCTTACGTTTACGTTCTAACGTACCACTTCCATCGTCATGCTTATCGACATAGATAAAGCCGTAACGTTTCGAATATTCACCAGAAGAAGCACTTACTAAATCAATACAGCCCCAGCTCGTATAACCGATTAAGTCGACTCCATCTTCCACTGCTTCGCCCATTTGTGCGATGTGCTCACGAAGGTAATTAATGCGATAATCGTCATTTATGGATCCGTCTTCTTCCACTTTATCATACGCACCTATCCATTTTCAACGACCATTAAAGGTTTTTGATAACGACCATACAGTTCATTTAGAGAAACTCTTAAACCTATTTAGCATCATCAATAGGCTGACCGACTTTCTTTTGAAAGGCTAGCCCTTTCCCCATTACCACCATTTCCTGGTTATGCTCATTCAACGTGACGACTACATTATTGTTTAGAACCTTCTTAATATCCATCTAAACACCTCCTCTAATTCATCAGTTCTATTTTTTATTCTCTCCATTTATCCTGGAAACAAAAATATATAATAAAAAACCTAAATCTGAATACAAGAAGATCGCTTTCCATCTTCTTGTCGCAAATTTAGGTTTTGCCTGCCGAACAGTAACAATCCAATTAATTTGTAAACGTTTAACTCATTTTTACCATAGCTGTACCTGAGTGTCAAGAGGTAAATACATGAGCATGCTCATGCTAAAATGGAAGAACCTCTCTGCGCTTCCTATAGCCTGGGATACACAACAGTTCCATCCTTTTCTACCGCGGGAGTTGCTCCCCCCCATTTCCCTAATTGATGCTCAACAAACGTAGCTTTTGCTTCTGCATCAGGAATGATATGGATAACTTGAGATCCATTTGCCTGAAGGTAATTACTTATGATCAACCGGTGGCACCTTGAGGGATGACGCTCGGAACACATTAACACCACACGATGTTTCTTTGTAAGTAACTCCACCTCCCCCGATTCCTTGTTTAAAGCTTTCTGATAAGGTATAATCTGCATAATTATGGAAAGATTGATTTTCCCAACCATCGTTCAACACCTCGCCAACTTCACCAGACCTGCTTCTTCTGCCACCAAGCTTAGGAAGATGAAAATAGTCAATATACGCTCTCTCTAACCACTCTTGTAATTGGTCTTTATTAAAATGAGGATTTCTGTTGCTTCCTGGCATTGACCGTACATCTACCACACAATCAATTTCTTTAGTGGCCAATAATGCTAAAAATGTTTCCTGTGAATGGTTGTAATGTCCAATCGTAAATACTGTCATTCCTAACCTTCCTTCGTAGACATGTACTCCTTATCTATACCCGATTACTAATACTAATTACTATAAATGTAGCTAAATTACCATTCCATTTTTACGATAACTTCCATTTATTGGTAATATAACCGTTACACTAGTTCCTCTATCAACTTCACTATCTATCAAGACATCTCCCTGATGCTCCTCAATTATTTTAATGCTCACCATTAATCCCAAACCTGTTCCTGTTTCTTTCGTTGTATAAAACGGTTCACCCATTTTCGGTATTTTTTCCTGTGGTATTCCTACACCTTGATCTATTACTTCAATTACTACATTATCATTCGAAAGGTTTGCGGCAATTGTAATCTCACCACCGTTTTCCATGGATTCAATTGCGTTTTTTACAAGATTTATAAAGACTTGTTTTATTTGAATTTCATCACAATAAATAGGCTGAAGATCTTCCGCTATTTTTGTTTTTAGCTTGATGTTATTTTTTACAGCCAAAGGTTTTAGTAATGATACGACATACTCCAAAATGTGTGGAACATTTTCCCTAGAAAAAGAATGGGATTTAGGTTTTCCAAGCATCATTAAATCATTGACAATTGTATCGATTCTGTTGACCTCATCAAGGATGATCGGAGTGTATTTATCAGAAGGATCTTCGTCCATTTGTTTCAGCTCCAGAAGTCCTTTTATAGAAGTTAATGGATTCCTTATCTCATGTGTTATCCCGGCTGCCATTTCTCCTACCGTAGCTAATCTTTCAGTCTCTTGCAACTCTTCATATGCTTTTTTTATAGCAGTAATGTATGATATAACCCGCGTTAATAACAAATAGGCAACCATAGCCATAATAATCACTAATAAGATTGGTGTCATCACAATCTCCATTTTACCCGTTACAGAGCCAATGAACGTATATTTAAAAACCATTCCTAACGAAACAATCCAGAAATAGGTCTTATTAACAAATATCGGAGAAAACAAGACGAGTAACACTTCAATAATATTTCCACTCTGATAGTTATAATTAATATCATTACTTGATAAATAGATCATTACATCATTAATTAAAACAACTAGAATATAAACAATAAAGTAAATATATTTAATAAGATGTGGTTTATCTTTTTTAAAACAATAGAGAGCTACGAATAATAATCCAACATGAATAAGATAAGGAATAATTCCTAAACTTCCCTCTATAAACCAACCAGCCCCATTTCCCTTCATAAGTGGATCTATGTAAAGATCAAAAAATCATAACCCCATGTAATAACATAAAAGAGAATTAAAAATAATATGGTCGCTTTCTTCTCCTGATTTAATAGTGCATATGTAGTAGTAACAGGTGCTGACATAATTTCCCCCCCCATCGACTAACTTATTTCGACAAATTTCTTATTCTTCCATTTTATACGATACATTCTCCTAGATACAAGATTTTCTCCTTAATATTTCTCTATTAATTTTTTACATTGACTAAACTATTTGGTTTTGTAACATTTACTTTTGGCATAAGCACTCAATAGGAGGTGTTGCATAATTGATTTTATGTAACGAAATACCTTGGTGATTTCTCCACTAATTTGAAGACATTTGCAGAAAATATTAATTGTGCCACAACATATTTTAATCATTAAAATTAACTAAGTCATTAATCAAATATCTTTTTTATGTTTTTAATTAACATATTAAACATGTTATGTTAAAATTATCTACACAAAGAATGCGCTTTCATTATTTTGTTGGCGTATTAAAATTAAAAGGAGATGATGAAAATTAAGTTAAGAACGTATTGAAAGGTAATCTTTTTTGTAATGATTCTCTTTGGTGTGGGCAGTGCTTCTGTATCAGCGGCGTTTTGGGAAATGGATGAACATCCAATGATTCATGACCCCTCGATGATTAAGGAAGGAAACACATGGTGGACATTCGGCACAGGTGAAGTCGATAAGAATGGTATACGAGTAATTTACTCACAAGATGGACGGAATTGGAACGAAGCACCAGTTATTTTTCCTCAGCCTTTAAATTGGTGGAGTCAATATGTACCTAACCATACAAGTGCTCAATGGGCTCCTGACATCCAATATTTTAATGGGCGCTATTGGCTCTATTACTCTGTCTCTTCTTTTGGTTCCAATCAATCTCTAATAGGTTTATTGTCAACAGATAGTATTGAATCGGGTAATTGGCGAGATGATGGACTTGTTGTTCGTTCGACCACCAGCGATAATTTTAATGCCATTGATGGAGACTTAGTGATTGATGAAAATGGGCAGCCATGGTTATCGTATGGCTCTTATTGGAGTGGAATTAAATTAACTAAACTAGATGCCCAAACGATGAAGCCTACTGGTCAAACCTATTCGATAGCTGCCAGACCTGATCATCCAGAGGGTGCAGTCGAAGCACCGAGTATCACGTATAAAGATGGATACTATTATTTATTTGTTTCTTTTGATAAATGTTGTAATGGTTTGGATAGTACGTATAAAATTGCAGTTGGTCGCTCAACAGCTATAACAGGTCCTTATCTAGACAAATTTGGAAACGATATGTTGTACGGTGGCGGAACGATTTTTGATACAGGTAATGATAAATGGGTCGCTCCAGGTCATCAAGATGTGCTCAATAACAACATCTTTGTTCGCCATGCTTATGACGCGGACCGAAATGGCCTGCCAAGCTTATTAATTAATGATTTATATTGGGACAGTTATGGATGGCCTACCTATTAAAGGATGTAATTTGATGCATATAAATTAGTGAATAAACGTGTAACTATTTATCCTGTAAGCCCGAATTTTTACCATTCGGGCTTTTTTTTCATTCTTAGGAGAATATAAAAGTTACCTACATTAATCTTTTGCTAACTTTTTATGATTGGAGTTTTATTATTTATAATTTTTATAAGACAAGGTTAGGTATTATTGGCAAGCAACTCAAGGATCAATCAATTAACTTTATAAAAACGAAGGGGGGGAGACAATTATGATAAAATGGAAACCCTTATTGCTACCAGATGATTGCTGATTAACAGTCGATGACATCTTGATGAATGACGCTCCGAACACATTAATACAACTCGACGATGCTCTATAAGTGATATTAAATCGTCTATTCCCTGTTGAAAGCTTTCTCAAGTCCAAATCTTTGAAAATTGTTTTTTATATAAATCCTCTCCATTTCTAGAAATTCGTCCCCCATTTTCTCAGATTGTGCCTCATCAGTATTAACTTTTAAATAACCAGCGACTTCATTGTTAAAATAAACAAAAAGAATTGCGAGGAAAGAGTGGCTAATTCTTTTTCTAATTGTTTTAAGTTAAAGGCTTTTTCTAAATAAGCACTCATATTTTCGACAGAATTCTGATGCTTAAATGTCTGACTAAATATCTCACAACTAATTTCCTGAAGCAGAAGTGAATCTGCAAGAGTACACTTTCTTATTTTTATCTTCATCACACTATATACTCCTTATGTATTTCGCAAGTGAAAAGTGAGCCATATTGCAATTTAATTTAGAGCCACTTGATCATTACTATTTCTCATCCATTCTTCTGTTTCTTTCATTCGATAAGATGCCCCCCCACTCATGTTTAAAACATGAGATTTATGTGTTAAGCGATCTGTTAAAGCTGCGGTTAGTACGGCATCATGAAAAATATCTTGCCACTTTAAAAAAGATAAATTACTAGTAATAATCGTGGATTTTCTATCAGCTCGTAGTGATAAATGCGAAAATAATAATTCAGCTCCTTCTTTATCAAAAGATATATAGCCCAGTTCATCTAAAATGACAAGGTCATACTTTTCAAACTTTAATTCGAATGACCGTAACGTACGCTCCGAACGATGCTCTTTTAATTGATTAATAAAAGACGGAACCGTTGCGAAAAACACACGATAACCAGCTAAGCATGTTTCCATCCCTAATCCAATAGCCAGATGGGATTTGCCTTTATAGAAAGCTTTCTATAAGGGAAAAACTCATATTTCAATTGGTTTAGGGTTAGAAGCAGTCAATAAAGGGCATCGTGTATCATTTGTATCTATGGGAGAATTAGTACCTTTATTAAAAAGTGAGGAGTTTCTTAGAAAGTCCCAGCTACAGATGAAACGCATTAGAGAAGCTGATCTGGTTATAATTGATGACCTTATGTATATGGCGATGGACCAAAATGAGGCAAATCTATTTTTCCATCTTATTAACCATCTATATGAACGAAGTTCAATCATTCTAACTTCAAATAAAGGACCTGAGGAATGGGGGAGAATTGTTAGGAGATCAAGGAATTACAACGGCGATTTTAGATCGCCTTCTCCACCGTTCTGAAGTCATCCATTTCGATGGGGCTAGTCACAGAATTAAATATCGTGAGTCTCTTTTTCAAGCAAAAAGTGTTCAAAATTAATGAGCAGAAAGTGTTCAAAACTACTTGACGGTTACACCTGTCGATTATGATACTTGACGTAATTAAAAAACAACAAAGAAATAAACCTTATATAAATGGTAGAATCCTTTAAAATACTTACTAATAATCCAACAAAAAGGGTGATATCATGGCTATATACTTTAAAATTCTACAGGTTAAAGAAAAGTAATCTATAACATAGTAGAAAAATTGAAAAATGAATGTTTATTAGATAATAAATCAATTTCAAGAGACTGATCACCTGTTTTTTGGATAGAACAAAACCAAATCTGCTTTCAAGAATTTTTTATAGAAAATTCAAAAATTCTAATACTTCAAGTGATAGTTTCGATGACAAGTTAAAGAAGCAACTAGAAACGTAAAAGAAAGCGTTTATAAATTTGCTAGAATATTGTTTATATACCATTTGTTTCCTTATAGAAGATCTGTAAGTTATAAAAAGAAGATAAAAAAAATGGAAATAATCACTTCATTGGGCATCATAACATATGATCCTTCCACTTAGAAGTCTTTGGGGTGTTAAAAGACGGAGTTGAGGCTACCTGAACTTTCTATAACACTAGCAAATAGTTTGAAAAATCCTTTCTATTTTTAGCAGTAGAGAAGTTAGAAGGACTTTCAAATGTATTTAGCTAAAAGAATTGTTAAAAATTCTTTTTAAGGTTTTCCATTTTGTAAAATCCGTTTATCGGACCAGTATATTATACCGCCACACAAAGTTGGAAAAGTAAAAATGCAAAGAGAAATTTGAAAGCATTTCATTTTTTTACCGTCATCAAAACGATTTCTTTTATGTAAGTTAAGTTCCTGCCAATTTGTATTACTGACAGGAACTGAATATTTGTTACTTATCAAAAATTTCTTCCACAGTTTCAACTTTCATATCACTTTCATTGAGACCACCTGCCCAGAATGTACCTTGTCTTGCAGCATCTCCTAAGGCACTCTTATTAGCTTGGTATGCATGTTTGCCGTATACCCAAGCCTTTTGCGCCCCCCCTTTAGCTACTACCCCCCCAAACAGCTTGAGGTGTTTCAGAGTTAGCGCTTGAAGTTTGTTCAGCACTTATATTAACTGGGGGCAATATTATGTGAACTTGCTGTGGAAGAAGCGCCGAAAGTTAAAAAGCCTATTGTTATAAGTAAACATGTTCCAACTAAAGCGATTATTTTCTTATTCATAAAATTCACCTCCTTTCAATATCGAGCTACTAATTTTCTTATAGATAACTAACAAACATAGATATGAAATAGTAATTACACAAGAAAAGTACAGAGTTATATATCTTTACTTTCTATTGTTTGTATATATATTTACTATTTGAATTGAAGACAGAATATTTCATAACATTCAAACCACTACCACGGACACAAACAAAGTCAATAGTGGTGGTACTGTTACTATATCTATATCAACAAATACTATATCTCCATATGGCAACGGCGGCCCAGAATTGTGCCATAAGTGGATCAAAAACATGAAAAGGGGGGGGTACCATTTAATAACTAAATGGCTCTCACCTTTGCATTCACTGGCTCTATTATCCGCAAACGGTGGCTCAAAACTCCATACTAGTAGATCATACTGTCCCCAATACTCATAAATACCCGAGCATTTGTAGTATTATATTAACATATATAACAAATAATGTTAAATAGATTTCGCGATAGCTTTAAAATAATTTTTCTACAATGACAGTTATAAATAAAGCCATATAATAAAAAATGGATAATTGATGGTGTTTCATCACCTAATAATTGGTAATGAGGTTCGAGATTAAAAAGTCCATAGGATTATAAATACAATAACTAAAATAGCAGTCAAGAAGATGGTGAAAAAACACGGTTCGTGATCTAACGAAGAATTACTCAGGCAGCATTTCTTTCTTGGCTAGAGAACATTTTTACTCCACAATCTATACATTAAGGAAAAGAGAACACTCAACATTAAAATAGACTTAAATACATAAACATAGAGCAAGACTGAATTGTGAACATGTTTCTAAAGCTGGAATTCTTAAGCAAATTCAATTAGTTTATTCCAATATCTTTTGGTAACACAAAGATGGTAGCAGCCCCCCCTTACCCTAAAATAGAGATTATGTGTCGAGTCTATTCCATAATATAGTGGATGTTATAGAAAAAGAGATTAGATAATATCTTGATAAATTGTCCATTGGTACTATTTATTGATCAAAGATATACATTAATCTTGCTTGATTGTTAATACCTATTATATTTTCAATATCCTTAATTAAATTTGATTGGATATTGGGTGAGAAGCTATCCATAATTGAATTTTTCGGTGTAACTCTAACCACCTTTAAATTAGGTTGATTTAAACTTTTTTTGATATAATCCGTAGCATCTTCTAAGCTACCTAGCTTATCTATTAAACCGAGTTCTTTCGCTTCATATCCAGAATAAATTCTACCATCTGCCAAGTTCTGTACTCTTTCTCTATCCATATCTCGGCCATTAACTATAACTTCTAAAAATTTTTCATAACTATCATCCACCACACTTTGATATATTTCCTTTTCTTCGGGAGTAACCTCCTTTAAAGGACTGGCCATATCCTTGTGCTCACCACTTTTAATATTTACTTGAGAGTAACCAATTTTATCTGCTAATTCATCATATTTTGTAAAGTTCATTATAACTCCTATACTCCCAGTTATTGTTGAATGATTTGCATAAATATGGTCTGCTGGAGTAGCTATGTAATAACCACCTGAGGTAGCCATTGAGTTCATGGATACTACCAATTTTTTCCCCCCTTTTCTTTTATTTTTACCAATTCATTATATATATTATCAATCGCTACCACATCTCCTCCAGGCGTATTCACAGATAAAACTACACCCTTTATACTCGAATCTTCAGCTATAATGTTTAATAAGTTTAAGATAGAATTCTGGTGTTGTAAACTATTTGAATATATAGGCCCATCGATAAATATTTGAGAGATTTTTTCCTTCCCTTCGCCCTCCACAATTGATTCTTGCCATCCATTTTGTATATACTCGTTAGAATTTCTGTATATTGTAAAACCAATGAATGTAATTACTATAATCGTCACTACAAGTATTGCTATTATATTTTTATTGAATTTCATTTAATA
>NZ_BAVS01000054.1 GCF_000521485.1 Gracilibacillus boraciitolerans JCM 21714 | reverse complement strand
TAATTCAAATAATCAATTTGATTTCGGATTTTTTGTAAAGTATTTATCTTATTTTTTAATGCTAGGATTCCCCCATTTCTTTTATACTCTCCAGGCTAATTATCATCTGTTCCTATAACTGAAGCTTTATCATTCTTTAGGTCATTAGCTAATCCTTCTATTGTCGTATGTGATGAATAACCTGCAGTTTGAGTATCATAAATTACTTTCTTCATTTTTCATTTCTCCTTTGTTTTTTAATTTTAGAAAGATTAATTGATCTAGTTCTTGAGATATTCTGATAACTATAGGGGATTGTAATCCTTTTGAGCATGCTGATGTAATCATTAGTGCTCTTTTATCTTCTATTGTTTTTGATTTGCAAATCCGAATGATAGATTTCTCAAAAGGGGGGGATTATTTTTCCCGTTTGGCATGGAGAAGCTAATCAAGAGCATAGGGAGATGGTCAAGGAAAGAGCAAAAAAACTTTTTTCTGATGTGAACTGCGCTTGATATGATTCGGATTGCAAACGGAAAAATAACTAAAATAAAAAGAAGGCAGTTGCCAGCTAACCATATTTTTCCCTCTTCCTGAACGATCTATAAAAGCACTATGTTGTCTTTCAATCGTTAAGAATCAAGCAGGAACTTACAAAACTTTGTTTTATGGCTAATGACACGTATTTTTGTTGTTGGCCATAAATCATTACATTTTGTAGTTATCGAGAGATTTATAGAGGAGCGAGATGCCATAAGTGTGTTAGGTAAAGTTTTTTAGTACCTTAACAGATTATGAGCAGACCTATGGCAGCACCAAATATGCTCTAGTCTATTAATAAAATATCTAAATAAATAAGTTTGTAAAAGAACTATTAAACTATGAATATAAGACCATTAAAATCCTGAGTTTGACAGTTAATTCAGCGAAAAACCCTCCAATTCCTTATTATCATGGGATTTTAGAGGGTTTTTAAATGGGTTAAAAAATGAGTACTATTTTGTTTTTTTCGTTTGCTTTAAAATCTTTTTCATATTTTTTGTTGGGATAATTTCATAGTCCGTTCGAAAAGAAAATGCTTCATGCAACTTATCTGTTAAATCCGTTCGTTCGTAAAGCGGAATGTACCCTTCTCCTGATAGCTCCATCATTCTCATATCCCGTAACGTTTGTATAATATCTGGACAAGTGAATCGTTCATCTAATTTTTTTTCTACTATGCGATACATCAATAAGGCGAGAAAACACGTGAGAAAATGTGCCTCTATACGGCAATCTTTTTTCACATACACGGGTCTTGATTTAAATTCACTTTTCATGACTCGGAAGCTTTCTTCAATTTCCCAACGTTGATGATTGATACGTATTAACTCTAATGGGTCAGATTCCAGATTTGTACAAAGTCCATAAAAACCATCGTATTGCGCTTCTTTTTGAATCGCTGCTTCATCTATTGAAAAATGCATTTTATCAGCGATTTCTCCATCCTTTGTGGCATAGTGCGCTTGATAAAACGTGTTGGATCATTTGGTCTTTTCCTTTTTAAAGATGACGGCTTATCTACCTTTTTTAATGCCCGATCAATTTGCTGTTCACGAATGGTTTGCTGATAATGTTTATATTTCGGTGAAAAAGTGACCAGTAATCGCTGCTCTAAATCGCCTTCCTTCATCCAACGTTCTTTAAAATAGGTGGTTTTATTGTTGGAGCTGTCATCGATTTCTGAAAGGTGAATCGCTTTATCACCTGGGGGTGATGTGCCATCCCGCTGGATCTAATACCCATTCTTTTAAATGTTTTTTTAACTTTTTTATGGATTGCGTTGTAATAAATCCCCCCCGAATCCCTAGCGTATTATACATACGATTTTTTTCTGATGACAAGCCAGCATCTGTACAAACAACGATTTACGATAATTCAAAATCCTTGAGGATTTTCTTTTCAAGTGGTTTGAGTGAACCCTGTTCATTTTCATTCCCTGGAAAAATAGAAAAGGCGAGAGGGAGGCCAGAGGCATCCATGAATAATCCCATTTGAACAATTGGATTAGGTCGGTTTTCTTTTGAGATGCCATTTCGTTTATTCCCATCTTCTTCCTCGATTTCAAAATAATAGTTTGTACAGTCATAATACAAAATTTTTGTGTGGCGATTTACTAATTTTAAACTGTGTTTATAAGTGGTTTGTTGAATGAAATCTGATTCTATTTTTAATATATCTAAAGCTCGATACATTTGGTGCGGCTCACAATGAATACCCTCTAATAAAGATTTTGCTCGTTCAAAAGAGTTCTTTTTAGAGGTTGGGTGTAGCACTCGCATATAAATTAATTTAGATAGAATCTCATTTAAATCGTACTGAAATTTATATTTTTCCTGAATTTCTTTCATCGCTTGTGATAAACCTAATTGATAATAAATTGATTGTAAAAATAAATACCCAACATTAAAAGAACGACGTTGATGCTGATCCATCATTTTATGAGGATGGTACTTCGCTATAATAGGAGACTTCTCTTTTTTCTTTTCTTCCGTTAATTTTTTTACGTAGGCTCGTGCCCATTCTTCTGGATCCACGCCAGGATGTTTGGCACAAATCTCTTCTTCATTACCAAGAGATTCAACCACTTTTGTAGTTGACTTTCCGTTTATATCACGGACATTTTCAATAACGGAATAAGAAACAGAATATTTAGAAATACTCTTTTTTATTCGCATAGTTGATTCCTCGATTCATTGTATTATACCTATAATATAACATAGTACTAAATAGTACTTAATATTAAAATTAAAAAATTGACAAAAAAAAAGCCTTATCAAGGCTTTTAGCATTTATATTTAATTCAAAGTGTCAAACTCCCGAGCCTTGTAATATTCTATAAGTTACCGTATTATAATCTATAACGTAATATAGTACGTAAATAGATAATGTATGGTTAACTAAACAGTGTGAACAACGTTAAAGCCTTCGGATAAGCTACCGCAAAGCACTTCGGTAATATAACGAGTGTGAGTAGTTTCCTAAACGATGTGTCGCAGGTTCGAATCCTGCTAGGGCCGTTATTAGTAATAAACTTAACGATACATTTGAAAATAAATACAACAGAAAATAACAAATGGTATAACAGTCAGTATTGCAATTCCACCCGTCTTATTTCCTTCTTTAAATGTTTCCATGCTATGAATAATAGAACGATATATGATAAAAAGAAGCAGACTATTTAATAGTACAGGCATCATTTTAATCTCTCACCTCGTTCAGGTTACTATCATCAATCATTTTTCCAAATTCCAACTTGTCCATATGGTACGTTACATTAATTTTCGCATTAGGATATATCTTTTTATGCCAATCAGCTTTTTCATATTCTTTAATATCTTTAAAATGTTTTCGAATGTATAAAGACCAGTAAAAAGGATCAGATTGGTACTTTTCTTGTGTTTTTGTGATTAATTCATTTGTTTTTTTCTCTAACCTTTGTATAATTGCTTCTTCCAATGCTTGTTGATCTCCTTTATTCTGTGAGTACTTTATTAAACTTGGAATAGCAATAACTTCTACTTGAAAGAAAATATCCACATCAATTTCAGTTGGTTTGTCTCTATGATAGTTCATCTTAATAGCAGGTTCTTTTTTTTGAGAATAGTTATATGAAATACGAAATTCAGGCATTTTAGGATCCGGAATAGTTGCCAAATAGCTTTCCATTTCTAATGTTCGATCTAACATTTGGGCTAAGCGAGTTTCTTCGCCATCAATAATATCAATCATTTGTCCTTCTTTAAAAACGGCTGAACCCATAAATTGTGTAGGCGAACCACCTATTTGAGGAATCTCTCCTGCAATATATTTATCCTCAAATCCATCTGTATTTTTTTTTTGTTCGGATTCTTGGGTTGTTGCATAAATGGCTAAAAATAAATCAGCATCCCCCCCTTCTGTGATCTGAAAAAAACGATGTAAGGTAGCTTCTGGAATAATTCCTGTTTGAACTGCCCTAGTAAGCATGTATTGATAATATTTATGTGGACGTTGTTCCATGATGGGTTTGTTATTGTTAATAAAATCACTTGCCTTTTCCTTTGTTACTAACAATTGTACTCCACGTCTTATTTGTGGTGTTCTAGCAGCAGCCTGAATCACTCGAAGGAAATTTTTTGTTTGTGCTAATTCCTCAGAAATGACAATAATTTTCGTTTGATCTAATATAATTTTTTAGATACGAAGGAATTAGCAGTATAGGTAGCACTTAAGATATCGGCACCGTTGACTGTAACAATTTCTGTTGGAGGTTCATCTGGTCCGATTTGTACGGCAGCAGAGCCTATTTCAGGGTTAGCAATTTGATAGGTAAACGAATAGACACCCTCTTGTTCCGTAGTGTCAATTCCAACAGCGATTACATAGGATTGATGTTCCAATTCAATACGGTCATAACATCCTGATAATATAAAAGATAAAATTAAAAAAACAGATAGCTTTCTCATTTTAAATCTCCTTTTCCCCAAGCGGTACCCCCCCATAATAAATATGGGAGAATAATAAAAAAGGGTGACATAATGGTTAGTAAGGACTCTCGAAGAATTAATTCATTTATTACTGCATTGAAGGGTAATAAGCCAATCATAATGACGAGAAAACTAAAAGGTAATAAAAGTGGTTCAAAATTACGAATTGCAAATATCTCACCAAATATCCATGTGGTAAGATAAATTAAAATAATAAACTTTATGAATGCTGCTAACAACCAAAACACCATAAACATAGTTTCTATATTGGTGAAAAATTGGCCAAGTTCAATAAACTGTGTCAGGTCTTGAAATGGAAAAGCTATTTTGTTGACCGAGTTGTAATCAAATATACTGATATATATAAAATAAAATAATGTAATCTCAAAAAGGGTAATAATACTTGCAATAATGATCCCTTTAACAAACATGGATGTTGCTTTTGTTGCTTTATAGGCAATTAATAAAAAAAACAATTCCGCAAACATAGAAGCTTTTTTTACTCCTTCTGTTAAAATATTTGGCAGTCCCGATCCAAAAATAGGAAATATTCGTTGAATCACGAGATCGCCCAAAGCAAGTACTACTACCAGTAAAGCAGAAGCTTTTATAAAGGCTAATGAAATCCAAGAAGTGAAGCCTATTACCTCAATCCCCTTTTTCGCTCCAAAAAATACAACGCCTATAAATACGAAAAATATCACCATTGTAGGCGATTGGGGGGGAAAGTACAGTAGCTTTACTTGCTCTATATAATTACGGCTATCTAACGTTGTAGTGAAGAAGGCAAATAAAAATAACAATAAACCAATAGATTTACCTATCCATTTTCCAGTGATGGCTTCCATTAATTCTACAAGATTTTTATCGTTGTATTTTTTTAAGAGATAAAGCATAATCAAAAAACTAGGGAAAATACAAATAAAAGAAAGAATTGGAATTAACCAAAAACCATTTTGAGCCTTTTGTGCTAATAAAGCTGGAGTAGAATCTGATAATTTAATTCCCACCAGGATAAGTGTTATTGCTATTATTTCCTTTGTTCGTAAAAAGCCACTGTTTTGCATCATGCTTCACCCCACCATCTTATTAGGATTTAAATCTTTTTTGAATATCTTTTGGATGTAAATATCCTGGACGAAAAAATTCCTTTTTAATCGCTTTACGAAACACCGTATCTTCTGATGAAAGAAAATGAGGAGACATTGGTGAAAAGAAAGGAACTCCAAATGATTTAAAAGAAGCTGCATACATAAAAAATAATAAAAATGCTCCAACTAGGGTAAGCATTCCAAATGCTCCAGCCGCTAAAATAAAGACAAAGCGCATCATCCGAACCGTAAAGTTTAGATGAAGGTCTGCTAAAGCAAAAGAAGATAAACCTGATAATGCAGCCACAATAACGATAATAGGACTGATTATGTTTGCTTCCACAGCAGCTTGGCCTAAAATTAAAGCACCCACAATACCAATTGTTGGGCCTAATGGACTAGGTATTCTTAGTCCAGCTTCTCTAATTAACTCAAAGGCTATTTCCATGATCAATACTTCAAATATTAAGGGGAAAGGAACCCGTTCCCGGGACGCCGTGATTGCTAATAATAAGTCCGGCGGAATCATTTCACTATGATAATTTGCAATGGCTACAAAGGTAGCTGAAATCATTAAACTTAAATAAAAACTAAACAATCGAATGACACGAGTAAAGTTTCCATATAGGAATCGTAAGTAACGATCCTCAGGCGAATGAAAAAAAGACCAGAAAGTTACAGGTACAATCAAACAAGCAGAGGAGCTATCCATTAATAAAACAATAAATCCATCTTCTATATAAGATGTTGCTTTATCAGGCTTCTCTGTATAAAGAACAGTAGGAATTATGGAATAAGGCCGCTCTTCTATGTATTGTTCCAATATTTCTATATTACGGACACTATCAACAGAAATATTTGTCAATTTCTTTCTAACTTTATCTAAAATCTCATCATTGACTAAGTCTTTAATATAAACCAAATTCACTTCATTGATGGAACGTTCTCCAATTTGAATTCCTTCGTTTATTAATTGATTATTATGAAGTTGTTTACGAATTAAAGACATGTTGGTATTCAACGATTCTGTAAATGAATCTTGTGGTCCTTTAATGCTAGGTTCATTTTCTGCTTTAAAGATAGCTCGATGTTTAAAATCAGCTACATCTATCGCATAAGAAGTAGCTTCTCCTTCTATAAATAAAATTACCTTTCCACTATTAACGTTTTGGATCACTTTCTTGTATTCTTTTATTTCTTCAATATTTTCAATTGAAACCACGTTATATACGGAGTCTCCATTATTCTCAAGTAATGGTTTAATAATATGCATATTAATTCTTGAGCTGTCCACAATGGAACTATAATAGAAAAGACATCCATCCTTATTATTAAACTTTATTTTCATTGATCTCATTGAAAAGTCCTTATTGAGATCATAAGAGAATAGATATTTAACTTCTTGAATATTTTGTTGTAAAGACGATGCTAGTTGTTTCCTATTGTCTTTTGATAAAGTATTGAATTTACCTTGCCGTTTAAATAAGCGAACCATGTCGCAGAATCACCTCTTTGGAATATGCTAGTTGTTAATATGTGCAGAAATCAGGAAATTATGTAATTGTAAGAAATAGGCGATATGACTTGATTTCTATGTTAAATTAGATACAATAGGTATTGTAAGGGGTTACAATACATTTATTTTTAATTTAAAATCGTTAACAATTTTAATGAGGTGATAGAATGGATATGACAAAAGTTCCTTCAAGATCTGGAAGTCACAATGTTGAGGATCTTGAAGTATTAAGAGAAGGTTTCGATTGGGAAGAAGTGAAAAAGGACTTTAGTTGGTATAAAACGGGTAAAGTAAATGCAGCGTATGAAACGATTGATCGACATGCAGAAAATCCCGATAAAAAGGACCAAGTTGCATTGTTATATTCCGCTCCAGATCGAGAAGAGAGACTGACATTTGAACAACTAAGTAAACAAAGTAATAAAACAGCTAACATGTTTAAAAAGTATGGAATTCAAAAAGGGGACCGTGTCTTCTTGTTTATGCCGAGAAGTCCTGAATTCTACGCTAACTTTTTTGGTATTTTAAAGGTGGGGGGCGATTGCTGGACCTTTATTTGAAGCGTTTATGGAACAGGCAGTCCATGATCGCCTGGAAGATAGTGAAGCGACGATGTTAATTACAACTCCTGAATTGTTAAAACGTGTTCCGGTAGATGAATTGCCTAACTTACACCAAGTAGTGTTAGTTGGTGCTGAGCAAGTGGATGAAGAGAACCAGATTAATTTTGATCAGGAAATGCAAGAAGCTTCGGAAGAATTCGATATCGAATGGGTAGACCGAGAAGATGGTATGCTGATTCATTACACATCGGGTTCTACTGGTAAACCAAAAGGTGTTTATCATGTACACAATGCCATGATCCAACATTATGCTACAGGAAAATGGATTCTTGATTTTAAAGATAATGACATTTATTGGTGTACAGCTGATCCAGGTTGGGTAACAGGAACGAGCTATGGTATTTTTGCCCCATGGTTAAATGGGGGGGTAACGAATGTTATTCGAGGGGGGGGACGATTTACCCCTGAGTCTTGGTATGAGACGTTAGAAAAAAATCAAGTGACGATATGGTATACGGCTCCAACCGCCTTGCGTAAATTTGTAAGTGCAGGGGGGGAAGATTTAGTAAAACAATATGATCTATCCCATTTACGTCATGTATTAAGCGTTGGTGAACCACTTAATCCAGAAGTGATTACGTGGGCATTGCGTGTTCTGGATTTACGCATCCATGATACATGGTGGATGACTGAAACGGGTGCGATGCTTATTGTTAACTCACCAAGTATGGAAATTCGTCCAGGTTCGATGGGACGTCCGATCCCAGGTGTAGAGGCAGGAATTGTCGATAATGAAGGAAATGAATTACCACCTAATCAAATGGGTAACCTTGCCATTAGAAAGGGTTGGCCATCGATGATGCGAACGATCTGGAATAATCCTGGGAAATATGAGAGTTATTTTGTTAATGGATGGTATGTATCCGGGGGGGATAGTGCCTATATGGATGAAGATGGTTATTTCTGGTTCCAGGGACGTCTTGATGATGTGATCAATACTTCCGGAGAACGTGTGGGACCATTTGAAGTAGAGAGTAAATTAATTGAACATAAGGCTGTTGCTGAAGCAGGTGTAATAGGTAAACCTGATCCGGAGCGTGGAGAAATTATTAAAGCATTTATTACGCTAAATCCAGGTTATGAGGCATCTGATGAGTTATTAGAAGAAATTCGTCAGTTTGTGAAAACAGGCTTAAGTGCACATGCTGCACCACGGGAAATTGAAATCAAGGATAGTATTCCTAAGACAAGAAGTGGTAAAATAATGCGTAGATTATTAAAATCATGGGAATTAGGACTGCCAACAGGTGATACTTCTACACTAGAAGAATAAGGTGCAAAAGGCTAGCACATTTTAAATGTGCTAGCCTTTTGCTATGATATCCCTTCCTAGACAACCAAAGAAGTCCGCATTTTAACTAAACAGCGTAGTAAATCTTTCACGACAGTATTTTGATAACTGTAATCCTGCGCTGCGGAAAAACACTCCCTTTCCTAGGGGTGCGGCTTCAGCTAACTTTGAAAAGCAGAGCACTTTCCAAAGTGGATCTTCAGCTTGCACTGATCCCTCAGGAGTCTCGCATTTTTCCTCCGCTTTGGATGG
>NZ_BAVS01000055.1 GCF_000521485.1 Gracilibacillus boraciitolerans JCM 21714 | reverse complement strand
TCGCAAGAGAAATATTATACAGAGTAAATCTTGTAGGAATTTTGAAATTGTAATAAACTGCTAAACTTCCGCTCCAGCTGCCCACTTCCCTTTCCATGGGGTTTTCCCTTCAGCTAACTTTTCGAGCAAAGATCACTCGAAAAGTGGATCTTCAGAGAAAACATTCCCACAGGAGTGAAAGCGGGCACCTACGCTAGATATTGTTCTACAAAATTGCAAGAGCTATTATTTTGGGATACTTAAGCCAAGACAGAAGAAAATGGCTATCCTATCTATAGTAGCACTCTATAAAAACGGGAAGTTTTTTTAACCAATAGGATTGCGTCTATAATGTTTATGATAATCAGTAAATCATCTGTTTGTTTTTATATAATATGTAATTAAATCAATAGAATGAATGTAATCATACTCTACCACATTGGAAATATCTCTATAACTATTCTTCCTGCATCTTTTAATTTTTTATGAAAAATATAAGCAAAGAACTTGAAAGTCAGAAAAGGTCAGACTATAATAAGAATCAAGGAAGGTCAAAGATAGTCAAAGTCAAATTGACCTTGACCGAAAATTGAAGGAGGAATGACAAATGAAATGTCAACAATGTGGTATTCGTCCAGCAACAATCAGTGTAAACCTTCGACTCAATGATCAAACAGAATCTTTCCATGTATGTAGTACATGCTTTCAAGATATAAAAAATCAAATGCAACAGCCATCAGGAATGTTTGGTGGTCAAGGTTTTGAAGGTTCATTTGCAGGAAGTGCAGATGGATTTAAACAATCACAAGCTAAAACCCATACGAAACAAGGTGGGAGAGGCGATGGTCTGTTAGATCAATTAGGGAAAAACCTTACAGATGCTGCAAGAGCAGGATTAATTGATCCAGTTATTGGACGTGAGAAAGAAGTAAAACGCGTTATCGAGACATTGAACCGTCGAACTAAAAACAATCCCGTTTTAATTGGCGAGCCTGGTGTTGGTAAAACAGCAATTGCAGAAGGCTTAGCCTTAAAAGTAACAGAAGGCAATGTCCCATCTAAGCTGTTAGGTAAGGAAATATATATTTTAGATGTAGCATCACTAGTAGCTAATACTGGAATTCGTGGACAATTTGAGGAAAGAATGAAGCAATTAGTAGCTGAGCTTCATGAACGCCATGATGTAATCCTTTTTGTTGATGAAATCCATCAACTGGTTGGTGCAGGTACTGCTGAAGGTTCCCAAATGGATGCAGGGAATATATTGAAGCCTGCATTAGCACGTGGTGAATTGCAGCTAATTGGTGCAACAACATTAAAAGAATATCGAAAAATTGAAAAAGACGCAGCATTAGAACGCCGTTTCCAGCCTATCATGGTTAAGGAGCCGACAATAGAAGAAGCTGAATTAATTTTACAAGGATTAAAAGAGCGATATGAAAAATATCACCAAGTAAGTTATTCAGATGAGGTATTACATGCTGCTGTAAGATTATCTAAACGTTATATTCAGGATCGTTTCTTACCTGATAAAGCTATTGACTTGATCGATGAAGCAGGTGCTCGTCTCAACTTAGAAGTGAGTGAATCAGATTCAGATACAGTGCAAAAACGCTTAGATGAAATAGCTAAAGAAAAAATGGAAGCAGCAGAAAAAGAAGATTACGAACGGGCGGCAAATCTTCGCCATCAGGAAATCAAACTAGAAAAGAAATTACAAGAAGCAAATGAAACACCTAAGGCAGAAGTAACCGTCGAAGATATTCAATTAATTATTGAAGAAAAAACCGGAATCCCAGTTCGCAAAATTCAATCTGATGAACAATCTAAAATGAAGTTCTTAGCAGATAATTTAAGTGAAAAGGTAATTGGACAACAGGCGGCTGTCAATAAAGTAGCAAAAGCTGTTCGTCGCAGTCGTGCCGGATTGAAGTCTCAGTATCGGCCAATTGGATCTTTCCTTTTCGTAGGACCGACTGGTGTTGGTAAAACGGAATTAACGAAAGCATTAGCTGAAGAACTTTTCGGAACGAGAGATTCCATGATTCGCCTTGATATGAGTGAGTATATGGAAAAACATACTGTCTCAAAAATAATTGGTTCACCACCTGGATATGTAGGTCATGAAGACGCAGGGCAGCTAACTGAAAAAGTACGTCACAATCCATATAGCTTGATTTTATTAGATGAAATCGAAAAAGCTCATCCAGATGTACAGCATATGTTCCTGCAAATCATGGAGGATGGCCAGTTAACAGACAGTCATGGCAGAACAGTAAGCTTTAAGGATTCTGTGATCATCATGACAAGTAACGCTGGAACAGGAGCGAAAAATATTACCGTAGGCTTTAATAATGATAATAATGAAGCAGTCTCAACCTTAGAGAACTTGAGTGACTACTTCAAACCTGAGTTTTTAAATAGATTCGATGCGATTATCCCATTCAATGAGTTAACAGAGGCGGATCTGTTACAAATTGTTGACTTAATGATTGATGAGTTAACCGAACAATTAAAAGAATCAGAATTAGAGATCGTGGTTAGTGAAGATGCGAAGAAATTCCTGGCAGATAAAGGGTATGATTCACGTTTCGGTGCGCGACCACTCCGTCGTGTCATTCAAGATAAAGTAGAAGACGGCATCACAGATCTTGTGTTAGAGGAAGAAAATGTAGGAACTATCGAGATCGTATTTGAAAATGAAGATATTGTTGTACGTAAAAGCACTAGCTAATTTTCAGCTAGTGCTTTTTTTAGTTGACATAATTGGAAAGTGGCCAAAAAGTGTGCAAAAGTGGCCATAAAACGATGAAAAGTGGCCATTAAATGCATGAAAGTGGCCATAAAACCATGAAAAGTGGCCAAAAAATAACCGAAAGTGGCCATATAACATTGATGCTTTATAAAATATGAAGCACGGTTGACTGTATCTGAACGAGTCAACCGTGCTTATTTAGGATATTGATGTATCATATGACAACCAGTACTTTTTGATTCCTAAAACATTAATTTAAACGTTAAAATGATACAAGTAAACGGATTTGGATTTTTCCCCCTTAGGACGTTTCATGGAATATCCTCCTTATATCGCTTATTTACGCGGTCTTCATTAACTAAACATTTAACATCACACAAGTGAAAAATTTGGATTTTTCCTACGTCTGCGATTCAATTAAATACCCTCCCTGATCGTTTATTTTTAAGATAAATTAAGAGTAACATCAATTCAAAAGGGGGGTAAAACGATACTGTAAGAATATGTAACACGCTTTTCAAAAGAATTTTCATTGCAAGGTTTGGTATAATATAAGTAAAGAAAGGGGGGGCGCTAACATGATTCAACAACAAAACGAATATGGCCGCTTGGAGAAAGTAATAGTGTGCCCACCAAAGTATATGGAAATAAAAAAGATCATTAACGAAACACAAAAGTTTTATGAGGATAGTAATATTGATGTATCTATAGCTGTGAAACAACATCAGGAGTTAGTAGATGTACTTGAAAAGCACGGAGTGGAAATAATAGAACTCTATACCGATCCAAAGCTTAATGAACAGGTATTCACACGTGATATTGGCTTTGTTATTGATGATATCTTATATACTGCAGAAATGGGACGGAATATTCGTAAACCAGAAATTGATGTGTTACAGCAGATACTTGATGAACATGCTATTACATATCATCCCTTAACAACTCAATCGATTGAAGGTGGAGATGTGATGGTTACAGAAGATATTGTCTGGATAGGTAATAGTAGCCGGACGACATCACATGCAATTCAAGAGCTTCAAACACATATAGGTAACAGAGAAATAGTAGAACTACCGATACGACAGGATATTCTTCATTTAGATTGTGCGTTAAACATGGTCAGTAAAGAGGTTGGCTTAATTTACAGTCCTGCATTTCATGAAGAAGATGTAAAAAAGCTGCATGATAAATATGACTTAATTGAAGTTAATGAGGATGAGCAATTCACATTAGGTACAAATGTATTTTCCATTGGCGATCAAAAAGTTATTTCATTACCAGATAATAAACAGGTAAATCAAGCTTTAATAAAAAAAGGATTTGACGTCATTGAAGTGGATTTCTCTGAAATTATTAAATCAGGTGGATCTTTTAGGTGTTGCACTTTACCGATCGAAAGGAAATAGCACGATATTTTTTAAGAGGATGGCACAAAAGTAATTGGATAAAAGTAAAATCTGAACGATTACGTGAATTCTAATTAGAATTTGCTATTGTTCGGATTTTTTAATTGGTTAATAGGAAGGAAATTCCTAATACCTTTTTGCAGTCATTTTGAAAAGTTGTAACTGCTAATATTTTTGTGAATCATGAAACTATTATTGGCGATAATTCGTAAGTATAGATAGGAGGTAAAGGGGATGAATGAATTATTAAGCATAATGCCAATTGTTGCACCACTCATTATTATTCAATTACTATTATTGATAGTTGCACTTATTTCATTAATTAAAGCAGAATATACAAACGGGCCGAAAGCGATGTGGGCAGTGATTATTATTTTCATTGGATTTATTGGTCCTATTTTATTTTTTATTCTTGGAAGGAGACAATACTAGATGCCAGTAATCGAGGTTTCCAATCTAAAAAAAGCCTTTAAAGATGACCTCGTTGTGAAAGGTCTTGATTTCAATTTAGAACAGGGAAAGTGTATTGCCCTACTTGGACCGAATGGTGCCGGGAAGACGACAACTTTACGAATGCTATCAGGACTTTTGAAACCGACAGAAGGGTCGATTCAGTTCAAAGGGACAACGAAGGGAGAAGACATTAGAAATTATATTGGTTACTTACCACAATACCCTGTCTTCCATACTTGGATGTCCGGAAAAGAATTTCTAGTTTATGTCGGTCAACTTGCCCATTTGTCCAAAAAGGATGCAGCAGACAAAGCGGATCAATTACTAAAAAAGGTAGCTATTTATGAATCAAGAAATCAACGCATCGGTAAATACTCTGGTGGTATGAAGCAACGATTAGGGATTGCCCAGGCAATGATCCATAGCCCACAGCTATTAATGCTTGATGAGCCTGTTTCTTCTTTAGACCCTATTGGCCGCCGTGAAGTATTAACATTAATGGAAGAATTAAAAAAGCAAACGACTATTCTATTTTCCACTCATATTTTAGGGGATGCAGAGGAAATTAGTGATGATTTATTGTTAATGCATCAAGGAGAAATTGTGGAAGCGGGTTCCATTGAAGCATTACGCCAAAAACATCAATCCGCTAAATTTGAACTGGCTTTTCATGGTAGTACATCTCCATATTTAGAAAAATTAAAACAATTCCCATCTGTTCTAGAAATTATGTTGGTAAAAGGAGAGATTCATGTCGTCGTGGATGATATCGACTTGGCAAGAAAAGAAATTTTAACAGAAGCAATTAAATCAGACTGGCCCATCGTGAAATTTGAATTAAGTAGAACAACGTTAGAGGATTTATTTATGAAAGTGGTGAAAAACTAATGCAATGGTTCACGATCTTTAAAAAAGAAATATTAGAAGATTGGCGAAATTTCAAATGGATTTGGGTACCACTTGTATTCATCGTAATCTGTATTATGGATCCTTTATCTACCTATTATTTACCTCAAATTATAGATGCGGTTGGTGGCATGCCAGAAGGTGCTGTGTTCGAAGTACCAGCAGTACAACCTGAGCAAGCAATCATGATGAGCCTGGCTGAATTAAGTATGTTTGGAGTTTTGGTTATTGTAGCGATCTCGATGGCTGTGATAGCTGGGGGGAGAGAAAAAGTGGTGTAGCAGAATTAATTCTAGTAAAACCCGTCAGTTATTTTACTTATATATCCGCTAAATGGGCAGCAAAAGGATTATTAGTATTTACTTCATATTTGATCGGAATGTTAGCGAGCTGGTACTATGTGAATTTGTTGTACGGGGGAAATAACTGCAGGTCAATTTGTAAGTCTATTCTTTTTTTACTTGGTCTGGCTGATATTTGTGATTAGCTTAACGATTTTTTATAATACGGTAGTGAAAATACCCGGTCTTGTTTTAACTTTGTCGGTTGTGACTATTATGGGTATGTCTGCGATTAACCAGATATTTGGTCACCATATGTCATGGTTCCCTAATAGTATTAGTGGCCATATTACAGAAATGTTGATGGTAAACAAAATTCCAGGTGCTTTATGGGCAGCGGCATCTATTACTATTATTTTATCGGTAGTATTGTTGATAGCTTCTAACTTTATGTTAAAGACAAAAGAAATGGCCGATTAAGGTATGTGCATTTTTTTCCCTTTTCTATTATAATAGATAGGAAACGGGGCATTAGCTCAGCTGGGAGAGCATCGTGCTGGCAGCGCGAGGGTCAGCGGTTCGAGCCCGCTATGCTCCATTAAATGATTATCCAGTCCATAAAAATAAATAAAAAATAAGACTTTCCAGTAATAATTAATTGGAAAATATCATCTAGTACAAAATAAGAGCAATTTGTTCTTCGTTTTGTACTATTTTTATAAAAAGGGAAAACGTATAATAGGAAGTTTCATACCATACTAGCAAAGAGAAGGTAGGTGGGATAATGAAGATTGGTGTACCAAAGGAAATGAAGAGTAATGAAAACAGAGTGGCGATGACCCCCCCGGCAGGCGTAATGTCATTAACACAAGCAGGTCACGAAGTTAAAATTGAAAAAGGTGCAGGAGTAGAAAGTGGCATAGCAGATGATTTATATGTGAAAGCAGGCGCCACCATTGCCGAACAGGCAGAAGATGCATGGGCACAAGAACTGGTTGTGAAAGTTAAGGAACCACAGCCCTCAGAATTTGCTTTTTTTCGTAAAGATTTAATCTTATTTACGTACCTGCACTTAGCAGCAGCAGGTAAAGTAGCAGATGCACTGCTTGAACAGCAAACAACAGGAATCGCATATGAAACCATTCAAGCTCCCAATGGTGGTTTACCACTCTTAACACCGATGAGTGAAATTGCGGGAAGAATGTCCGTGCAAGCAGGAGTACGGTTTCTCGAGAAGACCTATGGTGGTAAGGGTGTGCTTGTAAGTGGAGTTCCAGGTGTTTCACCAGCAGATGTAGTTATTATCGGTGGAGGGATTGTCGGGACGAATGCAGCAAAAATGGCAATTGGATTAGGAGCAAATGTTACATTACTTGATATTAATATTGAACGTTTAAGACAGCTGGAGGATTTATTTCCAGGTAAAATTCGAACCTTGGCTTCCAATACATTTAATATTGCGCAACAGACAGAAAAGGCTGATATTCTCATAGGTGCGGTATTGATTCCAGGAGCTAAAGCGCCAAAGCTGGTAACAGAGGATATGTTAAATCAATGGAGCTGGATCTGTTATTGTAGATGTTGCGGTAGATCAGGGCGGATCGATAGAAACCATTGATCGGGCTACAACTCATGAAGACCCGGTATATGTGAAGCATGGGGTTAACCATTATGCTGTTGCAAATATACCAGGAGCCGTTTCCAAGACAGCAACCTATGCATTGACAAATGTAACTACTCCATATATTTTACGCTTAGCTAATCAGGGATTAAAAGATTGTATTCAAAAGGATTCCGATTTTGCTAAAGGAGTAAATACTTTTAGAGGAAAAATAGTTCATCAGGCTGTTGCACAAGGATTAGACAGACGATATACGGAGCTAGGCTCATTTTTTGAAAAGTCTGAGTAATAATTACTCAGGCTTTTAATACGGTTTTAAATTGATTATGAAGTTAATCGCTATTTGTCTAGTTGTCACTCTTTAATTTTTGCTTCTCTTCATACATACGTTTGTCTGCTATTCTATATAATTCATTTATTGTCTCACCATCTTCGGGATAGTAACTAACGCCTATGCTAGCGGACAAACATATCTGATCATGTTCTGGCAGAGTCAAGGGCGTGAGAAGCCTTTGTTTCATTTCCTTTATAATAGTAATGGTCTCTGTTTCATCTGCATGAAGTAACATAACAAATTCGTCTCCGCCTAATCTTGCTGCATAGTGCGTATTCGCAGCAACTTCTTGCAAAATTTTTGTTATATGTTGTATAGCATGATCTCCTGCCTGATGGCCAAATGTATCATTAATCTGCTTCAATTTGTTTAAATCAAGCAATAGCAGATTAAACATCTTTTTCCTGTTCAATAGATCAGCTATCCGCTTTTCAAACGCAGCTCGATTTGCTAAACCAGTCAGGAAATCATGGTAGGCCAAAAACTTTACTTTCTCTTCTTTGTCTTTAGCTTCTGTAATGTCTTTTACCATTAAAAACTGAAGCGTTTTTCCTTCTACCAAAATGAAATCAGAATCAACTAATAAAGTTATTCCTTCTCCTGCCTTATTCACAAAAGAAATTTCAAAGTTTTCCAACTTAATTTTTTCTTTAAATGCATTTTGGTATTCATTCATAAACTTATCCTTATCAATACCACCTAAAAAGACAGTATAGATGATTGAAGTATAGCTTGTCTTTTTACACTTAAATAAGTAGATAATTGCGGGCTTGCCTCAAGAACAATCGCCTTTTCATCCATGATGTGTATTCCCAACGGAGATCGCTGAAAGAGGATATTATACTGTTTCTCGTAAGATGATAAATAATCGTATATTGCCATGCTAAAGAATAAAGTAAGTGCCCATATTAATGTCACGTGTGGGATTATATGAATAAGGAAATACAAAAGCTGTCGTTGATAAGCGATGTCGTCAACAATGATAGTGACCATCCGAAATATAATAACATTCCTTTAAACCATACTTGGGCTGCTTTGCTTCCTTTTCTCATTTTAAATATAGTTAAAATAATAGTGACTATAAGATATGCAAAATCAATTATATATAATATATCACTAGTGTCGCATAAATTTATTCTGAATTTTCTAACTATTATTCTCTGCTTTTTTGATGAAAAAGAAAGACAACCAAGCAAAGGTAGTAAACATCCATTTTTTTTATTGTTTAGGAAATTATATAATTAGACCTTGTGGATAACTTTTATGTATAATATAAGCAAAAAAATGTGGAGATGGGTGCCATGGTGCGAGAAGGAACCGGAGTAATCAAA
>NZ_BAVS01000056.1 GCF_000521485.1 Gracilibacillus boraciitolerans JCM 21714 | reverse complement strand
CACGAGTAGTGAGAGACTTTAAAGAATTTAAAGATATATCAGACGTCATCGTAGCAAACCGTTTGAGTGATGATATAAAAGATGTGAAAGATAAAGTATACACCAGAGACTTATTCAGTCGGGATTAATGGGATTAGGGGGCAGGCTTCCTGTTCCATTTTTTTGTTTTTATAAGCAGCTGGTTTTATCCTGAAAAAATCCCTTGCCATAATATCAGATATAAAACGACTTAATACAAACCATGATGCTACCACAGGTAGCGATTCCATCCTTTTAAGCCCCATAAATGTAGAAAAAGAATCTCATATCTAATCTAGTACAATAATACAGATTCTTTTCACGTGCTTCCTTTTTTATTTTTTTGGCTTCTTTTTGTTGTTTTCGTTCTAGTAATATGCTTTTTATTTCTTGGCTGCTTATACGAAATCTATGCTATTAAGTTCTTTCATTGCGTTTACATTTGAAGGATTACGCACATTCAGAAATAGGAAATATGTTATAATAGTCTAGATTATTTGTGTTTCATAAATAACAGAAATTTATATATAAAACCAGGTTTGGTTGCATAAAATGGTATTTTCCAACACATATGGTAAAAGAGTAAGGTTCTAGTAAACCGTGATGGACAGAGCTTTCACAGGCTGTCATCTATATTCGGAGGGAAGCAGATGAAATGTATTATTCTTGCTGCCGGCTATGCCATAAGACTATATCCATTGACGAAAAATAAAGCCAAGCCCTTATTGGACGTGGAGGTGAAAAAGTAAAATTCAATGGTAAGGTTATTCAGGTAATGGAGGGGGGGGATAGTTATGTACAGATCAGGTGAAATATCAAATGGTATTTTTTGTAGTTTAATAGTACCTGTTGTCTTTGCTTGATTTTAGACGTGCAGGGATGATAGAAAATCGATTCAAATAGAAGTATTCTTAGGATTAGTTAAAAACACTATGTGGTGTTTGTCATTAATCATGCTTATTTGCAGTGTAACAAGTAAACCTAGATGCTAAAAGACTTTAATACATGACTGAATTTTTCTATTTGCATTTATTATTACAATTAAGAGTTGTCAAAAGAAGAACAACCGATGCGACTAGTTAGACTAGTATCATCGGCTGGTTTTTAACTATTATCATTATAGCTGACACATACAATGTTTATATACCTGGTAAAATGCCAGTGAATAAGCTTAAGAAATACACCATAGCTAGTGCAGTAAGTCCTGCGATAAAACCGCCAATAGACCATGCTTGAATGGTTTGTGGAATAGTTAAGCGACCAAATTTGTTAACTACCCAGAATCCTGAGTCATTTGGTAAGGAAAGACCAACTGCTCCTGCACAAATTGCAAGCCCTAATAAGACGGGTGAAACTCCAAGTTCCATGGCCATTGGTCCCATAATAGAAGATGTAGTAACCAAAGCGACAGTCGCAGAACCGAGTGATGCACGTAAAATTTGTGAGAAGATAAACACTAATAGTAATATTGGAATGTTCCACCCCCCCTGCATTGTATCTATAAGGTAATCCCCCCCTATACCACTTTGCTTGATAACGGCTCCAAATGCACCACCAGCACCAGTGATGAGAATAATCATCCCCCCCGCAGAGTTCATCGCCTGAGTGTAGAGTTTGTTGTAAGGAACATCAATATATGGCTTGAGAACAATGATGCCAACGATTAGACTAATTAATAGTGCAATGTTTTTGTCCCCAATGAAACCAAGAAATTTGGAAATTGAGTTATCACCTAACCACAAGTCAGTCACTGTATTAAGTAAAATTAGGATGATAGGTAATCCCAGTAAGAAAAAAGATAAGCCGCTTGATATTTCTTTTTTAGGCTTTGCTTCAATCTCTGGAAGCTGTGCTTCAATTTCATCAAGAGAGGGATGTATACGTTTTCCAATGAAGGAGCCGTAAAAATAACCACCCACTAATGCTGCAGGAATAGCACATATAATACCATAAATAATGAATAAACCAAGATCTGAACCTGTATTTTCAGCCACTACAATTGGTCCTGGAGTTGGAGCAATCATGCTGTGAGCAAGAATTAATCCCACACCTAATGCGGTTACAAAAGTAATGATTGAAATTCCAGTTTTCTTAGCAAGACTCTTTAACAATCCGCTTAGAATAACGAACGCAGCATCAAAAAATACTGGGATGGAAACTGCAATCCCTGTAATAGAAAGACCTGCAGGAGAACGCTTTACACCAAATATTCTCATGATTCCAGCTGCTATTTTTTCTATAGCACCAGAAGCTCCCAGAAATTCACCAAAGATAACTCCTAACCCAATAAGAATACCTACCCCCCCGACTAACGTATCTCCAAATCCTTGCGTAATAATACCAGGGATATCAGAGATAGGAAATCCAATCACAAGTGCTGTAAGGAATGCAACAACTATCAGGGAAATGAATGGATCAAGCTTCATCTTTAAAATTAAAAAGAATAATGCAGCTAGTGATAAAACAAAAATGATAATTAACATACTTCCAGTAATCATATAATAACTCCCTTTCCTTTAAATTAAATTTATTTGATAATGGTCACTCACTCTATTGGTCGAGTGATAACTTTTTGACTTTTTAGAGGTGAGTGACAATAAGTTAGACTCCATTTTTTGTGTAATAGTTTTAGCCTTCTAATGTTTTCGTAACGTGTAATAATGTAGCTTCTTCCCCAACATTTCCTGGAAAAATGATATAAGGAACATTCGGGAATTTTGACTCTTCACCTGTTTTCCAGACTGGAATGCCAGGTTCTATTTGTCCAGCCACTTCTGCTTTCTTAACTTCTAAACCATTTACGCCTATGTCACTAGATGTAATTCCACCTTTGGCAATGACATATTTTGGTTTCGGTTTGCAATTATTAACAAACTGAGTAACAGCATCTGATATCTTAACAGATAAAGATAACTCTTCTTCTCCTCGCCCTTTTCCTAAATCAAGCCGTTTTCTGGAAGTATAGACACATATTGATTTTCCTTCAGCAACATTAGTATCTACGAGAGCTTGAATACGTTCAGTTTCAGCGATAAATGCATCTTTTTTCGTTACCGTTTCCACATTGAATTCTACAAATGTAATGGTGTCTAGTTTCTTAAGATGATTAAGTTGATCAGTGGTTTTTTGAACATGAGAACCAACTATAATTAATCCACCATTTTTATTATCCGGGCTAACTAATTCTTCTTTTGTAAGCAAAGGCTTAGAAGAGATATTGCCGATGACTTTAGTAAAAGATGCCGCTGTACGGAAAATAAAATGCTTGCCATTATTTATCGCAGTTATTAGCGCAATTGTGAAAGCCTTTAAATCATCTTCCGTTACTGCATTAACCACCATTTTCTGGTATCCTGTCATTTCTTGAAGCTTCTTTGTCATTTTACTGATATCAAGTGAACGACATTCATCTAAGCTAATCGATAAAACATTTTCTTTTTTATGCAATCCTTCTGTTTTCTCTTCCACGTATTCCTTTAGATTACTACTTTTAAATCCAAACATCCTGTCGTTGGCAAACTCAGTTTCACCAGCAGGGATAAATGAATTACCTTGTTGCACGTAGTGAATATCATCGATAGTTAGACGACCGCCTTCTTTAAAAAATGGAATAATAATTTCACCATCGTAAGTGTGGTCGCTTTCTTTTTCCAATACATCTTTTAATACTTCAGTCTCTAGTGGATAATGGCCTCTAAGCGTAGAGTCTCCCCCCCTACTGATAAGAAGAAATGGTTGATCGAGTTCTTTGGAAACTTCAGCAATTCTCTTCGCAATTTCCGTGTGTACTTCCTTTGTTTGGGATTTTGAAAAAGAACGGGAATTTGTTAAAAGAAATACAAGCTGTCGGTCATCTTCGAATATTTTCCTGATCGTCTCTTTAGACCAATCTGTAAAGACTGGAATTCCATGAACTGTTTGTACGCCTGTTGGATCATCATCTAAAGCGATGACTTTATGTCGAAAGGAAGATCGAATTTCGCTCCAAAGGTTTTCAAGATCTGAATTATACTCTGATAATTGATCTAGTCTTTGTTTCAAGTCAATCATTTACTACCACCCTTTGGTACTTGATAGTTTGCAACTTGTTCATAGTACTGAATCAATCCCGAATGGTCATCTGTTTGTTTGCCGTGCGCTTTTAATGATTGGAACATTTCTATTACATTAGTTGTTAATGGAAGAGGAGTTTGTAATTCTCTTCCTGTTGCTTGAACATTCAATAGGTCCTTTAAGTTGATTTCAATACGTCCACCTGGCTTAAAATTTCTTTCAATAATTAACGGCATCTTAGCATCAAGCACAGTGCTTCCTGCAAGACCACCTCGGATTGCCTGATACATTTTCTCGATATCTACACCAGCTTTAGATGCTAGCACAACGGCTTCACCAATAGCAGCAATTGTAACATTTACGAGGATTTGGTTAGCAAGTTTTGTAGTTGAACCGCTACCAATTCCACCTACAAGAGTAATTTCTTCACCCATAGCTTCAAGGATAGGTAATGTCTTATTGAAGACTTCTTCCTTACCTCCTACCATAATTGCAAGGGTACCATCGATTGCTTTTGGTTCACCACCACTTACTGGTGCATCAAGATATTCCACACCATTTTCATTTAATCGTTCTGCCCATTTAACAGATTCAACTGGAGAGACAGAGCTCATATTGATGACAACAGCATCTTTTTTAAGTGATTTCGACACTCCATCTTTACCAAATAGAACATTTTCTATTATGCCTGATGTGGGTAACATTGTGATAAGAACGTCACTTCCTTCAGTAGCCTCCTGAGAAGAGAAAACCTCCATTCCACCTTTTTCTACTACTTCTTTACGAGCATTTTCATTGAGATCAAACGCTTTCAATTCGAAGTTGTTTTTAAGTAAGTTGAAGGCCATTGGCTTACCCATTATTCCGAGTCCAATAAATCCAATTTTCATTTGTAATCCTTCCTTTCCAAAATTAAATATTTGATGACAAAAAGAAGTATACTATAAAATTTCTAAATTGTATACAATATTTAGATATTTTGTATACATTTTTATAAAATTGTATACAAAATATTATAACAAATTGATGTAATTATCTGTATAATAGAGTTAGGTATTACATTGAAAGGAAAGTTAAAATGACTAAAATTAAAAAAACCGCACAAATCATTGCTTATGAATCAATTAGGGAAAGTATTATAAATGGAGAATTCGCTGGGGGGGGAATGAAACTGGTGGAGGAAAAGCTTGCAATTAAAATTGGTGTCAGCCGTACGCCCATCCGTGATGCAATTCGTAGATTAGAACAAGAAGGTTTTATAAATAATAAGAAGGTTATTAAACCTACCGAAACCGATCTTCGTAATCAATTCGAAATGCGCATGCTTATTGAAAGTTACGCTGCCAGCAAAGCTGCCTCCTATATGATTGACGATGACATTGCAAAACTTAAAAACGCGATTCATATCGCTCGAATTAGTGAAGATAATGGAGAAGTAATTAAACAGAATAAAGAATTTCATGATCTTATTGTTTTAGAATCCCGTAATCCTATTATGATTGAAACCGTCAATCGCATGCAATCCATTATTTATTTGTTTAGTAGAGCAGTTGTGTTGCATAAAAGACCTGGCCTTATTGACGAGCACGAAGAAATATTAAAAGCTATTATAGAAAGAGATCCTGAGATGACAAGTCAAAAAATGAAAGAACATCTGCACTCTGACCTTGAATTCACATTACGTATTATTAAATAAAAAACGGAGCGAAATTGGTGCTAATTTGGACCAAAGAATTCGTTTAGACAGAAATACAAAAAATAGACCATCCAATAATTTGCTGGAAGATAATCTCATGCTTCAAATTTTAATGAAATGGTGGTCTAACGTATTCTAAGTTATTATGAAAAATGGGACTAGAGGACAGAATTTCTGTCTCACCTTTTTATATGTTTTTATCCTGAAAGAATGTCTTGTCATAATATCAGATATAAATCGATCTAATATAATCTTTGGTGCTACTTAAGCAGAAGTTAGAATCTATTTTATCTTTTCATAGAGATAAAAACATAGGAGCAGAAGTAAATCCCTCTGCTGAGTTATTTTCTTTTAAATTTGAGTATTTAATGAAGCAGCTAAAAAGACGATAGAAGAGATTGTGAAGGTATTGAAGCAACATTCATACTGAATTATGAAAAAATTGTTTTAATATTGGGCAAAGACCAGCGAAAAATCAAATTGTTCTCGTATAGAGTACATTGTCAAGTTTAATAATGTTCGGAAATCCGTTCATCACTAAATATATTGAGAAAATCATTAAAGGGTGTTGTAAAGTACTATTGGTTGATTTAGAAATCAGCGATTGATGCATCAGAACAAATAAACGACATCCCTAACTTGCTCAAGTGGTATTTTTCCTGAATGTCTAATTGTCCTTTTTATTAATATCTTCCATTTCCTCAGGAGTAATCCCAAAAGGAAATCCGCCTTCGGTATATCCTGCGATGAAAGCAAATGTTTCATCAGATTCATTTAAATCATTTAGATCATTTAGTTAACGTGCTTCCTTTTTCATCTTTTTGGCTTCTTTTTGTTGTTTTTCGTTCTAGTAATATGCTTTTATTTCTTGGCTGCTTATACGAAATCTATGCTATTAAGTTCTTTCATTGCGTTTACATTTGAAGGATTACGCACATTCAGAAATAGGAAATATGTTATAATAGTCTAAGTTATTTGTGTTTCAAACGTAATAGAAGTTACATATCAAAAGCAGGTGTGGGTTCCTAAAATGGTGCCTCTCAAACATATATAGTGAAAGATTAAGGTTCTTGAAAACCGTGATGGACAGAGCTGTCATAGGCTGTCCCCCCCTAAATTTGGAGGGAAGCAGATGAAATGTATTATTCTTGCTGCCGGCTATGCCACAAGACTATATCCATTGACGAAAAATAAAGCCAAGCCCCCCCTTTTGAACGTGGCGAGGAAACCAATCCTCGATCATATTATGGAAAAGGTCCAAAAAGTAGCACAAATTGATGAAGTCTATATCATCACCAATGAAAAGTTCACGTCAAGCTTTCAGGATTGGGCTAATAACTATCAAGGGGGGGATAAACAAGTCACTGTTGTTAATGATCATACGACAACCAATGATAATCGCTTAGTGGCCATTGCCGATATCGAATATGTGTTAACCGAGAAGAAAATTGAGGAAGAGATCATGGTCCGTGCGGGAGATAACCTGTTTGATTTTGAGCTTACTGATTTTGTTGATTTTTATAAGGAAGTGCAAGCAGACTGTATTATGACTCATGAGTTGAATGATCCATAGGAAAGGAAGCGAACGGGCATTATTGAAGTCAATCAAGCAGGTGTGGTTACTTCTTTTGAAGAGAAGCCTGAGGCACCTAAATCCAATTTGGCAGTACCTCCTTTTTATATATATCAAAAAGAAACCTTACCTTTAGTAAAGCAATACTTGCAGGAAGGGAATAACCCAGATGCACCGGGATATTTTATTCCGTGGTTAATTCAGCATAAGCAGGTATATGCCTATAAATTTACTGGATTTCGGTATGATATTGGTACGATTGAAAGCTATCAGAAAGTACAAAACTTATTTTAGAAAGGAAGCGAGAGGACGAAAATAGATGTAGCGGGGGGGAAAATTTTAAAGTTGTTGTATGCGATTCTTTTATCGCAACTTCATGATTTAGGAAGTTCTCTTTTGGATTTAATAGATTTATTGCAATTACACGAACAAATCCACCAATAAACACGATCAAAAATGATTGTGTTCCGCATAATTTTAGATCTTCTTTTTTCTTCATTCACGGTAAAAAAAATAATCGTTTAAAAAGTATGTCTCAGTTCCACTTGCGAAAGAAATCAATACTTAATTTTTAAAAAAACCCTCATTATTAAAGCGATTTTTGATTAAAATTCATCCACTTGAAAAATCCAGTTAAATAATCTGATGTACAACATTTTATGATTGCACTAAAACTTCCCCCCCGTCTTTTCAGACACTCAATTATATCCGAATATATATATGAATGACGAATGGAGCAGTACTAAAAATGAAATATTTTTCGTACAAGCGAAGCTGGATTCTTTTCTAAGAAACTATTAGGTGCATGTTGTACTGTAATAGGAATTTTTATTTGTGTAGGTGATGTCATCAAAGAGATTGTGAGATTAATTTCCGGAACACTGAAGGATATGAGTAACACTATTTATGTAAAGAAAATATTAAGCATGAATAACTGACGCATTTTCGATTTATTTTTGAATAAGCATTAAGCAACGTCATAGAATCTGTGGTAGAGTTTAGTAAGAAATTTTGGCTTATAAAATCAGGAGATATGATGCATCGACAGAAGATTTGGCAGGTTTTAATCCGAGATTTTGATAGGAGAAGTTTGCGGACTGGTACGTAATTTATGGATAAAGATATGATATTAGTACCATTTAAAGTTATTAAAATCTATCTTTTGAAGGGAAGAGAAAATGAAAATTGGAGTAGTGGGGGGGACCGGATATGTAGGGTTATCCAATGCAACTTTACTAGCGCAGCATCATGAAGTAGTGGCAATCGATATCATTGAAAAGAAAGTGATGATGATTAACAATAAGAAATCACCAATCGTCGACAAAGAAGTCCAGTATTTTTTAGAGTCAAAGGATTTAAACCTGCTTGCCACAACAGATGTACATAAAGCCTATAAAGATGCCGATTTTGTGA
>NZ_BAVS01000057.1 GCF_000521485.1 Gracilibacillus boraciitolerans JCM 21714 | reverse complement strand
CGTTATTATACTTTAACATGTGTTTTCTTGTTATTTAAAAAACAAAAACATGCAACGCTGTTAAACAGGCAATCCCTGGAAGTCCTAATAAACCTACCATGATTGCTGTAAAGAAATTGATGGGTATGTGTAAGCCAAAGGATGCGCCGAATAAATTAAAGAAAAATAAAACTAGAACACCTATTGTAACTTTCATTACAACGCGACTACTACTTTTAACAATATTGACCGGAAATCCCTTTATTAATAGTATGACAATCAACAGTACAATCCCTGAAATAATCCACCATTCCATAATACTTGTCCCCCCCTTTTCCATGTAAGATCGTACTCTATTTATATGAATTAGAGGAGGAAAGTAGACTACTTTATAGCTGATAAGTTTCTTTCTTTTGCTTCTCTTAAGCAGTAGAAATACTTTGCCTTTGCTACAGCAACATCAAATCGGCCATATTCTGTAGGATCAATACTTCTAGCCATAATACTATCTAAATATGCCCATTCTCTTTTCAATAGGAAGATAGTATCTAATAATTTCTCATCCACTATTTCCTTTTTTACCTTTTTGGAACGAACCATTTCTGTCACCTACTATTATACTTCTCGTCTACCTTCAAGAGCCTTGGAAAGTGTAACCTCATCAGCATATTCTAAATCTCCGCCCATTGGTAGACCGTGAGCAATTCTTGTTGTCTTTATTCCAGAAGGTTTTACAAGTCGGGATATATACATCGCGGTCGCCTCCCTTCAATATTAGGATTTGTAGCCAAAATTAATTCCGATATTTCCTCATCCTTTAACCTGTTGATTAAAGAAGGTACATTAATATCTTCTGGTCCAATCCCATCCATTGGGGAAATAGCGCCGTGTAAGACATGGTATTTTCCATTAAACTCTCTCATTTTTTCCATTGCAATCACATCTTTTGGATCTTGAACAACACAAATTAACGATTGATCTCGTGTTTCGTCTTGGCATATAACACAAGGGTCCTGATCTGTGATATGACCACACACACTACAATGTGTTAGCTCACGTTTTGCATTTGCAAGAGCTTTTGCAAAATCCAACACGTCATCTTCCTTCATATTCAAGACAAAAAAGGCCAGGCGCACGGCAGTTTTAGGCCCGATTCCTGGCAATTTTGTAAAGCTGTCCATAAGCTTTGATATCGGTTCTGGATAATACATATGTGCTGCCTCCTAGAACATACCTCCAGGTAAGTTTAAACCTTTTGTAAATTTACCCATAGTATCATTCGTTTTTTCTTCTACCTCTTTTAATACTTCGTTCGTTGCAGCCAAAATTAAATCCTGAAGCATTTCAATATCATCCGGATCAACTACTTCTTCTTTTATTTCAATATCTGTAATTTCCTTTTTACCATTTGCCACTACTTTTACCATTCCACCACCAGCAGTTGCTTCAAACGTCATTTCTTGTAATTCATCTTGAGCTTTCATCATGTCCTTTTGCATTTTTTGCATTTGTTTCATCATTTTATTCATATTTCCTCCACCACGCATGGAAATCCCTCCTAAGAATTATATTTAATCATGTATTTCTAATAAATCATCGCCAACTAATTTTCTGGCAGCTTCCACCATTGGGTCCTCTTCTTTATTTGAAGCAGAAGAAGTAGAGGTGTCTGAACCTTCCTGTTGTTTCTGCCTTTGAACATATTCTTCACGCAAATTACTCCATTCTGCTTCTGGAATTGGAATAAAGGATAGATTCTGACCAAAAGTCTCAGATAATATTAATTCTATCGTTTGTTTATGCTCTAATGCAAGTGAACAGTGAATTTCATAACGGAATGAAATAATAACAACTTCGTCAGACGCTGCACTTGGCTTACTATTTTGAATCGTAGCATGCGCTGGTGCACTTTGCTTTTTTAACGCATCCATAAATGCTGGCCATTGTGATCGAATTTTCTGGATAGCTGGTTAGATGCATCATTTAAGACATTTCGTATGCGATCAATGGGAACCTTAAAACTATTTCGATTTGCTGATGCATTTCTTTTCGGTGCATTTGTCATTTGTGCTGGTTGATTTGTTTCGCTAGTTTGACTACTAATCTGTTTCAGTTGTTGTTCTAACTGGTTAATTCTATCATTTAATTGCTCAATTGCCGGAATCGGTACATCACTCTGTTTCGGCTTATATCCTTTATCGCAAATCTTTAATATCGCTACTTCTATAAACACCTTAGGCTGTTGGTCCATTTTATTTCCTGCTGACATTGATTAAGTTCTCTAATTGCCATCTGAATCCACTCAGCATCTAACTGTTTCGCCATTTCTATAAACGTTTCATCCACAATAGCACGTTCCAGGATGTTTTCTAAAGATGGTGCCGATTGATATAACAATAAATCACGCAAATAATAGATGACATCAAATACAAATCTGCCAGGATCTTTTCCTTCTTGAATCATCTGATCAACCTCTAGTAATGCTGCCTTCACTTCATTTCCATACATTTCGGTTACGACATTAGCTAATTTTGATTGTGAGACAGAGCCTGTAATCGCTAATACATCATCAATTTGCACTTGATCTTCACTATAGGAAATCGCCTGATCCAGTAAACTTAAAGCATCTCGCATGCCGCCTTCAGCAGAAAGTGCAATAGCCTCCAGGGCTTCCGTAGTAACATTAATTCCTTCTGCCTCCATAATACGTTGCATTCGGGCTACCATCGATGATTGTGCAATTCGTTTAAAATCAAAGCGCTGGCATCTTGAAATAATCGTTAATGGCAGCTTATGTGGTTCTGTCGTTGCCAATATAAAGATGACATGCTTAGGTGGTTCCTCTAATGTTTTTAATAAAGCATTGAAAGCACCTGTGGATAACATGTGCACTTCATCAACAATATAGACTTTATAGGTAACGGAACTTGGAGCATATTTAACTTTATCCCGAATTTCCCTGACATCATCCACTCCATTATTTGAGGCTGCATCAATTTCAACCACGTCCGAAATAGAGCCATCCTGAATGCCAAGACAGGCATCGCACTCATTACAAGGTTCAAGTGCAGGACCATTTTGACAGTTTACTGCTTTTGCAAATATTTTGGCAGCACTAGTTTTACCTGTGCCTCGGGGGGGACCTGAAAAAAGGTATGCATGGGTAAACTTGTCCTGCATAATTGCATTTTGCAATGTACGCGTAATATGTACTTGTCCAACTACATCTTCAAAATTCTTCGGACGCCAGACACGATATAATGCTTGATAACCCATAACCGATCCCCCTTTGCTTTTATTAATAGTATATCACGTCACATCTAATTTCATTACGATACGAACTGTCCATAAGAACTCCGCTGATGGAGGTCTCACTTTATTGTAGCAAAGTAATTATTAAAAAACGAGCCACAATCTTAAATATCAGTATATATAAATGGAGTTCTGACTTCACTTGGATGCAAAGAGCTCGAACTCCCCCCCCTTTGGAGATCTCCTTTTAAAATACTTATAAGAAAAAACCTCTTGCAATCAATTACAAGAGGTTGGATCGTTATATGTATGTGCCGTGCGCCAAGCTTCGATGGCGCTACCCTAAGCGTTACTTAAGTTGATAGCTCGACCCAGGCTTCCCCCCCACGGCACACAAAAAGTTTCGCTTAATGCTGCTTCCTTCCGGACCTGACATGGTTCACGAATTTCTGTTGCGTGGGACCCGGGTGTCAACACTACTCCCTTAAGGCAGACCTTAAAGTAACGACACCTCAGCAAGGCATTCAGTCTCGCTATAGCGGATTGCGAGTACAGGGCACCGCTACCTCCCCACCTAGCACGGCAAATTTACTAACCTATTCAGTTGCGCTAATTCAAAAGCGCATTTCTTAGTATAACCTCCTTTATAAAAAAATGCAATTATTATTCTTTAATATTTTTTTCCAGTTTTTCTTGTTTCTTTTTCAATCGCAGTTGTTTAAAAAAGACTGTTAACAATTGGCTTGCTTCCTGTTCCAATACCCCAGGAGTTACCTCAACCTGATGATTAAATCGGTTATCCTCTAGTAAATTATACAAAGTCCCCGCACATCCTGCCTTCTCATCCTTTGCTCCAAATACAACACGTGAGATCCTCGATTGGATAATAGCCCCAGCACACATTGGACAAGGTTCAAGTGTCACATACAATGTACAATTCTCCAAACGCCAGCTGCCTAATATATCATTTGCTTTAGCTATTGCTAACATTTCCGCATGGGAGCTGGTAGTTTGTAATTTTTCTCTTAAATTAAACGCTGAAGCTATTATTTCATCCTGATAAACAATAACAGCCCCCCCAATGGGAACCTCACCCAATACTTCTGCCCTTTTTGCTTCTTGTAAAGCGATTAGCATATATTCCTGATCCGTCAAATTCATCCCACTCTTCATGTATCGTTTAATTATATAGTGAAGAAAAAGTTAAGAAAGTTCAAGTAATTAATGCATGATTTCAGATAATATAGGGTATCTTGTCAACAGAGAAGAATAGGAGGTAAAGATGATGAAAAAAACAGCCGTTTTAGTCATCGATATGATTAATAATTTTAACTTTTATGAAGGCGATCTTCTTCTACATAATACAAAAGAGATCTTATCTAACGTAGTAAAGCTTAAAAAATATGCCAAAGAACATCAATTTCCAATTATATATATTAATGATCATTACGATACATGGGATACCAATTATAAACAAATTGCTCAGACCTGTTCCTCCGAAAAAAATGAAGAAGTCATTGCACAAGGTATACCAGAAAAAGAAGACTATTTTATTATGAAACCTCAAATGTCGGGATTTTTTCGTACTCCTTTACGTTCTTTGTTAGAACATCTGGAAATCGAACATCTTATTCTTACAGGGATTGCTGGGAATATTTGTGTTCTATTCACTGCCAATGACGCTCATATGCGAGGCTACACCATTCATGTCCCCCCCGAGAATTGTATCGCTTCGAACACAGATAGACATAACAAAGAGGCACTAAAATTAATGTCAGAAGTATTTAAGGCAGATACAGAGGCTATTTAAGTTATTAATACAGGTGGTAGCTCTGGAAATAAGAAATATTTTAGATCGTTCTATTTTTCATTTCTTATCATAAGGTAGACAGAGACGATCTTTTGATAAGGAAAGGGGGGGAACCATCTGTGCAAATTTATATTGTTAAACAAGGAGACAGCTTCTATTCTATTGCCAACCAATATGGGACTTCGGTTGAAAAGGTTGCTAATGCGAATGAGGTAAATCCACAACTACCTTTAGTAGTAGGTCAGGCACTGGTTATTCCGATATATGGTCAGTTTTATACGGTGCAACCAGGTGATAGTTTATATACAATTGGGCAAAGATTTGGTATATCTGCAGCGGAATTAGCAAATGTAAATCAAATAAATATCTATCAGTCCCTCTCCGTAGGTATGACGTTATATATTCCTGAATCTAAAGAGCCTGTGATAGAAACGAACGCCTACATTGAACCAATCGGAGGACAAGTCTCCGATACACTGGAGAGCGCAGCAAGAAAGCATATAAGTAATTTAACATATCTTGCCCCCCCATTTTCTTACCAAATTGACCGTAAAGGGAATTTAATTGCCCCCCCTCCATTAAATCAATTTGCAGCAATTGCAAATGAAAATAACGCCACTTTAATGCTGGTAGTCACCAATCTTGAGGAGGGTTCTTTTAACGCTGATTTAGGGCAAGTGATCATTACTAATGAAGAAGCACAAAATAATTTACTAAACCAAATTATTCAAACAGCAAAAGAAAAAGGATTTGGAGATGTTCATTTCGACTTTGAATTTTTGCCACCTGAAAATCGCGAAGATTATCGTTCCTTTCTAATAAAAGCTACCGATCGTCTTCATCAGGAAGGATTACTAGTATCTACGGCACTGGCCCCCCCGAAAACTAATGCAGATCAACAAGGCGACTGGTATGAAGCACACGATTATAAAGCACATGGTGAGATTGTTGATTTTGTTGTGCTGATGACATACGAATGGGGATATAGCGGCGGTCCTCCAATGGCTGTTTCTCCGATAGGTCCTGTGCGGGACGTGGTGAACTATGCGTTAACAGAGATGCCACCCGAGAAAATTTTATTAGGGCAAAATTTATATGGTTATGATTGGACATTACCTTATGAACCCGGTGGGGAATTTGCCAAAGCGATTAGTCCACAGCAAGGAATTCAACTTGCACGCGAAAATAATCAAGCAATCCTGTTTGAACGAAAAGGCGAAAGCCCCCCTATTTTTTCTATGTAGATAAAGAAGGAAATCGTCATGAAGTATGGTTTGAAGATGCTAGATCCATCCAGGCAAAATTTGACTGATTAAAGAAAAAAACTTAAGAGGTATTAGCTATTGGAAGCTTGGGTTGGCATTTCCTCAAAATTGGTTACTATTAGAGGATCGGTTTACGATTAAAAAAGAAGGTGAGTCTTTCACCTTCTTTTTTGGTGCTATTTTAAAAGTATGGAACAAGAAGCTAGTTTTTTTCGTTATTCCATTGCATCAATTCTTTTAATTCATCTTTATTTTCCATTAAATCCGCTAATGTATATTGATTTAGTACATTGAAAAAAGCTTTCATTGCTTCCCCCCCTACTACTGAACGTAATTTACAGGCGGGAGTAATGACACATTGATTATGCTCTCCGTCAAAGCACTCCACCAAATAAAAATCATTCTCCATTAAGCGAATGACGGCGCCAATATTAATCTCTCGAGGATCTCTTGCTAAAACAATTCCGCCATTTCGTCCTCTTGTTGTTTTAATATAGTCGTTGACACTTAATTGATGCACGACTTTACGTATATGCTCCGTTGATATATAAAAAGTATCGGATATATCCTTGATACTTACTTTTTGCTCATTAGCTGCAGTATATAGTAGCACTCGCAGCGAAAAATCGGTATATTTTTTCAAACGCATTGTCATTCCCCTTCCTTAATCCATTCTAACGGAAAGTAACTGGATTCGCTATTATGTTATTAACAAAATTGTCATACATTTCGCTGATAAGCTATTGATATATTATCTAAACTTTCTGTACAATTAAACATGTATTTAAAATACATTTTAATAGGAGTGTTTTTTATGGAGACAACAACTGTACTTGATAAGCAGACAATTGAAACAGTAAAAGTGACAGTACCTGTTCTCGCCGAGCATGGTCAAGCAATTACTTCCAGATTTTATCAGTTACTATTTATCAATAATCCAGAATTAAAAAATATCTTTAATCAAACCAATCAAAAGAAAGGAAAACAATCCCAGGCATTAGCAAATGCAATCTACGCAGCAGCGGCAAATATAGATCAGCTAGAAAATATTTTACCGGTAGTCCATCAAATTGCCCATAAACATAGAAGTCTTAATATTAGACCAGAGCACTATCCGATTATTGGAGAAAACCTATTAAAGGCAATGCAAGATGTTTTAAAAGAAGCTGCTACAGAGGAAATCATTGCCGCATGGGCAAAGGCATATAACGTGATTGCTGATATCTTTATTGAAGTGGAGAAAGACATGTATCAGGAGACAGATATGAAACCAGGTGGATGGACGGGTTATCGTGATTTTAATGTCTTTCAAAAGGTGAAAGAAAGTGACGTGATCACCTCCTTTTATTTAAAACCAACTGATAATGGCCCAATCCCTGCTTATGATGCCGGCCAATATGTAACAATAAAAGTGAATATTCCAGGAGTTTCTTATACCTGCCAACGTCAATATAGCTTATCCTCTAAACCAAATGGTGAATTTTTCAAAATTAGTGTAAAGAAGGAAGAAGGACTAATCAATAATCCTGATGGAGTGGTGTCCACTTACCTGCATGATTCTGTTCAAGAAGGAAACACGATTGCATTAAGTGCACCAGCGGGGGGGATTTTGTTCTAAATAATGAGAAGAAACCATTGGTCTTAATGAGTGGTGGAGTTGGATTAACACCATTAACAAGTATGTTAGAAACCGTAGTGGATCAGCAGCCGACCCGAGAGGTTTATTACATTCATGCAGCACAAAATGAAAAAGTTCACGGTTTAAGAGAAGCGGTAAAACAAGTGTCCGATAAAAATGATAATGTGCATACATTTGTTGTTTATGAAAAGAGTGAAGATCAACATAACTGTGATAAAGTTGGGTTTGTGGACTTGCCTTGGTTACAATCCGTGTTGCCAACAAAGAATGCGTCTTTCTATTTCTGTGGCCCCCCCGAACCATTTATGAGAGCAATGAACAATGCATTAAAGGAATGGAACGTAGCAGAAGACGATATTTATTATGAATTCTTCGGTCCAAAAGGGGGGGATCTATCATAAGCAAACAACCTACTCTATATAAAAATAATGCACATTAGACCCAAACTGCGACCTAGTGACAATTTTGAAAGTATGATGAATGTAAGCAAAAGCTCCGTCCATTTACTTCGCTTTAATAGGGTTCTACAACGTTAGTGACAGCTAGCACATGGATATCATTGCTTATTTCATCTTATTTGAACAGAGAT
>NZ_BAVS01000058.1 GCF_000521485.1 Gracilibacillus boraciitolerans JCM 21714 | reverse complement strand
TAATATATTCCTTTCAATTAGTAAAATTATCTGAAGACCAAACTCGAATCATAAATAACATCATTTTTTTTCAAATGATTCCCTTCAAATATTAAAGGAACAGAAGTACTTCTAAATATATTTTGTATATTGGTTTCGTTATCATTTTTTCTTACAGCATGGAGGTGTAAATGTGGCTCACTGCTATAACCAGAATTTCCAACAGCCGCTAAAGGTTCGTATCTCTTTACGAATTCTCCTTCATTGACGAGTATAGAATTCTTTTTAAGGTGAAGCAAAATTATAAAATAATTACCATAATCGATAACAATATAATTAGATTTTGATTGAGATGGGTTTTCTTTTATCGTATCACTCTCGCTATCTTTGACCTTATGAACTATTCCGCTAACTGGACTATAGATTGTTTCACCAAATATCTCATATGAACGATAGTCATCTAAATTTTCAAGTACCTTCTTCCGAAACCCTATTTTGTTTATTTTCACTAAATCCACAGCATGTTTCTGACGATTATCTGTAAAATGCCTATTAATTAATGGATGACCACCTCCTTGTACTACTACAAAAGGTCCACCCTTGAAAGGAAAACTAACCTCAATACCTTCCTGCGAGTAATTTGGATAAAGAGATTGTTTGACCAAATAACTACTATTAATTATTTGAAAACTAGTTAATATACAAAGAGCAATAACTCCTAATATAACGAGACTGTTTCGACTTGTTGTAACAACTGGTTTGTTTTTCATTTTTGTGAAGTAAGATGTTACAATACAAATTGAAGGCAAAATCATTGAGATAATTCTCAAATAATAATTGCTTCCACTCCAATCATGAACAAGAATAATAACTGTAACCGTAGTAAAAGCAAATAAACTATAAATGATCCAACTTAACTTACTACGAAATGGATATAGAAATAGCATTAAACATAATATGATCACTAAAGCTAAGGTGCTCATAATCAAAATCAATTCCAATAAGTTCCTCCTTCAGCCTAAGCAGTTGTGTGAAGTCTATTCGGTTATTTGCTCTTTAGAGTTCGAATCACTTCTTCTTTGAAATTTTTGTCAGTGGCTAACTTCCCTATAAATAAATCAAGTTTTTTTTCAATCCATATTAAATCCATGCGAGAAGGATCATGAATAAATATTGCCATATCAATTGTATTTCCTTCCTTGTCCTTTGAGTAAAAGGCTGTAGTTAATACTGATATTGTAGATCCTCCTTTTAATCCCAAGTCAATTATGCTTGAATCTTTGTTAGGAGTAATATTTAATATTCCATGCAAAATTTCATGTCCATTGCTTGTTAAAATTGCTCTGTTTCTAATATTTTGCATTAAATTTGCATATTCTCTCGTGGTAGACTTTGGTTGTTTTTCTGAAGAGACAACTTGCAATTGAATATTATAGTTATCTTTTATATTCAATCGATCTATTAATTTTTTTTCATTGTCATTCCTTAATAATTCGTTTATATGCCTTGCTTTTTTTCTATATTCTTCATTGGTCATCTCTTTAATTGTTTTTATTGATTCCTTTTGTGTAGTACCATTTTCCGATTGTAAATAAGCACATATAAGGTTTGCCGTAGAAATGGGGAATAATGGATCGTGTTCATATAAAGATAATGATTTTAATAAGTGATTTACTCTGTCTAGTCCTAGTTTATTCATAAGAAATTCGGTATTGGCATTTGAACTGAATTGAATCATACCCTTCGCCACTTGCAAGAGTGTAACTTGACCGTTATTAAGTTGATCGTTTTCTTTTAGATAGTCGATCCAATCCATGTGAGATCCCCCCCCATCAGTGTTTTCGATAAAATATTTATCTAACTCCTTTAAAGGTACTAACTCCTGGATTTCAATTGCTTTTATATCTGCTTGTTTGGCAAATTCTATAGCTATCACTATTTTCATGGTGCTTGCTAAAGGCATTTTCATGTCCGCTTGATAGTCTAACAAAGGGGGGGTGTCATTATATATTGCGCAAATGGAAGCTTTCTCTGGATTATTCTTGATAAACATTAAAACATCATGCTCGTTTTTTTTGTCATCTATTGACTTAATTATTTTCGCTAAAGCCCAGAAAATCGTTAGTATAAGAAAAATAATTATTATAATCCATATATATATTTCCATTATTATTCTCCTCTCTTAATCAAGATTTACTTTGAATATTAATATCACATCCTGAGTCATCACAATGATTTACTGGGACAATTAATCTCCGTTTTGCGATATAGTCATATATTAAGTCACCTAATCTTAAAAACTTCCCAACCAATAAGAATGGAATTAATACATATAAGGGAACTAACCTTGTACAAATCTGTAATATCGAATCAAAACCCCGTTTCATTTCTCCCTCAATTACTGACTTGCTATGCATTCTAATCTCTACTTCCTCTTTTACCAATTGATTTTCATTTAAAACTTTTTGGTTTCTAATACTAGCTGATTTCACTAAGTTGAATAGGTCCATTTTATTTATTGTTTTCATTACCTGTCTGCACATTGGACACCATCCATCAAAAAACACTAGAATTTGATATTTCACCAAATGTTTTGTTCCAAATGACCTAGTTTTTCTTTTTACGTTGGTTGCAATTTTTCTATATTGATATTTAAATTTATGTTTAAATCTAAGATACTCTGAATCCGTAAAAACCAATAATTCAAACATAATCATTACAAGAGAAAATGATAAAAGTCCCATTCCTATACCAATTCCAACATGGAATAAAATCATAGATAAAACAATATATGGTTTGATTGCTTTATTTAACAAGCAGAATGGAAAGGCAAGTTTAATCAGAATGCTTAAGTAAGAAATAACGATAGTTACCCACAAATAGTTTTCTGTTAGATTTTGTAATATTGATCTACTAAATTCACTTACTTGAGAGATGTAGTAGATTGCCGTGCCATTCTGCCAAACTTCTCCCATTACTTGAAAGATCCCCCCGAGAAAAAGTATACAACGCAAAGTTGTATTATACATGCTAATACAGCAAAATTGTGAAATATCATAGATATATCCTTAAAGAAACTAGTTTTGTTCGCCTTCAATCTCTCTTGGTGCTTTTTTGCATCTAAAGAAAAGTAGGCTGTAGTATTAGCAAACAAGAGGAATAACATACAAATAATGAGTAAGTTGTCTCCACCATCGCTTATATGTACCGTTCTGTTGTATAAAGAAAAATAAAATATATAATTTATAATAGAAATTATTCTGCCTTTATAGCCTAACAAATAAATAATAGTTACAATAATTCCCAGATGATAAATTAGATCAAAATAAGCTAAAGAGTTATTGAAATTGTATAGAGAAAAAGCTGCTTCCTTGGGTTCATAAACGTTAACACCTGAATCACTCCACAAGAAATACCTTTGAAAGTAATGAATTAAATAATGGTAAAGGAGTAATAAAGCTATAGAAATCCTTACCAAACTTGCACCTATTAAAAAATTTTGACTTTTCGCAAAGTTATGGAAATGCGACAACATTATTATTTAGCTCCTTCCATTCTAATGTGGTGAAGTTTTCCTCTGGTTGATATTCTTTATCATTTCTCTTGGAATATGGGACTGCTTCAGTGGAATTGATTAAAATTCTTATTTTATCAATATCTTTCTCATCATAAATTTTTTTAGCGTAAGACGAAGCATAGCGATATAATACCTTCTCTACTTCAGACTGCGTTATTTCAGCAAGTTCATCATATCTAGAAGTGTCATCTGATTTTTCCAATGATTTATTCATAATTTTCACTGTTAAAACATCAGTCACACCGAGGTTATAGCTATTAATATAGCCCAACCCTACCCTAAGCATCCTATTGTAAGGTGTAAAAACACTATCATTATTCGCTCGAACAAGAGGATCAGTAATGTTGTACCATTCACTCTCAGTATTATTGTTCCTTAATTTCACCTGCACGAACATGGTATAATTATTGGTCAATGGTTCTGGAGCAAATAAATGCCAACTTTGGCGAAAGAAATTGTCTACATATTTATCTGTAAAAGGTTTAAACTTCACAGATATTGGGTTTATTGGACCACTATGGAGTGTCGTAATACAGAAGTGAAAAATCAAAAGTATGGCCAAGAAAATTATCAAAGATTTTAAAATGATTGTCCTTCCCTTACTTTTAAGCAAGTCATACCCTCCTTTATAAAAGTTGGTTCCTGTCAAATATGTATGAATGACAGGAACCGAAAGTGTGTTACTTATCAAAAATTTCTTCTACGGCTTCATCTTGCACGTCACTGTTATTATACCCACCTAACATGATTGAACCTTGGGTAGTAGCATCTCTTAGGGCAGCTGCATTTGCTTTGTAAGCGTGTGTTCCATATACCCAAGCCTTTTGCCCCCCCGCCTTAGCTACAGCCCCCCCAAATAGCTTGAGGTGTTTCTGAGTTAGAGCTAGAAGCTTGTTCAACACTTACATTTACTGGGACAATACTGTGTGAATTGGCTGTTGAAGAGGCACCGAAGGCTAAAAGGCCGATTGATAAAAGTAAACAAGTTCCAAGTAAAGCGACCACTTTCTTTTTCATATAATTCACCTCCTTTCAATTTCGGAAAAACTTTTTTAACAAGAATCAATAGTTTTACTCTTGAGGTAGAGTCTTTCGTTTCTTATTGAATGACTAAAAATAAATATAAATATGAAAAAGTAATACCACCAAAGAAAAAAAGAGTTACTAATCCGTATCTTCTTTCATTTATATATATATTTAGTAGATCGAATGCGATGACAGCAACAAACATCATACCTCTCCCCCCCCAATAATTAGCAAATGGAACGAAGAGCCCAAAGCCTAAAGATATTAAACAAGTCAAAATTGTAATCATTTTTATTATATAACCCCCAAGTTTTTACTTTGATAATTTTAACAAATAATATTTTAATTGTAAATATTTTCTTTATAAAATTAATTTTGTTAATCTTAACTATTAATTCCTTTTTTAATCTTTTATCTCTAAATTCACGTAAAATTACTTATGATTATTTTAGAATTTTTACATATAGTGTTTTAGGTTATATATAAATAAGCATAGCAAAAAACTAGCGGCGCCATAGTCTAGATCAGTGGGATCTAATGTAAGGTAAAGAATGCTCCACTGTGATCAAGAAGGGCATCTAAATTTTAAATGTAGAAGAAAGTATAAAGACTTCCGAAAACTGAAAAAATACGATTATTTGCAAGATAAAGAGGATCTTCAATCGATTGAAGGTCTCGATCAATCCACTGGTTTAATAAAAGATATGGATAAACCCATTTAAGTACCGATCATTGGTAATGTGGCAGCTGATATTCCCACAATTGCGATGGAAGACTATCGATATATGCTTTGGAAGATTGGTTGATTCAAGCATGTGAGACATTTGCTTTGCAAGTAACAGGTGATAGTATGATTTATAAAAGAATAGAACTGGGCTATTTAGTTTTAGTTCATCTCCAACTGACGCGAATATTGGAGGAATTGTCTTAGCAGTTATAGATCAGGAAGCGACCATGATGTAGCCATTATAGAAGTCCACGGAAAAAGTTCACAGCCATTATAACCGATTAATCAACACTTAATAGACATTGGCGAAAGCATAAAAATGAGTTTCCTGACTATACACAATCGAAGTACTTTACTAGAGATCAAGCTTTAGTAGGAACAACGGGTAAATATAAATATATACTTACCAAAAATGAGATGATAGGGTGGATTATACTTGCCTTATATGTGGTCTTGATAAATTAAATAAACCTGCATATGATAAATATAATGGTCCCTCTTTTGACATTTGTCCTTGTTGTCAATTTCAATATGGGGGTCAACGATTATGTAGAAACTTGTTAAGAAGTTTTTATGCCAAGAGAGGAAACTCATAGTATTTATAGAAGTCAATGGATTAAAAACGGAGCCAAAATAACCTATCCGTTAGAATACCAGAGAAAGAACACCTGAATAGTCAACTTGAAAATATTAACTTTTCTCTATGAAATTGTTTTCTGTACAAACTATGAATGATACTATACCAAAGAGCCGCCCTTTTATTTCAGAGAGGTCTATTTTCTGTTATTCAACGTAACAATCAACTCAAATAATGCAATTAAAAAGGTATCAAGCGAATGAAAGGAACATTGGAAATATGTTATAAATACTTTCTTAGCTAATGGATACCCATATTTTACTCTTTTCATAGGTAGGGTACTTGCTAGATACAGAAGCGGATCCTATCCCTTTACTTGTGTGTAAAAACCTCACCCCCCCTCCCAACAAAATGCCCATATTCCTTAAAAAACCCCCCCAATTCCACGGTGCCAACTGGTCCATTACGATGCTTTTGAAGAATCACCTCCATGACATCCGCCTTATCTGTTTCATTCTGATAATAATCCTCGCGATATAAAAACATAATCAGATCGGCATCCTGTTCAATGTTGCCAGATCCTCTTAAGTCCGACATGAGTGGCCGTTTGTTATGCCTTGCTTCTACCCCCCCTCTTGATAATTGCGATAGTAATAGGATCGGCACTTCCATTTCAATTGCTAATAGCTTTAGTTCACGCGTCATTTCACCGATCGAAATATCCTCGCGATCATATTGCTTTGCTGGTATGATCATTTGCAAATAGTCAACAATGGTAATGTATTTGGCATCAGGATTCTGATGGACTTGCCGCCTTATCGCATAACGTATTTCACTAATCGTCCGCTTCTTATCAAAAATAGTCAGATCCCAATTGGATATTTCACCTACCGCAAGACTTGCTTGATGATAATCTTTTTCGGAAAAGGAAGACGTTCTCCACTTCTGTCCGTTCACACGCGCCTCTGCCGAAATCATCCGTTGTAATAGTTGTTTACTGCCCATTTCCAAACTAATAATCGTTGCTGCGTCACCGTTCTTGCAATGGCTCGCTGCCAGATTTAAAGCAAATGCAGTCTTCCCTACAGAAGGTCTGGCAGCTACAATAATTAAATCCCCCCCTTTTTGCCAGCCACCTGTCATATCATCTAATTCCTGATAGGTGGACATAAAGCCTGTTGGTCCATCGCTGGCATACATCTCCTCGGTTAATTCGATTAAATAATCATAGGTCGTCTTCTCCTCTTTGTTCGCCCCTTCTTCGCGGAAATGTTGTAAATTCTTGATGAGCGCATCCATCCCTTCCTCCGAAGGATTCGATGTATATTTCAGTGCCGCTTCCCGTCCTTTGCGAATACGATAGGCATCTTTAATCAATCGTTCATGATGTTTGATATTGACTGTAGTTGCTATCGACTCTGCCATTTTTAATAAATAGGATACTTCCAATCGCCTTGCCTAAATGTGTCGTCACCACGGGGGGGATATCGATAAACTCCTGTTGTTCTGACGCCTTTTGCACCGATCGGTAAATCTGTTGATGGTTCTTATGATAAAAATGCTTAACTTCCAACTCCAAATCTTTGATCAATGTCCCGTCGACTAAGACAGCACCAAGCACGGCAACCTCTGCTTCATAATTGACGTGAGCTGTCATGATTTCGCCTTCTCCTTGATCAGCGTCTGCATCTGAACTCGAAATCGATGCTTTACTTCTCGTGGTACGTTGCCAGCTTCTTCTTTCCATCGCTTCATTCTTGTTAAATACGCATTGTCTTCAGGTGGATAAGCAGCAATCGCAGCGATCGTGGGAGGAAAAGGGTTACTTGCCGCATAGTCAGAAAGCTGCTTGAGCACACCTTGATAGTCCATTTTCATGAGTATGGGAATAAGTAAATTCCCTTTCCGTTCTGTCATTTCAAAGG
>NZ_BAVS01000059.1 GCF_000521485.1 Gracilibacillus boraciitolerans JCM 21714 | reverse complement strand
CTATTTTGACCTACAGAGTAGGGAGGATTACCCATAATAGCAAATATAGGGTCTTCTTGTTGCCGTTTTAAACGTTTATTATTTTCATCAAACAACTCATCTATAAATGAATTTTTGGTTTCTGTGCTCTCAAATGTATCAGTTAATACGATCCCTTCAAATGGTACATAATCTCCTCCATATAAGCTATGGAATGTTTCTTCAATATTGATAGCTGCAATATAGTAACTTAACAACACAATTTCATTCGCATGAATTTCTTGTGTGTATTTACGCAATAAATCTTCTTTAGGTACAAGACCGCTTTGTAATAAACGAGTAACGAATGTACCTGTCCCTGTAAATGGATCTAATACATGTACACCTTCACTTGCTAGACATTTACCAAAGTGTTTCTTCAATACATCGTTCACTGAATGAATGATGAAATCTACAACCTCTACAGGTGTGAAAACAATTCCTAAACGCTCTGTCGTTTCTTTAAATCCTACCTTAAAGAATTTATCATAAAGCTGGATAATAATATCTTGCTTCGCTTTTAAGTTATCTACACCTTCGGCACGCACACGAACACTTTCATAGAATGATTCAAGCTTTTCCTGTTCTTTCATTAGCCCCCTGATCATCAAGGATAGCTAAAATCGTATCCATCGACTTAGAAACAGGGTTATTATGAACAAAGCTGTATGAATCAAACAAAGCTTCAAATACAGGCTTTGTAATTAAATGTTGCGCTAACATTTCAATCGCTTGTATTTCACTAATTGAATCATTGATATTGTATCGTAAGCTCATAATAAAATTTTGGAATTCTTTATATGCTTCACTATTCGTATCTTCTAACATCACTCGAATACGCAACATATGTTGTTGAGCAATTTCAGCTACATCTTTTGACCAATCTTCCCAATAACGTACATTCCCTACTTTACGAACAATTTTACCGTATATTGCACGTTCTAATTCAGATAGGTCTTCTTCGGTTAACATCATGGCTAGCTGCTCTGTTTGTTGTGTTAACTCCCCACCTTCTGGGGGGGCGTCACCTACACCAATAATTTGAATTTGACCTGGTTTCTTTTTATTCAATTCTAACTTATTAATCGTAGCATCGAAGCGTTCATCTAGTGAACGTAAAGCATTTAAAACTTCCCATACTACACGATATTTATCATTATTATCTAATACACTATTTGTATCTGCCCCCCCTGCTGGCACACCAATTGGTAAAATGACATAACCATAGTCTTTATCAGGAGATTTACGCATCACACGTCCTACCGCCTGTGCAATATCAATTTTTGATTTTCGTGGCTTTAAGAACATGATAGCGTCTAAGTCTGGAACATCTACACCCTCAGTTAAGAAGCGTGCATTCGAAAGAATCCGACATGTATTATCAGGTACTTCATCTTTTAACCAAGAAATCTTCTTATTCTTCTCTAATGCATTCATTGAACCATCTGCATGATCGATTTCAATTTCAAATTGATGTTCATATTCTTCAGCATCTTGATATAAATACTGATCTACTACATGTGTGAACATATCTGTAATTAGTTTTGATTCACGAATAGTACCTGTAAAAGCAATAGCCCGCTTCATTGGTGCACCTAAAGCTATATCTGAATTACTTGTACGACGAACTAGTCCATTCCAGCAACCGACGATCTTCGTTACATCATCAAATTCTAATTCAGAATCTTTATTCGCAAGCATTTGTTGGAAGCGGCGAGCAATCATTTTTTCATCTACTGCTAACACCATAACTTTATAATCAGTTAAAATGCCTTGTCGAATAGCATCACCGAATCCAATACGGTAAAACTCTTCACCATATAAGTCATTGTTATCCATATCTGCAATAACAACAGATAATTCGTCTGCTTTTTGCTTCGCTGCATCACCATAAACTCGTGGCGTAGCTGTCTGGTATAAACGTTTAGCTGTTTTGATATTTTCATCATAGTGAACTTTAGTAAAGCTACTATCTTCCTTACCTAATTCAGTTGCGCCAGTTGTACGATGTGCCTCGTCACATACGACTAAATCAAATTCATAGAAGCCTTGCTTTTGAGCTTCGATAATTACATCAATTGATTGATATGTTGAAAATACCGTTAAGAAATCACCTTTATTATTGCTATTTTCAATTCTCTTTTGATATTCTAAAAGCTTATTTTTGTCTGTAGTAGCAGGGTAACCGATATCTACAACGTTAATATCTGCAACATCATCATTACTCTCTTTTTTAGTCACTTTACGGTCGGAACATACAGCAATTGCATCCATATTGTAATTCGTATCCGCTGTCCATCCACGTAATGTTTGTGAAAGTAACTGAATACTTGGTACTAGATAAAGCACTCGGAAAACTTCATTTTTCTTCTTTGCAAGTTCTTCAGCAATTGCCATAGAAGTATAAGTTTTACCTGTACCTGGAGCCATAATAAGCTTCCCACGATCAACTGTTTCAAAGCCTTTGACAACTGCTTCTATTGCAGGAATTTGATGTGTTCTAGGGGGGGTTTTCTTTTGTTTCACTTTAACTTGTTCTGGTTTGGAAAAAGTGAATTCTGACCAATCAATTTGACTATCTTTAAGTTGCGTCAATGATATACGTGTAATTTCTTTATCTCGACCACTCAACGCTTCTTCTGCATTCTTCCCCCATCTGTCTGTTGATGTAATAATGATTCCTTTAGCATAAAACCTCTTACCTACCTCATTTAAAAATGAGTCAATATGTTGTTTCTGAATAATTGTATCTTCAGCATAATATTTACATTGAATCGCCACTAATAAACCTGTTTCACGTTCTTTAGCTACTAGATCTACACCTGTATCTGTTTTAGGAATACTATATTCAACAGGTACCTCATTTAATGTCCATACTTCATCAAATAACCGCTTATACATTGGTTCATTCTTAAAATATGTACGTGATAATAATTCAAACATTGTTCCTCTATCACGTTGCGTTGTATAGTCCGCATCCATTTCTTTTACTAAAGATATGAAGCTTTTTGAGCTTTCTAACTCTTCACTCATTAAATTCACCTTACTTTCAAATACTAACTTAAATTATTTTGCCCCCCCCAGTCGAGTGTAAACATTTACTGCCACTAATAAATACCAGTGAATAAGTGTAAAATTTCACATAGATTTATAGTTACAAAAATATAAAAAATCGAAGAACCTTTATCATTCAATAATACTAGGGTTCTTTTTAACTTGTTAGAAGCAAATATTATTCCTTAAAATAAATAAACCTATTGCCGTGTTCTAATTAATGTTCGTAATCGGTCTCTTACCTCAGTGTATATAGGAATATCTATCCCCCCCTCCGCCACCTCAAGTGTTACTGCTAGGGTGTAGGGTATTTCAAGCTGCCTTAACCCACCAGCATCCTCGCGACAACTAATCTTAATACTTAATGTATTTCCTTCAATAAAAGCTGCTGCAGTATCACCTTCAAAAATTTCATGTTGCACTGTTCCTCTTTGGACAGCCCTTCCATCAGCCTCTTGTCTATTTACTTTAAGGATATCATTTTCTGAGTTAAACCACAGATGAGCTTGTCTATATTTTTGATTATTATTATTAAGAGGTGTAAACCAAGTTAGAGTAATTGTTAATCTTCTTTTAATTGTATTACTACTTAAAGAAGGCGGAAGTGGCACTTCATATACATGCCCTTCTTCTTTTTTTATTCTACTAAATCCAATAAGAGTCGCTTTCTGTTCTGAACCATTTAGTATTTTGTTTTCATTTACGAACCCATAGCCTAAATACCTCGGAACTTGCTTATCTTTAAATGTAGAATCTCCTGGAGTTCTTAATACTTGATTATAGAGATCATATGCTTGATTCCAACTTGCACCATGTACTAATAAAGTTTTAAGCATTAAAACTCCATAATGTTCCATGATATCAGAACCATTTTCGATACCACTTAATAAATCCTCAAGCATATCATATATCTTAGAAGCTGCTTTGGTAGCTAAAGCTGTAGCATTACTTGTTCCCCTTGTATATGCAACCTCGTTTAATTTCCCACTAGAACCTGGTATTGCTACTTTATGACCTGGAGCTAGTGTTGAATTAGCTAGCTCTAAAAGTGCAAAACCATTGTCTCCCATAACGTTCTCTAAATATAATTGTTTACCACCTGAGAACAATACATCAGGTTTAATTGAATTTCTATAACCAAGTCCTACCCTACTATAAGGACTCATTATTTCTGGATGCTTTATTAAATCAACCCGCCTACCCAGAACTGAAACAGTAGATGAGTCAGTATGACTTGCCCCGATGCAAAGAGAATTTATTGATTCTGAAGGTGACAGTACTCTTCTTTCAACTATACTATCAGATATAAACTTTATTAGTTGCTGCTCAACAAAAGGCTCATCTTTAACCTTCTGAAACTCATCTCTTTCTATATCTAATCTAATTGCTCCAGTATGATTTCCTGCACTTACAATGAATAGCACATTATATTTTAGTGATAAGAAATCCAATAATTTTGCCCAAGGACTCATTTGAAGATCAAAAGGTCTGGATAGATCTCCTATTGATATATTAATAACTTTAATATTAGGAGCTACAGGTTCTTCATCCCCCATCTCCCTCAAAGAGTCTTTTTACAGCCCTATGTATTAAATCCACTGGAAGAATATCTTCAGGTATATGCTCTGACCTTACTCCATAAGCATATGGGTTGGGTTTCATTATAGGTCTTACATATAGTGGCCTTTTTAATGGTAGATCTTGCGAATCAAGTTCTCCATGGATTATTAAGGAAGCCATTGTTGTACCATGTACCCTCTCACTAGCCTGATATGCTTCTTCAAAATTATCAGGGTCATCGATTATCAATCTATCTTTAAGTAACTGATGATTTTGTAGGGGGGGTAACCCATCAAATAACGCTATAACAGGGCTTAGAGAATCATCTACTTCATATGGATCTATATCTGTCTCATTCTCTTCTTCATTTGTTGGAGGAAAGTCTACAACAGTTTGTCCAACTGGACGAAAGTACATTATTGAATCAGCTTTAATTAACTTTATATTTGAGTCATTTTGCAAATCATCAAATATATTAATAGATGTTTCAACTAGAATCGCATGATATGATATCTCTTCAATAGTACTTTCATTAATTACTTTACCTTGAGCAGTTTGTATTAATTGTTTAATAGTGTTTGAAGCTTCTAATCTTTTACTTGGATTACTTCTAAACCATAACTCTATCTCAAACTTTATAGTTTCTTGTCCTATAGCTATCTTTTCATTTAAAACGTCAATTAGACCCGTGTTATAGAATCGGTCTTGTACATCCCATAACCTAATGTCCTTTAATTGCGAGAATAAACTTTTCCATTTACCATATCCATATTCAAATGGTTCACCATTTTGATATTTTTCCCATAGAGATTTAAGTTCTCTCATAGCCTGTTGGTCAGACATCATTAAAAATAAACGACCATTTAATTGCTTATCCTCTACTTTTTCCCCCATCTTTGACTGGATAAAAATTATCATCAGAATCAAAATACTCTTCAATCTCAGAGAGCCAATCTAAGCCTTCTATTTTTCTTACTGCATTAACGAAGTTTTCTATGGTTCCTACTGTCTCAAATACCAAAGCATATTCCGGATTTATTCCAGCTATACTTTCACTTATTTTTCCCCTTTCACTATCAAATGCACTTTCTAAACGTCTAAACTTAGGTAATATTCTACGTACTTGTTCATTATGTTCAGGATACCTTGTACTCCCTCTTCCTCCATTTCTTGTAGCTCTATCAACAGTTGTAGGTTTAGGAAGCATTAAAATAGGCTTATCATTCAACATCTTCACCCCTTAACTCTGTTAATGAAAACTGATTTTTAAGACCATTCAACGCATCTTTGACTATTTTCCGCATATTAGAATTCGGTAGAGACAAAACATACTTCTTTTGATATCTAATCCAAAATCATTAAGGTTGGAAAAACTTAATCCATCTAAATTCTCTACTAATGTTCTTTTAGAATATTCTAGTGACATTTGATTATCCTGTTGAAATTTATCAATCCATTCTCCTATTTGTTTTTTACTTGGATTTTCTAACTCTAATTTTAATTGAAATCTCCGCCAGACTGCCCTATCCAATAGTTCAGGATGGTTTGTTGCGGTAATTACGATTACATGACTTGGGAGTCGGTCGATTTGAAGAAGTAATGAACTTACAACCCTTTTTATTTCACCAGTTTCTTGAGTATCTCCTCTTTCTTTGCCTATAGTGTCGAATTCATCAAAAAAAGTACACACTGCCTAGTCCGAACATATTCAAATAATGAATTTAAATTATTGGATGTTTCACCTAGGTAACTATCCATAATCCCTTCATACCTGACTGATATAAAAGGAACCATAAGTTCGTTGGCTATCGCTTCTGCTAATGATGTTTTCCCATTTCCAGGGGGGGGCCAGCCAAAATGACTCTATTTCTAGGTTCTAAGTTATAAGATCTCAATAAATCACGTCTAAAATGCTCTTGTATTAACTCATTTATTGATTCAATAATCTTAGGTTCTAAAATTAAATTTCTTAAGAATTCATCTGGTATAGTCTCAAAAAAAAGACTTTGGTTATTTTTATTTAGAGATAAAGTATTAGTTTTATTATCATTATTAAATAATTGAGACTTATTACTTTCTCTTAGTACATCCGTTAATCTATCAGCCAAAATGTTATGATTTTTGCTTCTTTCTTCAGCAATCATTGCCTCTACTGTCTTGTTAAAAAGTTTCATATTTCCTAATGAACCTGCTTCCACAAGCTTAATTATTAGATCTGCACGTGCCACAACACACACCTCCTTTGAATTTTGTGATTAATCAATTTATTCTCATTTAAATAATATACTTATATCCAATTATTAAGCATAGTCTATTCTGATATTTATAGCAGAGTCTTTATTATTAATTCACCAATGTATCATTCTCGTTACCCATTTAATAATTTTTGCTGTTTATCCCTCAAAACCCATGCTTTTTTGAGCACCAATCTTCTGCGGGATAATTCTTTTCTCAAGTTCTTGACTGATCTTCTCAGCACGCTTATCAAAAAAAGCCTCATAATCATCTTTCCAAATTCCATAAGAGTTTAAATCGTCAATAAGATGCGTTGTCATAGCTTTATCAAGGTCTTTATTTTCCTTTTCGAATGTTTTCATATATTTTGACGGTGCCTGAGCACGGATCCTATTCTTATTTAAGAATGCATCTACAATAGTAATATTGACAATATGATTGATAAAAAATCCATCCTCGCCTTTCTTCTGTAAATAAGCCTTTGGAAAGAAGTGGTGATAATTTCGACTGTTAGCTTGCTTTAACCAATCATTGTTTATTCTTACAATTGAATTATCATTAAAGGATTTAGGTTCTTGGTATGCCATTAAACATAAAATTGCTTTTATAAAGCTTCGGTTAGCACTGAACCAACCGTTATTCTTAATGTTTTCTACACTAGTATCAACTTGAAAGTCATATCTAGGTAGTTCACTTTTTATAATCTGATCTATCCTCTTTATATCTTGTGCCAATTTTGTCTCTACTCCACTTGAATAACGCTCAGACAGTGAAACCCTCCAAAAGAAATCATCTAAATACTTTTTCATCTCATTAACCGGTTTATTTGGATGATGATAGAAAAAATATGAAAATGGTACTATAAGAGCGTTGTAAGGCAGAATCTTCGAGACCGGGATACGAAAGTA
>NZ_BAVS01000060.1 GCF_000521485.1 Gracilibacillus boraciitolerans JCM 21714 | reverse complement strand
TATATATTTTTATAAATGTATTATTTTTATTATCGCGGGGGGGTGGAGCAACGAGCATTACTCCCACCGAGTAGACATCGAGTAACCTCGAAGCATTTAACTTCTTTGAATATGCTAGAAGATGCAGAGGTCACAAATGTTAGCATTATCTTTATTCATATAAATAGTATATAACTATTATTTTTATTATCGCGGGGGGGTGGAGCAGTCTGGTAGCTCGTCGGGCTCATAACCCGAAGGTCGCAAGTTCAAATCTTGCCCCCCGCAACCAAACATTTCTAACTACGTTGAATTTTCATCTTAGCTAGAAAATAATCGTTGTACTAGAAAAGTGCAACTAAGGTCCGGTAGTTCAGTTGGTTAGAATGCCTGCCTGTCACGCAGGAGGTCGCGGGTTCGAGTCCCGTCCGGACCGCCATTTTATGACTTTTAAACCTTAAGATTTAATTCTTAAGGTTTTTTGTGTTGTACAGGAGTAAATTCTCACTATATAATATGCCCGTTATTATTCCTATTTCGGTATTGTTTTGATATGATGTTTGTATATTAAAAATAGTTTTATCTAGATATGAGGGGGTTTTCTATGGAAGAGTTTGATTTTATAAAATAATTCAGCCTAAATATTATAAACAAGCATCGACAAGAAAAGGTATAGGTGATGATGCAGCTATTTTAAGACATACTAATGAAGAAGTAATTGTATCGGTCGACACCATGGTTGAAGATATTCACTTTTCAACAATGACGACAGAGCCTTTCCATATAGGTTATCGAGCATTAGCTGCAAACATAAGCGATATAGCAGCAATGGGAGGCAAACCTACTTCGTACTTAGTATCTATCGTTATCCCTAAGAAGTGGTCTGCAAAGTCCTTACATCAAATATACGATGGCATGAAGCAATTAGCCAAGGATTATCGGATGGATTTAATTGGTGGAGATACTGTATCAGGAAAACAGTTAACCTTATCAATTACAGTAATAGGAACAGTTAATGCAGATAAAGTGAGATATCGCAATAGTGCAAGAGAAGATGATATCATTTTTGTCACGGGAACATTAGGTGATGCAGCATGTGGTCTGCATCTTTTATTAAACAAAGACCAGATGTACTCTGACAAATACCAATACTTTTTAAATCGACATCAGTTGCCCCCCCAACCAAGAATCGACTTTATTAATACATGTACGGCAATAGATAGAATCACGTTAAATGATGTAAGTGATGGTATTGCAAATGAATTAAATGAAATAGCAGATGCTTCTCATAAAAAATTAGTAATTGATTTCGATACGATACCTGTCCACACTCTGTTAGCAGATTTTACTAAAGAGCAGCAGACTGCCTGGAAGTTATCTGGAGGAGAAGATTTTGAATTGGTGGGGACTGTATCGGTTGATAACTGGATACAACTAAAAGAAGCAGCTTTAAAAACAAATACTCCCATAACAGCAATTGGCAAAGTAAAGAATGATGCTAAGAACAACGGCAGTGTCTGGTTAAATCATAATAATCAACTAAAAAAGCTAGATAAATCAGGATATACCCATCTAAGAAGGTGATAAAATGACTGAATATTTATTTGAAACATATACGGAAGAAGAGACAAAACGACTAGCGAGTAAATTGGCTATATTATTAAGCCCCGGAGATGTGGTTACTTTAGAAGGTGATTTAGGTGTAGGGAAAACTACTTTTACAAAGGGGGGGTTAGGGGGGGCAGGGCTTGGAGTAAGAAGAACGATTAATAGTCCTACCTTTACAATTGTCAAAGAATATATGGGCGAAATTCCATTATACCATATGGACGTATATCGCATAGAGAATAGTGAGGAAGATATTGGTTTTGAAGAATATTTTAATGGAGAAGGAGTCACAATCGTAGAATGGGCTTCCTTTATAAAAGAGTTTCTACCAGAGAAACGCTTAGATATAGAGATAACAAGAAAAGATGAATATATCAGAAAGATTGTATTTAAACCAATTGGCAGCTATTTTGATGAGATATGTAAGGAGTTATATTAATGAATGTGTTAGCAATTGATACTTCTAACCAAGTGTTAGGTGTGGCGGTTAGTAAAAATGATGAAATACAAGCAGAATATACAGTTAATATAAAGCGAAATCATTCGATAGGTCTAATGCCCGCAATTGATCATGTGATGAGAGAGACTAATTTAACCCCCCCTGATCAATTAGAACGAATTGTTGTTGCAAAAGGACCAGGATCCTATACAGGTGTTCGAATTGGGCTATCCACAGCAAAAACGATGGCATGGACATTAGATATCCCCCCCATTGTTGCAGTGTCTAGTTTAGAATTACTCGCTCATAATGCCAGACAGCAGCATGGTCTGATCTCTCCTTTTTTTGACGCTAGAAGAGGACTTGTGTATACCGGCTTATATGAAAATAGCCGTGACCGTATTTTTCTTAAAAAAGAGGATCAAAATATTAATTTGGAACAATGGCTGGATGAATTAAAAGCATATCAGAAGCCTGTTGTATTTTTAAGTCAGGATATCAGAATTCACCAATCTTTAATTGTTGAAAAATTAAAGAATGATGCTGTGATTCCCAGCCCGATAGATCATTTACCACGCCCGGGTATATTAGCTTTATTAGGATCACAGAAAAATCCCGAAGCAATTCATCAGTTGACACCAAATTACATACGATTGGTAGAAGCAGAAGCGAATTGGCTAAAAGAACAGGAAAAAAAGCAAAATGACTAAAGTAGAATTTCGAAAAATGACAGAATCAGATATCACATCGGTTATGAACATTGACGAACTTTCTTTCCCGATACCGTGGCCTGAGGATATCTATTATGAAGAACTGCGAAATAATAAGTATGCAGTCTATTTTGTTGCGGTTGTCGATGATAAGGTTGTCGGCTTTTGTGGTTCCTGGATGATTCTGGACGAGGCACAGATCACTAATATAGCGATTGATCCTATTTATCGGGGGAGAGGATATGGTCAAGCACTGTTTCAATATGTGATTAACTATGGGCTGGCACATGGAATTAAACACTTGTCGTTAGAAGTACGAGTATCGAATACTGCGGCACTAAGAATGTATAAGAAGTTTGGGTTACAACCAGGCGGGATCAGGAAAAGTTATTATACAGATAATCTAGAGGATGCATTAGTATTGTGGGTGAAATTATGAATGAATATATTTTAGGAATTGAAACAAGCTGTGATGAGACAGCAGCTGCCATCGTAAAAAACGGTACGGAGATTGTATCAAATGTGGTAGCCTCACAAATAGAAAGTCATAAACGTTTCGGTGGTGTTGTTCCAGAAATAGCATCGAGACATCATGTGGAACAAATAACGATGGTACTGGAAGAAACGTTTGATCAGGCAAAAATGACAATGAAAGATATCGATGCAGTGGCCGTTACAGAAGGACCTGGGTTAGTTGGGGCACTATTGGTTGGAGTGAATGCTGCCAAGGGTTTGGCATATGCTCATCAAAAACCCCCCCTATTAGGTGTTCATCATATTGCAGGACATATTTATGCAAATCGATTAGAAAAAGAATTTGAATTCCCTTTATTAGCGCTAGTCGTTTCCGGTGGACATACGGAACTAATATTAATGAAAACTCACGGTTCTTTTGAAATTATTGGAGAAACACGAGATGACGCAGCGGGAGAGGCCTATGATAAAGTAGCCCGCACGTTAAATCTTCCCTATCCAGGTGGACCAAAAATTGACCAATTGGCACAAACAGGGGGGGAAGCCACTATTAATTTCCCACGCGCATGGTTGGAAGAAGATTCCTTTGACTTTAGTTTTAGTGGACTTAAATCAGCTGTGATCAATACTTTACACAATGCCAAACAAAAAGGGGGGGAAACAATGAAGCAGGAAGATGTAGCAGCTAGTTTCCAGGCAAGTGTTGTCGAGGTATTAACAGAAAAAACAGTTAAAGCTGCCAAACAGTATCGAGTAAAACAAGTTATTGTTGCAGGAGGAGTAGCTGCTAATCAAGGACTTCGTACGACCTTGCAATCAAAATTTCAATTAGAAAAAGAAATAAATCTATTCTTTCCACCATTGTCTCTTTGTACAGATAATGCTGCTATGATTGCTGCAGCTGGCTCTATTGCTTATCAACAAGGCCACAAGGCAAACTGGAGCTTAACGCAAATGCAGGCCTAAGTTTAGAAAAATACACCCAGCGGCAAAAAGTTATACACAGTAAATAGGAGAAAATGTGTATAACTTTATAAATAGTGCAATATCAATAATGGAAGCGACTTAAAAAATGTGGATAACATATCATTTTGTTGTGGATTGTGTGGATAAGTAGTCAAAAAGTTTAAAAGTCAATGCTGAATAAGTGGATAACTATGTTGATAAAAAATAGTTAGCATGACTAAAGATCCTTATATTTTATGACAAAATGACTATATGATAAAAAAGAGCTGGCGCATGCCAGCTCTATTCATGTAATGATTCCCATTCTTCCATCAAGAATTCCACCTTTTGTTTTAAGCTATCACTCTTGGTGGTGAGTTCTAATGCCTTCTCGTGATCTTGAAAAACCTCTGGATCACATAATAGCTGATCAATTTCTTCCAAGTCCACTTCCAATTGTTCAATTTCCTCTTCGATTTCCTGAATGCGACGTTCTTTTTTACGTTGTTCTTTCTTTAATTGCTTGTCCTTTTCAAAATTTGATTTAGACGTCGTCTCCGGTTTATTGTCGACCTTTTTTTCTGACTCTTTAAGCTCTGCCAGTTCTTGTTCCTCTTTCTTTTTTTCAACGTAATAATCATAATCTCCAATATAGACGGTAGTTTTACTCGGTTGCATTTCTAAAATATGTGTAGCTAATTTGTTGATAAAGTACCGATCGTGGGAAACGAATAAAATAGAGCCTGGATAATCGATTAAGGCAGCTTCTAAAACTTCTTTGCTGTCTAAATCTAAGTGGTTCGTCGGCTCATCCAATAATAACAGATTTGCCTTTTCCATCATCAATTTTGCGAGAGCTAGACGAGCCTTTTCACCCCCCGCTTAAGGAGGAAACATTACGTAAGACATCATCCCCCACTAAAAAGGAAGTTTCCAAGAATGGTCCTAATGTCCTTTTCATCCATCATTGGATAATCATCCCATAATTCATTTAATACGGTTTTTTTCGTATTTAATTGTGTCTGTTCCTGATCATAATAACCAATTTGCACATTTGCACCTAATTGGATCTCACCAGAAGCAGGATCTAGTTGACCAATGATTGTCTTAAGCAAAGTGGATTTACCCACACCATTTTGGCCAACAAGTGCCACACTATCACCACGTTCCATGTGCAAACGAAGATGAGAAAAGATATATGGATCAGAGGTTGATAGCGAAAGGCTAGCTCATTTATCTTCAAGACATCATTTCCACTTCTGCGTTCAATGTTAAAAGAGAATTTAGCGGATCCTTCCTCACCAGCCGGTCTATCCATTACATCCATCTTTTCCAGTTGTTTGCGTCTGCTTTGTGCCCGTTTAGTGTTGCTGCACGGACAATGTTCTTTTGGATGAAATCTTCTAATTTCTTTATTTCCGTTTGTTGTTTCTCATATTGTTTAAGATCGTGATCATAATTGGCAGCTTTTTGTTCTAAATACTTACTATAATTGCCATAAAATTTTGAAGAATGATTACGAGAAATTTCATAAACGATATTGACTGTTTTGTCTAAAAAATATCGATCGTGAGAGACAATCACGACGGCACCCTTATAGCTATTTAAATAAGATTCTAACCATGTCAGTGTTTGAATGTCTAAGTGGTTCGTTGGTTCGTCTAGGATTAAAATATCGGGCTTTGTTAATAATAATTTTCCAAGTGCTAATCGGGTTTTTTGACCACCGCTAAGCGTCGCGATAGAGGCCGACCAGGTTGATTCAGGAAAATTAAGCCCATTTAAGACAGCCTTCACATCTGCTTCGTATTGAAAACCACCAGCTTGCTTAAAATCCTCTTGTTTTTGATCATAAGCTGTTAATAATTGATGATACTGATCCTGATTAGCAAGAAAATCAGGATCACCCATTTGTTGCTCCATTTTACGTAAGGATTGTTCTTCTTTTTTTAAATAGGCAAAGATTTTCACCATTTCATCCCAGATTGTTTCTGTTGAATCTAATCCTGAATGCTGCGCTAAATAGCCTAAGGAAATATCTTTTGGTTTGTGAATTTCTCCTTCATCATAGCCTAATTGACCGGAAATGATATTTAATAAAGTAGATTTACCGGCACCATTTCGACCTACGATGGCAATCCGGTCCTGTTCCTTAACTTCCAGTTTTATATTAGATAAGATCAGCTCTGCGCCAAATCTTTTTGTTAAATTATTCACCTGTAAATATATCATGTCATTCACCTCTAATGTATTCAGTGTATCTAAAAGCAACAGTACCTGCAAGCACTGGTATTTGTGATTAAGTGAATAATTTCACGACATTTCTTTACTTTTCTGTTAAAATAGATGGTAAGTAAAAACATTCACAAATCCATCGCATAGAAAGTAAGGGGGGGAATGAATGATGTTGAATCAAAGCAAAATACCACAAGCAACAGCAAAGCGGTTACCATTATATTACCGTTTTTTAAATAATCTCTATCTGCAGGGAAAATCGCGCGTGTCTTCAAAGGAATTAAGTGAAGCAATAAAAGTCGATTCTGCTACCATTCGACGAGACTTTTCGTATTTTGGCGCATTAGGAAAAAAAGGCTACGGCTATAATGTCGAATACCTGTTAGGTTTTTTTAGAAAAACGTTAGATCAGGATGAAAATACACCTGTAGCCTTGTTGGGTAGGTAATTTAGGTACTGCGTTTTTAAATTATAATTTCACGAAAAATAATAATACAAAAATCGAAGTGGCTTTTGATGTCGATGAAGCGAAAATTGGAAAAAAGATTGGCGACGTAGAGATTTGTCACATTGATGAAATAGAGGAAAAAGTGGCGAATATATCCGTAGTAATTCTAACTGTTCCTGTATCAGAAGCACAAACTATCACGGATCGATTGGTTGCTGCAGGTATAACTGGTATTCTAAACTTTACACCTGCTAGAATTACAGTCCCGGAGAAGGTCCGCGTCCATCATATAGATTTAGCTGTTGAATTACAATCATTAGTATATTTTATGAAACATTACCCACTAGAGGTTAACCAGGATGAAGAATAAAAAAAGAGGCTGAGACAAAAGTAATTTGATAAAAGTAAAATCCGAACGATATGCAAATTCTTCGATGAAATTTACTATCATTCGGATTTTTCAATTGCATATAAGGAAGATGATGCGACATAACTTCGATTTAATGAGTAGTAATTTTGAAATTAATATTAGGTGTGACAATCGCTCCGGCTTGTTACGCAGTTATACCATATCATAATTATCTTATCAGTTACTGCGCATAATCTATCATATGTTCATCTTAATTCTTTAGATCATTCGGCTTTGTGATGGAAAGTAATTGATATGTCCCCCCCAGACTCATAAAAAAAAAGAAGTGCGGTGAGCACTTCTTTTT
>NZ_BAVS01000061.1 GCF_000521485.1 Gracilibacillus boraciitolerans JCM 21714 | reverse complement strand
AATTTGCATTATCGTTCGGATTTTACTTATTTTATGTCAGTCTCTTTATGTCAATGTTATTCGTTGACTATTTCTGCGACGATGTCGTACGATTTTTTTCTTGCTTCGTGATCATAAATCTGTGAATTAATGATTACTTCATTTGCTTCTGTTTCTTCAATAAAAGCTGATAGTTTTTCACGAACGGCATTTTTATCCCCCCCAATAATAGTCGTTTTACTATTAACTGTCTTTTCTACGGAAGACTTCTCATAAATCGACCATTCCTTCTCGATATCATCAATCGGTGGCATCAACTCAGATGGATCACCACGAACTAATGATAAAAACTGTTGTTGTTGTGAAGTTGCTAACCATTTCGCTTTCTCCACTGTTTCTGCTGCAATAATATTTACCCCCCCTACCATCGCATGTGGTTTACTCAATTGATCAGATGGTGTAAATCGTTCACGGTATAAACGTAAAGCAGGTAGTGTATAGTCCGGAGAAAAATGACTGGCAAATGCAAAAGGTAATCCTTTTTCTGCTGCCAAACGAGCACTGAAATCACTGGAGCCGAGTAACCAGATTGGAATGTTCGCGCCTTTTCCAGGTACTGCTTTTACTCTAGCTGTACCACTAAAGTATGATTCTAATTCTTCCACCAGCAGAGGAAAGTCGTCTGGACTGCTATTTAGCGTTCTTCTTAGTGCATAAGCAGTTGCTTGGTCACTTCCTGGTGCGCGACCTAATCCAAGATCAATGCGGTCAGGATATAGAGCATCTAATGTTCCAAATTGTTCGGCAATCACTAAAGGTGCGTGGTTTGGTAACATAATCCCACCGGCGCCAACGCGAATTTTTTCTGTGTGGCTTGCAATATGACTTATGACAAGTGAAGTAGCAGAACTGGCTATGCCTGGCATATTATGATGCTCTGCTAACCAATACCGATAGAAACCAAGCTTTTCGACATGTTTGGCTAAATCTGCACTATTTTGAAAAGATATTGAAGCATTCTTACCAGCTAAAACTGGTGCTAAATCCAACAATGAAAATTTCACATTAGAAAATGTTGACATATAAATCACTCCTTCATTTACTTGAGCATGTAAAAGATGATACTCTTTACATAATGAAAGGTCTAATAATCTGTTTGTGAGGTGATTTATTATTCAATTAAAAAGAGTGTATGATGATCCGGAGAAAAACGATGGGTGTCGTATATTGGTTGATCGTGTCTGGCCAAGAGGAGTAACTAAAGAAAAAGCCAAGTTAGATGCTTGGTTAAAAAATATTGGTCCATCACCTAAGCTTAGAAAATGGTTTGAACATGATCCAGATAAATTTCAAGATTTTAAAGAAGAATATTTGCAGGAATTAAAGAATGATTCAGAAAAAAAAGACGCTCTTCATCAATTAGAGGAATATTATTATGAACATAATGGAGAGATAACATTGGTGTTTGCTACAAAAGAATTAAAGTACAATCATGTGGTCATATTGAAAGAAATATTGAATAAATAAAAAACGCTTATGCAAAAGCATAAGCGTTTTTTGTTATAAAAGGCTAAATTAGTTTTTTTCTACGTTAGCTGCTTGTGGTCCACGGTTACCTTCTTCGATGTCGAAAGTTACGCTTTGACCTTCTTCAAGTGTTTTAAAGCCTTCGCCTTGGATAGCAGAGAAGTGAACGAATACATCGTCTTGTCCTTCTACTTCAATAAATCCAAAACCTTTGTCTGCATTAAACCATTTTACTGTACCTTGTACCATATTTCTTTTCCTCCTATGTGTGAACCGTTCACACAAATGTATTACTATTCTTGCTCTTGCCTCAAAACGAAAACTGAACGTTACGATCCTTGAAGGTGTCATCGAACAAAATAGCTAACTTCATTATAGCAAGTGATTTATGAAATTGCAAGGTCATGAGATAAAAATCATGAAATTTTTCTGCTTCTCTTTATTGATTAATATATAGTGGATAGCCATAATAAGTGAAAATAGAGGGGGATAGAGCTTGATTTGATTTTGTAGTTTTTTAAAGATATTTTTTTATTTATTATTTTTTTGGTTAACCTTATTTTCTGAAATTCTTGCTATTTTACTCTGTATTTAGTATGATGGTCTGATGTAAATGAACGAATAAGAAAAGAGGGATGATTGATGAATAGTTCCATCTATTCTTTAACATATAAGCAATTAACAGATTGGCTTGTAACACATGGTCAAAAGAAGTTTCGAGCTAAACAAGTTTGGAATTGGTTATATAAAAGAGAGTTGATACCTTTCAGGAAATGTATAATCTAAATAAAGATTGCCAATTAGTATTAGAGGAGAATTTCACCTTAGGGACTTTAACAGAGGAAATTAAACAAGAATCCAAAGATGGTACGATAAAGTTTTTATTTAAGTTAACAGACGGGAATTTAATTGAGACGGTCTTAATGAAATTTAGTTATGGTTATTCTGTTTGTGTAACGACCCAGGTTGGCTGTAATATTGGTTGTTCATTCTGTGCCAGTGGATTACTTACAAAAAATAGAGATCTTAATGCTGGTGAAATTGTTGAGCAAATCATGAAAGTGCAAAAACACCTCGATGCAAAAGATGAGGATGAACGTGTCAGTCATATAGTTGTGATGGGTATTGGTGAGCCTTTTGATAACTACGATAATACAATGGATTTCCTGCGAATTGTAAATGATCAGGATGGTCTTTCAATAGGAGCTCGTCACATTACTGTTTCGACGAGTGGACTGGCTAAACGAATTTATGATTTTGCGGATGAGAACATTCAAGTAAATTTAGCCTTATCATTACATGCACCAAACAATGAATTGCGCACTAAAATTATGAAAATTAATAAAGCATTTCCATTAGAAAAACTGATGCCAGCAATTGATTATTATCTGGAAAAGACAAATCGTCGTATAACATTCGAGTATATATTACTAAAGGATGTTAATGATCATAAAGAAGAAGCAAAACAGCTTGTAACTTTATTGAAGAATAAACGCCATTTGTCTTATGTAAATCTTATTCCATATAATCCAGTGGATGAGCATAATCAATATGATAGAAGTGAGAAAAAGGCAATTTTAGATTTCTATCAAGTCTTGTTAGAAAACGGCGTAAATTGCGGTGTTCGTGTGGAACATGGAACAGATATAGACGCAGCCTGTGGACAACTTCGAAGTAAACAAATAAAAAAAGATAAACAAAACGTGTAAAAGCATCCTTTTGAAGGGTGCTTTTTTATATAATAAAAGTTATCTCGATAAAGTGATGCAATCGCCTGCTTTCTAATTATTTTTCTTTCTGTTGGATTCTATAAGTATATATAGAATATAAATGTAGAGTTAATCCATTATATAAAAAATTATTTACTCCAGTCTTTTATTTAATTCAACACTATTGACAGAAAGATATTACATGATAATATAAGTTATGTGCAATCGATTGCGCAAATATACGCTATACTTATGTTAATAGTAAAGGTATTATAGTTTAAATACTTAAATTAAATGAATAAATATTTTGGTGCCTATATCGAAGATTACAGGGGGGGGTTATTTCATGAATAAAAAGTGGTGGAAGGAAGCAGTAGCATATCAAATCTACCACGTAGTTTTATGGATTCTAATGGGGGGGATGGTATTGGAGATATACAAGGTGTTATAACAAAATTGGATTATCTGAAGGATTTAGGAATTGATGTTATTTGGATGAGTCCAATCTATCAATCACCCAATGATGATAATGGATATGATATAAGTGATTATAAAGCAATAATGAAAGACTTTGGAACAATGGAAGACTTTGACCAGTTATTACAAGAAGTACATAAACGTAAGATGAAATTGATTATGGATTTAGTAATAAACCATACGTCTGATGAGCACAGATGGTTTATGGAATCACGTTCTTCCAGGGATAATAAATATCGAGATTATTATATCTGCACCCAGGTAAAAACGGGGATGAGCCAAATAACTGGGAGTCTATTTTTGGAGGATCTGCATGGGAGTACGATCAAAATACAGAAGAGTATTATATGCATGTTTTTTCAACCAAACAACCTGACTTAAATTGGGAAAACCCTGATGTACGTAAAGATTTGTATGAGATGGTGAACTGGTGGTTAAATAAAGGTATTGATGGCTTTAGAGTAGATGCTATTTCACATATTAAGAAAGTACCAGGCTTACCTGATCTGCCAAATCCTAAAAATAAAAAATATGTTCCATCCTTTAAAGGTCATATGAATCGTCCTGGTATCGATAAATTTTTAACGGAATTCGCAGATAAAACCATCCATAACTATGATGTGATGACAGTAGGAGAAGCAAATGGAGTAACTGTTGCAGATGCGGAGCAATGGGTGGGAGAAGACAAAGGTTATTTTGATATGATATTTCAATTTGAACATTTAGGTCTTTGGGAAATGAGTACAAAGGGCGGATTGGACATTCGAGCTTTAAAAAAGACATTAACAAAGTGGCAAAAAGGCTAGAAGGTGTCGGCTGGAATGCGTTATTTCTTGAAAATCATGATCAACCTAGATCCGTATCAACGTGGGGGGGTGATGACCAAATGTATCGTGATCAATCCGCCAAATGTTTAGCGACAATGTATTTTTTAATGAAAGGCACTCCTTTTATATATCAAGGTCAAGAAATTGGAATGATGAATGTACAATATCAGTCAATTGATGATTATAATGATGTAGCCATTAAAAACATGTATCATAATGAAATTGCTGAAGGTAAATCTCATAAGGAAATTATGCAAAAAATATGGAAAAGTGGAAGAGATAATTCCAGAACCCCAATGCAATGGAATCATTCTGTTAACGCAGGCTTTTCGACTGGAAACCCATGGTTAAAGGTTAATTCAAACTATGAAGAGATCAATGTAGCAATACAACAGAATGATCCAAAATCTATTTTAAATTACTATAAAAAATTAATAGCTCTCAGAAAACATTATGACGTTTTAGTTTATGGTAAATATCAACTTGAATTATATAATCATCATCAGGTATACGCATATACCCGTCATTTAAATGAAAATGGTGCATTTGTTATTGCTAATTTATTCAATAAAAAAACAGTAATAAATGTTCCTTCACAAGTATTCGATAAATCACCTCAATTAGTATTATCGAATGAAAGTGATGTTAAGGAATTGGCAGCAAAAATAACTTTGAAACCATATGAAGCACTTGTCTACGTTTGGTAAAAGAAACACACCTTGACAAAATCCAGACATTTCTTTAAACTATCAGAAAGTAAAGTCAATTATTTAGAAGACCATATTATATAGAAGACTATGAAGAGGAATAGTAGTAAACGATATAGGTTAAGAGAGGTGACATAATGGTGAGAGTCACTCCTATACTCTTACGAACTCGCCTTGGATGTTATAAAAGTGAAACTAGTAGCTTTTGTCGTGTTCCGCGTTAAGGAAATGAAGTGAGTGCTGGAATCAGTACTAAAGTTGGGTGGTACCGCGGGAATCTCTCTCGTCCCATTGTGGGATTAGGGGGGATTTTTTTGTGTATAAGAACATATGTTTCATTCAAGATAGTAACAATCATCTTTATTAATGG
>NZ_BAVS01000062.1 GCF_000521485.1 Gracilibacillus boraciitolerans JCM 21714 | reverse complement strand
CTCATTATAAATATTCTTACTTATATTAATCTACCGCCGACTATGATTAAATCTATTGAAACACAAAGAACCCCCAGATAGGGGGGGCACTTTTTATCGGTATCCGTGATCTAAGATATAGTTAAGAGCTACAAGGCGATTTGTTTTTAATATCATTGCGTCTGTGGCTTAATTTGCAAGGAATCTCACAAGGATAAGGACTATTGCAAGGTTTGATCACTCCAGCTCAAGGGGGGGAAAGAAATAGTGATCGGCCGTAGTTTAATTCAAAAGAATTAAATCTAGCATTAAAGATGTGTGATTCAAGAGAACTTTCAATCAAAAAGCCACAGAAGCAACCGGTGTATAACCTAACAAAGGTTGAATTGTGAAAGAAGATTATTTACTAATACTATCTATTAACTTATAAAGACTCTCAGAACCTATTCGTGCCTCAAACATTCAATTGGATCAAGCCCTGATGCTTTATTCGCTGGTAAAACACCAAAAATGACTCCTATCACAACAGAAAACAATAAACCACCAAAAACTGCATGCCACGATATAAGCGAAGGCCAACCGGTAAAATAAGAAACGATTGCTGCTGACCCACTTCCTATAAAAATACCAATTGCTCCACCAATTAATGTAAGTGTTATCGCTTCGATTAGAAACTGTATTTGAATCTGTACTCTAGTAGCACCTAATGACATGCGGACTCCAATTTCACGAGTGCGTTCAGTCACAGAAACAAGCATAATATTCATCACGCCTATGCCACCTACAAATAGTGATATTGCCGCAATACTTCCAATAAGGATAGTCATAACGTTTGTAACTTGTCCAATACCAGTAGCCATTTCTTCCATATTAATGATTTGATAAGACTCTTCTGTGCGATGCAATTGATTAAGTTGATCCGCTGCCTTTATTCCAGCATTTTGTAAGTCCTCAGAATTATTCGCTTGGATTGTCACTTGACTATAATTGTTGCTTCCAAATATGTTACGCCATGTATTTAGTGGAATATATATTTCATTAATGCCACCATTAAGAAATCCAGTTGGTTTATCTAGTACGCCTACAATTTCGATTGGATGTGAATTTACAAAAATAATCTCACCTAATAGATCTTCACCGTTAAAAAGTTCTTCTTGCAATGAGCTACTTATGATTGCTGTACGTTGTGCACCTAAGAAATCTGTGGATAAAATATTTCTTCCACTTGCCACTTCAAGTCCAATAACTTCTATATAAGTCTGAGTAATTCCAGTAATGGAAGCATCAACTGTATCCTCTTTGTGTCGAATATTCCCAAACCTCGAACTCGTCGCAACGACATTTGCTACTTCAGGAAGAGATTCAATAATATTAATATCCTCTTGAGAAAAAGGTGACATTAGCACTGATTCCAAATTTCCCAATTCTTCTTCAGGAGGCATATAGAGTAATTCTATTGTGTTACCAGGACCGGAAATTTGCGATTTGAGCATTTCTTCTCCGCCCTGTGCAATAGCAACAATGGCAATAACAGAACCTACTCCAATGATAATACCCAGCATAGTTAAAATGGAACGTAATTTATGAGATAAAAGCGAAGAAATCGCCATTTTGATATTTTCAATTAAACTCATTATACTCGCCCTTCTTTGCTGAAGGATAATCATCTTTAACAATCAAACCGTCTCGGACAAACACTATTCTATCTGTATATTTTGCTACTTCAGGTTCATGTGTAACAATAGCAATGGTTGTCCCTTCTTGATTCAACATCGAGAACAACTCCATGATTTGCTCACTTGTTTTTGAATCAAGTGCGCCTGTTGGTTCGTCAGCTAAAATAAGATCAGGTTGGTTGACGATTGCTCTAGCGATTGCGACACGCTGCTTTTGTCCGCCAGACAATTCATTTGGGAAAAAACTCTTGCGATCGGACAAGCCTACTTTATCAAGTGCTTCTAGTGCACGCTTTTCACGTTCTTTTTTTTTCAATCCCCCCCATAAATCATTGGAAGTTCTACATTTCTTCGTGTGTCTAAATGTGGAAGTAAGTGGAATTGTTGGAATACGAATCCGATCGAACGGTTTCTTATTTTGGCCATATTCATGTCATCATATTCGGATACCAACTTATCATTGAACAAGTATTCTCCTCCCGTCTGTCGATCAAGACAACCAATAATATTCATAATTGTTGATTTCCCTGAACCGGATGGACCCATAATTGCAGTAAATTCACCTCTAGATATATGTAAATCAATTCCCTTAAGAACATCTACTTGTTCTTTTCCAAGACTGTAGCTTTTCTCAATAGATCGAAAACGAATCACTGAATATTCACTTCCATCCCATCTACTATGCTTTCGTTTAACTTAGTAATAACTTGATCTGTTTCTGCAAGTCCTTCTGTAATCTCAATGAATTGATTCGAAACTGATCCAACCTTTATTTCGTGACGTCTTGATAGGCCATCTTTGACAACATAAACGTAATTAGAATCATCCTCTTGCTTTACTGCGGTAAGTGGAAGCGTCATTGCTTCATATTCATTCGTGATAATTTCAATTAGAACCTGAAATCCAGGTTTTATACTTATATTCTGATCTTGTAACACGATTTCAATAGGGTATTGAACACTACCTATCTCACCATCAATCGCTTGACTATCTCTTCGACTGGCAAAGCTGATATATAATTTATTTTTCCTCCCCCCCAAGAACTTTCTGGCACTGCATCAGAAGTCAATGTAGCAGTCTGTCCTTCTTTTACTTTTAATATGTCATATTCAGATAATGTGCCCTCAACTTTGAGTTTCTCCATTGAAACAATCGTAATAAGTGGCTGTTGCTCAATTTGGCTTGAGCTTGATATTGTTGGATTATTTATTTCCATAACCCTACCTGAAATTTCACTTTTCACTTCAAGATCAGCAATTTTATTTTCATTAGCTTCTTGTTGAAGAAGAACTAGCTCAGCTTCTATATTTGCCCTTTGTTGTTCGAGTTTTAGTTGATCATATTCATCTTGTATTATTTCATTACCCTCATCATTTTTTAACTTTTTATCTAACTCTTTAAGTTGTTCTTTAAGATAATCGAGTTGTAGGTACAAGGAACGAAGGTTCAGATCATTTTGCTTTTTTTCAAGTTCAAGCTGATCATTTTCATACTTAAAAAGTGTAGTACCTTGTTCCACTTCGTCACCTTCTTTGACGAATATTTCAGCTATATCTCCATTCTCTGGGGATACATATATTGATTGTTCATCTACCGTACTTAATCTTCCTGAAGTCAGTACCACTTCTGTGATTGTTTCTTGTTTTATATTTGTTACTTCTACAACTGTATTTGCTCCTGTAGATTCACTCCATATATTGATACCAATTAATCCTATGATGAATATGATTATAATCCCTACTGCGACCCATCTTTTTTTCACCTATACTTCACCTGCCAAACAAGTGTCTTTGACCATAACAATCAATCCTTTCATCTTCTCATATAGCCCTCTATTTTTTGAATTTGTGGTTTTTATAAGATAAGGAAAGTCATGATTACCAAAATTAAAATAACTCCAAAAATAATCACCGAAAATATAAAATCTTTAGTCATCTTCATTTAAAACATTCCTCTCTGTTAGTTTTAATTTTAATCTATAACAGGACTAAGAATATTAATCCTGGAGAAAATATTACTATAAATGTAAAAACATAAATCATTAACAATCCAGATAATTTAAAATGTAAGATCTTTTTATAAGTCAATAAATAATATACTAGTATTGGTTTTAAAAGGTTTATTACTAGATAAATTATAATCAGATCTTGTAAATTAAAATTATCGAACAAGGATAGTATTGTGAAAGATAAAATTAAGTTTAATGTCATTGTTACTATTGTAGCTTCTACACTTGTAAAGAAAAATGTTCGCAGTTCCCACCGCTGTTTATAGGCCATAAAAGCTGCAAAATAAACAGTTATAGTTTCCAATATTAAGTAAGGAAACATAATAAATAATTGAAAAACAAATGAGATTAAAAATAGTAGCCCCCCCTTGCTGTTTTCAACGGTACTCATAATATCTTGAGACACAATTTCATTATCAATAGCTAAATTTAAGACATTTCCGAATTGTACGTAGGTAGATAAAACAATGACTACGATTAACAGCGGTATGCTATAGCTTGGCTTGAGTAATATAGTGTCTTTTGTAACTGCTACCATCATATTCACCCTTTCTTAAAGCATATTCTGTGAAATTAACGACTCAATAAATGCTGCAATAATCGTTAAGATAACGATTAAAATACTAATACTAAAAATGACACGCAGTGAATCAAAATTGAAATTCTTGTTCTTTATCATTAGTATTATTTTCCAAGGTGTGAAAATCCCTAGTGTTATCGATAACAACATTGCTGGAATTTCAAAAAAACCATGAAAAATAATAGTTTGAACCACATCAATTAGTGATTCTGTTTGGTTTAACGTCGTGACAACCATACCTAATAGCAAGAAATTTAAGAACATGTAAAATAAAGAATATATTCCTAATGTCATGATTCCAAGTAATATCGATGTGAATTGAGCTCTTAAATTATGGAAAAACAGCTCATTAAATGAGATCTCAACGGAACCTTCATCCTTACCAATATCCATTGGAAAAAACATTCCTAGAAAAAATAAAAGCATCGAAATGATTAAAATAATCAGAAAGGTTTTCTTAAATTGCAAGCTACTTCTATCCCTTCTAATGTAATTTCGTTTGAACTCTTTATATGTAGGTTATGTGTGATGATATCTTGAATCGACTTTTCTTTCGAATGTGTTGAAAAAATGGTTATTGATTCACTATCTATCGTATAGCTTTTTAAAAAACCCAAGACATTTTCTAAGCTTGTTTCATCAAAGTTGACAAATGGTTCATCAATTAAAATTAACTTTGGTCTGTTAATGAAGGAGATAATAAAGTGCACCTTTTGTTTTGTACCTAATGATAAGTTTTTAATTAATTGCGATGTAAAAGGCTCCAGGTTTAGTAGTTCAACCATTTTTCTTTTAAACATCACTTTTTCCTGAGAAGCTTCTCCTGATAAAGAAATGATTAAGTCAATCATTTCATCCATTGTTAGAAATTCATACATAAAAGGTAAATTCGTAATTAAACTAGTTTTTTGAATATATTTTTTAAAATTCGATTTCATTTCATTATCTTCAAAAGATATATCGCCTTCGTACTTACTGATCCCACCTAAAATATTAAGCATCGTCGTTTTGCCAATTCCATTTTTCCCAGTCAAACCAACAATTGATTGACTTGGTATAGTAAAACTTAGATCATCCAGAACAATAGTATCCTCAAATCGTTTAGATAAATTCTTAACTGTTAACATTATAATTATCAAACCTTCTAATCATTATTTTAATAACTAAATATATAAATA
>NZ_BAVS01000063.1 GCF_000521485.1 Gracilibacillus boraciitolerans JCM 21714 | reverse complement strand
TCCGGTAATCTTACCGGTAATTGCCTGAATAATTTATTTGTCCTTCCTGTGCTTTTTACTAGTTGGTAATGGCTCTCATTCTGTTGAACTAACTGATAATGATTCCAGACTGCATTTTTTTCTGCTTGATCTATCAGCTTTTCATTACTCGCATTTTTATATACGGTTTGACCGTTTATTTGTTGCTGATATTCCGCATTATTTCTATTATATCTTCTTGTTAAGAGCAATTGACTGGCTTCGTTATACCAACCATCCTCTGTTGCAACACGAATCTGTCTATTATAAGGTTCTCCTTTTAAAGTAGAAATGAAATTAGTACCAATGCCTTTAATACGTAAATATTCTGAAATGCTTTCATCCACAATAAAGGTATGTACATATCGAATAAAAGGATGTTGGTGATAAAAATAAATTCTAAGACTGAAAGGAACAAGATGCTTTTCTTGATTAATTAAATGGGTGCCTGATAACTTGATAACCGATCTCGATTTTCCATCATCTTCCACAGTCACAGTATCGATCTCACTGTACCTTCTACTTCCCGGGTCCACCATTGGTCATGCAACTGTTTATGTTCCTCCAGCTGTAAAACTAATTTTCCTCTTTTGATTAACAGTTTTTGATCTACTGTGATTTCTTCAATCCAGTTTTCTCCTTTAATTGGAATAAAACATGTCATTCTTCCTGTCTCAACTTGCCAACCATTCTTCTTTTTAACTATCATTGTACCTGGTTGCTGTGAACCTTGTTGATTTGCATTGGTTAATTCTAAACCATCCAACTCTTTTTTAAAAAGATTGGCACTATGTTTGGTCCATTTAACTGAACCATCTGGCCAATATGCTTGAATTTGAGATTGAAGGGCAATGTTTTGTTTATTTTTATTTTGTAACATCAGGTGATTGACACTATTTAATTCTCCTTTTTTCCAAGGGACTCCCCAAGTGATGGAGATTCTTTCATTTATTTCGGTTGTGGAATTGCAAAAAAGTGGATGCAGCTTCATAAATCTCTTCCTTTCTATCATTTTCTACTTTCTACTATAAAGAGATTTAATTTTCCTACAACCATATTTTTTGCACACAAAAAAACCAGGCTAAACCACCCGGTTATTTATATAATATACAGTTAACTAATGATTATTAAGACAGACCAGTTATCCTATGTGATTCTTTCATTTTTCACAGAAATTCATAATTGGAAAGTTATTTAAGGATTGATACATGCTTTTCTAATACTTCTAATTGTAAGGGCGTTGAAAAACCCTCATCCCCCCCATCCACATTTGTCATCTTGCTGGGACTAGTTTCTATTGCTAAGCTCTTCGTTTTCCAATATTGAACGTGTGCTGATCTTTTAATTGACCATTAACAAGACTTGTTATTATCGACAAGATTTCTAAAGTAGACATTTCCTGGAACACAAATACATGTAAGTAACCATCGTTGATATCAGCTTCACTCACAGCATTTTTAAATCCTCCAAAAGTATCTGTTAATGCAATCAGGACTAACATCGCGTCTAACTCTTGGGTTGTCTCATTTAATTTAATTTTTACAGAAAATATATCTTTCTCATTGAATTTTTTTAATCCTTCAATAAAATATGCTAGCGACCCTAATTTTGATTTTTGTTCTGCGGTAACTTGATAAGTCGCTTCTGCTATTGCACCAATGTTAACAAGATTCATAAAATAATGATTATTTATTTTCCCTATGTCTACTAATTTTTCAGTAGGATCTTTGATCACATCGATTGCCTGTTGCGTTTTTAATGGAATCTCTACTGCCTTAGCAAAATTATTTACTGTTCCAAGAGGAATAATATGCAATTTTGGTCGATGCTCCTGCTCTGCAATTCCATTGATCACTTCATTAACTGTACCATCTCCACCCATTATCGTAATTAAGTCAAAAGCATCTTTACTGGCTTGAATCGCAAAGTTTTTAGCATCATTTTCTTTCTTAGTTTCATTTATCGTTACAGAATAGTCTTTTTCGATTAATATATCATAAACATCTTGTTTAAATTGGATACTTTTCTCGGTCCCTGAACTTGGGTTAATAATAATCATAGCATGCTTTTCCATACCTAGCTCCTCCTCTAATTACCACAGTAAATCTTCATGTTCATCTAGATACATTGGTGATATATCCATAAATAAGTATAAGGACTCATCTAATGGATAAGAAAATGTTCTAATCCTTTCTCCAGTTTCGATATCATTATAGATATCAGACAATATACCTGATTGCTCTTCTTTCATTCGAATTACGTTTTCAATAAAGTAAGGACGCCAACTCCAATTTTTTCCTTTTGCTGACTTATCCCACATCCAGTTCTTGTTCACATGAATAAAGTTTACTGTTTTTTGAAAACCGTCTTCGTCTGTTACATAAATTCGGAAGAATATGTGTTCCATTTCTTTAGCAAGACTATCAATTACCACGTCTAATTCTCTGTTCTTTTTTATTTGCTTCCATTTTCCCTGGATTTGCAAATTCAGACTTTTTGCTAATTGAAATTTCGCTGTTAATTTCTTTCTTTCTACCAATATAAATTGTTGAATATCTTTACGGAAGCGTTCTTTCAATATATTCATCTCGACAAAGTCAGAAGCACTCGGTGATAAGAAGCTTCCTTGGTAATAACGACCACTATTTCTCCATGCATAATGAAAATGATAGTTAGTAATAATTTCAGCAAATAGTAATTCTGCCCCCCCTACTTTACGGGCTAATAATGATAGAGAGTATATAATGCTATGATAATTAGTTGAAATTGATTCACTTTGTAAAGCATGTAAGTTAACTTTTAAGATATCAGGTTCCATTAAACTAATTCGATCTAGATTACTTGCACCAGTTCCAAGGTCATCTATTGCTAATTTAACGCCTAATGTTTTTAAATATTTAAAGGTATGTGTTAATAGATCAAGATCTCCACTAAATTGTTGCTCTGAGATTTCAATAACAATATTGGCTAAATCCAAACCTTTCTGTTGGTAGTTTAACAGATGATCAAGAAATTGATCCTCTTTCTCTGTCTCAAAGTAATTGGCATGGACATTTAAATAAAGTGGAACTTGAATATTTTCACTTACATATTTTTTAAATGCCAAATCCTGAATTTTTTGATCTATTTCCATTTTAAAATCATCTGCACTGTTGGATCATGAAAAAATGTTCCAAGGCTTATTATTTTTTGGTCTATTTCCAACTTACCTAAAACCTCATATCCTACCACTTCATGACTATCAGCACTAAATATTGCTTGAAAATAAGGTTTTACTTTATCTACATGCATCATTACATCTAATGGATCCATCTGTAAACATCTCTCCTTACATTAATTTTATATCTATTGTTGGATTTAAGCAAAAAAATAGTCTGAATTCTAGTGGAATTCAGACTATACTATCATTATTAAAACTTTGCCTGATAACGGTCTAGCTCCCACTCCGTTACGGCAATTCGATAACTATCCCACTCTGCTTGTTTTAATAACAGGTATTCATTTAATGCATAGTCTCCAAGTACTTTCTTACCAATCTCTCCTGTTAACAATGCTTGGATAGCTTCTCCCAAAGTAGTTGGTAAATTTTCAATTCCACGTTCTTCACGTTCTACCTGATTCATACGGAAGATGTCATCTGTTATTTCTGCAGGTGCTTGTAGAGACTTTTCAACACCATCAATACCTGCAGCCGCGATACTCGCAAATGCATAATACGGATTTGCAGAAGGATCTGGGCATCGTATTTCTACTCTTGTACCCGCACCACGTGTTGCTGGAATACGAACCAGAGCGGAACGATTAGATGAAGACCATGCAATATAACACGGCGCCTCATACCCAGGTACCAGACGTTTATAAGAGTTGACTAACGGATTTGTAATGGCAGCAAATGATGGTACATGGTGTAAAAGGCCTGCGATAAATGAATAAGCTGTATTAGAAAGTTCTCGAGAATCTGCTTCATCATAAAATGCATTTTTGCCAGCTTTTTCATCAAATAATGACATATTCACATGCATTCCGTTACCATTCTCCCCAAATACAGGTTTCGGCATAAAGGTTGCTCGTAATCCACATTGTTGGGCCACAGTTTTTACGACCCATTTAAAGGTCGTCGCATTATCCGCAGTTATTAGTGCATCATCAAATTTAAAATTAATTTCGTGCTGTCCCTTTGCTACTTCGTGATGGGAAGCTTCTATAGTAAAACCCATTTTTTTTAATGTTTTGTAAATTTCTAATCGAACACGTTCTCCTAAATCATATGGAGCAGGTTCAAAATAACCACCATTGTCATGTATTTGTTGTGTCGGCTGCCCTTTATCATCTGCTTCAAACAAGAAAAATTCTAACTCTGGACCGACATGTATGGAAAATCCTTTATCCCTTGCATTTTCAACTGTCTTTTTTAATATATTTCGAGGATCCCCTTCAAATAAGGTACCGTCGGGATTAGTTACACTGCACAAAAAACGTGCTTCAGAATAATCATCTTCTTCTGTCCATGGTAATACTGCAAATGAATTTAAGTCTGGCAATAAATATAAGTCAGATTTATTAATAGGTGTAAAACCTGTTATGGATGAACCATCGAACATTGTTTTTCCTTCTACTACATCCTCTAATTGCTCAGCTGTCACGGATACTTGCTTTAATGTTCCTTCGATATCGACGAATTGTAAATGTAGCAGTTCTACATTTTTCGTTTTGATTTCCTCTCTAATCGTCTCTAATTGTGATACAGTGTCCACTGTTTTTTCTGCTGTTAAAGTTGTCATCTCTCATTTCCCCCCCTTTTTCATGTTAATTATGTTAACATCTTCTGTTATTACCTATCCTACAACTTCTTCCATTAAGACGTCATTTCTTTTGTTAGATAATCTGACAGACATTTTAAATGAATTTCGGGCAACTATAATTAGAATAGTAGACACAAACTGCGAACAAGTGACAATTTTGAAAGTATGATGAATGTAAGCAAAAGCTCCGTCCATTTACTTCGCTTTTATAGGGTTCAACAATGTTAGTGACAGCTAGCACATGGATATCATTGCTTATTTCATCTTATTTGAACAGAGATCTATCCAAAGCGGAGGAAAAATGCGAGACTCCTGAGGGATCAGTGCAAGCTGAAG
>NZ_BAVS01000064.1 GCF_000521485.1 Gracilibacillus boraciitolerans JCM 21714 | reverse complement strand
ATTATGATTCGGATTTTTATTTGTCAAAATTCCTTTACCTATTTTCCTTTGCTCTCTCCTATACTGAAGAATTATTTTATTTGACTAAAAAGGATACAACAACAGTCTTTTTTACTATTACGTGCTGTTAAAGGTTTGTAAGACAAGCTAGGAACAGAGTTAAGTGTTTAATAAAAATTAAAAATCTAGTATTAAAAAGGAAAAACAAAATTTATTACTAATAAATAATTGGAGGTGATCCGTATGGTTATCGAAACCAAAAATTTTATAATAACCATTGATCCTTTATGGTTGACCTTTAATCTTTGGCTTATACTAAAAGGTTAGACGGTTAGACCAAAAGATATGGAAAATGAAGAGGGAATATTCTTTCTTCATTTTTTCTCGTATTCCTTCATTTTTCTATAGAATGTAGGTTTAGACATGTTTGCTTTTTTCCATAGCAACAACAGCTACAGGAATTTATTTTTTTAGATTGTAATTTGCTTAGAGTATAATATCCACGTTTTGTCGGCAGGACCCATGTATAAGGTTTCAAAATTTTGTTCTTCTCATTAATCATAATATGTGATCTATTTACATACAACATATAAAGGACATGCAATATATGCAATATGCAAAAACCATTTAAAAAGGAGGTATTAGTTGCTATGGACAACACCTCAAGGACTAGAATTGCCATTAGTATAATATTTGCAATATATATTTTTTTCTTAGCTCTAATTCATTTTATGGATGACTTTAGATTCTAATGTTTAAGCATTACGAAGGTGTTTCACATAATTTAATACCACTTTCAACTACAATAGAATATTTAAAAAATATAAATCATTATGAGTTGGATACATGGTTTATGTTCATATTTGGAAATATAATAGCATTTATTCCTATAGGAATTCTAGCGCCAATAACTTTTCGAAAAGTCAAAGGATATATGCATGTTTTGTATATAACGCTTCTAATAAGTATATCTATTGAATTAATACAGTATATATCATTAATGGGAGTTTTAGATATCGATGATGTACTAAAAAGTGTTATAGGAAGCACTATAGGTTTTTACGGAGCGAAAATTTTTATAATTAATAAATCTTCTTGAAATCAAATTCAAATAGGTTACTCCAATTGATAGCGAAATAAAAAACTGGGTTAGCGAAACTAGAAGTGAAAATACAATGCCTAAAACAAATGTGGACTTTAACTTTTTAAAGATACTACTGAACCAAGGAGCATAAAATCCAAGAGGTATAAATAACAAAATATGCCAAGATAGTTCCATTAAAATTAATTTAAAATCAGGAATCTGAAGAGTCGTATAGATATCATGAAAAGGGATAAAATTATGATTTGCATCTGTATTTGTCTCTATCATATTCTGAATTACAGTTTCATTTAATGGAATTGGCAACAAACTTACCTTTAAAACGTATAAAATATAGAGAAAGATAGAGATGTATAGGATCTGATTGAAAATCTTAGTTTCTCTTTTTTTCAGAACAAATATATATAGAGAAATCAAAACATAGAAAATTAAAAATGGGAGCATCAGTAATGGAGTATAGATTAAAATATCGATTGATATCACCTCCTACCATATAAATACTTTCAACACTCTTCAAACTAGGAATGTACTTACATAATGTACTCTACAGAAAATTGAAATCCCCCCCTCCTTTTTTTACAAATTTTTTATAAAATTTTAAAATTATACGGAGGGGGGGGATGATTATTTTGGGAAAAGGCAAATCATTAGGATTCGGTAGTTTATCACTACTATTCTTTTTGATAGGCGTTTTATTTTCGTACTTGGCTTTTAATAAAAAGCAACTTGGAGAGCACATACTAGATTACCTTAAAATCGATATACCAAAGAGTATAGTTACAGTTATATTTTTAAACTTGGCCTATCTTTATTGTCCTGATAGTTATAGACATAATTCAAACTTTACTAACTAAATGATTAAACTTTATTTCTAAAGCACAAAAAGTGAAGGGGGAATGCTCTCTTTACTTTTCGATAAAATGTCGTTTTAGACATTTTAGATTCTTTCATTGCTACAATAGCTGTAATCTCCTTTTTTTCCATTGGTTATAAGCTTGTATAAAATCAGAAGTAATTTGTGCTTTTGGTCGACCTAAATTCTTTCCTTTAGCTTTAGCAACTTGAATACCTTCAGCTTATCTAATTTTAATGCCGGTTCTTTCCTTTTCCGCAAAGGCAGCCAAGACAGTCAAGATCACACGTTGGATTGCTTGTTTAATAATATCTTCGCCTTTTTTCACTTTCATCCAATGTTCCATTGAAAACTGATGCTAATGGAGATCCATACCAACCTAAAGAATCAACTGGTGCAGATGCTTTAAAGATAGTAGACTAAAAATTCATCTTTTTTCCAAACATCACGACTTTATTTTAAAACTACAACAGCAGCCTATACTTAATTAAAAATAGAAACGGTTTGTTAAATCTTACAAGAATAATAACAAGCAGAAACCAAATTCGATCCTCTTAAAAAGGAAGATATTTGGTTGTGTAATGACTGGAAAATACCTATTTTTTAAGGTTTATCCATTGTTTTTGCGGGTATAAGTGTTATAATAGTATATACAATCATAATTATATTGACTGTAAGGGTATAAAGTTTCCCTTTCTGTCAATGCTATAGAAAGGAGATTATGATGAAATGAGCGTGGGAATGTTGGAAGAAAAACGTTATACAAGACGTGTTAGTCAAGTAGGGAATAGTTTGTCAGTGAACATTCCGAAAGATTTAGCGATAAAATTAAAAATGAATAAAGGCGATGAAATTGAGGTTATATATGATGAAGAAAAGGATGGATTAGTCATGAAAAGAGTAAATCGTCTTCCTGAAGGTATTCGTCCAGAGGTATTAGGAGCAATGAATCGAGCAATTTCAAAATATGATAAAGCACTTCGTAATTTAAAGGATAGATAAAAGGTGGTTTTTGAGGGGGGGGAATGATTTATTTAACAGGAGAAGAAATAACTATTATTCACTATACCATTATGGAAATGTACGATGATATGGAACAAGCAGGAATTAAGTACCCCCCCGATAAGTTTGAAGCAATGCTAGAAAGACCGAAAACTGAATTATTTGGGGGGGAAGAACAGTATCCTTCGATAGAAGAAAAAGCTTGTTGTTATTTTCACTCGATAGCCAGGGGGTGGACATATCTTCCATAACGGCAATAAACGAACTGCTCTGACGGTTTTTGAAACCTTCCTTAATGTTAATGGTTATGAATTCACCATGACGAATGATGAAGCGGAAGATTACACCGTTTATCTTGCATATGATGAAAAGTTTAAGGAAAATGATTGTATTCATTACCTTGTGAATGAATTGAAAGATTATATTCACCCCCCCTTGTTAAACGACTGAAAAAGAAACCGTCATATATTAATATAAACAAACGGCAATATAGAAAAAAAGCCACATTTACTTACTATGTAAATGTGGCTTTTTAAGTTCAATAAATTGGAAAAACCAACGCTATAAGATAATGGAGATTTGAAATAAAGTCCGATCAAAAATACCTTACAAACCCTATTTTAAAATGTTTTATCTTTAGAAGATTTAAGTTTGATTATCTTCTCCTGAATTATTCATAGTTTAATTCTATAATCATTATCGCCCAGTTATATCAGCTGTTTTGAAAAAAAAAAACTATCACCCAATAAGTGAAAGTCAAAAACATGAAAAATAGCCCAACTTTTGGTAATGTTATAGGTGACAAAACCAAAAAACATACCAAGGGCTCCTTCTATGACTATTGTAAACGAAAAATCCATGAACCATGCGGATCATTTGAATCCCGATCCAGCTTTAACGACCATTTTGAATAAATCTGAACTTGCTTCACAACCCACCATGTCCAGGGTAAATCAACATATGGACAAAGATACATTGAAGCAATTTCAAGAGGTTAATCGAACTCTAATCGACCGTTATCATGAATGGGAGGCACCTGAAATTTTAGTGTTGGCTATTGATTCCTCCAATTCAGCAATCTATGGAGATCCGTATGGCAGTGCCTATATTGCTTTTCATCCCAACTTTCATTGTGACAACATTGGAAGACAACCCAGAGGATACCGTGCAATTTTATGCCAGCAATAAAGAAAACGATATATAAAGGTTACACCACAAAAACTGGTATGAACATCATTTGCAGAGCAAATGTAAATGCACTCCATGTGGTGTAAGTTGCGACTGGATCATTGAAAGCTAAAATGACTAATGACGCTATAATAAGAGGTAGATTTATAATCTGTAACAAAAATATAGAACAAGAATGTATAAATACGCGACTTTGTTATAGATAGTCTTTCTGTATCCAGTTCCAGTTGACCTTCTTTTGTCTTTTTAGAATACATAACCAGGATAATTAAACCTATAGCAAGGTCATATAAACCTAACATTTAAACCTCCTCTTGAATTATAACTCGCTACTCTTTTTTAAAGCCTTTTTTCATCAAAACTACATTTAAACCAATTATAATGGCAACAAAAAATAAAAATTCCACTCTTGATCACTCCTCATCTTGTTTTACTTGTAATTCTTTTTTTATGATTTGTATTTGTCAATTGAAAAGTGTATTTTGCAAGCAAAAAGTTGAGAAAAATGCAAAGAAAAGTTGAGAACTTTGCCAGCCCTATTTTTCATTATGATTGATGGTTCGATAGTGCGCTTCTTACACGGTAACTATCCCCAGTAAAACTTAAGATATGAGCGTGATGAATCACGCGATCCACTAAGGCAGCTGTTAGCCGTGCATCTACAAATATTCTGTTCCATTGACTAAACTCTAAATTGGATGTAATCACAAGACTACGCTGTTCATACCAATCGGAAATCAATTGGAATAATAATTCTGCCCCATCCTGCTAAAAGGCACGTAACCCATTTCATCCAGTACGACCATATCTACCTTGTTAAACTTGTTGCGCAATAATTGAAAGCGTCCTTCTTTCCATGA
>NZ_BAVS01000065.1 GCF_000521485.1 Gracilibacillus boraciitolerans JCM 21714 | reverse complement strand
CGGTTTGTTTGAACCTTGTCTTTTGTTCTTATCTAGTTTTGAAAGTATTTTGAATTTTTACTTGATTTTTTCTAAATACATAGTATAATATTCTTTGTCACTTAAATATTTGTCCAAGCTTGGTGACGATAGCGGAGAGGTCACACCTGTTCCCATGCCGAACACAGTAGTTAAGCTCTCCAGCGCCCATGGTAGTTGGGGCTCGCGCCCCCCCTGCGAGAGTAGGACGTTGCCAAGCATTTATTTCCATTCCACAGTAGCTCAGTGGTAGAGCAATCGGCTGTTAACCGATCGGTCGTAGGTTCGAATCCTACCTGTGGAGCCAATGGAGAGCTGTCCGAGTGGTCGAAGGAGCACGATTGGAAATCGTGTGTGCGGTTAACGCTGTACCGAGGGTTCGAATCCCTCGCTCTCCGCCACTTTTCATATATTGGCCCGTTGGTCAAGCGGTTAAGACATCGCCCTTTCACGGCGGTATCACGGGTTCGAATCCCGTACGGGTCACCAATTAATGGAGGATTAGCTCAGCTGGGAGAGCACTTGCCTTACAAGCAAGGGGGGGTCGCAGGTTCGAGCCCTGCATCCTCCACCATTCACAAAATTATATATCCTTATTGTCGCGGGGGGGTGGAGCAGTCTGGTAGCTCGTCGGGCTCATAACCCGAAGGTCGCAAGTTCAAATCTTGCCCCCGCAACCAAAGGTCCGGTAGTTCAGTTGGTTAGAATGCCTGCCTGTCACGCAGGAGGTCGCGGGTTCGAGTCCCGTCCGGACCGCCACTTTAAACTTATCAATTTAATCATTCATTTTATGGCTCGGTAGCTCAGTCGGTAGAGCAACGGACTGAAAATCCGTGTGTCGGCGGTTCGATTCCGTCCCGAGCCACCACTTTTAATGTTTATTTCTATTTTACTAATTATTTACTATAGTGGAGGGATAGCGAAGTTGGCCAAACGCGGCGGACTGTAAATCCGCTCCCATCGGGTTCGTAGGTTCGAGTCCTACTCCCTCCACCATTTTTTATTAACTGAATACTTTATTATTAATGTAGGGGGGGTATAGTTTAACGGTAGAACAGAGGTCTCCAAAACCTCCAGTGTGGGTTCGATTCCTACTACCCCCCCTGTTTTTATTATGGCGATCATGGCGAAGTGGTTAACGCACCGGATTGTGGTTCCGGCATGCGTGGGTTCGATCCCCACTGGTCGCCCCATTAATTTCATTTATTGGGCTATAGCCAAGCGGTAAGGCAACGGTTTTTGGTACCGTCATGCGCTGGTTCGAATCCAGCTAGCCCAGCCATTTTTGCGGAAGTAGTTCAGTGGTAGAACATCACCTTGCCAAGGTGGGGGGGTCGCGGGTTCGAATCCCGTCTTCCGCTCCATTTTTATTTAACAATTTCTGATTAATAGCATATAATATACTTATTGAGGCGGCATAGCCAAGTGGTAAGGCAGAGGTCTGCAAAACCTTTATCACCGGTTCAAATCCGGTTGCCGCCTCCAAATTTCTATTTATGCCGGTGTGGCGGAATTGGCAGACGCGCACGACTCAAAATCGTGTTCCTTCGGGAGTGTCGGTTCGACCCCCCCGACCACCGGTATTAAAACAACTTAATAAAACGATGTTTTATAGACTTTCTGCATATTGCAGGAGGCCTTTTTTTGTGCCTTATTACACACTATTTTTTGCACTTTTTGACTATCATGTATTTTTATCTTTTCTTAAGTTTTACATAAAACTTTAATACAATTTATTGTATGTATCTCTACACTTTTTTAATCTAAATAGGTATTCTCTTTCTTACCATCAAATATTAGTAAATAACTTGGTTGGTTTTAAATCGACAATACTAAATAGATTTACATATATAGATATTTATTGGGGGGGAACTGAAGGTTAAGGAATATCCTATTTTGGAGGGATGAAAATGGAGACTACTCAACAAAACGATTTCAGATTAACATCGGCAGAGATAACAAATTTATGGGCTACATACATGAATGACAGTGGTTCCATCTGCCATTTAACTTATTATTTATATACTGTGAAAGATACTGAAATTAAATCTGTAATTCAATATGCATTAGATATTTCACAATTGCACGTTGACACTATAACCCAGATATTAACTCAGGAAGGCTATCCTGTTCCTCATGGTTTTAAATTGAATGAAGATGTTGATGTCACCGCACCAAGATTGTTTTCTGATACTTATTATTTAAATAATGTTAATCAATTGGGTAAGATTGGTTTAAATGCATATAGCACTACTTTACCTGTCGCAGTAAGAGATGATGTTTATAGCTTTTTTAGTCAATGTTTAAGTGAATCTGATAAACTTATCAAACAAACGAATGATATATTATTGGCAAAGGGTCTGTATATCAGGTCACCATATCTCCCAATACCTGAATCATATGATTTTGTAAAACAGAAAAGTTTTTTGGCAGGCTTTTTTGGCGAAAAAAGACCCCCCCTTACAGGTACCGAAATCACAAACCTATATACCAACTTTCAAAGGAACGCATTAGGGGTAGCCACCCTAATTGGTTATAGCCAAGTTGCCCAGGATGAAGAAGTAACACAATTCCTATTAAGAGGAAAGCAAATCGCAAATAAGCATTGTGAAATATTTGGTTCATTACTAAAAGAAAGTGATTTACCTTGTCCTATGACATGGGATACAGAGGTTACTGATTCAACTACATATACTTTTTCTGATAGGAAAATGATGTTCTATACCACGACCCTTATCGCGTTAAGTATTGGATATTATGGTGGAAGTATGTCCGTGAGTCCAAGAAGGGACATCGGCGTTATGTATAGCAGATTAGTCGCAGAAATAGTAAAATACGCCGATGACGGGGCTAAAATCATGATTAAAAATGGGTGGATGGAAGAACCGCCGCGGGCATTAGACCGTGATGAACTATCCAAAAAATGAAATAGTAGAGGATAAAAGTAAAGTTCTTAAAGCAATTTTTTGGAATATTGCATTGCCTGGCTTTGCACAAATCCTAACAGGAATTTTAGAGTTATGATGAACACTTATTACAAATGAAACAGCTCCGGAGCTGGCAAAATTTATAAACAGAATAAACTATGGGAGAAGAGAGGCAGACTTGCAGAGATAGAATTGTTCTCGATCTATGTAATAGCGCAATATCTACCCCCCCTCCAAAAATAATGCTAGGAATTAAGAGAAGAGATCACAATATCTTTTCCATAGTAGATTGTTATCAGTGCCAACAACAGTAAAACAATACTTTCAATAGTTCCACCTGTTTTAATAGTGACTGGAAACCGAACAGTTAAATTAACTGGATATAGTAGTTTAATCCCTCTCTTGGTAGCAGCATCAAGTAGTAAATGACTGGACATTCCAATGATAAGCCCTGCTATAAGAGTGGAGTTACTCGTAATCATTGATAAGATCCCACCCATTACGATCAAAAATAATAAGCTGTGTGTAAAGGTTCGGTGGCCAAAAATTTTGTTGATTATGTTAGATAATAGTGGGAATTTACGTCCTATTTTACTTCCACCATGACAGATGTCAGGAATTAGTCCACCTACTGCTCCTGCTGCAATAAATATAATAGGGTCATAGTTAGTAAAACTTGTAATAACTGTGGTAGCAGCAATCCCACCGATCAAATGTGTTTTTCCTGTCATTTTTTACTCCTTTTCAATCAGTTACATATTTTGTCGCTTTATAAGCATAACATTATAAGTAACAAAGGAACATATGTTTTTTATAACTTTTAAGTCATTAATAAAACAATTGTGACCGTCAAGTAAAATGACACAGTTATTGCTCAACTAAAATGACACATTCAATTGGAAATTTGATTAAAAACTTAATGTAATCCATGTGATAAAAATTTCATCTACGCGTATTTAAAAAATAATAAAAAGAGCCTATGTAATAAGTAAAATGTATAAAAACTTGCATAATTTAGGTTCTTTTAGCTATATCTTTGTTAAAGTCAAGCACCCGTTTGTTTAAGTAAGTTTCATAACAAAGTGTATAACTTATTAAATATCTTATAACATTAATAAACAATCTGATATAATTTACTTAAAGGTGGTGTTGCTTATGTTAGAAGAACAAAACAATGAACCAAAAAGAAAATATGAATGGTTAAGTAAATGGGCTAAAATGACTGGTGAACGAGCTAGGATAGATGCAAAAGCAAACAACACATATATTGTATATGAAAAAAACGGTAAACTTGTAAAAGAATTTCCTGATGGTGATATTGTTCCTCTAAAAAAAGATGGTGAAACTTAATGCACAACCATAAACCTATATTTTTTGTGTTTGCAGGTAATAACGGAAGTGGTAAAAGCACATTACGGAGTCTAATAATTGATAAGCTTGGTGTTGATATCAATATTGATCCAGATGCTATCGCTCGAAGATTCGATCCAGAAAATCCTGAAGATAAAAGAGTATCAGCTGGTAAAGAAGTCATAAAATCCGTCAATAAATACATTGAAGAAGGTAAAGACTTTTCGATAGAAACAACACTTGCTGGTAAGAATGCTATCAAACAAATGCGAATAGCCAAAGAGATGGGTTATGAAATAACGATGTTTTATGTTGCACTAAGCAATGTCAGCCAAAACATTGAAAGGGTTGCAATGAGAGTAAAGAATGGTGGTCATCACATTCCTACTGAAGATATTATTAGAAGAAATAGGACATCGTTTAAACATCTTTATGAATATACCTATCTAATTGACAACCTTGTTTTAATTGACAATAGTGAGGATGATGGGGGGGAAATAGTACTCGAAATAAATAATGGAAAAATAACTTTCGAAACAACAAATCTACCCAATGGTCCTTACCTATTCAAAATCAATATAGAAAGAATCAAGGTTAAACCGATTTTCTAATGAGAAAATCGGTTTT
>NZ_BAVS01000066.1 GCF_000521485.1 Gracilibacillus boraciitolerans JCM 21714 | reverse complement strand
ACGAAATTCACGACCAGCCACAACATAAGTCGCCTTTCCCTATAATAATCAGTAGGTGAACGCTTATATTATTTCAAGGGGGTAAAAACATGTTGAAAAAGAGCTTAGCATTATTATTGATGCTGATCCTGGCTGTTGCCTTAGTGGCGTGTGGAGGAGATCAGGATACCACAGAAGATGCAGGAGGAACAGATGAAACCACCGATGATACAGGTGGTGAAGAAACAACAGATGAAGGAGATGCAGCAGCAGAGGACGACGGCGGAAAAGTAGAAATTTTCAGCTGGTGGACTGGTGCAGGGGAAGAGGATGCATTATTAGCACTAATTGATTTATTCAAAGAACAGCACCCAGATATTGAAGTAGAAAATGCAGCAGTTGCCGGTGGTGCTGGTACCAATGCCAAAGCAGTATTAGCAGCGCGCATGCAAGGGAATGACCCGCCATCAACCTTCCAGGTACACGGTGGAGCGGAATTAAATGAAAGCTGGGTTGCTGCTGACTTGATGCAGCCAATGAACGACTTTTATGAAGAAAATGAATTAATGGATAAATTCCCAGAAGAATTAATCGATCTGGTGAGTAAAGACGGAAATATTTATTCTGTACCAGTAAATATTCACCGTGGCAATGTGATGTTCTATAACAAAGTAATTTTTGAGGAAAATGGCATTGAAGAACCAACTACATTAGATGAATTTGTCGATGTCTTAGCTCAGCTTCAAGATGCCGGCGTGACACCATTAGCACTGGGTGATAAAGAGGCATGGACAGCAACGCAAATTTTTGAAAACCTGTTATTAGCTACATTAGGTGCAGATGATTATAAAGCATTATGGAATGGTGAAGTTGGCTTCGATGATGATCGTGTCCGTGAAGCGGCAGAACACTTCAAAACAATCCTTGGCTATGTGAACGAGGATCACGCTTCCCGTAACTGGCAGGATGCTTCGCAGTTAGTGGGCGAAGGCGAAGCAGCGATGACCAACATGGGTGACTGGGCAAAAGGTTACTTCTCTAACGACTTAAATCTGGCAGTAAATGAAGATTACGGATACTTTGCATTCCCTGGTACAACCGAAGATTTCATGGTCGTTACCGATACATTCGGTTTACCTAAAGGTATCGAAAATACGGAGACAGTCAAAGAATTCCTAAAAGTGTTAGCATCTGTTGAAGGCCAGGATACGTTTAACACATTAAAAGGTTCGATTCCAGCACGCGTCGACGCTGATAAATCAAAATATGACGAATACGGCACAGACGCAATGGAAGATTTCCAAAACAATAACCTGACACCAAGCTTGGCACACGGTTCTGCAGCAGCGGAAGGATTCTTAACCAAAGTAAATCAAGAGGTGAACATCTTCGTTACCCAACAAGACGTCGATCAATTCATCGAAAAACTGCAAGCAGCAGGAGAAATGTAATAATGGAGGCTCGCGTCATGCGAGCCCCCCCTCCTTTTGAGTGAAAGAGTTGTACTGCAAGTGAATTCTGTGAGTTGCAAATAAAACGAGGAATTTGCAAATAAAAGAGCGGAGTTGCAAATAAAACGAGGAATTTGCAAATAAAAGAGCGGAAGTGCAAATAAAACGAGGAAGTTGCAAATAAAAGAGTGAAAGTGCAAATAAATCGAGGAAGTTGCAAATAAAACAGAAAAATTGCAAATAACTCATCTATTTTGCAAATAAATCTAGCAAGAGTTTAAACCAAAAGAAAAAGAATAAACAGCAGATGGGAGGACAATCAAAATGAGAATTAGCAAGGATCAGCTGATGGCCATATTATTTTTAGCGCCCTCCTTTTTACTCATTATTATTTTTGTATATGGGTTTATCGGTTGGACGGGTTGGGTTTCCATTAGTAATTGGAATTCCCTCGTGCAAGACATGTCATTTGCTGGTTTGAAAAACTATCTCTATCTATTTGGAGATTATCGGTTCCAGGCGGATTTACGAAATACAGTCTTTTTTACGATCTTATTCATCGGTTTTGTTATCATATTAGGCTTAGGCTTAGCGATTTTACTCGATCAGACCAAAAAGGCGAATGCGATATTCCGCAACATCTTTTTGTTTCCAATGGCACTGTCCTTTGTTGTGACAGGTGTTGTCTGGCAATGGTTGCTTAATCCGTCCACTGGTTTTAATCAATTTTTACAGGTATTTGGCATCCAACCAAAATGGTATACCGATACAAATATTTTGGCGGGATTCCAGTGGGGAAGCATCGAATTTGGTTTGCCAGTTGCGATGATTGCCGTCGTAATCGCTGCAGTGTGGCAGATGACCGGATTTTCACTTGCGATGTATGTCGCAGGACTTACTGGAATTCCTGATGAGCTTCGAGAAGCAGCAAGAATCGACGGAGCAGGCGAATGGCAAATTTACCGAAAAGTAATTCTGCCAATGCTCACGCCGATTACGATGAGCGTTATCATCATTATGGCACATATTTCACTGAAAATATTTGACCTTATTTACGCGATGACAGGATCTGGCGCAAACTTTGTAACCGACGTACCAGGGGTCTACATGTTTGAGACAACCTTCCGTGGTAACTATTATGCCAATGGCGCCGCGATTGCGATTATCATGTTACTACTTGTCGCCGTCTTCATTGTGCCATACCTGATCAACAGCAGAAGGGGGGGCATCATCCTAATGGTCATTAGAAAAATAGCCAAATATGTTGTATTGATTGCTGTCGCTATCTTCTTCCTGACGCCGGTCTATGTGATGGTAATTACCAGTGTCAAACCATTGGATGAAGTATCACTTTCTGAAATGTGGACATTGCCTTCAGCGATTGACTTTGCCAGCTATAGCGAAGCATTTACTCGGCTCGCGCCAAACTTTATGAATAGCTTATATCTTGTGATCCCAGCAACATTGCTTTCCGCCATATTAGGTGCGATGAATGGATATGTTTTGTCAAAATGGCGATTCCGTGGTTCAGAAATTATCTTCACCATGATCTTATTCGGGATGTTTATTCCCTATCAAAGTATCTTAATTCCGTTGATCCAATTTTTAAATCAAATCGGACTCTATAATTCGATTATCGGATTAATATTTACACACGTTGTCTACGGCTTACCAATCACGACGCTGATGTTCCGCAACTTTTATGCGAACATCCCCCCCGAATCAATGATTGAAGCGGCAAAAGTAGATGGTGCCAGCTTTCTGGGTATTTTCCGCCTGATTATTTTACCACTATCGATCACAGGCTTTGTTGTGGTAGCAATCTGGCAGTTCACCAATATATGGAACGAATTCCTTTTTGCCGTAACAATCACCAACAGTGATGCTCAGCCGGTTATGGTCGCTCTGCAAAACTTATCCGGCAGTCAAATCGTGCAGTGGAACGTCCAAATGGCCGGCGCATTACTCGCAGCCATGCCAACATTACTCGTCTATATTTTATTAGGAAAATACTTCGTCCGCGGATTACTGGCAGGCTCCGTAAAAGGATAAGCATGAATCATCACGATTCATGCTTTTTTCTGTTGTACGAGGGGGGGACAGACTCTGCGTCCGTCTGGGCTTGGATGATAGAAAGTTGACTGCTTCACTGGATAAAGTGATATTTCCAGTGAAGCGAGCCACTTATCCAGTGAACAGCGAAACATTTCCCGTGAAGCACAGCACTTTTCCAGTGAACAGCACTACAATCCCTATTAATTATCTTTATAAAAAAATATGTTATCCTTAAAATCAAATTTTTTTTCATCTATTTACCGACATGTAGTTGCCTATCAATAAGGATTATGATATCTTTAAATAGAACGTTTGTTCCTAATCAATAGAAAGTAGGTGTTTTCTATTAAAATATCCAAACCTCATGATAAGTTTTTCAAAGAAACGTTTTCCCATGTGGAAGTGGTACAGGATTTTATTATTCATTACGTTCCACAAGCGATTGTCAACCTCATCGATCTAAACTCCATTGAGCCACTAAAAGACAGCTTTATCAATTCAGACCTCCAAGAGAAATTTTCCGATTTATTATTTCAATGCACGATCTCAGAAGAAAAAGGCTACCTCTATTTTTTGTTTGAACATAAGAGTTATATGAGCAACAATACTCCTTTTCAACTGCTAAAATACATGGTGGAAATTTGGGGGGGGAACGAAAAAGG
>NZ_BAVS01000067.1 GCF_000521485.1 Gracilibacillus boraciitolerans JCM 21714 | reverse complement strand
GAATGATTCGTGAAGTCGCCTAGTTTTTGGTGCTCGGAGCTGGACGTGGCTACTCGCGTTTACTTTATCCACAGGGCTTAATTCTATAATTTCCTAGACTAGGACAAGAGGACAGACTCTTTGTCCCTCTTTTTTTAAAAAACAAATTTCAAAACACTTTTGCGTTATTTGGTTAAGAAGGTATTTAGGTTTATATTATAAGAAAAAGCACCTCCATCATTAGATAGAAGTGCTCCAAGATAAAATTATATAATTGCCATTGACTTATTCTGATAATTGACTTTCTTTTTCTTCTATTGGTGTTGTATTGTATTTAATCGTTTGCAGAGCGTCATGCATCTTAAACACTACAATTAATAATTCACAGTAAATACGGATGATTAAAGGTCCTACTACTATGACTACAAGTCCCAAAAATACTTGGAAACCGCCACCGTAATAAGTAGTAAATCCTGAAATCATTATACCTAAACCAGATAATATTGATAGACCTACACCTATCCAAAAAATAATTTTGATGATCATAGGTGTGATCATCGAATCGAACTTTATAAACTTTTCCATTGCTCCTTTTTCCCTCCTTTCTCTTGTGATTTATTTAATTGATTTAACGTGGATTTCGACACATACTCGGAATTAAGAATATATCTACGATCATCCAGATCCATAATACAATTAATGGGATCCATCCGATAAACATCCAGACAGTTAACCAACCTACAAAACCAAGTAATAATTGAACAATTCCACTTCCAACTCGTCCAGTATAAAAGCGGTGGACACCTATTTGCCCGAAGAAAAACCATAATATGTATGCAACAGCAATATTTCTTTCCCTCAATTAGTTAACCTCCCTATCCATCAGATAATACTAGTATAATATTACTATTTTTAAAAAGCAATAAGTCATAAAAAAAGAAGTCTTTTTTTAAGGAAACGTTTGTGGGTGCGAAAAAAATCTATTGATTTAATATTTGTGATTGTCGGAGTTTTTATTAGTGTCAGCTTGTTATTCTCCTTTGGTTTTATGACCAAGCCAGTAAAAACTATACCTTTACATGAGGATACACTTTTAGTTGCACATTGAGGTGCCTCCTATCACGCACTTGAGAATACCTTGCGTGCCTTTAAAAGAGGCATAGAGCTTAATACAGATTATCTCGAGATCATGTATGATAAAAGTATAGATCGTACAACCAATTTTTATGGTAGGGTAAAGATTTAACCTTAGAAGAATTGGAAAAAGCGGATGCTGGAATTATGATTGAGATTAAATATCCTAATCTATATCCTGGGATTAAAGAAAAAGTAGTCAAAATAATTAAAAATTACCAGGATAAGCATAATATCCTTTAGTTTTGATACAGTGAAAAAGGTGAATGCTTTGCTGCCTCATGTCGATATAGATAGGTGTGATCGTTTCTAAAAAGAAATTAAGTAAACAAGACATCGAAGAATTATCGACCTATGCAACTGTTATAAATTAATTAATTGCTCAGGAAGAAGAAATAGCATAGAAATATTACAACATAAATATAATAACGAATACTAAAATAACTATAATATTAAAACTAAAATTTCTTATTAAATACTGAACAATAATTAATCTATACTCATTATTGTAGTCATGCAAATGGTTCCTTAATTCTCTACTTCAAACTTTGGATAATTAATCTGTTTTATCTTCTCATCATATTCTTCTCGAAATTGTTCCTCTTGTTCGTCTATATATCCTTTGAAATATACTTCATCAATGTTCTCCTCATTAAAAAAGTAAACTTGTTCTTCAATTTTCCCAGCCGGATATATGCATGCTGAATAGTCAAAGTAACCAATCACACCATTCTGGTTATAGAGAGGAGCCCTGTTTAAAATCATCAGTTTTATATCTCCATTTTTTAGCCGAACTACCCTTCCTATCGGTAATACTTCCATCTGTTATCCACTCCCATAATTAGTTAGCATAGCTTTGCTTTCTCTTTCGATATAGTTTGATTCTTGCGAAAGATAATCGTTTTAGACTTAAACAAAAAATTAAAAAAAGAAATACCGCAAATATTAACAGTATTAAAGACAACGTAATAAAATAGACAATGGTTAGCATTATAAAAATAATAAAACTGATAATTGCCAACCATATTTCTAATTTATATACTACTTTACCATCATCAATGTAATCCTCTATCATTGGCTCTGTTAAGTAAATCTCTTTTACTTCCTCATAAAACATGTGTTTATATACTAAGCGGCTTACGAAGTAGGTTAATCCAAATAAAGCACCACTTAGGAGAATATTAGGAAGAATAGAAATTTGAATGTAGGTTCCTTGTATACTACGCATTATTGCCAGTACAGCAAAAAATCCAATCCAATATATCCATTGATTACTTTCTTTATGAAATGCTTTATAGGATTGATTCGTTTCTTCGTCAATAAAAATCGTGTGGCTTTGCTGATTTTTTTATTTTCTGTGTAGATTGGAATTAGTCCCATTTCTATCATTCCTTCTATGTGTATTCCTTTTCTATCCAAACGCGCTTCCTAAACCACTAAATAATCCTTTCGTGGCATCTCCAATCGCACCACCGACATCTTTAACGGTATTTACTGCTTCATCAGCGAAATCTTTTACACCATTTATTATGGTTTCTTTATTATCATATACGAAGTCAAATAACATTGAACCACCAACACCAATTGCAAATCCTATAGCCGTTCCTAGTACTGGCACCGGTATAGCGGAACCAATTGCAGCACCTGCAAGCCCTGCACCAAGGTGACCAGCAGTTTTGATTGCAGCATCTGTAGCATCTTCTCCATTGTAAATTTGGATTCTAAAGTCAATAGCAGAGCCGACGATTGGCGCACCATATCTGGCCCCCCCCGTACGAATAGCTGAAGTTAAAGCAGATGGTGGAGCACCATTTGTTACGACTGCTCCTCCAACTGTTTGAAAAGCCAAAGCTGGATCTACGAAATCCCATGTATTACGCTGTACCCAAGATACAATGGAAGAGGCGATCCTTTCTGAAACTTCATTAGTTACCTTAGACGTTAAAGCATTTTTAACAAAAGCTGCTCCTGAATTAAGGAGACCTGATACAATAGAATCATATACAGATTTGTCAATTTCCCCATTTTCATAGTCTTCTTTTGCTTGCTCATACACTGTTTTTGCATCTTCATCCATATTTTCAATTTGTTCTTCAATGTGCTGCTGATTAACTTGATTATAATTCTTTACTACTGTTAATCCAATTGCTGTGTTATTTCCTTGATAATCTGTAAATCTAGCACTACCTTTTACTGCGCCATCATTATCTAGGGTTATTCTTATATGGTGCAATACTTCTTCTGTTCCAGTTGTATGCTGTTTACCTGTTGATGTGAAAGATTCAAAATTATCCTGAAGATCCTCTATAAAC
>NZ_BAVS01000068.1 GCF_000521485.1 Gracilibacillus boraciitolerans JCM 21714 | reverse complement strand
TATAGTTAAGTCCTCGATCGATTAGTATTCGTCAGCTGCACATGTCACCATGCTTCCACCTCGAACCTATCTACCTCATCGTCTCTGAGGGATCTTACTCTATGAAATAGATGGGAAGTCTCATCTTGAGGGGGGGCTTCATGCTTAGATGCTTTCAGCACTTATCCCTTCCACACGTAGCTACCCAGCGATGCTCCTGGCGGAACAACTGGTGCACCAGCGGTGTGTCCATCCCGGTCCTCTCGTACTGAGGACAGCTCCTCTCAAACTTCCAATGCCCACGACGGATAGGGACCGAACTGTCTCACGACGTTCTGAACCCAGCTCGCGTACCGCTTTAATGGGCGAACAGCCCAACCCTTGGGACCGACTACAGCCCCCAGGATGCGATGAGCCGACATCGAGGTGCCAAACCTCCCCCGTCGATGTGGACTCTTGGGGGGGGAGATAAGCCTGTTATCCCCGGGGGGGTAGCTTTTATCCGTTGAGCGACGGCCCTTCCATACGGTACCGCCGGATCACTAAGCCCGACTTTCGTCCCTGCTCGACTTGTAGGTCTCGCAGTCAAGCTCCCTTCTGCCTTTACACTCTTCGAATGATTTCCAACCATTCTGAGGGAACCTTTGGGCGCCTCCGTTACATTTTAGGAGGCGACCGCCCCCCCAGTCAAACTGCCCACCTGACACTGTCTCCGAACCGGATCACGGTCCTGGGTTAGAAGGCGGGTACAGCTAGGGTGGTATCCCACCGGCGCCTCCACGTAAGCTAGCGCTCACGCTTCTCAGGCTCCCACCTATCCTGTACAAGCTGTACCAACATTCAATATCAGGCTACAGTAAAGCTCCACGGGGGTCTTTCCGTCCTGTCGCGGGTAATGCGCATCTTCACGCATCGTATAATTTCACCGGGTCTCTCGTTGAGACAGTGCCCAAGTCGTTGCACCTTTCGTGCGGGTCGGAACTTACCCGACAAGGAATTTCGCTACCTTAGGACCGTTATAGTTACGGCCGCCGTTTACTGGGGGCTTCGGTTCAACGCTTCGCCCGAAAGCTAACGCATCCCCCCTTAACCTTCCAGCACCGGGCAGGTGTCAGCCCCCCCTATACTTCGCCTTGCGGCTTCGCAGAGACCTGTGTTTTTGCTAAACAGTCGCTTGGGCCTTTTCACTGCGGCTCACTCACAGAGTGAGCACCCCCCCTTCTCCCGAAGTTACGGGGGTCATTTTGCCGAGTTCCTTAACGAGAGTTCTCCCGATCACCTTAGGATTCTCTCCTCGCCTACCTGTGTCGGTTTGCGGTACGGGCACCCGTTTCCTCACTAGAGGCTTTTCTTGGCAGCGTGAAATCCGGAACTTCGGTACTAAATTTCCCTCCCGATCACAGCTCAAGCTTGCCAGACGGATTTGCCTATCTGACGCTCTTACTGCTTCGACGCACACTTCCAGTCGTGCGCATTCCTTATCCTTCTGCGTCCCCCCCATCGTTCAAACGGAATTGGGTGGTACAGGAATATCAACCTGTTGTCCATCGCCTACGCCTTTCGGCCTCGGCTTAGGCCCCCCGACTAACCCTGAGCGGACGAGCCTTCCTCAGGAAACCTTAGGCATTCGGTGAAGAAGATTCTCACTTCTTTTTCGCTACTCATACCGGCATTCTCACTTCTAAGCGCTCCACCAGTCCTCACGGTCTGACTTCACAGCACTTAGAACGCTCTCCTACCATTGTTCGTAAGAACAATCCGTAGCTTCGGTGATACGTTTAGCCCCGGTACATTTTCGGCGCAGCGTCACTCGACCAGTGAGCTATTACGCACTCTTTAAATGATGGCTGCTTCTGAGCCAACATCCTGGTTGTCTAAGCAACGCCACATCCTTTTCCACTTAACGTATACTTTGGGACCTTAGCTGACGGTCTGGGCTGTTTCCCTTTCGACTATGAACCTTATCACCCATAGTCTGACTCCCAAGGTAATATGATTGGCATTCGGAGTTTGACTGAATTCGGTAACCCGGTAAGGCCCCCCCTTGTCCAATCAGTGCTCTACCTCCAACATACATCCCTTGAGGCTAGCCCTAAAGCTATTTCGGAGAGAACCAGCTATCTCCGTGTTCGATTGGCATTTCACCCCTACCCACACCTCATCCCCCCCGCACTTTTCAACGTGCGTGGTTCGGGCCTCCAGTCAGTGTTACCTGACCTTCACCCTGGACATGGGTAGATCACACGGTTTCGGGTCTACGACCACCTACTATATTCGCCCTATTCAGACTCGCTTTCGCTGCGGCTCCGTGTCTTCCACTTAACCTTGCAGGGGGGGATCGTAACTCGCCGGTCCATTCTACAAAAGGTACGCCGTCACGCAAAAATGCGCTCCGACTACTTGTAGGCACACGGTTTCAGGATCTCTTTCACTCCCTTCCGGGGGGGTGCTTTTCACCTTTCCCTCACGGTACTGGTTCACTATCGGTCACTAGGGAGTATTTAGCCTTGGGAGATGGTCCTCCCGGATTCCGACGGAATTTCTCGTGTTCCGCCGTACTCAGGATCCACTCTGGAGGCTACTTCTTTTCGAATACAGGGCTGTTACCTTCTATGGCGGGCCTTTCCAGACCGCTTCTTCTAACAAATAGCTTTGTAACTCCGTATAGAGTGTCCTACAACCCCCCCAAAAAGCAAGCTTTTTGGTTTGGGCTGATTCCGTTTCGCTCGCCGCTACTCAGGAAATCGCATTTGCTTTCTCTTCCTCCGGGTAATAAGATGTTTCAGTTCCCCCCCGGGTCTGCCTCTTTCATCCTATGGATTCAGATGAAAGTTCTACTCCATGACGAGTAGAGGGTTCCCCCCCATTCGGAAATTCTCGGATCAATGCTTACGTACAGCTCCCCCCCGAGACATATCGGTGTTTGTCCCGTCCTTCTTCGGCTCCTAGTGCCAAGGCATCCACCGTGCGCCCTTCTTCACTTAACTATGCTTACTTATGAAAAAGTTGTTTGGTTTTTGTTTGATGTCTTGTCATCAGTCTAGTTTCGGCTTCTAATAGCTAGCGTATAGTTCATCCTTCCCTCTGTACAGAAAACACTGTACGACGGTCTGGCTGATCTATTCGTACGCTATTGAACAGTCGCCTACACTTCCTGATCTTTCTTATCTAGTTTTCAAGGTACATTT
>NZ_BAVS01000069.1 GCF_000521485.1 Gracilibacillus boraciitolerans JCM 21714 | reverse complement strand
ATACCATAAATGTCGTTTGATCATATTAAAACAGAGAAAAAATGGCGTAAGTACTGGATAGAAAATAAAACGTTTAAAACGAATGTGCAGTCTGATAAGGAAAAATTTTATGCTTTAGATATGTTCCCATACCCTTCTGGTGTTGGTTTACATGTTGGACACCCTGAAGGTTATACGGCGACAGACATCTTATCAAGAATGAAAAGAATGCAAGGGTATGAGGTTTTACACCCAATTGGATGGGATGCATTTGGTTTACCTGCGGAGCAGTATGCTTTGGACACTGGTAATGATCCAGCAGAATTTACCGAGAAAAATATTAATACGTTTCGTCGTCAAATACAGGATTTAGGATTTTCTTATGACTGGGATAGAGAAGTAAATACGACTAATCCTAACTATTATAAATGGACACAATGGATTTTCCTGAAATTATATGAAAAAGGTTTAGCGTATGTTGATGAAGTTCCAGTTAATTGGTGTCCAGCTTTAGGAACTGTTTTAGCAAATGAAGAAGTAATTGATGGCAAAAGTGAGCGTGGTGGTCATCCAGTTGAAAGAAAACCAATGAAGCAATGGATGTTAAAAATTACGGCGTATGCGGATCGACTATTGGAAGATTTAGATGAGTTAGACTGGCCAGAAAGCATTAAAGACATGCAGCGCAATTGGATTGGTCGTTCAGAAGGTGCTGAAATAACATTTAAAATTGCCGAACATAGTGAATCTTTTACTGCCTTCACGACACGACCTGATACACTATTTGGCGCTACATATGCCGTACTGGCTCCAGAACACCCTTTATTGGATAAAATTGTAACTAACGATTATAAACAAGCAGTTGATGCCTATTTGAATAAGGTAAAAACAAAAAGCGATTTAGAAAGAACGGATTTAGCTAAGGACAAAACTGGTGTCTTCACCGGCGCTTATGCGATAAATCCGATTAACGGGGAGAAATTACCTATATGGGTAGCTGACTACGTGTTAATGACGTATGGTTCTGGGGGCAATTATGGCAGTTCCTGCACACGATGAACGAGATTATGAATTCGCCAGAAAGTTTCAATTAGAGATAATTACAGTTGTAGATGGCGGAAATGTTGAATCAGAAGCATATACTGGAGACGGTCCTCACATTAATTCGGAATTTTTGAATGGCTTAAATAAAGATGAGGGAATCTCAAAAGCAATTAGTTGGCTTGAAGAAAATAATTTAGGTAAACGACAAGTAACTTACCGTCTTCGGGATTGGTTATTTAGTCGTCAACGATATTGGGGGGGTGAACCTATACCGATTATACATTGGGAAGATGGTACCATGTCTGCTGTTAGTGAAGATGAATTACCAATAGTTCTCCCTAAAACAACAGAGATCAAACCTTCAGGTACAGGAGAATCGCCACTTGCAAATATTGAAGGATGGATACATGTAGTTGATCCTGTTAGCGGTATGAAAGGACGCCGCGAAACCAATACGATGCCACAATGGCAGGGAGCTGCTGGTATTTCTTGCGATATATTGACCCTGACAATGCAGAAAAACTGGCTGATTACGATTTATTGAAAGAATGGTTACCAATAGATGTTTATATTGGTGGAGCTGAACACGCTGTTCTTCATTTGTTATATGCACGATTCTGGCATAAATTTTTATATGATATTGGTGTAGTACCAACGAAGGAACCTTTCCAAAAATTATATAATCAGGGTATGATACTTGGTGAAAATAATGAGAAGATGAGTAAGTCTAAAGGAAATGTAGTAAATCCAGATGAAATTGTAGAATCACACGGTGCTGATACATTGCGATTATATGAAATGTTTATGGGACCTCTTGATGCTTCTATTGCCTGGTCTACAAATGGATTGGACGGTGCAAGGAGATTTTTGGATAGAGTTTGGAGATTGATTGTTACAGATAACAACGATATTGAAGAAAAAATTACACAGAATGATCGTGCAGATGATTTAGAGAAGGTCTATCATGAAACAGTTAAAGTAGTAACTCATAATTTTGAGGATTTACGTTTTAATACAGGGATCTCGCAAATGATGGTATTTGTTAATGAAGCTTATAAAGCAAAGGAAATTCCAAAAAATTATGTGGAAGGCTTTGTGAAGTTACTATCACCAGTAGCGCCACATGTAACTGAAGAGTTGTGGAAGTTATTAGGTCATGAAGAAACATTAGCGTTTGCACCGTGGCCACAGTATGATGAGTCGAAGCTAGTGCAAAATGAAGTTGAAATTGTTATTCAAATTATGGGAAAAGTTCGCGCTAAATTAATGATTGATAAAAATGCTTCAAAAGAAGAAACGGAACAAAAGGCAATGGAATTAGAAACTATCAAAGAACGGATTGAAGGAAAAACTATTCGTAAAATAATAGTGGTTCCAGGAAAACTGGTTAATATAGTAACTAATTAATTAAACAAGCTTGGATAAAAGTACTTTCATAAAAGCAAAACACGAACGATACTCAATTCGATCGTTCGTGTTTTGCTTTGAATGGTGATTTTGAGAGTATATAAGTGTTTAGCAATTGCTACTGCTTGTCCGCTTGCGCTCTTGATTTGTTCTACAACCATTAAAACTGTTAACTATTTAAACTTTCTAAACGAATATTCTTTCTCATGTGCCTCATTCTATGATACATCATTTAGTTTTGTGGCAGGATGTAATAGATATGTTATGCTGAGTTTTTAGTTTGATTAAGGTTTTAAAAATAATAATTCAATTTGTTGTTGACACATTAATTAGAAATATGATATATTATTAGTCGTCGCTGAAAACGACATAACAAAAATATCATTTTTGAAAAACAACAGGAATTCAAATTACTTTTTAAAAGTTATTGACATTAACTGCTGAGGATGATATGATATATAAGCTGTCACAAACGACAGTTGC
>NZ_BAVS01000070.1 GCF_000521485.1 Gracilibacillus boraciitolerans JCM 21714 | reverse complement strand
TGAGTATTGCGGACAGATTGAGCCACCTGTGCGGAGTTTTGAGCCACCGTTTGCGGACAATAGAGCCAGTGAATGCGGAAGCGAGAGCCACTTGGTTTTTAAAGGATAAAATATAACAAGCCATTGGAATGGCACATTCCAATGGCTCGTTATTTCATTTAAATCTTTTATCTTCTAACTGTTCCTTTATAATTTCAAGAGCCCAACGAACAAGTTCATCAATGTCTAAATTCTCTTTCTCGGTATCTATACACGGCGGTAAAAGTTTATCTACAATATCCATCATCACTTCATCAGGTAAATAATTATGGAAAAAATACTTTGCTATTCGGTTTTCAACTTCTTCAGGAATCATTTCATTACCGCCAATCCATGACGTTCTCTCATTGAAACTTCACCATCTACTAGAATCTTGTGAGAATCGTGAACGATACGATCAAGAATCGCATCAGCTACTTGTGCCTGCCCAAGCTTTGTGTGCCAACCTTCAGGTGAAAACTGTGAACAGAAAATAGTGGATGCTCGCTTTAATCTTGCCTCAACAATTTCCAGCACATGAAGTACATGCTCTTCTGAAAGCTCCGTTAATAACCATTCATCAAGTACCAATAAATCAATCTTCTTATATTTTTGAATGATCCTACGGAAACTACCATCGGCTTCATACTTCGCTACAGCTAATTCATCAAGTAATTCTGGTAATCTGATATACTTTACTTTATAAAATTGCCGACACGCATGAACTCCAAAGGCGTTAGATATCCATGTTTTTCCGTTTCCTGATGCCCCCCCATTAAAATAATATTATGGTGATTTTGAATGTAGTTTCCTGTTGCCAACTCCAGAATTAATTTCTTATCTAGATTGCGATCAGGATGATATTCTATATCTTCTATAGCTGCTGTTGGCTCATTAAATGTTGCTTGTTTAATTAGTCGTTCGAGTTTATTAGATTTATCGACGATCATACTCATAATCTACCAAAAGGTTGAAACGATCATCAAAATCCATGCCTTGATATTCATTATTCTGTCCTTGTCGCTGATATAATTCTGCCATTGCACCCATTTTCATTTCAGTTAACTTACATAACGTTTCTTGGTTCATCATTTTTTATTCCCTCCAAAGTATTTAGCTCCGCGTACAAACCCATGGTCATCGATGTTAGTTTGATCGCTATTTTTTTCTGCCTTTTGATTTTGTTTTCGCTTCTTACTTCTTTCCAACACACCCTTTAATACAGAAACTGTAGGGTTTGTTGAAATTTCTAGTAATATTTGTGTTGATTTTTCCAATTCATCCTTTGAGTATTTTGTTGATAGATTTCTTAATGTACTAAGGATATTTAATGCTTTCTTTTCAACATTAATTTCTAGGATATGAGAAACAAATTGCACCATAGAAGTTCCAATCGTCTCTGCCCATTTGCGATTGTTTTCAGGATTGTGTTCTAGATATAATCGATGATTATCAGGCATATGGTCAATGTTTGTAGAATATTGACCTATCTCACCATTTAGTCTTTTATGGGATGCAATTCGAGCTTCTTTAAAGTAAACTTCAATTAGATCCGTGGTTAATCGAACATCGACATACTCACGGACGTAATCATATGGAACGGAATAATACATTCGTTCAACTTGGATGTGGTAGTTCAGTTGAACTTTTGCTGATTTCCATTCCGTAAGTTTGTAACGTGTTTGAGGAAGCTGTTGAAGGTAGGATTTCTCTTCTTCCTCAAACACCTTTTTACGAGAACCAGGTCGTTTTTGAAAATCAATGGTATTGATTTCCTCTAGCTTTTCAAAGATCTTCTGATTCAAATCTTCGATATGAAAACAATGATAGTTTCTTAGTGAAGCTATAATCTGTCGAGAAATATATCCAACTGTCCCTTCGACACTTGGTTTATCCTTTGGTTTTCTGACACGACTCGGAACAATCACAGTACGATAATAGTCTGCTAGTTCTCGATAGGCCTCATTAAGAATAGGCTCACCCCGAAGAGCTTTCGTAACCCCTGTTTTTAAATTATCTGGAACCAAGGTTTCAGGAACACCTCCGAAATACTCTAATGCATGAATATGAGCGATAAGCCAGTTCGCTGATTTCATATCCAAGAATGCTTCTACATAGCTGAATTGACTATAAGGTAAGGTTGCAGTAAAAACATAAGCTGGTATCGCTTCTCCTGTTGAACGATCAATAATTTCTAACGTAGAGCCTGCCCAATCTACTTCCATACTTTCACCAGGTTTTCTTAGGATAGGCATTGTTAATTTGTACTTCTTCGCATATTTTCCATAATTCTCGGCAAATGTGCGATAAGCATAAGGAATCTTTCCACCCTCACGTGCTTCCGTTGCATACTCAAAATGCAATAAAGTCAAAGTCACATTCTTCTTTTGTAATTCCTTATGCACTTTTTCCCAATCAACCGGGAAGTAACCTTTCTCAATAGCTTGTTTCTCTGGAAAAAGAAACGCTTCTAGCCATAGATTGGTCATGATGTCGTTCAAGCTTTCCACACCAAGTTTCTTGGCTCGATGAACGACCTCAGAGACTGTATTTCTCGAATGCCCAGTACTAGAACTAATCGTTCTTTGACTGACCTTTTCAAAATACAACTCCAGAATCTTACGACAATTAATCACAAAAAAACCTCCTGTATAATAATGTCATGCTTGCATGCATGCAACCTTTATTATACAAGAGGTCGTTCTTTTTTATATTATTGGCTCTCTCGTCCGCAAACGGTGGCTCAATCTTCCGCAATGACTGGCTCAAAACTCCGCACAAGTGGCTCTATTCATCCGCAATATTCA
>NZ_BAVS01000071.1 GCF_000521485.1 Gracilibacillus boraciitolerans JCM 21714 | reverse complement strand
TAGACTCTCGGCATTCGCCGAGCTAGACGACTCGTGGTTTTCCTCGAGTCGTTCATTTGTTCTTCCTCCTACTTTTGGTAGGAGTTTTTTATTTTCAAAATAATGCGAATTGGAAATAAAACGCTACATTATTTTCTGAAAACAGTTCAAAATACTTGACTTTTCAAAAACGCCCCCCAATAATCGCGGTTGAAGGGAGATTTTTTCCTTTCTAACCAAAATGGAGGTGTTTTTATTGAAACCAGTTTTTGTTTCGCATGAAGCCTATCAAAACTTTGTCATGGATCAACTTCAAACACACTATTCCGGCGGCATACTAACGTTAGTTAATAGGGACTGGCCGGTCATTTCTAAACTATGGATCACCGATCTTTCCTTCATCACGTTACAACTAAGGGACATGTACGACGCTAAAGGACCGGATCCGCGGGATCCCGCATCTATCATGCGATCCTATCTGCTCTTAATTTTAACGAATCCTACGATGAGTATTACCAAATGGGTAGAACAGCTTCACCGCATTCCGCTTTATGCCATTCTTAGCGGTTTTGAGCCTGGCGACACCCCCAGGTGTCGGTACCTTTTACGATTTTTTTAGCCGACTTTGGGCAAGCGAGAAAAAGCAGGTAACCCCCTCAAAAGAAAAGTAAAAAGGCTCGCAAACGTAAGGCGAAAAAAGGAAAGAAAGGCCAAAAGACTCCCATAAAGCCAGGCCGTGTCAAACGTTTGGTCGAATGGATGCTTCCTAGGTTACAGGATAAGAAAGAACTTCCATCGGATCGCCTTTTTGATTTCTTTCAGACTCAAATACTTACAGTTTCAGCTAAATTGGGACTGCTCGGAGATGTGGAACAACTGAACGTTGCCGGCGATGGCACACCTGTTGTCACCGCCTCCCATACCCGAAGCAAGTCCACTTGTGATTGTCGCGCCCAAGGTATAGCGACATGTCATCACGGTCGCATTTACTCCCAACCCGACTGTGACTCGGGATGGGACAGCCACCGGGAAAAGCACTTTACCGGCTATCATCTGTATATGATCAGTGCTTGCGACAGCCCTTATGACTTACCTATATATCCACGTTTGAACCTGGCTTCCTGCCATGATTCAGTTAGCTTTGTCGTCAGCTGGGTTGAATTTTCGCAGCGATTCACCTTGGGCGCAGTGGATAAAATGTTACTGGATGCAGCTCATGATGCAGCATCGATTTATCATCTGATCGACCATCATCAAGTGGAACCGATCATTGATTTAAACAACCGATCGAAGAACCATACAAAAAAAGGTAGTGATATTCAAATCTCATCAGAAGGTGTGCCTATTTGCCCTATCGGCAAAAAGATGAAACCCAATGGCTATGACCACTCACAAAACCGCCAGAAATGGCGTTGCCCATTGGCATGTGGAACGAGTAACTCGTGTCAAACGCCTTGTTCCTCTGCCGTGTATGGCCGGACATATCATACACATAGTAAAGATAATCTCCGTTTGTTTCCAAAAACCTCAAGAGAAACAGAGAAGTGGAAAGCAATCTATAGTCGACGTACATCGATCGAACGCTCAAACAAACGAGAAAAAATTGATTATCACTTAGAATCAGGTAAACACCGTTCTACCATGATGTGGTACGTCCGTATTTTTGGCATTATGATGTGTCAGCACATCGATGCCTGGTACGCTCATCGTAAAAAAGAACTGGCATTTCTTAGAGAGCAAATAGTTGCTTAAATAGATAAATAGCATCGGTACCCTTTTTAAAAAAATGAAAGAGGTAGGGCTTATTTGGTATGCCCTTTTTTGAAAATACGATGAAAGCGACCGATTATAAACCCTAAAAACACCTTTTCCCAGTAATTTTGTGGAAAATAGTTCATTTTCACACTAGGAATTCCGAGAGCCTAT
>NZ_BAVS01000072.1 GCF_000521485.1 Gracilibacillus boraciitolerans JCM 21714 | reverse complement strand
TAAGCGTCAAATAATTTACACCTTCTGCCTTCATTCAAAGCGTGAGATAATGTCATTATAATAAATCTTGTAGGAGGTTATGCCATGACATTATCAGATAAACGAATAGAATGGGAAGCTCGTATGAAGGAATGGAAAGAGAGTGGGCTTAGTGCAGCCCAATGGTGCAGAGAACACGATGTCAATCTTCATCAAATGTATTACTGGAAGCGAAGGTTCCAACAAGAAAGCATGGTCACAAAAGAAGCGAATTGGCTTCCTGTACAGGTTACAGAAAGTTCTTCGACCATAAAAAGCAGTCCTATTTTTATTCATGTACATGATTACGCAGTAGAAGTTCCTATTGGTGCTGATCCCGTTCAAGTAGCTGAAATCCTTCGTGTAATTTCATAATTATGCTACATAATAGAAGTTACGATCGGGTTTACTTAGCAAAAGGAAATACCGACCTGCGGAAATCGATAGATGGACTAGCTGCCATTGTGCAAGAGAGTTTCGAACTCGATCCTTTCTCTCCTTGTTTATTTGTGTTCTGTAATCGCAAACGTGATAAATTGAAAGTATTAGAATGGGAACATAATGGTTTTTGGTTGCATTACCGACGACTAGAACGCGGAAAATTTCATTGGCCTTCCAGTGAGAAAGCCGAGGCCATGTCCATTAGTCATCGCCAACTTCGTTGGCTATTAGATGGTTTACCCATTCATCAACAACATGCACATCGAGAAGTAAAAGCGCGTACCATTTTATAAGATAATCATAAATATTATAGAATCCGTCTAGTCAATTCGGGTTCTTTTTTGTATACTTATCCTATGAAGAATTCATCCACAACTCCAGAATCAATTGAATACTTTAAAGAGCGTGCTGAAAAGCTTGAAATGGAAAAGGAAGAGTTAGAGGCTAAATTAAAATGGTATGAGGAACAATTTCGCTTAAGCCAGCAACGTAGATTTGGTGCTTCTAGTGAGAAGTCCAATTCAGACCAACTATCCCTTTTCAATGAAGCAGAAGATACAGCTAATCAAGAAGCAGAAGAACCTACGGTTGAAACCATTACATATAAACGTAAAAAGCAAAAAGGTCAACGTGACGCAAAGCTAGAAGACTTGCCTACGGAAACGATAGAGTATCGTTTATCTGAAGAAGAGCAGGTTTGTTCGTGTTGCGGTGGAAATCTACACGGAATGAGTCAACAAGTAAGAAAAGAAATAAAAGTGATTCCAGCTCAAGTAAAAGTAGTGGAACATGTTAATCACATTTATAGTTGTCGATATTGTGAAAGACATGAGATAGAGACTCCGATCGTATCATCGCCGATGCCACAATCGGTATTCCCTGGAAGTTTAGCTTCGCCATCGGCGATGGCCTATGTTATGTCACAAAAGTATGTGGAAGGATTGCCACTCTATCGTCAAGAGAAAAATCTTGAGCGATTCGGCGTTTCTATTCCACGTCAGACACTAAGTAATTGGATTTTACATGGTGCTCATACATGGCTAGAACTCATCTACAATGAAATGCATGACCACCTTTTACAACTTGATATCGCTCATGCAGATGAGACTACCTTGCAAGTTTTATCTGAACCAGAAAGACCAGCGAAATCCAATTCGTACATGTGGTTATACCGATCTGGTCATACCGATAATCCCATTGTTTTATATGATTATCAACAAACCAGAGCCGCCAAACATCCACGACGTTTTCTGGATGGATTTCAAGGATTACTGCATGTGGACGGGTATCCAGGTTATCATGGATTACCCAATGTCACCTTGATTGGATGCTGGTCGCATGCACGTCGAAATTTCGGGAAGCTTTAACAGCATTACCCGAAACAGCGACTACCACTCAGACG
>NZ_BAVS01000073.1 GCF_000521485.1 Gracilibacillus boraciitolerans JCM 21714 | reverse complement strand
GGATGATTTATTATCGCAAATTAGATCCTTGCTGAATAAAGCCGCTAATCAACCGGATGGAGGAAAGTTAGTTACTTCAAATTGGATACTAGATAAGTCGCTAGAAATATCGACCGGACTGGGTACTTTAGGTCAGAGCAGAACATTTTATTCTGGAGAGAAAATGAAAAAAGCTGGTTCCAATGGACTTCTCACTATTGAAGAAGCTAAGGATCATAGAAATAATAAGCCGTCATATCGATTAAGAGCCAATAGGGAGGCTTTGGAGACCTTAGGAGTAGAACCTGACAATAAAGCCAGAAGTCAATTGAATCATCGATTACCTAAGAATGGAAGAGCTTGGAGTGACGCTCACTATGATCGAGCTTATAATAACCAAGCGATATTAAGAGCAGCAGATAGGCGGGGGGGAGTACGAACTGGACTTCAACAGGGCAAAGAGCTTTGGATATGCATCCCGAAATGAAATATTGGAAAGACGAATTTGATTTAAAGCATGTCGGTTATTCAACTGCAAAGGGTGCAGGAACAGGAATTGTTAATAGTATTATTAAAGATCCTGGTACGTGGATAAAAGATACAGTCCATATTAAAGATACTTTTAAAACAAAAATAGGTGGTTTAAATTACGCTTCTAAATCCCTAGGTATTGCTGGTATGGGATTAAGCTATTATACCAATTATATTGATGCAGAAAAAGATGGTTTAAGTGGTAATGAAGCTCATTTAAGAGCAACTCAAGACACTGCGATTGATACAGCTGTAGGAGGAGCCGTTCAAGTAGGTTTCACAGCAGCAGGAACAGCATTGATTCCCATCCCCCCCGGTGTAGGTACTCTTGTAGGAGCAGCGGCAGGCATAGGAGCGAATTGGCTATTGAACAAAAAGTGGGGGAGGCGACGACAAAAAAGAAGGTAAGTCTGTGATGGATAGAGTTAAAGGCTGGTTTCATTAAAATAACAATTGTGATTAAGAGAGTAAATTCTCTAATAAATATATCTCAAAGTCATTAATACTTTAGTATACTATCGCAGAAGATAATCAACAGCAATGAAAAAAATTCTGGAGGGAAAATATAATTATGTTAGGCAAACTAAGAGAAGAAGACTTTTTAGCTTTAAGAAAACCTCTTGAGTCAAAAAGGCAAAGCCCGAAATCTTTAGGAGGTATTTTTATATTATCCATATTTATACAATCATTTTGGTTGTTTATTGAACATTTTGTTAGTGACTATTCCATTTACCCAAATATAGATCTAATAATTAAAGTACATTTATCTTTTTCAGTTGGATTAGCAATAGTTACTATTGTTTATGCTGTGCCATGGATATATATGCGTTCCCAGAGGATGCAATACTTTTTGAGTATCTTAGTTTCACAAAATCTTTTCGGCATATCACTATTTATGCTTGCAATAATTGCTATAAGTGCAGATATTTCCAATAATGCATATTTACTGCAAAGATATACTATAATAGCTTTATGCATTGGAGTTTTTGTTTTTATAATTACATGCATTCGTTTTTATTTTTTATTGAAACGGGGACGCTATAGAAAGGGTACCAAGAAAGATGTTCAAAGAAATAAATTGGAATCGACATCCTTACTGTCGATAGTAATTCCGATGGGAATAGGGATTACATTTCTTATCCAGTATTTAGTAAGAAATTTTGACTTATTAGGTTTAGATACTATTATTATGACTACAATGTTCATTGTTATTTTTTATGTAATGTTATTTGTTCTTCCT
>NZ_BAVS01000075.1 GCF_000521485.1 Gracilibacillus boraciitolerans JCM 21714 | reverse complement strand
TGATATGCTCCCTTTAAGGTAGACAGATAAAAAACATAAATCTGTTTATTTTAAGGGGGGAGTTTTTATGTCTAATCGATCTCATTCTATTGAATTTAAATTAGAGGTAATCCAGGCTTATAATCAGGAAATGTATTCAGTAAGAGAATTATGTTCCAAGTACCAAATTCATGTTACGTCTTTATATGAATGGATAGAAAAGTTTGAGAAAGCAGGAAAACAAGGTCTAGTAAGCTCTAAAAAATGGAGAACCTATTCTGACACATTAAAAGAAGCAGCGGTGACAGATTATCTGTCAGGCTCATATTCATTACATGAGGTGGTTAGAAAGTATAATATTTCAACTAAATCGGTACTCAGAGGGTGGATTAAAAAGTATAATAGTCATAGAAAATTAAAAGACACAGGAAAAGGGAGAACAAATTCTATGGCTAAAGGAAGAACCACCACCTGGGAAGAGAGAAAAGAAATAGCTATTTACTGTATGAAAAATGGAAAAAATTATCAAGAAACAGCTGATAAGTATAAGGTTTCCTATCACCAAGTATATCACTGGGTTAAAAAATATGAATTAGATGGGGCTGAAGCGTTAAAGGACAATCGCGGAAGAACGAAAATGGAATCGGAATGGTCACCAGAAGAAAAAATAAAAGTACAAATGAAGCGAATGGAATGGGAAAATGAACGTTTAAGGGCGGAGAATGAATTTTTAAAAAAGTTAGAGGAAATCGAAAGGAGGCGAAAATAAATCAAGTAAGGTATGAAGATAGATATACAGCGATACAAGAACTTCATGAGGAAGAGCATTTTTCGATTACCCTTCTTTGTAAGATTGCGATGGTAACCAGAGCTGCCTACTATAAATGGGTAAACCGACTACCAACAGAACGAGAAATTCAAAATAAGGAACTTATAAAAGCAATGACGGACCTTCATGAGGAAGTAGAAGGTATTTATGGATATCGTCGTTTGAAAATGAATATGAATCGTCAATTTAAAAAGAAATTTAACCACAAACGAATCCAGCGATTGATGAAGGTTGCAGGGATAAAGTCGGTGATACGAAAGAAGAAGTATCGTTATAAACCTTCCGTTCCTCAACAAGTGGCGGAAAACCTCTTGAATCGTGAATTTAAAGCAACGAAGCCAAATGAAAAATGGGTAACAGATGTCACGGAATTCAAATATGGTCAGTCTCAAAAGGCTTATTTAAGTGCAATTCGTGATGTGTATGATGGATCCATTGTCAGCTATGTTATTAGTCATCGAAATAATAACTTACTTGTTTTCCAAACGTTAGATTTAGCGATCGCTAGGTTAAAAGAAGGAGAACATCCGCTTCTTCATAGTGACCGAGGATTTCAATACACTTCCTATCAATTTAAGCAGAAACTAGATAAAGCAAAAATGACGCATAGTATGTCTCGCGTAGGAAAATGTATTGATAACGCCCCCCAATGGAATCGTTTTGGGGGAACTCTCAAATGTGAGAAATACTATTTACATACGTATAAGACATTTGAAGAGCTTTCTAAAGACATAAATAATTACATTTATTTTTACAATCATCATCGATACCAGGAAAAATTAAACGACCTAAGTCCCATGGAATACAGGACAAAGATCGCCTAAGCAATTTATTTATTTCCGCTGTCTACTTGACAGGGAGCAGTTC
>NZ_BAVS01000076.1 GCF_000521485.1 Gracilibacillus boraciitolerans JCM 21714 | reverse complement strand
TAACGGCCAAATTGGATATATTTGGTGTGCGAGTTAGTGATGACCATGCTTTTTAACTCCACCTTACGTGTGGTCGCTCACCCTCCCATGTCTCTCCGGTTGAATGCCACAAATTCCTTCGTCCTGCGTATCCACATGGTGGAGGTCGGATATGCTCCTTTACTGGGTCTAAAGCCCGAATGGAAAAAATAAGCTCCGACTCTGCATTTTTGGTGTTTGTCTCTTTTATTGGAAAACAAATGTATTTTATTCAAATCGTTTTTAAAGTATCCTCTTACCTATTTTGAAGCAATTCCTTGTAATAATTTACTGCCATCAAATTCACATTGACGTTGACCAATGACGAATAAGACACGTATTAATTTTCCACATAATGCGATCAAGGATTGTTGTTTTTTTAAAGGGCGTTCTTTTCGATTTGTATAATACTCATGTAATGCCTGAAACGTTGGATTATGGGCGACAAGAGTCGAACCGCCATATATAAGAGTTTTCGTAATTTACTGCGCCCTCGTTTTGTGATTCTCGTTTGCCCTTTGTGCTTCCCTGAACTGTGTTCTTTTAAGGTATATCCTGCCATATTAATCACCTGTTGTGGATGACGATAGCGGCGAATATCTCCTACTTCTGCATAAAAACCAGCGACAGTCATAGCTCCAATCCCTCTAATCGCAATCATTTCCACTGCACCTGGTATTTCCTTTACCAGCTCTTCTAATTCCTCTTCTATCGCTTCTAGCTGTTGTTGATATAACATATATTGATCTAATAAGTCGTGTATTTCTCTTTTGGCAAAACGTAGACCTTCTTGAATACCAATACTTTTGTTTGCCTTATCTATTAATTGCTGAGCTCGTTTTATTCCTACTCCAGCTTTCACTTCTGTTTTCCACTGGGCAAGTACTGCTTCTGCTGTTAATTGGATGACATCACTCGGAAAGGGGGGGAAGCAACGTAAACTGCATATGGCTGCTTTTCCACTCCAATCTTTAAATACATCAAAAAACTCTGGGAAGTAACGCTGTAGATTGTTTTGTATACGTCCTTCCGTGATCATCAGTTGTTTTGATAGTTGATCTCTTACTTTGACGCCTTCTCTTAGTTCGGCATAAATCCCTTCTAAAAGGTTGGGTACCGAGTATCTGCCATCTTTTATCAACTGTGCGATCACTTTCGCATCTTTTGTGTCATTTTTAGTTGGCGAATTATCGTCTAACTCTTTTGATTTTTTCACATGCATGGGATTGACAATGACGAAGTCAAAACCCCTTTCTTTCAAATAATAAGCCAGGCTTAGCCAGTAGTGACCCGTCGGTTCTACACCAAAAATAACGTGGTTTTTTCCTTGTTTCTTTTGATGCTTCACTACCCATTCGCATAACATTTCAAAGCCATGTTCTCGATTTTCAAAGATCAGTCGTTTTCCAAATTCCATTCCTCGATCATCCTGTGCTCTTGCCACGTGTTTTTCCTTTGCGATGTCTATACCTACAATAAGGCTGGATGGTGTAATTTGCGAAATTTTTTCATTTTGCGTATAATTCATTTTGAGTCCTCCTTGGGTATTCATTAAGGGTCCTTTTTCGTTGCAACGATTGGACACCTCGTATCATACCAAGGAGGCTTTTTTTATTCAAACCTCAAATTTCTTCATAACAGGAATGCTCCTTT
>NZ_BAVS01000077.1 GCF_000521485.1 Gracilibacillus boraciitolerans JCM 21714 | reverse complement strand
AACTCAACTTTCGCACAGTAAAAATAGCTCTTAAATCTTACTATAATTAGAATCAAACAAGAATTATTATGCTGCCTTTGTTATTTTTTCTTTATCATCATCAAGAAAAGCTTTCTTTAAAAATTGAGGCAATTGACTAAATAGTTCGTCGATTATGGATTGTATTCTTACTTCCGAAAGAACTGGTTCTTGGGAAAGAGTGGATTTGAGCAAATCTATGATCAACATGATAGCTTGAGCAAAACGGATATCTTCCATTTCATCGCAACACAAATAGAAGAGTTGACCAATCGTTTTTGGATCCTCTTCTTCGCGAGCACTAAGCGCAAGCATGATATAACGTGTAAAAACAATCGTAGTATGGGCTACTAACGCATCGTAACTACGTGATTGGAACTCTTTTGCCAAACGCAAGTGGGATTTGGTTACTTTGAAGAAGCACTCAATGTCCCAGCGCTTTCCATAAAGACGAACAACCTCTTCTTCTGGCAATTCGAGGTCCGTGCTTAAGAGAGCTAACCAATTTTTCGAGCGGTTTTTATCTCGTACAAATATAATTCGTGCTTGTATATCATCGCCCTTTGCGTTTTCACCTAAACTGACCACGATGGAAGCAAGAATCTTTGCACGGCCACGTTTTTTTCGAACGCTCTTATAGAGTTGGTTTAGTGTGTACTTCTCACCTTCATACAGGTAATATACGCGGTGCATACTTTTGAGCATACAAATCACGTGAAGTGGATATTCCGAAACAACCCGTTTAATCACTTTAGGAAAAGCGAACCAGCTATCAAAAAGCAATGTTCTTGCGCAAAGTTGTAACGGATTCACTTCATCTAAAAGGTCAAACATTGCTTCTGTCGACTTTTTCAGTGCCTCTTTACGGCGCTTATATCCGACTGTACGCTTATCCACAGAAGAGTTGATCTCTTGGAAGCGATTTTTCTTTTTCTCAGAACTGAGAAGTGAAAACGCAAGGGGGGGGATAAAAGTATTTCCATCTGACCATCCAAGTGTAAGCATACGAAAGCCTTTAACGTACGTTCCCGTCGTATGATCATGGACGAGTGCTAATAGTTCTACAGCTTTACTTCGTGCTCGGCTAAACAACGAATCGTCGAAAATAAGGACGCGTTCCCGATTGTTCGAAACCAAATGTAATAATTTGGTTACAATCACATTTTTACTCAACAAAACAAGAAACTTCCGCCAATTGTAGGTTGGGTTATTGAGCAAACGATAAACGGCATCTTTTGCAGGAGCATCTTGAATACGACCAGAATCAAGAATTCGATAAAGGTTCTTACCGTGTAAAACAAGAGAAAAGATGAACTGGATCAGTAACAAGGGAGAGATTCCTTCTTCTTTACGAACATTCGCCTTATTTAGCAATGTACCAATTTTATTGTCCTTGAAAAAGCGTGAAATATAAGAATCAGTCTCGTTTTTCGATTGAGAATTTGGTAAAATAGTAGCCATAAGACATCCCTTTCTTTGGTTGTGAGTTGTGGTGACTACATTTTACCAAAAAGGGATGTTTTTTTGTTGTAATTTTGATGGTTTTCTTAGAAAGATACCCGTTACATCAAGGGCTAGTTAATGATTTTTAGATGCGAAAGTTGAGTT
>NZ_BAVS01000078.1 GCF_000521485.1 Gracilibacillus boraciitolerans JCM 21714 | reverse complement strand
TGGCAATATAAAAATCATAATATAAACAAGAAATAGACAAATCATTATTAAGAAAAGACTATCAAGTCCTAATAACTCAAAATTTCTCATTATAAATTGGATAATAAAAGTTATCCCCCCCAATCCTATAGGGAGTACAATTGGTAATAGAGATTTTGATTCCCATTTCATTCTTTGTTGATCCTTAGCTCCTCCTTTTCGATAATTACCTTTTTTTAAAAGATATAGGAATCGGAAGGATGTAATAGTAAAAATTAAAACACCAATTAAAATAGTTATTGATGTGAAATTTAAAAATAGTTGTGGATTATAGGACATTTCTGATGCAATTGTTAGCAAAGCAAATATAAAAAAAGTTATACTTCCCAAATTCTGCGTTACTAAAATACTTATTAAGTATTGCAACCGTTGAGCTCGCATATAAACTAAAGATAAAGCAAATATTAATCCTATCCCTCCTAACAAACAAGAGTATATAAGATGAATTTGAATAATTGTGCTAGTAATTGATATTTTTGAAAAACCATTAATAAAATACTCTAAGCATAACAAAAAAGCTTGAAGTATTATCAACAATACTAAATTGGCTCCTAAACTCTTAGGACTTTGCCTTTTCGAAACAAACGGTCCTCTTAAAACTAAGTAATCTTTTTCTGATAAATTTTGTAATAGCATTATATCCTCCTTAATGAAACCAGCCTTTTATAACATCCATTGCTGATTTCTTTTCTTTCCCCCCATTTTTTATTTAACAGACCATTTACTGCAATACCGGCAATCGCACCAACAGCTGTACCTACACCTGGGATTGGGATTGCTGCTGTAAAACCAACAGTAAGAGCAGTCTGCACAGCTCCCCCCCCTACAGCTGTATCAATGGCAGTATCTTGGGTCGCTCTTAAATGAGCTTCTTTACCATTTAAACCATCTTTTTCTGCAGCATTATAATTGCTATAATAGCTTAATCCCATACCAGCTACACCTAGGGATTTAGATACGTAATTTAAACCACCTATTTTTGTTTTAAAATTTTCTTTCATGTTTACAGAATCTTTTAACCATGTACCTGTATCTTTAAAGCCACTTACAATCCCTGTTCCAACACCCTTGGCCGTAGAAGACCCGACATGTTTTAAATCAATTTCATTTCTCCAATATTTCATTTCTGGGTGCATATTCAACGCTCTTTGCCCTGTTGAAGTCCAGTTCGTATTTCCCCGCTTATCTGCTGCTCTTAATATCGCTTGATTATTATTAGCTCGTTCATAGTGAGCATCACTCCAAACTCTTCCATTCTTCGGTAATCGATGATTTAATTGACTTCCAGCTTTATTATCAGGTTCTACACCTAAAGCCTTCAAGGCATCCCGATTGGCTCTTACACGATAAGATGGCTTATTATTTTTATGATCAAGGGCTTCTTCAGTAGTAAGGAGTCCATTGGAACCAGCTTTTTTCATTTTTCCTCCAGATAGAATGTTCTGCTCTGACCTAAAGTACCAAGTCCTACGGATATTACCTCAGATTTATCCAATATCCAATTCGAAGTAACTAACTTTCCTCCATCCGGTTGATTAGCGGCTTTATTCAGCAAGGATCTAATTTGCGATAATAAATCATCA
>NZ_BAVS01000079.1 GCF_000521485.1 Gracilibacillus boraciitolerans JCM 21714 | reverse complement strand
CTATTGCGCTGAGCGTTATTTTTATTATTCTAGACTTATAGGGATGCTCAGTTAACTACAAATCACGTGGAGGTGAGTGGGCCATTCCGTTGCGGAATGACCGCATTTTTATATGTGTAGATTGCCTTTTCATGCACAAATAAGTGTGACCTCGAGCACGCAGACTTATCTTTGTATAAACATTACTCGTTTATTGCTAGGCCATCAGTCAATGCTACTCATCCCTATATATTCTAGAAAGGAGATTCTTTTATGAGCTTAAAAATTGTTTATCCCATTTGTTGTGGAATTGATGTCCACAAAACCTTTGTTGTTACGTGTATTGCTTCAACGAATAAAGGCGTTACTACTTACAAACGCCATCGCTTTTCTACCTTCACCAAAGGGTTAAGAGAGCTGTCACAATGGCTTTGTGAAAACGACTGTAAAGATGTCTGTATGGAATCTACCGGGAAATACTGGATTCCCGTGTTCAATGTATTAGAGGATTCCTGTAACATCACACTTGCACATCCTAAATATGTGAAAGCTATCCGTGGTAAAAAAACGGACAAAAAAGATGCTAAGTGGATCGCCGATTTATTCAAACATGATCTGGTAGCTGGAAGCTTTATGCCTCCTCTCGCGATTCGGCAGTTACGAGACCTTATGCGCTATCGTTTTAAACTGACTAATTTTACTTCTAGTGAAAAAAAATCGGTTTCAGAACAGCTTAACGGTTTCTAACATTCAAATTGGATCTGTTGTCTCCGATACCTTTGGAAAAAGTTCGATGAATATCATAGAGAAAATACTGGAAAATCCAGCTGATACGGATTTTGATATCGAACCACTCATACATGGTTCAATGAAAAATAAAATTCCAGATCTAGAGCTTTCCATCGATGGTTTTATTACACCGGAACAAGCTGGAAAACTAGCTGTTATTAAGCAGCACTATGATAATCTCAAGGCACGGAAATCCGACCTTGAAAAATTAATACTTTCTCTTGCCAAACCCTACACAGAAGAAATTAATTTGATCTTAACTGTTCCGTCTTTTAAAAACACCTTTTCAGCCATTGCCGTGGTTTCAGAAATAGGTGCCGATATGGACGTGTTTCCGACAGCTAAACATTTATGTTCCTGGGCAGGGCTAACACCTACGAATAACGAAAGTGCCGGCAAGAAAAAGTCAGTAAGGGTTTCAAGAGCAGGGGGGGTATATATCAAACCCCCCTTTTGGTACAGTGTGCTACGGCTGTAGTCAAAAGCGATAAGCATCCCGAAATCCGAAACCGCTATTTAAGACTCAAAAAACGCCGCGGTCACAAACGTGCCATTATCGCTATCGCACGAATGTTGTTAACTGCAATCTATCACATTTTAAAGAAAAAGAAACCATATAACCCTGAGCTATATCAGAAAGCAGACGTTCTTACAGTAAGCCGTGAAATCACGGTAGAACAGGCCATATTATTAGCTAAATCTCATGGATTTCGTATTGTGATACCAGATAAGGCATTACCTTAATTTGTCTAAACCAATTGCATAGAATTTTTAAAAAGTCATCTGTGATGCTTATTTGCCATGCTTTCTTATTTTCAAGCAGAAGTTAGTGATTTATTTCAGACTTTTCT
>NZ_BAVS01000080.1 GCF_000521485.1 Gracilibacillus boraciitolerans JCM 21714 | reverse complement strand
CCAAATAACCAACAGAAAGGGTTCTTATAATGGCTACTTTAACTCAAAAATCATTATTTTTCAATCGTAAAATTAAATTATCGAATGATGGAGGAGAACTTTCCTCAGACACTGGTGAATTACTCTTCAGAGAATTTGATGAACAATTAGGATTCTCTAAAGTATTATCTGATCACTTAACGCTCCAAGACGATCGGAAATTTGTTTTTCACACTAACCAAAACATATTACGTCAAAAAATATATCAAATCATCGCTGGTTATTCTGAAGATGATGCATCTGACCAATTAACTAGTGATCCTATTTTCACTAAGCTTATCGGAGTAGATTCATTGGCTTCCCAGCCATCACTTTCTCGATTCTATTCTCGTTTTGATGAACAGTCTATTGATCATTTACTTCTAGGTAATCAATGTTTAGTTGATAAAGTCCATCGATTCAGAAAGTCTGATGCTATTATTTTTGATTTAGACTCCACACATGCGGATACTTATGGAGAACAAGAATCTACAGCTTATAATACCCATTATGGAACCGTCGGGTTCCATCCATTAGTTGCATTCGATGGCATAACTGGAGACTTTTTGAAAGCAAAATTAAGACCAGGAAATGTTTATACCTCAAATGGTGTTGTGGATTTCATTGAACCATTGATTAACCACTATAATGATACGTTTCCTGAAACAACCGCACTCTTAAGAGGTGATAGCGGCTTTGCAGTTCCGCAACTTTATAAGTTATGTGAGAAAGAGTCTGTATATTACGTCATTCGTTTAAAATCAAATCGTAATTTACAGCGCCTTGCAGATGAATACCATCCAAGTCACATCTCTTCTGATTTAACAGAGTCAGAGTGTTTGATCGATGAGACGGAATACCAAGCAAAATCCTGGTCAAAACCAAGAAAAGTAATTATTCGTTCTGAACGACCAGCAGGAGAATTATTTTTCACACATACATTCTTCGTTACCAATCTTGGAGATGCTTTCACTCCCGAAGCCATTGTACATTCTTATCAAAAACGCGGTACAATGGAAAATTTCATAAAAGAAGCAAAGAATGGATTTAACTTTGATCGCATGTGTAGTCATTCGTTTCAAGTAAATGAATCCCGTATGATATTAAGTTTACTTGCATACAACTTAGTCAATTGGATGCGAACACTTTGTTTTCCAACGCATCAAAAAAACATGCAAATTCAAACAATACGTATGCGAATAATTAAAGTAGCTAGTAAATTAGTAAAGACCGGGAGGTCTGCCTACTTTAAATTAGCTTCGAGTTTTGTTTATCAAGCTTTTTTCTGGCAAGTTCTTGAGCGAATACAAGAAATCCAAATTAAATAAGTACAGATACCAATTTTAAAAA
>NZ_BAVS01000081.1 GCF_000521485.1 Gracilibacillus boraciitolerans JCM 21714 | reverse complement strand
TAATATTGGTGGAGCCTAGCGGGATCGAACCGCTGACCTCCTGCGTGCAAAGCAGGCGCTCTCCCAGCTGAGCTAAGGCCCCAGAATAAAGTTGTAAAATGGTCGGGAAGACAGGATTCGAACCTGCGACCCCCCCTTGGTCCCAAACCAAGTGCTCTACCAAGCTGAGCTACTTCCCGTAATGGTGCGCCCGAGAGGAGTTGAACCCCCCCTAACCTCTTGATCCGTAGTCAAACGCTCTATCCAATTGAGCTACGGGCGCTAGATGGTGCCGAGGGCCGGACTCGAACCGGCACGGTGGAAACCCACCGCAGGATTTTAAGTCCTGTGCGTCTGCCAATTCCGCCACCCCCCCGGCACAGAAAGAAATAACACTTTAATCATCTGGCAAACAAAATGATTAAGATTCTGGAGCGGAAGACGGGATTCGAACCCGCGACCCCCCCACCTTGGCAAGGTGATGTTCTACCACTGAACTACTTCCGCTAAATCATAAAATTGTATGGTGCGGGTGGAGGGACTTGAACCCCCCACGTCGATAGACACTAGATCCTAAGTCTAGCGCGTCTGCCAATTCCGCCACACCCGCTATAATAATGGTGAGCCATGCAGGATTTGAACCTGCGACCCTCTGATTAAAAGTCAGATGCTCTACCAACTGAGCTAATGGCTCCAAGTGGTGCCGGCCAGAGGACTTGAACCCCCCCCAACCTACTGATTACAAGTCAGTTGCTCTACCAATTGAGCTAGACCGGCTTAAATGGTGGAGGATGCAGGGCTCGAACCTGCGACCCCCCCTTGCTTGTAAGGCAAGTGCTCTCCCAGCTGAGCTAATCCTCCGATGTACGCCTAGCAACGTCCTACTCTCGCAGGGGGGGCGCGAGCCCCCCCAACTACCATGGGCGCTGGAGAGCTTAACTACTGTGTTCGGCATGGGAACAGGTGTGACCTCTCCGCTATCGTTACTAGACTCTTTTTTCAAGGACAAGATATATTATAACTCACTTTACATTATAAATGCAAGAGTTTTTTTTAGTTTTTTTAATATACCCTAAAAACTAGATAAGAATTGCAGACAAGAATCAAACAAACCATACATAAAAGA
>NZ_BAVS01000082.1 GCF_000521485.1 Gracilibacillus boraciitolerans JCM 21714 | reverse complement strand
GAACAACTAGTCATCCTTTATTGCAAGTTTCGATTTGATAGTTTTAATTTCGATAAAAATGGTAGATTAAATCCAGTAAGAGACGAAAAAGGTAACAGGATACCTGAAGAAAAACTAGAAGCATATTTTAGACATCGAACTACAGATAGATTGGAGTGAGAATAAATGAAAATAGAAAAAAGAGCGATTCAATTTGATCATCTATTAGTACATGAAACTACTCAATTGAGAGAACAATGGCAAGATGGAGTTTATGTATTAGAGGACCTCATTATAACAGAAGGTATTTATCAGAATGGACCTATATTTTTCTCAGTATCCCCAACTAAAAATGAGGAAAAGTATGGAGATTTCACTTACTATATGCCGATAAATGGAGCAGTAAGCTTAGAAAACGAAACCGATTTTCACTTTGTGAGAGACTTTTTTGTAGAAGAGGCTTTGGTTATGCGTCAAGCCGATCAGGAAATAGATTTCTATGCTGCCAAAGAAAAACTAGAAGATTATGCGGCTGAAAGTAATATTAAGCTAGATGATACATTTTATATGGTACTATTAGAGGTTTATGGAGATATAATTATTGACCTATACATACCTGTACAAAATAGAGGCGATTTGACATGATGTTAGGGCATCAAATCGCTCATCGTAATGTGGTTTCTAAGTATTATCATTTTAAACCGGAAGATTTAGAAATGGCCATAGAAGATTTCACTACTATTTTGGAAAAAACAATTATCATCCTACAGGGGGACATGTTTTTTTCTATTTTGAGTGATCCAACAGCGGAAGAAATGGTAGTAGAAATCTTTTTGCCTATAGAAGAAGATTCATTGAAAGTAGAGATAAAAGAAAAAATGCTTTTTCGCAGTTATTTTACTATCACTCCAATGGTAATGACAAGGGTAACGGAGGATTTTAATGAACAATCTCAAGTGAAATATTGGGAATTAGTAGATTATCTCAATCGTAATGAACTAGAACAGCGAACTCCTGTATTTGTAGAATATAAAAAACACATTCCGGAAAAATATATGTGGAGATGAGTGTA
>NZ_BAVS01000083.1 GCF_000521485.1 Gracilibacillus boraciitolerans JCM 21714 | reverse complement strand
TTATTGCGACACCAACGAACTATGATCCCGATAAAAACTACTTTGATACAAGCAGTGTCGAAACGGTTATTGAAACGGTATTAGATATCAATCCAAATGCCGTCATGGTGATTAAATCAACGATTCCGGTAGGTCATACGTTAGAACTTAGAAAAAAATATAATACGGATAAGATTATTTTCTCCCCCCCAGAATTCTTGCGTGAGGGCAGAGCGTTATATGATAATTTATATCCATCCCGAATTGTGGTTGGAGAAAGTTCCGAGCGCGCGCAAGTATTTGCAGACTTGTTGGCTGAGGGTGCTATCAAAGAGGATATTGATATTCTTTTTACGGATTCCACAGAGGCAGAAGCGATCAAATTATTTGCCAACACCTATCTTGCGATGCGGGTCTCCTTTTTCAACGAATTAGATTCCTATGCGGAAGTACGAGGATTGGATGCGAAACAGATCATTGAAGGAATCGGATTAGATCCACGAATTGGTATGCACTACAACAATCCATCCTTCGGTTATGGCGGCTATTGTTTACCGTAAGACACCAAACAATTACTGGCAAACTATGAGGATGTACCAAACAATATTATGGCTGCGATCGTGGATGCGAATAGAACTCGTAAAGACCATATTGCAAATGCGATTCTTGCTAAAAATCCTAAGGTGGTAGGCATCTTCCGTTTAACGATGAAAACAAACTCCGATAACTTTAGACAATCCGCCATTCAAGATGTCATGAAGCGGATTAAAGCAAAAGGTGCAGAAGTTGTCATATATGAACCGGCGATGCAAGATGAAGAATTCTACGGTT
>NZ_BAVS01000084.1 GCF_000521485.1 Gracilibacillus boraciitolerans JCM 21714 | reverse complement strand
CAAATTTTAAAAGAGCACTTTCTTGGATTTTGGGAATTGAATGCTAGATCTTTTCCAGAGACTTATCGGGCTGATATCAAAGAAGCTGTAGAAAAAACAATGCGCTGTGGTTCAATGGATCTCGGATATGCGCGATATGAATGTCTAGGATGTGATGGCGATGTGTCGCAAGATTTGTTTGTTTTACATGTAAAAGTAGATTCTGCCACCGATGTGGAAAAAAATACACAGATGACTGGGCAGAAAAACAACAGGAAATGATTTTCGATGTTCCGCATCGTCATATGGTATTCACCATTCCGCAGGAATTACGAAACGTATTCTATGAAGATCGCAAAAAACTAAATGAATTAAGTAAGCTCGTGGCGGAAGTTTTTCAATATCATTATACGAAGCGAAGTAAAAAGAGAGGTATGCGAGCTGGTATTATCACGGTGATTCATACATTTGGAAGAGACTTAAAGTTTAATCCTCATATCCATGCCTTAGTAACAGAAGGCGCATTAGACAATCAAAATGAGTGGGTCGCTAGTGGTTATATTCCGTATGATTATTTACGGAAATCTTGGCAGAAAGTCGTTTTAGATCTGATGAAAAAATGGTTTCCACATGACAAAAAAATGATGGAACTGGTAAATGAACTGTATCACCGTTATCCTCATGGCTTTTATGTGAATGCGGAAAAGAAAATAAAAAACGCCAAGGGTGTAACGAAGTATATAGGAAGATATTTAGCGAGACCAGCCATAGCTGAATATCGAATAGAATCTTATGATGG
>NZ_BAVS01000085.1 GCF_000521485.1 Gracilibacillus boraciitolerans JCM 21714 | reverse complement strand
CCATTTACTAAGGATTTGGAGCAGGTGATAGAGGCTTCAGAATTACTAGAACAATATAAGACAGTGATAGAAAAAGATATTGTAAGATTAGAAAATACTGGTGAGGACCTTAGAGAAACAGATGAAAATCTGGCTCGCTTAAGTGAAAACAGTATGGGTCCTCAAATGATACGTTAAAGAAAGGAGGTTAATAGAATGGCAAATAGAGTAGATCTTTCTGAAGTAATCGAATTTGCTGATGATTTTTATGCATATGTTAATCGGTTGTTGTCTCAACTTGACAATGTAAAATCGAAAGTTAATTCGGTTATTAATATGGATTCCTTTAAAGGTGAATCGGCTGATAAAGCAAAAGAAAGTCTGAATTCTTTTCACATTGAAATGTTAAGTAATTTTGAAAATTTGATGATTGACCTTATAGATAATGTCGATAATCATATCAATAAGTTTTTGTCAGAGGTGGACAGTAGCGAAGATGCAATTATAAAGAGTAATTATTTAGATGAACAAGATGAGCTTATACAAGAAGAGTTTATGGAGCTGGTTAACCTTTCATCAGATGTTAAACAGACAATTAATGGTGTGAGCGATATTACGAGTGCAACACCACCGAGCTTTTCAAATGTAGTAGATGATAAAGCATCGACAGCTAGAATTATTATCGATGTAAATAATGATTTATCAAGTTTCGTTTCCACGGGGAGAAACCGAATTAATAGTAT
>NZ_BAVS01000086.1 GCF_000521485.1 Gracilibacillus boraciitolerans JCM 21714 | reverse complement strand
AATAACTATCCGCCCGTAAAACGGGCGGTTTTAGTTTCGCCCTATAAGGGCACTTTACCAACGAGGCCCCTAAAGGGGGGGCTTCGAAATTGACCGTCAACCGTTTATCTTCCTACCTATTTTTTAAATGGATCGACGTATTCACGTTTACTCATGTTGTCTCGTAGTCTATCCTCTGATTCCTGTTCTCGAATGTATTTTGCCACAGTTTTTTGATTCAGCCCTACCGTACTCACATAGTAACCTTTAGCCCAAAAAGTGCGGTTCCCATGGTTATACTTTAGATTTGCATGTCTATCGTGGATCATTAAAGAGCTCTTACCTTTTAAGTACCCCCATAAAGTATGATACTGACATCTTTGGTGGAATCTTCACCAACATATGGATATGGTCTGGCATGGCATGAGCCTCGATAATTTCTACATCTTTCATCTCACATAATCGTCTTAATATCACCCCCCCGATGTCTCTTCTTAACTTCCCATATATTACTTTCCTTCTATACTTGGGTATAAAGACTATGTGATACTTACAATTCCATCGGGTGTGTGATAAACTATTGTCACTCGACATGAGTAGATCTCCTTTCGTTATATAGAGTCGGTTTGACGGCCAACTCTATTATACCGAAAGGAGATTTTTTCTGTTACAACTCTACAAGTTGAATTCTCACACAGGCATAGCCTGTGGTTTTAAAACCATTAAT
>NZ_BAVS01000087.1 GCF_000521485.1 Gracilibacillus boraciitolerans JCM 21714 | reverse complement strand
CTCGATAAATATGGTAGAATTAACTTGCCCATAAAATAGGATGATAAATGACCCCCAACTCCTTCGAACGAAGGAGGGTGATTCGCCAAAATCCTGGATCATTATCACGTATTTTTGGGCTTCTTTTTTTATATCTTTTGAAAACCCCAACTTGTACCCAAGGTCTATAAAAAAGCTATGTATCCAATGAATCCTTTCATAAAATCGGTTCAAATGTTGTGCCAGTTGTTGACGACTTCCTTTTACTTCCTCACCATTTAAAATCTTACTTAATCTTCCCACCATGGTATCCACTGTATGTTGAAAATAAGGAATGAGAAAACTTGGTAAAATAGAGATCGTTACTTTACAAATCAAACATCTAAAACGACATATAGGAATGTACCATTCGCTCTCCTCATTTATTCCGTATCGCCAATAATATCCGTTTCTATGCACGTTTCCTTGAGCAAGGCTTCTGCATTTAGGACAATCCTCCAATAACGGGAAGTCATTTTCTTTCCCCTTTGCTTCGTAATCTTCAATATTAATTTTAAAATCATGTAAAATGATCATAAAAAACTCTCCCCTTATAATATGCAAAAAATTTAGCATATTACTTCAGGAAAGTACAGTAATCATACTGGAGGAATTTGAACAAAATAACCCCCCC
>NZ_BAVS01000088.1 GCF_000521485.1 Gracilibacillus boraciitolerans JCM 21714 | reverse complement strand
GGGACGTTTCTCGCTTCTATCATAGTGCCATTACAGTGGGGGGCAATGTAATTCTACTTCTTCTCCCTCATTTAAATCCACACTGAATTCACCAACGATAAATTCAGGTACGTCATCAGTTTTCTTGCAGTCCAGGCATTGAAACAAGAGGAGTACTTCTTTTTCATTTAATCCTAATGGATCATCACCTAGCCATTCCATGCCATCATCCGATTTTTTTCCGTCGAAAGGGTATCCCATATTTTCTACATCGCTCCTTTTCTATATCTTCCATATAATGATATATCCATCCATAATCCGCATGCCATATTCCTATTAACTCCATCTCCTGATGACAATGTGGACATTGAAACGGATCCTTTTCAAACGATTCTATCATACGTTGACGATACGTTTTCTTCTTTCTTTTATTTTCTAATAATAAGGTGATTTGTTTGGTTCTCATAAATGTGTATAGGCAAAGAACATCTTTTGCCTTCTGATAAGACCTTCTACTGTACAAGCCATATCGGCCTACCATACGAAAATGCTTCGGTGGTATATGTTGAAGCATTTCATATATAAATTGATACACACTTATCTTCTTATCGATTCGTTTCCCCGTTCGATGATCTTCATACCAATAGTGAACCGTTTCT